>CALRNJ020000003.1:0-258237 GCA_943369475.1 Sphingomonas paucimobilis | reverse complement strand
CTGGCTCGAAGCGCCGCACCGGCGTGAAAACAGCGTGCATACCCTCGCCGGAAACCTCGGCAACGACCGCCTGACATTGCGCGAGGATCTGGATCCCGCAGACCGCTTGCTTCTCCGCGATGCGGATCAGCCAGTTCTTCAACAGCCTCGATCGGCTTGTGGTCGTTATAAGGGTGGCAAGCGGCGAATTCGGCGTGATGATCGTCGATGCGCAAACCGGCGCCATCGGCAACAGCATTGATCTGAATAAGGACGCCGTGCCCACCCGCATCGGCTTCACCCCCGATGGACGCGGTGTCTGGCTGACCGGTAACGGCACCATGCTGGAATGGGAACCGGATGCGCCGCTGTCCGCTGCCAACACGCCCGCCGTGCGCGAACTTTCGGTCAAGGCCCTCCTGCCCAGCAGCTTCGCTACACAGGGCAACCGGCTGCTGGTCGGCGGCGCCTTTGAAGAACGTATTCAGGTTGTCGATCTGGCCACAGGTGCCGCGCTGCCGCCGATTGAGTTTCCCGGTGCCACTTCGGTTGGCTTCATGCGAACGCGCCCCGTGATGTGGGCGGCCAGCACCAGCGACGGCCTCAGGCTGTGGAACAGCCGCACCAGCCAGGAGTTGATGACCATCACGCTGCTGCCAGAGCAACGCTTTGTCGTGGTCGGCAGCGATGGCCGTTACGATACCAACCTTGGCCCCGATTCCGAAACCTTCCGCTGGTTCATGCCGGATCAACCGTTCCAGTCGCTGGCCCCGCAGACCCTGATGCGCGATTATTACGAGCCGCAGCTTGTCGCCAAGTTGATGGACTGCACCGCCGCCAACAATTGCGCGCGCGTGCTGCAGACAGTGCCGCCGGTGGCCGGGCTGAACCGGCTGCTTCCGCAAGTGCGCATCACCGATATCAAGCCAGCCGACACGCCGGGGCAAGTGATTGTGCGGGTGGAGGCACGCGAAACCAGCGACAAACAAAGCGGGCGACGGTCTGGCCTGTTCAACGTCAAGCTGCTACTCGACAATCGCCAGATCGATCAGAATCCGCCGCATTTCCAGCAGAAACCCAGCCCGACGCTGGCCGAATGGCGGGAACTGAACCAGATGGAAGGCAGCGATGCCGCTGGTGCATGGTCCAGCGATTTCCTGGTGTCTGTGCCAACGCACCATAATGGCAAGCCGATGGAATTTGCCGCCTATGCCTTCAATAGCGACCGCGTGAAAAGCGACACGGCGCGGCGGCGATGGATCCCTGCGGCCACAACCACGCCGCCGCGGCCGCGCCGCGCCTGGGTGCTGACGATTGGCGTGGATGATTATACCGAGCCCCGGCTGCTTGATCTCAATTTTGCTGTGGCCGATGCGAGGGTGATTGCGGATCGCCTCGCCGCCATTCCCGGCTATGAGATGCGACACATCAGCCTGACCAGCGCGCCTGCGGCCGATGGCAGGCCCGCACGGCAAGTGACACGCGCCGATGTGCTGGGCGTGCTCAGCTTCCTCGCGGGCTTTCCGCCGGAAATGAATCAGATGATCAGGCTGGAGGATGTGCACAAAGTGCGCAATCTCGCGGAAACCTCGCCGGATGATATCGTCATCATCAGCTTTTCCGGCCATGGTTTTGCCAACGCGACGGGCCAGTTTGCGCTTCTGCCGTCCAACACGCGCTGGTCGGCCACCGCTGCCGCGCCTGAAACCAGATCAGTTATTACAGCGGAGGATCTTACCATCCAGCTGGGCTTCATGCAGGCCAGCGAGATCGCCTTCATCATCGATGCATGCCATTCGGGTGCGGCTGTCAACACGCCGGATTTCAAACCGGGCCCGATGGGCGATTCCAGCTTGGGTCAATTGGCGTTCGACAAGGGGCTGCGCATCCTGGCCGCAACGCAGGCCGATGATGTGGCGCTGGAAAATGCTGCCCTCAAGCAGGGGTTTCTGACCGCCGCACTGGGCGAAGGCCTGACCGATACCGGTGGCCCGGCTGATGCCAACCGCGATGGCAAAGTGCTGATGGATGAGTGGCTGCGCTATGCAGTGGCTCGGCTGCCATCGTTGCACGAAGACGTGCGGCGCGGTGGCGGCCCGATGGCGGCACGCGGCGTGAGGCTGGTGATGCGCACGCCCGCAGCCCCGCCCAAAGTCCAGGAACCCAGCCTGTTTGATTTCAACTCTGCACCATCGCCGGTGGTATTGCGCGGGAAGATGAGGCCATGAGGAAATTGCTGCTGGCCAGTGCCCTGCTGCTCGGCAGCGCGGCGCATGCCGAAGTGCGTGCCGTATTCGTGGGCATCGACAAATATGCCTATGGCAACGCCCAGCCACCTAACCTTCGCTTTGCCGACCTGTCGGGCGCGGTGGCCGACACGCGCCGGATCAGGGAGGCGCTGGCACGCAGCCATGGCGTGGACGTGGGTGACATGCCGGAAGGCGAAAACTGCCAGTCGCAAAGCGCGGCTGCGCTAACGCTGATCAACCAGTGCGCCACCAAGGCCGCCATCCTGGCCGCCTGGAATCAGCAGCTTGCCGCCAGCAAAGCGGGGGATACGCTATTGCTCTACTTTGCCGGGCACGGCTCACGCTTCCTCAGTGAAGATAGCAGTCAGGCCAGCGGCTACCACAGCACTTTGATGCCCCATGATGCACGGCGACCGCGGGCGACGGCGGTTTCCGATATAATTGATACGGAAACGCGGAACTTCATCAACCAGGCGACATCCAATGGCGTGAATGTGGTCACCTTGTTCGACAGTTGCAACAGCGGCACGGCCAGCCGCGATGGCAACAGCGCCAGCCGCTCCGCACCTCCGCTGCGCGTTGGTCTTGCCCTCGAAAAGGCCAGAGATCCGAATGTCTATGGCAAGCTGGGCGCCTATCGCGTGCACCTGGCCGGCGCCGCCGATGGCCAGGATGCCACCGAAGTCGGCCAGGTGGGCGCGCGCGCCGGCCGGTTCACAACGGCCCTGGCAAAGGCCCTGATTGATACCCCGAATGCCCGCTTTGCCGATCTTGCCGAGCGGGTTGTCGAGGAGGTGAAGCGCGGTTCCGGCGGTCGCCAGGTGCCGCATGCCGAAGGCGCCTTGCGCGCCACGCTGGGCGGTCCTGAAGTGAAGGCGGCTACCTTTGATGTGGTGGTGGATGGCAACAGGCTGGTGATGGCTGGCGGCAGGCTGACGGGGGTCACGAAGGGATCACGCTTTGCGCTGTTCACCACGACTGGCGAAGCGCTAGGCGGAGGCAATGGCCTGAAGACCCGGGTGGTGGACATTGCCCTTGGCGATGCTGTGCTGGAGCCTGAGTCCCCGATGCCGCCGGGCTGGCCGGGCAAGCTGGTAGCGCGCGAAATCAGCCATGTGTTTGAGGGACCGAAACTGCCCTTGGCCGTTGCTGATCTGGCGGCATTGCCCGTTGTGAAGCGATTGGATTTTGTCACCATTGATCCCGGTGGGCGCTTCAAGCTCCAGCCGGTCAACGGCGGCCTCCAGCTTGTCGGCCCAACCGGAAACCTCGTGATGCTGCCGCCACCAGGCAACCCGCAGTTTGGTGTGAAACTGGCGTCAGCGCTCGAAAAGGTGGCGCGGCTGGAACATTGGTATGCACAGATAAATCCGCGCCCGGGCGTGATTCTGTGCGTTCGCAGCGAAGTCGACGCGCAAGGCGACAGCGATCCCGCCTGGTGCAAGGATGACCCGCCGGCTGCGCTTGATCTGAATACGACAAGCAGGATCATGGTGTCGGTTGTCAACAACAGCCCGACACCGCGCCATGTCTATGTTTTGGCGGTTGGCGACAAGTACAGCGTGACGTTGGTATTGCCTGGATTCGGCGCCAAGGAAAAGCCGATCCAGCGAGGTGACGCCATTGCCATACCAGACGATCAATCCTTGACGCCAGAAGGGCCGGGCAAATTGCGCTTCTTGGCGCTGTCCAGCGACGGCCCCCTTAATGCCAGCGCACTGGAACAGTCGGATACAGACCAAACCGACCAACATGTTTGTCTAAGCGCGGTGGCGGGTGCTTTCTGTCAGAACCCCGACCAGGCCCGCAGTGGTGACTGGGGCCAGGTCCGCGAATGGTCGGCAAGTATTGTCAACGCTCAGGTGAAACCGTGAAGTCATTTGCATTGCTGATGGGCGCCTGCCTGCTGATCGCGGCCCAACCTGCCCCCGAACCCGTCGCCGAAGCCCCATCCCCACCAGTGGCGCCCGCGCCAGCGCCTGAAACGCCAGGGGCGGCCGAAGACGAAGGCTCCCGGGTCGTACGCGGCACGCCCGCCCCGGCGGGCAGTTCGCCATGGCAGATCCAGGTCTATTTCAAGGTGCCGATGACCAGGAAGGAGATCGAAGCCGCCATCAATCGCGCCGCCACCGAACCCGAACGGCAGGCTCTGCGCAGCATGGAGGACTGGGAACGCGATCACTTGTGCGGCGGCGCCCTGATCGACAAGGAATGGGCCCTGAGCGCCGCCCATTGTTTCGTTGCCGAGAAGGAGGTGCTGGTAAAACTGCCCAACCTGGGTGTCCGCCTGGGCAATAACGATCTGAAGGCTGCAACGCCCAAGCGGATCGATCGCATCATCATCCACGGAAACTATCGCCGCTATGGTCACAAGCAGCACGATATCGCGCTGCTGCATTTGGTGGACGATGAGGAAACCAAACCCGAAATTGCCGCCGCCGCGGCCCCTGTCGCACTGTTCGGCCGGCCCATGCCCGCGCTGGCCCCTGGCGATAAACTGAAGGTCACAGGCTGGGGCCATGTTTCCGAACGCAAGGCCGGCGCGACCCGTTCGGTGAGCGGTGCCGCGATGCGATCATCCCAGGTGCTGCTAGAAGGCCGGCTGGAGCTGCTGGATCAGGCTGAATGCCGCAAGGTGCCGGACTATGTGAAGACGCTCAATCCCGGCGTTCTATGCGTCGGTTCGGGCACGAGTGAGCAACAGGACAGCTGCCAAGGCGACAGCGGCGGGCCGCTGACCCGCCGCGGCGGGCCGCTGCCCCGCCAACGCATTCTGGTCGGATTGGTCTCTACCGGCGCCGGCTGTGGCCGCAAGGGCGTGCCGGCGCTCTATACCAATGTCGCCTTTTATGCCGATTGGATTGCGACCGTGCGGGAACAGGCGAAGACCAAAGGCGTGACGCGCTGCGTGGTGACGGAGCAAGCGGGAGGCAGGCAACTGACCTGTTCGGCCAAACTCAATCCGCCCCGAACAGATCGCGGGTGAACAGTTTGTCGGCCACGTCGGCCAGGTCGTCATTCATCCGATTGGCCAGGATCACATCGGCCTCGGCTTTGAAGGCATTGAGATCGTGCACCACGCGTGATCCGAAAAACTGTTCTTCGGCAAGAGCCGGCTCGTAAAGGATCACCGGGATGCCGCGCGCCTTGATGCGCTTCATGATGCCCTGAATGGAGGACTGGCGGAAGTTATCACTGTTGGCCTTCATCACCAGCCTGTAGACCCCCACCGTTCGCGGATGGCGATCGAAGATGCGCTGCGCCAGGAAATCCTTGCGGGTCCGGTTGGCATCCACGATAGCGGCAATCAGGTTCTGCGGGACCGCGCCATAATTGGCCAGTAACTGCTTGGTATCCTTGGGCAGACAATAGCCGCCATAGCCGAATGATGGGTTGTTATAATGAAGGCCGATACGCGGATCGAGACCGATGCCCTCGATGATCTGGCGCGTATCCATGCCAGCGGCCATCGCGTAACTGTCCAACTCGTTGAAAAAGGCAACGCGCATTGCGAGGTATGTGTTTGCAAACAGCTTGATGGCTTCGGCTTCTGCCGGATCGGTAAGGAGGACGGTGACATCCTTTTTGGCCGCGCCTTCCAGCATTAAATCGGCAAATTGCCGTCCGCGCGGGCCTGTATCGCCCACGATGATGCGCGAAGGGTAAAGATTGTCGTTCAGTGCGCTACCTTCGCGCAGGAATTCTGGTGAGAAAAACACATTGTCGCTGCCCAGTTTACGGCGCAACCGGGCGATGAACCCCACCGGGATCGTGGACTTCACCACAACCGAAGCCGCCGGATTAGCCGACAACACGGCGTGTGCTACATTTTCTACCGAAGACGTGTTGAAATGGTTGGTCTGGGGATCATAGTCGGTAGGAGTGGCTATCACCACCAATTCGGCATTGCGGGCCGCTGCGCCCAAATCTGTTGTCGCCGTCAACTGCAGCGGTTTGTGAGCGAGGAAATCCTGCAGTTCGGCATCGATGATCGGGCTCTGGCGATTGTTGACGAGATCGACCCGAACCTCACTCACATCCACTGCCGTCACATGATGATTCTGTGCGAGCAACACGGCGTTCGACAAGCCAACATAACCAAGGCCGACAACTGCAATCTTCATGATACACTCCACTGCATTGGCAGTATTCCTCGACCTATCTGGCGCTGTGCGCCTGCCGATGCAATGCCGGTCCGCGCCTTAGTCGCCGCCGGGCGACTGGTGAAGCCAGGCCGCGTGCTTGGGCGCCCGGCGCGTATCGCGCCATTCAGCCAGCATCAGCGGCGCCACTGCCTTCAGCTCGGCATATTGCTCGGCGGTGCCGATATTCACTGCCAGTTCAAGCCGGTGGCCATTGGGATCAAAGAAATAGATCGACTTGAAAATGCCGTGCCAGGTCGGCCCCAGCACCTCGATGCCCTGCGCTTCCAGATGCGCTTTGGCGGCCAGGAGTTCGGCCTCATCCGTCAATTCGAACGCGATGTGCTGGACCCAGGCCGGAGTGTTCGGATCCTTGCCCATCTCCGGCTGGTTAGGCAGCTCGAAAAAGGCCAGCACATTGCCACTGCCGCAATCGAGAAAGACGTGCATGTAGGGATTATACGCACCGGTAGACGGCACATGATCCTCAGCAAAGGCAGTGGTAAAAGTCATGCCCAGTGTCTTTTCATACCACGCTACGGTTTCGGCCGCGTCTCGGCAACGATAGGCGACATGGTGGATGCGTTTGATATTCGGTGTCGTCATTGCGCCGGCTCCTCTACCTGCAGGACGCCGCGCCGGACCTGATCGCGCTCCATGCTTTCGAACAGCGCCTTGAAATTGCCCTCGCCAAAACCTTCGTCACCCTTGCGCTGGATGAACTCAAAGAACACCGGCCCGATCATGGTTTCTGAGAAAATCTGGAGAAGAAGCCGCTTGGAACCATCGGTGCTGCCATCGAGCAATATGCCGCGCTGCTGTAGTTCCGCCACAGGCTCACCGTGGTCAGGCAGGCGATCGGCCAGCATCTCGTAATAGGTGGTGGGCGGCGCTGTCATGAACGGCGTGCCGGTGGCTTTCAATCGATCATAGACATCCAGCAGGTCATCGCAGGCAAAGGCGATGTGCTGGATACCTTCACCGTTGTAGGCGCGCAGGAACTCCTCGATCTGACCCCCACCGCCCCTGCCCTCTTCGTTCAAGGGAATGCGGATCTTGCCATCGGGCGCAGTCATCGCCTTTGATGTCAGGCCCGTATATTCGCCCTTGATGTCGAACCAGCGGATCTCGCGGAAACCTGCGATGCGCTCATAAAACGCCGCCCAGTGCGCCATGCGGCCGCCATACACGTTGTGGGTGAGGTGATCGATCACCTGCAGCCCGGCGCCGACAGCATGGCGCTCGACGCCGATTTCATAGACGAAATCAATGTCATAAATCGAGAGATCGTCGCCATAGCGATCGATCAGATAGATGATCGAGCCGCCAATGCCGCGAAAGCTCGGCAGGCGCAGTTCCATAGGGCCGGTTCGGCTTTCCACCGGCTCGGCGCCGCGCTCAAGGGCTTCGGCATAAGCCTTGGCCGCATCCTTTACCCGCCAGCCCATGCCACACGCCGACGCGCCATGCTCGGCAGCGAAATACCAGGCCGGGCTGTGCTTTTCGTAGTTGGCGATCAGGTTGATGCCGCCCTGCCGCCACAGCTGCACATCCTTGGATCGGTGGTGCGCGACCTGCGTGAAGCCCATCGCGGCAAACGCCGGTTCCAGTACGCCTTTGGCCGGCGCGCAGAATTCGATGAATTCAAAGCCATCAAGGCCTAGCGGATTGTCGAACAGATCGGCCATCATGGATACTCCCGCGCAAAGATGGCGACATGATAGCGGATTGTGCCCTCATTGTCCGTGCAAGTTGCAGGACCGAAGCGGCATTTCACGCACAAGCCGTGTGCTCAGCGGCAACTTCGCGCAATAAATCCGCAGATCACACAGGAACAGTGAAATGCTTGCCGGCAAACACCGCCTGCCAGCTTTCGATTTCGGACACCACCACTTCGTCGGCGGCATGGGCCAGATCAGACAGGCTGCCATAGTCCAGCGTGTGATCGGGTGCGGCCCGCAGCAGGCAGGCGCGCCGATGCACTCCGTCCAGCTTTTCGGCCGAAATCCGGCTGATCGCGGCAAAACGATCAAAATCACCAAAATAGCGGATGCCCGCCACCGCGCCGCCAACCGTGGGAAACATCACGCCCAGGAAGGTGAACAGCTTGGCGGTCTTTTCCGCCAGAACGGCCGGCACCACGCCCAGCGCGCCGCCGGCCCAGATCAGCAGCCACAGCGCCACCGCGACCACGGCCAGCTGGAAGGAAACGATCGACACACGATCAAGCCGGTGATGCACAGTGTCCAGCCGCACAGCCTTGACGCGGTGATAGTCGCGCTGGCCGGCCAGGTGCGGGATCAGCAGCCCGTCCAGCACGGCCCGCAGCCAGGCCTGACCGATGATGGCCGGCGGCAGGCCCACATCGCGCAGGGTGTGGCGGGCGTGATACTCGGGCCAGCCCGCGCGATCCCCAAAGCCGCCCTTGGGCCAGCGTCCTGGCGGTCGCGACACGCCCAGCGCCAGCAGGAACGGCGCATGGCGCAGATATTCCGCCGCACGCCGGGTTTCGAACCAGTGATCATGCCAGCGATGGCGCTTGGCCAGCGACGTGGTGAGCACGATCGTGCCGAGCAGCAGGAATTCCGCCAAGGCAAACAGATGTTTCCATTCCGGCCCGGCGGTTGGCAGATAGGCCATGCCGGCGATGACCGCGAGGCCCGACATGATGAAATTGGCGACCATGCCACCGCGATATTGATCTGAAAAGCGCGTGGAAATGCCATCGGCCCAGGCAAAGCGCTGCAGCACGGCCCGGCCGATAGCGAGCGGCCAAGCCGGATCAGCGCCGGGCAAGCCGGCCAGGGCCTGCAGCACCGGGGCGCCGCTGCCAGTGGCGATGGCTTCTGGGGTTTCGTGCACCATCCGCAGCGATCGCCACGGCCGGCCACTGCCGCCAAACAATGTTTCCACCCGGCGATAGGCATGAAACAGCGGATTGCTGGTTGCCCGCCACGCTGAAGGCGACAGTGCCAGCGCCGCCGCACCTTCGTCGACCGGGTGCAGCGCCGCGGCAATTGCTGCCCGCAGCCGGGCATTGCGGTCATCGGGTTCGGACGGTTGATCAACTGGCTGGTCCAGCGCCTCCAGATCGGACACCAGCCGCCAGGCTTCGGGATGACGAGCATGGATCAGCACCACGCCGGCGCCAGCAACCAGGGCGCTGGCCAGCGTGTGGCCGGTGCCGCCCACCGCGTCGCGGCTGACGCCATCCCAAACCGCGATGATCAGATCGGATTGTTCGATCATCACCCGCCCGGCCAGCGCCACCCGGCGCGACGCGGCGCTGGCATAACGCTGGGCAACCGCAACATCGGAAGGTGCATCAACCATGGCAAGATAGAGCGCGGCGATGGCCGTATCGGCATCGGCCAGTTCGCACAGCCGGGCCCGGGTTTCCAGTTCGGCGATGGCGCTGGCGCGCACCGCCGTCTCCGGTGCCAGCGCCGGTTTGCCGGCCAGCAGCAGCCGGACATCGGCCGGGCTGGCCGGATGGGCATTGATGGCCCGGTTGAGCGCGCGGCCGAACGGCAGCGGCGCCGCCAGTTCCCATCCGCGCGCCAGGGCGCCGTGGGCCGCCAGTTGATCGGTGCCATCGGCCAGCAGGCTGTGCAGCCGCACCTGCGCCGGGCCCGCGGCTGCCGCGATGATGGTGAAGATCTCCTCCATCACCGCCGCAATGCGGGGTTCGTGCGCGACGAAATCGGCATTGTTGGCGCGATGCCCGGTGACCCCCACCGACAGGATCACTGGCGGCAGCGGCGGCACGGCAAGGGGAGAGGTTTCGGCCATCGACCGCAGATTCCTTTGCTTCGCCGCCAAAGACAACCGGCAAAATGCGCCGCCGCACGATTTGGCTTTCGCAATGCCGAAAAAATCCGGCAATAAGAAAAAACCACAAGCGGCAAAGCTTAAAGGGTCGTAACGCATGAGCAGCGGGGATGTCGAGCAGGGCAAGAAAGGCGCGCCAACCGGCGACGTGCCTCGCTTGCAGCTGTTCTTCAGCTATTCCCGCACTGATCAGAAACAGGCGGTGCCACTGATCCGCGCGTTGGAACAGCAGGGCTTTGCCGTTTGGTGGGATGGACTGCTGGAAGGTGGTGACAACTTCCTGCCTACAACCGAAGCGGCGCTACACAATGCCGATGCCGTGGTGGTGCTGTGGAGCAAGACCTCGATCGATAGCCACTGGGTGCGCGATGAAGCGACCGTGGGCCGTGATAGCCGCCGACTGGTGCCGCTTTCGATGGATGGTAGCCAACCGCCGCTCGGCTTCCGCCAGTTCCAGGTGATCGACGTGACGAAGTGGAACGGCAAGGCCATAGCGCCCGAGGTGCGCCGCATCGCCAGCGCGATTGCTGCGGTTTCCGGCGCGCCAGCCGTCAACAGCGTTTCGGCAACCGCCAGTAGCGGCCCGGCACAAACCGCCAGTGCCTCGCGACTGGCCAGCAGCAGCAATCGCCGCAATCTGTTGATCGGTGCAGCACTGCTGTCCAGTGGCGGCGGCTTTGCGGCCTGGCGCTGGTTGCGTCCGGAATCAGCGTTGGGCGTTGCCAGCAGCATAGCGGTGCTTCCTTTCCGCAACCTGTCCGGCCGCCGCGAACAGGATTATTTCGCCGAAGGCATTGCCGAGGAACTGCGCACCACCCTCAGCCTCAACCGACAATTGCTGGTCTCCGGCTCCGCCTCGGCCGCAGGCTTCCGCACTGCCGATGCCGACATCCGCCAGATTGCCGGGGCGCTGGGCGTGTCCAACCTCCTTGTCGGCTCGGTACGACCAAGTGAGAACCGTGTGCGCATCACGGCACGGCTGGTAGATGGCGAGACCGGCCTCGACAGCTGGAGCCAGGCCTTTGATCGCGACATGGCTGATGTGCTTGCAGTACAAGCAGAAATTGCCACCACCGTTGCCGACGCATTGATCTCCACGCTGGCCAAGGACGACAGCTGGCGCGCCGAAAGGCCCGGTGGCACCAGCAACGCCGCCGCCTTCGATTCCTATATAAAGGGCCAGTCCCTCTATCAGATCGGCAGCGGCAGCAGCAGCGACAATCAGGCGCTGGCCGCCTTTGACAAGTCCGTTGCGCTGGACCCGGACTATGCCGCCGCCCACGCCGCCCGCTCCCGCACGATGACCGCCATCGCCAATCAGGAAGCCAGCATGGCCCGCGCCGCAACGCTGCGCCGAGACGCCCAGACCAGCGCCCAGACGGCCATAGCGCTGGCACCCGACATGCCCGATGGCCATGTCGCATTGGGCTTCGCCTTGATGAGCCAACTCGACCTCGGGGCGGCCAAGCCGGCCTATCAGCGCAGTTTCGAACTGGGCTCGGGCAATGCCCAAATTCTGTCTGCTTACGCCGAATTTTCCTGCAATATGGGTGAGTCCAAGCAGGCCAATGCTGCCATAAGGCGTGCCCAACGGCTGGATCCGCTCAACCCGTCGGTGTTCCGCAATGCCGGCACGGTGGCCTTTTCCACCAAGGATTATCGCGGCGCCCGCCTAGCACTGGAAACGGCCCTTTCGCTGAACCCGAAGATCGGCATCGTGCACCGTATTCTGGGTGACATCGCGCTGATTGCCGGCGATATTACCGAGGCGCGCCGACAGTATGCCGCCGAACCAAGTCGGCTTTCGCAATTGCGCGGCCTGGCAGTTGCCGATGCCCGACTGTCGGGCCCGGCTGCCGGTGAAGCCCAGATGGCCCGATTGGTGGCGGAGTATGGCGATGGCGGCCTCTATCAGCAGGCTGAGGTACTGGCACAATGGGGCCGCATCGACGCAGCACTGGCAGCGTTGGATCGGGCGCTGGTCCTGCGCGATTCCGGGCTAGCACTGGCTCTGATAGATCCATTATTGGACCCTTTGCGGGGGTATCCGCGCTTCAGGGCCTTGCTGGCGCGCCTTGGATTTGACGGCCCGGCGGCAGTCCAGTCCGGGCTTGCCGGTTAACCACTGTCAGTGCAAGATGGTAACTCGCCCTCTGTCGGGCGCGCATGATTGGTTCGATCCAGCAATTTTTTGGGGGAAAATGATGAAGATGATGATGACGCTGGCCGCCACCGTGCTGGCCACCAGTCTCCTGGCCGCCTGCGGCGAGAAGAAAGCCGAGGAGGCGCCGGCCGCTGAAGCCCCGGCTGCAGAAGCCACCACTGAAGCCGCACCGCCGGCCGATGCAATGGCGCCAGCCGATGCAATGGCGCCGGCCGCCGAAGGCGCGCCGGCAGCTGAAGCCTCTCCGTCCACTGACGCACCGGCGGCCGACGGCGCTGATGATCGTGGCGGCAACGACCTCAGTCGCGGCACCAAGTAACTGGCGGCAGCCGCTCTGGCTGCTCCTGCTGCTTCTGGCTGGCCCTTCACGGGGCCAGCCAGCGTCGCTTCCTGATAACGCAAAACCGGTAGCGGTGGCAGGTACTGGATTTTTCGCGCTTGATGCCGAGCTTCCCGGCAGGCTGCCTTCAAAAGCTCTGGCTTTGATCACCGCTCAGGATGAACCCGGCCGCAGGGCGATCGCCGCCTTATGGCCGTGGCTGATTGTCGGTCTTGCAGGCGCATTTTTTGCCTCCTTCGCAGGCGCCCCTGCCCTCGAGCAAGCCGCTGCCATACGGCTGCTGTCCCGGCTGAACGACTAACAGGCGATGGGCACAGGAATAGTGCTGCAGGCCTTTGGCGACGCGTCGTGGCCAGCCTTCTCTACCTTCGCATCGGCCTTGCCAGACGATGCGCCCTTCAATCCGTCCAACCGTCGCGAAGGGTGCCTGGCCGTTGCGACGGCGGCCGATGGCGTTGATGTCTGCAATGGAGACAGTGGGACCCCGCTTGTCCGGCTCGCCGCCACAAGATTAGGTTTGCAATCGCCTCGTCTCTTTGAACTGGTAGGGCTTGTCTCCTATCGCCCCGGCTGCGATCTGGCCAAGACGCCGGGCGCCTATACCGATGCGGACTACTTCGCCGAGTGGGTGATCGGTGCCTGTACCCAACTCTAGCCCGGCCGGATCATCGATTGGGTGCAGGGCCGCTGTCGCCACGACAGTACCGAGATTGCCGGTGCCGCGGTCCCGAATATGCAGGCAGCCCCTCAGCGCTGATCCACGCACGATCCTTGCGTCAGAAGGTCAAAATCTGCATTATCCATTCATGATTGACGGTTTTGATCTAAAAATTCTGGCGCTTTGGCAGGAGCGCGGCGATATCGGTCCGGTGGAAATGGGCGAGGCCATCCACCTCTCTGCCTCGCAATGTTCGCGCCGGATGGCGGCGCTGAAAAAGGCCGGCCATGTCCGCGGCTTCCGCGCCGTGCTTGATCCGGCAGCGGTGGGCGTCGGCCTGATGGCCTACGTGCTGCTCACCATGAAGAGCCATTCGCCCGAGGCGGCTGAGGCCTTCCGGATGCGCATCCTCAGCCTAGATGAAGTGATGGAATGCCACAAACTGACCGGAGAGGCCGATCTGATCTTGAAGGTCGCTACCCGCGATTTGGCCAGCTTCAACCAGCTGCTCTCCCACCGCATTCTGGCTGCGCCAGAAGTTGCGACCGCGCGCTCGTCCATCATTCTTGATGAAGTGAAAAGCACGACAGCGCTGCCAATCCGGATTTAAAATTTAGAAGAACGCCTGCAGCCCAGTCTGCGCGCGTCCAAGGATCAGCGCGTGGACGTCGTGCGTGCCTTCATAAGTGTTCACAGCTTCCAAATTCATCACATGGCGGATGACGCCATATTCATCGGAAACCCCGTTGCCGCCGTGCATGTCGCGGGCAACACGGGCGATGTCGAGCGCCTTGCCGCAATTGTTGCGCTTCAGCAACGAGATGGCTTCCGGCGCCAGACGCTTTTGATCCATAAGCCGGCCGCCGGCCAGCGCCGCGCACAGGCCCAGCGTGATTTCGGTCTGCATGTCGGCCAGCTTCTTCTGTATCAGCTGCGTCGCGGCCAGCGGCCGGCCAAACTGCTTGCGATCCAGCGTATATTGCCGGGCGGCATGCCAGCACCATTCTGCCGCGCCCATCGCCCCCCAGGCAATGCCGAAGCGAGCGTTGTTGAGGCAACCGAACGGGCCGGCAAGGCCCTCGACGCCCTTCAGGATGCGCTCGTCGGGGAGATGCACATCAGCCAGCACGATTTCGCCGGTCACCCCGGCCCGCAAGGAGAACTTGCCTTCGATCTTGGGCGTCGAGAACCCGGCATCGCCGCGTTCCACGATGAAGCCGCGGATCTTGTCATCCTCGCACTTGGCCCACACCACCGCCACGTCAGCGAGCGGCGAGTTGGTGATCCACATCTTGGCGCCAGTCAGCAGCCAGCCGCCCTGCACCTTTTTCGCGCGTGTTTTCATGCCGGCCGGGTCGGAACCGGCATCCGGCTCGGTCAGGCCAAAGCAACCAATGAGCTCGCCACTCGCCAGGCCCGGCAGATAACGCTCCCGCTGGGCTTCGGAGCCATAGGCGTAAATCGGATACATCACCAACGAGGACTGTACGCTCATCGCCGAACGATAGGCCGAATCCACCCGCTCCACCTCGCGCGCGATCAGACCATAGGCGACATAGGATGTGCCGGCGCAGCCATAGCCCTTGATCGTGGGGCCGAGCAGACCGGCGGCGCCGAATTTCTTCATCAGCGCCGGATCGAACGTCTCGTTGCGGTTGGCGAGTTTCACCACGGGCATCAGTTCGGCATCGCAGAAGGCGCGCGATGCATCGCGCACCATCGTCTCTTCCTCGGTCAGCTGGCTGGCCAGCAGCAGCGGATCTTCCCAATCGAACTTAGGCCACTTGGGCGCGAAATGCTGAAGGTCGGCGGCAGCGGCGGTGGCCATGATGGAAACTCCTCTTGTATCCCTGCTTTAACCGCCAGTGGTCGCTGCGCCAAGGCTTGCCAGCCGCGACAAACGGGTTCAGCTTCGGGGCATGAAGCTAGCCTCCTTGAAATCCGGCCGTGACGGCCGCCTTGTCGTTGTCTCTGATGATCTGGCCTGGTGCGCCGCGCCGCCGCCCATGTATCCCACTCTGCAATCGGTGCTGGATGATTGGGAACATGCCGCACTGGTTCTGGAAGGTGTGGCGCTGTCACTGGCGCATGATGCGGTTCCACATGCGCGATTTCACGAACGCGCCGCTGCGGCGCCTTTGCCGCGGGCATTTCAGTGGGCCGATGGATCGGCCTATGTGAACCACGTCGATCTGGTCCGCCGGGCACGCGGCACGGAACTGCCCGCCAGCTTCTGGCAGGATCCGTTGATGTATCAGGGCGGCAGCGACCAGTTCCTGTGCCCGCGCGAACCCATCCCCTTCCACGATGCCGCCTGGGGTCTTGATTTCGAAGCTGAAGTTGTGGTCATCACCGGTGATGTGCGCCAAGGCGCCAGCCGCGAGGAAGCGCTGGATGCCATTCGCCTGGTGGGCTTGGTCAACGATATCTCGCTGCGGGGCCTGATTCCCGATGAATTGGCCAAGGGCTTCGGCTTCGTTCAGTCCAAGCCGGCTTCGGCACTATCGCCCGTGCTGGTGACACCGGCGGCGTTGGGTGAACGCTGGCAGGATGGCAAGCTGATCGGAACACTCAGCGTTGATCTCAAAGGCCAGCCGTTTGGCAGGGTCGAAACCCATATCGATATGACCTTTGATTTCGGTACGCTGATCGCCCATCTCGCCAAGACGCGGGCCATCGGCGCCGGCAGTATCATTGGTTCGGGGACGGTTTCCAACCGCGATGCCGATGGTGGCCCCGGCAAGCCTTGCGCGCACGGTGGCCATGGCTATGCCTGCATCGCCGAGCAGCGCATGGTGGAAACCATCATGTCGGGCGCACCGGCAACACCTTGGCTCAGCCCCGGCGACGTGGTGCGCATCGAGATGCTGGACGACAAGCACCACAGCATCTTTGGGGCCATCGAACAGACGGTCGTCGTCGCCGGCTGACCGCAGTGGACGGGGTGGCCATCAAACGCCGCGCCACCCTCAGCCCGCTCGCGAAATGCCCCCTACCGATGATGTATCGCTGGGTTTGCTGAACCAACAGGGAGTGTAGCCATGCCAGTCTGTCGCCCGGTCCTTAGATGACAGAGACTGGATTGTCGTTTTGCGCGCCTCTGGTCATAGGCTTGGCCTGATCGCGACTGCGCCTGGACCTGCCACGGCCACGATTTCCTGCGAGTTGCGCCGCAACGCCTGTCCTTCGGGCCATAACTCATCCGGCCATGCTGACGGTTCATATCTTGGCCGTCGGCAACGGCCAGCCGTTCTGGAATACGATCAGCGGCTTTGCCACTTCGTTACCGATCGCCTCGCCGATGGCTGCTCGCCCGAGCACATCGCTGGTTGGCTTGGCACCGGTAAGGAAAAGGACCAGGCTCGCGTCTGCGCGAGATCGTCTACCGCTTCAGCTACCGCGCCAGCCAGAAGACTGCCGAACTCTGGCGCTATCTGACCCGCCGTCATCGTCGCCGCAAGCCGACGAAAGCCAGACCTTCGCGCGATACGATCAAGAACCTTGTGTCGATACATAGATTTCCGGACAGCGTGGCCACTCGAGAAGAAGCCGGTCACTGGGAAGGCGATCTGATCATCTGCAAGCACAGCCGACCGGTGCTGGTCCTGCATGAACGCAAGTCCCGCGTCAGGCTGGCAGCCCGGCTCTCCGGCAAATCGGCCCCCGAGACCAGCTCGGCGATGTTGACCATCTTCGGCCGGGTCATGCCCGACCTGTGCCAAGTCCATCACCTTTGACAGCGACACCGCTTTCGCCGCCCACAACCTGCTGCAGTCCGCACGCGGCGTGACCACATGGTTCTGTGACGCCTATTACTCATGGCAAAAGGGCGGAACCGAAAATGCCAATGGACGATTTCGACGCTGGGTACCCAGATCCACCGATATCGACACGCTCTCCGACGCCGAGCTCCAGGACATCGTCTTGTCCTACAACCTCACACCCAGAAAATGCCTCGACTCCAAGACGCCGTTCCAAGCCATGCTGGCCGAAACCGGCAAACACGTACAAATCAGCTTTACTTGATATCGTTGCACTTTGCACACGAAGCCACGGCACTCCAACACTGGTATGCGTATGGATATACAATCGTCTCCGTCTCACTGTCTTGTCATGCTGACTTTAGTGCCATCAGCGAAGCTCTGCCATGTACTCCGCTGCTTATCCATTGCGGATGCCCCCAGTAACGCGGGAGCTTCGGTCTGCTTGCACTACGGAACAGCGGCAGCATTCATTGCGCAGCAACGCGTCGCCTGCATCACCTCTGGCGATGGCACGGGCGGCAGCAGGTAATGACGGCGGCCGCCGGCCGCCGTCGCTTCAGTCGGAAGCGCCGGCAACCACGACTGGCTTCTTCACCAGTTTCAACGGCTTCAACCCTGCGGCCTGCAATGCCGTATTGGCGGCCGGCAGATCGGACAGCGCCGCTTCCAGCGCCTGCAGTTGCCGCGCCAGCTGGCCCGACAGATCGGCAAACACCGCCCGCGCGCCATCGGTGGGTGCCGCATCGGCGCTGTCAATCACGCCGATCAGCCCGGCCAGCTTGTCATTGAGCTTGATCGGGTAGTTCAGCGGGTCCTGCCGGCTCTGGTTCTTCACCTGGTAGATCTCGGCCTCCACCGCCGACAGGCTGGCCAGTAGTGCCATCACCGACGCCGGTAGCGGTCTTGTCTTGGCCTGTGCTTCAGCTTGCGCACGTAGGCCCCGCACCTGCAGCACGGCCCGGTTGGCTTCGCTGACCTTGGCAGTGACGGCTTGGGCCAGATCGAAACGCGCCTTCAAATCGGCCTCGCTCACGCCCATCACGCGGGGATCACGCGTGATGGCAAAGCCTTGCTCCTGAATTTTTCCATCAATGATCAGCTGCGCCTTGTAGGCACCGGGCAGCGCCAGCACGCCACGATTGCGGCTGGTCCACAAGATCATGCCGTCAAAATCGGTGAAGCCCGGGTGGCGCATGTTCCAGGTAAAACGATTCATGCCCGGCTTCATCGCGGCTGTGGGTGGCCCCTTGGGTGCGTCGCCGCTGTCATCATCGTCACCGCCGCCGGCAGGCTCATCCTTCTTTGGCTCCTCGGCCTTGCCTTCGAAGCGCTGGATCAAGGTGCCATCCGGACCGAAAATGGCGATGGCCAGCGATTTGGGCACTTCGGCCAGATAATAATCGATGGCAACGCCCGCATCGACACCGCGCACCGCCGGCGCCGGCGCAAACAGCCGGGTTTGCGGTTTTGCTGCCGAGCTGACCTGGCGCAGCACGTCGATATTGTCCATCACCCAGAAGCTGCGGCCGTGGGTGGCAATCACCAGATCATGATCGGTGACGGCCAGATCAGACACCTGCACCGAAGGCAGATTGGCCTGAAGCTTGTGCCAGGCCGTGCCGCCATCAAAGCTGGCCCACACGCCCCGTTCCGTGCCCAGGTAGAGCAGGCCCGGCCGCTTCGTGTCTTCGCGGATGGAGCGGGCCATCTCGTCCGCGGGCAAGCCAGCGGCGATCTGCACCCAGGTCTTGCCATAATCGCTGGTCTTCCAGGCGATCGGCGTAAAATCGTCCATCAGGAAACGGTGCCCCACCACATAGGCGGTGCCGGGACTATGGGGGCTATCCTCCACGGTGGTGATCTTGGTGAACTTGGGCAGACCAAGTGGCGTGATGTTGGCCCAGGTTGCGCCGCCATCACGCGTGATGTGAACCACGCCATCGTCGCTACCGGCCCAGATCACGCCCTTTTCCAGACGCGACGGGGCAAGTGCAAACACGGTGGCGTAGGTTTCGACGCCGGTCTGATCTCGCGTGATTGGCCCGCCCGATGGGCCCAATGTGGCCGGATCGTGCGCGGTCAGATCCGGGCTGATCTTCTCCCAGCTCTGGCCTTCGTTACGGCTCCGCCAGACATGCTGGGACGTCACATAAAGGGTGCCCGCATCGTGCGGATCAAAGACGATAGGGAAGGTCCACTGGAAACGTTCGGCCATGTCGCTGGCGCTGTAGCCCATGGGATTATCGGGCCGCACGGTGATGGTGCGGCTCTGGCCGGTGCGATGGTCATAGCGGGTGAGCAGGCCGCCATAGCTGCCGGCATAATAGATATCGCGATTGCGCGGATCGGGCGCGACATAGCCGCTCTCACCGCCGCCCACTGCAATACCATAAAGACCGCCGAGCACATTCTGGTTGCCCCAACCGCGTGACGGGACGCAGATCGTGCTGTTGTCCTGCTGGCCGCCGCAGGCGTAGTATGGCTTGTGGGCGGTGAGGCTCAGGCGATAGATCTGCGCTGTCGGAAAATTTTGTTTCGTCCAGCTTGTGCCGCCGTTTACCGACACATTGGCACCGCCATCATTGGTCTGCACCATGCGGTCGTTGTTGTCGGCGGCGATCCAAAGATCGTGATTGTCGCCATGCGGGACGCGAATTTTCTTGGGGAAGGTCTTGCCGCCGTCATCGGAGCGGTGGAAATTGACGTTGAGCACATACACGCGCTCCTTGTCTTTCGGGTCCGCCACGATGCGCGTGTAATAGAAGGCGCGTTGGCGCAGATCACGGCTGTCGTTGCGCTTTTCCCAGCTCTTTCCGCCATCGTTGCTGGCATAAACGCCGCCGGCCGCCTCATGCTCGATGATGGCATAGACGCGATTGGGATCGACCGGCGAGACGCTCACACCGATTTTGCCCAGCAGTCCCTCCTTGGGCAGGCCGGGCGCGCGGCTGATTTCAGCCCACGTGCTGCCGCCGTCCATGCTCTTGAACAGGCCGCTGCCCTGCCCGCCGCTCGACATGCCCCACGGCTTGCGCCAAGCTTCCCACAGCGCCGCATAGACAACATCCGGATTCGACGGGTCGATGCTGATATCGACCGCGCCCGTCTTGGCGTCGCGATACAGTATCTTGCTCCACGTCTTGCCGCCGTCCTTGGTGCGGAACACACCGCGATCCGGATTGTCGGCGCCATAATGGCCAAAGCCGCCAACAACCACCGTATCGCAATCCTTGGGGTGGATGCGCACGCGGCTGAAATTGTGGACATCGGCTAGGCCGATCTTCGCCCAGTTCTTGCCGCCATCCGTGGTTTTCCACACGCCGTTGCCGGGCAGCACGTTGCCGCGCAGCTGGCTTTCGCCGGTGGTGGCATAAACGATATCAGGATTAGCTTCGCACACCGCCACACCGCCAAAGGCTGCCGTATCGGTCTTGCCGTCGGTCATCGCCTGCCAGCTGGTGCCGCCGTCGGTCGTCTTCCAAAGGCCACCGCCGGCTGCCGCAAACCAGTATTCGTTGGCGCGCTTGACGCTGCCTGTGGCCGAGATGGAACGGCCGCCGCGCGCCGGCCCGATGTTCCGCCATTTCAAGCCGGTGAAATAGGCTTCAACGCCAACCGGCGTGGCCGGCTTTGCCGCTTCTGCCGCCGAACCCTGCCCAGCCAGCATTGCCGCCAAGCTGGTCGCCATCATCCACGCCGCACGCATGTTCATTCTCCCGTTTGGCGCCGTGTTAGCACCAGAGCCGCAAGAGGCAATCGGCTTTGGCGATAGCTCAGCGGATAATGATGACCGCAATCTCGTCGAGCGGATGGCCGGTCAGGTCCTTGTCGATATCCACGACGATCCGGGCGCTCGCGTGCTGGCTGTCGTGCCGGCGCAACTGGGCGAGGATACGGGGCGGCGCCACGATCCCGATTGTCGTCCCGTCGTCGCCGTCGGCACGCCGGGCCTGCACGGCGGTCGCTTGGGCCGCAAAAAGATCCTCTGCCTTCTGGTGCCAATCAGTCCGTTACATCACGCTGGGTGTACCACCTGCCCTTTAAAAAGCGCGGCCCGACTGATCGCTGACCAGATCACGGGTCGGCGCGCCACTGCGTTCGGCGCTCACCTCCACTTTCAGATCCGGTTTGCGAACATCGCCGCTGTTGCGCAGCAGCAGATGTTTCTGGCCATCAGCAGCCAGAACCATCGTCTTGGCGCAGGTTCATTCTCATGTTTCCCAGCAAAGATACGGGCATATGACAGCGGCCATCGCGGCAGAGCACCAGTTCGGGTTTCGACGGCTGTCGGCCTGTTCAGGCCAACGCCAGCCACAGGCTGTAGACGCTACTGGCAACCAGCATCAGGCCCACCATCACCAGCAGCCGGCCAGCAGCGACCCGGCTGGCAATGAGTGCCCCTAACGGGGCGGCCAGCAAACCGCCGATCACAAGGCCGATCACGGCCGTGGAAAACGCCTCGGGCCCAAGTTGGCTGACAAAGCTGGCCGAAATCGCCATCGTCACCAGGAATTCGGCGGTATTCACCGTACCGATGGTGGTGCGGGGCGAGGCGCCCTGAATCAACAGGTTGGAAGTGACAATTGGCCCCCAGCCGCCGCCACCGGCGGCATCCAGAAAGCCGCCTACCAGGCCCAGCGGTGGCACCATGCGCGGCGCGCGGCGCGGTGGCCCATGATCCAGCCGCCATGCGCGCCACAGCAGATAAATGCCAATGCCGGCGAGATAGGCCATCACGAATGGCCGGGCGAGGCTGGCATCGATGTTAGACAGCAGATAGGCGCCGGCCGCTCCGCCGATCATGCCCGGAATCGCCAGCCGCGCCAGCAGGCTCCAATCGACATTACGGTAGATGATGTGGCTGATCGCCGATGCCGCCGTGGTGAAACATTCAACCAGATGCACATTGGCCGACGCCCGGGCCGGCGGGAGCCCCACCATGCCCACCAGCATCAGATTGGTGATCAGGCCAAAGGCCATGCCCAGCGCGCCATCCACCAATTGCGCCAGAAAGCCGACTGCAATGAAAGGTAGCAGGGCCTCCACAAATTCCATGGAAAGATCGGGCAATGCCGTCATGCCGGGCAAAAACCCTGGCGAATAGTGTGCATGGCCAATCCCTTTCGTCCGCCGGCAGCGGCGTTATAGCACTGGTAACAGGTGGTTTCGGTACGGCAAACCACCCGCACCGACTGGACCGCAGGATTTGCGGCAATCACTCGCTTGGGCAAGGGCTCAGCGCCAGCCGACCTCTCGCCGGTAACGCGACACCTGCAGAGCGCCGCCTGCCGTCTGATAGGCGAAACCGTCCGTGGCCGGGTTTTCCCAGTCTGCGGTTGTCATTTCGGCCCCATCCCTGTGGCACCAGCGGCCAGGTTCGGGAAAGACGATGTTTGCGCGGCGCAACTGGCGGGCTTCGGCCAGGCCAGCAACATGATCCTCCAACGCCTGATCACGGCCGGCCCAATCGATCCAGTTGATTGCGTTGTCCTGGGCATAGGCATTGTTGTTGCCCTGCTGGCTGCGGCCGAATTCATCGCCGGCGGTGAGCATGATGGTGCCGGTGGAGGCGAACAGGCTGCCCAGCAAGGCGCGCAGATCGGCGGCGCGGCGAGCGATGACGGCGGGATCACCGCTCGGCCCTTCGACGCCACAATTCCACGACAGATTCTCATCATGCCCGTCACGATTGTCTTCGCCATTGGCGTGGTTGTGCTTGGCCGCATAGGCGACGGTATCGGCCAGGGTGAAACCGTCGTGGGCGGCGAGGAAGTTGACGCTGCGGCAGGCCTTGCCGAACACATCGGATGATCCCGCCAGCCGGGTCGCAAACGCGCCCGCCGTGCCGTCGCCCCGCCAGAAGCGGCGCACGTCGTCGCGGAAGCGATCGTTCCATTCCAGCCAGCCAGCCGGAAAATTGCCGAGCTGATAGCCGCCCGGACCGATATCCCAGGGCTCGGCGATCATGATGCGATCGGCCAGATCGGGATCGGCAGCGATTTCGGCAAAGATGGGCGCGGCGGGGGAAAAGCCGGGACCGCGGGCCATCACGGGTGCAAGGTCAAAACGGAAACCATCAATTCCGCAGTGACTTACGAAGTGGCGCATACTGCCCAACGTGAGCGCCCGCACCACCGGATTGGCAAAGTCCAGCGTGTTGCCGCAGCCGGTGTCGTTGATGAGGCGGCCATCCGGCGCGAGGGCATAGAGATCATTGTCCAGCCCGCGCAAGCTCAGCACGCCGCCGTGGATGTCGCTCTCGCCCGTGTGGTTGAACACGAGATCGAGGATCACATCGATGCCCGCCGTGTGCAGCGCCGCCACCGTATCACGCAGTTCAGCGACGCCACCGGGGCACAGGCCGGGATCAAGCGCCATCGGCACCACCGGGTTGTAACCCCAGGCATTGCGCAGGCCCAAAGGCGGCAAGTGGCGTTCGTCGATCCAGGCGGTGATCGGCATCAGTTCGACCGCGCCGACGTGGAGTTTTTTCAGGTGCGCGATAATCGCCGGGTGGGCCAGCGCAGCAATAGTGCCGCGTTGGCTTGCGGGCACATGAGGGTGCCGCATGGTGAAGCCGCGCACGTTGATTTCATAGATCAGGTTGCCGGGAGTGAAGCGCGGAGTCCGGCGGCGCATACGTGGCAACCGGCCGGGGACAATCGCTGGCGGCACGATGCCGGCAGTGTCCACGCCAACATGCGCCAGCCGCGGATCAGCCAGGAAGCGGCAATGCAGTTCAAGGGCGTAGGGATCAACCAGCAATTTGGCCGGATCGAACCAGAGGCCGGCGGCCGGATTCCATTCACCATCGGCCCGGTAGCCATAGCGTGTGCTAGCCAGATCACCGGCCAGGCTGACCACCCAATCGTATCCATCACGCTGCATGGAAATACGCTGTTCGGCGTCGCCAGCGAAAAGACAGAGCCACAGGGCCGAGGCCTTGGGCGAGCGGACACGGAAATGGGTATGGCCGGCCGCGAAGTGGGGCGTCATGTCACCACGTCGGGCCGGGCGCGCCCAGTGTGGCGGGCGATGCCGGCGAGTGTCTCGGCCGCCACGATCAGATCGGCCAGCATCTCGGGCGTCTCGCGATCGATGGCGCCATCGGGTGGCTGATAGGCTTCGAGATAGACCCGCAGCGTGGCCCCCTCGGTGCCAGTGCCAGACAAACGGAGCACGATGCGCGAACCGCCGGCAAACAGCACCCGCAGGCCTTGGTTGGGGCTGACCGAGCCGTCGACCGGATCGGTATAGCTGAAACTGTCAGCCGCCGCGACGGTCAGCGGGCCAAAGATGCGGCCGGGCAGGCTGGGCAGTGCCTGCGTGAGTTCGGCGATCAGCGCGTTGGCGCGGTCGCTCTCCACGGCTTCATAATCATGGCGGGCGTAATAATTGCGGCCAAAGCGCGCCCAATGTTCGCGGGCCAATGCGTCGACACTCATGCCCCGCACCGCAAGAATGTTGAGCCAGAGCAGAACTGCCCACAGTCCATCCTTCTCGCGGACATGGTCCGAACCGGTGCCGGCGCTTTCCTCGCCGCAGATCGTGGCCATGCCGGCATCGAGCAAAGTGCCGAAGAATTTCCAGCCCGTCGGTGTCTCGAAGCTGGGGATGCCCAGTGCCGCTGCCACCCGATCGGCCGCGGCGCTGGTTGGCATGGAACGGGCGATGCCCTTCAGCCCGCCGGCATAGCCAGGCGCCAGGTGGGCGTTCGCGGCCAGCATCGCCAGCGAGTCCGACGGGGTGATGAAGCGGTGGCGGCCGATGATCAGGTTGCGATCGCCGTCGCCATCGGAAGCCGCGCCAAAATCCGGTGCATCAGGGGCCATCATTGCGTCATACAATTCGTGCGCGTGGACGAGGTTGGGATCGGGGTGATGGCCGCCGAAATCTTCGAGCGGCGTGCTGTTGCGCACGGTACCGGCCGGGAAGCCCAGCCGCCGCTCCAGTATTTCCATCGCATAGGGCCCGGTCACCGCGCTCATCGCGTCGAAGTGCATGCGGAAGCCGCCCACCACCGCTTGCCGGATCGCGGCGAAATCGAACAGACTTTCCATCAGTTCGGCATAGTCGGCGACTGGATCGATCACCTCCACCGTCATGCCGCCAACCATGCCGCTGCCGATGCGATCCAGATCAATATCACCCGCCACCGACAGCCACCGATCAATTGTCTGTGTGCGCGCAAAAATCGCATCGGTCACTGCTTCCGGTGCCGGCCCACCGTTGGCGATATTATACTTGATGCCGAAATCCTCGGTCGGCCCGGCGGGATTGTGGCTGGCCGACAGGATCAACCCGCCGCTGGCGCCGTGTTTGCGAATGACATGGCTGGCCGCCGGCGTGGAGAGGAGGCCGCCCTGCCCGACCAGCACCCGGCCATAGCCATTGGCCGCCGCCATGCGGATGGCCTGGGCGATCACCACCCGGTTGTGGAAGCGGCCATCGCCGCCGATCACCAGCGTCGTGCCTGCGGGCCGCTCCACCACGTCGAACACCGACTGGATGAAGTTCTCCGCGTAATTCGGTTGGGCAAACACCCGCACCTTCTTGCGCAGTCCGGATGTGCCCGGCTTCTGCCCTGCAAATGGCGTGGTGGGATGGGTCTGGATGGTCATGGTCTGCCTGTCAGTTCGCTATAGAGATCGGCATAAGCCCGGCCGCTTTGTCCCCAGGAAAAATCCGCCTTCATGCCGGCGCGCTGCATCGCCCGCCAAGCCGCAGGCTGATGATACAGCGCCACCGCACGGCTGATGGCGTCAGCCAGTGCCGGATAAGTGACACCGCTGAACTGGATACCCGTCGCCACCCCTGAGCTGAGCGCTGCCAGATTGGCATCGATTACCGTATCGGCCAGCCCGCCGGTGCGCGCCACCACCGGCACACAGCCATAGGCCAGGCCATAGAGCTGGGTGAGGCCGCAGGGCTCAAAACGGCTGGGCACCAATATCGCGTCGCCGCCCGCCTGCATGCGGTGCGACAGCGCCTCGTCATAGCCGAACTTCAGCCCAATCCGACCCGGATGGCGCCTGGCGGCTGCCGTAAGCCCCACTACCAGTCCGGCATCGCCGCTGCCCAGCAGGGCAAGCCGCCCGCCGATGCCGACAAGGTGATCGAGCACCTCCACCAGCACGTCCATGCCCTTCTGCCAGGTCAGCCGGCTGACGACGACAAACAAGGGGCCATCGCCCGGCTCCAAACCGAATTCGGTTTCCAGCGCGCGTTTGTTGGCGACGCGGCGGGCGATGCTGCTGGCAGTGTAGGACGCAGCGATGTGGCTATCGGTGGCCGGGTTCCAGTCGCCAGCGTCAATGCCGTTGATGATGCCGCGCACGCGATCACCGCGGCTGACGATCAGGCCTTCCAGGCCCATGCCGAACTCAGGCGAGCGGATTTCCTTCGCATAGGTCGGGCTGACCGCGGTGATGACGCTGGCGGCTTCCATACCGGCTTTCAAGAAACTGATGCCGCCATGATATTCCACCCCGGTCATCGACCAGGCGGCCTTGGGAAGACCCAGCGACGCGAAATGTTCGCGGCCGAAAAAGCCCTGGAAGGCCATGTTGTGGATGGTCATCACACTGGGCAGCGGCGTGCTGCCTGGCAAGGGCGCAAAGCGCATGTAGGCCGGCGCCAGCCCCGCCTGCCAGTCGTGAGCGTGCAGCACGTCGAACGTACGCGTCAACACCAGCCCGCCAGCAAGGTCTGCCGCCGCCCGGCCCAGCGCCGCGAAACGCCGCCAGTTGTCCGGCCAATCCGTTCCTTGGGGATCGCTATAAGGGCCGCCGTCGCGCGCGAACAGGCCCGGCGCATCAAGCAGGATCAGCGGCCGCTCCCCCAGTTTGCCGGCCACCAGCCGCGCCTTCTGGCCCAGCAGATCATCATAGCTGTGCAGCACGCGGCCGCGCTTTATCGCCTTCAGCGCCGCCGGATAACCGGGCAACAGCGTCGTCAGTTCCACCCCGTGCGGCGCCAGCGCAGCCGGCAGCGCGCCGGCCACATCGGCCAGCCCGCCGGTCTTCACCAGCGGCACCGCTTCCGATGCCACGGATAGAACCCTCAGCGGCATTACAGTTCCAGTCGGTCAATCATCGGCTGGGTGATCAGGCAGACGCCCTTGTCAGTACGGCGAAAACGCTTGCCATCCAGTTCCGGGTCTTCGCCCACCACCAGACCGGGCGGGATCTTCACGCCGCGATCCAGCACCACCTTCTTTAGCCGGGCGTTCCGGCCAACATCGCACCATGGCAGGATGACGGATTCCTCGACATGCGACCAGCTGCGGGTAAGCACGCTGGTGAACAGCAGGCTGCTGTTCACATGACTGCCCGAAATGATGCAGTTGCCGGCCACCAGACTGGAAATTGCCTCACCGCGGCGCCCGGCCTCGTCGTGGACGAACTTGGCCGGCGGCACCATTTCGGCGTGGCTCCAGATCGGCCAGTCACGGTCATACATATCGAGCTGCGGAATTATGTGGGTGAGATCGATATTGGCTTCCCAGTAAGCATCAAGTGTGCCGACATCGCGCCAATAGGCGCCGCCCTCATCCTTGCCGCGCACGCAGCTGTCGGAAAAACGGTGCGCAACGGCTTTGCCGTGCTTGACGAGGTAAGGAATGATGTCCTTGCCGAAATCGCGGCTGCTGGCAGGATCAGCTGCATCGCGCCTGAGCTGTTCGAACAGGAAGCGCGTGGAGAACACATAGATGCCCATCGACGCCAGCGACACATCGGGTTTGCCGGGCATGGCGGGCGGATTGGTTGGCTTTTCGATGAATTCGACAATCTGGTCATGCGCATCCACCGCCATCACGCCAAAGCCGCTGGCCTCGCTGCGCGGCACTTCCATGCACGCAACGGTCACATCAGCGCCCTGGTTGACGTGCTGCTGCAGCATCAACTCATAATCCATCTTGTAGATGTGATCGCCAGCCAGGATGACGATATACTCCGGCCCGTGGCCTTCGATGATGTCAATGTTCTGATAGACCGCGTCGGCGGTGCCTTCATACCATTGCGTTTCCGACACCCGCTGTGAGGCGGGCAGGATATCGAAGCTTTCGTTGCGTTCCGGGCGCAGGAAGTTCCAGCCCATCTGGAGGTGGCGGATCAGCGAATGCGCCTTGTATTGGGTGGCCACGCCGATGCGGCGAATGCCGGAATTGAGCGCATTGGACAGCGCGAAATCGATGATGCGCGTCTTGCCGCCAAAATAGACTGCCGGCTTGGCGCGCCGGTCGGTCAGTTCCATCAGCCGACTGCCGCGGCCGCCTGCCAACACATAGGCCATGGCGTCACGCGCCAGCGGTGCCTGTCGTCTTTGAGCCATGCGTCCCCTCCCCTCATGCCGCCTTGTTGGCGGTCAATCATCCATCATATGCAAACATCAGAGTTGAAAGCGGCGGCAGGATGACGTGCGCTGCGCCGTCTGTCACCGTGATCTGGCCCAGATTGCCCTGGCCGCTGCCGCCGTAAATCGCCGCATCGCTGTTCAGCACTTCACGCCACACGCCATCGTGCGGCAGCGGCAGACGATAATGGCCGTGGCGGGTGGGGGTCATGTTGCTGATCACTGCGACCGGCGGTGCGCCCGGCGCCTTGCGCAGCCAGGCAAAGACCGAAGCTTCGTTGTCGTTCACCACCAGCCATTCGAAGCCTTCCGCCTCGCAATCACGGGCATGGAGCGCGGGGGTTTGGCGGTAGAGGTGGTTGAGATCGCGCACCAGCCGCTGCACGCCGGCGTGCGCGGGCGCGGCGGTCAGCTCCCAATCAAGCGCGCGCTCCTCGCTCCATTCGCGGCGTTGGGCAAACTCCTGGCCCATGAACAGCAGCTTCTTGCCGGGATAACCCCACATCAGGCCATAGTAGGCGCGCAAGTTTGCGAATTTCTGCCAATCATCGCCGGCCATCTTGGTGAGCAAGCTGCCCTTGCCG
This sequence comes from Sphingomonas paucimobilis, assembly GCA_943369475.1. Classification (GTDB taxonomy): domain Bacteria; phylum Pseudomonadota; class Alphaproteobacteria; order Sphingomonadales; family Sphingomonadaceae; genus Sandarakinorhabdus; species Sandarakinorhabdus paucimobilis_A. Next base: position 229,171 of record CALRNJ020000003.1, on the reverse strand, counting down.
TGCACCACCTCGTCGTGGCTCAGCGGCAGCACGAAATTCTCGGCAAAGGCATAAACCAGACCGAAAGTGATCTCGTCGTGGTGATGCTTCCGGTGCACCGGATCACGCGCCATGTACTGCAGCGTGTCGTGCATGAAGCCCATGTTCCACTTGAAGCCAAATCCCAGCCCGCCTTCGTGGACGGGCTTGGACACGCCGGGCCACGAGGTCGATTCCTCAGCGATGGTGACGATGCCGGCGTGGCTACCATAGAGCGCAGTATTCATGGCGCGCAGGAATTCGACCGCCTCCCAATTCTCGCGGCCGCCCTGTGCGTTAGGGATCCATTCGCCGGCCTTGCGGCTGTAATCGCGGTAGAGCATCGAGGCGACGGCATCGACGCGCAGGCCGTCGACATGATATTTCTCAGCCCAGAACAAGGCGTTGTTGACCAAGAAGGCCATCACCTCGCGCCGGCCGAAATTGTAGATGGCAGTGTTCCAGTCGGGGTGGAAGCCTAACCGCGGGTCTTCATGTTCATAGAGCGCGGTGCCATCGAAATGGGCGAGGCCGTGTTCGTCGGTGGGAAAATGCGCCGGCACCCAATCGATCAGCACGCTTATGCCGGCACGGTGGGCGCCATCGACGAAGCGGGCGAAACCGGCGACATCGCCGAAGCGGGCGGACGGGGCGTAGAGGCCGGTGGTCTGATAGCCCCAGCTTGGATCATAGGGATGTTCGGAAACCGGCAGGAACTCGATATGGGTGAAGCCCATCTCCACCGCATAGGGGATCAGGGTTTCGGCCATCGCGTCCCACGTCTGGAACCAGCCATTAGCGTCGCGCTGCCAGCTGCCGGGGTGGACTTCATAGATGGACATCGGCACCCGGCGCGGATCGACACTGGCCCAGTGCGCGCGATGGGCGGCATCACCCCAATCGTGTTTGGCCGGTTGCGCCGTGAGTGACGCGGTTTTCGGGCGCAGCTCCGCAGCGACGGCATAGGGATCGGCCTTCAGCGGCAGCACCGCGCCGTCCGGGCCGACGATGCGATATTTATAGGCCTGCCCCTCGCCAATATCGGGCACGAAGATTTCCCAGACACCGATATCGACCCGGCGGCGCATCAGGTGGCGGCGATGGTCCCAGCCGTTGAAATCACCGACCACGCTCACGAAACGCGCGTTGGGCGCCCAAACGGCGAAGTGCACGCCCTCGGCGCCTTCGTGAGCAATCAAGTGCGCGCCCAATTTGTCGAACAGGCGCAGATGGGTGCCCTCAGCGATGAGGAAATCATCCATTGGGCCCAAGACCGGACCAAAGCTGTAGGGATCGGTCACCCACCAGTCATACACACCGCCTTGGCAATGATAGCGAACCGGCTGCGCCTTGCCCGTGAGCTTGCCTTCGAACAAGCCCCTATCATCAATGCGAGCCAGCGCCCCGAGCATCGCGCCGGAAAGGCTGTGGGCCACCGCCGTTTCAGCACCGGAAATGATGGCACGTGCGAATGGGCCTTCCGGGCCATCATGCACACCAAGCAGCGCGAAGGGATCGGCGTGGGTGCCGTCCAGCAGTGCAACGATGGCCTCCCCCGGTGGCTGCATTAGCCTCAGACTTTCCAGATATCCTTCGCATACTCCGCGATGGTGCGGTCGGACGAGAACCAGCCGACATTGGCGATATTGTGCAGCGTGGACCGGCGCCACCCTTGCGGGTCCAGCCAGCGCTGGTCAACCGCGCGCTGGGCAGCGGCATAGGTATCGAAATCCGCGGCTACCATAAACCAGTCGCTGTTGTAGAGCCCATCCATTAGTCCGCGATAGCGATGCGGATCATCCGATGAGAAGACGCCCGAAGCGATGCCTTCCACCGCCTGGTGCAGTTCGCGCGAGCTTTCGATGATGGCGCGCGGGTTGTAGCCTTGGATGCGCTTTTCCGTGACTTCGGCGGCGGTGAGGCCGAAGATGACGATATTGTCGTCGCCCACCCGGTCCTTGATCTCGATATTGGCGCCATCCAGCGTGCCGATGGTTAGGGCGCCATTCAGCGCGAACTTCATGTTGCCGGTGCCTGATGCTTCCATGCCAGCGGTAGAAATCTGTTCGGAAAGATCAGCCGCCGGAATGATGCGTTCGGCGAGGCTGACATTGTAATTGGGCACGAATACGATCTTCAGCAGCCCGCCCACCGAAGGATCATTATTGATCCGTCTTGCGATGTCGCCGGCCAATTTGATGATCAGCTTGGCGTTGTGATAGCTTGATGCCGCCTTGCCGCCGAAGATCTTCACGCGCGGCACCCAATCGCGTTCGGGGTGGCTGCGGATCTGGTCATAGAGCGCCACCGTCTCGATCAGGTTCAGCAGCTGGCGCTTGTATTCGTGGATGCGTTTGATCTGCACGTCAAATAACGCATCGGGGTTGAGGCGGATGCCGGTCAGCTCCTTCAAATGCTTGGCGAGCTCCACCTTGTTGCTGCGCTTCACCTCCGCAATGCGCTCGCCCAGCGCGGCATCGCCGGCCAGCGCGTTCAGGGCACTCAGTTGCTCGGCATCATCCAGAAACCCGTCACCAATGGCATCGCGTAGAGTGGCGGTGAGCGCCGGGTTGCACTGCTGCAGCCATCGCCTGGGCGTCACGCCATTGGTCTTGTTGTTGATCTTGCCTGGGAACAACTTGTGGAGCGATGAAAAGACCGTGGTCTTCATCAGTTCGGTGTGCAGTGCCGCCACGCCATTGACGCTGTGGGCACCGGCAAAGGCCAGATTGGCCATGCGCACCCGTCGTTCGCCGCCTTCGTCGATCAGCGAGATCGCGGCGACCTCGTCATCGCTCATCCCCTGCCGCCGCGCGTCCCGCAGGATGCGCGAATTGATGGCATAGATGATTTGCATGTGGCGCGGCAGCATCCGTTCGAACAAAGGCAGCGGCCAACTTTCCAGCGCTTCGGGCAACAATGTGTGGTTGGTATAGCCGACAGTGCGCCGTGTGATATCCAGCGCCTCGTCGAATTCCAGGCCATGGCCGTCCACGAGCAGGCGCATGATTTCCGCCACGGCCACCGCCGGATGGGTATCGTTCAGCTGGATCGCCGCCTTGTCGGGCAGGGTGCTGATATCGCCATGATATTGCACGTGGCGGCGCATGATGTCCTGAATTGAGGCGGACGTGAAGAAATACTCCTGCCGCAGCCGCAGTTCCTGGCCGGCGATGCTGGAATCGGCCGGGTACAGCACGCGCACCAGGCTGTCGGCGCGCATCTGATCGGCCAGCGCCCCCATGTGATCGCCCGCATTGAAGGCATCCAGCCGGATCGGATCGAGCGCATTGGCCGTCCACAGCCGCAGCGTGTTCACCCGTTTGCCGCGCCAGCCCACCACCGGCGTATCGACTGCAGTTGCCTCCACCACTTCGGCCGGCTGCCATTCCACGGCGTCGCCATTGGCCACCACATCGCCGCCATAGCCGATGCGGTAACAGCTTTCGCGCCGTTCGAATTCCCACGGGTTGCCGTGCGCCAGCCAGGTTTCCGGCAACTCCACCTGCCAGCCATCATCGATGCGCTGGCGGAACATGCCGTTCACATAGCGGATGCCATAACCATGGGCGGGGATATCGAGGCTGGCGAGGCTTTCCATGAAACAGGCTGCCAGCCGGCCAAGGCCGCCATTCCCTAGCGCCGCATCAGGTTCCAGTTCCTCAAGTTCGGCCAGATTGAGGCCCTGCGCACGCAGCGCCAGCTCCAAATCGCGCCCCATGCCCAGATTGGACATGGCATCGCGCAGCAGCCGGCCGATGAGAAATTCGAGGCTGAGATAATAGACACGCTTGGCGCCAGCTTCGTGCGTGCGCCGCGTGGATTCCATCCACAGATCAATCACTTCGTCCCGCAGGGCCAGCACCGCGGCGGTGAACCAGTCATGCGGCTTGGCCGACCGTTCATCCTTGCCGACACGATGACGCAGCGCATCGATGATCCGCGCCTCCAGTGCCTCGGCTCCTGGATTGGGATTGCGATTGGGTCGGGATGGCATGCCGGCAACTCTTTCGTTGTGCGTCAGGCCGCACGCACTGGTTCATGGCCTGTGAACGTTATCAGATCAAGGTCAATGGCTCGATTTTCGCGTGCTGACTATGACGCCTGGAAACGGCAGGGCAACAGGCGATTGGCCCAAAGCGTTCATGCTTGCCAATCTGCGCCGCATCGACTTGGGTCAGGCACGCACGCCGGGCCGCTGTGGCAGACGAAGCTCGATGCCGCGCCCGGCATGCACCGCCTGATCTGGTATCTACGCCGCAGCAATGATCGCGGCCCGTTGGTGCCGCCCGGCGACTACTCGGTGGTAGTGACCGTTGGCAGCGTGACCACGGGCCAGCCGCTGACCGTGGCGGCCGATCCGCGCATTCTGGCCAGCGGCGTGATCAACGCCGATCTAGAGGCACAGTATCAGCACAATCTGCGCGTCGTAAAACTGGCCGCCGACACCAGCGCCGCCGCCACCCGCCTGCACGCGGCGCTGAAGGAGACGCCAAACTTGCGGCGCTGAAACGCATCGCCGCGCGCCTGCTCACGCCGCCTGTGCACTACAGCCCGCCCGGCCTGGAAACGCATGTGAACTTTCTGCGCAGCCAGACGACGGAGTTTGAAGGGAAGATCGGCAATCATCCCACGGAGCGTTACGCCGAGCTGCGCGACGCCATTGATGCCATCGTGAAGGAGCTGGTGGCGGCACTGGGGCGGGCCAAGGGCTGAGGCAACGCCACTGTTGTGTGGCGGGCGGCTTTGGGGGATAGCGCGGCCATGACTGGCTCACCCCCCTTTGCCGCCTTCGCCCCCGCATTGTCGACCGCCACGCCGCTGCGGCAGCGCATATCGGCCGCCTGCCGTACACCGGAGCCCGAGGCGGTTGCTGCCCTTCTGCCGCTGGCCGAAGTACCGGCCACCATGCAGGCCAGTGTGGCTGCAACGGCGCGTTCTCTCGTCACCGCCTTGCGCGCCAAGGGCCAGCAAGGCGGCGTTGAGGGGCTGGTGAAAGAATATTCTCTCTCCAGCCAGGAAGGCGTGGCGCTGATGTGCCTGGCCGAAGCGCTGCTGCGCATTCCTGACAATGAAACGCGCGACGCGCTGATCCGAGACAAGATCGCTGGCGGGGACTGGCAGGCGCATTTGGGCGACGGCAAGACGCTGTTTGTCAACGCTGCCACCTGGGGCCTGATGGTGACCGGCAAGCTGACGGCGAGCTTTGCCGAAACCGGGCTGGGCGCGGTGCTAACCCGCCTGTTGGCCCGCGCTGGCGAACCGGTGATCCGGCGCGGCATCGACATGGCGATGCAGATGATGGGCGATCAGTTCGTGACGGGCGAAACCATCGAGGAAGCGCTGAAACGCGCCCGCCGCCTGGAGGCGCAGGGCTTTGCCTACAGCTATGACATGCTGGGCGAAGCCGCAACCACCATGGCCGATGCGGACCGCTATTTCGCCGATTATCAACATGCTATCCATGCCATTGGCGCGGCGGCGGCGGATCGCGGCCTATATGATGGCCCCGGCATCTCGATCAAGCTTTCGGCCCTGCACCCACGCTATGCCCGTGCCCAGCAAACCCGCGTGATGGCCGAATTGCTGCCGCGCGTGGCGGCGCTGGCGGCACTGGCCAAGGGTTATGGCATCGGTTTCAACATCGATGCTGAAGAGGCCGACCGGCTGGAATTGTCGCTCGATCTGCTGGAAGCGCTGGCGCTGTCGCCCGAGCTGAAGGGCTGGGATGGACTGGGTTTCGTGGTGCAGGCCTACGGCAAGCGCTGTCCGCTGGTGATCGACTGGCTGATCGATCTGGCCCGCCGCGCCGGCCGCCGCATCATGGTACGGTTGGTGAAAGGCGCCTATTGGGACAGCGAGATCAAGCGCGCGCAAGTGGATGGCCTGGCCGATTTTCCGGTGTTCACGCGCAAGGTTCACACCGATGTGTCGTACCTCGCCTGTGCCGCCAAACTGCTGGCAGCGCGCGATGCGGTGTTTCCGCAGTTCGCCACCCACAATGCCCACACGCTGGCCGCTATCCACACCATGGCCGGCCCGGATTTCACGACCGGTGATCATGAGTTCCAGTGTCTGCATGGGATGGGTGAGGCGCTGTATGAAGAGGTGGTGGGGCCGGAAAAACTGAACCGCCCCTGCCGCATTTATGCGCCGGTGGGTACGCACGAAACACTGCTGGCCTATCTGGTGCGGCGGCTGCTGGAAAATGGCGCCAACAGCAGCTTTGTCCACCGCATCTGGGACGAGAATGTCTCCATCGATCAGCTCATTGCGGATCCGGTCGAGGAAGCCCGCGCACTGCACGGCAGCCCGCACCCGATCATCGCCCTACCTGCCGCCCTTTATGGCCAGCGCCGCAATTCGCGCGGCATCGACCTGTCGAGCGAGCCTGCGCTGGCGGCACTGGCGTCCCATCTTCAGGACAGCGTGCAGCGGGACTGGACGGCGCAGCCGCTGATCCCCGGGCATGCCTCCAATGCCAGCCCGGTGCCGGTATGCAATCCCGCTGACCAGAACGATGTGGTTGGCACGGTCGCCTTTGCCACCTTGGCCGATGTCGAACGGGCTGCTCAATATGCAGCGCAGGCGGTCCCGGCATGGTCCGCCGTTCCCGTCGCCCAGCGCGCCGCCATGCTGGAGGCCGGCGCCGACCGGCTGGAAGCAGAAATGCCTTTATTGATGGGCCTGATCATCCGCGAGGCCGGCAAATCGGCCGCTAATGCCATCGCCGAAGTGCGTGAGACCGTTGATTTCCTGCGCTACTATGCTGATCAGGCCCGGCAGACGCTGGACGCCACCCATCACCCGCTGGGACCGGTGCTGTGCATCAGCCCATGGAATTTCCCGCTGGCCATCTTCCTGGGTCAGGTCGCCGCCGCGCTGGTGACTGGCAACAGCGTCATCGCCAAACCGGCCGAGGAAACCCCGTTGATCGCTGCTGCCGCCGTGCGCATCCTGCACGAGGCCGGCGTGCCAACTGACGCGCTGCTGTTCGTGCCAGGCGACGGTACCATCGGTGCGGCGCTGGTGGCCCAACGGCAAATTGCTGGCGTAATGTTCACCGGTTCGACGGAAGTGGCCAAGCTGATCCAGGCCGAACTGGCCAGCCATGCCACCCCCGGCGGTACGCCGATCCCGCTGATCGCCGAGACCGGCGGCCAGAACGCGATGATCGTCGACAGTTCCGCCCTTTCGGAACAGGTCACCGCTGATGTGATAGCGTCGGCCTTCGACAGCGCCGGTCAGCGCTGTTCGGCGCTGCGTATATTGTGCCTGCAGGAAGATATCGCCGACAAACAGTTGGCGATGCTGAAAGGCGCGCTCAGCGAATTGCGGCTGGGCAATCCCGACCGGCTGGCGGTGGATATCGGCCCTGTGATCACGGCCGAAGCGCAAGTTACCATCACAGCCCATATCGAACGCATGCGAGGGCTTGGCTGCCGCATCCACCAACTCGCCCTGCCCGCCGAGGCCGCTTACGGCAGCTTTGTGCCCCCAACCATCATCGAGATCGACAGCATCGCCCAGATCGGCCGCGAAGTGTTTGGTCCGGTGCTGCATGTGGTTCGCTTCCAACGCGAGGACATGGCCACGCTGGTCGATGCCATCAACGCCACCGGCTATGGCCTCACCTTCGGCCTGCATACCCGGCTGGATGAAACGATCGAAGCGGTCACGACGCGCGCGGCAGCCGGCAACATCTATATCAACCGCAACATCATTGGCGCGGTGGTGGGTGTGCAGCCCTTTGGCGGGCGCGGCCTTTCAGGCACCGGTCCCAAGGCTGGCGGGCCGCTTTATCTTGGCCGACTTGTGCAATCTGAACCGCACACGAAGCTGGCCAGCGGCGCGCTGCACGATCCTGCCGCAGTGGCGTTCGCCAGGTGGCTGGAGGCCGCCGGCATGAACACCAGCGCCGCGCTGGAGCCGCAACTTACCGGCCTTACCCTTGAACTGCCTGGCCCGGTGGGTGAAACCAATCGTTACGCCCTGCATCCGCGCGGCCGGGTGCTGCTGATCCCCGCCACAGAGGCGGGGCTTGCCGTCCAGGTCGGCATCGTGCTGGCACAGGGCAACCACGCCGACATCGTGTGGCCGGGCCGCGCGTCCGCCATCTATCCCAACCTGCCACCACTGGTGACCCAGCGCCTGACATGGTTGCCTGAACTGCCGGCATCTGCCAATTGCGCAGCTGTGTTGGTCGAAACACCCACCCTTGGCCTGCTGCCGCGCCTTGCGGCCATGGGCGGACCGATCCCGATCGTGCAAGTCGCTGATGCCGCCGGCCGCTATCGCCGTGACTGGCTGGTGGAGGAGGTCTCGACCTCGATCAACGTCACGGCCGCAGGCGGCAATGCCAGCCTGATGGCGATGGTGTAAGGCCTATGCGCACGCTCTCCACTGTTCCCACCCCGGCACTGGTGCTGGATCGCGACATCGCTGCTCGCAACATGGCACGGATGCAGGGCCATTTGGCCAGTGTGGCCGGCGACGTGCTGTTCCGGCCGCATCTGAAGACCGCCAAGAGCATCGCGGTGGCGAAGATGCTGTTCGACGGCGCCCGCCACCCCATTACCGTTTCCACACTGAAGGAGGCGGAGCTATTCGGTGCCGCCGGCTTCACCGACATTCTCTACGCCGTCGGCCTGTCTCCGCAGAAAATCGCTGCGGTCACAGCGCTGCGCAGTCAAGGCATCAATCTCACCGTCGTTACCGACAATGTCGACGCTGCCGCTGCCATCAGTGCGGCCGCACCCGGTGGCGGGCTGCCCACCCTGATCGAGCTGGACGTGGACGGTCACCGCGCTGGTGTGGCCTTCGATGATGCCCCATCACTTACCAGCATCGCAGCAGCGCTGGGCCCAAACTTTGCAGGCGTGATGACTCATGCCGGCGGCTCCTACGCCCTTTCGGATCTGGCCGAACTGGCCCGCGCCGCCGATCAGGAAGCCGCCCGCGCTTCATCGGCCCGGCGGCTGCTGGAACAGGCCGGCCACCGTTGCCGCATCGTAAGCGTCGGCTCTACCCCAACCGGCAACGCAGTGCGCAATCTCGATGGCGTCACCGAATTTCGCGCCGGCGTGTTCATGTTCGGCGATCTGGTAATGCACGGAGTTGGTGTCTGCCCGCTGGAAGACATCGCCTTGTCGGTTCTGACAACGGTGATCGGCACCTATCCGACACGCGGTCTGGTGATTGTCGATGCCGGCTGGATGGCCCTTTCCCGCGATCGCGGCACGTCTGGTCAGGCCGTCGATCAGGGCTACGGCTTGGTGTGCAGCCTTGATGGTCATGTGCTGGGCGATCACATCGTGCTGCAGGCCAACCAGGAACATGGCGTGATCGGCGTGCGCCCCGGTGCCAGTGCCCGCCTGCTCGACCTGAAGGTCGGCGATCGCTTGCGCATCCTGCCCAATCATGCCTGCGCCACGGCGGCCCAGCATGGCTGCTATGAAGTGGTGGCGGGCTCACCCGACATCGTCGACAACTGGGAGCGTTTCAGTGGCTGGTAAACCTGAGATCCGCTGCGTCAATCCGGCGGACGCCGCGCCGCCCGGTGGCCATTATGCCCACGCCTGCATTGCCGGCGGCTTCGTGTTCGTTTCCGGGCAATTGCCGGTTCTGCCCGACGGCACGCACGCCCCCGAAGCCGATTTCGCCACACAGGCACGCCAGACGCTGGCCAACATGTTTGCCGCGCTGGCAGCGGCCGGCACGTCGCGGCAGGCCATCGTCAAGGTCACGGTCTATGTGACCGATATCGCCGATTGGCCGGCATTCAACACGCTCTACGCACAGGCCATGGGCGATCATCGCCCCGCCCGCAGCGTCGTGCCGGTGCCGGTGCTGCACCATGGCTACCGAATCGAGATTGATGCCATCGCGCTTGGCAACTGATCTGCTGGCGACGCTGTGTGCCGTGCGTCATTCTTGAACCATCAAGCGCGCATCAGTCCTGGGCATTGGTGTCATGATTGACGGATAGGCACGTTGTATTTTCGCTACCTGCTGGCATGCTGCAAGAAATGCTGATCGGGAGACAATAACATGCCACTGCTGCCGGTGATCCGCTCCTTTGGCGCCGCCCTGATTTTCAGCCTGTCCGCCACAGTCGCCAGCCAGCCGCACGCTGTGCCTGCCACAAGCGCTGCCCCGCGCTCCGAGGCATATCAATCCTTGCGCTACAGGCTTGTCGGCCCCTTTCGCGCCGGTCGTACCGTGGGCGCAGTCGGGATTCCTACCCGGCCCAATGTCTTCTTCGTGGGCGTCAACAATGGCGGTGTCTGGAAGACAGATGATTACGGGCGCACTTGGCGCCCGATCTTCGATACGGCGTCAACCGGATCCGTTGGCGACATTGCCGTGTCCCCCTCGCATCCGGATGTGATCTATGTCGGCAGCGGGGAAGGGCTCCACCGCCCCGATCTCAGCACAGGCGATGGCATCTTCAAGTCTGTGGATGGCGGCCAGAGTTGGGCCCATATCGGCCTTAAGGACGTAAGCCAGGTGGGCCGCATAATCGTGCATCCCACCGATCCGGCCACCGTCTATGTCGCCGGCATGGGGCACCCTTATGGAGCGAACAGCGAACGCGGCGTATTTCGCAGCCGTGACGGCGGGGCGACGTGGCAGAAGATCCTCTATGTGAACGCTAATACCGGTGCCAACCGCATCGAATTTGACCCCAACGACCCCAACGTCCTCTACGCCAACCTTTGGGAACATCGTGAGGGGCCGTGGGAGAATGCGCGCTTTTCCGGTCCCAACAGCGGAATCTATAAGTCGACCGACGGTGGTTCGAGCTGGCGCAAACTGTCGGCAGGACTGCCGGGCGCAGCACAGGGCCTTGGCCTGACCGGCGTTGGCGTGGCGCCGCGCAATTCGAAGCGTGTCTATGCCGTGGTCAATGCCGTGAAGGATGGCGGCATTTACCGCTCGGACGATGGCGGCGAGCACTGGATTTTGGTCAGCAACGACCGGCGAATTTGGGGACCAGACGGCGGTTTTGCTGAAATCATCGTGCATCCCGAAAACGAGGATCGCGTGTTTGTCGCCAACACCGCTGCCTATCGATCCGATGACGGCGGCAGGAGCTGGATATCGCACAAGGGCGCGCCCGGCGGCGATGATTATCAGCGCATGTGGATCAACCCCCTCCAGCCCGACATCATGCTCTACACCGCTGATCAGGGCGCCACCATTACCGTCAACGGCGGGCGCAGTTGGAGCAGCTGGTACAATCAGCCCACCGCCCAGCTTTATCATGTCTCGACCGATCGCCAGTTCCCCTACTGGATCTATGGCGGTCAGCAGGAAAGCGGCGCCATTGGCATCGCCAGCCGCGGCAACGGCGGCCAGATATCCTTCCGCGACTGGATGGGGGTGGGCGCAGACGAATATGCCTTTGTGGCGCCAGATCCGCTGAACCCCGATCTGATCTATGGCGGCCGCGTCGTGCGGTTCGACAGGCGCACGGGGCAGACCCGCAATATCGCGCCAGAGGCGCTTCGGACCGGCAAGTACCGGATCAAGCGATCCATGCCGCTGATGTTCCATCCCGCCGATCCCAAGGCACTGCTGTTCGCCACCAATGTGCTGTGGAAAACCGTGAATGGCGGCGAGAGCTGGGAGATTATCAGCCCTGATCTTTCCCGCGAACGGCCTGCCGTGCCGCCAAGCATCGGCGATTTCCGTAGCCCGCAGCTGGCAACGATGGACCGACTGGGGGTGATCTATGCGCTGGCGCCCTCGTCCCGCAGCCCGGACATCATCTGGGCGGGCACCGACGACGGACTGATCCACATCACGCGGGACGCCGGACGCCGCTGGACAGATGTGACGCCACCAATGCTCCGCGCCTGGGACAAGCTCTCCGCCCTCGATGCCGGGCATTTCAGCAACGATACGGCCTATGCGGCCGTCAACGCCATCCGGCTCGACGATATGCGCCCGCACATCTACCGCACCCACGACGGTGGGCGGAGCTGGGCCCGCATCGTAACGGGGCTTCCTGACGATGGCCCGGTGAATGTCGTTCGAGAGGATCCGAAGCAGCCCGGCCTTCTGTTCGCCGGCACGGAACGCGCCGTGTATTTCTCCATCGACGATGGTGCGAACTGGCAGGAACTGCGCATGAACATGCCGGCGACCTCCATCCGCGACCTCGTCGTCCATGACGATGATCTCGTGATCGGCACGCACGGGCGGTCGATCTGGGTGATGGACAACATGTCGATCCTGCGTGAGCTTGCGGCCGCCAGGAACGCCAGGGACCTGCACCTGTTCAAGCCGGTGATGGCGACGCGGATCCGTTCGAACATGTTCCAAGACACCCCGCTGCCACCGGAAGAGTCGACCGGCGAGAATCCGCCCGATGGCGTGGCGCTGGATTACTACTTACCCGCGAACACTGCCAGCGTGACGCTCGAGATCCTCGACAGCAAGGGCGAGCGAGTGCGTCTGTTTACCAGTGACGAGAAGGCGGAGACACTGGATCCGATGACGCTGCCGCATCCGACCTACTGGATCCGGCCGCCGCAGCGCCTAGAAACGACGCCAGGCCATCATCGCTTCGTCTGGGATCTTCGCCATGAACCGCCCAAAGGCGTGCGGCGTGGCTATGACATTGCCGCGACCTTCCGCAACACGCCCAGCGATCCGGCCGGACCATTTGTGCTTCCGGGCCAATATCGTGTGCGGGTATCAGCCGCCGGCGTGGCGCGCGAGGCCGGGCTCGAGGTTCGGCTCGATCCGCGCGTGCGTGTGAGCGCCGAAGATCTGGCGCTTCAGGCGCGCCATAGCCTGCAACTGCTGAAGGCCAACGATACGGCACAAGCGTTGCGCGAGATCGTTGATAAGCGGCTTGCAGGTGCCACCAGTGCCCAGCGCGACGCGCTTCTGCGTTTGCGCGGCGATGGCGAGGCACCGAACCCCGATGTCACTTATGGCAGCATCACCGCCGCGCCGCCCGCCGAAGAGACGATCGTTAGCCTGCAGGAGAAGCTGGTCTATATGCTGAAGCTGCTGCAGCAGGCGGATGCCCGGCCAACTACCCAGTCGATCACGACCGTGAATGCACTGCTGGTCCGGCTCGACGAACTCAAGGCGCGTCTTGCAGCGCTCGGCCTATCTTGAACGACATGGCGCTGGGCGCTCTTGCGCAAACCGGGTCCGAACGCCACAACAGCGCATGCTCCATTCAAGCCGCTCCGCCAATCGGTTAGCCGCAATGCTTCGTCGTGTCTGGCTCGCGCTCCTGCTGTTCCTGCCTGTCGCTGAGCTTCAGGCGCAGGCGCAGGCGCAAGCACCAAACGCCGCAACGATTGCCGTTGATCCTGCACTCTACGCCGGTCTTTCCTTCCGGATGGTCGGGCCGTTCCGCGGCGGCCGCGCCACCGCCGTGGCCGGCATCGCCGAACAGCCAAACCTGTTCTTCATGGGCACCACCGGCGGCGGTGTGTGGAAAACCGACGACGCTGGCGGCCACTGGACGAATGTGACCGACGGTTTTCTGGACGTTGGCAATATCGGCGCGATCGACGTGGCCGACAGCGACCCGCGCATCATCTATGTCGGCACCGGTTCAGCCTCCATCCGCGGCAACAGTTCGGTGGGGCGCGGCGTGTGGAAATCCACCGATGGCGGTGCGACGTGGCGCTATCTGGGGCTGCCGGAAACGGGGGCCATCGGCAAGTTGGTCGTGCATCCGAACAACCCTGACGTGGTCTATGTCGCTGCGCTCGGCCATCCCTTTGGCCGCAATCCGGAGCGCGGCGTCTACCGTACGCGCAACGGCGGCAAGACGTGGGAGCATGTGCTGTTCGTGAATGACGGCACCGGAGCGGTGACGCTCTCCATGAGCCCGGACAATCCCGACGAGATTTATGCCGGACTGTCGCGCATCGAGCGCAAGCCGTGGACCATGATCTCTGGAGGGCCCGATGGCGGCGTCTATCGCACCACCGACGGCGGCACATCGTGGCGCAAGCTGGCGGGCGGCTTGCCAACGGGGAACGTCGGCAAGGTGGGCGTGACGGTGTCGCCCGCCAATCCGAAGCGGGTGTGGGCGCTGGTGGAGGCGGAGCCGGGCGGAGGGCTCTATCGTTCGGATGACCGCGGCGCGACCTGGACGCTGATCAACACCGACAAGCAGGTGCGCGGCCGGCCGTGGTATTATGGGCATGTGCGCGCCGATCCGGTGGACCCCAACAAGGTCTATGTGATGAACGTGCCGCTGCTGCGCTCCACCGATGGCGGTGCCACCTTCAAGGCGATCCCCGTGCCGCATGGCGACGTGCATGACATCTGGATCAACCCGCGCGATCCGCGCGTTTTCGGCGTCTCAAGCGACGGCGGCACCCAGGTGACGGTGAACGACGGGCGCACATTCTCGTCCCTTTACAACCAACCCACCGCCGAGCTTTACGACGTGGTGGTGGATAACCAGATCCCCTATCGCCTCTATGGCTCGCAGCAGGATAACTCGAGCATCAGCGTGCCGCAGTGGCGGCCGCACAATTCGCTGCGGCCGCAACAGGATTGGGCCTATGCGGCCGGCTGTGAGACGGGGCCAGTGGCGCTGCACCCCGATCATCCCGAGACCATCTTTGGCGGCTGCTATGGCGGCGAGATCAACCGGCAGGACCTCCGCGACGACACACGAGTGAGCGTGACTGTGTATCCCGAAGCCATGGCGCTCGCACCGCGCGACAAAATCAACCGATGGCAGTGGCTGGCACCGATCGTGGTGAGCCCGCACGACCCGGCCACCGTTTATCAGGCCAGCCAGTATCTTTATCGCAGCCGAGACCGCGGGAACAGTTGGACGCGCATCTCGCCGGACCTGACGACGAACGACGCGCGTTATCAGGCGTGGCCGGGCGAGCCGATCACGGCGGATAATCCCAACGGGGCAGAAACGTTCACGACCATTTATGCGGTCACGCCATCGCCGCACGACGCGCGCACGATCTGGGCGGGTACCGACGACGGCCGCGTTCAGATCACGCGCGACGATGGAAAACGGTGGGCTGATATCACGCCGCCGGAGTTGCCGCCGCTCTCCACCGTGAACCGTATCGAGGTGTCGCCGCACGCACCGGGCCGCGCCTATGTGGCAGCGCACCGCTATCGGCTGGACGATTTCACGCCCTACGTGTTCCGCACCAACGATTATGGCCGCACTTGGACGCGGATCGCCAATGGCCGCAACGGCATTCCTGCAAACCATCCGGTGCGAGTGGTGCGTGAAGACAATGAACGGCCCGGGCTGCTCTATGCCGGCACCGAATTCGGGCTGTTCGTCTCGTTCGATGATGGCGCCCGGTGGCAGTCGCTCCAGCTCAACCTGCCGGCTTCTCCGGTAATGGACCTGAAAGTGCATCGCGGCGATCTGGCCGTGGCCACGCAAGGGCGTTCTTTCTGGATCCTGGACGATCTTGGCCCGCTGCGCGAACTGGCCGCCAACGCGGCCCCGCGTACGGTACGGCTCTATGCGCCGCGCCCGGCCGCGCGCGGTGTGGTGGGGCTGCCGCTGCAGGAGGTCGACCTTGTGCTGCCTGACAACCTGCCACACGGGTCACTGATCAACTATGTGCTTGGCGCCGATGCGCCAGATGCCGTGATCGAAATCCTGGACACGCGGGGCACCGTGCTGCGCCGCTTCCATGCCGGTGGCAAGGGGCCTGACCAGCTCGCCACGAAGGCCGGCTTCCACCGCATCGTGTGGAACCTGCGCGGCGCCGGGCCGATCGGATCGAAGCCCGATGGCGGCGAGGAGCGCGAGGCGCTCGGCGTGAAAGTGCCGCCCGGACGCTACACCGTTCGGCTTGCCGCCCTTTCGCAAGTGGAAACGCGTCCGCTCATCGTCACCGGCAACCCACGCGCGCCCGCCATCCGCCAAGCCGATTATGATGCCCAATACGCCGTGGCAACAGCGGTTCGCGATACGATCACCGCATTGAACCGCGCACTTGCTGATGTGCGCGCTTTACAGCGCGCCGTGAGCGCCTCCCCGGCGGCCAACAGCAGCGCCGCCCGAGCGCTCGCCATCACACTGCGCGCGGTGGAAACGTCGATCGCGCCATTGCCTGTTGCGGGCCAGATCGGAGTACCCGCCGGCCTGAGTGCGCAGTACGACACGCTGTACAGCACGCTGGTCGGTGACGGCGGCTATGGCGCCGGCAGCGCCGAGGGCCGCCCAACAGCAAGCCGGTTGCAGCGCAAGACGGATCTGGACCAGCAATGGCAGGCGGTGCAAGCAAAGCTGCAACTGCTCGCTCCCGAGGAACTCGCGCAGTTCAATGCAGAGTTGCGAGGGCGCGGTCTTCCCGAGCTTCGCCTGTCGCCTGTATAGGCGGCAAGACGCTGTGCTTATCGGTCGGAACACGTCAAAGTAGGGAATTGGTATCGCGATTTCAGGGAGTGTCCCCTACAACTAACAAGCAGCAAATGCCTGCCACCCATGTTTGCTTGGGTAGAGCCCGCGATCAACCGCTTGCTCATTCACATTCTTGCAAGGCCGCGTTTTCATCCCTTGTGGAGCCAAATCAGTTGGTCAGGTCATTTGCCTGACGGAACCTGCAGATCTCCGGCTGGAAGCGACCCGCAATGGCGTTAGCACCGCTTTTTCTTGCATCTGTGGGGAATTGCGGCTCGTGAGGTCAGCAACATGTCGAGAAGGCTGACTTAGAGGAAAGCCGGGAACGGATGACGCCGGACCATGGCTGCGGGCCTCAGAGCAATAACTGTTTCCTGAACAGCGACCGGGCCAGCCGTTCTTCCAAAAAACGTCCCAGCACATAGAGGAACGCAAAAATCCCGGCAAAGATATAGGCCGGCATGGCCGAGGGGGGTTCCTTGTCCTTCTTCTCCTTTTCGGCCTTCATTTCCTTACGGGTCAAAGGTGCCGGTGCACCCAGCGCGCTGTCGATAGGGTTAAGAACGATTTCCGGCTTATCCTTGTCTTTGTCGTTCGCGGCTTCGGTCTTGGCGGCTTCGCTTTTCGCTTTCTGATACTCAGCAGCCGCGATGCCCAACTGGCCGAAGGCGAGGAACAGGAACGGGGCGAGAAAGCAGGCGAGCAGGAACCGGCTGGACAGATCATACTGCAATTGAAGGCGCTGACCCGCATCGGTAATTATCAGCCGGCCAGCATCAAACACCGCCAGCCTGTCTTGCGCCAAGGGAGCCTTCTTGGTGAACAGTAGCATGTTGCCGTCTCGCTGGTGCGTCGTGCTGGGCGCTTCGAACAACGGGACGAGCCGGTCGATCAGGCTGCTGGCCGATTGCCCGTCTGGCGGATCCAGTTTCCCGCGGATGCGCCAGATCCAGTCAACCCAGCGTATGGCACCAGCGACATAGTTTCCATCCGAACCCGTGGGGGCCGGAAGGTCTGTCTGCGCAGACGGCAGATCGCTTACGCTCACTCCGCCGCAACCGGCTGGGAACGGCCGTTGCGCGCCTGAAAGGTTTTCCAGCCTTCACTGAAGGGATACAGCATCTGTTCGCGGATCGTCATACGGCGGCCACCATCCTGACCCAGAACCTCGGCTTCGCCATCAACGCAAGTGCCGAAGATGCGATCGATGAAGATGTAAAGGCCGGAAAAATTGCTGCGCGTCGCCTCGAAATCCTGACTGTGGTGCACGCTGTGATGTTCGGTGGTGTTGAACAGGAAACGCCACCATGCCGGCGTGTTGAACCGCACGTTGAGGTGCATGTACACCCCGATTCCCAGCCGCAACGCACCGGCCAGCAGCAAGGCGCGCGGCAGGAAATCGAAGAAGCCGCCGATCCCCAGCCCGATCAGGAACAGTTCAACTGGGTTGCCCACGGCGCCCTTGTTGATATTGAACTGGGTGATGTAATGGTGCACCGAATGGGGCAGCCACAGCGGGTACCAATTGTGCATCCCGCGATGCATCCAATATTGCCCGAAATCGAAGATGAAGGTGAGGGCAAAGGCCTGGAGCAGCAGCGGCAGGCTGGTGAACCACGCCAGCTTCTCCCAGTCATAGGCAGAGATCAGGCCTTCCACGAGTGCATCGCTGCCAATGAATCCGTCAACAATCGCCAGCGCCGTATAGCCCAACCCGACATAGAAGAGATCGGTGGCCAGTTCCTTCCAAGTGATGTGCCAGCTCTGGTGACGCGGGAAAAACCATTCGAGAGCGAGCAACATCAGCTGGAAGCCGATGCCGATGCCGACGGCAACAGAGGCCTTGGCAATCGAATTGGGCGCATAATACCAGAAGGCGATCAGCGCGAAGAGCATGAAGGGCTGGAACCAGGTGAAGATCAACTGCTTCACCGGTCCGCCTTCAACCTTGCCGACATTCTCCCAGCCAACAGTCACCGGTGCCTGCGCGCCGATGATCCGCTTCCCCACCAGAACCCCGCTCATAGGCTCTCCCTGTGCCATCCCTGGACCGCAGCATATACAAATGGCACAGAGCTGGCACCCACTATCCCGCACTCCGGCGCCCCCCGCCATCGGGCAATCAGCCCATGCCCGATGGCCGGACCGCCAGCAATCAGAACTTCGCGGTGGCTTCGATGTGGGCCAGCGCGTCACGGGCAGCAGTGGTAGGATCCTGATTCACCAGCGTCCGGCGCTACTGGGCCGCCTGCCCCAGCGCGGGCGCCGGCCACCAGATCAGGCTGTGAACATCATGAGCGCTGGTCCACACGCCGTCCGGCGTCCAGCGCAGCGCGCCGCTGCCCACCGGCTTGCCGACCCGCGCCACAATCGCCAGCGTTTTGGCATCGATCACCGCATATTCCTGATCGTCGGTTGTGCGCAGCCACACCTTGCCGGCGCCGGTATCGATATCGCCCCATTTCAGATTGGCGCCCACCTTAACGCGGGCGCTCACCACGGTGGCGGCCGGATCGATACGGGCCAGCGTGCCATCGCCCTGTTCCTGCACCCACACCGCGCCTTCGCCGGCCGCCAGAAAGCCCGGCTGCTTGCCCAGCGGCGCCCGCGCCACCACGACATTGGTCGCGGGATCAATGCGCTGCAGCGTCCGAGTGGGCGCGCTCACCGCCCACACCGAACCAAGCCCGAAGGCAAGATAAGAAGTGCCGGCATCGGCCTTGATGCGCGCCGTGATGGCGCCCGTGGCCGGATCGACCCGCGCCACTTCGCCCTTGGCATCGCTGGCCACCCACACCGAATCGGCCCCGGCCACCACGTTCATCTCGCCCGTCTTGTCGGCGATGCCGGTGGCCACGGTCAGCGTTCGGGTGGCGGTGGCGGTATCGATGCGGTGCAGCACGCCATCGGCGCAATCGGCCACCCACAACCCGCCTTCAACAATGGCCATGGTGCCGCACGGCTTGGTCAGCTTGACCTGCGCCACCAGCCCTTGCCGCGTCCAATGTTCGATGCGGCCGCGATTGGTGATCCACACGCCGGTGCCATCAACTACCAGGAAATCGCCAAAATCCGGCACGGTAATGACCTGCTGGGCATTGGCTGGTGCAGCGGTGGCGATCAGCAGGGCGAGTAAGGCCGGGCGCATCCTCATTTCCTTCGATCAGGCGCTGCGCTGGGCGATGAAGGCGCGCCAGCCGCCGAGGTGGGTGATGTCCTGCGCGCCGTTGAGCGCGCGTGGTTCGGCAACAAAGCCCTTCACGCTCGACCCGTCCGCCAGTGTCACCGTGCCGATGGCCAGCGGCGGCGGGACATCGACGACGAAGCTGCCGAACTCGGCTATGCCCAATCCATACACTTCAAGTTTGATCGGCGCACCATCGGGCGTGAAGACCAGCGCCGGCTTGGGCGGCACGCTGTCGGCCATGGCATAAAGGCGATAGGTGGGCGCGGTTTCGAACGCGCCCAGGAAGGTCGCGTTGCGGGAGGTCAGCTGCCAGTGGAGCGGCATACCTTCCAGGTGCGCGCCAACAACGGCCAGTATCACGGTCTGCATCTTGCCCTCCAGGTCGAGTGGTGGTGGTGCGGGTTGGCCGATGGCCTTGACCCAGGTTTCGGCGAGCACGAGCAGCGCCTGATCAGTATCGGCCGGGCCAATGAATGTGATACCGAACCCGACGCCATTGGCCTTCACGCCGGCTGGCACCGCCACTGCTGCCATGTCGAGCAGGTTCACGAAATTGGTGTAGAGCCCCAGATTGCTGTTCAGCCCGACCGGAGCCGCCAGCATTTCGGCAACGCGGTAACTGGTGGGCGTGGTCGGGAAGGCGAGCACGTCCCACTCATTCCAACCGAGATCGGCCAACCGCTTGATATCCGCCAGGCGATACATGCCGTTGAACAGATCGAGCGCCGTCTTGGCCCAGCCCATTTCCACCACGGAACGCACGGTGGGATCCACCGCATCGGGGTTGTTGGTGAGGATGTCGGCCATGGCGGCGGTACGCTCGGCCACCCATGGGCCGCCATACAGCAGTTGCGCGGCTTCCAGCAGCGGAGCGATGTCGATTTCGATCACCTCGCCTAATCTCGCCAGTGTCGCCAGCGCCCGGTCATAGAGATACTCGGCCTCCACATCGCCGAACCAGTTGCGCTGGTCACGGCGCGGTACGGCGAAGCGACGGGCGCTCAGCGGCCGGTCGGCCAGCGCCTTGGAATAGGCGTCCACCGCATCAAAGCCGACGATCACATCGTCGATCAACCGCGCATCGGCGGGCTTGTCGGTGAACACCGTGATGCAATCAAGCGTGCGGCAGGCCGGCACCAGGCCGGAGCAACTCCAGCGGCCACGGGTGGGCTTGAAGCCGATGAGATGCTGGAAGGCCGCCGGCACACGACCCGATCCCGCAGTGTCGGTGCCGAGCGCGAATGGCACCAGTCCGGCCGCCACAGCCACCGACGACCCTGAGGACGAACCCCCGCTCACCCACGCCAGATTATGGGCGTTGCGCGGGCTGCCATAGGGGCTGCGTGTGCCGTTGAGGCCGGTTGCGAACTGATCGAGATTGGTCTTGCCGATGCAGATTGCGCCGGCCGCCTTCAGCCGCGCGATCACGGTAGCATCCGCATCCGGCTGATAGGCAAAGGCCGGGCAAGCGGCGGTGGTGGAAAGGCCGGCGACATCGATATTGTCCTTGGCGGCAAACGGCACGCCAGCCAGCCGCAGCACCTCGCCTGCCGCCACGCGGGCGTCCACCGCGCGGGCCTGGGCCAGCAGATCATCGGCAGCGACGCGCGAAATCCAGATCTGCGGCTGCACCGCATCATAAGCGGCGATGCGGGCCAGCGTTGCTGCCATCACGGCCTCTGCACTGGTGGTCCGCGCGTTGACCGCCGCCGCGATGGCGTTGGCGTGCTGGCGGCTCATGCCGACCTCTTCAAGGCCAGCATCGGCGCGCCGGGCTGTAGCGGCTGGCGCTCGGCCAGATACAGTGCGACCACCGTGCCGGCGGCCGGGCTTTCGACCGGACATTCCATCTTCATCGCCTCGATCACAGCGATGGTGTCGCCCGCCTGCACCACGTCACCGGGCTTCACCAGCAATTTCCACACGCTGCCGCCGAAGGGCGATTCGATCAGTTCAGCACCGTCCGGCACCTCCACGGCTGCGGCCGGGGCCATATCGGCGGCCTCATCGGCCACACGGTCAAACTCGCCCTTGCGCTGCCAGTCAGCCCGCTCCTCGGCAAAGGCTGCCTGCCGGTTGGCTTCAAACGCGGCGATGTCCTCGGCATTGTCGGCCAGGTAACGGCGATAATCGGCGAGGCGGAACTGCGACGGTTCGATGCGGATGGCGCGGCGGCCGTTGGGGATATCGCGCCGCCATTCCACCAATTCTTCGGCGCTCACCGGATAGAACCTGATCTGGTCAAAAAAGCGCAGCAACCAGGGTTTGCCTTCGATGAAGGCGTCGGTCTGGCGGTGGGTGCTCCACACCTGAATGGTGCGGCCGAACAGCTGGTAACCGCCCGGGCCTTCCATACCGTAGATGCACATATAGGCGCCGCCGATGCCGACGACGTTGGGCGGCGTCCAGGTGCGGGCCGGGTTGTATTTGGTCGTCACCAGCCGGTGGCGCGGATCCACCGGCGTGGCGACTGGCGCCCCCAGATACACATCGCCCAGCCCCATCACGAGATAGGAGGCGTTCCAGATGATATCCTCCACCGCCTGCACATCGGGCAGGCCGTTGATGCGGCGGATGAACTCGATATTATCCGGGCACCAAGGCGCATCATCGCGCACCACGGCCATATATTTCTCGATGGTCTCGATCGTGGCCGGATCGCGCCAGCTCAAGGGCAGGTGGACGATGCGCGACGGGATGGTGAAATCATCCAGTTCGCCCAACCGTTCTTCGGCGGCCATCAGCGCAGCCAGCGCGGCGGCACTATCAAGGGCCTGCCCATCGAAATGCATCTGCAAGCTGCGGATGCCCGGCACCAGATCGATGACACCGGGCAGTGCCTGCGCCTCCAGCTCGGTGAGCAATGCGTGGACGCGGATACGCAGTTCGAGATCCAGCGTGATCGGGCCATATTCGACCAGAATGTTGCGATCACCCTGTTGGCGATAGACGACCCGTGGCCGGCTGCCCGCCGCCGGGATTTCCGCGAGGATCGGCGTGAGATCGGCGATGGCGCTGCCTGTGGTGTCAGGCAAGGCTGCGCCGCTGGCCAGCAACGCCCGCTGCGCCGCATCGGCGGCCTGCGCCTCGGCGAGCGTTACTGGCACGAAGCGCAGCCGGTCACCCGGCGCCAGTTGCCCGATCTTCCAGCGATCCGCCGCGATCACCACGAACGGGCAGACGAAACCGCCCAGCGACGGGCCATCAGGGCCAAGGATGATTGGCATGTCGCCGGTGAAGTCCACCGCGCCGATGGCATAGGGATTGTCGTGGATGTTGGAGGGGTGCAGGCCCGCCTCGCCACCATCCTTGCGCGCCCACTCCGGCTTTGGTCCCACCAGTCGCACGCCGGTGCGGTTGCTGTTGTAATGCACCTGCCAATGCGTGCCCGCGACCATATCGATATCGCCGGTGGTGAAGAAATCCGGCGCGCCGTGTGGGCCGTACATCACCCGCACCTGCCATTCCGTTGGCAGGGTGAGCAGCGGCGCGCTGGACAGTGGTACGCTGGTGGGCGCATGGCCCAGATGCAGCACATCACCCGCCAGCAGCCGGCGTGCACCATGGCCACCAAAGCCGCCCAGATCGAAGGTCGCGACACTGCCCAGATAGGGCGCGATGTCGAAGCCGCCGGCGACCAGCAGATAACCGCGGAAGCCGCCTCCCCTCGTCCGGCCCATGGCAAGTTTCTGACCGGCCGCCACGTCAATCGCCTGGCCCAACGCCACCGGCACGCCATCAAGCGTCGCGCCGAAATCGGCGCCGGTCAGGCAGATGCGCGTGGGCGCGGTG
Source organism: Sphingomonas paucimobilis (assembly GCA_943369475.1). GTDB lineage: Bacteria > Pseudomonadota > Alphaproteobacteria > Sphingomonadales > Sphingomonadaceae > Sandarakinorhabdus > Sandarakinorhabdus paucimobilis_A. Next base: position 205,793 of record CALRNJ020000003.1, on the reverse strand, counting down.
AAGGCCAGGCTTGGCCCAGTAACGGTGATTTCCAGCCCGGCCGTGCCTTCGTCATTGCCCAGCAGGCGATTGCCCAACCGGAAGCTGAAATCATCCATCGGCCCTGATGGCGGCACGCCCACGGCCCAGTGATGCTGGCGGCCTGGCCAATCCTGCACGGTGGTCGACGTACCGCCGGCAATCACGCGGATGGCGCGCGGACTGTGCACCACGGCATCGAGCGCACGGGTCGAAACCTCGCCGCTTGTGAACGCGTCAGACCGCATCACGTCGCGCAGCCAGCGCAAATTGGTCTCGATCCCGTCCACCCGCGTGCCATCGAGCGCCCGTGCCACCGCGGCCACGGCCAGCGCGCGGCTGGGCGCATGGACGATAAGCTTGGCCAGCATCGGATCGTAAAAGGCGCTTACCTGCGTGCCGGCCATCACCCAGGTTTCGGTGCGCACATCGCTTGGGAAGCTGGCCGCCGTGATCAGCCCGGTGGTGGGGCGATAATCATTGGCCGGGTCTTCGGCATAGAGCCGCACCTGCACGCTGTGACCATTGGGGGCCGGCGCTGGGCCATCCATGAAGCTGAAATCGCCGCCAGCGCCGCGCAACATCCATTCGACGAGGTCGATGCCCAGCACTTCCTCGGTCACGCCGTGTTCGACCTGCAGGCGGGTGTTCATTTCGAGGAAGAAGAAATCCTGCCGGTCGGCGTCGTAGAGAAACTCGACCGTGCCGGCGTTCTGGTACCGCGCAGCTTCGCCCAGCCTTATGGCAGCAGCAAACAATGCCTCGCGCACGGCTTGCGGCAGCAGCGGCGCCGGGGCTTCTTCCACCACTTTCTGGTTGCGGCGTTGCAGCGAGCAATCGCGTTCGCCAAGCGCCAGTACGCGGCCAACGCCGTCGCCGAAGATCTGCACCTCGACATGGCGGGCGCGGCGCACATAGCGTTCCAGGAACACGCCGCCATCGCCAAAATTGGCCTGGCCCAGCCGCGCCACGGCGGCGAACGCCTCGTGCAGGCTTGGCTCGTCTTCGCAAACCCGCATGCCGATGCCGCCACCACCGGCAGTCGCCTTGAGCATCACCGGGAAACCGATGGCTTGCGCGGCGGCCAGGGCTTCGGCTTCGTCCTTCAACAGGCCGCTGCCGGGCGCCAGCGGCACGCCATGCGCAGCGGCCAGATCGCGGGCACTGTGTTTGAGGCCGAAGATACGGATATTCTCTGGCGTCGGCCCGACGAAGATGATGCCGGCGGCCGCGCAGCGTTCGGCAAAATCAGCATTCTCGGCGAGGAAGCCATAGCCGGGGTGGATGGCGTCCGCGCCGCTGGCCTTTGCCGCCGCGATGATGGCATCGACATTGAGATAAGAGTCCGCCGGTCGCGACCCGCCGATCAGGATCGCTTCATCGGCCGCCGCGACATGCAGGCTGGCTTCGTCCGCATCGGAATAGACCGCGACGGCGCGCAGACCCATGCGTTTGGCCGTGCGGATGATGCGCGTGGCGATGGCGCCGCGATTGGCAATCAGGATGGTCTTGATGGTCATGCCGCAACGATCATGCGCACAGGCGTCGGGTTGAAGGCGTTGCACGGGTTGTTGATTTGCGGGCAGTTCGAAACCACCACGATCACGTCCATGTCGGCCTTCAGATCGACGGTGAGGCCGGGGGCGGAAATGCCGTCCACGATACCGAGCGCGCCATCGGCCTCAACCGGCACGTTCATGAAGAAATTGATGTTGGCGACGATATCGCGCTTGCCGCGGCCTTCGGTGAGATTGGCCTCGAGGAAGTTCTCCACGCAGGCGTGCTGCCACTTGGTGTGATGACCGTAGCGCAAGGTGTTGGACTCGCAGGAACAGGCCCCGCCGATTGTGTCGTGATATTCCACAGCGCTGGCCGTGATGGTCATCAGCGGTCGGCCTTCGTTGGACATCAGCTTCGTGCCGGTGCGCAGGAACAAATTTCCTTGGGCGGCGACCGTATCCTGCGCGGAATAACGCTCGGCATCATCAGCGGCGGCATAGATCAGGAAGTCGACGGCCTGGTTGCCTTCCAGATCGACGATGCGCAATGTCTGCCCGGCGTTCACATGGTGCAGCCAAGGCGCGCGTGCTGGCACGATCTCGTCGTGGAGGATGGGGCCGGCCAAGCCGGTCAGGTGCGGATCTTGGGTCATGGTTTTTCTCAACGACGATAAAGATCTTCGACATTCAGAAAGGCGCGCAGCCCTTCCGGTGTCGCATTGCGGATGGGGTCGTCTTGCGGCGTAACCGGCCCGCGCCAGGCGGTAAGCCGCAGCGGGGTGGAGTTGTAGGTGGGCCGCGGATCCAGCACGTGCGGGCAATTGGCGATGACGATGATCACGTCCATCTCGGCGCGCAGCAGCACTTCGCGGCCGGGCGCGAACGGGCCAACGACCGGCGTGATGGTGCCATCCGCTTCAATGCGGGTGCCCTTGAACAGGGTGATGGCAGGGTGCACATCGCGCCGGCCGAGGCCATTCTTGGCCACGCCGAGCAGGAACCGGTCCCGGCCATTGGGATGCGCGCCGCTGTTGTGGCCGTCGCCATAGCACGCCGCGTTGGTGGCCGCGTTGGAGACGCCGCAGAAACAGTCATGGGTGCCGGCGCCATCCTCCACGATGCTCATCAGCACCCGGCCCATGTCTGACAACAGCAGCTTGCCCGGACCCAGATAAGCGTTCCACTGCACCTTCACCGTATCGGCCATGTTGAGCCGTTCGATGGGCATTTCGGCGTTGAAGATCTGCACTGAAGCTGCCGCATCGCCGGCCTTGTCGATCAGGCGCAGACGGGCGCCGCGCGGCAGGCGGCGGGTGGCATAGCCGCCGGGCGCCACCGTTTCCTCCCACAACAGGTCTTCGGCCGTCACGCCTTCTGGCAGATCATCTGCCACCGGCGGCAGCACCGGCATGGTTTCCACGACGGTGCCACCCTGTGCCCGCGCGTGGGCCCGCGCGGCATTCGGGTCGGCAAGCGCGCCGCCGGGTTTGGGTGGGGTCAGCGTCGTCATGGCATGGCTTTCATGGCTTTTGGCAGGGTTTTGGCGCTCTGCTGGTGCAGCGGCGGCAGCAAGGCGGTGGTGGTGACAAGATCGAGCTGCTGCACGCCGCGCACCACGCGCAGCGCGTCGGCGAGCGCCCGCAGCCGCAGCGCCGGCCCCTGCACCAGCAGCACCTCCAGCGATTGGTCATCCTCCAGAAACACATGCTGGGTGGAGATGACTTCCTTCAGGTACTCCGCCTCGATCTGCGCCAGTTGCTGGCGCACCTGGCCGCGATCGGCGCGATAGACCAGCGTGATGGTGCCGGCGAACAGCGCATCGGGGTGGGTCAGCGCTTCGTGGCGGGCGATGTCGTGGCTGATCAATTCGGCAATCAGCTGTGATCGCGATGGGATCTGGCGTTCGTGCAGCATGGCATCCAGGCGCTGCATCAGCGCCGCCGGCAGGCTGATGCTGAGCCGGGCGAGCCACGAGGCCGTGGCCGTTTCCGGCAGGGGGGCGCCGGCCTTCATGCCGCTGCCACTTCGGCGTGTTCGGCATCATCGTCCTTGGGACGCAGCTTCAGATCATAGGTTACGGTGGCGCCGAACCGGTGCGGCGCGTGCGGATCGTGGCGGCGCTTGTCCAGCGTCAACACGCGCGTGCCCAGGCTGAAGGCTTCGCGGATGTCGTGCGTCACCATGATGATGGTCAACTGCTGTTCGCGCCACAGCTGGCGGATCAGCTTGTGCATGTCGGCCCGGATGCCGGGATCGAGCGCGCCAAACGGTTCATCCAGCAGCAGGATCCGTGGGCGCATCATCAGCGTCTGCGCGATGGCCAGCCGCTGCTGCATCCCGCCCGACATCTGCGCTGGATACAGCGCCGCGGCACCGGCCAGCCCGACTGCGGCCAGCATGGCCAGCGCTTCATCACGGGCGGCACTGCGCCGGGCGCCGAACAACCGCGCCAGGAGCGGCGATCCGGCAAAATCGCGCGCCAGCATCACATTGCCCAGCGCGGTGAGGTGCGGGAACACCGAATAACGCTGAAACACCACGCCGCGATCCGGGCCGCATTCGGCCACCAGCGGCTTGCCATCGAGGCTGATGCTGCCGCGCGTTGGCGCTTCCTGGCCCAGCACCAACCGCAGCAGGCTGGACTTGCCGGCGCCCGAAGGCCCGATGATCGAAACGAAACTGCTTTCCTCGACGTCAAGGCTCAGCCGTTCGAGGACGATATGATCGCCATATTCCACCCAGACATTGCTGATCTGCAGCAGCGCGCTCATGCCTGCCGCCCTTGCGCCCAGGGGAACAGCCGGCGGCCGGTAGCGACCAGCGTCATGTCGATGAGGATGGCGAGCAGGGCGATCCAGGCGACATAGGGAATGATGACGTCCATCGACAGATAGCGCCGCACCAGGAAGATGCGGTAGCCCAGCCCCACTTCCGACGCGATCGCCTCGGCCGAGATCAGGAAGACGAAGGCCGGCCCCAGCGCCAGGCGCGTGGCGAGCAGCAGCCGCGGCATCGCCTGTGGCAGCGCCACGCGCAGGATCAGCTGCCAGCTATTGGCCCCCAATGTTTGCGCCTTGATAATCTGTTCTACCGGCAGGTTGCCCACGTGGCCGGCCAGATCGCGGATCATCACCGGCGCCACGCCGATCACGATCAGCGCGACCTTGGCGGTTTCGCCCAAGCCCAGAACGATGAACAAGATCGGCAGTAACGCCACCGGCGGGATGACGGCAATGCCCATCACCAGCGGCCCCAATGTGGCCCTTGCCGGCGGCAGCGCTCCGATCACCAGCCCGACCAGCAGCGCCATCGCCATGGCAATGCAAAGCCCCAGCCCCAGCCGTTGCAGGCTGGCCAGCGTGTCGGCCCAGAACAACAGATTGCCGGTTAGGGGGTCGGGCTGGGTGGCCAGTGTCCACAGCGCCGAAGCCATGGCGCCAGGCAGCGGCATGATGCGATCGGCCGGATTGTCGGCATAGCGCAGCGCAGCGGTGATGACATAGAGCAGAAGCAGCGCAAGCACCGGCACTGCACCCAGCGTCAGCGCCTGGCGGCGACCGATGCGGCGGTTCACCCAGCGCAAGGTTCGGCCCCGATCCGCATCAGTTCACAGTGCGCCATCGGCAGCGAGCTTCATGTAGCGATCATCAAAGCGCAGGGTTATGCGGGCCGCGTCGCCCAGCGTCTTGCCGCCGGGAAAGCCCATGCCCACCGCATCAGCCGAAGCCGCGCCCTTGAACAGCCCGCGCGAGAAGGAGAAATCGCGCACGCGCGTCATGGTGGTGATCAGATCGGGGCTGCCGGCAGCAGCGACAGCGGCCTTTGGATCGGCATAAAGGAACGTGGTGGCCAACTGGGAGTCAAACACTTGCGCCGTGGTGCCCGCCAACTGCGCCATCGCCGCCCGCGCCGCCTTGCCCTGTTCGTCCTGCCGCATCATCAGTGCCATGGTTTCATACCAGATGCCGGCCAGTGCCTTGCCCAGGTTGGGATTGGCCTTCAGCGTGGCGGTATCCACCACCAGCAGATCGATAATCTCGCCCGGAATATCGGCAGAGCTGAACAGCAACTTGGCGCCCGGCTGTGCAGCGATGGCCGAAAGCTGCGGGTTCCACGCCACGGCGGCCTCCACATCGGCACTCGAAAAGGCGGCCACGATATCAGCATCAGCCGTGTTGATCGTGCGCACATCGGGCAGGCCCATGCCGGCCTTTTCCAGCGCCCGGGCCAGCAGATAGTGGGAGACAGAAAGCTCCACCAGGTTGATCGGCTTGCCCTTCAGCGCGGCGATGCTGGCCATGTTCTTGACGACCAGGCCATCATTGCCGTTGGAATAATCGCCGATTATGATGGCGCTGCTATCCTTGCCGGCAGCGGCGGGAATGGTCAGCGCATCCATGTTGGCGACGGTCACGCCGTCCAGCTTGCCAGCGGTGAACTGGTTCACCGATTCGGCATAATCGTTGACCTGCACGATCTTGATCGTGACGCCGTATTTATCGGCCCATTTCTTCACAATGCCGGCCTGTTGGGCATACGGCCAAGGCATCCAGCCGGCATAGATAGACCAGCCGATGCTGAAATCGGTGCGCTTGGCCTCGGGCTTGTCGCCCGAGCAAGCCGCCGCCAGCAGCAAGGCGGCTGCGCCCAGGAATTTCAGAATTCCGTTGTTGAACTTGGTCACGCCCTGTCCCCGCCAAAGTCGCAGGCACCAGACAGGCGCGGGCGGCAACCGACAAGCGGCAATATTACGTATGTCGATTTTCGTATTACCGGCCGCACTGCCAGCGGGTTCGGATGCCCGGACTGATATTGCGGGCGACGGGCGACACCGCCACGCAGCGCTGACCCACAAAATCAACTCCTCACCGGCAAATCAGGTGACTGAGAAACGTGCCCAGATGAGGGGGGCGAACGACTTCAAAATGCAAGTTGCGGTCAGTTTGACCGTGCAAAGCCCCGGAAAACAGGGAAGCAAATCCCTTTTTAGATAAAATTTATCATGATCACAGCAGCTTGACGGCTGAACAATTCAGTCGCGAACCAGCCTCAGCGCCAAATTTCCCTGCTTTCCCTGTTTTCGACGCACTTCGCGGCTGCTTCCGAGGTCGACCGCCCAAACATGTCCCTCAGAAATCGATCATTTCCGGCATATCCGTCGATTCACGAACAGGGAGTTCGTTTCGCTGAAACAGGGAGATTCTGACGCGGTTTCAAGGAATGCCCATTAACCAAACAGGCAAAGTGACGTGCACCCCTGATCTCCAGAAATAATATGCGTCACTTCCGGACCTCCGCCATGGCGGAATGGAATGCTGCATTCGTTGCAGCTGCCTCATCATGAAAATTTGAAGTCCCGCTCGGACTGCAAAGCTTTACCTGACAACACCGGGCAACGGCCTATCGCTGATAAACCACTTTGCCGCTGACGATGGTCGCCCGAATCCTGCCGGCCAGAATTTTCTCCGGCGTGGTCGCGGCAAGGGCGAAGGGATCAATATCCATGACTGTCAGATCAGCCCATCGGCCCTTGGCAATGATCCCGGTCTGGTCTTCGCGGAAGGCGGCATAGGCCGACCAACTGGTATAGCCCCGGATCGCTTCTTCCATCGTCAGCCGTTGCTGCGGATACCATCCGCCGGGGGGCTGAAGCTGCTTGTCCTGTCGGGTGATCGCCGCATGGAGGCCATAGAAGATGCTGTGGTCGGAGCCCGGATTGTCGGCGTTGAAGGTCAGTCGCGCGCCATCGCGGCGTAGCGCGCGCCAGGCATAGGCGCCAAGGATGCGCTGCGGGCCCAAGCGATCTTCAGCCCAGGTCTTGTCCTCCACCGCGTGTGGCGGTTCCATCGAGGCAATCACGCCCAGCCGGGCAAAGCGCGGCTGGTCTTCGGGTGAGATGACCTGGGCGTGTTCGATCCGGTGACGGTTGCGTGCGGTGTTGGGATCAGCCTTTACCTCCGCCTCAAGGAAATCGAGCACTTCCCGGTTGCCCGCATCGCCGATGGCATGGATCCCGAGCTGGAAGCCGGCCTTCATCGCCGCCTTGGCCAAATCACGGTCAAAGCCATAACCGCCACCGCTGATCCCGCGGTGGCCCGGCTTGTCGGCATAGTCGGCCAGCAGCCGCGCCCCGCGCGATCCCAGCGCGCCGTCGTAATAGGCCTTGACCGCGCGTGTGACGAGCATGCTGTCACTGTCCCGGTCCGGCCCCCTGGCGATCCACTGCCGCATCAAGGGCGGGTCGCGCAGCGAGAGCATGGCATAGACCCGGATGGGCAGGCGGTGCTGGTCCTCCAGTTGCTGGAGTGCGGCCATCGCCTGGCTGCCCACACCGGCCTCGTGAACCGCGACATAGCCGTCGGTGGCCATCTGACCCAGGCCCTTGAGCGCATGGCGCGCGATAACCGCATGCGGCTCGGGCGGCACCGCCGCGTCGACCATCGTCGCCGCGCGGTTCAGGAACAGGCCATTGGGCTCACCATCCGGGCCCAGCCGCATCTCGCCCCCGACCGGAACCAGGCTGGCCTTGGTGATCTTGCCGGCATCGAGCGCAGCCTGGTTGGTCCAGATGGCAAAACCGTGCAGGCTGCGCAGCACCACCGGATGATCGGGCACCGCTGCGCTCAACTGCTGTTTGTCCGGATAGCGGTTGGCCCAGGCACCCTCGTCCCACCCGGCACCGAAGATCCATTCGCCTTTGGGGACTGACTTCGCCCGCTCGGCCACCAACGCAACCGCCTGCGATTCGGTGGCAACATCGGTCAGGTCGACCGATTCCAGCTTGGCGCCCAGTTCGACGAAATGGGTGTGTGAATCGACCAGCCCGGGGATCACGGTCGCGCCATTCAGATCAATCACCCGGGTCCGCTTGCCGCGCAGCGCCAGCGCTCCTTTGTCGCTGCCGACATAGACGATCCTTCCGCCGCGGATCGCCACCGCTGCGGCATCGGGGTGCCACTTTCCGTTTGTGTAGGGTGCATCGGATGCAGGCTTGCCATCGCGCGCGGGCTCGCCCCAGCGCAGCGTATAGACATGGGCGTCGGTCAAAATCAGATCCGCACCGCCGGACGCGGCCTTGGCCGATGACGGGGGAACACTGACGGAGATCAGGAAGACGCCGAGCACGCTTGCGAACAGACCCGCCTTCATATCCGTTTACTCCCTGGCATATTCGTCGTCAGATCAATTGAGCCAGATGGCGGCGCAGATTGGCGGCGTGTCGGCCTCGTCCGGGGTTGATGTTAGGCGGCGATCTTGCGGTGTTGCAAGCGCCGATGTTCGATGGTGAGGGGGAGCGATCATATGCAATGGCGAACGTCGATTGGCTGGTTGGCTGTCGCTGCCGGTGCGGCGGCGTTGCTTGTTGCGCTTGCGCCCTTTGCCTTCGCCGAACTGACCATGGCCGCTGCCACGCTCGAAACGAACATCATGCCTGCGCCGGCCAATCCGGCGCAGTTCAGGCCACTGCCTGGCAGGGCCGCAGGAGCGGTTGTCGACGGGCACTGGCGTGTCGAGAAGATTGCGCCAGGCACATGGGCGATCGGCGAGCCCGCCGCCGATCCGGACAACTACGAATATCTGTTGGTCGGCAATCGCCGTGCGCTCCTGATCGATAGCGGGGCAACCCGCGATCACGACATTCGCCGCGTCATTGCTGGCCTCACGAAGCTGCCGGTTACCGTCGTTCCCAGCCACTTGCATCACGACCATACCAACGGTCTCGGTTTCTTTCGCGATATCGCACTGATCGACCTTCCGGAAACGCGTGCCCGCGCGCAGGGCAATGATGTTCGTCTGAGCCGCTATCAATATGCCCGTTGGGGAACAGTCGATTTCACGGTGACACAGTGGATTAAACCCGGCGAAACGATCGATCTTGGCGGCCGCACCGTTACCATCCTGTCCACGCCCGGCCATACCACGAATTCGGTTTCGGTCTGGGAGCCGGCTGGCAAGCGCCTCTATACCGGTGATTTCCTCTACCCGACGACGCTCTATGCCTTCGCGCCGGATTCCAGCCTTTCCACCTATGTCACGACCATTGACCGACTGCTTGCCTTGCTGCCGCGTGACACACGGCTTTACGGTGCTCACTGCTGCCGCAATGATGCCCCGCCGCAAGGGCCGTGGCTTTCGATAAGCGACCTTGACGACACGAGCACAGCCATCAAGCGCATCCAGACTGGTGAACTAGCCGGCCGCGGGTTCATTATCCGCCGCTTTCCGGTCAACAATCGGATGACCATACTTACACTCTATCCGTTGGCAAATCGGTAACGCACAGGAGCGTGATGCGAAGGACGGTGGCCCCCGCAGCAGCGGCTGAAATGGCAATTGGATCGTTCGATGCAGCCATGATCGAGAGCGCGGAAAACCGGCCTGTACGCCGTCACCAAATTATGGGCTTGCGCGCCAGCAGCGTGGTGGCAAGCATGCGGGCGCACAAGAGGGCCCTGACGATGACCAATATCTTCACCAATCCCGAGATGAACGATCTGCGCATGTCGGAAAAGGCGCGGCCGCTGTTCGATGCCGTTGTCCGTCACATTAACGACAATGTCGTGCCGATTGCGGAGAAGTTCGAAGAACTGGGCAAGGGCCGGGCTGATCGTTGGAGCTGGGCGCCGGGGCAGCTGGAATTGCTGCAGACGGCGAAGGACAAGGCCAAGGCGGCGGGCCTTTGGAATTTCTTTCTGCCCAATGCCGAAACCGGCGAGGGGCTGAGCAATCTCGACTATGCCTATATCGCCGCTGAACTGGGCAAAGTGCCGCTGGCATCGGAATCATTGAATTGCTCGGCGCCCGACACCGGCAACATGGAAGTGCTGGAACGGGTTGGCACGCACGAGCAGAAGCAACGCTGGCTGGAGCCCCTGCTCGCCGGTGAGATCCGCTCGGCCTATGCCATGACCGAGCCTGATGTGGCCTCGTCCGATGCCAAGAACATCCGCACCCGCGCCGTACGTGATGGCAAGGACTGGGTGATCAACGGCGAGAAATTCTATATCTCGGGTGCCGGTGATCCGCGCTGCAAGGTGATGATCGTGATGGTGCGCACCAGCGACGATGGGCCGGCGAGCAGCCAGCAATCCCAGATATTGGTGCCGATGGACACGCCCGGCGTGAAGATCCTGGGGCCGATGCATGTGTTCAGCGAAGATCACGCGCCGCGCGGCCACATGCATCTGCGCTTTGAAGACGTCCGGGTACCGTATGAAAACATCCTGCTCGGCGAAGGCCGCGGGTTCGAGATTTCACAAGTGCGGCTGGGGCCGGGGCGTATCCACCACTGCATGCGCACCATCGGCAAGGCCGAGATCGCGCTGGATTACATGGTGCGGCGCGGCAATGCTCGCGAGGCGTTTGGCCGCCCGCTGATCATGCTGGGCAAGAATCTGGAACTGATCGCCCGCGCCCGCATCGAGATCGAGGCGATGCGGTTGATGGTGCTGAAGGCCGCCAAGGCGATGGACGTGCTAGGCAACCGCGAGGCGCGGGTGTGGGTGAGCATGGTGAAAGCGATGGTGCCGGAAAAGACCTGCCAGATTATCGACCAGGCAATCCAGATCCACGGTGCCGCCGGCATTTCGCAATGGACACCGCTGGCCGAACTCTATGCCGACGTTCGCCACCTGCGCTTTGCCGATGGTCCGGACGAGGTGCACCACATGGTTGTCGGACGGCACGAAACGGGGCTGCACTGATCTCTCAGCCTGCCCTTCTTGCAGCGGCGACCCCGTTCAAAAAAATTGTCCGCATAAGGTAAGGCAAGTTTGTCAAATTCCATGCGGCAGGCAGGTAGGTGTCGGAGCCATCACCTCTTGGTCAATCACGATCGCGACGATCCGCTTGTCCGTCATTCCCGCAACACTCGCCTCAATCATTCGCCAAAGGACACAAGATCATGGACACCAGCAGCCTGTTCCGCCTCGATGGCCGCGTGGCGCTTGTCACCGGGGGCAGCCGCGGCATCGGCAAGATGATCGCCGCCGGCTTCATTGCCCAGGGCGCCAAGGTCTATATCTCGTCACGCAAGTCTCCTGCCTGCTTTGAAACGGCGGCGGAACTGGGGCCAAACTGCATCCCGCTGCCACAGGATGTCTCGACCGTAGCGGGCTGCCAGGCGCTTGCCGCACAGCTCACCGCGCATGAACCAAGGCTCGACATTCTCGTCAACAATGCTGGCGCTGCATGGGGCGCCCCGTTCGAGGAGTTTCCGGAAAGCGGCTGGGACAAGGTCATGGATTTGAATGTCAAATCGCCGTTCTTTCTCACGCAGGCGCTGCATGGCCTGTTAAAGGCGTCGGGCACACGCGCGCAGCCGGCCAAGGTAATCAACATTACGTCGATCGACGGCATCCGGCTCAATCCGCAGGAAACCTACAGCTACCACGCTTCCAAATCGGCGCTGATCTATCTCACCAAGCGCATGGCGGCGCGACTGGTGAACGATGCCATCCATGTCACCTCGATTGCCCCGGGCGCCTTTGCCAGCGAGATGAACCGGGTCGCGCGCGATCACGGCGAAGCGATTTCCAAATTCATCCCTTCCCGTCGCATTGGTGTTGACGAGGACATGGCCGGCGCCGCCATTTACCTCGCGAGCCGCGCCGGGGATTATGTTGTCGGCGACACAATCACCGTGGATGGCGGCGTCGCCCATGCCAGCACCGGAGCCGGCTTCTCCGATTGATGACTGCGGCTCAAGCGGGTCGCTCCCGCTTCGGCCTTCTTGCACCCGGCGCCATCGAACCGAGGACAAACTTTACACAGTTGGGCACGTGTTTTCGCTCGTCTGCCAAAGTTCGACGATTGTGCGCAGCGCCGTTACAAATGCCAGCGGCTGATCGAGCATGAGGTGGTGGCGCGCCTGCGGAATGGCGATGATCGGAATATCGGTGCCGCCCAATTCCCGGACATAGTCAGCCGAGTCAGGTGTGAACAACTGGCTTTCCGCGCCATACACGATGGCCTTGCGGCCCGGAACGGCAACAAGGCGCTTGCCAATCTCATGCCATCCCTGATCCGCGCTGTCCTGACGGAACACTTCGGGATCAAACTTCCAGGTCCATTGCTCGCCGCTCCGGCGCAGCGAGTGAAAGGCCATATAATCCATCAGAAATGCCTCACCGACAGGTTGCGGCGGGGACAGCACGTATCGGCTGCGCGCGGTGGGATAGTCCGGATAGCGGCGTTGGGGCTTGTTGGGATCGCCCGAACCCGGACGCCCGTTTCCTTGCCGGTTTCGCTCCTCCAGCACCTCGGGCCGCAGCACCATCATATCGCACAGGATCAAACCGGAAAATCGTTCCGCGGCCAACGCCATCGCGGTCAAGCCGACCGAAGCGCCAAAGCTGTGCGCAACGATGACAGGCTTGGCCGGTCCATCGAACAGCTTAAGCGCCTCGGCAACCCCGACCATCTCTGTGCCGCGAGCATGAGCGTCGCACCCAGGGCGGTTGGCGCTATCGCCCATTCCTGACAGATCATAGGCAATGACGTGATGGTCCCCCGCCAGAAACGGTGCGATGAACGCAAAGCACCTCGCATGCGCCAGAAAGCCATGCGTCATCAGGATCGGGGGATGCGAGCGGTCGCCCCACCTAAAATAATGGATGCGCGTTCCCGCTACGTCGATGAAGCCTTCCTCGCGAGGCACGGCGAGAGCTTCACGAAACCAGCCGGGCAGAGCATCGGGCTGCGGTGCCCAGAGCGGATCGATGTCATCACTTGCGTCCACGCATGGACCTCCTTGCAAACCACTCGCCTTTAGCGGTCCTTTCACGTCAGGACAAAGCCCTGATATGCTGCAGGTTTATTGGTGACGGTGATGGAGTGCCCGACGAGAAGCTTCACCGGTAGCTTGTCGTCGCAAAACACTGGCTGAAGTTAAAGCCTTTCTATCAGCATACCGCTAATCTCCATCGCTTGCACTGGATCGCCCGCAAACCTGCTCCTTGCAGGGATCGAAATGCTGAGTGGCCTGTTTCATCGCATGCTGGTTCGCCGGGAATTAGGCTCATAGCCGACCGACAATTGCCTGCGTCGACCCTGTCTCGGTACTGGGTCAAGGGTCAACGGCCTTCACGTATATTCCGTCCCTTCCGAACGGTCGATTTGCGAGGCAAATTTGGCTGGTTGTTGAGGTGCAGCGCCTGTCAACCGGCCGTGATGGCAAAGGAAACGAGATTGTTTTGCCCGTTTACTGATCTCGACCAACGAAACGGTAGCCGAGTCCTTGTCCCATCGACGCTGCACCTCAGCACACACCACTGCTTGCGGCGGAGCGCTGCATTCGTCTCAGCCCAACGAGGGGATGACTGGCCATCATGCGACAAGCCGTCATTGTAGTTGCCGTTGCGGTGATGGCGACATTCATATCCCACCAACCAGCACTTGCAGGGCCTCCAGAGGATAGGTTGGCCGCCCGTCAGGCTGGCGACGATGCGACTGCATTAGAGAAAAATTCCGCATTGGCCGCCAAAGGAGATGCGCCGGCACAGTTTGCAATTGGCTATCTCTACCAAACAGGCCAAGGCGTAAGGCAGGACGAAGCGCAGGCAGCGGTTTGGTTCCAGAAGGCAGCTGAGCAGGGTGAGACGAAGGCGCAGGTAGCCCTTGGTTTGATGTACGAGCACGGAAGGGGAGTACCGAGGGATTATCTGGAAGCATATAAATGGTTCAACATAGCGGCCGCCCAATTGACGGCGGACAATGAGCGGGCGGTAGGGGTCAATGGCCGCGACCGCGTTGCTCCAAAGATGACTCCTGCTCAAATTTCCGAGGCTCAGCGGCTTGCATCGATTTGGAAGCCAGCTGGCCAGCAACCGTGATGAGGGCGACTGGACGCTTTCCACCATGCCACCTCTCCAATCGTGTACTCGCCAGTTCGCCTTAGCGCCTTCACCCCCAAATTCTTGCTCCACCCGCGCCTATTGCCGGTCACGCGCCCGCCACGTTCCCGGCGTGACGGGCCAGCGCCGCCGCCGTGGCATCATCTACACCTTTCAGCAGATAGCACAGCGGCTCGGCCAAATTGACCTCATGCACGTCCGGTGCCACCGCCACCCGCCCGCCGATGCGCGAAATATGCGCCGCGCCCGCCGCATAAGCCGGCCCGATGATGCGCCCGCTTCGCCGGTTGTATCGACCGCCCGCCGCCAGCCGCACCCATGCCCGCAAGCGCCGCTGACCCTGTCCCGGGACAGGGTCAGTCTCGCAAAACAAGCGCGACAATATCGTTGTCTCGCGCAAGCCGGTCTTCCCTCTGTATCAACCGGGAGCGCCCCTATCTTGGGGTAGGCATAGGTGCGCAGCCTGATTCTCCATTGCTCCCGATACTTGCCGTTCTGGCCCAGCCCTTCAACCGCTCTTTGTGGACGTGTTCCGCCGCCTTCTGGAACGTCGGCGTACCAGCCGCCTCTTTGCGCTCCAGCACCGGGGCAACACCCGCCGCGAACTGTTGCTGGATTTTGCCGTGTTTCTGATGCGCCGTGGCCAGCGGCACCTTGTCCAAACTGCCCAGCCCAAAGTAACGCCGCTTGCCGGCAAGTTGCATGCGCACTGTCCAAGACGCGGCAAACGCCTTGGCCTTGCCGTCTTTCCCCACACTGGCGCAACTCTCCCGGACCTCCAAATAAAGCCCGTCACCGTCGGGATGACGGCCCGGTTGCTTGCGCAGCTTTTCCAATAGCGTCGGCTTCAAAAGGCCCTCAGCCATAACGACATCCCGGCTCCCCTCAGCATTCCCCACACCTTCCACCACACAAGCAGTGCGATTGTGGGGAAGGACTTGGCATAATGGGGGAGGCAAAAGCCGGTTCAGCCCTAGGTAGAAAGGCTTTTTTGGGGGACAGCTGGCACGGCTTGTAAGGAGTAATTGGCGGAGCGGGAGGGATTCGAACCCTCGATGAGCTTTTGACCCATACACACTTTCCAGGCGTGCGCCTTCGACCACTCGGCCACCGCTCCGCGCACTGGAAGGCGCCCGATAGCAAGCGGCGCTGGCCACGTAAACCGTGAGCGCAAAAGAAATGAGGGGCGAAGCTTTGCCGGCGCCGCCCATCCTGACGAACCCCCATCGCCAAGGGAATGGCCCTCAGGTCTTACCGCAGCAGTTGCGCGACCTGCGGGGCCGACTGGTTAGACCGGGCCAGGATCGCCCGCGTGGCCTGACAGAGGACCAAGTTCTTAGCCAGATTGATCGATGCCTGCGCGAAATCCATATCATGGATCCGGCTGCGCGAGGCCTACAGGCTGGTGCTGCTCGACGACAGGTGTTCACCCCGCTTCGGGCCGGCGCTGCACGGCACCGATATTGGCGCCATCGAGGTTGACGCTGCTCGGCGCCTTATCGATGGCATCAACGGAAACGGTGGCACCGTAAGCGGTCGACACATCGATATCCGAGACAAGCAGGCCGCCGGCCGAGGCAGCGCCCAGGACGATTTCGGCCGCAGCGGCGCCGCCGGCAACGATGGCAACCGAATGGTTGCGACCACCGGCAACGTTGAGATCAAGGCCGCCGAGGACGTTTGCTGGCACTGCGCTACACATTCTGGGCGTTCAGCGTGATGATGTTGGTGTTGATCATTGTAATACTGGGTATACTCCCGCTTCCCTGCACCGCAGAAGATGCGGGGCGCCGCACTGGTAACGGCGAAGCGTGAACTACGCCTAAACGTGTTTTGAATTGGCCTTGATTTGAACAACTTCCCCTTCCCCATCCTGTTCGACAGCCGTGACGTTGTAATCATCGACAAGCCGGCGGGCTTGGCCGTGCACCCCGGGCCGAAAACGCCAGACAGCTTGGAAGATCATTTGCCGGCTTTGGCCAATGGTGGCTTTGTGCCTGTCGCGGCGCACCGGCTGGATCGGGACACTTCGGGCTGCCTGGCCGTTGCCCGAACGCGGCGCGGCGCCAAATGGCTCAGCGCCGCGTTCGAGGAGCGCAAGGTCGAGAAAGTCTATTTAGCCATCCTGTTGTCGCTGCCCGCCACAGCAGAAGGGGTAGTGGATGCACCCTTGATCAAGGTTTCAAGCGCAGAAGCCGGCTGGCGGATGGTGGTGCGCCGCGATGGCAAAGCGGCGCGCACACATTGGCGCGTGCTGGATCCGGTAACGCAGATTGTCGAACTCCACCCCGAAACCGGCCGCACCCACCAGATCAGGGTACATGCCGCACACATCGGCTGCCCGATTGCGGGCGATCCGGTTTATGGGGACGGGGCCGGCTCAATGCGGCTGCATGCTCGCGCACTGGTCATCACCCTACCCGACGGCCAGCGCCTGGCCGCTAGTTGCGATCCGCCGGCGGACTGGCCGGCTTGGATCGGCCCTGAAAACCGATGAAATCGCTGTAGTTTTCGGCAAGCATGGCGAGCCGCTCGTGCACATGATCAGGCCCGACTTTTTGCACCACACCGTCCACCAACAGGTTGAGCAGCGAGGCAAGCGCCGAGTTCATGTCCCAGAAATGGCCAAGCGCCACTTCGGCGGTGAGGATGTGCGGCGTCAGATCGCGCGCCCACGGGCAATAGGGATCGGTGATCACCACCAAGGGTCTGCCACTAGCAGCCACCCGTTCAGCGAGCAAACGGAACTGGCGGGAATAGCGGCGCACATCGATCGCCACGAACACATCCTGCGGCCCAGCATCGACCAGCACATCCATGATCCCGGTGGCCATGTCGAGGCCATGCACCTGTGGGCGCACATAGGATAGATGGCGGGCAAAGCCGGCAGCGAGGCCAGCCTCGGTCTGGAAACCGGCGACATGGACGCGTGGAGTGGCGGCAAGCAGCGCGACGATGGCTGCCCATTCTGGCGTTTCGGCCAGTCTGTAGACGCCGGCAATAGCGGCGGTTTCGGCTTTCAACCGCGCATCGGCTGATGGCGCCGGCCGGGTGAGCAGCCACGGCGCATCGCGGGCATCATCGCGCAGATCATCCTTCAGCGCGGCCAGATTGTCGTAGCCCAAGCTCTTCACCAGCCGGGCCACGGTCATCGCCGAAACGCCGACGCGGTTGCCGATGGAGGCCGCTGTTTCAAACGGAAGCTGATCCAGATTGTCAGCCAGCCAGCCGGCGATCATCCGTTCCGATACGGTGAGATGCTCATAACGTTCGGCAAGGCGCTGGGCGACACGGCTGCTCATGTGCGTTGGATAACATGCGCGCGCCTACGTGCAAGCGCGCGCATCAGCTCCCTCCCGCTTGTCGGGAGGAACTTTATCACTCAAACGCCACGTCCTTCCACTCCTCCCGCACGAACAGCGGCGATTGATCGGCATAGTGCGGGGACGCACGGCGGATGGTGGCAGCGCCATATTGGTGGATGGAGCGCGACTTCAACCTGCCGGCTTTCGGCCATTCCACCAGCATGATGAAGCCATCACCGTTGTCCGCCACGCGGCGGCCATCATCGCCCTTGTGGGCATAGATGGCGCGCAGCGTGTCCGGGCCGCCGTATACCGGCAGGTCCTTCGGCCCGTGGCGCAGGCGCTGATAATCGCCCAGCGGCACATCCAGTCGGCCAAATGTGGCGTTCAAGGCGTCCACCACTTCGCGCAGCTTGGGCTCGACCGGCGGCAGCGGATCGCCGCGATAGACCTGGCGGCCAACGCTGGACATCACGGCAACGGCCAGACTGTCAGCGGACCCTACACCGTCCGCCGTCCAGTCCCAGCGCCTGAGCAGCGCCTGCGCTTCGGCCAGATCAGGCTTTCCGCTGGTGTCCAGCGCCAGCACCGCCCGCATCCATTTTCCGGCCGGCGAGGCGCGACTGTAGGCCTTGTCGAACTTGATGCGCAGCAGCGCCGCGCGGCTGATCGGTCCATTAATGCCGGCAAACAACTCGGCATAACGGTGCATGCGGTTGGTGGTGTAGGTTTCGATGCCCAGTTCCGGGGCGAAATCGCTGGCCTTCAAATTGTCCTGCGACGCCGTGCTCACCCACGGGATGTTATTGGCGTTGGCGACCCAACCGGATGCCGGATCAACCACCTTGGGATAATCGCCCCAAGTCTTGTAATCAGTCCACAATGTCGCCGAGGTGTCGCCGGGCAGCACGCCTTTCCAGTCGAAACCGGGGCGGCGATTGGGGAATTTGGCGTTGTAGACCATGGCGACATGCCCTTCGCGGTCGGCATAGACAAAATTGGTCGCCGGCACGGCCTGCATGGCCATAATCGCCTGCCATTCGGCGAAGTTCTGGGCTTTGTTCAGCCGGTAATATTGCTCCACCTGCGCCACTTCACCGATGCCGGCATGGCGGATGGCGAACGCGCCTTTCTCGTTCATAATCACCGCGCCGTGCCGGCTGCGATAGACCGTGCGCGGCACCGGTAGCACCAGCGGACCGAACTTTACCCGCAGCCAGATGCGTTTGGCTTCCAGTGGCAGCCATTTGCCATCCAGCCGATAGTGGGTACGATCTTCGTTCAGCACCAGCTTGTACACATCGATCAGGTCCGGCCGGTTCACTGTATTGGCCCAACCAAGATTCCGATTATGGCCCAAAAGCGGAAACGGCGCGCCGGGGAAGTTGGCGCCGGCAAAATCCCAGCCCTCATCCGAATGCACCACCAGTTCCCACCAGGTCACGCCGCCTTCCCATGGCTGGTGGCTATTGATGATCAGTCGGGTGGTGGCATCGTCAGACCGGGCGGCAGAAACGGCAAAGCCATTGCTGCCGCGTTCATCGATCGGTCCGGAATCGCGCGGCGGCAGTTCCCCCTTCACCAAGGGTTCCAGCACGCGCTCCATCCCGAAAAAAAACGGCGAGCGCAGCACAAAGCCTGCAACGATATCCTTGCCCGTAACGGGAAACAGGCCCTGCAACCGCTGCTCTTGGCTGTGGCTTCGGGCATAATCATTCAGCCCATGCGCATAGGCCTCCACCAGCGCGCGGGTGGCTGGCGAAAGGCTCATGTAGCCGCGATCCGCCACGCCTTGCGCATCCAGCGCATGGCCAGCAAAATCGATGCCGGCGCCATTTTCGCCCAGGATTGCCCCGGCGCGGCCGCGCACGGCGGCGAGTACTTCTTCCAGATTGCGGAAATCATTTTCGGCGTGGGCCAGCGCGATGCCATATGCGACATCGGCGTCCGTCTTGCCATGAATGTGCGGCACGCCCCATTTGTCGCGTTCGATCTTCACCTGCCGCGGCCGCACCGGATCGGCATCCGGAGGGTTGGCGCTCAAGGCGTCCCAGGTTGAAAACCCCACCACCACCCCAGCGGTGGCGATGCTGGTCCAGAACAGCGCGGTGAACCAGCGCGGCATCAGCGGGCGTCTTTGGCGATCACGCCGCCCTTCACCACCACTTTCACGTCGCGCAGCGTGGTCACATCCTGGGTTGGATCACCGGCAACCGCGATGATGTCGGCATAGCGGCCGGGGGCGATCTGGCCGACATCGCCCTCGCGTCCCAAGGCTTCGGCCGCCTTGATGGTGGCGGCGCGGATGGCGTCGATCGGCGTCATTCCCCATTCCACCATCTTGCCGAATTGGCGGGCATTATCGCCATGCGGATAGACGCCAGCATCGCTGCCGAATGCCATCTTCACCCCGGCCTTCCAAGCCGCCTGGAAGGTCTGGCGCTGGCGCAGGCCAACCTCGCGTTCCTTGGCCAGGCTTTCTTCCGGGACGCCGTTCTTCGCGCCTTCGGCCAGAATGTAATCGTCGTTGTAGATATCCATCGAAAACCAGGTAGCAGCCTTTTTCGCCAATTCGAACGCCTCGGCATCAGCAAAGCTGACATGCTCCACCGTATCGACCCCGGCGCGGATCGCCGCTTTGATACCATTGGTGCCATGGGCGTGGGCGGCCACCTTCAGGCCCAGCATGTGCGCTTCATCCACCAGCGCGTTCATTTCGGCCTGGGTGTACTGCTGGGCGCCCACGCTGGTCCCGATCGAAAACACGCCGCCGGTGGCGCAATATTTGATCACTTCAGCGCCGCGCCGGTGCAACTCCCGCACCTTCTGGCGCACGCCATCTGGTCCGTCAGCAATGCCGGGACGATCAAAAACATAATTGGCCGGCAGTTCGTTGCTGTCACAATGGCCGCCGGTGGCACCGATGGCATAGGTGGCCGGCACGATGCGCGGGCCGGGGATGGCGCCGCGCTCGATCGCCATTTTCAAGGCGAGATCGGCATAGTCGGCCGCGCCGACATTGCGCACGGTGGTAAAGCCTGCATCAATGGTGCGCTTGGCCATGGCAGTGCCCAGCACGGTCCAGAACGAGGACGGATAACTGAGCGCCTGCATCCCCGACAGGGTGGGATCACTGGTGAGGTGCACATGCATGTCGATCAGGCCTGGCAGGATGGTGAGATCGCCCAGATCAATGCGCTTTGCATCGGTGATGATATGCTGGTCCGCTTTGGTAACCAGAGTGATGCGGCCATTTTCCGTGACGATCTGCGGATTCTGGACGATCTTGCCGCTGGCAACATCAAGCATGCGGGCCGCGGTGATCACCACGGTTTCAGCGGATGCAGAAGTGCTGGCCAGCAACGCGGCGGCAACAAAAAGGCGCATCATCGATCAATCTCCCTGTTTGCCCAGTGGTTAAGGGCAGCCGGGGCGATCGGCAAGCCGGTCAGGCGACCAATTGCAAGCTGGGAGCCGGCAACCACGGCACCGGCTGGCCATCACCAGTGACAAGTGCCGCCAGGAATTGATCGACACAGCCATCCCAGGCATACTGGCGGCCATGCGCCACGCAATCGGCGCGCCGGGCAGCCAGCGCCGCGAGCATCGCTTCGCCCAGATCATGTGCGACCGCGCCGATGCGACCGGGCGCACGGTCATCCGGGCCGTAGCCGCCCTGCCCAACCACATCCAGGGGGCCGGGCACCGGATAGCCAGCAACCGGCGTGCCGCTGGCCAGCGCCTCGATCATCACCAGGCCGAACGTGTCGGTACGACTGGGGAAGGCCAGCACATCGGCACCGACATACGCTGATGCCAACGCCGGGCCATGCAGCGCGCCCAGGAAATGCGCCGCCGGATATTTGCGCTGCAACGCGTCCAGCGCCGGGCCATCGCCCACCACCAACTTGTCGCCAGCCCAAGGTGCAGCGAGGAATGCTTCGATATTCTTTTCCACGGCCACCCGGCCGACATGCAGGGCCACTGGCCGCTTTAGTTCGGCATAGACCGGGTGAGGCGGCGCGTCAGGGCGGAACTGATCAACATCAGCACCGCGCGACCACAGCCGCGTCTGAGGGATGCCGTGGCTGGCCAGTTCGTCGGCAAGGCGCGGGGTTGCCACCATCACTGCGCTGGCCGCGCCATGGAAGCGGCGCAGCACGCGCCACACACGTTCCGAGTTTATGCCAATGCGCGCCGAAACATAATCGGGGAAACGGGTGTGGAAACTGGTGGTGAAGGCCATGCCCTGCTTCATCGCCCAGCCGCGGGCGTGCCAGCCTAGCGGGCCTTCGGTGGCGATATGCAGCGCATCAGGCGCAAAGGCGCGGATCTGCCTGCCGATGCGGCGCTGCGTTGTCATCGCCAGCCGGATTTCGGGATAGCTCGGCATCGGCACCGACCAATATTGATCGGGCGAGATCACCTGCACCCGCACCCCACGTTCGGCGAGCAGACGGATGGTGGTGGACAACGTGCGGACAACGCCGTTGACCTGGGGTTCCCAGGCATCGGTGACGAGCGTGAGCTTCAGCATGATCGTTCCTTCAGGCCGCCATCCGGGCCGGCATGGCGTGTAGGGCAGCGTCGCGGACATGCGCGGCCCAATCGATGATCTCGATGCAGCCATCGGCGTGCTCGGCCAGCGCCGTGCAGCTTTCCACCCAATCGCCATCGTTCATGTAAGTGATGCCGCCAAAGTCGCAAATTTCAGCCGAATGGATATGACCGCACACCACGCCATCCAGACCGCGCAAGCGAGCGGCTTCGGCGACGGCCTCTTCAAAACGGCCGATGAAGGCGACGGCGTTCTTCACCTTCTTCTTGATGTGGGCAGAAATCGACCAATAGGGCAGGCCCAGTTGTTGCCGGGCGCGATTATAATGGCGGTTCAGCTTCAGCAGCAGTTCGTAGCCAATGTCCCCCGCCCAGGCGAGCCAGCGGTGATAGAGCACGACGCCATCAAATTCATCGCCGTGGCAGACCAGGAAGCGACGGCCGTCGGCGGTGGTGTGGATGGCTTCCAGCGCGATCTCCACCCCGCCAAAGCCGAGGCCGGCATAGGGGCGCAGAAATTCATCATGATTGCCGGGGATGAAGACGACACGGGTGCCCTTGGCCGCCATCTTCAGCACGCGGCGCACCACATCATTGTGCCGTGGCGGCCAGAACCAGCCGCGCTTCAGTTTCCAGCCGTCGATAATATCGCCCACGAGATAGAGCGTGTCGGGCTGGATCGACTTCAGGAAATCGAGCAGCAGATCGGCGTTGCAGCCAGGCGTGCCCAGATGGACATCGGAAATCCACACGGTGCGCAGGCGCAGCTTGCCGCTGGAGGTGCGCTCATCATCGTCGGACAGGAAGGCCGGGCAGCCCAGCGGCAGATGGAAGGGCGGCGGTGATGAAGGGGCCGGCTCACGCCAGAGCAATTGATTGGCAACAGCCAGCGGCAAAGACGCCATCGGATTCCCCCTGTCGGTCGTTCCTTGCCCGGACGCATTAGCGACAGGCAGTGACAGGGGTGTGGCGGTGGCGTTGCAACGATGTGGCGTTATCGTTGCAGAGATGTGTCAGCGCGCTTCGAGTCGGCGACGTTCCCAGGCCAGCGCATGGCCGACCATGGTTTCCAGATCAGCAAACCGCGGCTGCCAGCCCAGCAGTTCGCGCGCGAGGCTTTTCGCCACCAGCACCGCCGGATCGCCGGCGCGGCGCGGGCCGTCGTGGCGCGGATGGCGGTGCCCGACACTGCTTCGAGGGCATCAAGCACCTCGATCACGCTTGCGCCCTGGCCATACCCCAGGGTTCACCGCATGGAACTGACCGGGATCGGCAAGGCAAGCGCGCATCAGCAGGATATGCGCTTCGGTCAGGTCCGTCACATGCACATAATCACGCATGCCGGTACCGTCGGGCGTGGGATAATCGCGGCCGAAAATGGTCAAGCGGTCGCGCTGGCCGGTGAGCACGTGGCAGGCTAGCTCAATCAGATGATGCGGATGCTGGCTGGCCTGGCCGGACCGCATCTGCGGATCGGCGCCGCACACGTTGAAATAGCGCGGGCAAGCCACCGAGAAACTGCGGTTGGCCGCCACCGTGTCAGCCAGCGCGCGCTCGGCAAAAGCCTTGGACCAGCCATAGGGATTGATCGGGGCAACTGGCGAGGTTTCGGCAAGCGCCTCGCCGTCGCCATTGCCATACACGGCGGCGGTGGAGGAAAGCACGAACGCGCCGATCCCGCAGGCCAGCGCGGTTTCCGCCAGGCTCAACGTCTCGCCGAAATTCTCGCGGTAATAGAGCGCCGGCTGTTCCACCGATTCCGCCACCGAAATGCGGGCAGCGAAATGCAATATGGCGCCAACGCCATGTTCGCGGATCACGCGTTCCACCAGCGCCCTGTCCCCGGCGCGGCCGGGCACGAAGATTGCGCCTTCGGGCACCAAGCCGCGGTTACCGGTCGACAGATCATCCAACACAACCGTCTTCACGCCGCGATCGATCAGTGCCAGGGCGGCATTGCTCCCTATATACCCTGCCCCGCCTGTCACCAGCACGGCCGGCAGTTCGGTTTCGGGAATGAGAGAGAGCAAGGGGGTCATGGCCGATGGCTGCCCCGGCATGGCCGCTGGCTCAATCGGGAATACCTGCTGCCGTGTACGCCGCATAAAAGCGATCAGAGACGCCGGGGTAGCGGAACGGCATGATGCGAGACCGGCTAGCACGCTCGCCGGGATTGCGGGCCAGCAGTTGCTGCGCCAGCGCACGGGCATCATCGAGGCGCCCCTGTTCCACAGCGGCGGCAATGCCCACTCGCATCGCTTCAAGGCTGGCACGACTGCGCGCGAGCGCCCGCTGAACCCAGGCCCTTGCTGCCTCCAGATCGCCAATCTGGTAAAAAGCCAGCGCGCGGCCGGCGTTGATGCCGTTATCGGTCGGATCGGCCAGCGAAAGCGCCTCCGCCCGATCGAAATCGCCGAGCGCGCCGGAACTGTCACCCGCGTGGACCCGCACCCAGCCGCGCGCCAGCCAGGGGAAGGCATAATGCGGCTGGCGGTTCAGCGCGCGTTCTATCACCGTCAGGGCGCCATCGAAATCATGGCTGAGCAGTAGATAGAACAGCCCGGCCATCGATTGCACCATCACGTCATCAGGAGCGCTGTGAATGGCATGACGAGCAATGCCGGCATAGCGCACCGCGCTTTCTGCCGAGACGATGCGCCCAGTCTGGATCGCCGCCCACGGCAGATAAGCACCCGAAAGGCCATGATCCGGATCAAGCGCCAGCGCCCGTTCCAGATAATGTTCCACAGCCACGAAGTCGCCATCGCCCATCATGTGCGCCAGCGCGCGCAGGAACAGTGCATTGGCCGTGGCTGGCGGTCGTTCGTGCGCCGCGATAGCGCGGGCAAAGCGTATGCGGGATTCCAGAGCGGTAGCAATGGCGGCGGTCAGATCATCTTCCAGCGCCAGCAGGTCATCGCCTTCGCGGGTATACTCGTCGCTCCACAAGATCTGGCCCGTGGGACCGGTGAGCCGGCAGCGCACCCGTACTCGCGGGCCCGATTGCACCAGGCTGCCCGACACCACATGGCTGTCACCATCATCATCCGCAACAGAGGTCACGCGAAAACTACCGAACCGGGCCAGCGCATCTGTAAGGCCGGCCTGCAACATCTGAGCCAGCGGATCTGCAATAGCCGGATTGCCGGTGGCAGCCAGCGGCTGCACGATTACCCGGGCCAATACGCCGGGCGCATCTTCGTTGACGGCGGCAGGCGAGTGTGTCTGCACCGGGGCAGCCACGGCCCGCGCCGTGCGCGCCGTCGTGGCAATGCTGGCAGCAGCCGCCCGGTCTACCTCGCCCACAAGCCGCTGCGCTGCATCGCCGGCTTGGACAAGCTGGGCACGGTCACCCGCCGCCGCCAGCATCGCGATGCGCCGGCGGTGCAGATCGGCGTCGTGCGGATCGGCTTCGATCATGCGAGCCAGCACAGCAAGGTGTGTCGCCATCGGCAACGGCCGCGCCAGCATCGCGTGGCCCAGCAACCGCGCCGCATCGCTCATTTCACGTCGCACCGCGCCAATCCACGCATCGAACAAGGGCTGTGCGGGCATGTCACCGCCGGCCAAAAAGCCTTGATTGGTCGCGATGAACAGGGCTTCCAGATGCTCGGCCGGCACGGCATCAAGCCCACCCGCAAGCGCCGCACGCACCTGCGCCACATCGACCACCAGATCAATGCGATCCAGCGCCAGATCGTCACGCCCGGCAAGCAAACGATCCGGCCTGTCCATCAAGGGCCGCAGCTTGGCCAGGCTCCAGCGCAGGGCAGCCCGCGGATCGTCGGGCACATCCCAGAGGATCTCACACAGGCGTTCGCGGCGGTGCCGGCGCGGTTCCAGCGCGAGAAAGGCCAGCAGAGCCCGCGTTTTACGCGAAGATGGCAAGGGACGCGACACGCCATCGGCAAGCAACGTCATTTGGCCAAGACAGTTCAGAACAAGCATCGCGACGATCTGATCCAATGGTCGGCAAAAAACGTCAGCCAACTATCAAAACTTCAATGCTGATTCCAACGCATATTCCAACGCTACTGCCCACGCTGCCGCCAACGCCGCGTCGCCAAAGAGGGTCTCAGCCGGCACCGGGGCAACCCGGGCCTGCCGGTCACCCCCTCGACGGAGAACAACATGACGATCAACCTGACCAATCGCCCCATGCTGGGCACTGCGATACTCAGCGCCATCGCTGCGCTGCTGAGCGCAGCGCCGGGTGCCTGCGCTGAAAAGTTCAACGGCTTCTATGTTGGCGGCGATTTGGGCTACGAAAGCAGCGGCCGTACATCCAAGGACGGCTGGACCTTCGGCGGCCTGGCCGGCTTCAACCTCAAAGCGACAGAGCGCGTGATGATCGGCGCAGAAGTACGAGTGGCCGACTCCACCATCGAACAACAATTGCGCCGCGAAACCGCCACCAGTGTGACCGTGGCCGACACCAACGTTGGCCGCAGCATCGGTCTTGCTGCACGGTTGGGCTATATCGTTGGCGAACGCACCATGGTTTTTGGCCGGGTCGGCTGGGAAGATGCGCGTTTCAACGCCGTGCAAACCCGCACGCCAAAGCCGCCGATCACCAACCCCTCCCCGGTGGTCGACGATTTCAGCTTCAACGACGACACGCTCACCCTGGGCGCCGGCGTCGAGCATTTCGTCACCGATGCTGTTAGCGTGCGGCTGGGCTATGACTGGGCCGAGAATTTCGACCGGCACCAGGTGCGCCTTGGCGTAGCGTTCAACTTCTAACCTGACCATGGTTCCGCAGCGGGCCAGCCACCCCGTTTGACTGGTCCGCCCGGAAGGGCGGGCGGTTGCCGAGGGGGTGGCCGCCCGTTTCCCTCAAACACCCCCTCCGCCCTCGACCGGACCGGGGTCGGCCCACCAAGGTCGGCCCCGGTTCTTGTGCATCAGGCCGGGCGTGACTTGGCGTGTTGCCGCGTTATGCTGGCTGCATGAACCGCGATTTTGCCACCTATCCAAGCCTTGCCGGACGCCGCGTTTTCATCACCGGCGGCGCGACAGGCATCGGCGCAGCACTGGTAACAGCGTTTGCTGCACAGGGGGCCGTGGTGGGCCATGTCGATATCGATGCCGCAGCCGCGCAGACTCTGGCCGAACCGCTCGCAACAGCACCATGGTTTCGGGCGCTGGATGTGACGGACTCGCCGGCGCTACAGGCCGCCATCGCCGACTTTGTCGCGCGCGCCGGCGGGCTGGACGTGCTGATCAACAATGTCGCCAACGACAGTCGCCACGATCCGCTGGCTGTGGACGAAGCGCGCTGGCGCGACCTGATGGCGGTCAATCTCGATTGCGGGTTCTTTGCCGCGCAGGCGGCGATCCGTTTGATGCCGGCGGGCGGCACGATCATCAACTTCTCTTCAATCAACGCGCTGCTCGGCCCGGCGGGAATGCCGGCCTATGTTGCGGCGAAATCGGCCATTGTGGGCCTGACCAAGGCGCTGGCCCGGCAATATGGGCCGGATGCCATCCGGGTGAACGCGATACTGCCTGGCTGGGTGGTGACGCAGCGCCAGCTCGATCTGTGGCTGACACCGGAGGCCGAGGCCGAGTGGATGAAGCAAGTCGCCCTGAAGCAGCGCATCTTGCCGGAAGATGTGGCCAATCTGGCGCTGTTCCTCGCCGCAGACGACAGCCGGATGATTACCGGGCAATCCTTGGTGATCGACGGCGGCCGCGTCTAGAGGGCATCCCAGACCGCAACAATAGCCTGCGCGTCGGCCGCGATCGCCGCCAGCGGTTTGCCCGGGCTGAAGAGCGAACTGCCCAGCCCGAACCCGGTCGCCCCGGCGGCGTAATAGGGCGCCATCGTGTCGGCATTGATGCCGCCGACCATGAACAGCGGCAGACCTGGCGGCAGCACGGCGCGCACGGCCTTCACAGCCGCAGGCGGCACCAGTTCGGCCGGGAAGATTTTCAGGCCATGGGCGCCGGCAGCGATGGCGGCAAACATTTCAGTCGGGGTCAGCACGCCGGGCAGGGCGATCATGTCACTGGCCACCGCTGTTTCGATCACCGACACATTACAGTTGGGTGCCACCACAAGCCGCGCGCCGATACCCGCCAGGCTGCGCACTGCGTCGGTGTCCAGTACAGTGCCGGCCCCGACCAGCGCGGTGTCACCCACGGCCGCAACAATGGCTTCGATGCCGGCCAACGGATCGGACGAGTTCAGCGGCACCTCGATCAGGCTGATGCCGGCTTCGACCAGCGCGCAAGCGACATCGGCAGCACGCTCCGGTTCCAACCCGCGCAGGATGGCGATCAGCGGCCGGTGCCCGTTCAAAAATGCGCTCATCCCCTGTTCTTCGGCGCTGGCGGTCACTGCTGTCAACTTGCGCCGGTGCAGGCCCGGTGCAATCCTGCCTGCTATGCTTGACCTGCCCACCAGACCCGCGTTCGTCATCCCGTCGCAATGCGTGCTGGCTGAAGGGCCGGTATGGGATGACAGGGCGGCCTGCCTGTGGTTCACTGATATTCAGAAGAGCGAACTGTTATGCTGGCACTATGAAACCTGCCGTCTCGAGCGCATCGTTCTGCCGGAACGCCTGGGATCGCTGGCCCTCACCAGCGATCCGGATCGGTTGCTGTTGGCCTTGGCCAATGGCTTTGCGCTGTTCACACCGGCCAGTGGCGACATAAAATGGCTGCATCGGCTGGATCTGGAAGCCCGCGGCATGCGCCTGAATGATGGCCGAGTGGACCGGCATGGGCGATTCTGGACCGGGGCAATGGTGGAAGACGATGCCCGCGCGCCGCCCGAACGGGGCGTACTCTACCGCCTTGATCCGCCCGGCACGGCTCCGCCCATGCGGCTGCGCAACGGCATAGGGATCAGCAATTCGATCTGCTTTTCAACGGATGGCGCGCTCGCCTTCTTCGCCGATTCATTGACTGGCTGTATTGTGCGTTACCAGGCCAACGGCCCGCTCGGCGATGGCGCGCAGTTCGCCCGCACCGACCCCGGCACCGCACCGGATGGCTCAGACATCGATTCAGCAGGCCGGCTGTGGAACGCCGAATGGGGCGGCAGCCGCATCACGGCATACAACCCCGATGGCACAGTCGCTGGCCGGCTCGCCCTACCCGTCAGCCAAGTGACCTGCGTGGCTTTTGGCGGGCCCGCGCTTGATCTGCTGTTCGTCACCAGTGCCAGCGAAGGCCTTGACCGCAGCGCCGAACCTCACGCGGGCGATGTGCTGGTGTATGAAGGGCCATTCAAGGGCCTGCCGGCCGACCGCTTCCCGCTCAGCTGAAACGAAAAAGGGCCGGCATCGCTGCCAGCCCTTGTTTTCCGTATGTCGGAAGAAAGGCTTGGACCCTTCATCCCCATGTCCCCTGCGCTGCAGAAGACGGAGGTTCGCCGGGACCGAACCTCAACACCAAGTGGTCGGGGCGAGAGGATTCGAACCTCCGGCCTCTGCCTCCCGAAGACAGCGCTCTACCAGGCTGAGCTACGCCCCGTTCCTTGCGGAAGCGGCGCTATACCCGCCACCTCGCGCGCGCGCAACCGCTCAAAGCGCGATTTGCAGCATTTTCGTCACGTCCACCAGTTTCTCGCGCGGGGCGCCCATGCGGGCAGCGGTCACTTCGGCGGCTTCGATCTTCTGCCAAGCAGCAAAATCAGTAGACTTCACGCTGCGGGTGGCAAGCAGCGCATCGAGCCCTTGTCCGCCGGCCTTGCCGGAAGCAGCGATACCGTCCTCCACCATGGCTGCCACAACGCTGAAGCCATCGGGCCGATTGGTGCCGATGGTGCCAGAAGGCCCGCGCCGCGCCCAGCCGCTGGCATAAAGCGCCGGTGCGATGCGGCCTGAGTCATCGGTAGGGAAGCGGCCGAGCCTGTCTGACCAATTCACGCCGGGGATTTCGGCTGTGCGATAGCCGATGCAGGCAATGATCAGCCCGCACGGAATCGCATGCAGCTCGCCGGTGCCGACGGCCTGGCCATTTTCCAGCCGCGTCGTCTCCACGATCAGCCGTTCGACTTTACCCTGTCCTTCCACGGCAACTGGCCGACGGAAAAATTCGAAATTTATCGTCACCGGCTTGTCGCCCCGTGGCAGCCCGGCAAAGCCGCGCAAATGGGTAACCATCTTGCGCTGGCCGGGATCGAGCGCCGCATCTTCGGGTTCCGGCGGAAAATCGCCCGGCCGGACCACCGGATGTGCGCGTACCAGGTGGCCGAGCTCACCGGCTTCCTTGGTGGTGAAGCTGGCCTGATGCGGGCCCCTTCTTCCAATAATGTGCACATCGCACACCGCACTGGCGGCGAGCGTCTTGAGCGCGTGATCGGCAATATCGGTGGTGGAAAGCTCGTCCACCGTCTTGGCCAGCACGCGAGCGCAATCGATGGCGACATTGCCGTTGCCGATGATCGCGGCACCGTGATGGCCCAGATTAACTTCCAGCCCGGCATGATCGGGGTGGCCGTTATACCAACCGACGAACGCCGCCGAGCCGATCACGCCCTTCAAGTCATCGCCCGGAATACCGATCGGCTTGTCCAGCGGCGCACCCACAGACAGCACCACCGCATCATATAGCTCCAGCAATTCATCGACCGACACGTCGCGGCCCAGCATCACATTGCCAACCAGCCGCGTACCCGGCACCAGATTGGTGGCCTCGTACCGCTTGGTAACGGCCTTGATTGACTGGTGATCGGGCGCAACGCCGGCGCGGATCAGACCATAGGGCGTAGGCAGGCGATCGATGATGTCGATACGCACGGCCTCGCCCCACTGCTTCTGGGCGGCTTCGGCGGTGTAATATCCGGCAGGGCCGGCGCCGACGATAGCGATGGAAAGGGTCAAGGCAAGTCTCCGTCAATTCCTGCTGTCCCGCTATTGCGAGCAGCGGGGAGGGTCAAGCGGCGGCCGTGGTCAGGCCGGCAAAGCAATGCTATCGCATGGCCATGATCCGGTTGCGCTCTGCCAGGCCCGACGACGCGGCCGCCTGTTTTACA
Source organism: Sphingomonas paucimobilis (assembly GCA_943369475.1). GTDB lineage: Bacteria > Pseudomonadota > Alphaproteobacteria > Sphingomonadales > Sphingomonadaceae > Sandarakinorhabdus > Sandarakinorhabdus paucimobilis_A. Next base: position 174,574 of record CALRNJ020000003.1, on the reverse strand, counting down.
CTTTGGTACGCGGCGGTAGCCGCTACCCATGACTTCCTCAATCCTGCAGATTTCGCCGCCATCGCTGCTGAAGTGAAGGCTCTGCTACCAAGCGTGCCTATGACCGTGGCGGCTGACAAGGATGACCAGCCATTGGGCTTCATGATCATGGACGACGGCCACATGGAGGCTTTGTTCATCCACCCCGATGCCCATGGTCGAGGTATTGGCAAAGCGCTGGTGCAAAGCGCAGTAGCAGCGCATGGCCGCATCACAACTGATGTGAACGAACAGAATATGGGCGCCCTCGGCTTTTATCTTCGTCTCGGCTTTGTACCGACAGGGCGCAGTCCGCACGATGGCCAGGGCCGGCCCTATCCGCTGACTCACCTCCTGCTGGAACAGCCGGCCGCGACGGCCTGACCGTTGCAACGCCGGCCATGCCTGCTAAAGCGCAACGATGACCGTCGATCAAAGCCGTATCCGTAATTTCTCGATCATCGCCCATATCGATCATGGGAAATCCACGCTGGCTGATCGGCTGATCCAGACAACCGGCGGCCTCCAGCTGCGCGAGATGTCAGAGCAGGTGCTCGACAACATGGACATCGAGAAAGAGCGTGGCATCACTATCAAGGCGCAGACCGTCCGCCTTGATTACCGCGCGTCGGACGGGAAGGATTATATCCTCAACCTGATGGACACGCCCGGCCACGTCGATTTTGCCTATGAAGTTTCGCGCTCCCTCGCCGCCTGCGAAGGCGCGCTGCTGGTGGTGGACGCAGCCCAAGGCGTCGAAGCGCAGACACTGGCCAACGTCTACCAAAGCATCGAGCATGATCATGAGATCGTGCCGGTGATCAACAAGATCGATCTGCCCTCTGCTGATCCGGAAAAGGTGAAGAAGGAGATTGAGGACATCATCGGCCTCGACGCCTCGGGCGCCGTCCTGGCGAGTGCCAAATCCGGTATCGGGATCGTAGAAGTGCTGGAAGCCATCGTGCAGCGCATCCCGCCGCCCAAGGGCGATCCCGACAAACCACTGAAGGCCATGCTGGTGGATTCGTGGTACGACCCGTATCTCGGCGTCGTCGTGCTGGTGCGCATCATCGATGGGACCATCCGCAAGGGTCAGCAGATCAAGTTCATGGCCGCCGACAGCGTCCACCTGGTGGACCGGGTTGGCGCCTTCCGCCCCAAGATCGAACAATTCACCGAGCTCGGTCCAGGCGAAATCGGCTTCATTACCGCGCAGATCAAGGAAGTGGCGCAGGCGCGGGTCGGTGATACGATCACGGATGCGAAAAAGCCGGCCAACGAAGCCCTGCCAGGCTTCAAGGAAGTGCAACCGGTTGTCTTTTGCGGCCTGTTCCCCACCGATGCCGCTGATTTCGAAAAGTTGCGTGAATCCATTTCGCGTCTTCGCCTGAACGATGCGAGCTTCAGCTTCGAAATGGAAACTTCTGCCGCGCTCGGCTTCGGCTTTCGCTGCGGCTTTCTCGGCCTGCTACACTTGGAAATCATCCAGGAACGCCTGTCCCGCGAGTATGACCTCGATCTGATCACCACGGCGCCGTCCGTCGTTTATCACATCATGTTGCGTGATGGATCGAGCCTGGAATTGCACAACCCGGCCGACATGCCTGACCCGTCATCAATCCTGCAGATCGACGAACCGTGGATTGAAGCCACCATATACGTGCCGGATGAATATTTGGGCAGCATCCTGAAACTCTGCCAGGATCGGCGCGGTGTCCAGAAAAACCTCACCTACGTGGGCGGCCGCGCCCAGGTGACCTATGATCTGCCACTTAACGAAGTGGTGTTCGATTTCTATGATCGCCTCAAATCCATCAGCCGAGGGTACGCCAGCTTCGATTATCACCAGATCGGACACCGCGAAGGTGATCTGGTGAAGATGTCGATCATGGTCAACATGGAGCCGGTGGATGCCCTCTCGATGATCGTCCACCGTAGCGCCGCCGAAGCCCGCGGCCGCCATATGTGCGAACGGATGAAAGACCTCATCCCCCGCCACCTGTTCAAGATCCCGATCCAGGCCGCGATCGGCGGCAAGGTCATCGCCCGCGAAACCATTGCTGCCCTGCGCAAAGACGTCACCGCCAAATGCTACGGCGGCGATGCATCGCGCAAGCGCAAGCTGCTGGACAAGCAGAAGGAAGGCAAGAAGCGGATGCGCCAGTATGGCAATGTCGACATCCCGCAGGAGGCGTTTATCGCCGCGCTGCGGATGGGGGATGACAACTGAGGACGGCTTTACAGGCCGTACCGCAGCGCCAGTAGCGTCGAAAGCGTGATCACCATCAGGCCAACAAGCGGCAGGCCGGTGCGCAGATAGTCTTTGAACTGATATTCGCCCTCTGACATGATCATCATGTTGGTCTGGTAGGCGACAGGCGTTGCATAACAGAGATTGCAGCCGAACAGCACTGCCAGCACAAGCGGCTCCGCTGGCAACTGCAGCGTGTTGGCGAGGCTGAAGGCAATCGGCGTTCCCACCGCTGCCGCCGTTGCGTTTGACGCAAAATTGGTCAGCACGGTCACGAACATCATGATCGCGGCCAGCACGCCCGCCGCCGGCAAATGCTGCATGCCCAATGCCAGCAGACCGCCAATCCATTCGGCAGCGCCGCTGACCAGCACGAGCTTGCCCAGTGCGATCGAGGCGGCAACCAGCACGATGACCTTGGCGGAAAGCGCCCGCCCGACCCGATCGAATTTCACGCAGCCAGTAATGAACATCAGCACCGCACCGCCCAGTGCCGATATCGCGATCGGCATGACACCGATACTGGCCAGGCCGACCGAGACCGCCATGATCACCAGTGACAGAATGGCCTTGTTCGAACGCGGCATCTCCCGACCGCCTTCAAGAATGAGCAGGCCGTCACGCTGGGCAAAAGACTGGGCGTTTCTCGTCGTAGCCAGCACCAGCAGCACATCGCCTTCTCGCAAAGGTGCATCGGCGGTCTGTTGCACGGTGTCGTGTATCAGCCGGCGCACCCGGTGTACGCCCAGTACAGCCACACCTTCCAGACCAGCACTCTGCAGCGTTAGCCCGATCAGACGCGAATCGGGTGCGATCGTCATTTCGATCTGCGCCAGGTCCTGCCCCTCCATCGCCGACTCCCTGTGCACACGCGTCAGCAGCCAGTCCGGCGCGAGCGTGGCGCCAAGCCGCCGCGCCGCTTCCTCCAGAGCCTCCTGTGACCCTGACAGGTTCAGCCGTATCCCAGGTACCACGATAGCATCGCCGGTCGGCGAAATGGCAATATCGACCGGCAGCATCGCCGCCAACTGCGCCATCGACTTGCCCAAGGCCGGCGCGTCTGACCCGAAACGGAAGGTGGCGTGATACAGGCGTTGCTCCGGCGTCGCTACGTCCGAATTGTCGGGCAACAGGCGCGGCATCACCAACCAGATATAGGGAAAGGCCACCAAAGCAGCGAGCATCACGATGCCGGTGAAATGGAACACACCGATAGGCTGCATGCCCAGATCGGTCGCAATCGATACCACCAGCAGGTTGGTGGACGTGCCGATCGTTGTCGACATGCCGCCAATCAGGATCGCGGAATTGACCGGGATCAGTGTCTTCGACGCCGGCATGCCGCCCTTGCGCGCCAGTTGCACCAAGATTGGCAGCAACAGCACCAGCACAGGCGTATCGTTGATGATCATGCTGGCCAGCAAGGCGATCACCAGCGTGACCAACAGCCCGACCCAGCCATTAAACCGCCACACCAAGTTTAGCACCCGGGCCGCCGGATCAAGCGCCCCGGTCACCACCAAACCGCGCCCCAGCACCATCAACGCACAGATGGTGATCAACGCATGATGGCCAAAGCCACCAAATGCAAGGCTCAACCCGTCAGCCGGCGCCGTGCCAGGTAGCGGAAAGAAATACAGGCCAAGCGCAATCGCCCCGATCGTCAGCAGCGAGATAATCTCGATCCGCGCCCGGCCTTGCGCAAATCCCACAAACATCGCTACCGCCAGCGCAATGGCCGCCATCGCGTGCACAGAGGGAAAGCCGTCCATAAACAAGACTTAAGCGATGCACCTCCGGTTTGCTACCAACCTCACGCCACCCAACCCCGGATCACCGCAATTCTCAACGGCCCTGTCGCACGTCGAGGAACCAATCGGTCACCTGCAAAGCACAGATGCATCCCTCTCAGGGCTTCCGTTCAAACACCACCTGTCCTCGGAACAAAGTGATGTCCGCCTTCAAGTCTTTAATGGCGGCAGTGGGGACGGCATAGGGGTCACGGTCCCAGACAGCGATGTCGGCGGCCATACCTGAAGTGAGCATGCCGGTTGCTCCGGCCTGACCGATCAAGGGGGCGGCCCAGGCGGTGTAACTTTTGAGCGCGGTATTGATGGTCACGCTTTCGGCGGTGCCGAAGGGGGTGTCTCCCCATACCTTGCCAGAGGTCTCGCGGGCGGTGGAGGCCCACAGACCATAGCGCGCGGGGAATGGGGTGACGCCGGTATCGGAGCCGCCGCCCCACAGGATGCCATTCTTCACGTAGGTGGCATAGGGGTTGAGGCGCAGCGAGCGGGCGGGGCCCAGGTTCGCCGCATAGATGTCGCCGATCCACCACGTGAACGTCGCCTGCGTTTCCGGATACCCGGAGCCATAGTCGCGTTGCAGGGCGGCCATGGTAGCGATGGCGTGATCGGTGGGCGTGTTGGTGTGGATGATAGAGAGGCGCAGGTTTTTCACCGGATGGGCTTTCAGCGCATCGGCATAGCCATCCACCACCCAGTCGATGGCCTTGTCCCCAATCGCATGGGTGCCGATACCGATATCGGCATTGATGAAGATGGCGATCATCTGGCGATATTCGGCCGGATCGATCTGGGGATAGCCGCTGTTGCCCTTGGCTATTTCGGTACGGTGGTGGTTCCAGTCTTCATACATCCAGGCCGTCGGTGCAGCGCCACTGCCATCCATAAAGAGTTTGACGCCGCATACGCCCAGTTGGCTGTTGGCGACGGGAGCGATTTCGGACTTGGCGCGCTGGATTTCGGCCAGCGCCTTGGTGGCGGTGGCCAGTGATCGACCGCCGGAGAACAGCACGCAGGCGTTGATCGGGAATTGGCCGGCTTTTACCAAACCCAAATAGGCCTCCCAGTCTTCGCGACCGATGCTGGGATCCTTAAAGCCGGTCATGCCTTCTTCGTGCAGGCGGCGGATCATGTGGGAGAGGGCGGCCTGGCGTTGGGCGACGGTGGGTTCGGGGATCAGCCGGGTGATCAATTCCTGGGCAGTTTCCTTCATCACCCCGGCAGGGCGGCCATCGGGGCGTTTCTCGATGGTGCCCGCCGTCGGGGTGAGCGTGGCGGCGGTGACGCCTGCCATCTTCAGCGCGAGGCCGTTGGCGACACCATAGTGCCCGGTGGTGTTTTCCAGCCAAACTGGATTGTTGGGGCTGACCACATCAAGCTCGGCGGCGGTGGGGTAGCGACCATCAGCGAACTTGCCTTCGTCCCAGCCGACGCCCAGCACCCATTGGCCCTTGGGCGTGGTGGCGACACGGGCCTTAACCGCGGCGACCATGTCTTCCACCGAACGCGCGCCGGCCAGCGGGACCTGGTTGAGTTCGCCTAGACCGGTGGAGAGGATATGGGCGTGGGTGTCGATCAGGCCGGGCGTGGCGGCCCTGCCCTTCAGATCGATCACCCTGGTTTTGGGGCCGATCAGTTTCGTGATGCTGGCATCGCTGCCCAGCGCGGCGATCTTGCCGTCGGAGATGGCCAGGGCTTCGACCACATTGTCTTTCGCGTTGGCGGTGATGATGCGGCCGTGCAGCAGCACGGTATCGGCGGGAGCGGCAAGTGCGGGTGTCGCCAACAACGCCGCTGCTGCCATCAAATGCCTGATCATCGTCTGCCCCCTGCCTGTGGAGTGGCCAGTCTGGCACTATCTTTACAGTCGTCAAGCGCAGGGAAAAAAGCCGCGTCGCAGGTAAAGTCCGGAGCGACGGGATTAGGTTTGAGCCGGCAAGCAAACAAAAATGAGGTAGGAAGTGTCCCTACCCGCCGGAGCCCCCTTACTTTAGATATATCGCCGCGAGAGCGCCGTCAGATCATCGGCCAGTTCATACACCATCGGCTGGCCGGTGGGGATTTCCTCGTGGACGATCTCATCATCCGAAAGGCCAGAAAGATGCTTGACCAGCGCGCGCAGCGAGTTGCCGTGGGCTGCAATGATGACGCGCTTGCCGGCCTTCAGCTCAGGCGCAATGCCCTGGTCCCAATAGGGTAGCACGCGGGCGATGGTGTCTTTCAGGCTTTCGGCGGTCGGGATCGCGATACCGGAGTAGCGGCGGTCGGCGGCCAGATCATATTCGCCGCCCGGTTCCAGCGGCGGCGGCGGCACGTCGAAGCTGCGGCGCCAGATCTTCACCTGCTCTTCACCATATTTAGCCGCCGTATCGGCCTTGTTGAGGCCAGTAAGGCCGCCATAGTGGCGCTCGTTCAGTTGCCAGTTCTTGGTGACGGGCAGCCACAGCCGGCCCATGGTTTCCAACGCGAGGTTGAGCGTCTTGATGGCCCGGCTCTGCACGCTGGTGAAGGCGACATCGAAATCAAGGCCGGCGGCGGCCATGCGGCGACCGGCGTCGCTGGCTTCCGCAATGCCCTGGTCAGTGAGGCCGACATCCCACCAGCCGGTGAAGCGGTTTTCGAGGTTCCACTGGCTCTGACCGTGGCGGAGGAGGACGAGTGTTGGCATGCCCGGCGGTTTAGCAGGCGCGAGGACTGTTGGCAGCCCCTCAATTCACTGTGTCACAGCAGGATCAGACCGCCAGTTCGTCGACTTCGCCAGTGCGGATGCGCACGGCATTGCCAATAGAGGAGACGAAAATCTTGCCATCTCCCACAGCGCCAGTGTGGGCGGCATGGGCGATGGCATCAGTCACGCGCATCATGTCGTTGTCGTCTACCACCACTTCGATCTGAAACTTGGGCACCAGGTTAAGATTTTGCTCGGCGCCGCGATAGGCTTCGGCCTGGCCCAGCTGGCGACCAAAACCGCGCACTTCGGTCACGGTCATACCTTGCACGCCGGCCTGCATCAGAGCCTCGCGAACCTCTTCCAACCGGAACGGCTTAATGATGGCCGTGATGAGCTTCATGCTATTTTGCAATTCCCAAATCAGCGTCGGTCAAATCCTGCCGCATCCAATTTGATAGCGACATAGGGCGTTTGCCGGTTGCGGCGAATGGGCAGGCCAATTCGGCTTCACAGCGAGCGGGCCAGCTCCATGCGGGCCAGGGCCAGATCGCCTTCATCCACCATAAGGCGGATGCCCGAAACACCGGGCCCGATCAGACTGGCGATGCCGGCATCGAACAGGACTGCGGGTATGCCGGCCACTTCAAGCCGGCTGCGCATGATTTCGGCTTCCACTGGTGAGTAGAGCGTGTCCACGCAGGCGAGACCCATCAGCGGTAGGGCAACACGGCGGGCGGGGTGACCGGAAGTCCGTCAATGGAGCAGTTGCGCTCCTGATATTTGGTGAGGCGAGCGGCCGGATCATCCTGCACGAAATATTTGCGCAGGGTCTGGCGCTCTTCTTCCAGGCGCATTTTCGGTACCGCCCAGCCGCAGCTGGTCTGCGTGGATTCCACAGCGATCATAAAGATCTGGCGCACGCCGGGTTCGATGGTGAAGTGGGCCGCCAGCGCGCCCCAGTCCGCATCCTGCGGCAGCACGGCGCGGCCCCGACCATAGATGCGATAGATCAGGGCCGGCTGATCGAAAGCGCAGAACATGATAGTGATGCGGCCATCGGCAGCGAGATGCGCGTGGGTTTCATTGCCACTGCCACCATAATCGAGATAGGCGCAGACCCAGCCATCATTGAGCACGCGGAACGTATCCATGCCCTTGGGGCTGAGGTTGATGCGCGCGTCGGCTGCGGCAGTGGCCACGAAAAACACCGGCTGGCGGGCGATGAAGTCGGCATGATCAGGCGTGATGTGATCAAAAAATTCCGACATGCAGTCCTCCCTCAGCCTGCGGTGCCACCCACCGTGAGGCCATCGACCAGCAAAGTCGGCTGGCCCACACCGGCCGGCACGCTCTGCCCACCCTTGCCGCAGATGCCGACACCTTCATCCAGCGCCATGTCGTTACCGATGGCGCGCACGCGGGTGAGAACATCTGGGCCATTGCCGATCAGCGTGGCGCCCTTTAGCGGGCGGCCCAACTTGCCGTTCTCGACCTCATAGGCCTCGGTGCAGGAAAAGACGAATTTGCCGCTGGTGATATCGACTTGGCCGCCGCCAAAGCTTTTGGCAAAAACGCCCTTCTTGACGCTCGCGAGGATATTGCCCGGATCCTCGCTACCGCCCAACATGAAGGTGTTGGTCATGCGTGGCATCGGGGCATGGGCATAGGATTCGCGGCGGCCGTTGCCGGTGGGGGCCACTCCCATCAGACGGGCGTTCAATCGATCCTGCATATAGCCTTTCAGGATACCGTCTTCGATCAGGGTGGTGCGACCCGTGGGCGTGCCTTCATCGTCCACGCTCAGGCTGCCGCGTCGCTGATCGAGGCTGCCGTCGTCCACCACCGTCACGCCGGGTGCCGCCACGCGCTCGCCGATACGGCCGGAAAAGGCACTGGTGCCCTTGCGATTGAAATCGCCTTCCAGGCCATGGCCGATGGCTTCGTGTAGCAGGATGCCGGGCCAGCCGGGGCCTAGCACCACGGTCATCTCACCGGCTGGGGCATCGACGGAATCGAGGTTCACCAGCGCCTGAGCAAGCGCAATATCAATGGCGCCTTCCCACGCGGCGTCCTTGAACAGCGCATCATAGAGATAACGCCCGCCAAGCCCGTGGAAGCCGGTTTCGCGGCGGCCATTCTTTTCCGCCACGATCTGAACGTTCAGCCGCACCAGCGGGCGCACGTCACGCACGCGGGCGCCGTCACCGCGCAGAATTTCCACCACGTTCCAGCTGCCGAGCAGGCTGGCCGACACCTGCACGACGCTCGGATCGCGGGCGCGGGCGGCAGCATCGATCTGCTGCATCAGCGCGACCTTGGTGGAAAAATCCACGCCAGCCAGCGGGTTGGCATCGGTATAGCGGCGCGCATTGGTGGGCATCGGCGGCATCGCCATGGTGCCGCCATGGCCATCACGCACCACCTTGATCGTATCGGCAGCGCGGGCGATGGCGGCGTGCGACAGATCATTGGCGTGGGCAAAGGCGGTCATCTCGCCCGCCACGCCGCGCAGGCCAAAGCCTTTCACCGTATCGAAACTGGCGGATTTCAGTCTGCCATCATCGAAGGCAAAACTCTCTGACACGCCATATTGCAGATAAAGCTCACCATCGTCGCAGCCATCGAGCGCATCGGCCACCTGGGCGGCAGTGCGTTCGGGATCAAGCCCGGTATCGGTGTAGAACAGCTGGGTGGCATCAGGTGTGGTCATGGCCAAGATATGGGCCAGCGCTGACGAAAGGGAAAGGGGGGCGCGTCAACTGAACTTGCAGGTCAGTAACCAGCGCTCACCGGCGCGATCAAAGCTGATACGACTGCAATCATCCAGCACATCGCGCCCGATCAATATCCACGGGTCGCGGCCGCCCCGGCGCTTGCGGTCAGTCGAAACCGTGATCGTGTCCTCGTCATCGCTTGACGTCGAGGTGCCCTTCGCCGCCGCATCGATCAACTTGGCCTGGCTTTCCGAAACGCGCACGCCGAGGTTGCGCATCGGCAGGCCGGCAATGGTGAGGCCCGGCTTCTGCGTCAGCACCTGATAGGGCAGCACCACGCCGGGGAACGGCCGCCAGTAATTCACCTGGTTTGCCCGCCGCGCCAATCCGGCCGCCAGCAATGCCTCACCAGCGCGGGCGTTCATTACGGTGGTCGGGCTGTTTAGCTCCAGGCTGATATCCACCTCTTCATCGCCGATGCGCGACTTGATTCCAGTTTCCCCGGTGCCCTTTTTCTTGAGCGCGAACGTCTGGCTGCCCGGCGGCGTATCGCGCAAGATGATGTCCACACGATCAGCCTTCAGGGCACCCACGGTCAATATGCCATCGGCGTCGGACGCGACGGGTCGGCTCACCCATACGGTCGGCACTTTCTTCGATGGCAGGCCTTGCGGCGTGATGGTGGCCAGGTTGAAGCGGAAGGTCGCCTCCCCGCCGGGTATCATGGCGTTCTTGAAGGTGCGTTTGCCAATCAAGGGAAAAGGCTTCAGCCCGGCGCGTGTCGCCGGCGGCTGGTTCAGCACCATTGCGGTATCAAAGCCCAAACCTATGCGGATGTTGAGCGTGGCATTTTTCACAGCCACCGGCAGATAGGGGTTGCCGCTTTCTCCAACCCGCAGGGTGAACACCGGCGGCGCGACGACCTTGGCCGCCTGCACGGGTCCCGCCAGCAACAACAACGCCAGCGGCGCGAGCACCTTCATCGCCAGAGCCTCATCGTTTGTCAGCCTGGCCTCCCGCCAGGATGAAGCGGCGATCGCAGTAACCACAATCAGCGAATCCCGAGGAATCGATCTGGATCCACACACGCGGGTGGCCATCACCGCCGCGTTCGTCGCCATCGCAAAACACGCGGGCGGTATCAGACACATAGATTTCGGGGGCCGGCAGGGCCAGAGCGCGCTTGGAAGCCATGGCCCTGCTTAGCAGGGTGCAGCCGCCACGTCACCATGTCGCAAGTGATTGCAACATCATTGTCATCGCTGTGCCACGCGTCTGCAACCTGGTGCCGGCAGAGCGCCTGAACTTGCCGCACTGCACCATGCCGTGCCGCCAACATGGGGAATGTTCATGCGCCGTCTTTTGCTGCTCGCCTCCGCCAGCCTGATGCCCGCTCTGCCCGCTTTCGCCGCCGAGGCCGATCAGATCGCCGAATCGATCGGTGAGGAAATCGTGGTGACGGCGCAAAAATCCGAGCAGAAGCTGAACGACGTGCCAATCACCATCACCGCTTACACCGGCCGCAGCCTGCGTGAAATCGGCGTTACCCAGTTCGATCAGCTCGCCGCCTATGTGCCCGGCCTCAACGTGCAGGAACAATCGCCCAACAACCCGGGCTTCGTCATTCGCGGCATCACGTCGGACACCGGCTCTTCGCAGGGCTCGCCTGCCGTCACCGTCTATCTGAACGGTGTCGACGTGTCGCGCTCGCGCGGTTCCTATTTCGATCTCTATGATCTGGAACGCGTTGAAGTGGTGAAGGGTCCGCAATCGACCCTGTTCGGCACCGCCGCGGCAGTGGGTGTGGTCAGCGTCATCACCGCCAAGCCCAAGCCCGGCCTGTCTGGCGAACTGCGCGCTGGTTACGGCAATTATGATCAGCGCCGCATCGATGGCCATGTGAACATCGGCAACGATATCATCGCCCTGCGCGTGGCGGGTGCCATCAAGCTGCGTGACGGCGTGGTGGAGAACATCGCCGGCCGCCCCGGCTCGCAGACGCCAAACGGGCCGCGCATCGATGATCTCAATGGCCAGGGCCAATATGGCGCCCGCATCTCGCTGCGCTTCACGCCCACGCCCGACCTGACCGCCGATCTGGTTGCCACCTACGACGGCCAGCGCGCGCCCGGCACCGCCTTCTCGTCGGGCACCTTCGCACCGACCGGTGGCACCACCAGCCCTTACACGTTCAAGGAAGCCGCCGGCTCGCCGTTCAGCGCTGCCGTGCTCGGTGCCGATCAACCCAGCCTGACGCGCAATGTGTACGACCTCAATCTGACGGTGAACGCCAAGATCAGCGATGCCTGGAGCATCACCACCATTGCCGGCTATCGCAATTTCGACAGCAATGAAGTTTTCGACGCCGACGGCACCCAAGCCTGGTATCTGGAATTCGCCGAAGACGCGCGTGGCGAGCAAATGAGCTTTGAAGCCCGCGGCAATTTCGACAGCGAAACGGTGCGCGGCTTCTTCGGCGCCAATTATTTCGCTGAAACCGGCTTCCAGGCCGTGCCGTTCAGCTCCGAAGAAGGCACTTTCTTGCAGTGCGCCGCGCGGCTGGTGCCGGGTCTGGCCTGCATCAACAACGCTACTGGCGTGGTGGAAGCCGCCCGTGCCACCGCAATCCTGACGCGCGGGGCCGCCACCGTGTTGCCCTATTCGGCCGAACTGTTCCGCAATTCGGCTGATATCACCACCTTCAGCGTGTTTGGCGACATCACGCTGATCCCCACCTCGCGCCTGGAAATCAACCTGGGCGGCCGCTGGCTGACCGAAGACCGTGACAGCGGCATTTCCACCCGCATTCCCAACAGCGTCATCACCGGCGGTCCGCTGATTGCCGGCGGCATCAACACCAACGGCCAATTGCTCAGCGCCTCTGGCCGATTCGATGCATTCCTGCCGCGCGCCAACATCCTCTTCCGCGCCACCGACAATGTGAATCTGTACGCCACTTATTCCCGCGGCCGCCGATCGCCCGTGGTGCAGGTGAATGCCGGCCGCGTTGGCGGCGTGCTTGCCCCCAACGTGCGAGTGTTCCCGGCCGAACTGCTGGACAATTTCGAAACCGGCGTGAAGGGCACCATCGGCAAGCTGAACTTCAGCATTGGCGCCTACTTGATCAAGTACAAGGATTTCCAGATTTCGGTGCCGCAACAAGGCGCTCCGGCGCTGATCGTCAACGCCGATGCGACCAACAAAGGCGTAGAGGCCGAGTTCAGCCTCAACCTGTCCGAACACGTCCGGTTGTTTGCCAATGGCGCCTATATCGATGCACGCGTGAGCAGCGATCCGCGCTTCGGCAATTTCGCTGGCGATCGTTTCCGCCTGCAATCAGAATGGCAGGGTTCGGCCGGTGCCAATTTCCGCCTGCCGCTGGGTGACAAGATCGAACTGTTCGCCAACCCCAATGTCACCCACCGTTCGAGCGTGCTCTTCGAACTGCCCAACAACCCGGTGACCAGCCAGGGCCCGGTCACTTTGGTCAATCTGCGCGCCGGCGTGCGTGACCAGAAAGGCAAATGGGAAGTCATTGGCTTTGCCAACAATCTGTTTGATCAGGAATATTTGCTCGATGGCGGTAACACCGGCGGCGCCTTCGGCATCCCGACCTTCATCCGTGGTCTGCCGCGGCTCTTCGGGGTGGAAGCCGTCGTTCGCTTCTGATGACGATGGGGCAAGGGGAACCGCCTCCCCTTGCCCCACCCTTCGCCCCGGTCTATCCCAACGGCATGAGCGAAGCTGCAATCAGCCTGCGTGGCCTGACCAAGACCTATGCCGGCGGCAAGCAGGCGTTGAAGGGCATTGATCTCGACATCCCGCGCGGTTCGATCTTTGGCCTGTTGGGGCCCAATGGCGCCGGCAAATCGACCACGATCAATATCCTTGCCGGCCTTGTGAACAAGACCGCCGGCAGCGCCCGCATCTGGGGCTTCGACATCGACGAACACCCCCGAAACGCCAAGGCCAGTATCGGGATCGTGCCACAGGAACTGGTGTTCGATGCCTTTTTCACCCCGTTCGAAACGCTGGAATTACAAGCCGGCCTGTTCGGCGTGCCAAAGGCCAAGCGCCGGACCATGGAATTGCTGAAGGCGGTGCGGCTGGATGAGAAGGCGCATGTCTATTCACGCACTTTGTCGGGCGGGATGAAGCGCCGGTTGCTGGTCGCAAAAGCGCTGGTGCACAATCCGCCGGTGCTGGTGCTGGATGAACCGACGGCGGGCGTGGATATCGAACTGCGGCAATTGCTTTGGGATTATGTGCGCGAACTGCACGCGGCTGGCACCACCATCGTGCTGACCACCCACTATCTGGAAGAGGCCGAAAGCCTGTGCGACCGCATCGCCATCATTAACCACGGTCAGGTCGTGGCAAACGACGAAACAGCAAAACTGCTCGGCACCACCGGCGACAAGGTGCTGGAAGTGGTGGTGGACCGCGAGCTTGCCGCCGTGCCGCCGGCGCTGACTGGCTGCAAGGCGGTTGACCTGAAAGGCCCGCGCACACTGGTCATCACCTATGACAAGCGCACCAACAACGCCGGGGCGGTGCTGGCGATGGTCGGCGCGGCCGGGCTGGGTGTGATCGAAGTTTCCACCCGCGAAGCCGATCTGGAAGACGTGTTCCTGGAGCTGACCAGTGGCAAAAGCGCCGCCTGAGGCCCGCCATTTCGATGCCATCGTGGTCGGATCGGGCGCGGCGGGGCTGACGGCTGCGTTGCATCTGGCCGAACATGGCACGGTGGCGGTGCTGGCCAAAGGTGATCTGGCCGATGGCTCAACCGCATGGGCGCAGGGCGGGATCGCCGCCGTGCTGGATGCCGGAGACACGGTGGCCGCCCACGTGGAGGATACGATGGTGGCGGGCGCCGGCCTCAATCACCGCGCCACCGTTGACTATGTCGCCAGCCATGCCAGCGCCGCCATCGATCGACTGGCTGCCCTCGGCGTGCCGTTCAACCCCGGCGAAACAGTCTCTGAACGCTGGCACCTCACGCGCGAAGGCGGCCACAGCCACCGCCGCATCGTGCATGTGGATGATGCCACTGGCTGGGCGGTTTCGCAGGCGCTGATCAAGGCGGCGCAGGCGCATCCCAACATCAAACTGGTGCCGCACATGGCAGCTGTTGATCTTATCACCCATCGGCACGTGCTGCACGAACGCTTCCCGGCGCGACGCTGCCACGGTGTCTATGCGCTGGATGTGAAGAAACGCCATGTCGTACGCTTCGTCGCGCCGGCCACGGTGCTGGCGACCGGGGGGGCCAGCCGTGTTTATCTTTATTCCACAAATCCCGATGGCGCGACCGGCGACGGCATCGCCATGGCGTGGCGCGCCGGCTGCCGGGTGTCGAACATGGAATTCAATCAGTTCCACCCGACCTGCCTGTTTCACCCCCAGGTACGCAATTTTCTGATTACGGAGGCCGCGCGCGGCGAAGGCGGGCATCTGAAACTGCCCGACGGCAGCCGCTTCATGGCGCGCTATGATGATCGGCTGGAACTGGCCCCGCGTGATGTGGTGGCGCGCGCCATCGATGCCGAAATGAAGCGGCTGGGCATTCCACATGTGCTGCTCGATCTCACCCACTTGGGCGCAGATTTCGTGCGGGCACATTTCCCCACCATCCACGCCCGATTGGCTGAACTGGATATCGATTGCACCGTGCAGCCCATTCCTGTGGTGCCAGCAGCACATTATAGCTGTGGCGGCGTGATGGTTGATCTTGATGGGCGCACCGATCTGGCGGGCCTTTGGGCAGCCGGCGAAGTGACGCAAAGCGGCCTGCACGGCGCCAACCGGCTGGCGTCAAACTCGCTGCTGGAATGTCTGGTGTTCGGTCAGGCCGTGGCTGACGACATTGCCGCGCAAACCGCCTTTTCCTCGCCGGAGGTAAAGCCCTGGGACGAAAGCCGGGTGACCGATAGTGATGAAGAAGTGGTGATCGCCCATAACTGGGACGAACTTCGACGCAGTATGTGGGATTATGTCGGCATCGTGCGCACCGACAAGAGGCTGGAACGCGCCGCCCAC
Source organism: Sphingomonas paucimobilis (assembly GCA_943369475.1). Taxonomy (GTDB): domain Bacteria; phylum Pseudomonadota; class Alphaproteobacteria; order Sphingomonadales; family Sphingomonadaceae; genus Sandarakinorhabdus; species Sandarakinorhabdus paucimobilis_A. The sequence goes on along the minus strand of CALRNJ020000003.1, from coordinate 159,076 downwards.
CGGGTAAAGAACCTGCGCAAGGAAGTGCAGGATTATTATGGCAATTTCCGCATCACTGCCGATCTGATCGAATTGCGCAATCTGGTGACGGTGGCCGATCTGATCGTGCGTTCCGCCCGCCGCCGCCGCGAAAGCCGCGGCCTGCATTACAGCACCGATTATCCGACCATGGCCGCCGAGGGCGTGGACACCATCCTTGATCCGGTGATGACGCGCGAAGCCTAAGCCGCCGCCCGCCGGTTCAACAGCAACGGCTGCGGCTGGCCAAGCAGCCCGCCGTGCGCCAGATCGCAACCCACACGGGTGGGCAGCTAGCGTTGGACGTCATTCTCCACCCCTTCGGCCACCACCTGCTGATTGCAGGCCAATTCCGACAGGCGTGCGATGAAGCTGCGATCAATTTTGACGATCTTGGCCGGCAAGTCACGCAACTGGACCAGGTTGGCATGGCCGGAACCGAAATCATTCAGCGCCACGTTCACGCCGGAATTGCCCAGAAATACCAGCGCATCGATCAGCGCGTCGCCGGCATCATGCCCCGCCATATCGTTGGTCTCCTGCAGGAAATCGATGTCGATTTCGGTCTCCTGCTTTGGCGCAAAGTTCCGTCCTTTGCTTACCCTTCGTAAGAAACAAGCATACGGGGCAAGCCGTTTAGGTATCTTTGCCGCCTTATTTCTGCAGGCGGATATGCAGGGTGGAACCCCCCGCTAATTCATTCGGAATCAGCGCATTAACTGCCGAACATCGGCCAGATGTCCGGAAATTGCCGCCGCGGCTGCCATCGCAGGCGACAACAAGTGGGTGCGAGCACCCGGGCCCTGCCGACCAACGAAATTACGATTCGAAGTACTGGCACAGCGCTCGCCGGCCGGAACCTGATCGGGGTTCATGCCCAGACACATGGAACAGCCCGGTTCCCGCCATTCGAAGCCGGCGTCGATGAAGATGCGGTCCAACCCTTCGGCTTCGGCTTGGCGCTTGACGAGGCCGGAGCCGGGCACAACCAGTGCCTGGCGCACATTGCCGGCCACCCTGCGGCCCTGGACCACCGCAGCCGCCACACGCAGATCCTCGATGCGGCTGTTGGTGCAGCTGCCGATAAAGATATTCTCCACGGGTACACCGGCCATGCGGGTACCCGGCGTCAGCCCCATGTAATCTAGGCTTTTCTGCGCCGCTGCGCGCTTGCCGGCGTCGGCGAAGCTGGCGGGATCGGGCACCACATCGGTGATGGCCACCACGTCATCCGGGCTGGTGCCCCAGGTGACAAGCGGGGCGATGGCACTGCCGTCGATCTCGATGCGCTTGTCGTAGGTAGCGCCCGGATCGGTTTTTAGCGTCTTCCACCAGGTCAGCGCCAGGTCCCACGCTTCACCCTTGGGCGCCCGAGGCCGGCCCTCGACATAAGCAAAGGTCTTCTCATCCGGTGCGACCAGGCCGGCCCGCGCGCCGGCTTCGATCGCCATGTTGCACAGCGTCATGCGCCCTTCCATGGAAAGCGCCTCAATCACCGGGCCGGTATATTCGATCACATGACCTGCACCGCCGCCGGACCCCAGCGCATCGCAAACGGCGAGCGCCACATCCTTGGCAGAGACGGAGAAACCGAGTTCGCCCGTGACATGCACTTGAAGCGTCTTGGACTGCCTGAGCAGCAGCGTTTGCGTTGCAAACACATGCTCCACTTCCGACGTGCCAATGCCGAAGGCCAGCGCGCCGAACGCGCCATGAGTGGCGGTGTGGCTGTCTCCGCAAACCATGGTGACACCGGGCAACGTGAAGCCCTGCTCAGGACCGATGACATGGACGATGCCCTGTTCGGGCGCGTCGATGTTATAAAGCTCCACGCCAAAATCCGCACAGTTGGTCACCAGCGCTTCCAACTGTGCCTTCGACATCGGATCGAGGATCGGCAGGCGGCGGTCTGTTGTGGGAACGTTGTGATCAGGCACTGCGAGGGTCAGATCGGGCCGGCGCAGCCTGCGGCCGGCGATGCGCAGCGCCTCGAACGCCTGCGGGGTGGTCACTTCGTGGATAAGGTGGCGATCGATGAAAATCAGCGCGGTGCCGTCATCAAGTGACTGGACGACATGATCGTCCCAAATCTTCTGGTAAAGGGTGCGGGGGGTGCTGCTCATGGCTTGCGGCTGTGCCAAGGCCGCGCACCAAAATCCAGCGGCAAATTAGGTGATGTCACGAAGGGCGCCGATCAGCGCATCAACCTCGTCCAGCGTGTTATAGTGGGTGAAGCCCACCCGCACCGCGCCGCGATCCCTGAGGCCGAGCACGCCGGCCGGCTCCCACGCATAATAATAACCGTTCCACACGAACATGTTGCGCGCGGCAAGATCGGCAGCGATCGCATCGGCGCTGTGGCCGGCCAGTTCGAAAGTGAAGGTCGCCACGCGTTCGTGCAGCCGGTTGGCGTTGGCGATGCCGTGCAGCGTGACGCCCGGCACCGTGGCGATCCCTGTGAGGAAGCGCCGCATCAATTCCGTCTCATGCGCCTGCGCCGCCGCCAGGCCGGCCACGAGGCGCTGCCGCAACGGCGCATCGGCGTTCACCGCGCCCGCTGCCTCTCCCAACCAAGCCAGGTGCTCGATGGCCGCCGTGGTGCCAGCCATCATTTCGAAACCCGGCGTGCCAGGCATCAGCCGGGTCGGCATGGCGTCAACCGATGGGCGAACTTTCAGCGGCCGGATCACGCCCTGCAAGCGGCGCGACACATACATGATGCCAAGATGCGGCCCAAAGAATTTATAGGCCGAGGCCGCCATCAGGTCGCAACCGATCGCCTGCACATCCAACGCGATATGCGGTGCGGACTGCACGGCATCGACGATACTCACCGCGCCCACAGCCTTGGCGGCGGCGCAGACGGCGGTGACATCGTTGATGGTGCCGAGAAAATTGCTTGCATGGCCCACCGCCACCGCGCGCGTGCGTGTATCGATCAGATCCGGCAACGTTTCCAGCTTCAGCGCAAATGTCGCGCGATCCCACTCGATGAAGCGCACCTCCACCCCGCGCGCCTCGGCCGCCTGCAACCAGGGCGAGACATTGGCATCATGATCCATGCGGGTGAGCAGAATATTGTCCCCCGCCTGCCAGTCCGCCGCAATCAACGGCGCCATCTGGAAGAACAGACTGGTGGTGTTCAGCCCGAAGATCACTTCATCTTCGGCACAATTGAAAAGGGCCGCGGCTGCGGCGAGCGCGGCATCGACGATGGCACCGGTGGCGACAGACGTGCGGAACAGACCGCCATCGTTGGCGCAGGCCTCGATCATGGTGCGGCTCATCGCCTCCACCACCCGGCCTGCAACCTGTGTACCCGCAGGCGCGTCGAGATATAGCCGGGGCAGCCCATTATCAGTGAGCGCCAGCGCCGGAAAGGAAGCGCGCACAGCATCCATCGGCAATGTCATCGTAAATCCCCCGTCAGTTGCGGCAGGCTTATTGGCCCAGCGCGTCCACGGCGGCAAGCACCGCTTCGGGCTGCGGGCGCACGCGGTAATTGGCCTCCATCAGGCGGGCACGGATGACGCCTTTCTTATCAATTACATAGACCGAGGCCAGTGGCACGCTGTTCGCGCGATTGCCGGGCGGATAGGCCGGATCGCGCAATTGCCAGCCGTCGATCACCTTTGATTGCGGGTCCGACAGCAGCGGCCAGCCGACCTTGCGCTCGGCGGCGAATTTGGCGAGCACTTCGGGCGAATCATAGGACAAGCCCACCAGTGCATAGCCGCGCTGCGCCAGTTCTTCGGCGACCTTTTCGTTCATGGCGATCAACTGCGCCTTGCAGAACGGGCACCACGATGCCGATCGGAAAAACATCACTGTGCCCTTGCGGCCGGCCAAGTGCTTCAGCGTGCGGGTCTTGCCGGCAATATCGGTGCCGGAAACAGCCGGCGCCTTTTCGCCAACGGCAGGAAAGGCCAGTCCCGGAGCGGCGATAACGGAAGAGGCGATGAGGGCGATAATGATGCGCATGAATGGCTTTTCGCATCGTGGACCAAAAAGGTTACAGGCTATTCCTCGTCGAGCAGCGGCAATTGCACCTGATCAGCCGGCGGCAGCAGCCCCAAGTGCTTCCAAGCCGGCCCGTTAAGCATCCGTCCGCGCGCGGTGCGGGCAATCAGGCCCTGCTGGATCAGGAACGGCTCGATCACGTCTTCAACCGTATCGCGCGCTTCCGACAGGCCGGCAGCGAGCGTTTCGATGCCCACCGGGCCGCCGCGATAGATATCGGCAATCATCATCAGATACCGCCGGTCCATGGCATCGAGGCCGAGGCGATCAACCTCCAGCCGGCTAAGCGAGGCATCGGCCATGCGCGCCGTGACTTCGGTCTGCCCGGTGGCGGCCGCGAAATCGCGCACCCGGCGCAACAGGCGGCCGGCAATGCGCGGGGTGCCGCGCGCACGCGCAGCAATCTCGCGCGCGCCGTCCGCAGTGAGCGGCAGATCCAGCAGCCGGGCAGCGCGTGTAACGACCTGTTCCAGTTCATCGACCGAGTAGAAATTGAGCCGCAACGGAATGCCAAAACGGTCACGCAGCGGCGTTGTCAGCAGGCCTGCGCGCGTGGTGGCGCCGACCAGCGTGAACGCTGGCAGATCGATGCGCACGCTACGCGCCGAGGGGCCTTCGCCGATCATGATATCCAGCACCCGGTCTTCCATGGCCGGATAAAGGATTTCCTCCACCGCTGGGGACATTCGGTGGATTTCATCGATGAAAAGCACATCATGCGGTTCAAGATTGGTGAGGATGGCGGCCAGATCGCCGGCCTTGGCGATCACCGGGCCCGATGTGGCGCGGAACCCGACGCCCAATTCGCGCGCCACGATTTGCGCCAGTGTGGTTTTGCCAAGGCCGGGCGGGCCGTGCAGCAGCACATGGTCCATCGCCTCACCGCGCGCCCGAGCAGCAGAGATGAACACACCGAGATTTTCGCGCAGGCCCTGCTGGCCGATGAACTCGTCCAGCCCCTTGGGCCGCAGTGCGGCATCGATTTCGTCGGGGCGACGTTGCGGGTTAAGATCGGCGGTCATCTGGATCTTGACCTCTTAGCGCGCGCTCTTCTTCAGCGCCACTCGCACCACATCATTGAGAGCCGCACCCTCGCCAAGCTCAACCAATGCTTCAGAAACCGCGCGGCTGGCGTCCATCGGGCGGAAACCGAGGGCCGCCAGCGCCGAGACGGCATCTTCTGACACGCGCGCGCCGGCCGTCACCGGCAAGGGCGCTCCGGCCACCATGGCGACCCCGCCCAGTTTGCCGCGCAGTTCGTTGGCGATGCGGGCAGCGAGTTTGGGCCCGACGCCGTTAGCACGTGCCAGCGATGCGGCATCACCGGCCGCTACCGCATGCGCCACCTGATCCGGTGTAAGCACGGAGAGAATGTTGAGCGCCACCCTGCCACCAACGCCCTGCACCGTAATCAACGCGCGGAAAGCGGCGAGTTCGGCTTCAGACACACAGCCGAACAAGGTGATGGCGTCTTCGCGCACCTGGGTTTCTATGTGCAGTGCAACCGGCTGGCCAACCGACAGTGACGACAGGGTTCGGGTCGAGGTATGCACCAGATAACCGACCCCATTCACATCGACGATCAGCGCATCGGCCGCAACGCTATCCACCAGGCCTTTCAGGCGCGCTATCACATCAAGCCCTTTCGCGAACTGGCGCCCAAATGCGCGTGGGCGATGGCGACGGCCAGCGCGTCGGCCGCATCCGCGCCGACAACTTTCACACCCGGCAGCAACCGCTCCACCATGGCCTGCACCTGGTCCTTGCTAGCACTGCCCACCCCGGTCAGCGCCTTCTTTACCAGCCTTGTGGCATATTCCGCCACGGGGAGGCCAGCACGCGCCGCACATAGAAGCACCACGCCGCGTGCCTGACCAAGTTTCAGCGTCGATTGCGGATTAACGTTGACGAACACCTGCTCCACCGCGGCTTCGGTAACGCCATGTTGGCCGATCACCGCCATAAGCCCATCGTGCAGGGCGACCAGGCGCTCGGCCAGTGGGGCTGACGCCGGTGTTTTTACCGTACCGTGAACGACATGTTTCAGGCGATTGCCGTCTGCCACGATCACCCCCCACCCCGTCGCTGCCAGCCCGGGATCGAGGCCGAGGATGAGCCTCATTGCGCCCCGTTGGCCAACGTCACGAACGTCTCGCTGCGCAGTTTCCAGCCAGTGGGCGTGGGCACCCACACGGCAAGATACTCGCCGCTGACCCGGCCCGAAAAGCTGCCGCCGGACCAGTGGCCGCGTTCCAGCGCGCGCTGCGGCGGCACAGCGACCGTAACCACGTCGGGCGTCCGCACGAAGCCGAGGAAACCCGGCGTCTTGAAGGCACGGGCGAAATAGTCTGTCATGGCATCGGCGCCGATGATGGCTTCACCGCCGGTTCCGGCGATGCCGACATAGCCTTCACCCAGCACGGCGCGAACACTGGCGGCATCGCGGGCGGCGATAGCGGCGTTGTAGGCGGCGCGCGCTGCCTTTATGTCGGCCACCGCATCGGCTGCGGCGGCGGGGGTGGCCATGATCATTGCAAACGCTGCCAGAGCCAGCTTCACAACATCGCCATCACGTCATCGGGGACGTCGTAATTGCCCCACACGGTCTGCACGTCGTCATCATCGTCTAGCACGTCGATCAGCTTCATCAGCTGCGCGGCATCCTCGGCACCAACAGTCACCATCGTGCCGGGTTTCCACGCCAGCTTGGCCTGGCCGCTGTCACCCAGCACCGGTTCCAGGGCGCGGGCGACTTCATGCAGATTTTCGATGCTGCACCAGATCTCGTGGCCGTCCTCGCTTGATTCCACATCGTCGGCACCGGCCTCCAGTGCAGCTTCGAACACGGTATCGGCGCTCCCGGCCGTGGCGGGATAGGAAATCAAGCCCAGCCGCTCGAAGCCGTGGGACACGCTGCCCGACGCGCCGAGGTTGCCACCGTTCTTGGCCATGGCGGTGCGCACGTTGGTGGCGGTGCGGTTGCGATTGTCGGTAAGGGTTTCGATAATGAGGCTGACGCCGCCGGGGCCGAAGCCTTCGTAGCGCACTTCTTCATAATTCGCGGTGTCGCCACCCTGCGACTTGTCGATGGCGCGCTGGATATTGTCTTTCGGCATGCCTTCGACGCGCGCGGCGAGCACGGCGGCGCGCAGACGCGGGTTGTTGGCCGGATCGGGCATGCCCATCTTGGCCGCCACGGTGATTTCGCGGGAAAGTTTTGAAAACAGGGCGCTGCGCTTTTTGTCCTGAGCGCCCTTGCGGTGCATGATGTTCTTGAATTTGCTGTGGCCGGCCATGTTCGTTCAACTGGTTGGAAACGGGATGGCTGCGGCCTTAGCAACCATGCCGCAAAACGGCAATCAGCCCAGCTTCACTGCGGTCCCAACAGCCCCCACCATAAGCATCGAATCCGACGCGCCAAGCGCCGCATAGCTGATCTGCACCCCGATCACAGCATCGGCGCCCATGGCCAGTGCGCGGTCGGCCATTTCACGTAGCGCTTCCTCACGGGCACCCTGCATCACTTCCTCGTAGGCGCCGGAACGGCCACCAACGATATCGCGGATGCCGGCGAAGATATCGCGAAAGATGTTGGCACCCATGATGGCTTCGCCAGCAACAACGCCCAGATAATGGGTCGCCATTCGGCCTTCGACCGTGGGCGTGGTGGTGACGATCAGTTCAGCCATGGCGAATTCTTTCAGGCGAGCGTGGCAAGTGCCTGTTTCAGCATCACGCCGCACAGATGGGCGCGATATTCGGCACTGGCATGGATATCGCTGTTGAGATCGTCGGCCGCCAGCACCAAGTCGGCGGTATCACTGCCGGCGTTGAGCGCCGCTTCTGCGTCCACCCAGCGGAACGCGCCTGGCCCCGCCCCTGTCACCGCTACGCGCCAACCGCCAGTATGGCGAGCGACATAGACGCCAACCATGGCATAGCGCGACGCCGGATGCCGGAACTTGGCATAGGATGATTGCTGCGGAATCACGAACCCAACGCGGGTGATGATCTCGCTTTCGGCCAGCGCCGTGGTGAACATGCCCTGGAAGAAATCGTCGGCGGCGTGGCTGCCGCGATCGGTCTCGATCACCGCGTCCAGCGCGAGCGCGGCGGCGGGATAATCGGCAGCCGGATCGTTGTTGGCCAGACTGCCGCCCAAGGTGCCGCGGTTGCGCACCTGCGCATCACCGATGCCGGCAGCGAGGCAAGCCAGGCCGGGGATCGCAGTGGCACCGGTGGCCACATCGGCATGGCGTGTGGTGGCGCCGATCCACATGCGGTCACCCGTTTGCGTGATGCCGGAAAGTCCGAGACCGGTCAGATCCACCAGCGCATCGGGCATGCGCAGCCGCGATTTCATCGCGGGAATCAACGTGTGACCACCAGCAAGATAGGCCGCTTCGCCGTCGGTGCCGGCAAAGGCGGCCGTGGCCGCCAAAACGCTGGCCGGGCGGTGCAGAGCAAAATCACGCATTTGCCGTCTCCATCGCTGCTGCACCGGCGACGATTGCCTTCACGATGTTGATATAACCGGTGCAGCGGCACAGATTGCCTTCCAGTTCGTGCGTGACCAGTTCCGGCGTCAGCTTGGTGCCATGCTTGCGAACCATTTCCAGCCCGGCCATCACCATGCCCGGCGTACAGAAACCGCACTGCAGGCCATGGGCTTCGCGGAAGGCCGCCTGCATCGGGTGCAGCGCTTCCGCGCTGCCGATACCTTCGATGGTGGTGAGGGCACTGCCTTGCGCCTGCGCCGCCAGCATGGTGCAAGCCTTCACCGCCGCACCATTCACCAGCACGTTGCAGGCACCGCACTGGCTGGTATCGCAACCGATGTGAGTGCCGGTCAGGCCCAGCTGGTCGCGCAGCACCTCGACCAGCAACGTGGCGGCTGGTGCCTCCACACTGTGGTTCTGGCCGTTAATGGTCAGCGTCATCTGCATTTGGGTCCCCTTGTGGGCTGGAGCTTAGGGGCGAGGCGGCCCGGCAATCAAGCCCGACTGGCCATCATCTGCTTCAAGCCTTCGGCCTGCTCGGCAATCGCCTGTGCGCCTAGCGTGCTGGCCTTGGCGCGCGCCCACCAGGCGGCCAGGCCCGGCTGTGCCGCCACCAGCGCCTTTGTCGGCATCGAGCCATCCAATGCATCGAGGAAGAAAAACAGCGGGATCAGCGCCGCATCGGCCTGCGTGAAGCTGCTGCCATAGGCGAACGCGTCATCGGCGTTGCGGTAATGCTCGATGTAGGACAGCGCCTCGCCCATGCCCTTCAAGGCATCAGGCACGCCGGCCGGATTCTCGCGGCCGCGGAACAGCCCGCCCAGTTGCGGAACGACATAGCTATCGGCCAACCGCACCAGCAGCCGCACCTTGGTCGCACCAATCGTGTCAGCAGGGATTAGTTTCGGCCCAGGCAGCGCCAGGTCGAGATAATCGGCAATCACCTGACTTTCCGGCAGTGCCAGATCGCCATCAACCAGCAACGGCATCTTGCCGGTCGGGCATAGCGCCAGATATTCTGGCGATTTGATGCCGCCTTCGAACGACGCCAGCGTGACTTCCGCGCCTTTGGCACGGCTCACAAGCAACGGCCGCATCACGAACGGCGAGAGCTTGCCCCCATAAAGAATCATCGTGAGTTTCCCCGTTTCAAAGGCCAATGGCGGCCCGATAGGTTTCCAGCAGCGCCTCGGCTTCTTGCCGGGCGGCACTTTCCATTTTCCGCAGCCGCACCAGAGTCTTCATCGTCTTGATGTCGAAGCCAGTGCCCTTGGCTTCGGCATAGACGTCCTTGATGTCGTCGGCGATGCCCTTCTTTTCCTCTTCCAGTGTCTCGATGCGCTCAATGAACAGGCGCAGTTGGGTAGCGGACACGCTTTCGCTGCCAGAGATGGTCTCGTCAGTCATGATGGTCCCTGTTGCAAGATCGGATGCGGCAGCGGTTACCGGACGGCCTCGTTCTTCGCCAGCGATTCGGCCATGCGGTCCATTTGTTCTTGGGTCGCCGGCTGCTGGTGCAGCGCCTTCCACTCGGCCTGGCTCATGCCATAGACATGGGTGCGGCCCTCGTCCTTGCTGAGCGGCAGAGCCATCTTCTCGGCTTCTTCGTGCAGCCAATCGCCCAGGCAGTTGCGGCAGAAACCGCTCCAGCCCATCAGATCGATATTCTGAACGTCAGCGCGCTGGCGCAAATGCAGCATCAGGCGACGAAAGGCTGCAGCTTCAAGCCGTTCCCGCACTGCATCATCGGCAAGGATCGTCATCTTTGTGTCTCTCTCCTGTGGCAATGCGCCGCATCAGTCGCTAGGGTGCGGGAAAATTCGAACGACTGGGACGCAGCATGAGCAGACATCTTCAACCACGGGGCCGCCGGGTCAAGGTGCTTGCCACGCTAGGACCGGCATCGGCCACCGAAGCCATGATCAGCCAGCTGCACGCCGCCGGCGCCGATGCCTTCCGTGTGAACATGAGCCACGGCAGCCACGAAAGCCAGGGCAAGCTGATCGCGGCGGTGCGCGCTGTGGAGAAAGCCAATGGCCGGCCGATCGCCATCCTTGCTGATCTGCAGGGCCCGAAACTGCGGGTGGGCCGCGTCACCGGCGGCGCAGTGGAACTAGTGAAAGGCCAGGCGTTCCGATTTGATCGCCACACCGCGCCCGGCGACACGGCACGCGTTTGCCTGCCGCACAAGGAAATCTTTGTCGCGCTGCGCCCCGGTGCGCGCCTGCTGGTAGATGATGGCAAGATCGTGCTGCGCGCCACCGCGGTTACGGAAGACGCCATCGATTGCATCGTCGAGGTGCCGGGCACAATCAAGGACAACAAGGGCGTAAACGTGCCCGATGTGGTGGTGCCGCTGCCGGCACTGACCCCAAAGGACCGCGCTGATCTGTCGTTTGCGCTCGATTGTGGGGTGGATTGGGTGGCACTGAGCTTCGTGCAGCGACCCGAAGACGTGGCCGAAGCGCGTAGCCTGATCGGGGGCCGCGCTTCTCTCTTGGCCAAGATCGAGAAGCCGGCGGCGCTGGACCGGCTGGAAGAGATATTGGAAATCGCCGATGCAGTGATGGTGGCGCGCGGCGATCTAGGCGTCGAACTGCCGCCGCAGAACGTGCCGCCGGCACAGAAGCGCATCGTCGCCATGGCGCGCAGCCAGGGCAAGCCGGTGGTGGTGGCGACGCAGATGCTGGAGTCGATGATCACCAGCCCGAGTCCCACCCGCGCCGAAGTGTCGGACGTGGCGACCGCCATCTATGACGGCGCGGATGCGGTGATGCTGTCTGCCGAAAGCGCCGCCGGTGCCTGGCCGGTGGAAGCGGTCAGCATGATGGACGCGATCGCTGCGCAGGTGGAGGCCGATCCCAGCTATCACGGCCGCGTGCATTTTACTGAGGTAGCGACCGGCCGCTCGACGCCGGCGGCCATCACGGCGGCAGCGGCAGAAATCAGCCGCACCATCGGCGCGCGCGCCATCGTCTGCTTCACCATCTCAGGTTCCACCGCGCGGCGGGCAGCACGGGAAAGGCCAAATGTGCCGGTGCTATGCCTGACGCCGAGCCAGACGACGGCGCGGCGCATGGGGCTGGTATGGGGCGTTCACGCCGTCACCACCCGCGACGTTGGCAATTTCGAGGACATGGTGGCCAAATCCAAGCGCATGGCGCTGCGGTCTGGCCTGGCCAAAGGTGGCGACCCGCTGGTGCTGATCGCCGGCGTGCCCTTCTCGACACCCGGCACCACCAACGTCGTCCACGTCGTGCGTCTGACCGGGGATGAACTGAAGAATTATTGAGCCAGCAGGCCGAGCCGCGCCAGTTCCGCCGCCAGCGGTCCATGGCCGGTGAACAGGTGGCCCACAAAGCCATTGGCCACGGCCGCCTCCACGTTGTCGGCACGATCATCGATGAAGATCGCTTCGCCGGGGCCAAGAGCGAACCGACGGCGTGCAAGCTGGTAGATGGCGGTATCGGGCTTGGTCAGCCGCTCTTCGCCGGAGACGATGATATCGGTGAAATGATCAAACACCGACCATTGCGCGCGGAACGGCGGCCAGAATTCGTGAGAGAAATTGGTAATGGCAAACAGCGGCACCCGCGCGGCGGCCAGCTGCTCAACCAGTTCGATCATGCCGGGCACCGATCCTGGCACGGTTTCATTGAAACACGGGCCGAAGATACGGATCAAATCGGCTTCGGCCGGGAAGCGGGCGATCAGTTCGGCGCTGGTTTCGGCAAACGCCCGGCCCGCATCATGCTGGAAGTGCCACGCTGGTGTCACCACATCAGATAGGAACCAGTCCAGCCGCGCGGGATCTGGAATCAGCCGTGCATAGAAGGCCCGAACGTCCCATTCGACAATGACATTGCCGACATCGAACACCACAGCAGTTGGCAGCGATCGGGCCATTAACGGCTCCACAAACAGCAAAACCCCCGCCGAATGGCAGGGGTCTCACCAAACACACCGGCCAGCCAAAGGGGCCGGCGGTACAGTTTCAGCCCTGACGGGCCTTGAAACGACGGTTGGTCTTGTTGATCACGTAAGTGCGGCCGCGACGACGCACGATCTGGCAGTCACGGTGGCGGCCCTTCAGGCTCTTGAGGCTGTTGCGGATCTTCATGATCAATCCCGGCAAGTGAATCGGTGGTGAAATGGAGGCCGGTCGCTAAGGGAGGCGGTCGGCTTTGTCAACCGCAGTCGCCTGATCCGCCTTGCCTGACCGCAGCCGAAGTGCGACCAGACGGCAATATGCGTGCCCCGCGAGTGAAGCCGATGATCCGCCAACTGATTTTCCCAGCCTTCATGGCCGCCCTGCTGTTGCCGGCTGCGGCCCATGCCGCGACCGTGAAAGTGGATGTAACACGCTTCCATATACTGGCGACACCGGCCCCTTCGCTGGCGGGCAACAGCATCAGGGTGGAGCCGGCCGATCCAGAGGCGGCTTTCTCATTGCAGTTCGGCGCCCTCGTCGCCTCGGCCAATGCCGAACTGGCCAAGGCTGGCTTCAAGATGGCGGCAGGCGGCCAGCCGGTCGATCATGTCGCGCGCATCAGGCTCAGCGGCAACAGCGAGGTCATGCGCAAACGCTCTCCCATCTCGATCGGCATTGGCGGTGGCACGGGAGGCTGGAATAGCGGCATTGGCGGTGGCGTGAGCTTCCCCATCGGTGGAGGGGTCCGCACTGTTACCGCCGCACTCCTGACGCTGCAGATTCGCCGGACCAGTGACAATAGCGCCCTGTGGGAAGGCCGAGCTAGCACTATCGCGCCCAGCATCGATCCAATCAGTGCCGCGCCAGTGCTGTTGCAGGCCTTGCTAAAGGGCTTTCCCGGCCCCAACGGCCAGAGTGTGACCGTGAAAGTGAAGACCGACCAATGATCAGCATCGACAGCGCATTTGATTCGGGCAACATTCAAGTCGAGCGGATTTCCGGCGCGCACGAGATCGTGCTGACCATCCGGAAAGATGCGCACAGCGATTTCCATCAATGGTTCCACTTCCGCCTGTCGGGCGGGCGCGGCCAGCGTTGTATCATCCGCATCATCGATCTGAACGGCAGTGCCTATCCCGATGGCTGGCCGGGCTATCGCGCCAGTGTATCGGAAGACCGGCAGACATGGCGGCGCGCGCCGACCAGTTTCGATCCCAAATCCGCCAATGGCACGCTCACCATCGAGGTGACGCCAAACGTTGACCAGCTGTGGTTGGCCTATTTCGCGCCTTATTCCATGGAGCGGCACCACGATCTGATCGCCCGCATCGCCGTCCGGCCCGGCGTGCGTGCCGACGTGCTTGGCCAAAGCCTGGATGGCCGGGCGATTGACCGGCTGGTCGTGGGCGATGGCCCCAAGACCGTCTGGCTCTATGCCCGCCAGCACCCCGGCGAGAGCATGGCAGAATGGTGGATAGAAGGCGCGTTGGAGCGGCTGACCGATCCACACGACCCCGTGGCGCGCAAATTGCGCCAACAGGCGACCTTCCACATCGTGCCCAACATGAACCCGGATGGCAGTTTCCGTGGCCATCTGCGCACCAACGCCGCCGGCGTAAACCTCAACAGGGAATGGAACGCGCCGTCGGCCGAAAAATCGCCGGAAGTGCTGTGCGTGCGCGATGCCATGGACAAGACCGGCTGCCACCTTGCAATGGACGTGCACGGCGATGAAGCCATCCCACAGGTGTTCATCGCCGGTTTCGAAGGTATCCCGTCGATCACCGAGAAACAGCTGGCGCTGCTTGCCGATTATAAGGCGCGATTGGCGCGGATCACGCCGGATTTCCAGACGAGGAAGGGCTATCCCATTGCCCGCCCCGGCACCGCCAACCTGGCCATGAGCACCAACCAGTTGGCCGAGCGCTTCGGATGCCTCGCCATGAGGCTGGAAATGCCTTTCAAAGACAATGATGATCTGCCCTGCGCCGAATTTGGCTGGTCGCCGCAGCGTTCGATGCAACTGGGCCATGACTGCCTTGGGGCGATAATGGAAGTGATGCCCGACCTTGGCTGATTCAGGGGGTGACGCCGGCTGGTAGCCGCCCCTATCGTGACAGCCAAAGGGAGACCGTCATGAGCTATACCCACATCCTGTTCGAAGAAGCCGAGGGCATAGCCACCCTCACCATCAACCGTCCGCAGGTGATGAACGCGCTCCACGTGGGCGTGATCGAGGAGATGATCGACGCGGTTGATCGGGTGCGCGATGAAGGCACAGCGCGTGTGCTGGTGCTGACCGGCACGGGGCGTGGCTTCTGTTCGGGTGCCGATCTGGCCGGCGGCGGTGCTGGAGGCGGTGCGAAACGCTCCGGCCCGCCCGATGCCGGTGCAGTGCTCGAATCCCACTTCAACCCGCTACTGGAGCGGCTGTTCGCGCTGCCGGTGCCGTTCATCACCTCGGTCAATGGCGTCGCAGCCGGCGCCGGCTGTTCCTATGCGCTGGCCGGCGACATCGTGATTGCGGCGAAATCTGCCTATTTCCTGCAGGCCTTCGTCAATATCGGGCTGGTGCCCGACGTGGGTTCGACCTGGCTGCTGCCGAGGCTGGCCGGCCGGGCGCGGGCGCAGGCGATGATGATGTTGGGCGAGCGCATCCCGGCCGAAACCGCGCTGGATTGGGGCATGGTCTACAAGGTTGTCGATGATGCCGACCTCCCCGCCGCCACCCGTGCCGTGGCCGAGAAACTGGCGAAGGGGCCGACCAAGTCCTATGCGCTGATCCGCCAGGGCATTCGTGACTGCCTTGACGTGTCGCTCTCCGAAGGCCTGATGGTCGAGCGCCGCAACCAGCTCAAGGCCGGGCGCACGGCGGACTTCGTCGAAGGTGTCAGTGCTTTCCTGCAGAAGCGGCCGGCGCAGTTCAGCGGGAAGTAAGACACCTGCCTTCACGATCAAGCCCGCTCATTCCGAGCTTGTCGAGGCACGGACCGGCTCCTTGACAAGCTCGGAATGAGCGGGGCCAACGGCGAGTGACGGGTCGGCCCCTCACTCCATCACGAGCACGGGCTTCACAGCCTTACCGCTGGCCATGTCGGCCACGGCCTCGTTGATGGCTTCCAGCGGATACTCCGTCACCAGCGGGGCATGATTGAAGCGGCCGGCGCGGTGGCGGTCAATAAGCCAGGGGATGAAGACTTGCGGATCGGCGTCGCCTTCGACCGCGCCCTTCAGCGAACGCCCACCTAGAAGCGTATTAGGGTTGAAGGCGATTTCGGTGCCGGGCGCGGTGACGGCCAGCATCGCCAGCTCACCCCGGCTAGCCAGCGCCTCCACCCCGGCGCGGATCACCGGTGAGGCCCCGGTGGTATCGACAATGCGATCCACACCGGTTGTCATAATCTCGCGCAGCGCAAGCATCAGGTCGCGACCGTCGGCCAATATGGTGTGGGTTGCTCCGAGGCGATGGGCGAGCTCCAGCCGCTCCGCCACCCGATCGACCGCGATGACGGTGTGGCAGCCCCTATCCACCGCCGCCAGCAGTGCTGCCAGGCCCACCGAACCCGCGCCCATCACCGCAAACCCGTGATGCGGCTGCACATTCAATGTATTATAGGCGGTGCCGGCTCCCGTCTGAAGGCCGCAACCGAACGGCGCGGCCAATGCAAACGGCACGTCATCGGCCAGCTTCACCGTGTTGCGCGCATAAGCAATGGCATGGTCGGCAAAGCTGGATTGGCCAAAGAAGCCGCCATAGATCGGCTTGCCATCCTGGCTGAATGGCACCCGGCCATCGGGCAGCACGCCAGCGTAGTTCAGCGCCATGAAATTGGAACAATATTGCGGGTGTTCATGGCTGCAGTTGGCGCAGGCCCCGCAACTGGCGTAGCTTAGCACCACCCGGTCGCCGGCGGACACGTTGGTGACACCCGCGCCAACGGCCATCACCGTGCCGGCGCCTTCATGGCCCAGGACTTGGGGCAGCGGCGTGCCTTGCTCATAACGCTGCACGCCCACATCGGTGAAACAGATGCCGCAAGCCGCCAGCTTCACCAGGACCTGCCCCGGCCCGGGATCGGCCAGTTCCACGGTTTCGATACTGTAGGGCTGGCCACGCTGGCGCAGCACAGCAGCGCGTGTGGAGGTTGGCATGTCTCATCTCCCCGATCGATTTTCCTCAGTGTCGCGCCGCGGCGCCGGGCTGGCAAGGCGGATTGATGTCCACGAGCGACCGCCCGGCTTGACCACGCGCCCGCGCCCGTCCAGATACGGCGTCCATGGATACGCCTGCTGCCCCCCAGCCCAGTTTCGAAGATGCCCTGCGCGAGCTGGAAGACATCGTGCGCAAGCTGGAATCAGGCGATCTCAGCCTTGATGACAGCATCGCGCTTTATGAACGCGGGCAGGCGCTCAAGGCTCTGTGCGAAGCGCGGTTGAACGATGCCCGCGCCCGCATCGAACAGATCCAGCAAAACGCCGCCGGCGAAGCCATCGCCACCCGCTCCTTCGACGCGCAATAAGGGCACTGACATGGTGCAGCCCTCGCTCAGTCTGAAGCCCGCTCTCGATGCCATCGGCAAGGCAATAGACCAGCGTTTCGATCGGCTGCTGGCCGTGCCTGATGACAGCCGCGCCCGCCTGTATGAAGCGATGCGCCATGCAGCGATTGGCGGCGGCAAGCGCATGCGCCCGCTGTTGGTGATTGCGGCCTGTGATATCTTCCATGTCGCACGCGAACAGGCGCTCAGGGTCGCGCTCGCCATCGAATGCATCCATGTCTACAGCCTGATCCACGATGATCTGCCGTGCATGGACGATGATGATCTGCGCCGCGGCAAGCCCACCGTGCACAAAGCATTTGATGAAGCCACCGCCGTACTGGCTGGCGATTGCCTGCACGATCTGGCCTTTGAAATCCTGGCCGATCCCGCCACCCACGAAGATCCGGTCGCCCGGCTCGAACTCATCACTCAACTTGCCGTCCAGTCTGGCCCGGCCGGCATGGCTGGCGGCCAGATGATGGACCTGGTGGCGGGCAACGTGACCTATGATCTGGCCGGCATTACCAGGCTCCAGCAGCTGAAAACCGGTGCGTTGATCGTGTGGTGCCTGGAAGCCGGTGCCATCATGGGCCGCGCATCGGACGCCAACAAGAAAAGTTTGCGTGCCTATGCTCGTGATCTGGGGTTAGCCTTCCAGATCGCCGATGATCTTCTTGACGTTGAAGGTGAATCCGCCAAAACAGGCAAGGCTGTGCAAAAAGATGCCGCCGCCGGAAAGGCCACGTTCGTCTCGCTGTTAGGGGTTGAACGCGCCCGCTCCCAAGCCACGATGCTGATCGATCAAGCTATCGGGCATCTTTCAGGTTTCGGCTCGGAGGCTGATCTGCTTCGCGCCATCGCGCGTTTCGCGGTCGAGCGTGATCGGTAAGGAGCAAGCCTCATGACCCGCATTGGCGTCTATCCCGGCACCTTCGATCCGATGACTCTTGGCCATATGGACATCATCCGCCGTGGCGCGCGGTTGGTGGACCGGCTGGTGATTGGCGTGGCCACCAACCCATCGAAATCGCCGATGTTCACGCTGGCCGAACGCAAGGCGCAGATCATCCGCGAGACGGCCGACATCCCTAATGTGGAAGTGGCCGATTTCGATGAACTGCTGATGACCTTTGCCGAACGGCTGGGCGCCACGGTGATCGTACGCGGTCTGCGCGGTGCCGGCGATTTCGAATATGAGTTCCAGATGACCGGCATGAACCGGGCGCTGAATGACGATATCGAGCAGGTGTTTCTGATGGCCGATGTCGCTTTGCAGCCGATCGCTTCACGTCTGGTCAAGGAAATTGCTGTTTATGGTGGCGAAATCCGCAAGTTCGTCCCGCCCCGAATCGCCGCCGATGTGGTGGCCAGGGTCGCGGAAACCGGATTGAAAGGCCAATGATGCGATTTTCGCTGCTGATTGCTGCTGTGTTCGCTCTGGCTGCCGGGCCGGCTTTGACCCAGCAGCAGCGCATCGATCCCAAGGATCTGAAGGCGCCACCCAAGTTGCCGGAAATGGCCGCACCATCCAACATTGCCGGCATGATAGCCCAGGTGGATCAGGAGAATATCCTGGTTCTTGATCTGTCGTCGGGCGGCCGCGTCAAGATCGTCATGCGCCCGGATGTGGCACCCAAGCATGTAGAGCGTATCAGAACGCTGGCGCGACAGGGTTTCTACGACGGCACCGTTTTTCACCGCGTGATCGACGGTTTCATGGCGCAGGGTGGTGATCCAACTGGCACTGGCACCGGCGGTTCCAAACTGGACGATCTGAAGGCTGAATTCAACGATCTGCCGCATGTGCGCGGTGCAGCCGCCATGGCGCGTTCGCAAAGCGACGACAGCGCCAACAGCCAGTTCTACATCGTGCTGATGCCCGCCCTTAAACTGGACCGCACCTATACCGTGTGGGGCCGGGTGGTGGAAGGCATGGCCCATGTGGATGCCATCGAAAAAGGTGAGCCGCCGGAAAATCCCAGTCGCATCATCAAGGCCAGCATCGGGACGGACAAGGTGCCGCCGCCTGATTTTGCCGCGCTGAAGGCCAAGGCCTCGCCGATCCCGGCGGGCGTGCTGAACCTGCCCCCGCCCGTTTCAGGGCCGAAGCCTAGCACGCCATCGGGGCCGCAGCCGCCGCGCTGATCCCCTTTTTCCCCTGCATTCCACAAAGGGCTGTTCCCCCAATGCTGGTTGACGATTTCGATTTCCATTTGCCTGAAAACCGCATCGCGCTGCGGCCCGCGAGCCCGCGTGACAGCGCCCGGCTGCTGACCGTGATCGGTAATAATGTCGGTGAGCTGGAGGATCTGCACTTCAGCGACTTGCCCGGCCAGTTGCGCCCCGGCGACGTGCTGGTGGTGAATGATACCCGCGTGATCCCGGCGCAATTGTTCGGCAAGGTGGGCGAGGCCGCCATCGGCGTGACGCTGCACAAGCGCGAGACCGGCAATCGCTGGTGGAGCTTCGTCAAGAACGCCCGCCGCCTGAAGCCGGGCACCCGCGTGGACTTCAGCCAGGGCAGCAGCGCCTTGCTGATCGGGGAGGTGATCGAAAAGGCCGATGAGGGCGGCGTACTATGGCAGTTTGAAACCGCCGGCCAGCCGCTGGAATCGGCCTTGCACAGCGTGGGTGAGATGCCGCTGCCGCCCTATATCGCCCGCCGCCGCGGTATCGATGCCCAGGATTTCAGCGATTACCAGACACTGCACGCCGCCAAGGACGGTGCCGTGGCCGCCCCCACCGCAGGCCTGCACTTCACCCCGCGCTTGTGGTCGGCCCTTCACGATGCCGGAATCGGCCGCGAAACCGTGACCCTGCATGTCGGCGCTGGTACTTTCCTGCCGGTGAAGGCTGAAAAGGTGGAAGATCATCAGATGCACGCCGAATGGGGCAGCATCGACGATCAGACAGCCTTACGCCTCAACGCGGCCCGGGCCACGGGGGGGCGCATCATTGCCGTGGGTACCACCTCGCTACGCCTGCTTGAATCCGCCGCCGACAAGGGCGGCGCCATTCGTCCGTTTTCCGGCGACACTTCAATCTTCATAACGCCCGGCTATCGCTGGAAGGCCATCGACGGCCTGATCACCAATTTCCACCTGCCGCGCTCGACCCTGTTCATGCTGGTCAGTGCCCTCATGGGCCTGGACGTAATGCGCAAGGCGTATGCGCATGCCATTGAAAAGGAATATCGTTTCTATTCCTATGGTGATGGCAGCCTGCTGCTGCCCTGATCATCCCGCAACTGACGGGTGTGGCTGAAGCCTG
The DNA here is from genome assembly GCA_943369475.1 of Sphingomonas paucimobilis. GTDB lineage: Bacteria > Pseudomonadota > Alphaproteobacteria > Sphingomonadales > Sphingomonadaceae > Sandarakinorhabdus > Sandarakinorhabdus paucimobilis_A. Next base: position 138,797 of record CALRNJ020000003.1, on the reverse strand, counting down.
TGGGCTTGCTGCTGCGACAGCAGTTCTCTCATTTTGGTTAACCTTCTGAAAAATTCGTCTGCTCGAATCGAGATGGCCCACACCTACGTGCATGCATGACCGATTATTGCGTTTCCCAAGTCGAAGTGGTGTCAGGCCATAATTGTTATGGGCCGAACGGCTGGGCGGCGGCTGGTTTGATTTGGCCGTCAACTAAAGCTCCTATGTCCGCTGCAATCACCATGAGTTCCTGATGACCACGCCCGATGGCGATGCGCGTTTCTTCGTGATGCACGATGCCGCCCGCCGGCGCGAATTGCTTGGTGGCCACACCGCCGGATAGCCAACTCATGCCACTCGCCAGCCAGCAAATCGCTATTCGGCCGGCACTGGTGCGGCCGGCCCGCCCACGCTTCTGGCAGTTGGCTCCCTTGATAAGCGCCGTTTCCCGCTCGCAAAACGGCTGATTGTTGGCCCTTGCCGGCACTTTTCCGCAGCACCGTCTTGACCTGGCCCCCCAGCGCCGCTCTTGCGAAGGCGGCACAGTCGATCGCACGCCACAGCCCGGAAAGATGACCCGCAATGAGTGTTGCCTTCACCAAAGAATCCGATGCCGAGGCGGTAGCCGCCGATCTGCCTGACCGGCCGATCCCGGCGCACCCAAATCTCGTCACCAGCACCGGCCTTGCCCAGATCGAATTGGCGCTGGCCGCAGCGCGCGCCGCCTATGCCGAAGCTCAGGCCAGCGGTTCGATCAGCACTGACCGCACCGCGATGGCCCGCGCCACCCGCGACTTGCGTTACTGGAGCGCGCGAAGGGCTTCGGCGCAACTTGTGGAAGCCAGGCCAAAGGATGGCAGCATCGGGTTTGGCAGCCATGTTTCCTTCGAGCGCGCCGATGGCCGCATCCAGAGCTATGCCATCGTGGGCGACGACGAAGCCGATCCGACCCGGTTCAGTGTCAGCTATGTCTCCCCACTGGCCCGCGCCATGATCGGGCGGAGCGTTGGTGACGTGGTGACAGTGGCAGGGCAAGAGGTTGAGATTGTGGCAATTGCCTAGGGCAGCGCGTTCAGGGTCCAGTTGGCCAGCACCAGGAAGGCACTGCCGCCCACGAAGGCATGGGCGGCCAGCGCCGGGCCCAGCACGTCGGGCCGCGGTTTAGCCATGATGCCGGCAAACAAACCGGAAACCACCGCAAAGCCGAGCAGCACCAGCGCGATGGTGGCGTTGTCCGATAAGGCCTCGTTGCCGCGACTGATCCGCGTGACCAGCATCACCACCTCCAGCCCGCCAAAGCCGGTGAGCAAGTGAATGGCCTGTACCGCCTTGGGCGGGCGCTTTTCATTCAGGAAGTACCAGCCCAGAACTAACCCTAGCGCCACCGTGGTTCCATAGATGATGATCGGCAACCAGACCTGCATCGATGCGCCTCCCCTGCGCCAAGCCGTTACCGCAGAGTACGTCAACATGCCAGTTGCACCGTCGGCCCTGCCGTTTATCAAGGTTTGCAATGAGTCCCTCCCCTTTTGCCGGCCGTGGCCGCGCGGCACTGCGCAAACATCTGTCAAACTACTGGAAGATGGAGGCCGGCAACGTTCTGCTGGTGCCCTTGATCGTTTGGGTCATGGTGTGGTCGGCCGGTGATACGCCCGACGCGGCCATGGTGCTGGGCGCGGCGGCCTGTTCGTGGCTGCTGATCGTTGGCACGGCGGCATGGTTGCTGGTACTGGCCGGTCTGGACGGCAAGCCGGCGCAGGCGGCAAGATTGGTCGCCTTTTGCGCCCGTGCCGAACCTCTTTCGCTGCTGCTGCTCGGCGTTGCCACACTTGCCGCCGCCCATGCCGTCACCAGCGGCAGCTGGCCGCCACGCACCTTTGCGGCCGTAGGGCTCACCCTGCTCGGCTGGCTGGAATATGTGAATTACTACCACTGGCAATTGCAGAATTTCGACAGCGCCATCGATGCGAAGCGCCTTGCGGCCGGCCGCGGCCTGCGCCGGGCTCACATGGGTCGCGCCGTGCGCGCGTGGCGAGCGGCACGCCAGCGCGGCTGAGGCGCTCAAGCTGGCTGCGGCGCATTTGCCCGCTCGCCGCTCCGGACTGGCGCTAGCGGCAAAGGCGCGTATAACCCGCCATCGTGAACGACGATCTGGGTCTTGATCCGCGGTCCGACGAGGCTCCGGACGCGCTGGAAGAAGGCCGGCTGAGCCGGGCCTTCGTCAGCGACGTCGCCGCTGCGCTGGACAGCGGCGACGATGACGCTTTGCGCGCGCTGGTCAGCCCGCTGCACCCGGCCGACGTCGCCGATCTGTTCGGGGCGCTCGACGCCAGCGCCCGTGCGCCACTGGCCGATGCGTTGGGCGATCTGCTCAATGCCGACGTCATCGCCGAACTTGATGACTACGTGCGCGAGGACGTGCTGGACGCGCTGTCGCCTCGCGAAGTCGCCGAAGTCGTCACCCAGCTTGATACCGACGATGCGGTGGCGGTCATCGAGGATCTCGAGGCGGATGAACAGCGTGAAGTGCTGCGTGCGCTGGCACCGGAAGACCGTGCCGATATCGAAGCGGCGCTGAATTACCCAGAAGAATCCGCCGGCCGCTTGATGCAGCGCGATCTGGTTGCGGTGACCGAACTGATGAGCGTGGGCGGGGTAATCGATCGCATCCGCGCCAGCATCGATCCGGCCACCGATTTCTGGGAAATCTTCGTCGTCGATATCATCGGCCGCCCAATCGGCACCATGCGGCTTTCCTGGTTGCTCACAGTCCCGCCCGATCTGATGGTGGGCGATGTGATGAAGCGCGAGCAGACGCTGATCCCGGTCACCATGGACCAGGAGGAAGTTGCGCTGATCTTCCAGAAATATGCGCTGATTTCCGCCGCCGTCGTCGATGATGCCGGCAAGCTGGTTGGCGTCATCACCGTCGACGACGTTGTGCACATCATCCAGGCCGAAGCTGGTGAGGACGTGCTGAAATTGTCTGGCGCCGGCGATGGCGACATAAACGAGCCAGTGCTGAGCACTTATCGCACCCGCTCGCGCTGGCTGGTCGCCAATCTGATCACCGGGCTGGTTTCAGCCAGCGTGATCGGGGCGTTTTCGGCCAGCATCGAAGCACTGGTGGCATTGGCCGCCCTATCGCCCATCGTCGCCAGCGTGGGCGGCAATGCCGGGAACCAGACGATGGCCGTCACCGTGCGCGCCCTCGCCACCAACCAGCTGACCGACAGCAACACGCGCCGCACCATCTGGCGCGAGATCCGCGTGGCGTTGCTGAATGGCCTTACCCTGGCGATCCTGATGGGGCTGGGCGTGTCGCTGGTGTTCGGCAATAGTGCGCTGGGGCTGGTGATCGCGGTCGCGATGCAGGTCAACATCCTGATCGCCGGGTTCGCCGGGGTGATGGTGCCGCTCACGCTCGACCGGTTCGAGGCGGACCCGGCGGTGGCCTCTTCGGTGTTCGTCACGATGATCACCGATAGCATGGGCTTCTTTGCCTTCCTCGGCCTTGCCACGCTGGTTGGCGTGCAATACCTGTCCTGATGCTGCATCTGACCAAGGTGGCCGCCGGCTGCGCCGACATCGCGACTTTGGCCGCGCGCCAGGCGCACTGGTGGGGCGAAGGCCGCGCTGGCGCCCATACCCGCTTCATGCCGAAACGCGCCGAGGAACTGATCGGCGGCTCGATCTTCTGGATCATCGGCCACCGGCTGGTGGCACGGCAGACAATCCTGTCCGTCGCCATGGCCAGCACCGATTGGGGCCCAAAATGCGCCATCGAGCTGCAGCCCGGCCCAGTTACGGTCATTCCGCGACCCTGCCGCGCACACCAGGGCTGGCGCTATTTGGAGACGGCCGACGCTCCGCCGGATTTCAGCGGTGAGCCCAGCGATGGCGTCGAGGCGCTGCCCGCGGGCTTAGTGCGCGAACTACAATCGCTCTGGCTGCTATAGACATTTAACACAGCCTTGACCTTTGGCTGTGCTGGCGGCATAGAACAGTGCATGTTCGCCACTGACCGACCCATCTATCGCCAGATCCGCGATCTGATCATCGATCGTATCCTCACGCTGGGTGATGGCGCCATGCTGCCATCGGTACGCGCCCTGGCGGCTGAGGCCGGTGTGAACCCGCTCACCGTCGCCAAGGCTTATCAGGATCTGCAAGCCACTGGCTTGGTGCGGGCGCGCAAAGGCGTTGGCCTGTTTGCGGCCGATGGTGCGCTTAACAATCTGTTGAGCCAGGAACGCCACCAGTTCCTTACCGAAGAATGGCCGCGCGTGCAGGCCCGTATTGTCCAGCTTGGGCTGGACGTGACGGAGCTGCTCGAACAGGCCTGATCAGACGGGCCGTTGCCCCCTTACCATATTTCTTCGTCCCACCACGGGAAGACATTTTCCGGCATGTTATTGCTCACCGTATCCGGATAGGCCGGCGGGCGCTTCTCCAAGAAGCTAACCACGCCTTCCTTGGCATCACCCGAGCGGCCGCGCATGTAGACCATCCTTGAATCCAGACGGTGTGCATCCCACGGGCTGGCTGCGCCAGCCATACGCCACAGCATCTGCCGGGTGAGCGCCACCGAGACCGGCGCCGTGTTCTCGGCAATCTCCAGCGCCAGCGCGCGCGCGGCGGGTAGCAAATCATCGGGCGCGTGGGTGGAACGGGTGAGGCCGCCCCTTTCGGCTTCGGCGGCGTCGAACACGCGGCCGGTCATGCACCATTCCAGCGCCTGCGGAAGGCCGACCAGTTTGGAGAGGAACCAGCTGGATCCGGCTTCCGGCACGATGCCGCGGCGGGCGAATACAAAGCCAAAACGTGCCGTGTCGCTGGCAAGGCGCATGTCCATCGCCAGTTGCATGGTGACGCCGATGCCCACCGCCGGGCCGTTCACGGCGGCAATCACCGGCTTCAGGCTGCGGAAGATGCGCATCGTAACCTGGCCGCCGCCGTCCCGGGTAGCCGGGTGTGTCCAGTCAATGCTGCCATCGTCCTGCACAGGGTTGGCGCTGCGGGCACCGCCCAACTTCTCGTAATCGAAGGTCGCCGCCCCGGCGCTGAGATCCGCCCCGGCGCAGAAGGCCCGGCCACGCCCGGTGACGATCACCACCTTTACCGCATCATTGGCGTCAGTTTCATCGAACGCTGCGATCATCTCTGTCATCATCACGCCGGTAAAGGCGTTCAATTTGTCCGGCCGGTCGAGCGTGATGGTGGCAATGGGGCCGTCGATGTCGAGGGCGATCTGAGTATACGTCATTTCACAAAGCCTCGATGATGGTGACGTTGGCAAGCCCGCCGCCTTCGCACATGGTCTGCAGGCCCCAGCGCTTGCCGCGGGCGTGCAGGGCATGCACCAGCGTCGCCATCAGCTTGGTGCCCGACGCACCGAGCGGATGCCCCAGCGCAATCGCGCCGCCGTTGACGTTCAGGCGGGCATGATCGGCACCCAACACCTGCAGCCAAGCCATCGGGATGGAGGCAAAGGCCTCATTCACTTCATACAGATCGATATCGCCGATGTTCATGCCGGCGCGGGCCAGCGCCTTCTTCGTGGCGCCGATCGGGGCTTCCAGCATGATCACCGGGTCTTCGCCCACCACCGTCATCGTGTGGATGCGAGCCAGCGGCTTGACACCCAGCGCCTTCAGCCCGCGCTCGTTGACGATCAGAACGCCGCTCGCGCCATCACATATCTGGCTGCTGGTCGCCGCCGTCAGCCGGCCGCCATCGGGGTTGATCAGCTTGACGCCCTTCACACCGTCCAGGCTGGCGTCGAAGCGGATGCCTTCATCCTGCGTATGGACGTGCGGCGCGCCGTCATGTGTCGTCACGTTGATCGGCACGATTTCGGCATCGAATGCGCCAGATCTGGCGGCACGGGCCGCGCGCACCTGGCTTTCATAGCCAAATTCATCCAGCATATCCTTGGTAAGACCATATTTTTCGGCAATCATCTCGGCGCCGGTGAACTGACTGAACTGGATGCCGGGATAACGCGCGGCCATCGCCTCGCCATAGGGCATGCCCATGCCGGCCTTGGCGGGCAGCGCAACTGTCATACCCATGGGCACCCGCGTCATCGATTCCACGCCGGCGGCAATCACCACGTCCATCTGGCCGCTCATCACCGTGGCAGCAGCGAAATGCACCGCCTGCTGGCTGGAGCCACACTGGCGGTCTACGCTGGTGCCCGGCACCGATTCAGGCAGTTTGGAACTCAACACGGCGTTGCGCGCCACGTTTGTGCTCTGCTGGCCACCCTGGCCCACGCAGCCCATGATCACATCTTCGATCAGGGCGGGATCAACGCCGGTCTTTTCCACCAGCGCATCCAGCACTTTCCCGGCCAGATCAGCCGGATGCCAATCGCGCAGCAGGCCGCCACGACGGCCACCGGCGGTGCGTTGGGCGGCAACGATATAGGCTTCGGTCATTATCCCACTCCTGATCGAAAGATTCGTGAGCACCACTTTACGCCGCTCACCCCCTTGGGCATTGACGGACGAAATAATCAGGGAGAGGCGGATGCGCCGCAATTGGGGAATCGTCGCGGTCGCTCTGGCGTTGCTGGCCCAGCCAGGGGCTACCGCGCCGGCACGCGCGCCAACGAAAACGGCCGCGCCGGCCAGATCCATGGCCAAACCGGCGGCAAAGCCGGCTGCCAAACCCGCCGCTCCGGCCAATGTCATCCCTGCCCCGCTGCCCGACACGCCAGAAATCCAGGCCCTGCGCCGCGCCTTCCGGTTCGGCTTTGCACCCTATGAAATGCTGCGCACCAGGCAATTGCAAAGCAGCCGCCTGATGGCTGCCGGCATGGGTACCGGCATCAACGCCATGATCCCGCGGTTGACGCTGGCCGATGCCACCACCCGCGATGTGACGACCCCGAACAACGACACGCTCTATGGCTCGGCATGGCTCGATCTGTCTCAGGGCCCCGTTTTCTTCTCGATCCCGCCACTCAAGCGCTATCACTCGGCCGCTCTCATGAGCATTACCAGCGACGTGGTGGCAGTGCTCGGCACCCGCACGGTCGGTGCTAGTGGTGGCCGTTATGCGATCGTTGGCCCCACTTGGCGTGGGGATCTGCCCGCCGGCGTCGAGATGGTGCGCTCACAGTCCAACGATGCCTGGCTACTGGTAAGGGTGGTCGTGAACGGCGAGGACGATCTGGCGACTGCTGCCGATGGCCTCACCCGCTACACGCTCTCGGCCGTGGCCGGCGACACGCCGCTCGATCTGAGGGTGCCTGCAAAGCCCGATGGCAAGGCCTTCCTCACCATCGTCAATACCGCCATCGAACGCTCCGGTGATGCGCTGTTGGCCAATCGGGCGACACAATTTGCCGATCAAGGCCTGGGAAAGACCTGGGAAACGCTGAGCCTCGAACAACAGAAACTGTGGAACGACAGCCTGCCGGCGCTGCTTCACGAACTGCGCGCCGAGCTGAACGAAGGCATCGACGGCTGGGTGTATCCTCCATTCAACATGGCGCTTTATGGCGATGATGATGATCTGCGCGCCCGCATCGCGCTGGCCGGGCTGGCGGCGCTGCCGCGCATCGAGGCAGTCTATGTTTCGGCCAACAAGGACGGGCAGGGCCGCCCGCTGACCGGTGACAAGAGCTGGCGGGTGAAGATCCCGGCCAATCTGCCGGTAGGTGCCTTCTGGTCGCTGACCATGTATGAACAGGCGCTCGATGGCCGGCTGTTCTTCGTTCCCAATGATCTCAATCGCTTCGCCGTAGGTGACCGATCCCAGCATCTGCGCCCCGAACGTGACGGCAGCATCGAATTGTTCGTGCAAGCCGGCAAACCGTCGGGTGAGCGGGTGGTGAACTGGCTGCCGGCGCCCAAAGGCAAATTCGTGCTGATGTTCCGCGCCTATCTACCCGGCGCGCCGCTCCTGGATGGCAGTGTGCGGCTACCGCCGGTGACCGAAGGTGAGATCATCCCATGACAAAAGCAGGCAAGCATCTCTTCCTCGACATTCTCCATTCTGAAGGGGTGGAGATCATCTTCGGTAACCCCGGCACCACCGAATTGCCGCTCTTGGATGCCTTCGTCGTTGAAGACCGGCTGCGCTACGTGCTGGGCCTCAACGAAGTGGTGGTGATGGGCATGGCCGATGGCTGGGCTCAAGCCACCGGCAAATTAGCGGTTTGCAACCTCCACGCCGCGCCCGGTTTGGGGAACGCGATGGGCATGCTTTACAACGCAGCCAAGGCCGGCGCGCCAGTGCTGGTGACAGCCGGCCAGCAGGACATGAACATACGCCTGACCGAGCCCTTGTTGTGGGACGATCTCGCCACCATGGCGCGGCCGCTGTGCAAATGGTCGTTCGAGGTGAACAGTATCGAGGAGCTGCCACGCGCCGTGCGCCGCGCCGCCAAGGTGGCATTGACCGCCCCCACCGGCCCGGTGTTCCTCTCCATCCCTGGCGACGTGCTGACCGCCATGGCACCTGAAGGATTGGACATCGGCGCGCCGACCCGTATCGGGGCGGGGTTGCGCGGTGATGCTACCGAGACTGCCAAGGCCGCCGCGCTGATCCACAGCGCTGAAACGCCGGTGATCTTTGCCGGCGACTGCGTGGCCAACCGCGACGCCTTTGCCGAAATCACCGCTTTCGCCGAAGCCGTAGGTGCGCCCGTCTACATGGAAGGCATGGCCAATCGCGCCGCTTTCCCGTCAAACCACCCGCTTTACGCCGGCACCGTGCCGCGCATGACGCCGGCGCTGCGCAGTGTCATGCAAAACCATGATCTGCTGATCAGTATCGGCGCTGACCTGCTCACCCAGAGCCAGGCCACCGGCGTCGAAGCACTGGCGCCCGGCACCAAGGTCGTGCACCTCGACGACGAGCCTTGGCAGATTGGTAAGAATTTTGCCGCCACTGCCGCCATCCAGGGCTGCCCAAAGGCGACGCTGCCGGAGTTGACGGCGCTCGTCGCAGGCTGCGGCACAAGACGACGAGCGAGTGTGGAAGCAAAGATCGCCGAGGTCAAAACGGCTTTGTTTGCCAAAGCCGAAGCCGCGACGGACGCCAGCCCCATGGACCCGATGGCCGTGCTGAAGCGGCTGGGCGAGGTGATGCCTGATGATGCGATCATCATCGAGGAACTGCTGTCCTCCGGCATGAACACCGTGCGCCAATTTCTGCCCGCCACTCGGCCCGATTCATGGTTCGGGATGCGCGGCGGCGGCATTGGGGTGGCCCTGCCCCAGGCCGCGGCCATCAAGCTGGCCAACCCGGATCGCCCGGTAGTCGCCCTCTCCGGCGATGGCAGCCTGATGTATTCCGCCGCCGCGCTTTGGACCTGCGCGCATTACAATCTGCCGGTGGTCACCATAGTCTTCAACAACAGCAGCTACCGCATCCTGAAACAGCGCACGCGGGCGATTGGCGACCATAGCGCCCGCGAAGGCGTGTTCGTGGCGATGGATCTGACTGAACCGGCTATTGATTTCATGGCGTTGGCGACAGCCCACGGCGTGAAGGGCGTGCGGGTGGAAAGCATTCCCGCCCTGATCGAGGCGTTTCAAACTGCCTTGGCGAGCAATACACCAACGCTGATCGAAGTCCCGGTCGCACGCGCACCCTGACCCCCTCTGAAGGAGGATCAGCTAGCGCAACCGCGCCGTGTGCCAGCGCAGATGGTCCGCAACAAAACTCTGCACGAACCAATAACCATGGTCATACCCCGCATGGCGGCGCAGCGTTAGCGGGATACCAGCGCGGGCACAGGCGGCTTGCAGCAGTTCCGGACGCAGTTGCTCGGCCAGGAACGCGTCTGATTCGCCCTGATCGACCAGCAGCGCCGTCAAGCGTGCGCCTCCGTCGATCAGTGCACAGGCATCATGCGCCGCCCATGCCGTCGGGTCATCGCCCAAATAGGCCGGCAGCGCCTTGTGCCCCCACGGCACTTGCGTCGGCGCGACGATGGGCGAAAAAGCCGAAACGCTCTTGAACCGGCCCGGATGCTTCAACGCCAGAGTGAGCGCGCCATGCCCGCCCATGCTGTGGCCGGTGATGCCCTGCCGGACCATGTCGGCGGGGAAATGTGCCGCGATCACCCCGGGAAGTTCGTCGATCAGCCAGGTGCGCATCTGATAATGCGTGGACCATGGCGGGGCGGTTGCATCCAGATAGAAGCTCGCCGACTGCCCCATGTCCCACGCGGGATCATCAGCCACACCCTCGCCGCGCGGGCTCGTGTCGGGCATCACCAGCATCAACCCCAGTTCCGCTGCCAGCCGTTGCGCACCCGCTTTGATCGCGAACGTCTCCTCCGTGCAGGTCAGACCCGCCAGACACCACAACACAGGAAACGGGCCCTCACCTGCCGGGACGAAGACGCCAAATCGCATTGCCGTCCCCGTCGCCGAGCTGGCGTGACTGTAAAAGCTTTGCACGCCGCCATGGCAGGCCGCGCGGGCCAGCGTCTCCATCAGAACACCACGACGCTGCGGATGCTTTCACCAGAATGCATCAGGTCAAAGGCCTTGTTGATGTCCTCAAGGTCCAGCACATGGGTGATCATCGGATCGATGGCGATTTTGCCGTTCATGTACCAATCAACGATCTTCGGCACATCCGTCCGCCCCTTGGCTCCGCCGAAGGCGCTGCCCTTCCAAACCCGGCCGGTCACAAGCTGGAACGGGCGGGTGGCGATTTCCTTGCCAGCTTCGGCGACACCGATGATGATGCTTTCGCCCCAGCCGCGGTGGCAGGCTTCCAGCGCGGTGCGCATTACGTCGGAATTGCCGGTGCAATCGAACGTATAGTCCGCGCCGCCGTCGGTAAGCATGACGAGATGCGCAACCAGATCGCCCATGACGTCCTTCGGATTGACGAAATCGGTCATGCCAAACTGGCGGCCCCAGCCTTCGCGGTCCGGGTTGATATCCACGCCCACGATCTGATCTGCCCCCACCAGTTTCAGGCCCTGGATGACGTTCAGGCCGATGCCGCCGAGGCCGAAGACGATGCAGCGCGCGCCGGGTTCGACCTTGGCGGTCTTTACTACGGCGCCAACGCCCGTCGTCACGCCGCAGCCGATGTAGCAGGCCTTGTCAAACGGTGCATCGGTGCGGATTTTCGCAACGGCGATTTCGGGCAGGACGGTGAAGTTCGAGAAGGTCGAGCAGCCCATGTAGTGGAAGATCGGCTGCCCTTTGTAGCTGAAGCGCGTTGTGCCATCGGGCATCAAGCCCTTGCCTTGGGTCGCCCGGATAGCGGTGCAAAGATTGGTCTTGCCAGACAGGCAGCTTTTGCACTGGCGGCATTCCGGCGTATACAATGGGATGACGTGATCGCCCGGTGCCACGCTGGTCACACCCATGCCCACCTCGCGCACGATACCAGCGCCCTCATGACCCAGGATCGACGGGAAGATGCCTTCGCTGTCCTTTCCTTCCAGCGTGTAAGCATCGGTGTGGCAGATGCCGGTGGCCATGACTTCCACCAGCACTTCGCCGGCCTTTGGGCCTTCCAGATCAACCTCTACGATTGCGAGCGGCTCGTTGGGCGCGAAGGCGACGGCGGCACGGCTTTTCATGACAATGTTCCCTGATGAATGCGGGCCACACCTGCCGCCAAAGTCCCGGCTTGCCAAGGTGGCAGGCTTGCAATTTTCGCTTGTACGGGCCATTGGGCAGGCCGGTCGCGGCGCGGGGTAACCTGCGATGACCTTAACATGGGATCATTCATGCACTTTACCAGCAGGATTCAGGCGTAACATGCCGAAAGAGGAAATCATCCGGATTGAAGGTGAAATCACCGAAATCCTGCCCGATGGGCGTTTCCGCGTGAAGCTGGAAAACGAGCATGAGATCATTGCCTACACAGCCGGCAAGATGCGCAAGAACCGCATCCGCTCCATCGTGGGTGATCGGGTACACGTCGAAATGACGCCCTATGATCTGGACAAGGGCCGTATCGTGTTTCGCGAGAAGACGACCCCGATGCCAATGAACCAGCGGCGTTTCTTCCGCCGCTGACAACAACTCAACAACGGTCGTTTCACACGCCGCTGGGAAACTTGCGACGGCTATCGAGCCAAGCATCGATCCGGGCATTGTCACCGACTTGTGTTCCAATACGCCATCACCGCAACATAGGTGTCGCGTTTCAGCATTTATGTGTTGCGGTGGCTGATAGCGCAGTAACTTGTTTCTGCGTTGCAGGCTGTTAGCATCCCGGGGTGGGGACAGTGCTCGATCGGATCGTAGAGCCGGAATGGATGACCACACCGTGTGATCTCCTCGCTCTTATGGCCGGCGTCTGCAATGAATTCGTGCTTGATGGTCGCAGCCACAGGATGGCGGCGCGGCGCGATCTCGCCGATACTATCGCCATACTGGTGGGTAAACAGTGCCGCGATGTGGCGCCGAGCAACCTGCCGCGCTGGAAGATGGACAGGCACCGCGGTACCTAGGTCAAGGCCCAACGCTGGTAGCAGCGCCCACTTGGTCCAGAAGCCGGCTAGTCAGCCCGATCACTCCGCTCAGCGACGCACGCGGTCGCCCGGCTTCAGCCCGATCCGTTCTGCCTCACCGGCAGCCAGTTCGATCACGTCAGCCGTGACGCCGGCCGAATTGAGCACCTCGCGCGAATAGGGCTGACCGCGCCGCACGTTCAGCACCCGCCCGGTCGGCGAGACATAGATGATGTCCAGCGGCAACGGCGTGTTTTCCATCCAGAAACCAGTGACGCGCGGCGGCTGCATAGGGAAGGCCATGCCGGTGCCCGGCGCCATGCGATCACGAAACATCATGCCACACGCCTGCTCTTCGGCTGTGGCCGCAATCTCAATCTTGTAGGTGAAACGGCCCTTGGCGGTTTCGAATGCCACGTTGGCTTTGCGCAAACCGCTGTTGGGGCATGTAGCAGCACTCAACGGCGCCAATGGCACCAGCAAGGCCAGGTTGAACAGGAAGGCGGCAGAGCGGGCGGAGTTCATCACCCCTGCGTATTAGCCGGTTGTGCTGCCACCGCCAATGGCCCCTTGTGTCCCGGTGCCACGCGTACTTCCAACGCTTGGCCCGGCTGCAATTCGGCCAGTCCAGCCCGGCGAACGGTTTCCATATGGATGAAGATATCTTCGGTCGAACCCGGTCGTACCACGAAGCCATAGCCTTTCAGCCGGTTGAACCACTTGACCAACGCCAGTTCGAACGGCGCGGCGGCGGCCAGCATGGCCTGCGGATTGACGCGATCAGCCGCGCGAGCAGCAGCGGTTTCCGGATCAGGCCCAACGGCCGTGGTGAGATCAAGATCGATGATGCGGCGCGCCTGCCTGCCGCGATCCCGGGCGACAGCGATGCAGGTAAGTGTAGCGCCTTCAGGCAAGGTGCGGCGACCCAGTTCCCGCACCAGGCTGAAATGCACCAGCACATCCGTGCCATCGGCCGCCAATGGCACCATGAATCCATAGCCGCGGACCGGATCGAACCACTTCATCGTGCCACGCACGATCACTTCATCAGCGGCCAGCTGCGTCGCTTCTTCGGCGCCCTTCATCAACCCCCCCAGACCCTAAAACGCACGTCACGCACCCCGCAGCAGACCCGACAAAGACGGATTATCAACGGATGTTTTTAAATCGCAATGATGCTTTTCGGCTCCTGATTGACTTGTCATGTGAAACTGGCATCGAACGGGAGAGGCCGTGCCGCCACCGCCTTGAACTGGAAAGAGAGTTTATGGAGCTTGTAGGATCGGTGGAAGTCGCCAGCCCGCGCCATATTTTATGGGCGTCGCTGAATGATCCCGAGGTACTGGCCCGCTGCATCGAGGGCGTGGAGCAATTGACTCGGACCGAAGCCGATGTGCCGGTGTTCGATGGCATCATGCAGGCCAAGGTGGGTCCGGTGCGGGCCCGCTTTGCCGGAAGCGTGCGACTAGAAAATATCGTTGCACCTGAACGTTATCGCCTGGTGGGCGAAGGCAAGGGCGGTGTCGCCGGCTTTGCCAAAGGCAGCGCTGATGTCGTGCTCACTGAATTGGGGCCGGCCAAGACGCAACTGGATTATGTTGTGAAGGCCCAGGTGGGCGGCAAGCTGGCGCAGCTCGGCGCGCGTCTGGTGGAAGGCGCGGCAAAGCAATATGCCGAAGGCTTCTTCGCCAAGCTGAAGGCCGAGGTGGAAGCGCCGCCTATTGACATCGTGGCCATGGCCGCCGCCAAACAGGCCGCGGCCACCGAAGCAGAACCGGCTGCAGGCGGCCTGTCGCCACTGGCCTGGGGCATTGGCCTGATCCTCGTGACCTTGCTCTTCCTCCTTTGGCAATGGTCCGGACTGGGATCCGGAATGACGTTGTGACGGGCGGCGGCCGCGACGAGGATCTGACCACACTGGCCACGGCGCTGGCTTGGGCACAGGCCCGCCATGGCGTGGCGATTGCCACCGTCATCACCACCTGGGGTTCTGCGCCGCGCCGTGAAGGCAGCCATCTCGCCATCCGCGCCGATGGTCTGTTCGAAGGCAGTGTTTCGGGTGGCTGCGTCGAGGCCGATGTGATCCTGGCCGCGCAAGCCGTGATTGCAGCGCAGGCCGGCCATGAAGTACTCGATTATGGCGTGGCCGATACGGTGGCATGGACGGCCGGCCTCGCCTGCGGCGGGCGCATTTCGATCCTGGTCCAACGCCTGGCTGATGATGCTCTGCCGCCGGCGCTGATTGCCGAAGTACTGTCTGCCACATCCGCCGGGCGCATGATGGCCATCAGCAGCGATCCCGCCACCGGGCGTACTGTTGGCGGAGAGGAAGGTCCTTTTGTACGTCGCTATCCACCACCGCGCCAGCTGTTCATCATCGGCGCCGTGCACATCGCGCAGGCGCTGGTGCCACTGGCGGATGCGCTGGGCGTGGTGCCGGCGGTAATCGATCCACGCGGGATGTTTGCCGCCGATGCACGCTTTGCCGGGCTGGCGCTGGATCGCCGTTGGCCCGACGAAGCGCTGGAAACCGTGCTCAACCCGGCGTCAGCCGTGGTCGCGCTCACCCATGATCCCAAAATCGATGATGTGGCGCTTGCCGCGGCGCTGAGCTCACCGGCCTATTATATAGCTGCGCTGGGCAGCAGGAAAAATCACGCCGGTCGGCTGGAACGGCTGGCGGCGCAAGGCTTTGGTCCAGATGATCTGGTCCGTATCCACGGCCCAGCCGGCCTTGCCATCGGCGCCACCGGCCCCGCCGAGATCGCGCTCTCCATCGCCGCGCAGATGACCGCCGCGTGGAGAAACGCCCCCAGCACATGAAATTCGGGCCGCTTCCGCTGGCAGAAGCCGAAGGTGCGTTGTTGGCGCATGGGCAGCAGATCGGTCGGCGGCGGCTGCCTAAGGGCCATGTCCTGGGCGCGGCCGAGCTCGCCGATGCCGCCGCGTCAGGCCTCTCCGAACTGGTTGTCGCGCAGCTGGAGGCCGGCGACGTGGCCGAGGATGACGCCGCCGCCCGGCTGGCGGCCGCCTTGGCCGGGTCACAGAGCTCCTCGGGGCTGACGGCGCTGGCCCCTGTACATGGCCGCGTCAATCTCGCCGCCACCGCCGCTGGTCTGTTCACCGCCCCGCCGGGCATGGTGGCGACGGTCAACGCTGTCGATGAAGCCCTCACCCTCGCCACGCTTCCTAGCGGCACAAGGGTGGCAGCTGGGGCCATTGTCGCCACGATTAAGACGATCAACTACGCCGTCGCCGGAAGCGCTCTCAACACCGCTATTGCCGCCGCGCGCCCGATGATGGTGGCGGCCTTCCGGCCGCTGTCGATGGCGCTGGTCGCCACCACCCTGCCAGGCACCAGCACAAAGGCGCTCGCCAAGCTGGAGCGGGTGACGGCCGCGCGAGTCACGGCGCTTGGCAGCACGATGGAGACGCTACCACCCTGCCCGCACGACACGGCTGCGCTGGCGGCGCAGTTAGCCGGATGCAGAGCCGATCTGCTGCTGGTTGCCGGCGCATCGGCCACGGTTGATCGCAGCGACGTGATACCGCAGGCAATCGTGGCAGCGGGCGGCGCGGTGCAACGGCTGGGCATGCCGGTGGACCCTGGCAATCTGCTGGTGCTGGGCACAATCGCTGGCCGCCCGGTGATTGGCCTGCCCGGTTGCGCCAAGAGCCCCAAACGCAACGGCCTCGATCTGGTGCTGGAACGCCTCGCCGCCGGTTTGCCAGTGACCACAGAGACGATCGCCGCGATGGGTGACGGCGGCCTGCTGCCCGAAGCTGAACGGCCGGAGCCCCGTGCCGCCGCGAGCGCGCCGGGCCGGGTTGGCGCCGTGCTGCTGGCCGCCGGCCGCTCAAGCCGCTTTGGCGCCAGCCACAAACTGCTGGCGCCCTGGCGCGGCAAGCCCTTGGTGGCGCACGCCGTTGACGCCATCGCCACCGCCGGGTTGCCGCCTCCGATCGTGGTGCTGGGCCATGATGAGGCGGCCGTTCGCGCCGCCTTGGCCGGGTGCGATGTACAGTTCGTGGCGGCGCCCGACTGGGCCGAAGGGATGGGTCGCAGCTTGGCCGCCGGCATCGCGGCCGTGCCCGCCGATTGGGATGCCGCGCTGATCTGCCTTGGCGACATGCCGGCCGTGGAGCCCCGCCTGATTGCCGCGCTGGCAACCACGGCGGGCGAGCTGGTTGTGCCCGTCTGGGACGGCCGCCGCGGCCATCCGGTGCGCTGGCCGCGCGCTGCCTTTGCCCGGCTGCTGGCCCTGACTGGGGACACTGGCGGCAAGGCAGCGATGGCGGATTTCCCCGTCACCGAAGTCGCGGCGCTGTCGGCAGCGTGCCTGGTGGATATCGATACGCCCGCCGCCCTGGCAGGGCTGGTCGCAGGAGAAGCCAAATGACCGAAGATCGACCAACCCAAGCGATGATCGCCCTCTATGATCGCTTCACCCATGTCGGCGATATAAGCCGGCGGGACATGGTCGCCCAGATGGCACGGCTGGCCGGTGGCACGGCGACGGCTACCGCCCTGCTCGGCCTGATTGCGGCGCGCGCCAATGCGGCGCCATTAGTGGTAGCCGGTGATCACCGCATTAAAGTTGGCGATGTGCGCTTTTCCGTCGGCGGTGGCCGGGAAATGGCGGGCACTCTCGCGCAGCCGGCCAAGGGCGCGGCTAAGGCACCGCGCGTGCTGGTCATCCACGAAAACCGGGGGCTCAATGACCATATCCGCGATATCGCCCGCCGCCTCGCCACCGAAGGTCTGGTGGCGCTGGCCGCCGATTTTCTGGCGCCAAGCGGCGGCACCCCAACGACGGGTGACGACACGGCCAGCGCCGAGGACAAGGCCCGCAGCATGATCGGCGCGCTCGACCGACAACAAACGGTGTCCTATGGCATCGCCACCCTTAATTGGCTGGCCACAGCCGCGCCGGGCAAGGGCGTGCCGGGTGCGGTCGGCTTCTGCTGGGGCGGCGGCATGGTCAATGCCCTGGCCGTGGCTGCCGGCCCGGCCCTGCGCGTCGGCGCTGCCTATTATGGCGCGGCCCCGCAGGACGTTGCGGGCGCGGCGCGAGTGAAGGCGCAGTTGTTGCTGCATTATGCCGGGCTGGACGATCGGATCAACGCCATGGGTCCGGCCTGGCAAACGGCGCTCACTGCCGCCGGCGTGCGGTTCGAAGCCCACACCTATCCGGGCGTCAACCATGCCTTCAACAACGACACCTCGCCCGCCCGCTATGACAAGGCGGCGGCCGATCTGGCCTGGCAGCGCACGGTTGCCTTGCTGAAAGGCTAAATGCAGGTAGTTGATTATCTGCAATTGCATATTAATTTGCGGGCGTGACTATTCGTCTGCCCGAGTCGACTGGCGCTAAACTGCCACCCAACCCATTTCAGGGCCCATCGAGCCTGTGCACGGCAGCCAAGGTGCGGCGACTGTCCAGGCAGATCAGCCAGATTTATGATGAGGCGTTGGGCGGCCATGGTCTGACCATCGGCCAGTTCGGCCTGCTCGCCTGCCTGTCCCGCAGGCGCGGGCTGGGCATCGGCGCACTGGCCGAGAGGCTGGCAGCCGACGCTTCGACCGTTTCGCGGCTGGTAAAACCTCTGGCCGGAGACGGCCTACTGCGCATCGAGATTGACCCCGAAGACCGCCGCGGCCGCCTGGTCTGGCTCACCGAGGCAGGCCATCAGCGGCGCGCTGCCGCGCAGGCCGGATGGCAAGCAGCGCAGGATGTGGTGGAACTGCGCCTCGGCGGCGGTCGGCTGGCTGCACTGCGCTTCCTGCTGGATGAGAGTTACGAACGGCTGGAGATGGCAAAATGACTGCAATTGCACAGAACATTGACGGCCTCACCCAGATGCGCGCGCTAGCTGCCAGCAAGGTTGGCAGCGGAATGGGCGCGCTGATGGCGATGGATGGCGGCGAGGCCGGCGAGGGTACGATGAAAATGCAGGCCCTGCCCGGCGCCCAGCATGATAATCCCATCGGCATCGTCCACGGCGGCTTTGCGGCCACCCTGCTCGACAGCGCGATGAACTGCGCGGTCCATACCGCGCTTTGCGCCGATGAAAGCTACGTCACCACCGATCTGCATTTCAGCTTCGTACGCGCCATCGCGCCCGCCGCCGGCCGGGTGAGCGCGCGTGGCGAAGTCGTGTCGCGCGGGCGCAGGCTGGTGACGGCGCGTGGCACATTGGTCGACGAAAACGGCAAATTGCTGGCCACCGGCATTGCCGCCTGCATGATCTTCGGCGCCGGCGCATGAACGGGGCGGCGGTGGTCATTGGTGCCGGCGATGCCACGGGCGGCGCGGTGGCGGCGGCCTTTGCCCGCGACGGCCTGACCGCCGTGCCGGTGCGGCGCACGGGCGATGGACTTGGCCCACTGGCGGCGCGGATTGAAGATGAAGGCGGTCGCTGTTTGCCCATCGGTGCTGACGCCCGTGATGAAGATGCCATGACCGCGTTGTTTGATCGGGTCGAGGGCGAGATCGGCCCGGTGGAGGTGCTGGTGTTCAACATCGGCGCCAATTCCCCCATGTCCATTCTGGATGAAACCGTCCGCCGTTACCGCAAGATCTGGGAGATGTGCGCGCTAGCCGGCTTCATCACCGCCCGCGAGGCAGCCCGCCGAATGGTGCCGCGCGGGCGCGGCACGATCATCTTTACCGGGGCCACCGCTTCATTACGCGGTTCAGCGGGCTTTGCCGGGTTTTCAGGCGGCAAGTTTGCGCTGCGCAGTCTGGCACAGGCGATGGCGCGGGAACTGGGACCAAAGGGCATCCATGTTGTCCACCCGATCATCGATGGCGCGATCGATACTGAGTTTATCCGGAGCAATTTCCCTGATCGCTATGCCCTGAAGAGCGAGGACGGCATCCTCGATCCCGAAGTGATTGCCGCTGAATATGTGCGGCTGCATCACCAGCCGCGCTCCGCCTGGACGCACGAGCTGGATCTGCGGCCTTGGATCGAACGCTGGTAAAGGAGACCAACATGCCCCACCCAATCGAGTTCCTGTTCGACGTGGGTTCGCCTACCGCCTATCTTGCCTGGTATCGCCTGAAGAAGGTCGCGGCCCGCACCGGGGCCAGCATCGTACCCGTTCCCATCCTGCTGGGCGGCGTGTTCAAGGCCACTGGTGGCAGCCCGCCCGGCACGGTGGCCGTCAAGGGCCGCTGGATGAACGAAGATATGCAGCGCTGGGCCGCGCGTGATGGCATCACGCTGGGCAACAATCCTTATTTCCCGGTCAATACCATCACGCCGATGCGCATCCTGGCCAGCCTTCAGGGCGACGAGCGCTTCGAAGCCGTGGTCGACACGCTGTTTGCCGGCATGTGGCTACACGGGCGTAACATGGCCGACCCGGAGATGCTGGCGGCCACCCTGACCGAAGCCGGCCATGATGCCGCCGCTTTGCTCGCGCTGGCGCAGAGCCCGGAAGCCAAGCAGCGCCTGCTGGCCAACACCGAGGCCGCCGTGGCGCGCGGCACGTTCGGCGCGCCGACCTGCTTCGTCAACGGGGAGATGCATTTCGGGCAGGACCGGATTGATTGGGTGGAGGCGGCCAGCATCGCCTGATTGCCCATCTCCAGAACAAGAAAAAGGCCCAGCGAGTTACCTCGCCGGGCCTTTGCCTTTATCGGATCAGCCGATCAGCCGCTCCAGTTAATCCCTGTTGCCCATGAAGCTGAGCAAGAACTGGAACAGGTTGATGAAGTTCAGGTACAACGTCAGCGCGCCCATGACGGCGGCCTTGCCGGCGAAATCGCTGCCCTGCACCTGATAGTACATCTCACGCAGGCGCTGCGTGTCATAGGCGGTGAGGCCAGCAAAGATCAGTACGCCCAGGATATTCACCGCCAACTGCAAGCTGCTGGAGCCAATGAAGATATTGGCGATGGTGGCAATGACGATGCCGATCAGGCCCATGAAAAGAAAGCGGCCCATCGCCGACAGATCCTTCTTGGTGGTGTAGCCAAAAAGGCTGAGCGCGCCGAAGCTGGCGGCCGTCACAAAGAAGGTCTGCGCGATCGACGCGCCAGTGTAGCGTGCAAAGATGGTGCTCATGGACACGCCCATCAACGCGGCAAAGCCCCAGAAAAGGCCCTTCAGCGTGCTCTCGCTCATGCGATTGAGGCCAAAGTTCATGCCCAGAATGATGGCGAGCGGCGAAAGCATCGCCACCCAGCCCAGGATGGTGGGCGAACCGACCTGATTGAAAAACACCGCAAACAGCGCCGGCGTGGAATAGACCAGCAGCGCGACGATGCCAGTGAGCAGAACGCCCGACGCCATATAGTTGTAGATTGACAGCATGTAGCTGCGCAGGCCGGCGTCATAACCGGCGTCGCTTTGGGCCTGGGCCCGGAAGGCAGCAAGCCTGGGATCCACATTATTGGCCATGATCAAAATCCTCCTGTGATCGGCAAATGGCCGACGACAAGACTAATATCGGGCATGCCGCCTGATTTTTCAATGACCGAACGTTACGCCGCCGCGATCACAACTGTCGCAGCACGGCTGCAGGGCGGGCAGACAGCGCCCGCCAGTTGCCGGCGAGACCGAGCACGACGGTGACAACGGCGCCGACACCCACGGTGAGCAGCACGCGCGGCCAATCCGGTGTCCAATCCAGCTTGAAAATCTGGGTGACGACAAACCAGCCGGCCGCGCTGCCCAGCACCAATGCCAATCCAGAAACGATGGCGGCGAGCAAGCCATACTCGGCCAAGGTCGCCGCGGCCACCTGCCCGCGCGTCGCGCCCAACAGCTTCAGCAGCACCGCATCATAGGTGCGCGCCCGCGCGCCTGCCGCCAGCGCGCCGACCAGCACGGCGATGCCTGCCGCCACGGTGACACTGGCAGCGGCGCGGATGGCGGCCGAAAGCTGGCCCAGCAGTGTTTGCACCTGGCCAATAACGTCCTTCACCCGTACCACCGAGACGGTGGGGAAGCTGACCGACAGCTCGCGGGCAACAACGCGTTCCTTTTCCGGCGCTACCTGCACGGTGGCCATCCAGCCATTGGGCGCCGCTTCCAGCGCACCGGGCGCGAACAATATGGCAAAGTTGAAGCCCAAGGACTGCCAGTCGATCTTGCGCGTGTTGGCGATGCGGGCAGTAATATCGACGCCGAGTACGGAGACGCTGAGCGTATCGCCCACCTTCAAGCGAAGCGCCTGGGCGGCCTGATCGTCGAGTGAAATCAGCGGCGGGCCGCGATAATCGCGCGGCCACCATTTGCCGGAAACCAACGTGTTGGCCTCCGGAAAATCGGCCGCATAGGACAGCCCGCGATCACCGCGTAAAATCCAGCCTTCACTACCGGCCTTGATTTGTTGCGCCGGCACACCGTTTACCGCCGTCACCGGGCCGCGCAGGGATGGCACAATCACCGTGCGCGCGCCAGGCGCCGTGCGCTCCACCAGTTCGGCAAAAGCGCCTTTCTGATCATTGGGGATATCAAGCACGAAGAAACTGGGGGCTTTGGTCGGGATGGTGCGGTTGATCTGGCTGGCAAGATTGCCCTCGATCGTGGCCAGCGTGGCAAAGAGGGTGAGGCCCAGGCCCAGCGCCACCACCAGATTGCGCGTGGGCGCGCCGGGACGGTGCAGATTCGCCAGGGCAAGCCGCGCCAGTGTGCCCTTCGGCTTGGGCAACCGGGCCGCCAGCCACTTCACACCGGCGGCCAGTGCCCACAGCACGGCGATCAGGCCGATGGCACCAACCAGGAAACCCATCACGAACAATTGCTCATCGGCCAGCAGTACCACCATTGCGACCACCGAAACCGCAGCCGCAGTGATGATGAAAAGCGTGGTGGCATCGGGGCGGGCGCGCTTCTCGGTCAGGCTGCGCAGCAGGCGGGCGGCCGGCATGGCGGCCCCTTCCGCCAAAGGCCACAAGGCAAAGGCCAGCGCGATGGCGAGGCCATAATAGGCCGCCTGGGCGAGCGCACCCCATTGCAATCCGGTGGCCGGCGGCACTGGCAGGCTAGCTGCAGCGAGTTGCGCCACCACGCCCGGAGTTGCCGCGCCAAGCGCCAGCCCCATCAGTACCGCGGCGCCCGAAACCAGCGCCAGCTGCCACAGATAGACGGCGCGCACGGTGGCTGAGTCTGCTCCAAGCACTTTCAGCGTCGCGATGGTGCGGGTGCGCGCGCCGAGATAGGCCGAAACCCCGCCCGCCACGCCAACGCCGGCCACCACCAGCGCGGTAAGGCCCACCAGGCTGAGAAACTGGCCCAACTGGTTGATGAAGTTGCGGGTGCCGGGCGCGCCGTTGCTGCGATCACGCACGCGGCCGCCTTCACTGGCCACCGCCTCCAGCCGTTCCCGCGCGGCGTCGACGGACACGCCGGGCTTCAGTTTCACCCGCAATTCGCTGGTGTAAAGGCTGCCCGGCGTGATCAGTTCGGCGCGTTCAAGATCCTTCACGTTCACCACGAGGCCAGGGCCGAAACCGAAGCCGTCGCCGGCACGGTCCGGTTCTTCCACCAAAGTGCCAGCATAGGTTAGCGTGGCTTGACCAAGTTGCAGACGGTCACCGGGCTTCAGGCCCAGCTTGTCGGCCAGCGCAGGCTGGGCGGCGGCCATGCCGGGACCAACGCGCCCGCCGCCTTCAAGCACCACCCGGCCATAATGCGGCCACGTCTCATCAACCGCTTTCACTTCGGCCAACACGCTGTCGCTGCCATCTGTTCGGCTGACCATGCCGCGCAGTTTTGCCACATCTCCCACGGTGCCAAGCGCGAAGGCTGCCGCGCGCTGCTCAGACGTCGGGCTTCGGCCCGACAGGCGGAGCGCTACATCGCCACCCATCAGAAACTGGCCGCGTTCGGCCAACCCGGCGTTGATGGCGCTGGCCAGGCTGCCGACACCGGCAAGCGCTGCAACGCCCAGCACCAGGCACACGGCGAGGATCCGCAGGCCCGATAGCCCGCCGCGCAACTCCCGCAGTGCGAGGCGTAATGCGAGGCTCAGAGCACTTCTGCCAGCAAACGGGTCATCGCGGCCCAACTACGCTTGTCAGCGGCAGCATTGTAAAGCGCGGCGCCGGGCGAATTGGCATGTTCGTTGGTAAAGCTGTGATAGGTGCCGCCATAAGCGTGGATCTGCCAGTCGGCACCAGCTGCCGTCATCTCGGTAGCAAGCGCATGGTGATCCTGTGGCGGCGTGTAGGGATCTTCCCAGCCATGCAGCGCCATCACCTTGGCCGTAATCTGGCCGGCAGCGCCAAGACCCGGATTATAGATGCCGTGGAAGCTAACCGCGGCCTTGACGCGCGGGTCACAGGCGCGGGCGACGTCGAGCGCGCACAGGCCGCCAAAGCAATAGCCAATGATGGCCATGCGATTGGCGTCGACTTTGCCAAGGGCGGCAGCAGCATCGACAGCGGCGAGCAGGCGCTGGCGTAGTGCCGCGCGATCACCCACCCACGGGCCCATCAGCGCGCTGTTGTCACCGGCCGGATCGCCGCGCCGGCCCTTGCCATAGACATCGATGGCCATGGCGGCGTAGCCAATCGCGGCGAGCTTGTCGGCCACAGCGTTGTCCCACGCCGTCTGCCCCACCCAGTTCGGCGCGATCAGCACGCACGGGAACGGACCATCGCCAGCCGGCAACGCCAGATAGGCTTCAAGTTCGTCGGTGCCGTCGAAATAGCTGAACAATGTCATGGTCTTTTCTCCTTATTCGGCGGCTTGCGCCTGATTCATCTGATCATCCACGATCAGCCCGTCGCGCATGGTGATGATGCGGTTACACAGCGGCGCCAGTTCAGCATCATGGGTGATCAGCACCAACGTCGCGCCGGTTTCGCTGAGCCGGCCGAACAACAGATCGATGATGGCAGCACCCGTGGCGGCATCGAGATTGCCGGTCGGTTCATCGGCAAAGATCAGCGCCGGGCGGCCAACCAGCGCGCGGGCGATGGCGACACGCTGCTGCTCCCCGCCCGACAATTGGGTGGGATAGTGATGCAGGCGATGGCCCAAGCCAACGGCTTCCAGTTCGGCTTTGGCACGGGCCTGCACATCGGTTTCGCCAGCCAGTTCCAGTGGCACTGCGACATTTTCCAGCGCCGTCATGGTGGGAATAAGGTGAAAGGCTTGCAGCACGATGCCGATGCGGCCGCGGCGGGCGCGGGCCAGGCCATCTTCGTCCATGGTGGTGAATTCGGCACCGGCCACGCGCACGCTGCCGCTGCTCGCCCGTTCCAGGCCAGAGAGCACGGCCATTGCCGAGGATTTGCCGGAGCCCGACGGCCCAAGGATGGCGATCCGTTGGCCCGCCGGTACGTCAAGCGTCAACCCGCGCAGCACATCGACTGCGGCATCGCCACTGCCCAGCCGCAGGGTGACATCGCGCGCTTCTATCACCATATGGCTGATCATCGCTGTTCCGAACGAGGAGTTGAGTCTTGCCCGAATTAGGCGTTCGCAAGTTGCTTTACCAGATGGCAGCGCTGATTGGCGCGCTGTTCATGTCGCAGGCCGGTCTGGCTAGACCGCTGGTGGTGCTGGCCTTTGGCGACAGCCTGACCGCTGGTTACCAACTGCCGCCCGGCCAGGGATTTGCCCCGCAACTGGAAAAGGCGCTGAAGGCGAAAGGCCGTGACGTGACCGTGGTGGGCGCCGGCGTGTCAGGGGATACAAGCACGCAGGGGCGCGCCCGCGTAAACTGGGTACTGGCCGGGATGAGGCAGGCACCGGATCTGGTGGTGCTGGAACTGGGCGCCAACGACATGCTGCGCGGCCAATCGCCCAAGACCGCGAAGCAAAATCTCGATGCGATGGTGAAGGCGTTCAAGGCCAAGGGCGCGCGCGTGCTGGTCGCCGGGATGCGCGCCAACCCCACACTGGGCCGCACCTATATCGCGGAATTTGAAGCCATGTTCCCTGCGGTGGCCAAAGCCAATGGTGTGGCGCTGTATCCGTTCTTCCTCGATGGCGTGGCGGCGCAACCCGGTCTACAGTTGGCCGATGGCATGCACCCCAATGGCAAGGGCGTGCAGGTGATGGTGAAGCGCATCCTGCCTTTGGTTGAACGAGAGCTCTTGTTGATCAAGTGATGCGGCTTTTCGTCGGGCTTGATCTGCCGGAGAGCATCAAGACGGCCCTACTGGCCAGTATGGGCGGCGTTGCCAACGCCCGCTGGCAGACAGTGGAACAGCTCCACCTCACCCTGCGCTTCATCGGCGAAGTGGACCGGCACACCGCCGCCGACATTGCCGCCGCTTTGGGCCGGGTGAAGCTGCGGCCGTTCCTGGCTGAACTGGGCGAACCCGGCCTATTCGACCATCGCGGTCGCATCGACACATTATGGGTGGGCGTGCGCCCGCTCGAAGCGATGGAGCGGCTGGCCAAATCCGTCAACGCCGCCCTGACCAGTGTTGGCCTGCCGACCGAAAGCCGCGCCTTCCTGCCTCACATCACCGTTGCGCGCGGCCGCGGCATGATCGGTGCCACCATGTGGCCGCAATCACCCATCCCGCGCCTGACGTGGCCAGTCGACCAGTTCGCCCTCTTCGAAAGCCGTATGGGCAAGGATGGCAGCTATTACACCATCCTTGCCCGTTGGCCTCAGGCCGCTTCGTTCTTGTAACCTAGCACCGGCTTGCGCGCGGCCAGGGTCTCGTCCAGCCGGCGGCGGGGCGCAAAGTGTGGCCCGGTACGCCAAGCGTCCGGATCCGTCAGCATTTGGGTCGCCACGTGGCGCATGGCCCCGATCAACTGATCGAGGTTGGCCTTGCTCTCTGTCTCGGTGGGCTCGACCAGCATGGCGCCGTGCACGACGAGCGGGAAATAGACCGTCATCGGGTGGAAGCCTTCATCGATCAGCGCCTTGGCCAGATCGAGAGTGGAGAGCCCGGTGCCATCAAGGAAATCATCCGAGAACAGCGCTTCGTGCATGCACGGGCCGCTGTCCGCGAACGGCGCAGTGTAGAGGTCCTTCAGGCTGGCCAGCACATAATTGGCGTTGAGCACGGCGTCTTCCGCCACCTGGCGCAGGCCATCGGCGCCGTGGCTCATCATGTAGCTGAGCGCGCGAACGAACATGCCCATCTGACCGTGGAAGGCCACCATTCGGCCAAAGCTGTCTGCCGCATGAGTGCCGGCGGTGTCTTCCTCGACCAGTTCCAGGCCATTGGTGGTCTTCCGCACGAATGGGATCGGCGCAAACGGGGCCAGCGCGGCCGACAGCACGACCGGGCCAGAGCCTGGGCCACCGCCGCCGTGGGGGGTGCTGAACGTCTTGTGCAGGTTGATGTGCATGGCATCGACGCCCAAATCGCCGGGACGCACGCGGCCGACGATGGCATTGAAATTGGCACCGTCGCAATAGACGTACCCGCCCACGGCATGCACCGCATCGGAAATGCGCTTCAGGTCAGGTTCGAACAGGCCGCAGGTGTTGGGGTTGGTGATCATCACCGCCGCCACATCCGGGCCCAGCCGGGCCAGCATGGCATCAAGATCGACGCGACCGCGCGCGTTGGCCGGGATGTTTTCCACGGTGAAGCCGCAGAAGGCCGCCGTCGCCGGATTGGTGCCATGCGCCGATTCTGGCACCAGCACCACGCGGCGCGGATCGTTCTTGGCATCCAGTGCGGCGCGAATTGCGAGCATCCCGCACAATTCGCCGTGGGCGCCGGCCTTGGGGCTCATGGCGACGGCGGGCATACCCGTCAGCTTCATCAGCCATGCGGCCAAAACGTTAATCAGTTCGAGCGCACCCTGCACGGTTGATTGCGGCTGCAACGGATGGATATCGGCAAAGCCGGGCAGCCGCGCCATCTTCTCGTTCAAGCGCGGGTTGTGTTTCATAGTGCACGAGCCCAACGGGAAGATGCCCAGATCGATGGCATAATTTTGCCGCGACAGACGGGTGTAGTGGCGCACAGCTTCCGGCTCCGAAAAGCCGGGCAGGCCGATGACGCCATCGCGCGCGAGGCCGCCGAGGCGATCAGGCACGGGCGGCACCGGCGGCAGGTCAACCCCGGAGGAATCGAGCGAGCCACGCTCGAACAGCAGCGGCTCTTCCAGCATCAACGCCTTGTTGCCGGTAAACGTTTCAACGACGGCGCCGCTGCCGGCGACCAGGCGGGTGGGACGACCCACATTGTTCATCGTCGTGCTCATCAGGCCATCACCTCATCCAGCGCGTCTTCATACGCGTCAAAATCTTCATCAGTCGCGGTTTCGGTCACCGCCACGATCATCCCGTTTTGCAGCCCTTTCTCACCCGGCCACAGCCGGCCCAGCGAAACACCACCCAGCACGCCCTTTTCGGCAAGCTTGCGCACGACGGGGCGGGCTTCACGGCCAAGATCGAGGGTGAATTCGTTGAAAAACGGCCCGTTCAGCAAGGTCACGCCGGGAACCCGGCTCAAGCGGTCAGCCAGTTGCACAGCGCGGGCGTGATTGAGGGCGGCGAGGTGGCGCAACCCCTTCTCGCCGAGCAGCGACAGATGCGCCGAAAAGGCCAGCGCGATCAGGCCGCTATTGGTGCAGATGTTGCTGGTCGCCTTCTCCCGGCGGATATGCTGTTCGCGGGTAGAGAGCGTCAGCACGAAACCGCGCTTGCCGCTGGCGTCCACGGTTTCGCCGCACAGCCGGCCCGGGGCCTGGCGCACATGCTTTTCGCGGCAGGCGAACAGGCCCAGGTACGGCCCGCCGAAAAGCAGCCCGGCACCCAGCGACTGGCCTTCGCCAACCACGATATCGGCGCCCATTTCGCCCGGCGACTTGATCGCGCCCATTGAGACAATTTCGGTCACCACCACAATCAGCAACGCGCCGGCTTTATGGCAGGCATCGGCCAGCGGGGTGAGATCGGCGACATGACCGAACAGATTGGGGTTCTGCACCACAACG
The DNA here is from genome assembly GCA_943369475.1 of Sphingomonas paucimobilis. Classification (GTDB taxonomy): domain Bacteria; phylum Pseudomonadota; class Alphaproteobacteria; order Sphingomonadales; family Sphingomonadaceae; genus Sandarakinorhabdus; species Sandarakinorhabdus paucimobilis_A. The sequence goes on along the minus strand of CALRNJ020000003.1, from coordinate 110,485 downwards.
CAGCTGGTTTCGGCGTCGATCTGCGCGATAAGCTTGGACAAATCATCCCCGGGCGCACCCTTGGTGAAGCTCGGGGTGCCGGCTTCGACCACGTCGCCGGTGAAGCGTGTCAGCGTTTTCAAGACCGAGGTATAGTGCGGGTGGACGCCGGCAGAAACGATGCACTTGGTCTTGCGGGTGATGCGCCGCGCCATGAACACGGCTTCGGTCATAGCGGTGGAGCCATCGTACATTGAGGCGTTGGCCACCTCCATGCCAGTCAGGCGGGCCACCTGGGTCTGGAATTCGAACAGCACTTGCAGCGTGCCTTGTGCTATTTCCGGCTGATAGGGCGTGTAGGCGGTGAGGAACTCGCCGCGCTGGATAACCATGTCCACAGTGGCCGGGACATGATGCTTGTAGGCACCGCAGCCGACAAAGAAAGGGGTGGTGCTGGCGGTCATGTTCTTGCCCGCCATCTTCACCAACGCGCGTTCCACCGCCATTTCGCTAGCGTGATTGGGCAGCCCGGCGATGGGGCCGTCGAGCACGGCTTCGGCCGGCACGTCCTGAAACAGATCGTCAACACTGGCGGCACCGATGGTGGCCAGCATGGCTGAACGGTCAGCCGAAGAAAGGGGCAGGTAGCGCAAGGGGCTTACTCCGGGAGGTGAGCGGAAAAACGGATGCGGACATAATCGGCGATCCACTTGCCATCGGCGGCTTGCAGGGCCGGAGCGAGCAGGGCGACGGTCTCGTCGATGATCTGGTTTTTAAGGTCTTCGGGCACGCCGGCGGCGTCGATGAAGCCGCCACGGAACGTCTCCAGCCAACCGGCCATGCCGCTTTCCGGCAGCGGCGTCGGGCGCGGGATGATAGCGCAGTTAGCCACAACGAAGCCGCTGCGTTCCAGAACCGCGCGGAATGCTTCGGCAGTAGGATAGTAACTGGATTTGCTGCCAGCAGGCGGGAAGCCATAGCGGGCAAGCACGGCGATGAGCGCGGTGCGGATGGCCGCGATATTGGCGTGGCCGCCAAACTCACCGACATAGCGCCCACCAGGCTTCAGCGCTTTTCTGACGCCCGCCGTGACGACATCGGGCTGGCCAACCCAATGAAGCGCGGCGTTTGTGAACACGGCATCGAATTCGGCATCGAAGCCGAGCGCGCGAGCGTCTCCCAGGCGGGCATCGATGCCCTTGGCTTGCGCCGCCGCCACCATCGCGTCATCGGCATCGACGCCCACCACAGTACAACTGGCGGCGATCAGCTTCTGGGTCAGCACGCCGTCACCGCAGCCCAGATCAAGGATGCGCTCGCCGGCCCGCGGTGCCAACAGGTCAAGCACCGCCGCCCCCAGCGCCGGCACGAAGCTGGCGTGGGTCGCATAGAGGGACGGATCCCAGCGCGTGGCCGTACCGACAGTCACTTAGAGGCTGGCGACAAACGCGTCGTAAGCGGCCTTGTCCATCAAGCCATCCAGTTCCGACGCATCGGACAGGGTGAGCTTGAAGAACCAGCCTTCGGCTTCAGGCGCGCTGTTCACCAGGCTCGGATCATCGGCCAGCGCCGGATTGCTCTCGGTGACGATGCCCGAAACCGGAGCATACACATCAGACGCAGCCTTCACCGATTCAACCACGGCGGCTTCTCCACCCTTGGTCACGGCGCGGCCAGAATCGGGCAGATCAACGAACACCACGTCGCCCAACTGCCCTTGCGCATAATCGGTGATGCCCACAGTGGCTTCACCACCTGCAACATCGATCCATTCATGATCCTGCGTGTAAAAACGGCTCATTTCTTGTCCCCTTCCCGAACATAATTCTTCTGCTTGAATGGCATCGGCACCACAGTTGCGGCGATGCGCTTGCCCCGTACTTCGATGTCCAGCGCCGTCCCATCAGCAGAACAGCCGGTGGCAACATAGGCCATAGCAATCGGCACGTTCAGGCTGGGTGCGAAGCCGCCCGATGTCAGCACACCCACCTGTTCGCCGCCCGCCCACACGGTCGCGCCTTCACGCGCCGGCATGCGGCCTTCAACGGCCAAGCCCACGCGCTTGCGCGGCGCGCCGTTAAACAAGTGATCCAGCACCCGCTCAGCACCGGGGAAACCGCCTTCAGCCTTGCGGCGCTTGGAAATTGCGAAGCTCAGATCGGCTTCGACCGGCGTCGTTTCCGTGTCGAGATCATGGCCGTAGAGGGGCAGACCGGCCTCCAGCCGCAGCGAATCGCGCGCGCCCAAACCGATCGGTTTCACTTCGGCATGCGCCAGCAAAGCCTCGGCCAGCGTTTCAGCATGTTCGCAGGGCACCGAAATCTCATAGCCATCCTCACCGGTGTATCCCGACCGGGTGATGCCAAGCATTATCCCGTTCCACAGCCAGCGCGCGCCGGCCATGAACTTCAGATCGGCAAACGCCGGCTGATCAGCAGACTCAGGAGTGAGGTCGAACCGGCTCATCACTGCCACCGCCTGCGGCCCCTGCAGCGCGAGCAGTGCGTGATCTTCCAGATGGTGCAGCGTGATGCCAGCGGGCCGGCGCGCTTCCATGTGGGCGATATCAGCGTGCTTGGTGGCGCCGTTGACGACGAGATAAAAATTGCGGCCGGTGTTGGTGACCATCAGATCATCCAGAATACCGCCGTTATCGGCCAGCAGCAGCGAATAGCGCACGCGGTGGGGCTGCAAGGCTTTGAAATCGCCCGGCGCCAGGCTTTCCAGCCATTCAGCCGCACCGTCACCTTCCACCAGCAACTGGCCCATGTGCGATACGTCGAACAGGCCGGCGCATTCACGCGTCCACAGATGTTCGGCGATGATTCCGTCAAACTGGATCGGCATGGCATAGCCGGCAAAGCCAACCATTCGGGCGCCCAGACTGCGATGCAGCGCGTCCAGCGGCAATGTCTTCAGATCAACGTCATCCGCCATGAGGCACCCCGGCAACAGTCACGGTTCAGCCTTGTGCCAAACCTGGTTCCCCCACTGTCGCCAGACCTGAGAGCTTTGACCGGGCGTTGCCCGGGTTACCCCTTCGGTGGGGCACAGGCGGAACCTGCACCCGCTTTCCAGAGCGTCGCTGATACGCCGGCGCGGTCCTTTTGCCTGAGAGATTCCGGGGGCGGCTTGCTCCTTCGGCGGTGAAGCTTGCGCCTCACACTCTCCCGCGCGCGGCGCCGGAGTTGCCCCCGACGACATCCGCCGATTGGGCGAAGCGCGCCGCCGAGTCAACTGCCCGAATGACCACCACGATGCCGCAACCGCGCCGGCCGGCAGCCGTAGTTCCAAAGCATGATTGCCAATCACTTGCCTTTGATGGCCCAGCTCATTGGCCTTGTCCTGCCATTGAGCGTCAAGCGCGCCTAAGGCGCTCGGTAAACTTCAGTTCCCGCTGGGTCGCTGCCCTGAGCCGGGTTACTTGGCGATGTTGTAGGCCAGTCCGCGATCGTCAAGTTGGAAGCCGAGCAGCACTTCGAAGCTGGCGGCACGCAACGCCGCGCGAACTTCGGGGTCGGCCATCGGATCAGTAGCGGCGTCCAATTCGCCCGGGCGACGCTTGCGATTGATCTTGTCGAGAATAGCCTGCGGCACGGCAGCAGCAGTGCGCGACACAGCGGCGGTGGCCGTGCCCTGCGCCACCGCACGTTCCTGACCAGCGGCAAAATTCACCGTCACTTGCGATATCTGCTTTGCGTTGACGATGTTGCCAGCCTGTACCACGGCAGCAAACACCGGCAGCACGAATTGTCGGGCTTGGGCTGCATCGGTGCGCCGCACGATCACATCATAATTGATGCGCGACACGAACTTATCAGCCGTTTCGGCGCATTCATCGCGTACATTGGTGATGGTCGCCACGGCGTCCATGTTGGCCGCATCGAACTGACCGGGCCGGAACAAGGTGATATCGCCGGCATAGGCCGCCACTGCTACCGCTGGGCACGAGGAGCGCCGCACTACAAGCGGATTGCGGTCGCAAGCGGCCAGCAGCAGCGCCGGTACGGCAACAGCAGCCAAGGCGATCGAGCGACGAAGGGTGGAACGCATCATGCCCCCTTCCCTATGGGGCAAAAGGCGTCACCGCAAGCGCCAACAAACTGTGGCGCGGGCCGGGCCAATCGCGTATCAGCCGAGCATGATCAACGTCGCCACTGCCATGGACAGCGCCATGGATTTTGTTCCCGCCGCCTTGCCGGCTCTGAACGTGCTGGTTGCCGCACCGCGCGGTTTTTGCGCTGGCGTGGATCGCGCTATTCATATTGTCGAACTGGCTCTCGAACGCTGGGGAGCGCCGGTCTATGTCCGGCACGAAATCGTTCACAACAAGTTCGTTGTGGACAGCCTGAAGGCGAAGGGCGCCATCTTTGTCGAGGAACTGGACGAAGTACCAGATGGCGTGCCGGTGGTGTTTTCCGCTCATGGCGTGCCCAAGGCGGTGCCCGCCAAGGCCGAAGAGCGCGGGCTGACCTATGTGGATGCCACCTGCCCGCTGGTTTCCAAGGTGCACCGCCAGGCCGAACGACTGGTCGCGGCCGGCTGCCACATACTGTTCATCGGCCACCAGGGCCACCCGGAAGTGATCGGCACCTTCGGCCAGGTCCCCGATGGCGCCATGACCCTCATTGAAACATTGGAAGACGCGCAGACCGTGCAGCCGCCCAACAGCGGCAAGCTCGGTTTCCTCACCCAGACGACGTTGAGCGTTGACGACACGTCTGACATGGTGGCCGAACTGAAGCGGCGCTTCCCGGATATCGAAGGGCCGCGCGGCGATGACATCTGCTATGCCACGTCAAACCGCCAGGCCGCGGTGAAGGCAATGGCGCCGCGCTGTGATCTGGTGCTGGTGATTGGCGCCGCCAACAGCAGCAACAGCCAGCGCCTGCGCGAAGTGGCAGAACGCGAAGGCGCGCGCAGTTGGCTGATCCAGCGCGCGGCTGAGATTGATTGGGCCTGGTTCGATGGCGTCTCCACGGTCGGGCTGACCGCCGGCGCTTCGGCTCCGGAAGTGCTGGTGCAGGAAGTGCTGGCAGCGATGAACGAACGCTTTGCCGTCAGCACCGAGAATATCACCACGGCGGTCGAAGAGGTGGTGTTCAAGCTGCCGCGTTCGCTGACCGCCTGATCCGACAGCGCGAGCGATGGCCGTTTACACCCCGGTCAGCACCGATGATCTGGCGGCCTTTCTGGTTGGCTATGAGGTCGGTCCCGCTATCAGCTTCAAGGGCATCGCCGAGGGCGTTGAAAACAGCAACTTCTTGACTGAAACCACGCGGGGGAGGTTCATCCTTACCCTGTATGAAAAGCGGGTCGATGCCGGTGACCTGCCCTGGTTCCTGGCGCTGATGCGCCATCTTGCGGCCAAGGGCCTGCCTGTCCCCGGCCCAGTCGCCGATACCCGCGGCCAGGTGCTGCAGGTGCTGAACGGCCGGCCGGCTTGCCTGATCGAATTTCTGCCGGGTGTGAGCGTCAGCGAAGCCACGCCGGAGGCGGCCCATGAAGTGGGCGCGGCGCTGGGCCTAATGCATCGGGCTTTGGCCGATTTTACCGCGCCGCGCCCCAACGCGCTGGGGCCTGCATCTTGGCCGCCGCTGGCCGCGCGCTGTACCAATGGGTCTGGTGAAAGCCGGTTGGGCAAGATTGACGCTGACCTCCCCGATGCCGTGGCACGCGGCCTGGCCGCCACCACGGATTGGCCGGCCGATCTGCCGCAATCGACCATCCATGCTGATCTGTTTCCGGACAATGTGCTGATGCTGGATGGGCGCGTCACTGGCCTGATCGATTTCTATTTCGCTTGCACAGATGCACGTGCCTATGACGTTGCCGTGACCCACGCCGCTTGGTGTTTTTCTGCCGATGGTCGGCAGTTCTTCCCAGAACGCGCCGCCGGCCTGATGCGCGGATACCTCGCCGAAGTCGATCTCACGCCGGCCGAGCGCGCCTCCTTGCCCCAGTTAGCGGCTGGTGCCGCGCTGCGCTTCACCCTGACCCGCGCCTATGACTGGCTCAACACGCCAGCCGATGCGCTGGTGACGCGTAAGGATCCGATGGCCTTCGCTCGCCGCCTGACCTGGTATCTGGCAGCGACACCGGAGATGATGGGTGGCTGATGACGGCCAGGCGCGCCCGCGTGTCGCAATCTTCACCGATGGCGCCTGCAAGGGCAATCCCGGCCCCGGCGGCTGGGGTGCCATCCTCCGCGCTGGCGGCAAGGAACGCGAACTGAACGGTGCCGAAGCCCACACCACCAACAACCGCATGGAATTGCAGGCGGCGATTTCAGCCCTGAACGCACTTACCCGCCCCTGCAGCGTCGATCTTACTACTGACAGCGTTTATGTCCGCGACGGCATTTCGAAATGGGTGCACGGCTGGCTGAAGAACGGCTGGAAGACAGCCGACAAGAAACCGGTGAAGAACGGCGATCTGTGGCAGGCGCTCCTCGCAGCCGCGCGCCCGCATGAGGTACGCTGGCACTGGGTCAAGGGCCACGCCGGTCATGCCGAAAATGAACGTGCCGATGAACTGGCCAACGAAGCCATTGTGGCAATGAAGGAAGGCCAACATTTGGGGAAGGATTGAAACCCCCCATTGCCAACGGCTTCGCAATCCGCTTTGAGGCTGACCATGGCTTCTGAACCCACCGCAAAGGGCGTCAACGCCCGCCTCGTAAAGGTCTGGATGACTTGGGGCTCGCAATTCCTGCCGTTTGCCGATGTCGCCAGCCCGGAATTGCCGCTGTCGCGCCTGCTACGCCTTTCATTGATCCAGGTCAGCGTGGGGATGAGCCTGGTGCTGCTGGTTGGCACACTCAATCGCGTCATGATCGTCGAACTTGGCGTGCCGGCAACGCTGGTGGGCATCATGCTGGCGCTGCCGCTGCTGGCAGCACCGTTCCGCGCTCTTATCGGCCACAAATCCGATACCCACAAATCTGCGCTGGGCTGGCGGCGGGTGCCCTATATCTATCTGGGCACGATGGTGCAGTTTGGTGGGCTGGCGATCATGCCGTTTGCGCTGCTGGTGCTTGCTGGCGCGCAGGAGGCCTATGATGAGCGTGTCTGGCTGGGCCAGCCGGCAGCCGCGCTGGCCTTCCTGCTGGTAGGTGCCGGCATCCACACCACGCAGACCGTAGGCCTGGCGCTCGCCACCGATCTCACCAAGCCCGAACAACAGCCCAATGTGGTGGGCCTGATGTATGTCATGCTGCTGGCTGGATCGATCGTCGCCTCGCTTTTCTTTGGCTGGGCGCTGGAGGATTTCAGCCAGGGCCGGTTGATCCAGGTGATTCAGGGCAGTGCCGTGATCACCATCATCCTGAATTTCACCGCGCTGTGGAAACAGGAAGCAAAGATACCCCATTATATGCGCACCGAACCGGCAGCCCCTGAACCGACGTTCCGCGAGAGCTGGGACCTGTTCGTGGGCAAGGAAAAGACGCTCCTGCGGCTCATCGCCGTGGGGCTGGGCACGCTGGCCTTCTCCATGTCGGATATCGTGCTGGAACCCTATGGCGGCGAAGTGCTGAACCTGGGCGTGGGCACTACCACCTTGCTCAGCGCCATCATGGCGTTCGGCAGCCTGATGGGCTTTGCCTACGCATCCTACATCCTCAGCCTGGGCGCCGATCCGTTCCGCATGGCGAGCCTGGGTGCGGTGATCGGCTTGCCGGCCTATGGCCTGATCATCATGGCCGCCGGTTCCGATACGCCGGAACTGTTCACGCTGGGCGTGCTGTTGGCCGGCATCGGCACTGGCCTGTTCGGCCATGGCACGCTAACCGCCACCATGATGCTGGCGCCCACAGGCCAAATCGGCATCGCTATGGGAGCCTGGGGCGCGGTGCAGGCCACCAGCCAGGGCATAGGTGCCACCATCGGCGGGATCATCCGTGATGTGGCGCGGGGTTCGGATGTGGCCTTGGGCGTGGCGCCCAACGCCGGCGGCTATGTGCTGATCTTCGGGCTGGAACTGGCACTGATGCTGGCCACGCTGGCGGCGATGTGGCCGCTGCTGGATCGCGATACCCAAGATTGATTGATACCGCGCGGTAGCGGGAAGCCGCTGCCTGACCAATTCATCTGGAGCAGACACCAAAAAGGCCGGCGCCCGAGGGGACGCCGGCCCATTTCAGTTTGCCCAGCCCGAGCCAGACAAAGACTTGCCCGGCTTATTGCGCCGGAGCGGCTTCAGCAGCCGGCGCCATGGCGTCAGCGGCCGGAGCAGCGGCTTCGGCAGCCGGCGCTTCAACCGCCGGGGCAGCAGCAACGGCACCCTGCCAATAGGCACCAAACCAGGTGGTGTTCACCAAAATCGACGCGTGGACGATAAGGGCAACAGCGGCAATCGCGATGAAGAACAGCGGGATGCCGACGGACGGGCTGACATAGAGCCAGATACGACCTTCATTCATGATAATTCTCCCCTGATCTCAGTGCAGCCACGGCGTCAAAGCGAACGCCAGGATGTGCGCCAGAACGGCGATTGCGCCAAAGATCCGGGTCCCCCATTTGAGGCCCTCGTTGATCTCGATTGCTTCCTTCTCGGTCAGCCCGGTCGGGTAGACCTTGGTATCTTCAGCCATAGTTATACTCCTCTCCCATTCGGGAAAATCGCTGGGCTCGTTATGCCCACGGCTCCCCCGCCTGTTTGCCGGAATGGGCAACGAGAATGTGCGACCCAGTCCCTGCTGCCCCCTCCCATCGACGGGCCGATCTGTGGCAGATCGCGACAGAGCGCCGCAGCAGAATCTCCACTTACCCAAACTGTCGCATGTGTCAATGTGTCGCCAAGGCGTCGCATGAGGACATCTACCCACTGCTGCAGCGCAGCATCCGAGGATGCCGCGCTGCAGCATGCAGGCGGGGCTTTCCCAATCGCGGAAATCGCCTATTCTCATCTGGTTGGACTGCGGCAGTGCCCGGCCCGAATGATCGGCCGAATCAGGCCAAAAGGGGGAATAGATGACCAGTTTCGACCGCCGCCAGTTGCTAGCCGGCAGCGCCGCCTTAATGCTGCCGGGCATTGCTATGGCCAGTGCGGCCAGCGCCGCTGTGGCCCCTGCTGCCGAGGCGCAGAAGAAGATCCGCGCCGCGATCGACCGGCAGCTGCCCGAAAACATCGCCCGCATTCAGGACTGGATCAAACATCCCGGCATCGCCGCCGAAAACTGGCAGATGGAAGAAGCCTGCGCCTATACTATGGGCATGATCAAGGACGCTGGCTTCCAGATGGTCAAACGCATGCCCACCAAGGGCCAACCCGGCATTTTCGCCACGCTCGATGCCGGCGCCAAGCGCACAGTGGGCATCTATTTCATGTATGATGTGAAGCAGGTGAATCCGTCAGAATGGTCGAGCCCCCCGTTCGAGGCACGCATCGTCGATAAGCCGGGCTGGGGCAAGGCCATCGTCGGCCGCGGCGCCATCAACCAGAAGGGCCCCGAAGCCGCTTTCCTCGCCGCGCTACATTCTTTCCGCGAAGCCGGGCAAAAGCTGCCGGTCAATCTGGTGCTGGTAGCCGAAGGCGAGGAAGAGATCGCCTCCCCCAATTTCCACCAGATCGTGCAGGCCCCCGAAGTGCTGGCCGCACTGAAGAAGTGCGACGGCATCGTCATCCCCACCGCCTGGCAATCGGCCAATGGCAGCACAATGATCAACCTGGGCGCCAAGGGGCCGATCGAATTCCAGCTGATCGCCAGCGGCGAGCGCTGGGGCAAGGGACCGAAGATCGATATCCATTCGAGCCAGCACGCCCATGTGGATTCACCCGTGTGGCATCTGGTGCAAGCGCTGAACACGTTGGTGAAGGAAGACGGCTTTACCCCGGCTATCGACGGCTGGTTTGACAATGTGCGCGGACTGACGGCGCGCGAGAAGGAACTGATTGCGATGACGGCGGCGTCACAAAGTGAAACTGACGCCAAGCGCGCCATGGGTGTGAAGATGTGGATCAACAACGAACCGTGGCAGCAAAGTCTGGAACGTCTGGCCAGCCAGCCTACCGTGAACATCCAGGGCCTTGTCGCCGGCTACACCGGGCCAGGCGGCAAGACCGTGCTGCCGGGACGTGCGGAGGCCAAGCTCGAATGCCGGCTGGTGCCGAACCAGACGTTCAGGGAGGCCGAAGCCAAGCTGAAGGCACATCTGGCCAAGCGTGGTTTTGGCGATATCGAAGTCGTGGTGAGCGGCGGTTACGACCCAACCGAAACCGCCGAAGACGCCCGCGTGGTGCGCGCCCAACAGGCCGTCTATGCCCGCTTCAATGCCCCTGCAACGCTCTATCCGCGCAGCGCCGGCAGCTGGCCCGGCAGCGTTTTCACCCAGCCTCCGGTCAGCCTGCCCGCCGGCCAGTTCGGCCTTGGTCACGGCAGCGGTGCGCATGCGCCCGACGAATATTTCGTGATCGAGAGCAACAACCCGGCCGTGCAGGGCCTGGCCGGCTGTACAGCCGGGTTTGTCGATTTCCTCTACGAAATGGCTGTGGCGAAATGATCGTGCGAGCCGCGGCAATTACCGCCTTCATGATGGCCAATGCCGTGGCCACAGCGGCCACTGCCACCACTGCCAACCAGGAAATCCAGACGACGATCGGCTAGTGGATCGCCGATTTCAACCGGGACGACAGGACGTCCTTCACGGCGGCCTGCACACCGCGAGCCGCCGTAACCGACGGATTTCCGCCCTACGCTTGGCAAACCTGCAGCGACTGGATGCGCGACTATCAGGCCAACAACAACGCGCTGGCCGCTAGCCATGGCCGTCTGGCCGTGGGCCAGCTCACCTATTCAGAAATCAAGGACGACAATGCCTATTATATCTACCCGGCCACCTTCTCCGACACGCAGGCAGGCAAGCCCGTGGTCTACAAGGGCCGCTGGACAATGACGCTGCACAGGATCGGTGGGCGCTGGCGGTTCACCGGTTCCGGTTCGGCCTCGGATAACAACGATCTGTAACAGGGCGATCAGACGCATGCCCTGCTGAGGGCCTTGGAGAAACACGTATATTGTTTCCAAAGAAACCATGGGAAGGCGCACGCGTTCCGATGTCTGACCCGATGACTCTTCCCGCCTATCCAGCTCCACCGACGGGTTCCAACTCCCCGCTTGTGCCGCGGCAATCGCTGTGGCTGGCGATCGCGCGCGGCGTGGCCGGTCGCTGTCCGCGCTGTGGCCAGGGCCGGCTGTTCCGTGCCTTCCTGAAGCCGGTCGATCATTGCGGTCCCTGTGATCAGGATTGGACGCTGCAGCGTGCCGATGACTTTCCGGCCTATGCGTCGCTGTTCATCACCGGCCACCTAGTGGCGCCGCTGGCCGTGCACCTGGCACGGGACGCCAGCATATCGTCAGCGATGGCCGCCGCCATTATATTGCCGATCACGGCCACGCTGGCGGCAGGCCTTTTGCAGCCGTGCAAGGGGGCGATCATCGCCGTGCAATGGCGGATGGGCATGCACGGTTTCCAGCGAGAAGGTGCTTCAGGCGACAACGCGCCGCCCTGATGCCGCGATCAGGCCCGCACGAAACGGTCCACACCGCTGTCATCGGTCATCCGCTTCACCCGGCCGCGTTCTTCTAGCCAGTGCAGGTGGGCGACGGTTTCGCCGGTAGCCAGGCCATAATCCGCCTCGCCGATCGGCTTGCGGAAAAGCGCGGCAAAGCAATCGACGGCGGTGCGAGGTTCGGCGCAGAACGCCTCCAGCTTTTGCAGTTTGCCGTGGTGATCGGCGGCCAACTGGTCCAGCCGCGTGTGCAGGCCATAGAAGGGCTCGTTGTGGGCGGGCAGTACCAGCACGTGATCTGGAATGGCCCGCAGCGTGTCGATGCTTTCGAGCCAGTCACACAGTGGGTCGGCATAAGGCTCGGTGGGATAGACCGAGACGTTGGACGTGATTCGCGGCAGTACCTGATCGCCGCTGATCATCACGTCGTCAGCCACGAGGCAGGCATGTTCCGGCGCATGGCCGCGGCCGACCACAACGGCGAACTGGCGCAGGCCGATCTGCAGCACATCGCCATCGCGTAGCCGCTTGAAGCCGGCCGGCATCTTGGAAATGATCTTGCCGAAATTGCCCCAGGCTTTGGCTTTCATGGCGGCCACCTGTTCCTCGCTCCAGCCAGCACGGATGGAAAAGGCCACGGCCTCATCGGGCGGCGCATCGCGCACATCAAGCGTGAGCGTGCGCGCCAGCAGATATTCGGTGCGGGTGATTTCCAGCGGCACATCCCATTTGCGGCACAGCCAGCCGGCCATGCCCAGGTGATCGGGGTGATAATGGGTGACGATCACGCGGGTGACCGGCTTGCTCTTCAACACGCCGGCAAACAGCGCTTCCCACGCGGCCTTGCTGGCCGGCAAGCCCACCCCGGTATCGACAATGGCCCAGCCGTCATCGGCATCAAGTACCCAAAGGTTGATGTGATCGAGGCCGAACGGCAGGCCCATCCGCACCCAGAAAATGCCCGGTGCCACCTCTTCTGCTTCACCCGGCCCCGGCACCCAGCGGCCGAGCGGATAGCGCAGGCCCTTGATCTCGTCGGACGCGCGCGGCGCAGTGCTGGTCTGGCCGACGGGAATTTCGGTGAGCGGGGGCGGTTGCATCGGCCAAGGGCTAGCGCGCTCGCCACGCGGCGTCGACTCTCCTTGCCGACAGGATGGGCTTGCGGCAGGAAGTGCCCGCAATGCACCCAAACAACGCCTTCCGCACTGATCTGGATCCGCTGTCTTTCGTGGCCGCGCACGGTTTTGCCCACATCTTTGGCCAAACACCGGACGGCCCACGCGTGGCGCATGCGCCAGTGCTGGTGAGCGCAACGGGCACGCTGATGTTCCACCTCGCGCGCGGCAATGCGCTGGCACAGCACCTCGACGGCCTAACCGCACTGATCAGTGTGGGCGGGCCGGGCCATTATGTTTCTCCCAACTGGTATGCTGAGCCGGCCAACAATGTGCCGACCTGGAATTACCAGGCCGTCGAGATCGAAGGCCCGGTGCACGCGCTGGACATGGGCGAATTGGAGGCGCTGCTGAACCTTTCCTCCGCCACTTTCGAACCGCGCATGGGCGAGGACTGGACCATGGCCAAGATGGAACGCCCGCGCGCCGAAGCCATGATGCGCGCCATCACGGGCTATGAACTCACCCCCGACGCCATCCGCACCACGCTTAAGGCGAGCCAGAACCGAAGCGAGGCCGATGCGATGGGCGTCGTGGCAGCGCTGGAGCGACTGGGCGAGCATGCGGGCGCGGCGACGATCCGTGCGGCAAGGAAGAAGCCATGAAACTCGCCGTGTTTGATTGCGATGGCACGCTGATCGACAGCCAGGTCAACATCATCCGGGCGATGGAGAGCAGTTTCCAACGCCACGGCCTCGCCCCGCCCGACAGCTACTCCACCCGCCGCATTGTCGGACTTTCGCTGGTGGAGGCCATGCAGGCACTGCTGCCGCATGCCGATCACGATCTGCACCTCAGCCTGGCCGACGATTACAAGACCGCCTTCCAGCGGCTTCGCGCTGACAAGGCGCTGGATGCCGAACCACTTTATCCCGGCATCCGCGGCCTACTCGACACCCTCGATGCGCAGGGCTGGCTGCTGGCGGTGGCCACAGGCAAATCCGATCGCGGCCTGAAACTGGCGCTGGAGCATCACGGCATCCATCACCTGTTCGTGAGCCTGCAGACGGCCGACCGCCACCCATCCAAGCCGCACCCTTCCATGCTACATGCCGCGCTGACCGATGCCGGCGCGCAGGTGGATCAGGCGGTGATGATCGGCGATACTATTTTCGACATTGCCATGAGCGAAGCCGCCGGCGTGCGCAGCATCGGCGTCGATTGGGGCTATCATGACGCGCATGAACTGATGGATGCCGGCGCAACGCATGTCGCCGAGACGTCAGAGCATCTGCTGGCGCTGCTCAATGACTAGGGAGTCGCCTCTCGATGAAATGCAAGGTTCGGGCGAGATGATCGCCCGGCTGCGGCGGCTGGGCCGGATCATGGCGCTGCTGTCGCTGGCGTTTGGCGGCCTGTTCATCGTGCTGGCCCGGCGCAGTGCTGCAACCGGCGAGAACGGTGAGGTGGCAAGCGCCCTGTTCTGGGTCGCGGCCATGCTGCAGTTCGCGCTGGCTTTCGTGTTGCTGTGGCGCGGCCGGCGGGGGTAGAGCGAACCCATGTCCAATGCCCCCCTGCCTGCCGCAGAAGCAAAGAAGCGGTATTTGGTCTATCTCGCCGTGCGGCTGACCGGCTTGGCCGTGATGGCCGGCGGCGTTTGGCTGGTGCGCGAGGTGGGCCAGGCGCCCGGGCTGGCGGTGGTGCTGCTGGGTGGCTGTTCGTTGTTCGTACGGCCGAAGCATCTGGGCCTCACCCGCAAATGAAGCGCTTTTACACGGCCGCCACGGTTACCAGTGAAGGACCGTTCGGCGTGGCGCTGGATGGCCGTCCGCTGCGCACCCCGGCCCGCGCAGAACTGGCGGTGCCAACGCGCGCCCTGGCCGAAGCTATTGCCGGCGAATGGCAGTCACAAGGCGAGAAGATCGATCCGCGCAGCCTGCCGCTGACCGGCTTTGCCAATGCTGCAATCGATCGGGTTGCGGCAGATCAGACCGGCTTTGCCAAACGGCTGGCCACTTATGCCGAATCCGAATTGATCGCCTATCGCGCCGACGGTCCGGCCTCGCTCCTGGCAGCGCAGGCGGCGGCGTGGGACCCGTGGGTGGAATGGCTCGCCCGCCGTTATGATGTGGGTCTGACCATCACCACCGGCATCATGCATGTCGCACAGCCGTCGGCGACGCTGACGCGCCTTCATTCCGCCTTCGCCGCATTCACGCCCTTCCAGTTGGCGCCGCTTGATCCGATCGTGACCATCACCGGCTCAGCTGTTCTGGCGCTGGCGGTAGCCGAAGGCGAACTCGAGGCGCAAGCCGCCTATGACATTGCGCACATCGATGCGCGCTGGCAGGAAGAACAATGGGGCCGCGATCCGCTGGCGGAAAAGGCGGAAAGTGAGCGCCGCAGCGATCTGGCCGCGGCTGTCCACTTCCTGCGGCTGTTGGCAGGGTGAAAACAACGCACTTGCCCCAAGCATCGCAATTGCTAGGGAAAGTGCCCAAGGGAGTGCACCACCCATGCTGAAGCAACTGGAAGAACTGGAACGCCGTCGTGACGCTGCCCGCCTGGGCGGCGGCGAAAAGCGCATCGAGGCCCAGCACCGGAAGGGCCGACTGACTGCACGCGAGCGTCTCGATATACTGCTCGATCCAGGCAGCTTCGAAGAGCTCGACATGTACGTGGAGCACAACTGCATTGAATTCGGCATGGCCGAACAGAAGATTCCCGGTGACGGCGTGGTGACGGGCAGCGGCACCATCAATGGCCGGCTGGTTTATGTCTTCTCTCAGGATTTCACCGTGTTCGGCGGATCGCTGTCGGAACGCCACGCCCAGAAGATCTGCAAAATCATGGACACCGCCATGAAGGTTGGCGCGCCGGTGATCGGCCTCAACGATTCGGGTGGCGCCCGCATCCAGGAAGGTGTGGCGTCGCTGGGCGGTTATGCCGAAGTGTTCCAGCGCAACGTGCTGGCGTCCGGCGTGGTGCCGCAGATCAGCCTCATCATGGGTCCATGCGCCGGCGGCGCTGTGTACAGCCCGGCCATGACCGACTTCATCTTCATGGTGAAGGACTCGAGCTACATGTTCGTCACCGGCCCTGACGTGGTGAAAACAGTAACCAACGAGGTGGTGACGCAGGAAGAACTTGGCGGTGCCATCACCCACAGCACCAAGAGCGGCGTGGCCGATCTGGCGCTGGAGGACGATATCGACGCGCTGCTGCGCACCCGGATGTTTTTCGATTTCCTGCCCTTGAACAATCGTGAGGATGCGCCTTTCAGGCCCACCAGCGATGATCCGCTGCGGGTGGATGAGAGCCTGGACACGCTGATCCCGGCCAGTGCCGCAAAGCCCTATGACATGCACGAGCTGATCCAGAAGGTCGCCGACGATGGCGAATTCTTCGAGTTGCAGCCCGGCCACGCCGGCAACATCATCATCGGCTTCGCCCGCATCGAAGGCCACACGGTGGGTATCGTTGCCAACCAGCCGATGGTGCTGGCCGGCTGCCTCGACATCAGCGCCTCGAAAAAGGCCGGTCGCTTCGTGCGCTTCTGCGATGCCTTCAACATCCCGATCGTGACGTTCGTGGATGTGCCCGGCTTCCTGCCCGGCGTGGCGCAGGAATATGGCGGCATCATCAAGCACGGCGCCAAATTGCTATTCGCCTATGCCGAAGCCACCGTGCCCAAGATCACCGTCATCACCCGCAAGGCCTATGGCGGCGCCTATGACGTGATGGCCTCCAAGCATCTGCGCGGCGACTTGAACTATGCCTGGCCCACCGCGGAAATTGCCGTCATGGGCGCCAAGGGTGCGGTGGAAATCATCTTCCGCAAGGACATCGGCGACAAGGACAAGATCGCGGCGCGCACCGCTGAATATGAAGCCCGCTTCGCCAATCCGTTCGTGGCGGCCTCGATGGGCTTCATCGATGAAGTGATCATGCCGCACACAACGCGGCGGCGGATCGCCATGGGCTTGCGCAAGCTGCGCACCAAGAACCTCGAAAACCCATGGAAAAAGCACGACAATATTCCGTTGTAAGGAGGCATCATCATAACGAATGGCAAGTTCTCCATCAGCTTTGTGGTGACGATCCCCGTGGGCATGATCATGTACAAGATCGTCTTTGGCGGTTGAATCTGGCGCCAGTCGTAGCTGGCCGCTAAAAGGCTGAAGGCCATGCCCGATACCTATCTCGTCTGGAAATTCCTGCACATCACCGGCGTGGTGATGCTGATGGGCAACATCACCGTCACGGCGATCTGGAAGTTCTTCGCCGATCGCGATGGCCGCGGCCCGGTGCTGCAGTTTGCCCAGAAACTGATCACCTACACGGATTGGTCAATGACGGTGTGGGGCGTAGTTCTCACCATGATCGGCGGCTATGGACTTGCAATACAAGGCGAGTTTGATCTCACCCAGGGCTGGCTGCTGTGGGCGCAGGTCTGTTTCGTTGCCGCCGGGTTGATCTGGATGGGGCTGATCGTGCCGATCCAGATCAAGAGTGCGCGCATGTCGCGTCAGTTCGGCGATGGCCCGGTGCCTGATACCTTCAAGGCGTTGTCAAAGCGATGGATTTTATGGGGCCTCATCTCCACCGTGCCGCTGGTAACGGCGCTGTGGCTGATGATCGCCCGCCCAGGATGACAGTACCGTTACAACAAAATGACGTATCAATGACAGTTTCGTGACATTCCTGTTGCATTGACGTGACAATGGCAGCATCATCCTCACATCAAGTGTTTTGGGAGGTTCACGATGCGCATCACGATGGCTCTTCTCGCCGCCGCTACTTTGGCGATGCCTGCCTTGGCAGCCGAACCCGGCTATGAACAGTGGCAGGTGAAGGTGCAGACTG
This sequence comes from Sphingomonas paucimobilis, assembly GCA_943369475.1. Classification (GTDB taxonomy): domain Bacteria; phylum Pseudomonadota; class Alphaproteobacteria; order Sphingomonadales; family Sphingomonadaceae; genus Sandarakinorhabdus; species Sandarakinorhabdus paucimobilis_A. Next base: position 93,014 of record CALRNJ020000003.1, on the reverse strand, counting down.
CCGATCTCGATCTCTCGTCAGCTTCTGGACAGCGCGCGCTGGACAAGCGTCTGTCGTTCGCGATGGCACGCCTGTGCGGCTCCCCCGTGTTGTTCACTCGTGATGAACTTACCGATCTTGATGCGTGCCGCGCTGAAGCGATGAAGGCGGCGGCACCGCAGATTGACGCGGCCCGCGCTCAGCGCGCTTTGACGGTCGCCGCCAACCGCTAACGGGCAATCTAGCCTGAACCCGAAAGGGCCGGCGCTCATGCGTCGGCCCTTTTGCATTCAGCGGGTTGGTGACAGGCCTTCGAACTCGACCACGTCACCAGACAGGGCGGCAAGAGCAGCGGCAATGGTGGCAAGAAAAAGGCGCATAGGAAATTCCCGGTATAAGAGGGGTGGCCGGCGCTGCTGTGGGGGATCAGAAGCGCCGGCCGGGGCGTGAGACGATAAACGCAGCCTTGGGGGTAAGGGCTGCCCGGGGGAAGGGGACCATCTGTCACGCCCGCCTGCCTGTGCTGATGCACCGCAGGTGGGTCAAAGGCCAACAAGGCGTGCCTGTTACGGTCATCGCCAAAATCGATATGTTGCATGGTGGCCCTGCCCCGCTATTGAGCAGTCACACGAGCAGACGGGAGCCACACGCCTTGTTCACGAAAATCCTGATCGCCAACCGCGGTGAAATTGCCTGCCGCGTGATCCGCACGGCGCGCGCCATGGGTATCAAGACGGTGGCCGTCTATTCCGACGCCGACGCCCAGGCCCTGCACGTACGCGAAGCCGATGAGGCCGTGCACATCGGTCCGTCGCCGGCGGCCGAATCCTATCTGATCGCCGACAAGATCATCGCCGCTTGCAAGGCGACCGGTGCCCAAGCCGTTCACCCTGGCTATGGCTTCCTGTCTGAACGCGCCAGCTTTGTCGAAGCGCTGAGCGCCGCTGGCATCGCCTTCATCGGGCCGCCGGCCCCCGCCATCGCCGCCATGGGCGACAAGATCGAATCAAAGCGCCGCGCCAAGGCCGCCGGCGTCAGCGTCGTGCCTGGTTTCGTCGGTGAAATCACTGGCACCGAACACGCGGTCGAAATCGCCGTTGGCATCGGCTATCCGGTGATGATGAAGGCTTCGGCCGGCGGCGGCGGCAAGGGCATGCGTCTGGCGTGGAGCGAAGCCGATGTGCGCGAAGGCTTCGATTCCGTCCGCCGCGAGGCGCTCGCCAGTTTCGGCGATGACCGCGTGTTCATCGAGAAGTTCGTCGAACAACCGCGCCACATCGAAATCCAGCTGGTCGGCGATCAACAGGGCAACATCCTCTACCTGAACGAGCGGGATTGTTCGATCCAGCGCCGCCACCAGAAGGTGGTGGAAGAAGCCCCCTCACCGTTCGTCACGCCGGAAATGCGCAAGGCGATGGGTGAGCAGGCCGTCGCGCTGGCCCGCAACGTCGGCTATTTCAGCGCCGGCACGGTGGAGTTCATCGCCGGCGCCGATCGGAGCTTCTACTTCCTTGAGATGAATACCCGCCTACAGGTAGAACACCCGGTCACCGAATGCATCACCGGCCTTGACCTGGTCGAACTGATGATCCGCGTCGCCGCCGGCGAGCCACTGCCGCTGACCCAGGCCGATGTGCAACTGAACGGCCACGCCATCGAAACCCGCGTCTATGCCGAAGATCCCTACCGCGGTTTCCTGCCCTCCATCGGCCGCCTGTCGCGCTGCCAGCCGCCGCAAGCCGGCCTGAACGAGGAAGGCCGCCTGATCCGCATCGATACCGGCGTCGTGGAAGGTGCGGAAATCAGCATGTTCTATGATCCGATGATCGCCAAGCTGATCACTTGGGCCCCCACGCGCGCCGATGCCATCGCGGCGCAGGCCGATGCGCTCGATTCCTATCTGATCAAGGGCATCAACCACAATATCGATTTCCTGGCCGCCATCATGCAGCATGATCGGTTCAAGGCTGGCAGCAATGTCACCACCGGCTTCATTGCAGAGGAATATCCCGATGGCTTCCACGGCGCGCCGGTTGCGCCTGAAACCCGCAATGCGCTGGTGGCCGCGGCCGCAATCATCCACGCTGAAACCGTGGCGCGCGAACAGTTGATCGACGGTCAACTTTCCGGAGACGGTGCCATTTATGGCATCAACTGGGTCGTCGATCTCGATGGCGAACAGGTTCCCGTTGAAGTGACCGGCGAGGCCGGCAGCCACGAAGTGCTCATCGATGGCCGCGACCTGGTGGTGCAATCCGGCTGGCGCGTGGGTGACAGCCTGTTCACCGGCAACATCAACGGCACGCCTGTCGCCATCAGCGTTGCGAAGAAAGGCAGTTTCACCCTGCTCACCACCCGCGGTGCGGCCCACAAGGCCCGCGTGCTCACCCCGCGCGCTGCCGATCTCGCCCGCCACATGATCGCCAAGGTTCCGCCGGACATGAGCAAGTATCTGCTCTGCCCGATGCCTGGCCTGGTGGTTTCTATCGCCGTTGCCGAAGGCGACAAGGTAGAAGCCGGTCAGCAACTCGCCACAGTGGAAGCCATGAAGATGGAGAACATCCTGCGCGCCGAAAAGGCCGGCGTGGTGGCGAAATTGCTGGCCAAGGCCGGCGATTCACTGGCGGTGGATGCGGTGATCATGGAGTTTGAAGGCTAGAAGGCCCTTCACTTCGCTGCCACAGGCTCCTCCACCTCCGGCGGCTCGTCCTCCAGCCGCTTCACAAACGCCGCCGCGTCCCCGGCTAGCGCCGCGTCACGCAGGCTGCGGGCAAGGGCCGCATAACCGTCACCGTGCGGCGCGAAGGCAACTGCCTCCAGCACCTTGGCAGCGTTCGCCATGCGGCCCTTGCGCACCAGCACGGTCGCCATGTCGATCACGATGCCCGATGCCTGCGGCGCCAGTTCCCACATTCTTTGCACCACATCGAACAGCGTATCATTAACCGGGCCGCGTTCGATATCGTTGGTGTGCACGTAAAGATGCAGCGCCCGCCAATCCGCCGGCGCGGCCTTCGCGGCCCGCACCAGCAGGCGCCGGGCCTCGCCGCGATTGGCCTGCGCGTCGGCGGCCAACAGGGCTTCGGCCTTCAGGCGCAGCAGGTCTGCATCCTCGGGCGATGCCGCCAGCAGGCCATCGAGCAAGGCGTTCGCCCTTGCCTTGTCGCCCCAATACATCTCGGCCAGCGCCAGGGTGCGGGTGGCCAGCACATCGCCCTGGTGGCGCGCGGTGGCACCCTGCACCCGGGCCAGCGCCGCCTTGGCATCCGGGGCCTCGCCGCCTCTGTTGTCCAGCCAGGCATACAGCATGATCACATCGCCCGCCGATGCCGGCAGGTCGCGCACAGTTACCACTGCGGCTTCCGGCCCCTTGCGGGTGAGCCGGCTGAACGTCATCCGGCTCATATAGGCCTTCAGTTTGCCATTCAGTTCCCGGGGTTCCGGCAGCACCTGCGCCTTGAACGCGCTGAGCGGATCAGTGCCGCGGGCCACCGCCCGCAGATAGGCATTGAGCTTTTCCGACATGCCGGGCGCGCGGAACATGTAATGGGTGAGCAGCCAGCTTTGGGCATAGAACATCAGCACGTCGTCTGATCGCAGCCTTGCCTGTTCCCGCCCGATCACCCGATCCCAGTTCAGCCACTGCTGGCTGAGCGAATAGGCGCGGCCAGCATCGAACAGGCCGAAATCCACCCGCGTCGGGAAGAAGGTCGCGGTCATGAAATATTCGGCGAAGCCTTCCACATACCAGGCCGGATAGCTTTGCCCGGTCGATGCAAACATGTGGTGGTGGGCATATTCGTGCAGCAGCACCTTCTGACCGAATTCGCCCTTGGTGGCGAACGCCGCGATGCCGCGATCGCCGGCATTATAGAACCCGGCCACATCCGGCCCCACCTTGCCGAACGGCACGGCGCTGGAGATCGTATCGACGATGTAGATATCCAGTTTCGGCGCCGCTTCATCCACCTGAGCCGTGGTGAACTTGCCCAGCAGGGCGCGATAATCCTCCAGCAATTCCGCCCGCCGCCGCAGATCAGCGGCCGACATGTCGGCATACACGCGGAAATGCGCCGTTTCCGCCACCCGCCACGCCGCCGCAGCGGGGGAGGCCATAACAAGACCAATCAGCAAGAACAGCCGCGCCCGCATGCGCATATGCATCACCATATAGTGTCTTCGGTCAACAACTTGCAGCCAACTGATCCGGTCCTAGCGCAACTGCTCCAGCCCGGCCCGATAGCGGCGGCTGCCCGGCAAGGTTTCGCCCTTGGCCAGGGTGACCGTGAAATCGCCATTGCCGGCGCTGGCCACGCTCTGCACCGCACCGCGGCGGACGAGATGGGCGCGGTGGATGCGCACGAAGCCGTGCGGTGCCAGTTCATCCGCCAGCGCCGCCAGCGTCACCCGGTGCAGGCTGGGCCCATGAACGGTGGCCAGTTCGACATAATTGCCGGCACTGCTGGCGTGGCTGATTTCATCGGGCGCAAGGAACAGCGTGCGGCTGCCATCCTTCACGGCGAGGCGATAGCCGATGGGCGGCTGCGGCGGCACGGGCGGCGGCGTGAACAGCCGATCGAGTAGCCATCCCAGCGCCGCCAGCGTAACAAGCGTGAGCGCATCCTTGCGCCATTCGAACAGCAATTGCGCGCCCGACCAGTCGAAGCGATAGGCCTGACCCAGTGCCGCAAACACCACGGTCCGGCTGGCCGAAAGCCAGACCGCATGGGCCAGCACCAGCGGCACGGTGAGCGCGCCATGCACCGCTAGTGCCGTGGGCCACGCCAGAAGGGGCGGCCGCAGCCGGCGCGTGATCTGCCAGAGCGGCCACAGCAGCAAGGCGAAGAAGGCAGCGCTGGTGAGTTCAAGAGCGAAGGACTGCCAGCCTGGCAATTCCGGGTTCTGATCCACCATCGATGCGGCATCGACCAGGCCTTTAGCCAGCAGCAGCGCCGCCACCACGGCGGCCACCCACAATGGAGCGCGACCACCTGTCCCTGATCCGGTGCCGCTCGTCCCCACCTGCCTGCCGCCCGTCCCTGCCCTGTGTCCGGCCATCACTTCACCGCTGAATGCCCGGCAATGCAAGGGCACGGCTGGGAGCATGATGACCCAACACACTCCCGCCGTCCGCCGCCACGATCTCGACTGGCTGCGCATCGCCGCCTTCGCGCTGCTAATCCTCTATCACACCGGCATGGCCTTCGTGGCTTGGGATTGGCACATTAAGCTGGCCTGGCTCGACTGGCTGGAGCCGGTGATGCTGTTCACCAATGCCTGGCGGTTACTGTTGCTATTCCTCATTTCAGGCATCGCGTCTGCCGCAATGCTGGCCAAGAGTGAAACCGGCTTTCTCGCCAACCGCAGCAAGCGCCTGCTGCTGCCGCTGCTGTTTGGCATCGTACTGATCGTGCCGCCGCAGCCGTGGGTGGAAGTGCAGGTGAAGGGGGTGTGGAGCGGCGACTATCTCGCCTTCTGGCAAAGCGCCTATTTCGGCTTTTCCGACCGCTTGGGCCTGATCCTGCCGACGTGGAATCATCTGTGGTTCGTCGTCTATCTGTGGGCCTATACGGCGCTGCTGGCGCTGCTGCCAGCGGCGGCGCGGACGGGGCTGGCGCGGGGCGTTTCCCGTCTGCTGGCCGGCCACCGCCTGTTGTGGCTGCCGATGCTGGCCATCGCCGCGGTCCGCATCGGCCTCGCTGATCGCTTCCCCGAATCCCATGATCTGGTCAGCGATTGGTGCATGCACTGGATCTATGGTGGCAGCCTCTTCATCGGCGTGGCGATGGACACCGCGGGGCCGCTGTGGACGGGCGTGGCGCGGCTGTGGAAGGCGAGCCTGGTGCTGGGCGTCGCAGGCTGGGCGGTGGTGGCGCTGATCGCCAGCCAGCCCGGCGATCCACAGGGACTGGTGCTCGTCCTGTCGCGCGCCGCTCGCGCCGTGCAGGCCTGGGGCATGATCATCGGCCTGCTGGGTGCGGCGCAGCGCTGGCTGGCCTTTGATCACCCGTGGCGGCTGCCGCTGGCCGAAGCGGTGTTCCCGGCCTATCTGATCCACCAGACCATCATCGTGCTGGCGGCCTGGTGGCTGTTGCCCCTGCAACTGCCATTGCCAACGCAGGCCGTGCTACTGATCGGCACTACCATCATCGGCACCATGTTGTTCTGCTGGATCACGGCGCGGATTGGCTGGCTGCGGTCGTGGGTGGGCTATGGCCCGGTCAAAGCAGCGGTGCTAGCGCCCCTTCGTGCCTGAGCAGCCAGGCCTTGCGTTCCACCCCACCGGCATAGCCGGTGAGCGCGCCGCCTGAACCGATCACGCGGTGGCAGGGCACGACGATGCCAATCGGGTTAGCGCCGTTGGCCAGGCCAATCGCGCGGCTGGCGGTATGTTGGCCGATCGTGGCGGCAAGCTGGCCGTAACTGCGTGTCTCACCAGCTGGAATCTGGCGCAATGCGGCCCAGACCCGGCGCTGGAAATCGCTGCCGATGCCGGCGACGGGGACGGCATCGAGCGCAGTGACACTGCCGGCGAAATAGGCGGCGAGCGCGGCGGAGATTGCGGCAGGCGCCTGCCCCGGCGTGAGGCTTGCACCGGGATGGTGGCGCGCAAACAACCTGCGCAGGCGCACCTCGTAATCCGCGAAGTCGAGCGCGTGCAGCGTGCCATCGGGCGCAGTGACGGCTAGCAGATCGCCCAACGGGCTGGCGATGCGGGAGAGGGTGTGGCTCATGCCGTTTTCCTACAGCCGTTCACCCTCTAACGCTGGCGGAAATCCGCCATCATGTCTGGCAGCTGATGCCCCCGGCATTGTTCACCCCGCATTCGGCACGCTGTTCCCCGATGGCAAATCGCACCAGCAACGCGCCGGCGTTCGAAAGCCGCACCACGTCCGCCACCGAACGCACCGGCTTGCCGCCCACGCTTTCCAGCAAGGCGCCAGGGCGCAGAAAGCGCACGGCGGGTGCATTGGCCTCGATGGCCACCACCACCACGCCCTGTTCGGGCAGGCCGGCGCCGAGTTCCTGAGCATAGGCTGGCGACAGATTGGCGACCGTCACGCCGTTCAGGATGGAACGGCTGGCCAGGCGCGTGATGCTGCGTGGCGGATTTTCCGGCGGCGGCGCCAGCGTCACCGGCACCTGCCGTTCCGCACCATCACGCCACAGCCGCATGTTGAGCGTTGTGCCAACGCCTTCGGTGGCCAGAGAATAACGCAGCTGTCCGCCATTGGCGACCTCCTTGCCGTCGACACTTTTCAACACGTCGCCGGCCTTGACGCCGGCCTTGTCGCCGGGGCTGCCCGGTACCACCGCTGTGACCAGCAGGCCACCGGGGCGATCAAGGCCGAGTTGCTTGGCGGTTTCGGCGGTCAGCGCTTCACCTTCAACCCCGATCCAGCCCGAAACCAGTTTGCCCTTGTCGGCCGCGTTCAGGAACACGCGCACCATCTTCGATGGAATGGCAAAGCCGATGCCGTTCGAACCGCCGCCGCGGCTGAAGATGGCGGTGGGCACGCCGATCAGCCGGCCCTGCGAATCCAGCAGCGCGCCACCAGAGTTACCGGGATTGATGGCCGCGTCCGTCTGTATGAAGAACTGCCAATCCGAAACGCCGATGCCGGTGCGGGCCAGCGCCGAAACGATGCCGGTCGTCACCGTCTGACCGACGCCGAACGGGTTTCCGATGGCGACAGTCACATCACCCACTTCCACCCGGTCGCTGTCGGCCATGCGGATCACCGGCAGCACCGCGCCTTCAGTTTCCACCTTCAGCAGCGCCAGATCGAGCCGGGGGTCGGCAAACAGGATTTTCGCCTTGAACTCGCGCCGATCAGCCAGCGCCACCAGTATCTGGTCGGCGCCTTCCACCACGTGATTGTTGGTGATGATCAGGCCATCGGCACCCACGATCACCCCCGATCCCAACGATTGCGACACCCGCGGCTGGACCGGAGCACCGCCGAAAAAGCGCTGGATGAACTCTTCGTTCATGCTGCGCGGGCGGCGGTCCACCGTAGCGGTGTAGATGTTGACGACGGCGGGCGCGGCGGATTTGACCACGGGCGCAAAGCTGAGAGCCACCTGGCCGGATTGCGGCACGGCGCGCGCGACATCGGTCGTGTCCATCGGCGGAATCTGCGCCGCGACATGCCCTGTGTCCGAAAGGCGGGCAACGCCGACTGCCAGCCCGACACCCGCCGCCGCGCCCATCAAGACGCCGCCCGCCAATTTCAGCCTGTCCACCATGAGAGCGAAAATCCTGTTCATTCTACCGAGATTGCTGCGCCAAGTTTAAGCAGCCATGAATATGGGGAGAGATTTGGTTTTGCGAAGGGGCACGACATGAAACAGAGCCAGTTGAAGCTTTGGCACTGCCTCGATGCGCGCAGCTTCCGGCCGCTGTGGGCGCTGGAAGAATTGGGCCTGCCCTATGAACTGGTGCTGCTGCCCTTCCCGCCGCGCTGGCTGGAACCGAGCTTCCTCGAACTGAACCCGCTCGGCACAATCCCCTTCTTTACCGATGGAGACGTGAAGATGACGGAGAGTGCCGCCATCTGCCAATATCTGGCCGACAAGGCCGGCGCGTTGCGGGTACTGCCCGGCGATCCGCGATATGGCGATTACCTCAACTTCCTGCACCAGTCAGATGCCACGCTCACTTTTCCGCAAACGCTGGTGCTGCGCTACACACTCCTTGAAAAGCCGGAGAACCGAAATCCAAAGGTGGCGAACGACTATCGCCGGTGGTTCATCGCCCGCACCACCTGGGCCGAACGCGCGCTATCTGATGGCCGGCCGTGGTTGTGCGGTGATGATTTCACCGTTGCCGATATTGCGGTCGCCTACGCGCTGCTGCTGGCGGGCAATCTGGGGCACCTCGGTGAAGTCGGGCCGCATCTGCTGTCGTTCTGGGAACGCGCCCAGGCCCGCGAAGGCTTCCAGCGGGCAAAGGCAGCGCAGAGGGACTAGGCCACGCGCATCTCCAGCACCTCATCCAGCCTCAGCGGGCGATAGAGGTGCGGGAACAATTGCCCGCCCCGGCTTTCCTCCCACTTCAGCGCGTCGCCCAGCGCATCGGCATCAAACGTCAGGGCCACCACGCCCGCTTCACCTGCGAACCATTTGGCCAGCGTGCCGGGCGCCTGTGCGGGCGTAGAGATGTGGATATAGCCATCACGCAGATCGTCTGCCGATCCGGCAAACACACCGTCTGCCTGAAATTGCGCCCACTCGCCCGCCCGCAGCAGCTTGATGACCGGCGTCATTTCGTTTCGCGCACCGGCACCTTGAGAGTGCACAGGTCCGCCGCCCCTGCCGGCCGCGGGAAGAAGCCGGTCCGGTTGGCGCGGGCCTGCGACACGGCCGCAAAGGTGGGCGAAGCGGTGTCCATCATCTGCCACTTGGGGAAGCCGGGGATCTGGCTGGCGAGGCGCACGCGGGTGATCTTCGTGCGGCTCGCCTCGTCCTCATAAAAGCCCATCCCACCAACCCCGCGCGGCAAGGCGGCGTGCGGTTCGATCCCGGCGAGCACGCGGCCGACATTGGCGATATTGCGATCAAGATGGCGCGGGCCGTGGCCGATCACCGTGTACAGCTCGCTGCCATCGCCGGTATCGGGCGGATTTTCCCGGCCCACGCCAACGGTGCCATAGCAATGCGCCAGCCAGGCCGTGCCGGTGGCTGTATCGCGCGCCGCCTGCCAACCGCTCACGAAGCCGGCTTCGGCATAAGTGTCCTTGTAGGGCGACGGCGTGAACATCAGCCCGGCCAGCGGCCGCTCATATTCGGCTGGCAGCGGCGCCGCCTTCGGCTTGGCCGGATCGGGCCGGGCGGTCCACTGCACGACATAATTATCCTGCACGCGCACGATGCGACCGTCGTCGAACTCGCCGCGACGCACCAGTTGCTTGATGGCCGCCACGTGCGCCGGCGCAAAATCGGGTGCGAGCTGGATCACCATCTGGCCGGCCCTGGTGTCCATCACCATGATGTCGTCCGGCGCGATGGTCAGCCAGTGCGCCGCCGGGGCGTCGGCGATGATCTTGTCGGCCGCGTTGTATACCGGCGGTTCGGCCGGCGGCGGCGCCTGCCCCATCAGCAGCGGGACGGCGAGCAGGGCGAGCGTGGCGGCGCGCATCAGGCTTCCTCCGCCTGGAAATCGAGCGCCAGGCCGTTGATGCAGTGCCTGAGGCCCGTCGGCGGCGGCCCATCCGGAAACACATGGCCCAGATGCCCGCCACAGCCGGCACAATGCACTTCGGTGCGTACCATGCCGTGGCTCACATCGGTCTTGGTGCCAACCGCGCCTTCCACGGCATCGTAAAAGCTCGGCCAACCAGAACCCGAATTATACTTGGTGCTGCTGTGATAGAGCAGCGCTCCGCAGCCGGCGCAGTGATAATCGCCGGCACGTTTTTCATCGTTCAGCGGCGAGGTGAACGGGCGCTCCGTTGCATGCTCGAACAGCACGGCGCGGGCTTCGGGGCTGAGGCAGCTCATCACACTCTCCAACGGGCAAGGGCATCGATTGCGCCTTGCAGGATATAGCTCGCCGCGAGCCTGTCCACCCGCTCCGAGCGCCGGGCGCGCGACAAATCTGCGGCAATCATGGCGCGCTCCACGGCGGCGGTGGACCAGCGTTCATCCCACAACAGTAGTGGCAGGCCCAGCACAGCCACATTGCGCGCAAACGCCCGCACCGATTGGGTGCGCGATGAATCAGTGCCATCCATGTTGAGCGGCAGGCCGATCACCAGGCCCGCCAGCCGTTCCTTGGTCACCCATGCATTCAGTTCGGCCAGATCGGCGGCGAACTTGGTGCGAGCGATGGTGTGGGCGGGACTGGCAAAACTCCAACTGGCATCACAGGTGGCAAGACCAATGGTCTTGGTGCCCACGTCCAGCCCGCCCAGCCGGCCAGCATCAGGCAGCCCAGCCGCATAATCGGGCGCAGAGGCGGTTATCAGCGTTCCGCCTTCCATGCTGCCACCCGCGCCGCTGCATCCAGGCGCACGGCCTGCCAGAAGAGCGGATAATCGAACACGTGGAAGTTATTACCCGGCAACACAAACGCCGGATAGCCCGTGGGGGCCTCGCCGATGAGCAGTAAGCCGCGGGCATCACAGCGCGCCGGCACACCGGGTGTCACCAACTTGCCGGCGGTGAGCGTCGCTGACGGCACCAGACTGCCGGGGTTGGCGCTGGCCGGCGCGGCATCGCCGAGACTGCCTGTCAGCGGATTGCTGCACAGCATCGCCGTGCCGGTGCGGGGAGTGCCAGCAAGCCCGATGCCGGCATAATAGACATCCAGAATGGCAGATGCATCAGCCGGCTCGGCAAAGCTCTGCCAACTCATCAGGCAGCGCGCCTGACCGCGCCGTTCGCAGGCCCGCAGGCCCAGCGCCGGCAGATCAGCGTTCACCGATACCGGCCAGCCTACCGCGTACGCCGCCACAACACGGGCGGCGAGTGGCGTGCCCGCCACGTCTTCCTTCAATAGCCGGAGCAGATGCAGCGCACCCTGGCTGTGGCCAGCAAGGATGATCGGCGCGCCCGGCGGTTGTGCTGCAAGAAAGCGATCGAAAGCGGCCTTTACATCAGCGTAGGCCAGATCCTGTGCAGCCCGAGCATTGGCGCGGGTTTCCGGCGTATTGGCCAGGAAACTGCCCAGCACAGCCTGGCGGTAATGCGGCGCCCACAACGGGCCGGCTGCCGCCAGGGCGCTGGCTTCGGTGCGCAGGAAACCGGCCAGCCGCAGGGCCGTTGCCGCATCGCCGGAACGGCCATTCCACTGCGAATTGCCAAAGGCGGCGGTAGGCGGAATGAAAAACACCGGCACACCGCCCTTGACCATTGCCGGCGCCCCTTCCGGCACAAAGGCCGTGGGATCATCGGCCATGCCCGGCCGCGCCGCCCAACTTGCGGCATCGCCATAATCATAGGCCGCGCCGGCGGCTGTCGCTTCAAAGGCGCCGCCAGGCACCAGCGCCGCGCTGAGCAGTCGATTGCCGACCAGCCGCCAAGCAAAGGCCGCCATGATCACTAACATTATGGCAATGGCCACCAGCCACAGGAACAGCCGCGGCAGCCGCGCCGGGCGCTCAACGCGCGCCGGATTTGCCCTTGGCGCAGCCGCTTCGCCGCGTTCAGCTTCTTCCGTCATTCGTTCAGACAAGTCGGCGGCCCCGTGATGATGATTGGCTGGTGCCTAGCAGCGGCGGTGATGCACTGCGAAGAAAATCATGCCGCACCGCGTCGAACCGCTTGAACTTTTTGTAACGAGAGGCATAAAGTCGCAGCCATGACCAGTATCCTCTGCGTTGAAGACGACGCCACCATGGCTGAACATATTGCACAGGGCTTGCGCGAGGCCGGTTATCACGTCGACATTGCTGGTACGGGAGCCTTGGGACTCGAACTGGCCATGGCCGGGCATTATGCCGCCATTGTGCTTGATCGCATGCTGCCCGAGCTCGATGGCCTCACCGTATTGTCCCACTTACGCGAAGCCGGCAACCGCACGCCGGTGCTGGTGTTGTCCGCGCTGGCCAGCCTGGATGAACGGGTGAAGGGCCTGCGCGCCGGGTCTGACGATTATCTCACCAAGCCGTTCGAGATCACCGAACTGCTTGCCCGTCTTGAAGCCGTCCAGCGGCGCGCCGCGCCAACGGGCGAGGTCACAAGGCTTGTAGAAGGCGAGCTGGAGCTGGATCTTCTTGCCCGCCGCGTCACGTGGGCTGGCAAGCGCATCGATCTTCAACCGCGCGAATTCCGTCTGCTTGAATATCTGGTGCGACACCGCGGCCAGGTCGTCACCCGGTCCATGTTGCTGGAAGGCGTGTGGGATTATCATTTCGATCCGGGTACCAACGTGATCGACGTGCACGTCAGCCGCCTGCGCAAGAAGCTGGATGAAGGCGGCGCCGGCAATATCGTGCAGACCGTGCGCGGCACCGGCTATCGCGTCGGCGGCGAAACGGTCGCGGCCTGATCGATGCCCCGCGCGGGGCTGTCTTCGTGGAAACCATCCGGCTTCTTGCTGCTGCTGAGCAGTCTTATACCGCGCGCCACCACATCGCGCATCAGTCTAATGCTGTTTCTGGTCATCCTCACCGGCTCGGCGTTGCTGCTCATCCTGCTGGAACGCACCACTCAGAACCAGCTGGAGGCCGAAGCCCAGATCCGTGTGGACGCGATTGCCGATGCCACGCTGCTGGCCTGGCGCAAGGATGGCATCGAAGCCGCGGTCACGATCCTTGATGGCGAGCTGCAGGTGCCGGGGCCGCTGGTCATTCACCTAGCTGCCGGCAACGGCAGCCTGCTGCTGGGCAATGTGGCGCGCTGGCCGGCCGATGTGCCCGCCGATGGCCGTTATTATCGGCTAACGGCGATGCAGGGCGAACAGGGCGATCAGGCGCCTTACATGGTCACCGGGCGGGCCATGCCGGAAGGTTATCGTCTGCTGGTGGGCCGCAGCCTGGCGGCCGAAGCCCAGTTGCAGGCCACACTCACCACGTTGCTGGCCGGGGCGTTGCCCTTGGCGGCGCTGCTCGCCTGGCTCACCAGCAAGCTGGTGGTCTCCATCATCACCGATCGGGCGCGCGGCATCGCTGATGTGGTGGGCGAAGTGACTGCGGGCAAGCTGCACGCCCGGGTTGATCTACCGCCTGGTCCGCCCGTTGATGCCTTTGACTCAATGGGCCAGGCCTTCAACGTCATGCTCGCGCGGGTGGAATCGGTGCTGGATGAATTGCGCGCCGTCACCGATGGGCTCGCGCATGATCTGCGTTCGCCGCTGACCCGGCTGAAAGCCCGCATCGACAAGCTGCAACAAGGCAGCGTGATCGATGCCGCCGATCTGGAAGCCGTGTCGGCCGAAGCGGAATCGCTGCTCGGCATGCTCGATACCAGCCTGGAGATCACCCGCGCCGAAGCTGGAATCGGCCGCGACCGTTTTGAGGAAGTGGACCTGTCGCAGATGGTGGCCGATCTGGCCGATATGTATGAGCCTCTGGCCGAAGATGCCGGCGTGGAACTGGCCGTGCAGCCCGGCCTGACCCGGGTGACGGCGCTGGCTCATCGCCAGTTGCTGGGCCGGGCGCTGGCCAATCTGATCGACAATGCTATGCGCTATGGCGCCGCCGGCAAGCGGATCGAACTGGCCGCCGAACGCCATGATGGCGGGGCGCGGCTGGTGGTGGGCGATCATGGCCCCGGCATCCCCACGGCCCAGCAGCGCGAGGCGCTGCGCCGATTTGGCCGGCTCGATGCAGCGCGCGGCCGTCAGGGCCAGCGCCTGCAGGGGGCTGGCCTTGGCCTGTCGCTGGCAGGAGCCGTCGCCCGCCTGCACGGCGGCACCCTCACCCTGGCCGATAACAAACCCGGTTTGCTGGTGGCGATCGATCTGCCCGCCGTGCCGGCAGCGGAATAGGCTCAGCCTGCCACCACCAGCCCGTGCCGCTTCTTGCCGGCGCTCACCTTCTGGCCCGGCGCCACCAGCGCGCCATCGCTGCCCGCCGCTTCGCCATCGATGCGGGCCCCGCCCTGCGCTACCAGCTTGCGCGCTTCGTTCTTTGATGTGGCAAAGCCCAGGCCGATCAGCGCATCCACGATGGTCACCGGTGCGGCTACTGCGAAATGCGGCAACTCTTCACCGGCGCCGCCCTGCGCAAAAGTGGTGCGCGCCGTTTCGGCAGCGGCCTCAGCGGCCTCCCGGCCCCGGCACAGCGCGGTGGCCTCAGTGGCCAGCACCTCCTTGGCGGTGTTGATCTCCCCGCCTTCCAGCGCCTCCAGCTGAGCGATCTCGTCCAGTGGCAGATCGGTGAACAGCCGCAGGAACTTGCCCACATCGGCATCATGCGTGTTGCGCCAGAACTGCCAGTAATCGAAATGCGACAGTTGATCCTCGTGCAGCCACACCGCGCCCTTGGCCGTCTTGCCCATCTTGGCACCATCGGCCCGGGTTATCAGCGGCGTCGTCAGGCCAAAGGCATCCTTTGCATCGACGCGGCGGATCAGATCGGTTCCGTTGACGATATTGCCCCATTGGTCACTGCCACCCATCTGCAGCATGCAGCCAAAACGACGGTTCAGTTCAAGATAGTCATAGGCTTGGAAAATCATGTAGTTGAACTCGATGAAGCTCAACGGCTGCTCGCGCTCCAACCGCAACCGCACACTATCGAACGTCAGCATCCTATTGATCGAAAAATGCCGGCCATAATCGCGCAAGAACGGCACCAACTGCAGCCGCGACAGCCAATCATCATTGTTGACCATTACGGCATCTGTCGGCCCATCGCCAAAGGTCAGAAACCGCTCGAAAATCCGCTTGATGCTGGCAAGGTTGGCATTGATATGCTCATCCCCCAGCAATTGCCTCGCTTCATCCTTGCCCGACGGATCACCAATCTTGGTCGTCCCGCCACCCATAAGCACGATCGGCTTGTGCCCTGATTGCTGCAAATGCCGCAGCATCATGATCGAAACCAGATTGCCGATGTGCAAACTGGGCGCCGTGCAATCAAAGCCGACATAGGCCGTGATCGCGCCCTTGGCTGCAGCGCCATCCAGCGCCGCCGCTTCGGTGATCTGATGAATATAGCCGCGCGTTTCGAGACGGCGGAGAAAGTCGCTGCTGTACGTCATGGTGTGCACGGCTTTACGGTGTGCGGCGGCGCTTGTCATGCCCCGACCTCCGCATCAGCCACATCGACCAGATTTGCCAATTTTGACGTTTCGTCCAGAATTGGGGATTTTCCAGCCTACCGTCCCCGCCCCCGCAAACACGCTTGTTGCTGATCCATACTGCCCATGATCGCCAGTCTAACCCAGTGACCGGGCTGTAAGACAGAGCAGGCGGAGAACAAGCGGGGCCTCCGGCATCCGGGGTCTGCGCAATTGACAGCGAGGCACATCGCGACGGGCGCGCGGGCACCCTCCCCTTGCCTCTTGCCGCCTTATCCCCCATCGGACGCGGGCATGACCTTCATCTATCTGTTTCTGGCACTGGGCCTTGCGGTGGGCTTGAACCATCCGGCGTGGGCATGGCGGGTGTTGGCGCAGCTGGGTGCGACAGCGGCATTGGGCATGATGGCCTGGTCGATCTGGCTGGCCAATGGTGATGGCACCTTTGCGGCGCGGGCGGCCGATGATGTGCGGCCGGAGCTGCTTAATGCCATGGCGGTTATTGCGGTGCTGGTGACGTTGTTGCTTCTGGCGCTGTTGCCGGTGCAGTGGCGACGGCAGGCGGAACAGGTGCCGGACTGGAATCAGCGGCAGAAGTGGGGCCAGATCGCCCGGATCCTGCACTGGACGAGCGCGGTCCTGATGCTGGCAGCGCTGCCGATGGGGATGTTCGTGGCGGTGCTCAAGGCCTCGCCGGAGCGCACGGAATTTCTTTCGGCTCATATCGGCATTGGCGTTGCGGTGTTCTTCCTGCTGTTGTTGCGGTGGGCGGCCCAGCGCGCCTCCCCGGGTCCGGCCAGCCCCAATAGCTTGGCAAAACTTAACAAATTGGCGCTGTATCTGGCGTTGGCGACACTTCCGGTTTCCGGCCTATTGCTGGCGGGCGCCTCTGGGTGGTCGGTCTTGGGGCTGCACTTGCCCGAAGCCCTGCCGATGCCGCCGGCCCGCGCCCTGCACATCTGGCTTTCGCTGCTGTTCGCCGTGGTCTTTGCTGCCCATGCCGGCGGGGTGGTGTGGCATCATTTCGGCCTGCGGGATCGCCAGCTCATTAGCCGCATGCTGCGCTGAGCACTGGAACAAAGCGCGCACGACAGCCATAGTTGCACCATGGCCATCCAGATTCGCACTAACCTTGCCGAAACGGAGCTTAGCGAATTCATCCCGCACCGCCCGGCCCGGCCGGAAAAAAGCGAGGGCGGGCGGCCGTTCGTGCTGAACACCGAATACACCCCCGCTGGTGATCAGCCCACCGCCATTGCCGAACTGGTGAGCCAAGCCAATGAGGGTGAGCGTGATCAGGTACTGCTGGGCGTTACCGGTTCGGGCAAGACCTTCACCGTGGCCAAGGTGATCGAAGCGGTGCAACGCCCTGCCCTCATATTGGCGCCCAACAAGATCCTGGCCGCCCAATTATACGGCGAATTCAAGAGCTTCTTCCCTGATAATGCGGTGGAATACTTCGTTTCCTATTACGATTATTACCAGCCCGAAGCCTATGTGGCGCGCACCGACACCTATATCGAAAAGGAATCGAGTGTGAACGAGGCCATCGATCGCATGCGCCACTCCGCCACCCGTGCCCTGCTGGAGCGGGATGATGTGATCATCGTGGCGTCGGTGTCGTGCCTTTATGGCATCGGCTCGGTCGAGACTTATTCGGCAATGACGTTCAGCCTTAAGAAGGGCGGCAGCGCTGACCTGAAGGAGGTAGTGAGGAAGCTCGTCGCCATGCAGTACAAGCGCGGCGACCTCAGCTTCGCGCGTGGCAATTTTCGGGTGCGCGGCGACAGCCTCGAAATCTTCCCATCCCACTATGAAGATTCCGCCTGGCGCATCAGCTTCTTCGGCGACGAGATCGAGCAGATTTCCGAGTACGATCCGCTCACCGGCGAGACGGTGGCCAAGCTCGATCAGATCAAGATCTACGCCAACAGCCATTATGTCACTCCTGGCCCGACGATGAAGCAGGCCGCCGACGCCATCCGCCACGAACTGACCGAGCGGCTGAAGGAACTGAACGCCGAAGGCAAGTTGCTGGAAGCGCAGCGGCTGGAGCAGCGGACGAACTTTGATCTGGAGATGATCGCCGCCACCGGGGCGTGTGCGGGAATCGAGAATTACAGCCGCTTCCTGACTGGCCGCCTGCCCGGCGAACCGCCGCCCACCTTGTTCGAATATCTGCCGGAAAACGCCCTGCTATTCATCGATGAAAGCCATGTGACGGTGCCGCAGATCGGCGCCATGGCCAAGGGCGATCACCGCCGCAAGGTAACGCTAGCCGAATATGGCTTCCGCCTGCCCAGTTGCATCGACAATCGCCCGCTGCGCTTTGCCGAGTGGGAGGCAATGCGACCGCAGACGGTTTTTGTTTCGGCTACGCCCGGCCCTTGGGAGATGGAAAAAACTGGCGGCGTCTTCACCGAACAGGTGATCCGCCCCACCGGACTGATCGATCCGCCGGTGGAGATCAAGCCTGTGGAAGACCAGGTGGAAGACCTGATCCAGGAAGCCAAAAGGGTCGCCGCTGCCGGCTGTCGCACGCTGGTGACGACGCTGACCAAGCGCATGGCCGAGGATCTGACCGAGTTCCTGCACGAAGCTGGCCTGCGGGTGCGTTACATGCACAGCGACGTCGAAACGTTGGAGCGCATCGAGTTGATCCGTGATCTGCGGCTGGGGGTGTATGACGTGCTGGTCGGCATCAACCTGCTGCGCGAAGGGCTCGATATTCCCGAATGCGGGCTGGTGGCGATCCTGGATGCAGATAAGGAAGGCTTCTTGCGGTCCGAAACCAGCCTGATCCAGACCATCGGGCGGGCGGCGCGTAATGTGGAGGGCCGGGTGATCCTTTATGCCGATCGCATCACCGGGTCGATGGCCCGCGCCATGATGGAAACCGATCGGCGCCGCGCCAAGCAGGAGGAATATAACACCCTCCACGGCATCACGCCCACCACCATAAAGCGCAATATCGGCGATGTGCTGGCCGATGTGTCGATGAAGGATGGCCTGGTGGTCGATACTGGCGATGACGAGACCCAGCATCTCGTTGGCCACAACCTCAAGGCATACATCGCCGACCTTGAAGAGCAGATGAAGAAGGCAGCTTCCGATCTGGAATTCGAGACCGCCGCCGCGATCCGCGACCAGATCCGCCGGCTGGAAATGGACGAACTCGGCCTGCCGCTGGATGCCCGCACCGCCGCCGCCAAGGGCCGCGCGACGGGCGGTGTCGCCGGCACGCGCACGACGCGTTTTTCCAAGATGCAGAAGAAGGGTTTCAGCGCGAAACGGCGTGGCGCGGGGCGGTAAAGCCGCACTTGACCATCACGGCGGCCGCCGCGACCAGCCACGGCTACCGCGCCAAGGTTCACACGCCACGCCGTCGCTATCCTCATCCAGTTCCGGGCGGTATGATGGCTCGTTGGCGTATATGCTGCCGTAACCCGCCAGCCGCGCTTCGTTGCAGTTGGCAAAATAGCGATAGGGGCGGGCCTCAGCCGGTTCCGCAACAAATATCTGCGTGACTTTCCATTTCGTCCGGAACAGCAGCTCATCTTGCTGCCAGTCCTTCAGCGTAAACCACCAGCCACCCAAACCACCGATCAGCAAACCACAACCAACCAGCAAACAACGGCCAAGGTTGGGCCACTTCGCCTTCATCTTCCAAATCGTTCGGCGCAGCATCGTGCCAGGAAAACCCAGTCAGGCCGGCCCGTCAATCAGATCAGACACCCCACCCCGGCGCGCAGGAACTCCGCCACCAAGCCGGGATCGCGCTCGTCGGTCAGTCGGTTGGCGATTTCGCGGATGCTCATGCGCTCGAAGCGTTCGGGGCGCAGGCCGGTGAGTTCCTGCAGCCGGCGCAGCTGGCCGATGGAGAGGCGCTCGCCCAAGCGGTTGCCCATGCACTGGGCCTGGCGGGGCGGCACGCCCAGTTCGGTGAGGTTGCTGGTAATGCGCTGTGCCGGGGTGGCGCAGGCGGCAAGCGCCAGTGGCAGGGCGATGAGGGCAAACAAGGAAAGGCGCGGCGTCATGTCGGCTCCGGAAATGGCAGGGTGCGGCAACTACAGAGGTGATTAGCGGCTTATGTCTGGCTATAGCATGAACCCATGCTCGAGTATCTCGCTAGCCTTTCCAGCCGCTATCCCGTGCTTGCCGATGTGAATTGGTGGCAGGGCATCGCCATCGCGTTGATCGTGGTGGCCATCATGGAAGTGGTGGCGATCGTCTCCCACAAATATGTGATGCACGGCTTCCTGTGGGTGCTGCACAAATCCCACCATGAACCGCGCACCGGCAATTTCGAGCGCAACGACTGGTTCGGCGTGGCCGGCGCCATTCCGTCGATGATCCTCTTGATGATCGGCACCCATTATGGCCTGCACATGCTCACCGCCATCGGCGCAGGCATCACCATGTATGGGGCCATCTACTTCTTCCTGCATGATATCCTGGTGCACCGCCGAGTGAAGCACAGCTGGAATCCGCAGTGGGGTTACATGAAGCGCGTGGTTCAGGCGCACAGGCTGCACCACGTGGTGGAAACCAAGCACGGCACGGTGAGCTTCGGTTTCATCTGGGCGCCGCCGATCCGCAAGCTGAAGGCGCAACTGGAAGCCGATGGCCGCGGACGGATCCGCGCCAGTGCGAAGATGAAGGCGGAGATGGGGATGATCGACAATGCCGAGCATTGGGCGCGCTGACGTGATTAACATCCTGTCATGCTGGCGCAGGCCAGCATCCAGCGCGCCGCTAGACCTCTGCCTCACCGTGGATACTTGCCTGCGCCAGCATGACGAGCGCTTTTAATCCGGCATCGTCCATAGGCCTTCGCGGCTTGGCCCCGGCATCGGCCAGCGCTGTTTGCGCACCAGCGCATCGCCAAGCGCCAGAGCCACGGCGCGGGCTTTCTCGGCCGTGGTGGTGGAAACCCGGTTGGCCAACCCGGCCTCTTCAAGCCCGCGCACCTTGCGGCCGATGCCGCCATAGATGCGGGCGGCGGCCAGCACCGCCCAGGCCGCACGGTTGCCCAGTGCCGAGGTGCCATAGCGCGCCGATTCCTCATATTCCTCGGCCTTGAACACCAGCCGAGCGACAAGGCGGGAGAGTTGCCGGCGGTTGCGTTCCAGCACGTAACTGTCTGGTTCCAGCCGCACACTGTCCAGCCAATCATCGGGGATATAGCGGCGTCCGAGCAGCGCATCTTCCACCACGTCCCGCGCGATATTGTTGAGTTGGAACGCCATGCCCAGATCGCAGGCGCGTTCCAGCACGGCGCGATTGTTCGGCGTCACCCCCATTACGATCGCCATCATCACGCCCACGCAGCCGGCGACATGATAGCAATAGGTGAGCGTGTCATCGAAGGTGCGGAACGGCCGCTCCTCCATGTCGATGCGGAAACCCTGGATCAGATCGCGTGGGTAGCGCGCCGGCATGCCCGTCTGCTGCACCACCAGCGCCAGCGCCTCGTACGGCGTGCCGGGCGCAGGATTCCCGGCCAGCGCGCGTTCGGTTTCCCAATGCACTTCGGCCAGGCGTTCGGCCGGCGGGCGGCCATCATCGTTGCGACCTTCGCCCAGTATCTGGCCATCGATCACATCATCGGTGTGGCGGCACCAAGCATAAAGCAGCATGGCGCGATCGCGCGTAGGCGCATCGAACAGGCGGCTGGCCAGTGCGAAGCTTTTTGATCCGCGCGCGATTGCGGTGCGGGCATTATCCAAAACGACAGACACGGATGGGCTTCTGCCCGCCTGCGCCGCGCGGCGCAAGCGGGCAGAATGGCGAAGCTCAGGCCGCTTTGCGGACGAGCAGATCTTCCACCATCAACTTGCTGGTGGCCTTGGCGCTGCCCACCACGCCGGGGATGCCGGCGCCCGGGTGCGTGCCGGCACCAACGAAATAAAGGTTGGACAGCACATCATCACGGTTGTGGGTGCGGAAATAGGCGCTTTGCCACAGCACCGGTTCCAAGCTGAAGGCGCTACCATGGTGAGCGCCCAACACGGTTTCGAAATCCTTCGGCGTCCAGGTGCGCATCGTCACCAGATCGCGGCGCAGGTTGGGGATGCAGCGGCGCTCCAGCGCATCAAGGATGGAACCGGCGTAACGCGGCGCTTCCTTTTCCCAATCCAGACCGAGCTTGCCCAGGTGCGGCACCGGCGAGAGCACATAAAAGGCACTGTGCCCAGGAGGGGCCATTTCCGGATCGGTCGCGGTCGGGTGGTGCAGGTAAAGCGAGAAATCGTCGGGCAGCGCGCCGCCCTTGTAGATTTCATTGAGCAGGCCCTTGTAGCGGTGGCCGAACAGGATCGTGTGATGCTTCACATCCGGGCGCTCGCCCTTCAGGCCAAAGTAAGTGACAAACAACGAAGGCGAAAAGCTGCGGCGCATCATCTTGGTGGCCATCTCGGCACCACGCGGATGGGCGCTCAGCAGTTCCTTGTAGGTGTTGACCACGTCGCCGTTGGAGACGACCGCGTCGAACCGGCCCGACCAGCCATTGGCGCAGCGCACACCGGTCACCCGACCGCTGTCAGCCATGATGGCTTCAACCTTACTGCCCATGCGAACCTGGCCGCCAATATCCTCGAACAGCTTGATCATGCCGCGAACCAGCGCGTGGGTGCCGCCACGCGGGAACCAGACACCCCACTTCTTTTCGAGCGCATGGATGAGGGCATAGACACTGCTGGTCTTGAACGGGTTGCCACCCACCAACAGCGTGTGGAAGCTGAACGCCTGGCGCAGGCGATCATCCTTGATGTGGCGCGAGACCATCGCATAAACTGAGCGGAAGGCTTCATACCGCATGAGCTGCGGCGCAGCCTTCAGCATCGACTTAAAGTCAAGGAAGGCTTCGTGGCCGAGCTTCTGATAGCCTTCGCGGAACACGTTGTCGGAAAATTCGAGGAACTTCTTGTAGCCGGCCACGTCATCGGGGCTCAGCTTGGCGATTTCGGCGAACAGGGCTTCCTCATCGTTCGAATAATCGAACACCGTGCCATCTTCCCACAGCAGGCGGTAAAACGGAGCGACCGAGATCAGTTCGACATAATCAGAAAGCTTGCGGCCCGACAGTTCGAACAGTTCTTCCAGGCAGGTCGGATCGGTGATGACCGTGGGGCCGGCATCGAACTTGAAGCCGTCATCTTCAAACACATATGCGCGGCCACCCGGCTTGTCGCGGGCTTCGATCAGAGTGGTCTGGATGCCGGCGCTTTGCAGGCGGATGGCCAGCGCCAACCCACCAAAACCGGAACCAATCACTGCGGCAGTCGTCATCTTATCCCCAATTCATATTTGATCAGCGTGCCCAGAGCCCGCAGTGGCGGTATGGGCGGCCGGCCGGAGAACACTTTCGGCCAATCGTTCCAGCGATTGTCGGCGGCATAGAGCCTTCCCACCAGATCGTCTGGATGCTCATAAAAACGTTCCAGGATCGTGCGTCGTTCTTCGTCGTGCGCGGCCAGGAACAACATGCGATTGAGCACGCGATATATGCCGCGACTGTTCCACACACGCAGTGCGTGGTCTCGGGTTGCGTTGTGGATGGTCGCAGCATCAAACGCCGGCAGCGCGGCGATCATGTCAGCCATGCGCACCGCATCGGGAAAGCTGTAGCCTGTAACCGGGTGGAACAGCGCAGCGCCCAGGCCGACGCGCGCGACGCCCGGCACGCCTTCATCCAGGAATTTTTCAATATCCCCGCCGATGGCCAGCGGCAGGATGCCGGCCTCCTCGCGAGTGATGGTGGTAATCTGCCAGCCTTGCGCCACGGCATAATCGGCGATGTGCCTTCGCAGCAAATCGGGCGCCAGATCGCGGCCATCGGAAAAATAGGTGTCCTCGATCAGTAAGTGCTTCGGCCCGAACGGCAGCGTGTAGATGAACCGATAGCCATCCTGCTGCGGCACGGTGGCATCCATAATGATCGGGCCATCGAGGCCGTGCGGTTCGGCCAATTCCACCTCCTGGCCCAGGAATTTCTGCCACCTGAGATCAAGCGCGGTGGATTTGGTTTGCCCACGGCCATCGATCACCGCGTTGCAGGTCAGCACCCGCTGATCGGCCAATGTGACGCTGGTGGGGCTGAGCGCCACCACTGGCACGCCGGTGATGATATGTTCCGATGGCAGCGCAGCGGCCACAGTTGCCGCCAACCGTTCACTGTTGCTGCTGCCATAACCCACATTCAGCGTGCGGGCGTGGCGCGGAAAGCGCACCGAATAACAATCCCAGCGATGGGCAAACAATGGCTGGGTCCAGCGCCGCTGTTCTTCATTGATATCAAGACCGAAACTTGACCAAGTGTGATCGCCACCAATCGTCGGCCCAGCTTCCACAATCGCCACGCGCAGTTCCGGGCGCAGCTCCGCCAAGCGCAGCGCGATGAGGCCATTGGCAAGCCCACCGCCCGCCAGAACAAGATCGAACTCCGATGTCACACTTGGCCTGTTACCCGCGCACCGCCGCCGGGGGAAGTGGCGGTTTGCCGCTGTGATTGCGTGGGCGCGATATTATGCGTATCTCACCTCCGCACCCAGCAAAGAGGCATGCGCCCATGAATGCACCCGTTGCCAAAAGCGAGTTCATCCCGGCTGATCTGCCGGAACCGACCTATTCGGAGCTTGAACATATCCCTGGCATGGTCCCGGCGCGTTTTCCCATCCTGCGCACGCTGAAATTTCTTGCCAACCCGCTGGGCCGCAGCCGCGCCCTTTTTGAAGAGCATGGCCGCATCGTGCGCCGGCAAGATTTCGGCGGCTGGGGCGTTTCCATGATCGGCCCGGAAGCCAACGAGATGATCCTGTTCAACAAGGACAAGATCTTTTCGAGCGAACTCGGCTGGAACCCCGTGCTGGAACTGCTGTTCCCACGCGGGCTGATGCTGATGGATTTCGAAGAGCATCGGATCCACCGCAAGACGCTGAGTGTCGCCTTCAAGACAGAGCCGATGCAGCATTATTTCACCCAGCTGGATGAGGGCATCTCGCGCGGCCTGGCGACATGGCCGAAGAGTATGCGCCTGAAGTTCTACCCGTCGATCAAGGCGCTCACCCTCGATCTGGCTGCGACCAGCTTCTTGGGCGTGCCGTGGGGCGGTGAGGCGGAAAAGATCAACAAGGCCTTTTGCGACATGGTTGCCGCGTCGGTTGGCGTGATACGCAAACCGCTGCCGTTTACCGCCATGAAGCGCGGCGTTGATGGTCGGGCTTTCATGAGCGCCTATTTTGCTGGCGAAATCCCCAAGCGGCGCGGGGTGGAAGGCAACGACATCTTCACCCAGGTCTGCAACGCACGGGACGAGAATGACCAGTTACTGGGTGAACAGGACATCATCGATCACATGAACTTCCTGATGATGGCTGCCCACGATACCACCACGTCGTCGATCACCTCGATCGTGTGGTGCCTGGCCAAATATCCGGAATGGCAGGACAAGTTGCGCTCGGAAATCAAGGGCATACGCGAGCGCCACGGCAAGCTGACCTATGCCACGCTGGGTGAGATGGAAATCACCGACATGGTGTTCAAGGAAGCGCTGCGGCTGATCCCGCCGGTGCCGTCGATGCCGCGCCGCGCCGTGAAGAGCTTCACCTTCCAGAACCATGTCGTGCCGGCTGGGGCACACATCGGCGTTAACCAGATGATCAGCCACCGCCTGCCGGAATATTGGCCGAACCCGGAATTTTTTGATCCAACGCGTTTCACGCCTGAAAACAGCCGCGGCCGGCACAAATATGCTTGGGTGCCGTTCGGTGGTGGTGCCCACATGTGCCTGGGCCAGCATTTTGCCTATATGCAGGTAAAAATGTTCTTTTTCGCACTGTTGGAAAATCACCGCATCGTGGCGGAAAAGCCGCTGGGCAGTGTTGAAAGCGATTTCCGAATGTTTCCGATCCCCAAGCCCAAAGATGGCCTGCCCGTGCGGATCGAGACAATCCGATGAGTGGCGGCAAGAAGCGCAACTGGTGGCGCGGGTTGGGTTATGGGTTGCTCGTGGTTGCCGGCCTGATAACGGCGCTGTGGGCGGTGTTCGCCACGCCCGACATTCCGGTGGCGGTACTGAAGGCCAAATATGCCAATGAAGCCAGCCAGTTCGTAGAACTGTCGCCCGGCACCATCATTCATGTCCGCGATGAAGGCCCGCGCGATGGCTTCCCAGTGGTGCTCGTCCACGGCAGCAACGCCTCACTGCACACATGGGAACCGTGGGTGGCCCGGCTGACGGAAAGGGGTTATCGCGTCGTCACCCTCGATCTGCCGGCGCACGGCTTGTCAGGGCCAACGCCAGAGGGCCTCTACACCAGTACCGCTTACGTTGGCATAGTCGAGAAGTTGGTCGACAAGCTCGGCCTCACCCGCTTTGCGCTCGGCGGTAATTCGATGGGCGGCGGTGTGGCGTGGCGCTATGCCGTGGCCCACCCTGCTCGGCTCTCGGCTCTCATTCTCGTCGATGCGAGCGGCCAGCCGATGCCGAAAGGCTCTTCGCCGCCGCTGGGTTTCCGGCTGGCGCGCGTGCCCATCGCGCGTGACATCCTGGCCACGGTCACGCCGCGCAGCCTGATCGATTCCAGCTTCAAGCAGAGCGTTTCTAATCAGGCCATCGCCACGCCAGCCATGGTGGATCGTTATTGGGAATTGCTGCTCTACCCCGGCAACCGCCGCGCCACGGTGCAGCGCTTTGGCCAGTACAGCGGCGATGACGGCGCCGCCGCAAAGCTGCCCGGCCTGCCCGTGCCAACGCTGATCCTGTGGGGCCGCGAAGACAAGCTTATCCCGGTCTCCGTCGCCGCTTGGTTCAACAGCCAGATCAAGGGCAGCCGGGTCACTATCCTCGATGGCATCGGCCATATCCCTATGGAAGAAGCCCCCGATCGCAGCCTGGTGCCGGTGCTGGAATTGCTCAGCACAACCCAAACGCCAGCGAAGACCGGCGACTCCACCACGGGGGGTTGAAACCGGACCTGTCCGCTGATGTCGAGCGGCGCGGCGCTCCTTGGCGCAGGGCAAACACCGTCGCAAATCGCCCGAGCCAGCCGATCATCGCCTGATGCGCAGGATCGGAAAGAGTGATGAAGCCGTCTGCATATCATCCACATCGCCACGCCGCCCTTGCATGAACGGCCCGAAGACATACCCTCCCTTGTGCAGCATTTCCTGTCAGCCGCAGCGCAGTCGGCCCGCCTCACGCCCGCGGCGCTGGTGGCCTTGGCCAGCCCGCCATGGACGGAAAATGTGCGGGAACTGAGGAATTTCGTCGAACTCGTCCTCGTCCACCACTGCGGCAAAACCATCCGTCGCGACGCGCTGGGTCAACTGCCGCGCAGCGCCACCTCACCGCCGGTGCGGCCGCCTACCAGGCTCAGCGAGACTTTCCTGCCACCCACTCTGCTATTTCCCGATCCCGCCGTGCCTTCGCTGCTCGCGCCGGATGGCGTTAATCTGAAACAGCTGTTGGCCAATCGTCAAAGGGTCTATATCCGCGCGGCGCTCGCCTTGTATGGCGGCACCATCGCCCGCTGCACCCGCCCGCTCGGCCTCCAGCGCAGGATCTTGATCGAAAAGATGGGGCAGATGCAGCTTGAGCGATCTGCCGACCCGCACCGAAGTCCAGCCTACGGCCAGCTTTGCTGACAGTTGGCTGCCGCGTCCGGCCGAAGCCGTGCCTGATGATGGCAATGACACTGTGTTCGAACTGTTGATCCTCACGGTCGAAGATGAACTCAGCCGCACGTTTGGCGTAGCGGTGAGCGTGGATCCGTGGCGCAGTCTGGTGCCTGGCGCGCCTGATATCGCACCGGAACTGGGCGCGAAATGGCCACCATTCGGCATCACCGGGTGCTGCCGCCAGATGCAGCCTTTCCACTTCCAGCCGGCGCGCTTGAAGCCCGGCGCCGGGAAATCATTGATTGTCTATGGTCGGTTCTGGATCGGCGCATTGTCAATCAGCCAGGCCGGGGAACCAGAGCAGCAGGAAACAAACGGGGACAATCGCGTTCATGGCTATTCTTTAGCAAGGCGCGTGCCAAATCGCCTTTCTGAACGGCCGCCAAGACGCCGCGTGATTGACAGATTCCAGCCCGTCAAAAGACTGATAGGCAAAGCGTCAGCCACCCGACATGGCGAATGTTAATCGTCTAATGATGTCAGTTACTTGATGGTTTATTTCAGGCCGAAATCAGGTCCGCTTCGGCTGCCACGGTGGCCACCATGGTGCCGCCGGCCACAAGCCGATCGCCGATGTAGGCCACCGCAGCCTGACCAGGGGCGACGCCAAATTGCGCTTCGGCAAAGCGCAGCACGTCGCCTTCGATCCAGCCCTGAGCCAGGGGCGACATCGATCGCACCTTTACCATCAACGGGCCTTCGATCGGCCCCAGCAGATTAACGCCGTCCAGCCGCACAGCGCTCACTGCCAGCGCCCGTCGCGGTCCGGCAATCACCCGATTCTGAGCGGCATTGATGCCAATCACATACAGCGGCTCGGCCTGGCCGCCCAATTCAAGGCCGCGGCGCTGGCCAACGGTGAAACGGTGGACGCCGTTGTGGCCGCCCAGCACGCGGCCAGTGGCATCGACAATATCACCGGGGCGGGCCAGTTCCGGCCGGATCTTCTCCACCACTGCCGCATAATCGCCGCCGGGCACGAAGCAGATATCCTGGCTGTCGGGCTTGGCCGCCACCACCAGCCTAAAGGCTTCCGCCAAGGCGCGGGTTTCGGCCTTGGGCAGCCCGCCAAGCGGGAACCGCAGATAATCGAGTTGGTCCAGGGTGGTGGTCCATAGGAAATAGCTCTGGTCCTTCGTGGGATCAGCGCCGCGATGCAGTTCGGCGCCATCAAGGCCATTGATGCGCTGCACATAATGGCCTGTTAGCAATGCCTCGGCCCCTAGATCGCGGGCCAGCGCGATCAGATCGGTGAATTTCACCGTGCGGTTGCATTCAACGCACGGCACCGGGGTCAGGCCCTTGGCATAGGACTCAACGAAATTGTCGATCACCGCCTCACGGAAGCGGCTTTCCATATCGATAACATAATGGGCGATGCCAAGCCGCTCGGCTACGGCACGGGCATCGCGGATATCGGCCCCGGCGCAGCATGCGCCCGGTCGGCGCGCAGCAGCACCCTGATCATACAACTGCAGCGTGATGCCCACCGTGTCGCAGCCGGCGGCCGCAGCCAGTGCCGCCACCACCGACGAATCGACCCCGCCCGACATGGCAACAGCCACCCGTCGGCCAGCCAATGGCGCCAGCACGGCGCGCGTACTGGCGGGCAGCGCTGCGAGATCGAGGGGAAAGTTGGGCGGTGTGATCATGACTTCAGGCCGCGCAATGGGGATGCAGCCGGTTGTCGTCAAGGGGCGGCCGCCCGGTAAAGCCGGACCGCCTGCCGCCACCATGGTAAACAGATGATCGCGTTTCACCGGCCCCGCACGGTCTGCAGGGAAGCAAATCCGTGTCATATATGTCACCATCCTCGCCCAGATTCTGTAATGATGCTTTGCCGGCCGATGACGCCGTGCACTCGGTGAGCAGCCGCAAGGCCACCGTTCTCAAGGCCCTCCGCGAGGGCCATGTCAGCCCTTGAGTGGCTTGCAAGCGTAGGCGCCTAAGCATTTAAGGGATCCAACTTTGGGACCGCGTCGTCGTCCGGCTGCATCGAAACCGTCTGGGGCCGCGGCTATGCGCTGCGTGACCCGGAACCGAGTGAATATCGTGCCGTGGCCTGATTTCAGGTGACGGCACGCTACCTCCATAAAAGTCCGCTGGGCAACCAGCGGCCTTTTTCGTTGTCAGGACGGCCGGCGCGGCTGCACCAGATGACGCACGACGCCTCGCAGGAACTGCACTTCCGCGCCCGTAAAGCCAGGGCGGGTCAGCACGTTGTGTAGCATCCACCGTGCAGTTTCGGTCTTGCCGGGAGCGGGGTTGAAAAAGCCGTTGGTTTCCAGCTGCGTTAACACTGCTGCGATTAGCCCGGCCAGTTCATGCTGCGCCGCGGGGCCATCGTGATTGACCAGCCAGTGTGGCAGTGGTGCTTCGTGGCCTATCACCCAAGCATAGCCCAACACGGCGACTGCTTGTGCGAGGTTGAGGCTGCCGAAATCGGGATTGCTGGGGATGGTGCAGATGGCGTGGCACAGCAGCAGATCCTCGCGCACCAGCCCGGTACGTTCTGGGCCAAACAGCAGCGCAGATTTCCCGGGCAGCGCCTGCATTTCCGCCACGCAGCCGGCCGGCGAAGTGATGCGGCGCACCATGTCTCGCGTGGTTTGCGCGGTGCCGATGGTCAAATGGCAATCGGCAATCGCCTCGGCCACGGTGTCGAACACGCGCGCATTCTCGATCACGCTGTCCGCCCCGGCCGCCGATGGCCCGGCTTCCGGATTGGGCCAGCCATCGCGCGGCTGCACCAGCCGCAGTTCGGTCCAGCCGAAATTCAGCATGGCGCGCGCCACTGCACCGATGTTCATGCCCAATTGCGGACGGACCAAGATGATGGCGGGCGGATTACTCATGCGGCCCGCCCTAACGGCTTTGGCAACGCTTGTCAGTCAGGCTTCGTCCGTTCAGTGTGAGGCCTGATCCCATTAACCGCGTCAGAAAGCCCGCCAACGAACGTTTCGAAATCCTTGGCCTCGCGGAAATCACGATAGACCGACGCGAAACGGATATAAGCCACCGGATCCAGCGCCTTAAGCGCCGACATCACCATTTCGCCCACCACATCGGCCTCGATCTCGGCTTCGCCTAGCGATTCCAGCTGGCGCACGACCCCGTTGACCAGCCGCTCGATGCGTTCCTGTTCCACCGGGCGCTTGCGGCAGGCAATTTCGATCGAGCGCGCCAGTTTGTCACGGTCGAAAGGCTCGCGCTTTCCGCTCTTCTTGACCAGCGTGAGTTCACGCAATTGCACCCGTTCGAAGGTTGTGAAGCGGCCGGCACAGGCTGGGCACTGGCGCCGCCGCCGGATCGCGGAGCCATCCTCGGTGGGACGGCTGTCCTTCACTTGGGTGTCGTCATTGCCGCAAAAAGGACAGCGCATCAGGGGCGCTTCGTGATGGTGCGCAGAAAGCCAAGCGCAGCGCCAATCACCGTGCCCCAGAACAGGCCGATAAAGGAAAACACCAGCCCGACAAAGAACCCGATCGCGGCACCTGCCATGATGTTCCGGCCCACATCGGTGCCACCTACCTGGCCGGCCTTTGCGAACAGTTCGTCGGCGCCCTGCTTAAGCTTCGCTCCGGTGGGATTGTCGAGCAGTTCATCGACCACCGCGCCGGCCCTAGTGAAGCCGGCATCGGCGATATCGGCAATCTGCTTGCCGGTCTCGCTGTCGAGCGCACGCTTGCCAGCCGCCACCGCATCCTCGGCAGCCTGAGTCAGCTTGTCGGGTTCCAGTTTCGGTCCTTCTTCCCGCTGCATCCGCGCGCTCTCCTTGGCGTGGCGCGAAGAGGATCAGGCCGGATAGATCGGGAAACGCGCGCAGAGCGCCCGTACCCGCTGGTTTACCGCCTTTTCCACTTCTGCATTGCCATCATGCCCATTGGCGGCCAGCCCGTCCAGAACGTCGGCGATCATGTCACCAATGGCCTGAAATTCCGCGATGCCGAAGCCGCGGGTGGTGCCCGCCGGTGATCCGACGCGGATGCCGCTGGTTTGGGTGGGCGGCAAGGGATCGAAGGGTACGCCATTCTTATTGCAGGTGATACCGGCGCGCTCCAGCGCTTCATCCGCCTGCTTGCCGGTGATGCCCTTGGGCGTGAGATCGATCAGCGCCAGGTGCGTATCGGTGCCGCCGGCAACGACGGCGCAGCCACGCTCCACCAGCCGCGCCGCCAGCGCCTGCGCGTTGGCGATCACGGCCTTGGAATAATCCTTGAAGCCCGGCTGCAGCGCTTCACCAAAGGCCACCGCCTTGGCGGCGACCACGTGCATCAGCGGGCCACCCTGCAGGCCGGGGAAGACGGCGCTGTTGAATTTCTTGCCCAATTCGGCATCGCGGGACAGGATCATGCCACCCCTGGGGCCACGCAGCGTCTTGTGGGTGGTGGTCGTCACCACATCGGCATGGGGGATCGGCGACGGGTGCAGGCCAGCCGCCACCAGGCCGGCAAAATGCGCCATGTCGACATGCAGGCGAGCGCCCACCTTGTCGGCAATGGCGCGGAAACGGGCGAAATCGATGATGCGCGGATAGGCCGAACCACCGGCGATGATCAGCACCGGCTTGTGCTCGACGGCCAGGCGCTCGACCTCGTCATAATCGATCAGGTGATCCTCGCGGCGCACGCCATATTGAATGGCGTTGAACCATTTGCCGCTCATCGCCGCCTTGGCACCGTGGGTCAGGTGGCCGCCGGCATCCAGGCTCATGCCCAGGATGGTCTCACCCGGCTTGACCAGCGCCAGCATCACCGCGCCATTGGCCTGCGCGCCCGAATGCGGCTGCACGTTGGCATAGGCGGCGCCGAAAAGTTCCTTGGCGCGGTCGATGGCCAGTTGCTCCACCACGTCCGACGGGTGGCAGCCCTGATAGTAGCGCTTGCCGGGATAGCCTTCGGCATATTTGTTGGTGAACACGCTGCCCTGCGCTTCCAGCACCGCACGGGAAACGATGTTTTCAGAGGCAATCAGTTCGATCTGGTTCTGCTGACGGTCAAGCTCGGCCGCGATGGCGGCGGCAACGGCGGGATCGCTGCCGGCGACCGGCGTTTCGAAGAAGCCATCGGGGCGGATGTCGGTGATCGGGCGGCTGCTCATGGCGCTTCTCCTTAACCCAGCTTGGCGACACGGCCGGCGTGGCGGCCGCCTTCGAACGACGTGTTCAGAAATTCGGCAACGCAATCGCGCGCCGTTTCGATGCCGATTATCCGGCTGCCCAGCGCGATGCAATTGGCATCGTTGTGCTGACGGGCCAGCCGCGCCATCAAGCCGCTGGTCACCAGCGCGCAGCGGGCGCCGGCGATGCGATTGACCGCAATGGAAATGCCGATGCCACTGCCACACACGGCGAGGCCTTTTTCGGCGCGGCCGGCGGCGACGGCCTCACCTAGTGCGCGGCCGAAATCGGGATAATCGACGCTGGCTTCACTGTCCGGTCCCAGATCGAGCACATCATGCCCGGCGGCACGCAGTTCATCGGCCAGCATCGCCTTCAGGGCGTAGCCGGCGTGATCGGAAGCAAGTGCAATCGTTTGCATGCGGGGGCGACTCCGGAAGAGTGCCCGCTCTCTAGACGCATCAAACCGCCGTGCCAACCAGCCGGCCGATGCCTGCCGTCAGCGCCATCGCCAGCGCGCCCCAGAACACCACGCGCACCACCGGCCGCAGCGGCGGCGCGCCGCCGGCGCGGGCGCCGACAAAGCCGAGAAGAGCAAGGAACAGGATCGATCCACTGCCCTGACCGATGGCCATCATGTTCATCGGCAACAGCACTGCCAGCAGCAATGGTAGCGCCGCCCCCACGGTGAATGTGGCTGCAGACGCCAGTCCGGCCACGATCGGGCGGGCGGTGGTGATTTCCGTGATGTTCAATTCGTCGCGGGCATGGGTCGCCAGCGCATCATGCGCCATCATCTGGCTGGCCACCGCACTGGCCGTATCGACATCAACGCCGCGCGCCACATAAATCGCCGCCAGCTCTTCATGTTCATGCTCCGGACTGGCCGCCAGTTCCGCCCGCTCGCGGGCCAGATCGGCCGCTTCGGTGTCTGCCTGGCTACTGACCGAGACATATTCCCCCGCCGCCATCGACATGGCACCAGCGACCAGCCCGGCCACGCCCGCCACCAGCAGCGCCGGCCGCTCTGCCCCCGCTGCGGCGACACCCAGAATCAGGCTGGCGGTGGAGACAATCCCGTCGTTTGCCCCCAGCACGGCCGCCCGCAACCAGCCGGCACGGGCGACGAGGTGGGTTTCGCGGTGGCTGCGCATGGGTTCTCCGGCTGTCAAAGGCCCAGCATGGCCGCATCGCGCCGGCATGCAATAGGGGCTGACCCTAAATCCAGGGCATCCACATCACGAACCAGGCGCCGAGGCTGCCACCCAGGATGATGGCGCTGGCCAGCCACAGCCCGAAGGCCATCGCCCGCTGTCCCGCCGGCGGCCCGCGCTCGGCGCCCAGATACAGCTCCAGCACGGCCAGCGGCAGCAAATGGGTAGCAAAGGCCCAGAACAGATCGAACGGGCCGTTCATGCTGTTACCGATGCCGATGCCGCCAGTGGTCAGGCCCCAGCCAATATAGCCGACCCGCATGAACCACACCCCGCTCGCCACCATGAAGGTGCGCAGCGCCCATCGCCGGTGTGCGGCGAAATCGCGGGCGCGGGCAGTGACGAAGGCCATGGTGCCAAAGCCGAGGATCAAGGCCGCGTCCAGGCTGATCGCCACCGCGCCGGTGACCGTGAGATACGACCCCCTGCCCCAGGTCAGCCACAGACCGCCCAACGACAGCACCGCCGCGCTCGCCAGAAACGCCCGGCCGCTCCAGCGGTGCAGGCGCGGCCAGCGGCTGCGGATGGCCGGCACCAGCTGCAGCAGCCCCGCCAAGGTCATCGCGGCGGCCAGCAGCACGTGCAGGGCAAACAGGCGATTGCCGGCCGTATCACCCGCCACATGGCCGGTGATCAGGGGCTTGTCGTCGAAGCCCGCCAGATCGCCCTTGAAGATGCGCAGATAGTAAAAGGCAATGATGAAGGCGATGAACAGCAATTGCCCTGCAGCCGTGGCGGCGAACCAGCCGCGGGCGGCGCGGCGCATGTGCTGGAGCGAGCTTTGCGGGGCGAGTGTGGCAGGCATGAGCAGAACGTCCTTGAACTTGCAGACCCGCGTATTATACTGTTAACACAGTTGCTCGCCATGACCGCAGCCGACATTGTCTTGCCCGCAGCCACCAGCACCCGCCAATCCATCGCGGCCGGCATGGTGCTGGGTCTGATCAACCACGCGGCGCAACATGGTGGCGACCGGGCGGCCCTGCTGGCCATGGTCGGGCTGCAGCCGGGTGCCGATCCCAACACGCGCGTGCCGCTGGGCGCCTATGCCGCCATGATGCGCGCTGCTGCCCGCCAATGCGACGATCCGGCCATCGCCATCCATTTTTCCGAAAACACCAATTTTGCCGATCTCTCGATCGTTGGCCTGATTGGCTATGCGGCGGAAACCATGCGCGATGCGTTGGCGCAACTGAACCGCTTTGGCCGGCTGGTCACCGATCTTGCCGTGGCCGGCCCGGCGCGCTTCACGCTGGAAATGGAAGCCGACGGCTTGTGGCTGGTGGATAATCGCATCGACGTACCGCCCTTCCCCGAGCTCACCGAATCGACCTTCGTGCGCATGGTCACCGGCACGCGCCAGTTCGGCAGCGAGCCTTTTGCCAGCCTGGCCGAGGTCACCCACCAGGATCGCGGCACCGGCGCCGAACTGGCGCGCGCGCTGGCCGTGCCGGTGCGGTTCGGCGCGCCCCGCAATGCCCTGCGGGTCAGCATCCCGTGGCAGGATTACCGGGTGGCGCAATATCCGCGCTATGCCTTTGCCCTGTTCTGCGATCATGCCGACCGGTTGCTGGCCGAGCTGGAAACTCGCGACAGCGTTTCTGGCGCCGTGGAGCGCGCGGTGCTGCCCATCCTGCACACCGGCACGGTTGCGGCGGTGATGATCGCCCGGCAACTGGGTTTGAGCGAGCAAGGCCTGTACCGCGCCCTGAAAGCCGAAGGCACGCATTTCGAAGCGCTGCTCGCCGGGCTGCGTCACCGCTTTGCCCTATCCTATCTGGCGGCCGGTCGCACTTCGCTCACCGAGATTGCCTTTCTGCTTGGCTACAGCGACGTTTCGGCTTTCAGCCGCGCCTTCAAGCGCCAGGCCGGTGTGGCGCCGGCCCACTGGCGGCAGCAGCAGCGCCGCCACTGAGCGCACCTCATCCTGTCCGGCGCGCCGCTCGCCGATGTCCCCCCCGCGTTCATCTGCCAGCAAGTCTGGCACTCCCTATTGGCGCCGGGCGAGCCTGCCAAGGGACGCAGGGCTGCCCGCTTTTCACGCGTTCGGCGCGCCGGAGGGGCAGCGCGAACCGGGCTGCAACCACATCAAAAGGGATGGTGCAGATGATCAGAACCACGATGACCGCCATGGCCATGGCCATGCTTTTCGCCGCCGCTGCCCCGTTGGCGGCGCAGGATTCCGCCGCAACGCCCGCCACCCAGACGGTGACCGGCCAGCGCCCCGTACCCAGCCCGGAAATCAAGGGCTTCATCTCGGGCCGCAGCGGCGATCGCATGGCCGTGACCAGCGAAGACGGCACCAAGACCATCACCACGCTTGATGGCGCCACCCAGGTAAAGGGCAGGAGCGGCCTGTTTGGCGGCAAGGGCAAGTTCAGCGCCAGTTCGCTGATGAACGGTCTGCCGGTAACGGTGAAGACCCTTCAGGCCGGCGATGCGCTGGTGGCCAGCATGGTGACCTTCCGTGGCGGCGATTTCAAGACCGCCAACATGATCCGCACCGGCACCGCGCAGGGCTTTGAAGAACAGTCCGCCGCCACCGCCGCCCTGCGCGGCCGCGTCGCCGATTTCGACAATTACAACGTCAAGAGCACCAGCAACGTCTATTTCGACACCGGCAAATGGATATTGTCGGAACAGGCCAAGGCCAATCTGTGTGCTGCAGCCGCCACGGCCGAACAGACACCCAACGCACTGCTGCTGGTGGTCGGCTACACCGACTCCGTTGGCGACGAGAACTATAACCAGGAACTGAGCGAAAAGCGGGCCAGCCGCGTTTTGGCCCATCTGCAGCAGGTGTGCCGCTGGAAACAATTCCGCACCCTCACCCCCAGCGGCATTGCTGAATCCGATCCGGTGGCTGACAACAGCAACGATGACGGCAAGGCCCAGAACCGCCGCGTGGCGGTGAATGTGCCGGTGAGCAAGGCCGTCGACGGCCTGTGATCGGGCAAGCGGGCGGCAGGCTGGCCCTGCCGCCCGCTCATTCAAAGCTCAGATCCCCGGTCTCCGGCACTTCGAAATGGCGGGCCACATCGTCGTCGCTGATCGCTTCCAGCATGGCCGGCTGCCACTTCGGGTTGCGATCCTTGTCGATCAGCTGGGCGCGGATGCCTTCGAAGAAATCATGGCCGTTCCGGATCTCGCAGACCATGCGATATTCGTTGATCAGTGCTTCCTCGATTTCCACGCCGCGCGCGGCGTGCAGGCCGGCGAGGCTCAGCTTGCAACTGATGGGGCTCATACGGCGGATGATGGCGGCCTGTTCCTGCGCCCAGTCATCGCCGGCTTCGAGGCTGGCCATAATGTCTTCCATCCGGTCGTGGCCGAAATGATAATCGATGCCGTCTCGATAGGCGGCCAGTGGCGGTTCGCCAGCGTCTTCGTCGAACGCGGCCAGCACTTCGGCCAGAGGTTCGTGGCTGGTCGCCAGCAGGTCGCACAAAGTCGGCAGATGCTGTGACGGCACATAATGCGTGGCGATCCCGCAATAGCGCAGGTCTGCCGCCTTCAGCCGCGCGCCCGTGAGCGCCAGCCAGGTACCGATCTCGCCGGGCAATTTCGCCAGCGCATGGGTGCCGCCCACATCGGGGATCAGGCCGATGCCGGTTTCGGGCATGGCAAACAGCGTGCGCTCGGTGGCGATGCTGTAGGGGCCGTGGATCGACAGGCCAACGCCGCCGCCCATGGTGATGCCGTCGATCAGCGCCACCCACGGCTTGCCGCAACGGGCGATGGCCTGGTTCATGCGATATTCGTCGTGGAAGAACGTCTCCCACAGCGCCCGGTTCTGGCGGCCTTCGCGGCCGAGCAGCGCAACATCGCCGCCAGCGCAAAACGCCCGTTCGCCAGCGCCATCGATCACGATATGCTGCACCTCGTGGTCGCCCATCGCATCGATCACGGCGCGGTGGATGGTCACCGCCATCGGGTGATTGAGCGCATTGAGCGCCTGCGGCCGATTGAGCGTGACCCACAACGCATGGCCACGGCGTTCAACCAGGACTTCGGGTGCGGTTTCGGTCATTGGCGTTCCACCAGTTTGCTGGGGCCATCCAGTTCGATCGGGATGGCCGACGTGGTAAGGCGGGCGAGCAAAGTGCCCTCCTCGTCGAACAAATCTGCTTCCATGAAGGCGATGCGCTTGCCCAGCTTCAGGCAGCGGCCTTCGGCATAGAGCGGCACACCGGCCTTGGCAGGCGCAAAGAAGCTGGTTTTCAGCTCGATCGTCGGAATGCCGATGCGCTTGCCGCTCTTGATGATGGCCGCAAATGCCGCGGCATCATCCAGCATGGCCACCACGATCCCGCCCTGCACATTGCCCATCGGGTTACGGCAGGCATCGATGGGCTGGAACTTCATCTTCACCCGGCCAGCGGCGCTGTCGATCTCCAGAATCTCCTGGCCCAGAATCGCGGCGGTGGGCGGCACGAAGCGGTTCATGCGCGCTTTCAGATCATCGTCGTTCAGGGCCATTGCCGCCTCTTCAGCCAATCGTCAGGCCATAGCGGTGCAGCGCCGGTGCCAGCGCGTCAACCTGTTCGTCATGCCGAGTGAACAGCGCGCGTCCGCGACCTTCGCCCTGCTGCCCGCGTTCCCCGAGCAAAGTGGCTACGCGCCGGGCAATGCCGGGCCCGCCATCGACGAAGCCCATCCCCAATTGCTCTGACTGCTCCGCCGCCGCCTGCAACTGCGACAACAACAGCGGGAAGTGCGTGCAAGCCAGCACAATCTGATCGATGCACTTGCCATCCTTTTGGCTGGTCAGCCCCGCCAGTTCCGGCGCCACATCCGCCGCTGTCACGTCTTGGCCCCGCAAGTGCGCCTCGGCCAGTTCCACCAACCGCGCCGAACCGTGCAGCAGCACCGTGCAATCGGCGGCATGATCGGCGGAAAGCCGCGCCACATAGGGCTGGCGCACCGTGGCCTGCGTGCCGAGCACGCCGATCACGCGCGATTTCGATTTTTCCGCCGCCGGCTTGATCGCCGGCACCGTACCCACCACCGGCACATCCAGCACGGCGCGGGCATGCGCCAGCGCGATGGTGGAAGCCGTATTGCAGGCGATCACCAGCAGATCGGGTTGCAGCCGCTCGGTAAGCCGACCGAGCAGTGCGCACACGCGGGTGGCCACCTCCATCTCGGTCTTGGTGCCATAGGGAAAACCGGCATTATCCGCCACATAGCTGATATCGAGCGCCGGCAGACGTTCCCGAACATCATCCAGCACGGACAGCCCGCCAACGCCGGAATCAAGCATGAGGATATGAGTGATCGCTGCCTCCGTCTTGCCTGCCCGGCCTCATGTCATGGCGCGCGCCAAAAGGCAAAAGCCCGGCCAACATTCGTTCTAAACAGAAAATGAAGTGGGTAGCCGGGCCCGCAACCTTGCCGAATATCGCCGTCAATGGGGTTGGCAGCTCAGCAGCCCTGCACCTGGCCAATACGGGACGGGTGGAGAATTGCCAGCGCAAGAACGGGATCATCATGATGGCCAAGACTGTCCGGATCGGCTTCGCCGCCCTCACCTGCCTGATCGGCACCTCCGCCGCGCAGGCCACCACCGAGATTGCCACCACGGCGCGGGGCGTGTTCAGCAACGTACGTGTAGTCGGTTCGCCGGCAACGCTGGTCGGCCCCATCGCCAGCGTCAGCGGCCGCACCTCGCCGGGGTATAATCTGACCGGCAGCGCGGCGTCGCTCGCGGCCAGTGTCGGCTTGGGCACGGTTTCGGGCATAACGGCCACGCTCGATCTGATCAGCGGCGCCATCGCCACCGCCGCCAGTGCCGATGGCACCACCCCGGCCGATACCACCACCAGCAACGCCAGCGCCGCGGTGAACAACCTCGCCATCAGCCTTCTCACGGGCAACGGCGGCTCGACGACCAGTGTGCTGAGCCTGACCGCCAACCAGGTACAGTCGCAAACCAATGCCAACAAGCTGGTCGGTCTGTCGAGCCAGTCGGTCTTCACCAATCTCAATCTCATGATTCTGGGCGGGTCGATCCTGACGCTGGGCAGCAATGTGCAGGTCGCCCCCAACTTTGTCGCCTATGATCAGGGCGGCCTGAAAGTGACGTTCAACCAACAGTTTGCCAGCAACTTCGCCAACACCCGCGTGCTGATCACCAATGCGGTCGGCATCAATTTCAGCAACTATCTGCTCGATGGCCGCCGGTTGAACGGCGGCGTCGTCGTTGGCCAATCGGTCGTCGAGTATAATAGCACCGCGCCCATCCCGGAACCGGCGACCTGGGCGCAGCTGCTGGCTGGCTTTGGCCTCGCCGGCGCTGCCGCCCGCCGCCGCCGGATTCTTGCAGGGGCTTGACCTTCCGCTCCGGCCTGCGGCTATGCAGCCGCATGGCTGACACACTGCAACCCGAAGACTGGCCGCCGCCGCTGCCCGATTCCAGCGGATTCGTGGCGCCGCCGGTGCCGGGCGTGGCGGCGGCGATGGCCAGCCTCGCCCGCGCAATGGCGGCAGATGCTGGCGGTGGCCTGCGGGTCTTGCGGCGCGCGGGCTGGCTGCTGGCCATCGCTGCCGTGTGCGTGCCGCTGCATCTGGCCTGCCGCCGCCTTGGCTTCGCCTCGCCTTGGGCCCGCCGCTTTCTTGCCTGGTCCGCCCGTGCCTGCGGCATCCGCGTCCGCAGCATCGGGCAGCCGGTGGGCCGCGACGTGTTCTATATTGCCAATCACCTCAGTTGGACCGACGCCATGATCCTCGGCGGCCAGACCGGTACGGCGTTCGTGGCGCAAGACGGCATCGCGCTGTGGCCCGGCCTCAACTTCCTGTGCCGCATCAACGACACCATCTTCGTCAACCGCGCCGACAAGATGGGCGTTGGCCGCCAGATCGCCGCCATGCGCGCCCAGTTCGCCTCCCGCCCGCGCCTCGCGCTGTTCCCCGAAGGCAGCTGCGGTGACGGCCGTCGCCTGCTGCCGTTCAAGGCGCCGCTGTTTGCGATGCTCATTCCGCCGCCGCCCGGCGCCACCATCCAGCCGGTGGTGATCGATTGCGACGAAGCCGGCCGCGCCCTCGCCTGGGTCGGCATGGAAACCGGCGGCGCCAACGCCTGGCGGCTTCTCGCCCGCCCCTGCACCTGGGAAGCCCGCGTGCATTTCCTCGAACCCTTCAGCCCCGCCGACACGCCCGACCGCAAGGCGCTTTCGGCCCGCGCCCGTACCGCCATCGCGGCGAAATTGTCGGAAACGCTGGGCGGCCGGCCGGTGGCGTGATCGCGGCGCGGGGCCCGGCACAAGGCTGGCGTTCCTGACCGTGGTGCGCGGCCTGCCACCATACTAGGCTTGCGCGACTCTGTTCGAAAGAATCGCGCCGGAAGGACCTGATTTGGCGACTGCACCTCCATCGCCGTTGCTGACGGCTCCGATCGGCCCCACGCTGCTGCGCCTCGCTGCGCCGAACATCATCTCCATGGTGATGTCGTCGCTCACCATGATGACCGAGGCTTTTTACGTCGGCAAGCTCGGCACCGCGCCGCTGGCCGGGCTGGCGCTGGCCTTTCCGATGATGATGTTGATGGGGATGCTGTCGGCCGGCGCGTTCGGCGGCACCATCACCGGGGCGGTATCGCGACGGCTGGGCGCGGGCGATCGGGCCGGCGC
Organism: Sphingomonas paucimobilis; assembly: GCA_943369475.1. Lineage (GTDB taxonomy): Bacteria > Pseudomonadota > Alphaproteobacteria > Sphingomonadales > Sphingomonadaceae > Sandarakinorhabdus > Sandarakinorhabdus paucimobilis_A. The sequence continues at coordinate 51,705 of CALRNJ020000003.1, read as the reverse complement.
CGAAGAAGTGGCTGTGCATGCCGTGCTGCTGATGGTGGTGCTGGCCAGCATCTGCGCGGCGGTGTTTCTGCTGTTTGGCCGCTCGATCTATGGCGCGCTGGGCGGCTCTGGTGTCGTACTGGAACAGGCGCTGGCCTATTCCGATACCTTGTTCCTCGGCTGTGTCAGCCTGTGGCTGTCCAATGCCCTGGCCGGCATCGTGCGTGCCACCGGCAATATGGGCGTGGCGGCCAGGATCGGCGTCATGGGCTCGCTGCTGCAGATCAGCATTGCCGGCGTGCTGGTGTTCGGGCTGGGCCCGTTCCCACAGCTGGGAATAGTCGGCGCGCCGGCCGGCATCGTCATCAGCAGCACGATTTCAACCTTCCTGATGCTGATCTTCCTCACCACCCGCTGCCGCGAGCTGCGTCTGCACGTCACCGGCGTGAAACTGCACTGGGCGCCGATCATCGCCATCCTGCGCATCGGCGGGCTGGCTGCGGTCAATCCGTTCTGCACGTTGGCATCCGTGCTGGTCATCACCGCATCGATGGCGCGCTTTGGCACCGATATGCTGGCCGGCTATGGCATTGGCGCACGGCTGGAATTTCTGGTCGTCCCGATGATTTTCGGCCTTGGCGCCGCTTCCACGGCCATGGTGGGCGTGCATTTCGGCGCGCAGGAAATCGCCCGCGCACACCGCGTTGGCTGGACCGCTGCCGGCTTCAGCGCCCTCCTGGCCGGCGCGATCGGGCTGGCGGCTTCGCTGTTTCCGGGCCTGTGGGCCAATCTGTTCACCGCCGATGAAGCGGTGCGGGCCGCAGCCCGCGCCTATCTGCAAATTGTCGCGCCCTTTTATGCCTTCTTCGGCCTGGCAACCTGCCTGTTCTTTGCCTCGCAAGGCGCCGGGCGGGTGTTGTGGCCGGTGATTGCCGCGGTGGTGCGCGTGGTCGTCATCGTGGGCGGCAGTGCCGTTCTGGCCGGCAATCCCGGCGCCCAGCCGGCGCAGTATTTCATGATCATCGCCGCCGGCATGGTTGCCCATGCACTGGTGACGGCCAGCGCCATTCGCCTGGGCGCCTGGACTCAGGGCAGCCCGCCGGCCACCGCCCGGTGACAGCACGTCCCGCTTTTGCAAGGATGCGGCCATGACCGACACAAGGCATCTGCTGGTTGACCGTCAGGGCAGCATCGTGACGGTGACGCTCAACCGCCCCGAACAACGCAACGCGCTGTCCCGCCCGCTCATGCTGGAGCTCACCCATGTGCTGCAGCAGATCGGAAACAGCGATGCGCGCGGGGTCATCGTGGCCGCCAACGGCCCGGTATTTTCGGCCGGGCATCATTTTGCCGACATGGCCGGCCGCACGCAGGACGAGGTGCGCGAACTGTTCCGCATCTGCACCGAAATGATGGACATGCTGCAGGCCCTGCCGCAGCCGGTTGTGGCCCGCGTGCATGGCCTCGCCACGGCTGCCGGTTGCCAGCTGGTCGCCACCTGCGACCTCGCGGTGGCGGCGGCCAGCGCCAGCTTTGCCCTGCCCGGCGGCAAGGGTGCCCTGTTCTGCCACACGCCACTGGTCGCCGTGGCCCGCAACCTGGGGCGCAAGCGGGCGCTGGAACTGGCGATGACCGGCGACCCCATCGACGCCCGCACGGCGGCGGATTGGGGCCTGGTCAACCGCGTGGTGCCCGATGACCAGCTGGAGGCCGCCACGCTCGACCTGATCACCCGCGCCACGCGCGGTGCGGCGGAGTCCAAGGCGGTGGGCAAGCAGGCCTATTATCGCCAGATGGAGATGCCGCAGCCCGCGGCCTACGCCCATGCTGGCGATGTCATGGCCGAAAACGCCGTGGGCGCCGCCGCGCAAGACAGTTTCCACGCCTTCCTCGACAAGCGGAAGCATTGAACGCCAACGCACCGCAAGGACACCATGATGACCAAGCCAAAATTGTTCGGCATTTCCGATTCCCGCGCCATCCGCGCCATCTGGGGGATCGAGGAGACCGGCATCGACTATGAGCATGTGCCGGTCAGCTATGGCGCCGATTCCAAGGCGGACGATTATCTGGCGGTCAATCCCAATGGCCGCATCCCGGCGCTGATCGACGGCGATCTGCAGCTGTTCGAATCCATGGCCATCAACCTCTATCTCGCCAAACGCTATGGCGGCGCGCTCTATCCCGCCGCGGCAGCCGACGAGGCTCGCGCCTGGCAATGGAGCGTGTGGGCGATCAGCGAGGTTGAACCGCTGCAGATGCAGATCGTCATCCAGAAATTCTTCACCCCCGAAGACAAGCGCGACCCCAAGGTTGCCGAACGCGCCACCAAGGGCCTGCAACGCCCGCTGCAGGTGCTTGATGCCGCGCTGGACGGCCGCGATTGGCTGCTGGGCAATGCTTTCTCGGTGGCCGATCTGAACGTCGCATCAGTAATGTATCTGATGAAGATGATCCGTTTCGATTACAGCGGTTTCGCCAATGTGCAGCGCTGGGCAGACGCCTGCTTTGCCCGCCCGGCGCTGGCTCGCGCGCTGGCCCGGCCCTGATCATCTCGGGGCATCCGTCGCTGCGTCCCCACGAAATAGGGCATCGACAACCGGGGCTGAATGCCTGTCCACTCACCACCAGACAGCAGCACAGGGCAGAGGCAGGATCATGGTCTACGAAGACATTCTCTACAGCGTCAGCGATGGCGTTGCCGTCATCTCGCTGAACCGCCCGGACCGGCTCAACGCCTGGCGCGCCGAGATGGCCCGCGACGTGAAGGCCGCCATGCGCGCTGCCAGCGACGACGATGCGGTGCGCGTGATCGTGTTGACCGGCGCCGGCCGCGGTTTTTGCGCCGGGGCTGACATGAACACGCTGCAAGCCATCCAGAGTGACGGCGCCTCGGCCCGCGCCGCCGCCGGGCCAGCCGATTTCGATGCCAATGCCCGCGCCGATTTCCGCATGCAGAACAGCTGGTTTCCGGCCGTGCCCAAACCCATCATCGGCGCCATCAATGGCGCCTGTGCGGGGCTCGGGATGGTCTATGCGCTCTACACCGATATCCGTTTCGCTTCCGATGCCGCGGTATTCACCACCGCCTTTGCCAAGCGCGGGCTGATCGCCGAACATGGCATCTCGTGGCTATTGCCGCGCCTGATCGGCTTTGCCGCGGCGGCTGATCTGCTGTTCTCGTCGCGCAAGGTCGATGCCGCCGAAGCGCTGTCACTGGGTCTGGTGACGCGCGTCTTCCCCGCCGCCGAATTCGAAGCCGGCGTGATGGCCTATGCCAAGATGCTGGCCAACGAAGTATCGCCGCGTTCGCTGCGCGAAATGAAGCGCGAGTTGTGGAACGCGCAGTTTGAATCGCTAGGCGAAGCAATTGCCGCCGCCGATGCCGACATGGTCGGCAGCTTTGCGTCGGAAGATTTCAAGGAAGGCGTCGCGCATTTCCTCGAAAAACGCCCGGCGCGCTTTAGCGGCCGCTAAGCCCATTGCCCAATGCCTCGCTGGACTGGACGGCGACCCTGCCAGCGGCCATGCTCGGACCAACGGGGCGGGAGCATTTAGCATGGCAACTGTGAATGCTGAAGATTTCAGCCCGGGATTGCCCCATCGCGTGATGCGCAAGGCGCAATGGCGGCTACTGCCGTTCCTGTTGATCGCCTATCTCATCGCCATCGTTGACCGCATCAACATCAGCTTTGCCGCTGAAACCATGAACCGCGATCTGGGCTTCACGGCCACGGTGTATGGTTTTGCCGGTGGCATTTTCTTCGTCAGCTATGCGCTGCTGGAAGTGCCGTCGAACATGGCAATGATGCGGTTTGGCGCGCGGGTTTGGGTGACGCGAATCATGGTCAGTTGGGGCCTGTTGTCGGCCGCGCTGATGTTCGTGAGCACGCCGATGCAATATTATATCGTGCGCTTCCTGCTCGGCGCTGCAGAGGCCGGGTTTTTCCCGGCAGTTTTATTCTACGCTAGCACCTGGTTTCCCACGCAGTGGCGCGCGCGGGTGGTGAGCCGCTTTTATGTAGCCCAGCCGATCACGCAGATCGTGATGGGGCTGGTGTCGGCGCCGATCCTTGGGCTGGAAGGCGTGATGGGCCTGCACGGTTGGCAATGGCTGTTCCTGATCGAAGGCGTGCCGGCCATCGTGATGGGACTGATCATCTGGCGCTGGCTGCCAGATTCGCCCGACACAGTCAGCTGGCTGGCACCGGACGAGCGGCGCTGGCTCACCGGCGCGCTGGCCGCCGATGCCGCGGCCAGTGGCACTCAGCATGGCGGCGTGATCAAGGCGATTTCCGACCGCAGGGTGCTGGGATTCGGGTTGGCATGGCTGTTCTTCGTCGGATCGGTGAACGCCTATTATAATTCAATGCCGTCGATCATTGCCGCCAAGACCGGGATGGATATGACGCGAATCGGGCAGTTCACCGTGATTGGCGGGCTGATTGGCGTGGCGATGCTCCTGGGCCTGGGCTGGCACAGCGATCGCCGGCAGGAACGATATTGGCACATGCTGTTGCCGTGGGCGATCGTAGGCGCCGCCTTCGCCCTGCTGGCGCTGTCCACATCACCCACGACGGCCATCATTGCGGCAGTGCTGATCTTTGCCTTTTACCTGTCATCGCAACCGGCGTTTTACGCGGCGCTGACTGAAGGCCTGCACGAACGCCACCGCGCGGTGAGCATCGCGGCGGTCAACACCTTCGGCCAGTTCGGTGCCTTCGTCAGCACCAGCGCCCTGGGCGTCTCGCGCGATGCCACCGGCAGTTACGATGTGGGCCTGGCAGCCATTGCCTTCTGCGTGGTGGTAAGCGTTTTCATGATGAACATGCTGCGGCGGCAATCGGTAGCGGGATGAGTGTCGCGGGCGGTTGTGTTCTGGTGCTGACGGCATAGATTATGTGTTGTGGCCGCTGGCGCAGCAGGCCGGCGGGGGCTGTAGCGTTTCGTCAGATCTCACCCGGGGGACCATCACATGAACGGACGCTTTCGCCTCGCCCTGCCGCTGCTTGTCAGCCTCGCCACCACCGCCATCGCGCAGGACGCGGTGCCCAACATCGTCCCCGCCGCCAAGCCGGGGCTCGCCACGCCACCTGAAGGCTGGGCCTATCTGCCCGAACTGGCGGCGCTGGGCCCGGCCGATATCTATCGCATCGTGCAGCGCCAGAAGGGCGAAGACGGGCCCAAGACCCGGATGCAGGTCCACACCAAGAAAAATGTCGGCATTCTCACCCGCGATGTCGATGTGCCGCTGACGGCGGCGACGCAGCTCAATTGGCGCTGGAAGATCGACCAGATCCCGTCGAAATTGCCCGAGACGGCGGCTACCAACCATGACTATTTCAGCATCGCCGTGAAGTTCGAGAACGGCAAAGATCTCACCTATATGTGGAGCTCCAGCCTGGAGAAGGACTTCGGCTTTGATTGCCCGCTGCCCGGCTGGACCGGTCGTGAATATCATGTCGTCGTCCGTTCCGGCGGCGGCGACCTCGGCAAGTGGCTGGCGGAAAGTCGCAATATCGCCGCCGATTACGCCAAACATGTTGGCCCGGAACATCCTGGCCGCATCGTGCAGGTGTGGTTCATCGCCAACACCATCATCCAGCAGGGCGAAGCCACCGCGCATTTTGGCGAGATCGTGCTGACCCCCGGCCCAACTGGCAACGCGCTCAACGTATTCTAGCGCGTGACACGGCAACTGGCGAACATCAGCGTGAAAGACGACGCTGCCCAATTGTCAAACACGCCCAACAGGGGCCCGGTGGCGTCATCAATCGCGGGTGGACAGCGCCCGGGCAATACCGCCGCCAAAGATCAGCCCAAAACAAATACCGATCGCCACATGATCGAAAATCACACCAAGCAACATGCAGATCAGAAACACTCCGCCGCCGCTTACGGTCTGCCTTGTTTCCACGCTTCTGCTCCCTGCCGTCACCACGCCTTGCCGCGCAAACTGAAACGAGGCCGACGGCGGCGTCAATGGCCTTCCGCGCTGCCTGCGTGACAGGCGTTGCGTGGCGCGTTAATCGGTCGTCATGACTCACGCTCCCTACCCCGCCGCGCGCCTGCGCCGTACCCGCATGACCGCCTGGAGCCGCGATCTGCATCGCGAAACCGCGCTGGGCCCGGCTAATCTGATCTGGCCGCTGTTTCCGACCGAAGGCCATAATGTGGAGACGCCAGTGGCAACCATGCCGGGCGTGTCCCGCCTGAGCGTCGATCGGTTGGCCAAGGCGGCGAAGGAAGCGGCGTCGCTCGGCATTCCGGCTATCGCCCTTTTCCCGCACACCTCGCCCGATCGGCGTAGCGAAGACGCCAAGGAAGCGCTGAACCCTGACAATCTGATCTGCCGCGCCATCCGCGCCATCAAGGATGCAGCGCCCGAAATCGGCGTGCTCACCGATGTGGCCCTCGATCTTTACACCAGCCATGGCCATGATGGTTTGCTGTCGGATGCCGGCGAGATATTGAACGACGCCACAGTGGAGATGCTGGTTGGTCAGTCGTTGAATCAGGCGCGCGCCGGCTGCGATATCATCGCCCCTTCCGACATGATGGATGGACGCGTTGCCGCGATCCGCGCCGGTCTTGAGACCGACGGGTTTCACAACACGCAGATCATGGCGTATTCGGCCAAATATGCCTCCGCCTTCTATGGCCCTTATCGCGATGCGGTCGGCAGTGGCGGCGTGCTGAAGGGCGACAAGAAGACTTACCAGATGGATCCAGCCAATGCCCGCGAAGCCCTGCGCGAAGTGGCGCTGGATATCGCCGAGGGCGCGGATTCGGTGATGGTGAAGCCTGGGATGCCGTATCTCGACATCATCCGCGCCATCCGCGACGCGTTTGACGTACCTGTGTTCGCCTATCAGGTGAGCGGTGAGTATGCGATGCTTGAAGCTGCGATTGCCGCCGGCGTGCTCGATCGCAATAAGGGCGTGCTGGAAGCGCTGATGAGCTTCCGCCGCGCAGGGTGCTCGGGCGTGCTAACTTATCACGCGCCGTTGGCCGCACGGCTGATGGGTGCCTGATCCTTCATCACGTTGCAGCGAAGGACTTAACTGCCCGCAATTGCCGATCAGCATGACAATCACGGCGTTTGACACGCTTTTGCAGGGATGTGAGCGTGATAGCTGTTTGGGGGAAAAGACGCCATGGCCGCGTGGTCGCCTAGAGATCTTGCGCACATAGTCACGTTGCTTGCCGCACTGGCAGATCAAACATGAGCAACGAAACAGACAGCAATTCAGTTATACCGTTGGCTCGGAATGGCTCGCCGGCAACCATTTTCCTTAGAAACTGTTTGGAAATTCGTTGCTGAGGGATTCCCAAGGCGTGCTTTCCGTGATCCACACTGCGGGTGTGGACGGAGGAGAGCCGTGGCTGGATGATCAGATGGCGCCGCCTCGTCAGGGACTACAAGCGCCGGATCGACGGCTCGCACGCCATGATCCTCGTCGCCATGGGCGGCAATCTCCTTCGCCGAAATGCTCACCCCTGAATTGCAATATGGCCTTTGAAGCACCGCTAGTGGGTAGCGCCATATACCGCGATGGTCGAAAACAAGCCAAGTGCGAAGAAAATGCCGAACACCTTCATCGCGGCCCATTCTTCTCCTGATGGCGAACGATTCTCCCTCATTGCACCCTTCCAAACCATAAAAACGTTCTTTTTCATGTAGTCGGCTGCTTGACGCTATCGTCAATAAGCCAGCGGCGTCAATCAATCCGTCATTTTTGAGCGCCGGATAAAAGACTCATCGTCCATCATCTTTGTCGCGATGGGCAACCTGCTATCTCGCGCACTCTATCGCGAATATCCAAACAGGCTCTTAGCTATTCCCGGGCTGACGAAGCGCTGGTGGTACCACTGATCCAGGTGCTGGAAGCAGCCGGCCATGCTTTGTGGTGGGATGGGTTGCTGCAAGCCGGGGAGCGATTTGGCCAAACCACGGCCGCTGCGCTGGATCAGGCCCGCGCCGTGGTTGTAGCCTAGTCTGCGACGTCGGTGCGCTCGCACTGGGTGCATGATGAAGCAACCCGCGGCCGCGATCGCAACTGTCTTGTGCCGGTCAGCCTGGATGTTACCGCGCCGCCGCTTGGTTTTGGCCAGTTCCAGAGTATCGATTTGTCGCGCGCTAGGCCCGGGGACGCCGCCTATGCCCGGTTACTGACCGCCGTCACCGTGCTGCATGATCAAACGGCACCGGCACCCGTAGCCCGCGCTCCGCAAATGCCCAATCGCTCAACTGGGTTCAACCGGCGCTGGCTGCTTGCCGGGGGCGGCGGCGCGGCGCTGGCGGCGGGTGGATTGTTGGCATGGCAGGCCGGCTGGTTGGGCGAAGCTGCCGCCGAAAGCAGTGTGGCGGTATTGCCCTTTGCCAATCTTTCGGGCGATCCGGCGCGGGATTATTTCGTCGATGGCCTCGCCGCAGAGGTGCGCGCCGAATTGGCCCGCAATCCCCGGGTGCAGGTGGCGGCGCAAGCATCCTCCAACCGCTTTCGTGACCATGGCGGCGATGCGCGCGACATTGCGCGGCAGCTGGCAGTCGCCCATTTGCTCGATGGCAACGCGCGGCTTTCCGGCCAGCGCGTACGCGTTTCGGCTGAACTGATTGATGCCCGCAGCGGCTATTCGATCTGGTCACAAACATTCGATCGCCCGATTGACGATGTTTTTGCAGTGAAAAGTAAAATCGCTGCCAGCGTCACTGCCGCACTGCTCAGCAGGCTGTTCGGTGGTCCAAGTCCACGCGGGCGGGAAACGGGCGGGACCGATGTGCTGGCCGCGTATGATGCGTTGCTGCGCGGGCGACAGCTTTACGCTCAGGCGCTTTCGGAAGCGAGTGACCGGGCGGCACTGGACGCCTATGATGCGGCGCTGGCCGCCGATCCTGAATATGCGCTGGCTCATGCCGGACGTTCCCGCACGCTGACGGTGATTGCCAATCTCTATTTGGAAGGACAGGCGCGGCGGCAGGCGTTTGATCAGGCCATAGCCGCTGCGCAGGCTGCGGTGACACTTGCGCCGAAAAGCGCCGACTGCCAGGCCGCGCTGGGCTTTGCTCTACAGAACGGCCGATTGAATGTGCGCGCCGCCCGGCCGGCCTTCGATCAGTCGGCTGCGCTCGGCCGGGGCGACGCTGATGTGCAGACCAGTTTTGGTCTGCTCGCGGCGCGCTGCGGCCGCGTTGACGAAGCACGGGCGGCGCTAACGAGGGCACGGCGGCTGGACCCGCTCAATGCACAAACGGCGTGGGTTGCGGGCGAAATTGAGTATGTCGCCCGCCAATATCGTGCCGCAATTACCCACATTGATCGGGCGCTGGCGCTGAACCCGGATCTATCGATCGCCCGGTGGGTGCTGGGGGCGGCGCGATTAATGCTGGGAGATCTGGCAGGCGCAGCCAAAGCTTTTGACGAAGAACGCAATTCGCTGTTCCGGCTGACTGGCCAGGCTATTGTGCAGCAGCGCATGGTCAACAAGGCGGCTGCCCAGCGCCGCGTTGAAACGCGCGCGTGGCACCGGCGATGCCGGCATTTTCAATCTTCGCGGCGATCCGCTGTTCGATGCGAAGCGCGGCCATCCGCGCTTTGGCCGGCTGTTGGCGGACATGGGTTTCGACTGATTGCGCAGCGCCCTTGCCGGCGTTGCTAGAGGACCGATCTCGCTTATCCGTCGATCAGGATCATATCGAAGCCCAGTTTCTCCTCACAGTCGGCCCGCTTGCCCAGCGCCGGGCCAAAGATTACCGGCGGCATCGGGCCATTCAGTTTCTGGTTCAGCTCATGCGCCAACGTGCGATCCTGGCCCATTAGGGGGTCACTAGCGAAGTACATCTGGGTGACGATGCGGTTCAGCTGCCCATCCACCTGATAATGGATGTGCTTGGTGCGTCAGTTGCTGCCCACTTTATAGGCACCCGGTCCGATGATGAGGAAACGATAGGCGCCATCCTTGTCGGCCACGAGGCTGGCAAAGCCTTCGAAATTGGGATCGAGCGGCACCTTGCTGCTGTCGGTCTTGTGGGCATAGCGACCGGCGGCGTTGACCTGCCAAATCTCATCTTTGCGCCGGGAACCGGCTGGCCCTTTATGTTGAGCAAGGGATCCGAGACCTCGATTACCCTGCCAGTCGCCTTGCCGAGCCTGATGATCACCTGCACCAGGTCGGCATCGGATGCTTTCTGCACCGGGTGGAATGGGCCCCAGCGCCATTTGCCGCGTTAGATTGGCACCCTACGCCCGCCCAGCCCGGCCACCAACAACCTCGCCTGCCCAAGCAGGCGACGCCGCGAAATCTCCTTATGATCTGCCACCCGATTATAAAAATGGTCTGAGCACGGCGCCCTGGCGCGTTAAACACCGCCGGCTTGCGCCACCCGCCCGCTGGGCGTAACCCACGGGCATGACGGAACGGCTTCGCATCGCGATCTTGGGGGCTTCGGGATATACGGGGGCAGATCTCGTGCGCTTGGCGCTTACCCATCCGCGCATGGAAATCGCGGCGCTTGCTGCCAATGCCAAGGCCGGGCAGACGATGGCGCAAATCTGGCCGCACTTCGCGCCTTATCCGAACCTGCCGACGCTGGTGAAAGCGGACGCGATTGATTTTTCCGCCATCGATGCGGTGTTCGGCTGCCTGCCGCACGCGGCGTCGGCAGAGCTGCTCTCCACCATCACAACCTCGCGTATAATCGATCTTTCGGCGGATTTCCGGCTCAAGGATGCGGATGTCTATGCCGATTGGTATGGCGGCCCGCACCCGGCGCCGGGGCTGTTACCTGAAGCGGTGTATGGCCTGACCGAATTTGCACGAGATGCGCTGCTGGCGGCGCGCATAGCGGCTTGCCCCGGCTGTTATCCAACAGCCGTACTGCTGGCGCTGCTGCCGCTGGTGGCGGCCCATGCAATTGGGGCGGACAATATCACCGTGAATGCGCTGTCGGGCGTGTCGGGTGCGGGACGAAGCCTGAAGGAAGCGAACCTGTTTGGTGAAGTGGCGGAAGCCGTCCATCCCTATGGTATTGGCCATCACCGCCACATGCCGGAGATGGAGCAGGAACTGTCGCTGCGGGCCGGCCGGCCGGTGACCATCAGCTTCACCCCGCACCTTGTCCCCATGAACCGCGGCGAACTGGTCACCTGCATCGTAGAAACTCCGCACGGGCCAGATTATCTGCGCGAAGTGCTGGCCGATGCCTATACGGAAGAGCCGTTCGTGCACCTGCTGCCCGCTGGCGTGGCACCGGCCACCCGCATGGTACGCGGTTCCAACCACGTCGTGGTCAACGTGTTTGCCGATCGCATACCTGGCCGCGCCATTGTGATTGCCGCTATCGACAATCTGGTGAAGGGCTCTTCTGGCCAGGCCATCCAGAATTTCAACCTGATGTTCGGCCTGCCTGAGACTATGGGGCTGGAACAGCCCCCCCTCTTTCCATGACGCTGCTTACGTGATCGAAACAGAGCGCCTGATCATCAGGCCTTGGCAGGACCATGATCGCGCACCGTTTGCCGCCATGGGGGCCGACATCCAAGTGATGCAGCATCTGGGTCCTCCTGTTGACCGTGCCGGTAGTGATGCGATTGTCGATCGGCTGATCACCCTGCAATCCGTGCTCGGCCACACATTCTGGGCGGTGGAACGGCGCGACACCCGCGCCTTCATCGGCTTCTGCGGGTTGAAGATGGCGCCGCTAGGCATCGCCGGCATTTCAGGCTTTCCCGAGATCGGCTGGCGGTTGGCCAGGCACGCATGGGGGCAAGGTTTTGCCAGCGAGGCTGCACGGGCCTGCCTTGATTGGGGATGGTGCCAGGGATTTGCCCGCATCGTCTCAATGACAGTGCCGGCCAACATGCGCAGCCAGGCGGTGATGCAGCGCATCGGCATGCAGCGCCGGCCCGATCTGGATTTCGATCATCCGTTGCTGGCACCCGGCAATCCGCTGCGGCCGCATATCGCCACCGAGATTTGTCGATGAGTATTAGCCCATTTGGTTCAGAACGCCCACAACTGGCCGGCGATGTGTTCATTGCACCGGGGGCGCACGTGATTGGAAAAGTGAGCATCGGTGCCGGCAGTTCGATCTGGTTTAATTGTGTTCTACGCGGTGACGTAGGCCAGATCGCGGTAGGGGAACGCACAAATATTCAGGATGGCACGATCGTGCACGTCACCGGCGGGCGGTTCGATACCTCCATCGGCGACGACGTGCTGATCGGCCATGGCTGCATCATACACGGTTGTCGGCTCGAAAATCACGCCTTCATCGGCATGGGAGCCATCATACTGGATGGGGCGGTGGTGGAAAGTGACGCCATGCTGGCCGCCGGCGCGATGCTAACGCCCGGTAAGGTGGTGAAGAACGGAGAGTTGTGGGCCGGACGGCCAGCGAAGTTCCTGCGCAGTCTGACAGCGGCCGAGATTGCCGGCAATCGGGCTGGGGCAGCCGGCTATACCAGGCTGGCAACGGCCTATCGGACGGACGGATAATACTTATTTATCAATGCCTTCCTCTTGCCCTACTGGCGAGCGGTGATGTAGCCAAGATAGCCGGTACCAAACAGGGCATAGAGCGGTTCGGGCAGGCCGTTGAGATAGCGGGTCATGTCGGCGACAATATCATTGGCCATCTGCGGCTACACAGCAGCGATCAAGCCCATTAGGATCGACCATATCAGCAGCTGATACATGACATAGAGGAAGTTGGGCCAAGCCGGGCCAGTCCAAAGATCGTTTCCGGCGGGTTCGGTCAGGATGTCGGAAAGGTGGGTGGAGAGCAGCAAGAACTCCTGGCTGTTCTTCAGCTTGATCAGCCCGATCCTGGCAGCGTCTCGCGCCTCGGGATCGGGAATGATCTTGTCGAGCAAGCCGGAGAATGGAGCGATCGGGGCATTGAAAACGGATGCAAGGCAGGCAGTGCTGGTGAGGTGGAAGACCATTTATTAACCAAAATGGTTCCTTTAGAATGGGCGTAGCTTAGCCACGCGTTAAGCCCAGCTCCAAGGTTGCGCCGCGCGCCGCTCAAGCTCTCCGCATCGGGGAAAATGACGGGGTGAATGTCTGAAAACTGGTCGGAGCGACAGGATTCGAACCTGCGACCTCCAGACCCCCAGTCTGATGCGCTACCAGGCTGCGCTACGCTCCGAGCCGATGGGGGGCTTAAGGGCTATTGTCAGCTTATGCAACCCCTTCTCTGGCTCCTCAGGCGGCGTTTTCCAGCCCGTATTGCTTGAGCAGACTGTAAAGCGGCGGCCGGCTCACCCTCAGAAATTTGCTGGGCGAACTGACATTGCCATCGGCGGGCAGCGTCGCTCGGAGAATGGCCTGGCGATCGGCATTCTCGCGCGACTTTTATTAGAAGTGCGGCTTCATTGCTGTTCTTGATCAAATCAAAAGCAGCGGTCATGAGCCGGCTTGCCTCGGCCACAATGACGGCGCACTTCAAACAGCTTTTCAGTTCGCGAACATTGCCCAGCCAAGGGCAACTCGAAATAGCAGCGATGGCATCAGGGGTGAGGCCCTGGAAATCCCGTCCAATTTCACGCCCAAATCGGGTGAGGAAACATTGCGCCAGCAGCCCGGCATGACCGTGCAACCTGATGCTTGATGGGGTGGATGCCCCCTGACAGGATCTTTGCGGCAAGGAGACCCGTTAGTCATCACCAGGGGGAAGGTTCCGGGACATTAGCACGATTGGTTTAGATATCGAGCAGCATGGACCCTTTTCACGCTCGGTGCCCACTCACCACTGGCCGAATCCCATCGCCATGTGCGCCAAAGCGCCAACACGATCACGACGGCTCATCACTGTGATAGCGGTGATCATCTATCTTGTAATAAGCATGTATGCTATTCTGGATTATGGGTCCACGCGCTTCAACAGTGGAGCAGATCATCGCTCCCTTTTCCTCGCCCGATACTATCGGCGTGCTGGTTTCGGACGTGACCCGCCTGCTGCGCCGGCGGTTCGATGCCAAAGCCCGGTCTATCGGCGTATCGCGCGCGCAATGGCGGGTGCTGATCGTGCTGGCCCGGGCGGAAGGCATCAACCAGGTGGGATTGGCAGAGCGTCTGGATGTGGAAACCATCACTGTTGGCCGGATGGTTGATCGGTTGGAGGAGGCTGGGTTGGTGGAGCGCCGGGCCGATCCGGCTGATCGCCGGGCCTGGCGGCTGTTCCTCACCCCGCGGGCGCATCCGATACTGATTGAACTGCAAGCGGTAGCGGTGAGTGTGCGCGCCGAAATGCTTGCGGGATTGAGCGATGATGAGGAAGCGGCACTGCAGAGCCTGCTGCAGCGCCTGCGCGGCAATCTGGATACGCGCGAAGGATCGACGGCATGAACCAGCGCATAGATCCGCCCAAGGCCGAAACGGCGGCGCCATCACGCTGGCGCAGCCGGGCACTGATGCTGTCGGTGCCGCTTCTAGTGGTCGCAGCCGGGCTGTGGCTGTGGGTTACAGGGCTGGGCCAGGTGACGACTGACAATGCCTATGTACGAGTCGACAAGGTAGCGATTTCCAGTGACATCACCAGCCGAGTGCGGCGGGTGTTTGTGGCCGAAAATCAACCAGTGAAGCGTGGCCAGGTGGTGATCGAACTCGTTGATACCCCGTTTCGTATCGCGCTGGCCCAGGCCGAAGCCCGCCTCGCTGATGCGCGCCGGCAGGTTCGCGGCCTGCGCAATGATACCGGTGGCAGCGCCGCTGATGTTGCCGCCAAACGCGAGGCACTGGACTTTGCCCTCACCGAGTTGGAACGCCAGCAGACCTTACTCGACCGCGGTTTTGCCACACGGGCCCGCCTGCAGCAGGCGCAATATGAAGTGGCCAATGCCCGAGCCGAATTGGATCGCGCCCTGTCTGACGATGCAGCTGCCCGCACCGCCGCCAATGGCGTGCAAGATGTGGAGCAGCATCCGCTGGTGATGACGGCCGCTGCAACGCGCGACAAGGCGGCGTTTGAACTGGCGCGCACAAAGCTGATCTCGCCGGCCAACGGCATCGCCACGCAAACCAGCCGGGTGCTGCCGGGGCAGGTGATGGTGCAGGGCGTCGCCGCGTTCAGCGTAATGGTCACCGATAGCGCCTATATCGAAGCCAATTTCAAGGAAACCGAGCTCAAGGATATGCGGGTTGGCCAACATGCCGAATTGCAGTTGGATGCTTTTCCAGACCATGTTCTGTTGGGTCAGGTTGAGTCAATCGGTGTTGGCACTGGAAGCGAGTTTTCGGTGCTGCCGGCGCAGAATGCCACCGGCAACTGGGTAAAGGTAGTGCAGCGCGTGCCGGTGCGGATCAAGCTGGACGGCAAGCCGCCCGTGCCACTCATCGCCGGTCTTTCGGCTGAAGTGAAGGTGATCACCAAGTGAGCAGCGCCGCCCCGGTTGCGGCACCCGCGACCGGAGCCTCACCGGTCACCGTCACGCTGGTGGTGATGCTGGGCAGCTTCATGACCATCCTCGATTCCACCATCGCCAACGTGGCGTTGCCGCACATGCAGCCCAGCCTGAACGCGGCGGCCGACAGTATCACCTGGGTGCTGACCAGCTATATCGTCGCCACCGCCATCGCCACGCCGCTCACCGGCTGGCTGTCGGCACGCATAGGGCGGCGCCTCCTGTTCCTGTGGAGCGTTGCAGCCTTCACCGCCGCTTCCGTGCTGTGCGGCATGGCCGCCAGCCTGGAACAGATGGTGCTGTTCCGCATGATCCAGGGTGCGGCCGGCGCCTTCATCGCGCCGCTGGGTCAGGCCTATCTGCTGGATGTTTGGCCACAGGAAAAGCACGGGCCGGCCATGGCCTGGTGGGGCGTTGGCGTGATGGTGGGGCCAATCCTCGGTCCGGTGATTGGCGGCTGGCTGACCGACAGTTTCGATTGGCGCTGGGTGTTTCTGATCAACCTGCCGTTTGGCATCATCTGCCTAACGTGGGCGGCGGCCGTCTTGCCGGAACCACAACTTGAGCAGCGACGCTTCGACATGACCGGCTTTGCCCTGCTGGCCGTGGGCATGGCGGCGCTGCAACTGGGCCTGGATCGCGGCCAGCAGCTCGACTGGCTGGACAGTTGGGAAGTGCGGCTGGAGTTCGGCATGGCGCTGGCAGGACTGTGGGCCTTTGGCGTGCACGCACTGGGCAGGCCTGGCGCCATCGTCGATCGCGAATTGCTCACCGATCGCAACGCACTCACCGGCATGGTGTTCATCACGCTGGTGGGTTTCCTGCTGGTGGCCACCACGGCGCTGCTGCCCACAATGGTGCAGACGCTTTATGGCTATCCGGTGGTATCGGCCGGCGCATTGATGATGCCGCGCGGAATCGGCATGATGATGGCGATGATGGCCGCCGGGCAACTGGTTGGACGCGGCGTTGATCCGCGACTTTTGCTGGCCGCCGGGTTCAGCATCACTGGCGCTGCCTTGTGGGGGATGAGCCTGTTTTCCCCCGCGCAGGACGCCTCGCCGTTCATGTTAACCGGCTACTTCCAGGGCGTTGGCCTTGGCCTCATATTCGTCCCGTTGAACACGATGGCTTTTGCAAGCCTGCCGATGCGGCTGCGCGCCGACGCGTCGGCCATCTACATGCTGCTCAGGAACATCGGCGGCTCAGTGGGGATCAGCCTGGCTGTTGCTCTGTTGGAACGCCAGACCCAGACATCGCACGCCGATCTGGGCAGCGGCATCACCCAGTTCAATCTGCCCTGGGCCGATCCAGCGACGCTGGCAGCAGCAGGCGCCGGGAGCGTGGTGACGATCCTGGATGGCGCGGTGAACCGCCAGGCACTGATGATCGCCTATCTGGACGTGTTTCGCGCCATGGCGTTTATGTCGCTGGCGATGCTGCCCCTGCTGCTGGTGGTGCGCCGGCCGCGCCGGCCGGCATCAAAGTCCGAGGTGGTGCATCTGCCCGACTGACCGGTCACGCTGGCGGCGGCGTCACTCCCACCAGCCGCATCACCACCGCCTGTACCAGCATCACCACCAGCCACCACAGGCTGGCGCGGCCTACCCGGGCCCAGCGCTGCCCGGCCATTCGCAGCGATGTCGCCAACGTTGGCAGCACAAAACCGGCCCAGATCACCACGGCCGAACCGATGGTCATTACCCAGATCGGCGCCTTGGGCGGGGCGAGGATCAAGGCGCCGGCCAAAATCGCGCCCAGCCACGCGGCTGACAGCAGCGCTACCAGCCAGTTGGTCAGACCCTTGGGGCGATCGACGAACTGGGCCAGCAGCAGCGCGAGGACAGTGGCCAGCGTGATCGGAACGGCATTGATAACGATATAGATCATTGCGCCAGCTTGCCGGCTTTCGCGCCTCATGCAAGGGAGAGCCTACTTCAGGAGGACATGAAATGAGCGACATTCCCCCGCTGCTTTTGGGCCGATTGAACCATGTCGGCATCGCCTGCGTGTCGATCGACGACACCGTGGCCATGTATGGCCGGCTATTTGGTGCGACCGTTTCGCGGGCCAAGTTCGATCTGCCGGCGCAGGGTGTGCGCGTTGCCTTCATCGATGTCGCCAACAGCCAGCTGGAACTGATCGAACCGCTCGGCGAAGATAGCCCCATCCACGGTTTCCTGAAGAAAAACCCCAATGGCGGACAGCATCATGTGTGTTTTGAGGTGAAGGACATTATCGCGGCGCGCGATGCGATGCGGGCCCGAGGTGCCACCGTGCTGGGCACTGGTGAGCCGCGCATGGGCGCCCACGGCGTGCCGGTGATCTTCGTGCACCCGCGCGACACCGGCGGGGTATTGGTGGAGTTGATGCAGGAGCCGCTGGTAGGCCATCATTAAGGCTGCGGGGCCAAGCAAAAACTCGCTCATGTGGACCTAAGCGAGGCACGCACTGAGTGTAGTGCATGCCTCGATAAGCTCAGCTTGAACGGGGCTGGTCTGGTTGTTGAACGGGCCTCAGCCCGCTCACTCAATCCTTGTTGCGGCCGCTCAACAGCCAACCAACGACGAAGCCAAGCGCAATACCTGCACCCAGCGCGGCGAGCGGCTGTTCCTGCACCGTGGTGCGCATCTTGGCAGTGCCGTCTTCGGCAACCTTCTGGGCGCGCTCCTTGACTTCGCGGGCCTTTTCCGGGGCTGCATCGGCCAGTTCCCTCGCCTTGGCGGCGGCCTTGTCATAGGCGGCCGTGGCAGCATCTTTCGCCTTTCCGATCGCCTTGTCAGCCTCAGCCTTCAGCCGGTCCAGCTTGCCGGCTGCGGTTTCGGAGACGTCATTGGCGACATCAGTAGCAGTGGCAACGATTTCCTTGATTTCTTCAGCCATGATCTGGGTTCCTTCTGGATGATTCGGGAAAATTGCGTGATGACTGAAAGTAATGCGCGCGCTAGCCGATTTAAAGTCCGTATTATCCCCCTCAATCACTCATCCGTCGTTACCCGGCCACGGCCTGCCTTGACGCCCGACCGCGTTGCCTTTGCCACCAGCCGGCGCTGCTTTGATCCAAGCGTGGGGCGGGTAGGGCGACGAAACACCGGGCGCACGCAGGCCTGTTCCACCATCTCGGCCAGGCGGGCGCGAGCATCATCGCGGTTGCGCGGCTGGTCGCGAAACCGATTGGCCGTGATTACGATCACACCATCCCCGGTAGCCTTGCGCCCGGCAATGCGCAGCAGGCGCTGCTTCACAGGTTCGGCCAGGCTGGGCGAATTCACCACGTCAAAGCGCAGCTGCACTGCCGAGGAGACCTTGTTGACGTTCTGCCCCCCCGGCCCACTGGCGCGGACGAACGATTCTTCCAGTTCGTCTTCGGGGATAAAAAAGGCCATCCTGCGCTTTACCGAATCAGGGTCACACAAACAATCGGGGCAATGCCATGATCATCGTTCATCACCTGAACAACAGCCGTTCGCAGCGCATCCTGTGGCTGTTAGAAGAGCTGGGTACGCCCTATGAAATCAAGCATTACAACCGCGATGCGGTCACCAACCTGGCACCGCCGGAACTGAAGGCCGTCCACCCGCTCGGCAAGAGCCCGGTGATCGAAGCCGATGGCAAGATCATCTTTGAAAGCGGCGCCATAACCGACTGGATCATCCGCAAGCATGGCGGCGGCCGGTTCACACCAGCGCCCGGAACGGACGCGCACGAAGATTATCTGATGTGGCTACATTTCGCCGAAGGTTCGGCAATGACGCCGTTCCTGCTAGCGCTCTACACTGCGCGTCTCGGTGACGCCGCCGCGCCGCTGGCGCCCCGCATCCAGGAACAGATTGCCGCGCATGTCGCCTATTTCAGCCATTGCCTTGGGCAGAACGATTGGCTGGTGAACAACGAACTTTCAGGTGCGGACATCATGATGAGCTTCATCGCCGAAATCGCCACCATGCAGGGCCTAGGTGCGCATTTCCCAAACGTTGCGGCCTATGCCAAGCGGGTCCAATCCCGCCCGGCGTGGATCAAGGCTGCCGAGCAGACCGAGCCTTACAATTTCCGCATCACGGGCTGACGCGTCGCCAGCAGATTGAGCGCAAGGCCGCCGATGATCAGTGCGGCGGCCAGCAGCTTCCACGGCGGCAGGGGTTCCCCCAGGAACAACGCAGTCGACGCCATGCCAAACACTGGCACCAGCAGGGACGTGGGCGCCACGCTGGTAGCCGGGTAGCGCGCCAACAACCAGCCCCAGGCGCCATAGCCGAACAGCGTGTTGCCCACCGCCTGCCACGCCACCGCCGCCCAGACGGCGGGCGTGGTAGCGAACAGCGCGGCTGAAATCGCCGGCGCACCATCGAACCACAGCGCGAGGCCGGCTAGCGGCGGCACGGCGAACAGGGACGACCAAGTGATGAATCCCAGCATGTCCACCTTGCCGGCGGCGCGCTGGGCGATGTTGCCCAGGCTCCAGCCAAAGGCCGCGCCTAGCACAAGTGCGATTCCGGCGATGGTAACCTCGCCGCCGGTGTGGCCGACGATCACCGCCACCCCACCAATCGCAAATGCCAGCGCGCCATATTGCAGCGGCTTCAATCGCTCACCGCTGATCAGCATCGCCATTCCGATGGTGAAGATGACTTGGCTTTGCACCAGAAGGCTGGCGAGGCCGGCAGCGATGTAACCATTGATGGCGATGAACAGCAACCCGAACTGGCCGCAGCCGATGGCGAGGCCGTAACCGGCCACGATGCGCCACGGCACATCTGGCCGGCGCACGAAGAAGATCAGTGGAAACACCACGGCGGCAAAGCGAAGTGTGGCAAACAGCAGGGGCGGCAGGCTGTGCAGGGTGGCGCCGATGATGGCGAAATTGCTACCCCACACCATCACCACCGCCAGCGCCAGCAACAAAGCGCGCGGGCTTAATGCTGCGCCGTTCACTGGGGTTTTGCCAGCAGATGATAGGCGGTGGCCGCCACCAATAACGCAACAGCGATGTTCAGTGCCAGCGGCCGCGCCGTGCCATCATGCATCGCTGCAGCCAGCGCCGACGCGGCCGCTCCAAGGCCGAAATTCACCCCGCCCATCAACCCGGAAATCGCCCCGGCCCGCAACGGATCGACATTCAGCGCCCCGGCCGACGCGTTGGCGGCGATCAAGCCATTTGACGAGAGCGCAACAAACACCAGTGGCAGAAACACCATGAGAGGCGCATCAGCTTGCGCCGCCAGCCACAGCGCCACGCCGGCCACGGCAGCGCCGATGGTGGCCCAGGCCAAGATGGCATCGGGCGAGCGGCGGCGCAGCAATGCACGATTGATCTGGCTTGATCCCACCACACCCACGGCGATCACGGCAAACACCAAGCCGAACTGGCTTTCGGAAAAGCCCCACACATTCACCACCAAATCAGGCGAGGCCGCGATATAGCTGAACAGCGTCGCGCCATTGGCTGCTCCCACAAGCAGATAGCCGATCAGTCGCCGGTGCTGCAGCAGCCGCGCATAGCCGGCCAGCACATCACTGCCGCGCGCCGCTTGCGCGGTGGCATCGGAGCGGCTTTCATCGAGCCGCCAGCCGACAGCGGCGGATATGGCAAAACCGACGCCAACAAAGACATAAAAGACCGCATGCCAGCCAGCCGCCGCTGCAATCCAGCCGCCGACTGTCGGTGCCAGTAAGGGCGCAATCGCCAGCACCAGCATCAACAGGCTAAAGATGCGAGCAGAATCGCGATGGTCATAACGATCCCGCACGATAGCGCGGCAGGTGACCATGGCGGCACAGCAGCCAAGCGCCTGGAAGAACCGCCCCGCCACCAACGCCTCGATACTGGGCGCTAGCGCGCAAAACAGGCTGGCCAGGACATAGACGCCGCAGCCGATCAGGATGGTCGGCCGCCGCCCGATCCGGTCTGACAAGGGCCCGAAGAACAATTGCCCCAAGGCCATGCCTACGAAGAAGGTGGAAAGCGTCAACTGCACCGCCGCCGCCGACGTGTCATAATCACGGGCAATGGCCGGCAATGTGGGCAGATAGAGATCGATCGTCACCGCGCCAAAGGCAGTCAGCGACCCCAACAACAGGATCTCGCCCAGGCTGGGCTGACGGGAGGACGAGGCGGGCGGCGCATGCACGCACCGGGGTTTAGGGGGTGCGGGCCATCCGGTCGAGGGGAAGTTCAACCGCTCTTGCAACCGCGCCAGTGCGCCGCACGGGTTTCAGCCCAAGCCGCAGCGCCGTCGCTGATGCCGGTCAGCGCCAGACGAAAATCGCGATAGCCATCATGGTTGGGGATGGGCAGGCGCGCTTCGAGGATGTGGCCGGAAGCGGCATCAAGCAGCAATGAACCGCCCCTGCCGCCCAGCGCCGATCCGCCCAGGCGAAACAGCAGCGCTGGCTGGCCGCGCCATGCGGTTTCGCCAGCGAAACGTGCCTCCAATGCCCCCAGGTCGGTCAGTTTCGGCCCCTGCGGTGCGACCAACAGCACCGGCAGGCCAATGCGGAAATCCGCCCGCCGGTCCGACCGACTGGCCAACCACCAGGTGAGGCTGGCGAAATCGAAATCAAACAGATGCCACGGCCGGATGGCGACCATCGTGGCCAGCTTCAGTTCCCCGTCTGGCGACACGGCGCGGGCGGTCAGTTGGCCCCTGGCGTCTTCGCGCAGCCAGGCAAAGGCCTGCTGCCCGCCATCGCGGCCCAATTGGCCGCCCACCAGTTCGCTGGCCTGGCCACTGGCCGGATCAAGCCGCGCCGTCACGAGCGCCGCCCGCGTGCAGCGCTCCACTTGCTTCATCACGGCGAGTTCGCCCGGCGCCGGCACATGAACATGCACGGCCTCGGCCAGGCTGCCATCATCGTTGCTGCGACTGTAGTGCCATGTGCGGCCCACCTGCCCGGCGGCCGGGGTGGCCAGCACGAGGAACAGGGCAGCAGCGCGGATCACGCCCGCGCGGCGCCCTCCATATCTCCGGCGTCTACGGCATTGACGCTGTTGTGCCGCAGCGCATCGAGCACGCTGCGCACGATGGCGGCAGCGTCCAGTCCGGCTTCGGCATATTGCTTCGCCGGATTGTCATGATCCTGATAGAGATCGGGCAAGCGCAGTGTGCGAACCTTGAGGCCGGCGTCGGTCAGCCCTTCATCGCTGGCTAACGTCAGCACATGGCTACCAAAGCCGCCGATGGCACCTTCCTCGATGGTGATCAGCACATCGTGCGTGGCGGCCAGCTTGCGAATCAGCGCCATGTCGAGCGGCTTGGCAAAGCGCATGTCGGCCACCGTGGTGGAAAGGCCCTTGGCGTCCAGCGTGTCGGCTGCAGCCAGTGCTTCGGCAAGGCGGGTGCCGAGCGACAAGATGGCGACCTTGCTGCCCTGCCGCACGATGCGACCCTTGCCGATTTCAAGGCGAGTACGGGTCGCGGGAATGACAACGCCGGTGCCTTCGCCGCGCGGGTACCGCAGCGCGATCGGGCCGCTGTCATGCAGGGCAGCGGTGTGCACCATATCGGCTAGTTCGGCTTCGTCGCTGGCCGCCATCACCACCATGTTGGGCAAGGTGGAAAGATAAGCGACATCGAACGATCCGGCGTGGGTTGCACCATCGGCACCGACCAGGCCGGCGCGGTCGATGGCGAAACGGACAGGCAGGTTCTGCAGGGCGACATCGTGCACCACCTGATCATAGGCGCGCTGCAGGAAGGTGGAATAAATGGCGCAGAACGGCCGCATGCCTTGCGCGGCGAGGCCGGCAGCGAAAGTGACTGCATGCTGTTCGGCAATGCCGACGTCGAAACTGCGTTCCGGGAAGGCCTTGGCGAAACGGTCCACCCCGGTGCCCGAGGGCATAGCGGCGGTGATGGCGACGATGTTCTGATCGCGCTTCGCTTCCTCGATCAGCATGTCGCCGAACACGTTCTGATAGGCCGGTGCCTTGGGCTGCGGCTTGTGCTGGGTACCCGAGACCACGTCGAACTTGACCACGCCATGATATTTGTCGGCACTGGCTTCGGCCGGGCCATAGCCCTTGCCTTTTTGCGTGACGACATGGATCAGCATCGGGCCTTCGGCGGCATCGCGCACATTTTCGAGCACCGGCAGCAGGTGATCGAGATTGTGGCCATCGATGGGGCCAACGTAATAGAACCCCAACTCTTCAAACAGCGTGCCGCCACCTTGGGCGAACCCACGGGCATATTCATCGATGCGGGCGGCGGCCTTCTGAAGCGGCGGCGGCAGCACCTTCCCGGAAATCTGCTTCAGATATTCGCGCAGTTCTAGGAACTTGCGGCCCGAAAGCAGACGCGACAAATAGGAGGATAGCGCGCCCACCGGCGGCGCAATCGACATGTCGTTGTCGTTCAGGATCACCACCAGCCGGTTGCCGGCTTCGCGGGCATTGTTCATCGCCTCATAGGCCATGCCGGCCGACATGGCGCCATCGCCAATCACGGCGATGCCCTTGCCCGGCTTGTTCATCATCTTGTTGGCAACGGCAAAGCCGAGCGCCGCCGATATGGACGTGCTGCTGTGCGCAGCGCCGAATGGATCATATTCGCTCTCGCTGCGCTTGGTGAAGCCGCTCAGGCCTCCACCCTGGCGCAGGGTGCGGATCCGATCGCGGCGGCCGGTGATAATCTTGTGCGGATAGGCCTGATGGCCAACGTCCCACACCAATTTATCATCCGGGGTGTTGAACACATAGTGCAGCGCCACCGTCAGTTCGACAACGCCAAGGCCTGCGCCCAGATGACCGCCGGTGACCGACACTGCATGGATCATTTCCTGCCGCAGTTCATCCGCCAACTGCCGCAACTGCCCGGGTTCCAGTCGGCGCAGATCGGCCGGAATGTTGACCTGGTCGAGAAGCGGGGTTTCAAGCGTCATATTATCGGCTCGCAGTGGCTGAATCTTAAGAGATTGCCCTTAACGATAATGGCAGGGCCTGTCACCCGGGCTGTCTGCCCCGCATGACAGTTTCGTTACCGAAGCACGGCATCTTGTTGAGTTCAGGCGCAGTTGGCGCAAATGCCGCGCACTTCGATCACCGGGCGCACCGGGGTGAAGTCGGCTGCCCGGGCGGCCGCCCGCACGTCACTCGTGATGCGATCGTCATCAACATGGGTCGCCCCGCCGCAGCGGTCACACACCAAGAATATGCAATCATGCGGGCAATCGGGGTGGACATTGGCGATGAAAGCGTTGGCGCTTTCCACCCGGCTGGCCACGTTGTTGGCCACGAACAAATCCAGGATGCGATAGACGCTGTTGGCGGCAATGCGACGGCCGCTGGCCGTGGATACCGCATCGGTCACATCATAGGCTGAAACCGGGCGATCATAACCAGCTAGCGCGGCAAACACGGTTGCGCGCAGCGGCGTCCACTGCTCGCCGGCGCTTTTCAACCGGGCTTGGGCGGCGGCGGCGAGATCGGCCCGGCTGTGATGCTGGCCATGGCTGTGGTGCGGATGAACCATGACACACATATCGGGCTTTGCAGCCCGTCATGCAAGCCGGCCGGCGGCTCAGGCGATGCGCAGCGCCTTCATGTTCTGCCAGTGCGCCAGCGCCAGCAGCGACACGCCGGCCATGGAAACCAGCATTTCCACCACGCCGCCATGCACAACCACCAGCGATGCAGCCATCACCGCCAGCCCAGCCCCACCCAGCAGGCAGATCGGCAAGCGGCCATGCTGGCGCCAACCGCGCCACAACGCCACTGCAGCCAACGGCATGGCCAGCGTCAGCCCAATCACATGGACACGATGATCTAGCCAATCACCAGTGAACGCAAACAAAGTGAGCAGCACAAAACCGGCCATGCAGTGCAGCAGGCACAATCCCGACAGCCCGATGGCGATTCGGTCGAGAAGGCTGGCGGGAGAATCCGGCATTCCCAGTATGTAACATTGTTACATCCCCTTCCGCAAGCCCCGACACCATGGCCCCCGGCACCACGGCATTGCGCTAAAAAGGGCCGCAGCCTAGACCATCGCCAACAAAAGCGGAGAGCCTGTTCCAATGCGTAGCCTTGTTGCCTTGATCCTTGCCAGCGTCGCCGCACCTGCGCTGGCCACGCCCGATCTCGCCATGATCGCGCGCATCACCGATGAAGCCATGAACCATGGCGAAGTGGTGGAAACCACCGCCTGGCTGACCGATCGAATCGGCCCGCGCCTGACCAATTCTCCCGGCATGCGCCAGGCCGAACGCTGGACGCAGGACAAGTTCAAGGGCTGGGGTCTGGCCAATGTACGGACCGAAGGCTTCGATTTCGGCCGTAGCTGGGCAATCGAAAGCGCCAGCGTGACCATGATCAGCCCGCGCCGCATGGATCTGCGCACCATTCCGGTGGCATGGACGCCCGGCACGCCAGCGGGCGGCATCACAGCGCCGGTTGTGGTAGCGCCGATGAGCAAACCGAGCCATTTTGCCGACTGGACCGGCAAGCTGAAGGGCAAGATCGTCGCCATCAGCCTGCCGCGTCCACCCAGGGATGCCACCAAGCCTGCCTTTGCGCGGCTGGACGACAAGGCGATTGGAGAGCTGGATGAATACAAACAGCCGGTGACCGCGCCCGACGACGGCGACGGCTGGTTCAAATATCTACAGTTTGGTAAGCAACTCGATGAATTCCTGGCGAAGGAAGGCGCTGTCGGCTGGGTGCGCATGAGCTACCGCGATAATGGCCTGCTGCACGGCGAAGGCTATCAGCACCGCGACACGCCCAAGCTGCCGGGGCTGGAGTTGACCGCCGAGGATTATCGCCGCCTGGCCCGGCTGGCGACCCAGGGCGAGGTGGTCCTGACGATCAATTCGCAGGTGAAGTTCGATGACAGCGATCCCAATGGTTACAACGTGTTGGCCGATATCCCCGGCAGCGATGCCAAGGCCGGCTTTGTAATGGCCGGCGCCCATCTCGACAGCTGGGTGGCCGCCGATGGTGCTGCTGACAATGGTGCAGGTTCGGCTGTGGTGATGGAGGCCGCGCGTATTCTGACGGCACTCAAGGTTAAGCCAAAGCGGACCATCCGTTTCGCACTATGGTCTGGCGAAGAACAGGGGCTGTGGGGCTCGTCCAACTATATCGAACGCCACCTTGCCAGCCGCCCGGCCAACCCGGATCCGGTAAAGGCGCGCCTTTCCTATGATTTCCGAATGAACCAGTATCCGATTGAAAAGAAGTCCGATTACAATCTTCTAGCGGCCTATTTCAACATGGACAATGGCGGCGGCAAGCTGCGCGGGATCCACGCCGAAGGCAATTTCGCCGCCGTGCCCATCTTGCAGGAATGGCTGTCTCCCTTTGCCAGCATGGGCGCCAGCACCGTGGTCGCCAGCCCGACCGGCGGCACCGATCATGAATTCATGGCCGCAATGGGCCTGCCAGCCTTCCAATTCATCCAGGACCCGCTGGATTATGGCACCACCGTACACCACAGCAGCGTTGACACATTCGATCATCTGCGGCCGGAAGACCTGCGCCAGGCCAGCGTGGTCCTGGCCAGCCTGTTGTGGGAAGCCGCCAACAGCGACAAGCCGCTGCCGGCCAAGCCCTTGCCGACCAAGCCGAAAATGACGGATCCGTTCCACATCCCGGATCCCGACAAGAAGGATTGATGCGACAGCGCGCAGGCTTGGCCAGCGTCGACAGAGCGATTAGGGAAGCGCCATGGCCAGCCTTGCCGCTTCTCTCCCCCGTTCCGATGCCCGCGCGCGGGCTGTTGCCTCGTGGCTGCTGGCGGTAGCCAGTCTGGTGTTTGCCATGGTCGTGGTCGGCGGCATCACCCGACTGACCGAGAGCGGGCTGTCGATCACCCGCTGGGATGTCGTATCGGGCACGCTGCCGCCGCTTAGCGATGCCGAATGGCAGCGCCAGTTCGATCTCTATCGCCAGTCCAGCCAGTACAAGCTGATGAACGAAGGCATGAGCCTGGCCGCATTCAAGGGCATTTTCTTCTGGGAATATGTGCATCGGCTGCTTGGTCGACTGATTGGCCTGGCCTTTGCGCTGCCGCTCGTCTGGTTCTGGTTGAAACGGCAGATCCCCGATGGTTACAAACTGCGCCTACTCGCCCTATTTGCACTCGGTGGACTGCAGGGTGCCATCGGTTGGTGGATGGTCGCCTCTGGCCTGGTTGACCGCACCGAAGTGGCGCCGGAACGGCTGGCCGTGCATCTTTCTAACGCGCTGATCATCATGGCCGGCTGCGTCTGGACCGCGCTCGATCTAATGGACGGCGATGCAGCCCGAACTGACCGCCCGCGCGCCTGGGTGTGGCCGATGACGGTTCTGCTGTCGGTGCAGATCGTCTGGGGTGCCTTCACCGCCGGACTCCGCGCCGGCCACGCCAGCGACACCTGGCCCTTGATGCTGGGTGCGCTGGTGCCGCCGGGCATCCTCGCAAGCGCCCGCGATGCCATTGCCGATCCGGTGAGCGTGCAGTTCCTCCACCGAAGTCTGGCCTATTCCGTTGCCGCCGCCGTGCTGCTGGTAGCCTGGCGCCTGTGGCACGCCGGCGCCGGCGTGCGCGCGCTGACGTTGGGCGGGCTCGTACTGGTACAGTTTGCGCTGGGCGTGCTGGTCATCATCAATCATGTGCCGATCCCGCTGGGCGTGGCGCACCAGGGCGTCGCCTCGCTGCTGGTCGCGGCCACCGTATGGGCCGCGCACTGGAGCCAGAGGGGCCGTGCATGACCGCGAAGAATGTGCTCGGTGGACCGCTCGTCCCTTGCTCGATAGAACCATTGACGGGCTGGTATCGCGACGGCTGCTGCAACACCGATGCAGCCGACGCCGGCCTGCACACCGTATGCGCAGTGATGACCGAGGAGTTCCTCGCCTTCAGCCAGTCCATCGGCAATGATCTGTCCACCCCACGCCCGGAGTATGGCTTTCCCGGCCTGAGCCCCGGCGACCGCTGGTGCCTGTGCGCCGGCCGCTGGGAGGAGGCGCGTGTGGCAGGCTTTGCGCCGGAAGTGGTGCTGGAAGCAACCCACGAGAAGACGCTGGAGGTGACCATGCTCGGCCATCTTCAGGCGCACGCCGTGTGATCATCCCTTGGGACGGGCAGGACTTCGCCGGCGCCAAGTTGGCGGCGCTGGTTGACGGCTACATCCTCACCTACCGCCGCGACGTGAAGCCCGGCATTCCTTGGCCCGGCCTGATCGATCTGCCCGGCGGCGGCCGCGAAGGCGATGAAAGCCCCGCGGCCTGCGTTCTGCGCGAACTGCACGAGGAATTCGGCCTGCTCCTCCCCGAATCGCGCCTCTGGTGGGCCCGCCCTTTTCCGGCAACGGACGCGGCGGGGCGGACGGGCTGGTTCCTCGGCGCCACCCTCGCCAGGTCCGAAGTGACCTCCATCCGCTTCGGCAACGAAGGCCACTCCCCGCAACTGCTTGGGCTGGAGGCCTTTCTGGCCGCCAATGACGCCATTCCGTCTCTGCAGCAACGCTTGGCGTTGGTGTTAAAAACGCCCGGAATTGGCGCGGTATTATAGTACCATATGCTAAAAAGCCCGGTTTTTCCTTGACCTGCACGGGGCTTTCATCGATAGGCCGCATCGACGCCGGGGCGAAAACCCCGGCCGTTTCGCATTTTGAAGAATGGAATCAACGCCATGCTCACCCGGACCACCGCCTCGGCCAAACCGGCCGAAGTCGAAAAGAAGTGGCTGCTGATCGATGCCGAAGGCCTCGTAGTTGGCCGTCTCGCTTCGATCATCGCCAACCGTCTGCGCGGCAAGCACAAGACGAACTACACCCCGCACGTCGATTGCGGTGACAACGTGATTGTCATCAACGCCGACAAGGTGCGCTTCACCGGCAAGAAGGCCACGGACAAGGTTTATTATCGCCACACCGGCCACCCCGGCGGTATTAAGGAAACCACCCCGGCCAAAATCCTGGAAGGTCGTTATCCAGAACGCGTGCTGATCAAGGCCGTGGAACGCATGGTGCCGCGCGGCCCGCTTGGTCGTGACCAGATGCGCAACCTGCGCGTCTTTGCCGGTGCCGAGCATCCGCATGTCGCCCAGTCGCCGGAAGTGCTCGACGTCAAGTCGATGAACCGCAAAAATACCACGCTCGCTGGTTGAGGGATAAACAATGTCTGACAATCGCCAGTCCCTGTCTGATCTCGGCAACATGGATGCCGATGCTCCGGTCAACACCGCTCATACCGGTGGTGGCGGCCCGCCCGCCCCACTGCGTGATCAGGAAATCGATGCTCAGGGCCGCGCCTATGCCACCGGCAAGCGCAAGAACGCCATCGCCCGCGTGTGGCTGAAGCCCGGCACCGGCAAGATCACGGTCAATGGCCGCGATCAGACCGTGTATTTCGCCCGCCCCTCGTTGCGCCTGGTGATCAACCAGCCGTTTGACGTGGCCGAACGCCGTGACCAGTATGACGTCGTCTGCACCGTGGTCGGCGGTGGCCTTTCGGGCCAGGCCGGCGCCGTGAAGCACGGCATCGCCCAGGCTCTAACCAAGTATGAACCGATCCTGCGCACGCCGGTGAAGCAGGCCGGTTTCCTGACCCGCGATCCGCGCGTTGTCGAACGCAAGAAGTACGGTAAGGCCAAGGCCCGCCGCAGCTTCCAGTTCAGCAAGCGCTGATCCGGAGCACCGGTTCAAGATCAACGCCGGGGTGGCAATACCCCGGCGTTTTTCGTTTGGGAGCGGTGATCGCGGCCGATACAAGCGCATGATGCCGCGCTGGATCGAAATCGCCGAGCCCCACGATCTGTCACCGTGGCAGTGCCCGCTACGCGATCCACCAACTGCAATGGCCACGGCCCTGAAGCGAGGTGTACGCTTTGCCCAAGGCCCGTTCACGCCCTATGCCCGATTGACCGATGATGGCGGCGACGGCGTGGAGGACGGCGTTTGGCGCCACCCCGATGCCACGCTTACCGTAGCCTGCACCACGCCGATGCTGGGAGTGACCGCCGCGATGTGGGATTGGTGGTTTGGTTGGCACAGCCTGTCGAGCGCGCGTTACCGGCTTTGGCACCCGACGGCCCATATCAGGTCGCAACTGGCAGAGGATCGCCGCCATCTGCCCGTCGGCCGGCCGCGCTATGTCGGCAATATCAGCGCCGTCGATGAGTATATCGGCCCACAGCGCACCCGGTTGGCCATCGGCTTTGTCCCGCCGGCGCAGTTCAGCCTGAATGAAGCCCATGTTGATCGCATCGGCACCGCCATCTGCGCCACTGTCGCCATGCGCGACGCTCGCCTGCAGCACGGCGCGCTGGTTCATATGATTAAGAATAGCGCCGATGGCTGCACCATGCACAGCCGCTTCCACCTAGGCCAGTTCCGCAGCAATCTTCCAGTGGTAGGCCCATTCATCAAATGGGCGATTGACCGACCGGCGGTGCGCCGCCACGGTGTGAGCGATGCCATTGGCCTGGCGCTGCTGCAGCACTGCTGCGAGGAAATGTACCATCTGGCGGGGTTTCTTGCCGATCTCCATGCCCGGTTCGGCGCTGAATGATCCGCCCCCGCCACTGGTGCAGCGCAGGGCAAGAGTGATGATCACCGCTGCCTTGCCCCGACCCCACCTCGCCTATTTCCACGGCCAGCCCGGTGGCCCCGGCGAATGGGCGGCCTGCGCGCCGCCTGGCCTGCTGGCCTATGCGCCCGATCGCAACAGGCCTGTTGATGCCGAAACCCTTGCGGCGCTGGTTACAGCCCACTGCGCCGAAGGGCCGGTGACGCTGATCGGCTTTTCGCTGGGTGCGCCGCCTGCGCTGGCGGTTGCACGCTTACTGGCTGAACGGGTGGCGCATCTCCATCTTGTTTCCCCGGCCGCACCGCTGGCGCTGGGAGATTTTCTGAATACCCTGGCC
This sequence comes from Sphingomonas paucimobilis, assembly GCA_943369475.1. Taxonomy (GTDB): domain Bacteria; phylum Pseudomonadota; class Alphaproteobacteria; order Sphingomonadales; family Sphingomonadaceae; genus Sandarakinorhabdus; species Sandarakinorhabdus paucimobilis_A. The sequence continues at coordinate 20,471 of CALRNJ020000003.1, read as the reverse complement.
GGCGGCAGCCTGTTCCGCCTGACGCGCGCGCGCCCGACCCTGTTCCGGTTGGTGGCCCGTGGGGAGAGCCTGATCGCCCGGATCGCACCGCGCTTTCTGATGGACCGGCTATTTGCCACCGCGGCTGGCGCTGACCGACCCCTCAGCCGCGATCCCGGTTTTCGTCAGGCCATGGCGCAGGTGCTGCGTGACGGGCTAGGCCGAACTCCGGCTGGCTTCATCGCCGACGTCACCGCTTATGCCGTTGGCGGTCCAACCAATTTCGCGGGCGTAAACGCGCCTGTCACCATCTGGCAGGGCGACGCCGACAACTGGACGCCGCCCGCAATGGCGAAGGCGCTGGCAGCAGCCTTACCCGGCCCGGTAACCCTCAACCTGTTGCCGGACTGTTCACACTACTCCGCCCTGAACGTGGCACTGGCCCGGATGTGACGCCATAGCCTGGCTTGGGGGCGGCCAATCGGCGCTGGCCTTTCGCTTTGGCGCGCACCCTGTCAAAAGGCCGGTCATGATTCGCAGCTTTCTCTTCACCGTTCTTGCCCTGCTGGCCCTACCGGCGCTGGCAGCACCGGTCAGTGACCAGCCGCACACAAAGGTGGAATTGATCGCGCAGAGTAGCGCACCTGCCCCCGGCAAGCCCTTGCAACTGGGCATCGTGCTCACACCCAAGGCTGGCTGGCACACATATTGGCTGAATCCCGGCGATGCGGGCGCGCCGACCCGTGCCGCATGGACGTTGCCCGTCGGCGTTTCCGCCCCGCCGGAACTGCAATATCCAGTGCCAGGCACGCTGGTCGTGTCTGGCCTGATGAACCATGTCTATGAAAAGCGGAACATCCTGCTGACCCAAATCGACGTGCCGGCGGGCCTCGCGGCGGGCAGCACGTTCCCAATCGAAGTGCAGGTTGATTGGCTGGTATGCAGCCATGAACAATGCGTGCCAGAATCGGCCACGCTGTCGCTGCCGCTCGCGGTGGGCGACGGAGCGGACGATGTCGCAATGGCGCCGCAGATCGCCGAAGGCCGCGCCGCGCTACCGCGTGCGCTGGCCGCGACTGCAATCTGGGCCACTTCTGGCACCCGTTTCGTCCTGAGCGTCCCGATGGCCGGCCTCGACAAGGTGAAGAGCGCCTGGTTCTTCCCCACGGGCGATGCCGTGATCACCCACGTGACGCCGCAGAAAGTGACGATCGCGGGCGACGCTCTGCGCATCGAGACAGACGCCGGCACTCCCGGCCCCGAAGGCCAGGTGACCGGCGTGCTGCGCGTCGAATTGGCCGGCGAAGCGCCGATGGGATTTGCCATAACCGCCAAGGAAGGTAGCGTGCCCGGCCCCGGTACGGCGCTGTCGGCCACTGGCGGCAATGATGACCAGGCGGGCAGTGGGGACGGGAACGGAGAGACTCTGGGCCTTCCGCTGATCCTGCTCGGCGCGGTGCTGGGCGGCCTGATACTCAACGTCATGCCCTGCGTGTTCCCGATCCTGTCCCTGAAGGCGCTGGCACTGGCCAAGGGCAATGTCGGTCCAGCTGAAGCGCGCACGGAAGCGCTAGCCTACACCGCTGGCGTGGTGCTGGTTGTCACTGCGCTGGGCGGCCTTGTGCTGGCCCTGCGCGCTGCCGGTTCGCAAGTCGGCTGGGCCTTCCAGCTACAGGATCCGCGCGTCATCGCCTTCCTGCTGCTCCTGGTCACCGGCATCGCGCTGAACCTTGCGGGCTTGTTTGAAGTCACCCTGACCACCGGCAATCTGGGGCAAGACAAGGCCCGTTCCGGCGGTGCCTCCGGTGCCTTCTTAACCGGTGCGCTGGCGGCCTTCGTCGCCACGCCCTGCACCGGGCCGTTCATGGCCGGCGCGCTGGGCGCGGCGCTGGTGCTGCCCACGGTGCAGGCACTTTCCGTTTTCGCCGGCCTTGGCCTCGGGCTCGCCCTGCCCTTCCTGCTGATCGGCTTCATCCCCACCCTGCGCCGCCGCCTGCCCAAGCCGGGCGCGTGGATGATCCGCCTGCGCGCCATGCTTTCCGTCCCGATGTTCCTCACCGCGCTAGCGCTGGCCTGGGTGTTGGGACAACAAGTGGGCGTCAACGGCATGGCCTTGGGCCTGGCCGGCACGCTGATCTTCGGCCTGTTGCTGTGGTGGCTGGGCAGCCGCCAGCATGGTGGCAAATCGCCCGCTATCCCCGGCATCGCCAGCCTCGCTACCATCGTCGCCGCCGTGCTGCTGGTGCCGACCGCAGCCGCCCCGGAAGGCGCCGCCAAAGCCACCACAACGGCGGCCAGCGAACTCAATGCGGTGAAATTCACCCCCGCCGCACTCGCCGAACTGCGGAGCGCCAAAAAGCCGGTGTTCCTCTACATGACCGCAGATTGGTGCCTCACCTGCAAGGTCAACGAAAAGGGCGCCATGGCCGACGCCGCGGTGGCCGACTATTTCAAGGCCAAGGGCATAACGGTGATGGAAGGCGACTGGACTCGCAACGATCCCGCAATCTCCGCTTGGCTGACCGAGCACAAACGGGCCGGTGTGCCGGTCTATGTCTATTACGATCCCGCCGGCGGCGAGACGGAGCTGCCGCAAATCCTGACGGTGGACGCCCTGACGGGGTTGACGGTTTAAGAGAGCTATTTGCCGATGCTTCGGTTTCGGTGGTCAGCTTTTATGCGGTCGTTCATGACTTTCTTCAGGAAAGGCTCGGCGAATTCAGTGCGTTCAAGATCGGCCCAGATGCGGGTTCGGTTGTTGAGCTTTGAGCGCAGGTGGGCCCAGATCAGTTCAACCCGCAGCCCGACTATGCTGGCGACCAGCACCTGCGGCTGGCGGACATCGTTACAGGTGCCGGCCTTGCGTTCGGCTCCGTAGTAAATGCCCTAACTGCCACCCTTGCGGTCCTGATCGTCGGCATATTGGCTGGCAGCCAACTGGCGGCAAAGTAGCGCCAGGTTTTCGGATCCTGCAGTTCCGCCTGCAGGTTGACCGACGCCTTGGCCAGAAACCAGATCCACTGGCAGACGAAGAGCAGATTATCGGGATAGCCATACAGCTTGCACAGCGCCTTACGCGGATTGCTTGGCATCTTGCCCAACGCTTCATCGATGCCGGGGATGGTGGGCGCCACATAGGACACGTGCAGGGTGGCGGCCAATTGCTGCAATAAAGGCAGATCGGGCTTGGCCTCGGTGATGCACACTTTGCCGGGGTCCATTTGCGCGATGTGTTCGCGACTGAACGGCAGTCGCGCCTAATCCTTGCCGCCCGGCGCGATTGCGTCGTGCATGTGTTTGAGGTTCGCGCGGATGATCTTGAAGTTCGCAATGGCCGCATTATCCACGTGGCGGCAGGCCTGCTGGCGCTGCCGATCGTGCGATACATGGGCAGACTGTTGCTGCTCGGTGGCCGACTGGCAAGTGGGGTTGCGCGCTCAGGCCTCGCCAGCAAATCCTAGCACGCACAAAGCCCCATCCGGCAACGGCCGCTGCAGTTCCGCCGCGTCCGCCCAATCGGCGGTAAGCCAGCGGCGCTGTTCTTCGGGCGTGGTGAGGATCACCGGCATCGCCTTGGGGTGGTGCGGCGCGACTTCGGCGTTGGGTTCGCAGGTAAGGAAACCGAAGAGAGTGAGAGTCAGCTCGCCTTCGGCCTTCTTACGCACGCCGGTCCAGCGGGTGGCGAGGCCGGCGAAGCAGGCGAGGTTTCCATCTGCCGGCGCGAACCACAGTGGCTGGAAGCCGTGATCCGTCTTTACGTGCTCGGCGAACAAGGTGAACGGCACGAGGCAGCGATAGGCCGGCGCCAGCCAGCGACGCCAATGCGGACTTGCGGTGTTGCGGATGTTGGTGATGCCGCGATCCACCGTCCTGCCTGTCAGTGCGAAGGCCGGGCTAGGCATGCCCCAGCGCGCGAGGCTGAGGGTGGGACCGGGTAGCTCGCCGCGTGCCAGGCCTATGATCGGCGCTTCGGCATCGGGATAAAGGCCGCTGAGCACGGGCAGATTGCCCAGCCGATCCTGCACCGTGCCTAATCCCAGCGCGCGGGCAAGATCGCGCAAGGCCTGCTGACCCTTTGTGAGCGCATAGAGATTGCACATGGCCAGTCCCTTTCCGCGCCTATCAAGCGCGGCGGCCGGGGATTGGCAAGTGGGGCCGAGCTGCGGCCCGGCGGAGACAGTCGCAGGGCCGCCGGGTGCAAGCGCCTGAAGCGGGCGGCTTCCGGTCCGCGCTGCTCAGGGCCTTGGTGGCTGCCGCATGCAGGGGTGCGGGGCAGGCACCCATGGTGGTCCCCGACCGCCAGAACGGCATAGCCGGTCCATGCTGGCGATTTCAGCTGCGGTTTCCGAACCAGATTGGAGGAAATCTCTTTGCCCACGGTGCGGCCGCCTCCAGCTGGAACGCAAGATCCAGCAACCGCGCATCATCACCGCGCCGGCCGGCAAAATGCATGCCCAGGGGCAACCCGTTGGTGGCGGTCATGATCGGCACGCTCATCGCGGCGGCACCGGCCATGTTCTGAACCGGCGTATAGGCCACCAGCCGCATCATGTCAGCCACCACATCGGCTGGCGGCCGGCTGTGCGACAGATACCCGATCGGCACGGCATGGCGGCTGAGCACAGGGGTGAGCAACACGTCATAATCACGGAAACCGGCATCATAGGCGGCGCGATAGGCCATCAGCCGGCCAATCAGGGCCCGGAAATCGGCAGGCGCCAATGCTGCGCCCTGCGCAGCTAGATGGCGGGTGAGCGGTTCCAATTGGGCCACGCCATCGGGCCCCATGGTCTTGCTGACGAAACCCACCGACTGCGCTGCGCTGTAAGCCCAGAAACTGAGGAAATCCCGGCCGAAATCCGCCGCATTGAACGGCCAGCCAGCATCGAAAACCGTGTGGCCCATGCCGGAGAGCAGCGTGCGGGTGCGAGCGATGCCGGCCAGCACTTCCTGATCCGGCTGGCTGCCATCGGCCGTCACCGTGGTCACCCCGATGCGCAGCCGTTCTCCCACCGGGCCAGCCAGCCGCGGAATGGCAGCGCCTAGCCCTTCGGTCTCAGCCGATTGCAGGCTGGCCATGGTGAGCGCCGCATCACGTACAGACCGGGTAAGCACATGATCGACTGCGATCTCGCCGGGATCATCTGCCGTCTTCTGCCCGACCAGTCGCCCCCGGCTGGGCTTAAAACCGAACAGGCCGGTGAGCGCGGCTGGAATACGGATCGAACCGCCGCCATCATTGGCATGGGCGATCGGTACCACCCCCGACGCCACCGCCGCCGCACTTCCGCCCGACGATCCGCCGGGAGAGAAATCCGGGTTCCACGGGTTGCGGGTGGCACCGTGGGACAAGGGCTCGGTTACGCACATCAGGCCGAATTCCGGCGTCGCCGTCTTGCCCAGCACAGCCAAGTTCATTTGGGCGAAGGCGTCGACAAACCGCTCATTGGCAGTGGCTGACGGTGCCTTCTCAAAGGCTCGACTGCCGTTACGAGTGGGCCAGCCCTTGTAGTCGTTCAGATCCTTGATGAAGGTCGGGATCGCAGGTTTATGATCATCCGTGGGCAGGGCGGCAATGGCACGTGGCCGATCGATCAGGATCGCAAAGTTCAGCTTGGCCTGCGCAGCTTCGGCTTGCTCGAGCGCCGCCAGCACCGTTTCACGCGCGCTCGCGTCCCCACGACGGATGCGCGCAGCCAACCCAATGGCATCATCGGGCACAGCCGCCGCAGCGCGCACCGGCACGGCGGTCGCCAACACAGCTCCGGCCAGCAGATGGCGGCGGTTGATGGTGAAATCGGCCATGGCGTGCTCCCTGTGCGTCTGTCGGGAAGGTGGCATGGGTTACCTTGTCGGGGAAGCAGAAAGAAGAGGCCTCCGGAGACCAGGGACGCGGACCCTGCACCTGTTCGATTCGGTGTGCGTTCGACTTCAAGAATGAAGCGATAATGGCGCAGGCCAACATCCGCTGCGCCGCAACTTGTGCATGCACCAAAATGAATACTGGCCTGCGCCAGTATGATGGGGGTCTGTCGGCAAGGGACGCCCCGACATCCAACGAGTGCAGGGGTCTCGCCCCTGCCCGCCGGAGGCCGGTTAAACCTTGCGCTTGAACACCTGCTTGCCCGCAAGCCAGGTTGCCGTCACCTTGATCTTCCACAAATCGCCTTCCGGCGCGGTGAAGGGATCGAGCTCCAATGTGATGAAATCGGCATATTTGCCGGGTTCCAGCGTGCCCACCTTGGTTTCATTATGGCCAGCACGGGCTGCCCAGGTGGTGAAGCCGGCGAAGGCATCTGTCAGGCTGACCTTTTCCCACGGGCGCCAGCCACCGGTCGGCAAGCCATCGCGCGATTGGCGCGTCACGGCGGCGTGCAGGCCAAACATCGGATCCGGCGGTTCCACCGGAAAATCGCTGCCAAAGGCGAGTTCTGCGCCGGATTTCTTGATCTGCTGCCACGCATAAGCGCCGCTCAGTCGACCTTCGCCTAGGCGCGCTTCGGCCATTCCCTTGTCCGAAGTCGCGTGGGTGGGCTGCATGGAAGCAATGACTTTCAGGCTAGCAAAGCGGCCCAGATCAGCCATGTCCACAATTTGTGCGTGTTCATTGCGGTGACGGCGGGCGAGGCGCTCGGACAGCGGCACGGCGGCAAAGCCGTCCATAGTGGAGCGGTTGGCCTGATCACCGATAGCGTGGACATTGACCTGGAAGCCTGCCTTCGACGCTTCGGTAATATAGGTCTTCAGCCTATCGGCCGGGGTAATGTCCAGCCCGCGCGTGTTCGGCATATCGGCATAGGGCGCGATCAGATAGGCACCGCGGCTGCCAAGCGCGCCATCAGACACCAGCTTCATCGATTGCATGGCGACGAGGTCACCATGGCTCCAAGGGATCGGGCCAGTGGGGGCGATCGCCTTGCGGTTTTCGGGACCAGCGGCCATCGCATAGATGCGCGTCGTCAGCTTGCCGGCCTTGGCGAAGCGGACGTAGCGATCCCAGGTGGGCTTATCCATGCCGGCATCGTGCGCGCCGGTCAGGCCAACTTCGGCCATGGTTTCCAGGCTCTTTTCCAGCACCAGATCCAACCGCTTTTCATCATCATCGGGGATAACACGGGTAATCAGCGCCATGGCCTTGTCCACGAACACGCCGGTGGGGTTGCCGGCAGCATCGCGGATGATCTCGCCACCGTCGGGTGCCATAGTGTCCTTGGTGATACCGGCGGCTTTAAGGGCGGCGCTGTTGGCCCAGCCGGCGTGGCCATCGACGCGGGCGAACCAAGCCGGGCGGTCGCCGGTTACGGCATCCAGTTCGGCGGCGGTGGGGAAACGATTGATCAGCTTGCCATCGGCATACCAGCGTTCCTGGTTCCAGCCGCGACCCATGATCCAGCCAGTTGCGGGAATGCCGGCCTTGATGCGGTCCAGAGCTTCCGGGATAGAGGCGCTGTCGCGCAGGTCGACCACAAGTTTCAGTTCGCCTAGCCGCATCACATGGCCGTGAGCATCGATCAGGCCCGGCCACAACGTGGCGCCGGCCATGTCCACCTTGGCACCGGCGGGCAGCGCGGCGCCAGCCTTCAGCGTGGCCTTCACCTTGCCGGCATCATCCACCACCAGCGTCGAAAAACGCTGCAATTCGCCCTTGCTGTCGAGCGTATAGCCATTGGCATTGGTATAGAGCGTGTCTGCCAGCGCCGGTACGGCGGTGGCAAGCAGAGCAGCAAGGATCAGCTTTTTCATCTCGGGTTTCTTCCCTGTTTTCAGAGGTCTTTGGCCATGAACACCCAGTGCGGAAACATGATTTCCGGCACTTCCACCTCCGGATAGGCTGAAATGCGTTTGAATCCCAGCCGCTCATACAGGCCAATCGCTGTTTCGAGCGTCGGCGAGGTATCGAGGAACATGGTGCGATAACCGAAGGCGCGACCATCTTCGATCAGGCGCTCGACGAGGCTGCGACCCAGCCCTTGCCCCTTGGCGACATCGCGCAGATAAACGCGCTTCATTTCGCATACGCCGTCCCGCACCCTGCGCACCCCACCCATGCCGATAGGCTCGCCATCCTGTTCGAGGATATAGAAGCTGCTTTCGGGCGGCCCAGGGCCAAGCGTTTTAGGCAGCACGGCCGGCAGATAGGCACGGATGTCGCCGCCGGGAAAGATATCGACCAGCGTCATGCCAAAGCGCGCGGCGACGCCGAAGAAGACATGGCCCAGATATTCGGCGTTCAGATCGATCAGCAGCGCTTCGTCGTGCGGCAGGCAAGCAGGGCGCCAGGTGATTGTCACCGCACCAACCGCCTGATCAGGCTGGACGTGTCCTGCCGCGCGCCGCCCATGCCCTGCACATCGGCATAGAATTGATCGACCAGTGCGCCCAGCGGCAGCGGCACGCCAAGGCGGCGGGCTTCATCGAGCGCCAAGCCAAGATCCTTGCGCATCCAGTCCACCGCGAAGCCGAAATCGAACTGGCCACTCGTCATGGTGCGGGCGCGGTTGTCCATCTGCCAGCTCTGGGCGGCGCCCTTGGATATCACGTCCACCACTGCGTCCATGTCTAGCCCAGCCTTAAGGCCCAGCGCCAGGCCTTCGGACAGGCCTTGCAGGATGCCGGCGATGCATAGCTGGTTGACCATCTTGGTAAGCTGCCCGCTGCCGGCCGGTCCCATGTGGCCGATGCGCTGGGCATAGGCGCTCATCACGGGCTCGGCAGCCGCAAAGGCGGTCTCGGTACCGCCTACCATGATGGTGAGCTTGCCATTTTCCGCACCGGCCTGACCGCCCGAAACCGGCGCATCCACCACGTGCAGGCCGCGCGTTTTACCTTCAGTGGCCAGTCGGCGGGCGATAGCGGCGGAAACCGTGGTGTGATCGATAAATAACGCACCGGGCGCCATGGCGGCAAAGGCGCCATCTGAGCCAAGCGTGACCGCTTCCAGATCAGCATCGGCGCCCACGCAGGCGATCACCACATCGGCACCTGCCGCTGCCGCGGCGGGCGTGGGTGCGGCGCGGCCACCGTGCGAGGCCACCCAGGCGGCGGCCTTTTCGGCGGTACGGTTGTAAACGGTAAGGGTGTGCCCGGCTGCCAAAAGGTGGCGAGCCATCGGCCCACCCATCACGCCCAGCCCGAGATATGTGATTTGTTTGCCCATACGCCGGACTTAACGCCGGCACGGCAGTCGCGCAATCAGGAGGCGGTTGGCGCGGCCGGCAGAAACAACGATACCACGTCGCGGGCCAGCCGCGCCGGGCGCATGGTGGCGACATCAATGCAGCACCAGGTGCTCTTCACTTCGGCAATCACCTGCTCGCCGCGCTTGAACATGGTGGTGAAAAACGCCCGCGCGCCCTGCACGCCTTCGGCAACCACGCTCGCCACAACATCATCTTCCAGGAACGCAGGCGCCCGGTAGCTGATATTGTGGTTCAATGCGACCCACAGATGATTTGCCACCGCGTCGGCTGGCGCGGTGTTCTGCCAGTAGGCCACAACCGCATCCTGCACCCAACGCAGATAAACGGCGTTGTTGACATGCCCCATGTGGTCAATGTCTGCTGGCGCCACGGCTACATCATGCCGGTACATCGGACACGAATCCCTTCGCAATAAACATGATGAATTGCTCATGTTTGGACTAACTGGTCAAGACTTGACGGCGACCAGTGCCCGGTCCCATGTCGTGAATGGATGGCCCAGCCCCTCCCTTTCCGCCGCCAGCCGGTGCAGGCCCGCGCTCGCGCTCGCGTCGATCTGATTCTCGCCACCGCTGCCGACATGGTGGCTGAAGCCGGCGCCGGTTCACTGAACACCAATCACCTCGCCGTTCGGGCCGGGATTCCGGTGGGCAGCGTCTATCAGTTCTTTCCGGACAAGACCGCCCTGCTTACCGCCCTGGCACAAGCCCAGGTGGCCGCGTTCGAAGCGACGCTTGCGATGCCGGCCGATCCCGATCCGGCCAACTGGAAGCTTGGTGAAGAAGTGCGGCGCGGCGTCTCCGCGCTGGCGGCTTTCATGGTGGCGAACCCGGCCTATCCGCAGCTTTATCTGGCGGCGCGCGCTGGCGGCGGACCGGCGGCCAGCATGCTGGAAGGCGGCGAAGCGCATTTCGCTGCCATCTTTGCCGCGCGCGCACCCCAGATCTCACCGGCCGATCGTGACCGCCATGCCCATGTCGTAGTGGAAACCGCTCAGGCGCTGCTGGCCCTGGCCGCGGCCGGACCGGACCGGGCCACGGCGCTACCCACCACCACGCGGGAGGTTATCGAGTTGATCACCCGTTATCTCGCTCCCTTCTACGGGTAGCGCAGCCCGCCCTGCGGCGTTATGGAGCAGGGATGAACGCTACCGCTCCCGTTTCGCCAGCACATCTGCCGATCGCCCTTGCTGATGTGGAGGCTGCCGCCGCCAACATTCATGGCAAGGTGATCCGCACGCCGTGCCTGAAATCGGAAACACTGAGCATACTGACAGGCGCGCAGGTGTGGCTGAAGTTCGAGAATCTCCAATTCACTGCAGCCTACAAGGAGCGCGGTGCGCTCAACCGCCTGCTGAGTTTGAACGCCGAGGAGCGCGCCCGCGGCGTCATCGCAGCGTCGGCCGGCAACCATGCGCAGGGGCTGGCCTATCACGCCCGTCGGCTGGGCATTCCGGCCACCATCGTGATGCCGCGCTTCACTCCAATCGTGAAGGTGCAGCAGACCGAAAGCCACGATGCCAATGTCGTGCTATTCGGCGAGAAATATGATGATGCCAGCGCCCATGCTCTGGAACTGGCCGCCAAGAAGGGGCTAGTCTACGTCCACCCATTCGACGATGCCAAGGTGATGGCCGGCCAAGGTACGGTAGGCTTGGAAATGCTGGAAGACGTACCGGAACTCGATACGCTGGTGGTCCCCATCGGTGGCGGCGGGCTTATCTCGGGCATCGCAACGGTCGCTAAGGCGCAAGATCGCGAGATCAGCGTGATCGGCGTGCAGGCGGAACTTTATCCGTCGATGTATGCCGCGATGAAGGGCCAGAGCGCCACCTGCGATGGCGACACGCTAGCCGAAGGCATCGCCGTCAAGAACCCCGGCAAGCTCACCCAGGAGGTGGTGCGCGCGCTGGTGGACGATATCGTGCTGGTCGGTGAACGCGATCTGGAACGCGCCGTCGCCCTGCTGCTCGGCATCGAGAAGACCGTGGTTGAAGGCGCCGGCGCTGCCGGCCTAGCGGCGCTGCTGGCTCACCCGCGCCGTTTCAAGGGCGCCAAGGTTGGCTTGGTGCTGTGCGGCGGCAATATCGATACCCGCCTGCTTGCCAATGTGCTGCTGCGCGATCTGGCCCGCTCGGGGCGGCTGGCGCGGCTGCGCATCCGCCTGAAGGATCGGCCGGGGCAGTTGTTCGAGATCGCCCGCATCTTCGATCAGCAGCAGGTCAACATCCTGGAAGTCTATCACCAGCGCGTGTTTACCAACCTACCGGCCAAGGGTCTGATCACCGATATCGAATGCGAAACCCGCGATCGTGATCACCTCGATCGGCTGGTGGAAGCCCTGCGCGCCGCCGGTTACGAAACACGGATGGTTGAAGCGGACTGATCGGGCGTTGGACAGACTCGCCAGCCGCGCAAACCCGCGTTAGCATCGCCGTTATCGGGAAAGCCGGCCGTTCAAGGCCAAGGTCGCAGGCGAGGACGTCAAGGGTGACGGATCAATCTTATCGTTTTCCGCGCTTTTTCGTGACGGCGCCCTCGGCCTGCCCCTATCTGCCGGGCCACACCGAACGCAAGGTGTTCGCCGAACTGAAAGGCGATGACGCACAGGCCATGGCCGAAGCGCTGGGCCGCATCGGTTTCCGCCGCAGCCAGAATGTCGTCTATCGGCCAAGCTGCGACGGTTGCAACGCCTGTATCTCCGTGCGTGTGCCCACCGCTCGCTTTCAGCCTGGACGCAGCCAAAAGAAATTGCTGGCCGCCTACGCCGATCTGGACGTGCACGCCTGCGAACCCTGGGCCACCGAAGAACAATGGGCCCTGCTGCGCAGCTACCTCGCCGCCCGCCACCCCGATGGCGGCATGGCCGCAATGGACGCCCACGATTTCGCCGACATGGTGGAACAGTCGCCGGTCGATACCGTGATGGTGGAATATCGCGAGCCCAGCGTGGATGGCCGACTCGGCCGGCTCGTCGGCTGCTGCCTGACCGACAAGCAGTCAGACGGCCTCTCCATGATCTACAGCTTCTATGATCCCGATCTGGAATCGCGCCCCGGCATGGGCAATTTCATCATTATGGACCACATTACCCGCGCCGCCCGCGCCGGGTTGGCGTTCGTATACCTAGGGTATTGGATCGAAGGCTGCTCGCGCATGGCCTACAAGACAAAATTCCGTCCGGTGGAAGCCCTAATCGGCGGCCAGTGGCGGGAAGTGGACTGACCGCTCTCCGAAACCTATGCAAATCTTGCCTTAGCTCATTAAAGCTATGCAGCGAGTTTGTTGTTCGGTTCCTGCTTAACCGAGGCTCGTTTCACGCGGGGCTTGCGCACCACGCCAGAGCGTTCCTCTCCACAGGCTGACACCGCAGAGCTTGCGGCCAGATGTTCCAGATTGCGGGCAGCGTTGAGATCGCGGTCGATCTCGTGCCCGCAGGCGTCGCACTGAAAGGTCCGCTGCGACAGCGCCAGTTCGGCCTTGAGCGAACCGCAGCAAGAGCAAGTCTTGCTTGATGGAAACCAGCGATCCGCGACCACGACAGTCGCGCCATAGAACCGCGCCTTGTATTCAAGTTGTCGGCGGAACTCGAAGAATCCGCCGTCCATGATCGATCGGGCGAGATGGCGATTACGGGCCATGCCGCGTACGTTCAAATCCTCGATGCCAATGCGGCGATAGGTCTTCGCCAGCATCGTCGTGGCCTTGTGGGTGGCGTCTCGGCGGATGGCTGCGATGCGACTATGCAGCCGTGCCAGCTTCGCCTTGGCCTTGCGCCGGTTGGCCGAACCCTTGCGCTTGCGCGAGAGCGACCGGCTTGTTCGCCGAAGCCGTCCCAACAATGCCGTGTGGGCCTTTGGCCCGAGGATCGGATCACCGTCGCTAAGCGTCGTCAGTGTGGTGACGCCCAGATCAACGCCGACAGCTTCCTTCGGCTGCTCCACCGGCTTGATGTCGTCGGTGTCGACCATGACGCTGGCGAACCAACGGTCGGCCTCACGGCTGACGGTGACACGCTTGAGTTTGCCGGTGAAGCGCACCGCCTCACGCATCCGCACCCAGCCCACGATGGGTAACTTGATGCGCTTGCCGTCCACCCGGAAGGTTCCGGCCTCGTTGGCGGCACAGAAGCTGTCGCGCACGCCCTTCTTCTTGAACCGGGGATAGCGCCCGCGCTTCTCGAAGAAGGACCGGAAGGCCGCGCCAAGATCGATGATCGCCTCTTGCACGGCGCACTTGGTCACGTCGAACATCCACGGAAACTGCTCCCGTTTCAGGCCGTTCAACTGGCGGCGCAGGCCGGCTTCAGACGGCTGCGGCAATGACGGATCCGTCTTCCGGGCCTCATACTGTTGCTGCCACTCGGCCAACGCCCAGTTCCACGCAAAGCGCGCCACCCCGGAGGCCCGCGCGAAATAGGTTCGCTGCTTGTTGGAAGGGTCCAGCGCAATGCGGTGCGCGATCAGCATCACAGCAATGTACTCTTTATGTTCCCCACGTTCAACCGAAAAAACCTGGCCAAAATGGACAGAAATAGCGCGGTCTGGGTAGTTGTTGCGGTGACTGTTACAGCCCCTCGCTTGAATTGGACAAGGGTGTCACTAAGTAATACAGTGAATCAACAATGCGGACCTTCAAAGGAAAACACTTCAGTCGCTGGGCATCAGGCGAAGGGATTAGCGAAGCCGACCTCTGCACAGCTGCCAAGGAAGCGTTCGACGGCCAGGTCGATGCTGATCTGGGCGGGTATATCTTCAAGAAACGTGTGGCGCGCAGTGGCGGTGGAAAATCCGGTGGCTATCGGACGATCTTGGGATCCAAGAAGTCCCACGCTGACCGCGTGTTCTTCCTCCATGGGTTTTCAAAGAACAAAACTGCGAACATTTCTGGGAAAGAGAAAACAGCGTTGAGCACCAACGCCGCCGTTCTCATCGAGACAACCGATCCCGAGATCGAACAGTTAAAGGCTCTGGGCACAATTATTGAGTTGGAGTGCGTAGAATGAGCGAAATCCTCACCATGGCACACGATATGGCAAAGGACCTCCACAAGGTCGGCGCCATGGATGACATCACCATGCGCGTGATGGACGAACTCTGCCTGCCCAAGAAGCGCACCTTTAGCGCTGAAGACGTCCGTCGTATCCGCGAGAAAACGCGGATGTCGCAGCCGGTGTTTGCGCTCCTCATGAGCGTCGGGAAGTCAACGGTTTCTCAGTGGGAACAAGGTGTGAAGAGACCTAGCGGTCCTTCAGCGCGCCTGCTCGACGTAATTGATCGCAAGGGCGTCCAAGCTATTGCTTGAGCGGGCCGCATCAGGTCATTTTCAGCGATAATGCCGTCGTAGAGCAGAAACGCCGCCTGGCGAGCATGACTTGGATTGGCACAGACAGGCGGGCCGCCAGCGACACCTCGACTCCGTGTTTTCATGGAATGGTCTCAGTTGGCGTTGTTTAGCGGGCTTTCAACGCTCTGCCCTCCTGTGCGCATGCCAGCAGCATGGGCAACGGCCTGAAGCGAGGATTCGACTTGTTGGAGATGTGGCGGTGGCAGTCTTCAGCCTCCGTCAGATCGCCCTTGGCGCATCTGACGCTCCGACCCCTCCGGCTGATTCAATTCAACCAAACTCGATAAACGCGTAGCCTACAGCCGTGATCGCTGATGCCTGATCGAACACTAAGGCCGTGGGATTGACCACATTGGTGATCCGGATGTCGTTGATGACGCCCGCTGGGGCGTTGTTGAACACGAGGCGCAGGTCATCCGCGACCCCATCGCCGTCAAGGTCACCGGTGCTGAAGCTGTAATTGGCCGCTGTTCCACCGGTCACGCGAATGCGGTCACCGCTTGCAAAACCATCAATCCTGACATTGCTCGCCATCCGTGCATCGTCTGTAAAAAGGATGTTACCAACCTGGGCATTCACGATGGCCACGCTGGTGTCGGTGCCGACATCAAGTGATACAGTGGCAATGGCGCCCGTCAGCTGGGTCGCGGTTCCGCCAATCACCTGCTGGCCGATGCGGAACGCGCCATCAGCAAAATGCATATCCTGTTCGCCGTCGATAAAACGCAGCGTCAGAGATGTGATACCGATCGGAATGGTCAGCGACTGGGTAGCCCCCGTCAGCAGCACCGACGAACCAATAACTGAAGCCGTATAGGCATCGGCTCGGTTGGGCAGCACAATCACATCACCACCGCGGTTGAACGAGGTATCAAATGCGATCGCGGCATGCTGGTTTGGCGCAATCGCAACGACATCGGAGCCGAGTGATCCAAAGACAGTTGCGCGGCCCGCAATGGTCACCGTCGCAGCCAGGCCAGGCGCCAAATCCCCACCAGACAGGATCACAGTGGCGCGTGCATCAACGTCAACGGCTGTGGGCAGAGGCTCTGCGACCGCAGCCGCTGTGATGGCTATTGCCACGCTGCCGAAAACCTGCGTGCCAATCCGGAAGTTGCCGTCTGAAAACGCCAGTTGGCGTGCGCCATCAGCAAAACTCTGGAACAGGCCGGTGACGCCCACGGGCACTGCTGCCGAGACACCCGCCGCTGACCCGATACGGGCCGATGAACCGTCACGCGCAATCGTGTAGGCGCTGGCCGGGCCTGCAAAGCGCAACACGTCACCGCCGCGATTGAAAGACGCGTCAAACGTGAGCGCGCCAGAAAGCAGCGTTATGTCCTGAACGCCTGCAGTGCCAAAGACCGCGCCATTGCCGCCAACGGCGCCGGACCAGCCATCAGGGGCAATCAGCCGGAAACTGGCGGGAGCGGCCGTCCGGAAATCATAGCTGCTGGTGCCCGCAAAGCCATTGCCGGCAGCGTCTTGGATGACCCCAGTGGGCAGAACAACAAAATAGCTGGTGTCAGCGGCAAGAGTGGCTGACGGGTCAATCGTCACGGTGCTGCCAGAAACGCTGATGCGGTTGCTGGAGGCAACATCGAAGCTTTCAACCAGCGTGCCACTGGCCGACCCTGCGCGCAGTTCAATACGGCCCGATCCGCGCGCGATTGTCTCGTTGAACGTCAAAGAGATGTTGCTGCCCACCGCAACCCCGGTGGAGCCATCAGCAGGCAACAGTGAGAAGACCAAAGGCGGCGTCGTATCGGGCGGCGGCGCGGTGACGAAATCAAAACTGCTCGTGCCGGCAAAGCCATTATTGTCCGCATCTTTCACAATGCCGCCGGGCAGCACGACGAAATAGCGCGTGTTCGCTTCAAAGTTGCTGGTCGGGTCAATCGACAGTGTCGATCCGCTGAATGCAAGCCGCGGACTGCTGCCTATGGAAAAGGCTTCGACCAGTGTGCCGGTTGGCGAACCCAATCGAAGTTCCACGCTGCCAAAGCCAGCGCCAATGGCCTCACTGAAAGTGACGCTGATGTTGCTGTTGGCGGCAACATTGATTGCCCCATCGGCGGGCGAGAAGGCCGTGATAGTCGGTGCCGGGCTGGCTTTGAGCGTTGCCAGGTCCCGGGTGGTCGAGATGTCGCCAACAAAGGTGACCGATTCAAATGCCAGCAGCTGGTCGAGCCCGTCATCAGGCGTGAAAATGAACAGCTCACTGTCGAGAAAATAGAGAACCGCATCGAGAAAATCGTCGTTGACCTGAAAAATGTCAAAACCGCCGCCGCCATCGGCAACATCATTCCCGCGGTCCCCGACGAAGTAATCGGCGGCATCACTGCCAAAGAATTGGTCGGCAAACGCCGACCCCCAGACCCCCTCAATGCTGGAGAGTATATCCGTGCCGTCGGGCCCTGTGACCTGGCCTGAGCGCATATCAATGCGCACACCCGCACTGACAGGATCAAGATTGTAAAAGACAACATCGCGACCGTCGCCGCCATCGAGCAGGTCATTACCCGTTCCGCCAACCAGCAGATCGTTGCCGATACCACCGCCAAGCGTGTCATTGCCCTCTCGTCCCCACAAAATGTCATTACCAGCAGCGCCAACGACATCGTCAGCACCGCGGCCGCCAAACAGGGTTTCATCCCGGTCAGAGCCGGTGAGCTGATCGTCACCGTCCCCGGCGTAAACCGCAGACACCGTGGTGCGCGCTGTGATGGAGAGTTCCGTGCCACCCAGAGTGGCCTGACATGTGGCCAGATTAACGATGCTGGGCGTTGTCACCGCCGACACATTGATCGTGGTCAGTCCATCGGCATCATCCAGCGTGCGCCGGCTGAGGTCAGCGAGCGCCAGGCTGGTGAACGCGTCTGTATAGACATAGACATCATCGGCATTGGCTTGCGATCCGACCAAAACCAAGCTTGCAGACCGCAAAACGCCCGTATCGATGGCCGGGTTGGTGCCCAGGTCACGGATAACCAGCTGCCACTCACCAACCGGATTTTCGCCCCAGAAGTGAACGCTGGTGAGCTGGATGCTTTGTGAAATCGACGTGATGTCACCGCCCGTTGGCCGGAACAGCAGCTCCGAGATTGTCCCCGAAGGCGAAATCAGGAAGACGGCAATGTCGCTAAAACGCGTGAAGCTGAAATCCAGCTGCACGCGGACATGTTGCAGATCAATCGGATCATTGACCCTGACCGTGAACCGACTGCCGGCGGCATCGATCACGCCGCCGGTGATGGGCAGGGCGGTAACGACCCTGTTCGCCGCCGTCTGCGACTGCGACACCCATGTCTCGGCCAGCCTGACGGCAGCATGGGCATCAACGACCCCAAAGCCGTAGTTGGTGTTGAAGTGAGCGGCGCCGCCATTGAAGGTACGAGCGCCATTAAACTCCCAGTCTGCATCGCTCTGGTCGTTCTGGCGTGCGGTCAGCGCAAGGATGTCCTGAACATCACGATATCCCAGCCTCGAATTGGCTTCGAGCATCAGCGCAACGATGCCAGCAATCATCGGGGCGGCATATGACGTGCCACTACCGATGGTATGATCGGTGGACGAGTAGCCGCGGCTACCAACAAGATCGGTTGAAAGAATGGCAGACCCTGGCGCACTGACCAAAATGGCTGCGCCGGACGTTGAATATCCATTTTCGTCGCGAACGCTCGAAAATGTCCCGTTGCGGTCCAACGCCGCGACAGTGATCACATTGATCGAGCTCTGCAGTCCGTAGAGATTGACGTCCGAACCGCTATCAAAACGGTTCCCTGCTGCAAACACAACCACAGTGCCGAGACCACTGCGGCCGTCTGCAACGGCCGCGCTCAGGGCCGAAAGCATGCTGTTTGTCCTGGGGTCAAACACGCTGTCTGCAAACGGCGCGATGAAACCCAGACTGTAATTGGCTATGTCGAAAAGTGCAGCGTGCACAAAGCTCGCCGTCAGATCGGCAAAGAAGTCCCGCGCCGTCCCAAAGTCCAAACGGAACCCATGCAGCTGGGACTGGGGCGCGACCCCGGAGACGCCAAAACTGTCGCCAGCCCGTGCGCCGATGATACCCGCGACAACTGTGCCATGAGCATCACCATCGCGGATCGGAAATGCATCATCAACGGGCGCTGTGACACCGCGAGCGGTGGACCGGTTAACCGCTGCCAAAAAATCGCGATGCGTATAATCAATCCCTTGATCGACCACGAGAATGTTGACACCGCTGCCCGTGTACTGGCCGGCAAGGGGCATGAGGTTCAGGTCGGCGCCAGGCAGACCAGCTGACTGGCCTGTGTTGAGCAAATGATATTGTTGGGAAAAAAGCGTGTCATTGGGCAGATTGCGCCGGTCATCATCCCGGATGGTCGCCGTCCCTGACAATTGTGCCTCGGCGTTGGGAAAGGTCGCCCCTTGTGGGCGCGACAAATCCAGACGAAAAACCTCGTCAGACTCCGCAATTGTGTCGGACAAAATGGGAACATCGATGACAATGCTGGTTGAGCCAGCCCGGATTGTGACCAACTGTTCGATGTGTGTGTAATCCGCGCCGGCAAGCGCCGTCGCCGCCTGCGTTCGCGCGGCAAAAATGATGTCGTTGGGGACAGGTGCTGAAAGCGATACCGAAAAGCGAGCAACGCTGCTGCTCCCTTCGGTCAACGCAACGTTGGACAGGCGCAATGTGGGCAATGTGCCCGCTTCATTGTCTTCAATTGTGCCAATAGCAAAAGCGAGCGACAAACCGTCAGCGGTGCGCGCGCCGCGAATATCGCTGGCGACAATGAAGAAATCCTCCGGCCCTTCGCGCAAGAGATCCGGGCGCACAGTCACTGTCGCCGTGGTGCTGGTTTGCCCGCGCGCAATCGTGACGGTCTGATCAAGCGCGTTATAATCGAGGCCTGCCAGCGCTGTATTGTCGATCGTTGAAAGCCGAAACGACACATCGCTGCTCGCCGCTTGCGACAGCGAGATCGTAAATGTCAAAGTCTGGGCTTGCGTGTCCCCTTCAACAGCCCGTGCTTCAGAAATCCGAAGCGCGGGTGTTTGTGCGCTGCCCACCTCATAGTCGCGCGCATTCTGGCTTAACCGGGTAAAGGATTGGCGAAACTCGGTGGCAGTCTGGGCACCAAAGGCGGCCTCGGCTGTCAATGACCCCAAATAGCGCTCGTTGGTCAGCACAAATCGACGAAATTCATCGAACGTGAGGCTTTCGGTTGCACTGACCTGCCAACGTTCGATCTGATTTTGCGGTAATTCCCAGTCAAATATAACAACCGATGTTTCCGCTGTTCCATTTGATCGCGATATGACCAAATGACGATCATCGATTTCTAAATATTCTACGTCCGAAAATGATAAATCAAATCGTTCATTGAAAATGTCTTTACTCGAATTACCCGCCTCGAGGATATAGGTTGTTGCGTTATTTGCATAAGTATAACTGTCGTTGCCCGCACCCCCAGCGAAAGACGCGCTGACGCCCTCTCGAATGACAAAGACATCATCTCCCCCAAGGCCATAAACAGAGCTGGTCAGTAGACTTGGCTGTAAACGGTTCGGTCCCTCATCACCGATCACCTCGGGGTCTGAACGGCCGAGCAGTCTTCGGTGGCTCACTTCATCACCTTCAGGTCAGGACCTCTCACAAACGGTACAAAGCCGTTAGAGGGATGCAAGGGAAGGGCACTATCGCTTTAAGTCAGGCAGCCACCAGGGCTGGTGTCTCTGGCGATTTGGCAGCCTTGCGGCTGCCGGTTGACCTCACCGCGACTGGCTTTGCCCCACCGAAGTAAGGGTTGGTCAGTCGCGGGTCGGCGGGGGCACCCCGGCTCCCGGATCGGTCAGAGCATCGCGCCCTGACCCGTCGCTCCCCGAACCCGCGCACGAGTTCGGCAAGGACCGCGGCCTTGCTCTGGAACAGCCAACCATTGGGGCGCGCACGGCG
>CALRNJ020000002.1:0-415495 GCA_943369475.1 Sphingomonas paucimobilis | reverse complement strand
AGACCAAAACGGCGGGCCGGATTAAGGCTGAGCATGGACAACAAGCGCGGCAGATCGATCACTTCATCGCGCACCAGGCCCAGCCCCAGCGCCAGCAGGGTTTCGGCACCGGCCATGCCGGCGCGGGCATCGGCGAAGGGCTGGCGCTTGTCTTCCTGGCTTTGCGGATCATGGCCGGACGAGAGGATGGTGATCAGGCCGGCACGCACGCCTTCGATGGCGGCCAGCCGATCCCGCTCATCGCGCAGGGGCGGCGACAGGCGGGCAAAGCTGCGGAAACCCGCAACCGCCATGTCGTTCAGATAAAGATGTGCGGGTGTGATGCCGGCGGTGACGTCGACGCCACGCGCCCGGGCTGCAGCGATCACGGCCAACCCTTCGGCAGTGGTGACCTGCCGGATGTGCAGCGCCGCGCCCGTTGCTTCGGCAAGGCGGCAATCGCGGCTGATGGCCATACTTTCCGCAAAGGCCGGCGCGGCGGCCAGCCCCAGCCGCGTTGCATATTCCCCAGCCGTGGCGACGGCGCCGGCGGTCAACGCCGGGTCTTCGGCATGGCTCACCACCGTCAGACCATGGCCATGGGCATAGGCGAGCAGGCGATGCATGACGCGGGCATCGGCGATGGCGTGGCGGCCGGTGGCGACACCCACGGCGCCGGCGGCCTTGGCCAGACCGATTTCGGCCAGTTCCTCGCCGTTCAGACCGCGCGTGGCAGCGGCGAGCGGGTGCACCCACACATCGGGCTTGCCGGAGCCTTGGGCGTAGGCGACCAGCGCCGGCTCATCGAGCGGCGGCGATTGATCGGGCATCAGCACCATGCGGGTGATGCCGCCCGCGTTGGCGGCAGCGGTATCGGCCTTGAACACGCCAGCATCGATGATCCCGGGCGCGACGACCAGTCCACGTGCGTCGATCACAGTGGCGTCAGACGGCGGTTCGGACTGACCGATACCGGCAACCTTGCGATCCTTCAGCAGTATAGTGGCAAGGGCGTCGTGCCCGGTTGCCGGGCAGATGACGCGAGCGCCGGTGAGCGCGAGTGGGGCGCTGGGCATCATACCCAACCTTCCACACCGCGCCGCCGCCGGGTGAGCACATCAAGGCAGGCCATGCGCACCGCAACACCCATTTCCACCTGTTCGGTAACGGCGCTGCGGGCGATATCGTCGGCAATCGCCCCGTCGATCTCCACGCCGCGGTTCATCGGGCCGGGGTGCATAACCAGCACATCGGGCGCGGCCTTGGCCAGCCGGGCTTCGGTAAGGCCGTAGAAGCGAAAATATTCCCTCGGGCTCGGCACATAGGCGCCCTCCATCCGCTCAGTCTGCAGGCGCAGCATCATCACCACGTCGGCACCGGCGAGGCCGGCATCCATGTCAGTGAAGCTTTGCACGGCATAACCATCAAGGCCATCGGGGAGCAACGTGGGCGGGGCGACGGCGCGCACTTCGGCGCTCAGGCTGGCCAGCAGCTGGAAATTGGAACGGGCCACCCGGCTGTGCAGGATATCGCCGCAGATCGCCACGCGCAGCCCGGCGATGCGGCCCTTGCGGCGGCGGATTGTGAGCGCATCAAGTAGCGCCTGGGTTGGATGTTCGTGGCGGCCGTCGCCGGCATTCAAGACCGGGCAATCGACCTTTTCCGAAATCAGCTGCACCGCGCCGGATGATCCGTGGCGGATCACGATCATGTCTGGGTGCATCGCATTCAGCGTCAGCGCGGTATCGAGCAATGTCTCGCCCTTCTTCACACTGGAGCCGGACACGCCGAGATTGACCACATCAGCGCCAAGCCGTTTGCCGGCGATCTCGAAGCTGAGTAGCGTGCGGGTGGAGTTTTCAAAGAAAGCATTGATCTGGGTGAGGCCGGCCAGACGATCGTCGCGCTTGGCGGTGCGCGCCCGGTTCATCTCCACCCATTGTTCGGCTTCATCGAGCAGGAAGGCGATTTCCCACGGCTTCAACTGGGCGATGCCGAGCAGATGATCGTGCGGAAAGGGATGCGCGCCATCTGCCAATGCGGGGTGGGAGGGGGTGCGCGCCATGAGGGCAACCCCTAATGGCACGGGGCCTGCCAATCAACCCGTGCAGCGGCCATCAATCACGCCGCCAGCGCAAGACCGGCAGCACCGAGGCGAAATCATCGCTCCACGGCGTCAGCCCCTTCTGAGTGCGGGTTGGTCGCCAGACACCGCCCGCCGCCACCAGCGCCTGAAGCCGGCCCGGATCGCGGGACAGCGCCACCCAGGTGGAGCCAGCCGTGACCCAGCCCCGGCCGTCGAAGCGCGGTGCCGGCATCGCCAGCACCTTCACTTGCCAGCCGCCCACCCGTGCCAACGCCGCCAGCACCGGTTCCAGATCGAGGAAGCGGTTGGAGATATGGACAAGCAGCAGGCCATCTTGCGTCAATGCCCGGCCATAAAGGCCGAAGGCTTCGCGGGTGATCAAGTGCAGCGGAATGGCATCAGAGGAAAAGGCATCGATGGCGAGCAGATCAAGGCCCTCTGGTGGTGCCTCTGCCAGCGTAAGGCGCGCATCCCCGATCACGATAGCCAGATCAGGCTTGCACCGGCTGATGTAGCTAAAGTCGCGGCGCGCAATGGTCACGATCAGCGGATCAATTTCCCACGCGGTCCAGTGTTGCCCGGGCTTGGCGTGGCAGACGAGCGTGCCGGTGCCCAGCCCGACGACACCAATGCGCGCACTGCTGTCCATCTGCGCCAGTGCCCGACCGATGCCGGACCCTGCCACATAATAGGTCATCGGCGTGGTCTGCAGATCGGGCCGCAGCGATTGCCCGCCGTGCATGGTGGTGCCGTGCAGCAATGCGACATAGCCAGCGGCCGGGCGCTGCGACACGGTATAGACCCCGAAAAAGCTGCGCTGGCGCTGGCCCGAAAGGCTGGTTTCCAGCTGGATGGCGCCGCCCAATGCCGCCATCAGGCAGGCCAGCGCCGCCGTGAAGGCCCAGCGCCGGCCTTGCAGCAACAGCGCCAACACGCCAGCCACGCCCACGCAGGCCATGCTGGTCCACGGCCAGGCCTGGCTGCGATCCAGGCCAACGCTGCCCAGCCGCGTCGCCGCCGCCCAGCACAACAGTGCGATGGCCGGCAGCAGCAATAGCCACCAGCGGCCTTTCAGCCACAAACGGCCCGGCAGCAGCGCAGCGGCGGCCAGCAGCAGCAGCGGATGTTCCCACGGCCAATCCAGCGTGAGCGGTGCCAACAGCGCACAGAACAGCCCGCCCAGTGCGCCGCCGATCGACATCCACAGATAGAAACTGGTGAGGCCGGCGGCTTCGGGGCGGTCTGCCGCCAGCGCGCCGTGCAGAGCCACGGTGATCAGCAGCAACAGCGCCAGGCCCGCGATGGCAAACAATGTGGCAACGCCCGGGCCGCTGCCGGCCAGACAGACCCAGCTCCCCAGCAGCACCAGCGCCAGCGGCGTGGCCCGTTGCGCCAGGCCGGCAAGGCGCGGCCCGGCGGCAGAGAACACGATGACAAAGCTGAGCAGATAGAGCGCCAGCGGAACCACCCACAGCAGCGGCATCGCCATGATATCGGTGGTGAGGTGGGTCGTGGTGGAGAGCAGCAGCGCGGACGCCACCGCAGCCAGCAGCGCCCAGCGCACTCGCCGGATCAACGGAATGAACGGGCGCGGCACCGGCACTGCCGCCGCACCATCGCCCGCCGCCAGCCCGCACAGCGCCATAAGTGCCGCGAGGGCGACAAAGGCAGCCGACCAGCCGATGCGCTGCGTTTCCAGCCCGGCCAGCGGCTCGACGAGCAAGGGATAAGCGATCAGCGCGGCAAAACTGCCGAGATTGGAGGCGGCGTAGAGGAAATAGGGATTGACGGCATCACCATCATCGGTGCGGGCAAACCAGGCCTGCATCAGCGGCGCCTGTGCTGAAACCGCCAGGAAAACCGGCCCGATCGATGCGGCCAGCAAGCCGATCAGCCACAGCGAAGGATCGTCCGCGCCCGCCGCCGGGAACCAGCCCGCCATGCCGATCGGCAAGGTGAGCGCGGCCGCGGCAAACAGGCCAAGATGCAGCAACAACTGCCGCCGCACCGGCAGCCGCTGCAACCAATCGGCATAGACATAGCCGGCCAGCAACGCCGCCTGATAGAACAGCATTGCCGTGTTCCACACCGACGGCGATCCACCCAGCACCGGCAACACGATGCGGCCGAACAGCGGCTGCACCAAGAACAGCAGGAAACTGCCCGAAAACAAGGTGGTGATGAACAATGGCCGCAACGGCAGGCAGCGGGCAGCAGCAGCGATCATGGCAGCAGCCCCGGCACCACCACGGCATAGCCCAGCAGCATCGCTAGCGCCGCCAGCGCCAGCGACAGGCCTGCTCGCCAGCCGGCGGGCCCGGCGGTGACCAGCACCACACCCAGTTTCAGCAGCGTGTTGAGCAGCACCGGCAGCGCCAGGATGGTGCCGGCCAGACCGGGGGTTATGCTGCCGCGCGGCAGGCCGCGCAGGGCGACGATGGCAGCATCCACATCCATGGCGCCGGCCAGCGCCAGCGTGATGGCCACCCCGCTGCCGCCAAATCGCACCTGCATCCATTGGACGACCAGTTGCACCAGCGCCACCAGCACCGCAAAGCCCAGCGCCGGCAGCAGGGCAAAGGGGTTGCCCGTTGGTGCGTCGCCGGCAGGGGCCACGGCGGCGCGGCGGGCGAGCAACCACGCCAGCAGCAACGCCACCAGCGCCGCCGGCCCCACCACGCGTGCAAAGCCGATCAGCGCAAAGGGCACCAGCAGGCCCACCAGCAGCCCGGTGCGCAGGAACATCACCGTCGATGCGATGGCGATGCCGGCGGCCAGGCGTGGGCGGGATTCAGGTTCCGTCTTGATCCGCTGCGCCAGGGCGGCGGTGACGGCCGTGCTGCTGTAAATCGCCCCCACCGCCGCCATCGCCAACACGCCGCGCTCCGGCCCCAGCCGCCGCCCCAAGACATAGCCGGCAAAGCTGATCGCGCACACCACCACCACCACCAGCCACAATTCGCGCGGGTTCCAGGCGTTCATCGGGCCCATGGCGCGATCCGGCAGCACCGGCCACAGCGCACCGGCGATCACCGCGAACAGCACCACGGCATGGAAATCGGCTTCGGAAAGCCCCTCAATCCAGGCGTGCAGCCGCTGCCGCTGCGCCAGCAAGAAGGCGGTCACCACCGCCAACGCCAGCGCCGGCACCGGCAGGCCATGCCCAGCGAGCCAGCCCAGGCCCAGCGTGACCAGCGCGGCGGCTTCGGTGGTGGCGCTGGGGGATTTGTCCCGCCGATAGCCGATGATCACCAGCGCACAGCCCGCCAGCAGCAGCACGGCAGACACCGCCCAGCCTTGCGTCATGCCAGCGGCAAAGCCCGCCAGCCCACCAATCAGCCCGAACAGGCCGAAGGTGCGCAGGCCTGCCACCCGGCTGCCGGGCCGGGCGCTGCGCTGTTGCCAGCCGCGTTCCAGCCCGATCAACAGGCCGATGGCCAGCGGCATCACCAGCCGCGCCAGATCAGCGTTCGAAAGCATCGGCAACAGCCGTGCCGGGCGATGGCTTGCCGGTCAAGCATCGCCGCCGTAAGGCAGCGGCCATGGCCACCGCTTTCCGCCCCAAATGGGTTGTCGTCATCGCCTTCTACAACGAGGCGAACTATATCGCGCCCACCGTGCAATGCGCGCTGGCGCAGGACCGCGACGACATCATGTTGGTGTGTGTGGACAACGCTTCCACCGATGCCAGCCCGCAGATCGTGGCCGATGCCATCAAGGACAAACCGCGCGCCATGCTGGTCAGCGAAACCAACCAGGGCCACACCTTTGCCCTGCGTCGCGGCCTTGCCATCGCGCAGGAACTGGGCGCCGAAAACATCGCCTTCTGGGATGCCGATACCTTTTACCCGCCGCATTACATCAGCCGCGCCGACGAATTGCTCGGCACGGACAAGCGCGTCGTCGGCGTGCAGGCCTTCGACATCTATGGCCCCTACGACAGCCCCAAGAACCGCATCATCCGGCACCGCATGGCGCTCACCGCCAGCCTGCTCACCGGCCAGGGCCACACGGGCACCTTCGGCCAGGCCTTCCGCATCGCGCCGCTGGTCGCCTGCGGTGGCCCCAAGAGCGATGATTGGCCGTTCGTGCTGTACGACCATGAACTCATCCACCGCGTGCTGAAACAGGGCCGCCTCACCCACGCGGCCGATCATGTCTGCTGGCCCGCCCCGCGCCGCCAGGTGAAAGGCCATGTGCGCTGGAATCTTGTCGAACGGCTGACCTATGCCCTCACCCCCTATGCGGTGAAGGACTGGTTCTTCTACGATTTCCTCAGCCCCCGTCTGCGCGCGCGCGGCATGTTCGAAGCCGGCCTGCGCGTGCGCGATTGGGAGTAGGGTCACGCATCTGCAACATGGTTGCGGCATGGCATCGCCATGAAGACCATCCTCGCCCTCACCATCGCCCTGTTTGCCCTGCCCGCCGCTGCGGCACCTCCGGTGCTGATGATTGCCATCGATGGCCTGCGCCCACAGGAATGGCAGCGCCGCGACAACGGCCTTGATCTACCGATCCTGCGCGGCCTGGCAGCGGGCGGCGTGAGCGCGGTAGTAACTGGCGTTCTGCCCACCGTCACCTACCCCAGCCACACGACGCTGATCACCGGCACGACACCGCGCCAGCACGGGATCGGCAACAATCTCACCTTTGATCCGCTGCGCGGCAATGCTGATGGCTGGTACTGGTATGCCAGCGATATCAAGGCGCAAACGCTGTGGCAGGCTGCTGCCCACGCCGGGCGCACCGTGGTGAATGTCCACTGGCCGGTGAGCGTGGGCGTCGCTGGCCTCACTGCCAACCTGCCACAGATCTGGCGCACCGGCCTGCCCGATGACGACAAATTGATGGCCGCCCTGTCCACCCCCGGCCTGCCGCTTGCGGAAGCCGGCCCCTACCCCACCGGCAAGGACGAAAGCATCGCCGGCGACGAAGGCCGCACCGCCCAGGCCATTGCCCTGCTGCGCCGGGTGAAGCCGGATTTCGCCACCGTCTACCTGACCGGTTTTGATCATGAACAGCACGAAGCCGGGCCGGATTCACCCGCTGCGCGTGCCGTGCTGGTGCGGATCGATGCCGCCGTGGGCCAGCTGGTCGCTGCGGCCCGCGCCATCAACGCGCAAACGACGGTAGTGGTCGTCTCCGATCATGGCTTTGCACCGACCAGCCGCACCACCAATTTGTTCGTGCCGTTCATCAAGGCCGGGCTGATCCTGCTGAACGGCAACGCCATCGCCAGTTGGGACGCCATCCCGTGGACCGCCGGGGGCAGCGCCGCGATCCGTCTGGCACGGCCCGATGATCCCGCCCTGAAAGCCAAGGTCGCCGCCGTACTGGCCGAGGTTGCCGCCGATCCCGCCGCCGGAATCGACCGGGTGTTGGACAGCGCCGCCATCGCTGCCGCAGGCGGCACGGCGGAGGCCGCCTTCTGGGTGAATTGCCAGCCAGGCTGGCTGATGGGCGGCAAGCTGGATGGCGTGCAGGGTGAGCCCACCACCACCAAGGGCATGCACGGCTATTTCCCCGATGTGCCGGCGATGCGCGCCAGCCTGATCGCCAATGGCCCAGGCATCAGCGCTGGCCGCGATCTGGGCGTGATCGACATGCGTGCCATCGCGCCGGCCGTCGCAGCGCGGCTGGGCGTGACCTTGAGGAATGCGGAGAAGCCGGCCGCCTTCTGACGCGCCTCCCCAAAGCGCCGGTTTCGCCCCATGCCCACTCGGGCCAAGGTGAGCGAAAGGGAGAACGGCGATGCAATTGGCCTGGAGCGCAGACGATCTGGCTTTTCGTGACGAGGTGCGGGCCTTCCTCGCCGCTGAACTGACGCCCGAACTCAAGATGGCCGCCGCCGGCATGACCAGCGTCTATGCGCCGCCCGATGTGGCGCTGGCCTGGCAGAAGAAACTGCATGCCAAGGGCTGGGTGGCGCCAAGCTGGCCAGTGGAGGCCGGCGGCTGCGACTGGAGCGTAGCCAAACGCTATATCTTCGCCCGCGAAACCACCGAAGCCGGTGCGCCGCCACTCTCCCCGATGGGGTTGGGCATGTGCGGGCCGGTGCTGCTGCATTATGGCACCGAAGAACAGAAGCGCCGCTTCCTGCCTCCGATGCTGGCCGGCGATGAATTCTGGTGCCAGGGCTATTCGGAACCGAACAGCGGATCGGACCTCGCCTCACTGCAGATGAAGGCGGAGCGTGACGGCGATGATTTCATCTGCACCGGCCGCAAGATCTGGACGACGCACGCCCATTATGCGGACTGGATCTTCTGCCTGGTGCGCACCGCAAGGCTGGAGAAGCCGCAGCTCGGCATCACCTTCCTGCTGATCGACATGAAAACGCCGGGCGTGTCCGTGCGCCCCATCGTGTCACTTTCGGGCGAGCATGTGCAGAACGAAGTGATCTTCGATGAAGTGCGGGTGCCGGTGGCCAATGTCGTCGGCCGCATTGACGATGGCTGGACAGTGGCCAAATATCTGATGGAGTTCGAACGCGGCGGCCATGCCTATGCGCCGTCTTTGGTGAAGCGGGTCGATATGCTGGTGGTGCACCTCGCCGAAACCGGCCAGGCGATGCCGGGGCGGATCGCCGCCTTGCGCACCGAGATCGAGGCGCTCGATGCGCTGGAACTGCAGTTCAACGCCGGCCTGTCCAACGGCGCCGCCCCCGGGCCGATGGCCAGCGCGCTGAAGATATTGGGCACCGAACTCAGCCAGCGGCTCACCGAACTGGAAGTGGAAGCCGCCCTGCCTTGGGTGGAAGCCTATCAGCCGCACTTCACCCTGCCCGGCGGCCCGGTGCCCGGCTTCACCGCGCCTGCCGATGGCCTGGGTATTGGCCCGGCATGGGCGGCGAAAGCCTTTCCCAAATATCTCAACGACCGCGCCGGCTCCATCTATGCCGGCACCAACGAGATTCAGCGCGGCATCCTCTGGCAATATCTGGCGCGACGGAACGGCTGAGGCCGATCCTCCGGCACAAGCCCCAACCCGCTCATGCCGAGCTTGTCGAGGCACCCAACACAGTCAGTGCGTGCCTAGACAAGCTCGGCATGAGCGGGTTGGGGTAAATTTCGAAAGACCTGAAGGCTTCAATTCCGCAGGTGGAAGACCGCCATGCTTTCCGCCAGCAATGGCGGGAGCGGCAGTCCGGAATGGGCCAGCCAATTGGCGGGGAAGCTGACGCCATCGCCTGAGAGCTGGGCGAGCAATTCCGCTTCGCCAAACCCCTTGTGCGGCAGCGTGCCGGCGCGGGCGAGAAGGCGCGCATGGACCGGCCCGGCACCAGCCAGGAACGGCAGCGCCAGCGGCTGCGGCCGGCGATCCTGCGGCGGCGCGATACGGGTGACCAGCAACAACCACTCAGCACCATCGCCGCTGGCCTGCCACAGCAGATCGTCCGCCCCCTCGCCCATCACCAGCGTCTGGCCGTGCAGCAGGTGTCGCCACTGCTTGTGGAAAGCGATCCAGCCGGCCAGTTCGGCGCGCTCGGTTTCGGGCAGCTTGGCCGGGTCCAGCTCCACCCCGAAATGGCCGGGCAACGCCACGCCGGCGCGGAAGCCCAAAGTCTGGCGGCGGCCGGTGGCGTGGGCCGGGCTGGCGCCGACATGCGCGCCCATCAGTTCCGGCGGGAAGAAGGCCTGAAACCCGCGCTGGATGGTGGCGCGGGAGACGGCATCAAGATTGTCGCTGGTCCAGAAGCGGTGGGTGAAGGCAGCAATGCCGGCATCGATGCGGCCGCCGCCGCCGGCACAGCTTTCGATTTCCACATCCGAGTGCGCCGCGCGCAGCCGGGCGAGCAGGCGATAGAGGCCCTGCACCTGGCCCAGCCCGCCGGCGGGCGCCAGATCGCGGTTGTGATCCCATTTCAGGTAGGCGATCGGCACGTCGCTGAGCAATGTGTCGAGCGCGGCGAAGAGATAATCCTCCACCGCCGGCAGCGACAGGTTCAGCACCAGCTGGTTGCGCGCGTTGGGCTGCGGCGCACCCGGCAAATGCAGCGCCCAATCGGGGTGGGTGCGGTACAAATCACTGTCGGGATTGACCATTTCCGGTTCGACCCACAGGCCGAATTCCAGCCCCAGCGCGTTGACGCCCTGTGCCAGCGGCTTCAGCCCGTCGGGATATTTCGCTGGATCGGCGGTCCAGTCGCCCAGCCCGGCGCGGTCATGATTGCGGCCGAGGAACCAGCCATCATCAAGGATGAAGCGCTCCGCTCCGATAGCGGCGGCGGCTCGGGCGAGATCAAGAATGCGGGATTCGTCGTGGCGGAAATAGCAGGCTTCCCAGCTGTTTAGATGCACCGACCGTGGCCGCATCGCCCCGGAACCGTCAAGCTTCGGCCAGTCCAGCCGTGCGCGCACCAACTCGTGCATCTGCTGCATGGCGCCGTTGCGGCCCTGCCCGCTGATCGCCAGCAGCAGCCGCGGGGCTTCGGAACGTTCACCCGGTTGCAGGATAAAGCCATCTGCCATGCCCGCCGACAGGAAATGCCGGCCTTCATCGTCGCGCTCCACCGCCAACGCGGTATCGGCTGACCAAGCCAGTTGCGCCGCCAGCACGAGGCCCTGATCCCAGCCGGCTCCCTGACCCAGCAGATACAAGCCGGGCGGACCACCATGGCCGGGCAAACCGCGCCGGCCCTCCCGCCGCCACTGGTGGGCGGGCAACGGTTCCACGGACTCGACGAATTCGGCGGCATGGCGGCCGCGCCACGACAGGATGCGATCCAGCCCGGCCGGGAGTGGCAGCAGCGCACTGGCCAAATGATCGACCGTGACAGGCGCCGGACCATCGTTACCCAGCGCCGCGGCGATCGCGAACCCGCCGCCGGGGAGCACGCAGATGGTCTGTTCGAGCAGCAGGCCGGTGTCGGCATTACTGAGGGTGCAACGCAGCGAGTCCGCGTCTGCCGCGACGTCCGTCACTGCCCAGCGCAGCACCCGCCCGGTGACCGACACCGCCAGCGGCCCGAACCAGCCGAGGCCGGGCGCGGTGGCAAAGGGCACATCTTCATCCAGGCTGAAGGTCGCCGCGCCGCGCGTGCTGGCGAGTGGCAGCAGGCCGGTGGTCTCGACCGGCAAACCCAAGTGACGCCACAACAGCACGTCGCACGCCCGTTCAAGCACCAGGCTGGCGTCAGTGGAATGAAGGGCGAAAATGCTCACCGCGCCAGATTGGCGGCGCGGGCGTTCCAGTCAACCCACCAGCAGTTTGCGCACGTCGCCGTTGCAGCGGAAACTCTGCACGAACAAATAGACCGACACGAACATCGCTCCGCCCAGAAAGGCAACAACGGCCAGCGCCAGCCCGGCCGGCGTGCCGCGGTGCCGCCAGCCGATATAGAGGCCGGACAAGATCAGCATGAACATGAAATCGAGGTTGAACTGCCCCTGCCAGCCGCCGCCGGAAATGGCGCTAAAGAAAGCGGGGAACAGGTTCGGTTCCGCCATGAGCACCGGCGCGGTGTAGACAGACAGGCTGGCAAAGATGACGATGCAGAGCAGGCGGATGACAAGCATGAAGTTCTCCCCGTGATGGCTCATCATCGGGCGGCGAGGGAGGCGTGGCAATTACCTTGAGCGTCAGTTTCCGCTGAATCGCCCGGGGCGTTTCTCGCGAAAGGCGGCCAGCGCCTCGGCAAAATCCGCGCCTTGCGTCGCCAGCAGCCATTGATCGGCATCGGCATGCAGCACGGCGGCGTGGAGTGCGCCCGAAACGGCGTTGATGCTGCGCTTGATCATCTGCACGGCCATCGGCGGCAGCGCGGCATAGTCGGCAGCCAGGGCCAGCGCCCGCGCATCCTCGGCGCCGGCCGGCACAATTTCATCTATCAGGCCCCAGCCGGCCAGGGTTTCGACATCAAATAGCGCGCCCGTCATCACCAGCCGCTTGGCGCGGGCCGGCCCGACCAGTTCGATCAGCGGCCCCAACGCGTTCCACATCAGATTGATGCCGATCTTCACCTCCCCGTAGCCCAGCCGCGAACCTGCAGCCGCCACCCGGAAATCGCAGGCGGTGGCGATGCAGGTGGCGCCGCCGGTGGCCACGCCTTTCAGCGCGCAGATGGTCGGCTGATCAATGCCAGCTATTGCCCGCATCACCCGCGCACCAAGTTGCGCCGCGCGGCGGGCTTCGGCCAGGGGCGCGGGTGCCGCCAGCCGGCCTTCCATCTCGCCAATATCGGCGCCAACGGAGAAATCCGTCCCCTCCCCGCGCAGCACCACCGCACGCACATCGCCGCTCCCACGCAAACTGTCCGCCAGCCGCTCCAGTTCCGCCAGCATCGCCTGGCTCAGCGCATTGCGCTTTTCCGGGCGATTGAGGGTGATGGTGGCGATATGGTCCGCCACGTTCAGTGTCACGGTCATTTCAGCACTCCACCACGTTCACGGCCAAGCCGCCCTGGCTGGTTTCCTTGTACTTGTGGCTCATGTCGATACCGGTCTGGCGCATCGTCTCGATCACCTGATCAAGGCTGACACGGCTCAGGCCGGGCCGATGCAGCGCCAACCGAGCGGCGTTGGCGGCCTTCACGGCGCCGATGGCGTTGCGTTCGATGCAGGGGATCTGCACCAGACCGCCAACGGGATCACAGGTCAGGCCCAGATTATGCTCCATGCCGATCTCGGCGGCGTTGGCGACTTGTGTGGGCGAGGCATTCCAAACCGCCGCCAGCCCCGCTGCTGCCATCGAGCAGGCGACACCCACTTCGCCCTGGCAGCCCATTTCCGCCCCGGAGATCGACGCGCGCTGCTTGTAGAGTAGGCCAATGGCGCCGGCAGTGGCGAGGAAGCGCCGGCGTTGTTCCGCCCCTTCGCAATAATGCTTCATCACGGCGGGCAGGATGCCAGCCGCACCATTGGTGGGCGCGGTCACCACCTGGCCACCGGCCGCATTTTCCTCGTTCACCGCCATGGCATAGACGTTGAGCCAGTCGAACAACCGCTCCGGCTCGTTGGCGCTGCGGCCTTGCTGCAACTGCTGCCACAGCGAGGGCGCGCGGCGTTCCACCTTCAGGCCACCGGGCAATATGCCTTCGGTCGTCAGGCCGCGATCGATGCAAGCCAGCATCACGGCGGCAACATGATCCAGCCCGGCCAAAGTCTCGGCGCGGAGGCGGATGGCGTCTTCATTGTCCAGCACGATCGTTTCCAGGCTCTGGCCTGTCGCCTCGGCAATGGCCAGCAGTTCGGCGGCGCTGGCGAAGGGGTGCGGCACGTCGCGGCCCGTTACTACCCGATCGGCCGGGGCGGCCTGTTCCAGCTGGCGCCGGCTGGCGATGAAGCCGCCGCCGGTGGAGAACCACTCCTCTTCGGCCAGCGTCTGCCCGCCGGCCAGCACGGCGAGGCGCATGGCGTTGGGGTGGAGCAGATCGCGGGTGTCGAAATCGAGGCTTATATCGGTGGCGGGATCGAAGGCGAGGCCACTCAGCTCCCGCGTCCGCTCCAGCGCGGCGAGATCGCGCTCAGCCTGCACCGCGTCGAACGTTTCCGGCGCATGGCCCAGCAGCCCCAGCGCCGTCGCGCGCAGCGTGCCGTGACCATGGCCGGTGAAGGCGAGACTGCCTTGCAGCGTCACCACCACCCGCGCACCCTCCGGCCAGCGCCGCCGCGCCAGCCGTTGGCCATAGCGCAGCGCAATGCGCATCGGCCCTACCGTGTGCGAACTGGACGGGCCAACGCCCACGCGAAACATGTCGAGCACCGAAAGCATGGCGCAATCGTGGACGAGGCGGCGCAGAGGGGCAATGGGGAGCCGCAATGGCGGGCTGCAATGGCTGGCGGAAACTCCAGCCTGTGCGCAGAGGAAAGCTGCGCCTAAGCTGGGGCCATGGATGATGTGCTGATCGATCAAGTGAGCCGGCTGCTCGCGCATGAAGCGACCGACGCGCGCCGGCGCGCGGCGCGTGCAGGCGGCCGAGCGGACGGCTGGGACGCCATCACCGCCGCCGGCCTGCCGCTGGCGCTGGCCAGTGAAGCGGCGGGCGGATTGGCGCTGGATGCGGCGACCGTGCTGGCCATCGCCCGCGCGCACGGCAAGGCCGGCGCGCCGTGGCCGCTGGCCGAAGCGATGATCGACGCGGCGCCAGAGTGTCCGGCCGAACTGTGGGCGCCGGCGCTGGCCAGCGCCGAGATCGCCGGCCTCGCCGAAACCGTGCTGGCGCTGACCCTGGAGTGGACCCAGACGCGCCAGCAGTTCGGCAAGCCGCTGTCGAAAAATCAGGCGGTGCAGCACAGCCTGGCGCAGATGGCGGCCGAAACCGCTGCAGCCGGCGCGGCGGTCGGGCTGGCAGGATTGGGGCTGGCGGGTGAAAACTGGGCGATGGTTGCCGCCGGCAAGGCCCGCGCCAGCGGAGCGGCCGGCGTGGTCGCAGCCCTGGCGCACCAGTTGCACGGCGCCATCGGCGTGACGGCGGAACACCGGCTGCACCTGTTCACCCGTGCGCTATGGCAGCGCCGCGATATGGCCGGCAGCGAACATGATTGGCAGGCACGGCTGGGGGCTGACGTGCTGACGCGGGGTAGCCTGTGGCGGCTGGCGACGGATGAACCGCTGCTCGGTCTCGCCGAACCGGCCACGGCCGGTGATCGTTTCCGCTTTCCGGTGGTGGCCGAAACCGCCGCGCGCGCCGATTTGCGCGCCGACGTGCGGGATTTCCTGGCCGAGGAGCTCGCAGCCCTGCCCCCGGACGTCCGCGCCCACAGCTGGAACGGCCACAGCCCGGATTTCAGTCGCAAGCTGGGCGACCGCGGTTGGCTGGCGATGACATGGCCGAAGGCGGTGGGTGGGCACGAGAAGAGCGCGCTCGACCGGCTGGTGGTGATCGAGGAATTGCTCGCTGCCGGCGCGCCGGTGGCGGCGCACTGGATCGCTGATCGCCAGACCGGGCCATTGTTGCTCAAATTCGGCACGCCGGCCCAGCAGGCGGCCTATCTGCCCGCCATCGCGCGCGGCGAACTGTTTGCCTGCATCGGCATGAGCGAGCCGGGGGCGGGATCGGACCTGGCCGCGCTCACGACCCGCGCGCGGCCGGTGGACGGCGGCTGGCGGGTGAACGGCACGAAATTGTGGACCACCTATGCCCACAAGGCGCACGCCATGCTACTGCTGTGCCGCACGGGTGAGGGCCAGCGGCATGAAGGGCTGAGCCAGTTGCTGGTGCCGATGGACTCGCCGGGCCTGAACCTGCGGCCGATCATCGATCTGATGGGCGAGCATCATTTCAACGAAGTGCATTTCGATGAGGTGTTCGTACCCGCCGATGCGCTGGTTGGCGCCGAGGGCAACGGCTGGGCCCAGGTGATGAGTGAGCTGGCCTATGAACGCTCCGGCCCCGAACGATTCCTGTCGACGCTTGTGCTGGCCGAGGAACTGGTGGCGGCGCTGCCCCAAGACGCGGCAGCGGCACATGCCCCCATCGGTCGGCTGGCGGCACACCTAATGGTGCTGCGGTTGATGGCGCGCGGCATGGCGGCCTTGTTGGAAGATGGTGAGGACCCAGCGCTGGAAGCGGCGATGGTGAAGGACCTTGGCGCCACCTTCGAACAGGCCATCCCCGAAATCGCCCGCAGCCTGCTGCCGTTGATCTCCGATCCGCCCGCATCGCTGCTGGCCACCCTGCACGCCACGGTGCAGATCGCCCCGATGGTGAGTTTGCGCGGCGGCACCCGCGAGATATTGCGCGGCATCATCGCGCGCGGCCTTGGCGTCCGTTAGGAGAGTGAAATGACCGACCATGTCCTTTACGAACGCGATGGCCACATCGTCACGCTGACCCTCAATCAGCCGGAACTGCGCAACCCGGTTTCGGATGACGACATGGTGGATGCGATCCTGGCGGCGCTGACGCGGCTGGAGAATGATCCGGATGCGCGCGTTGCCATCCTCACCGGGGCCGGCAGTGCCTTTTCATCGGGCGGCAACCTCAAGAAGATGGCGAGCGGTGACGGGCTGGCCAGTGCGTCGCCGATCAAGACCCGGCGCAACTATCTCACCGGCATCCAACGCCTGCCCCGCGCCTTTGCCGCTCTGGAAGTGCCGATCGTGGCGGCGGTCAACGGCCCGGCCATTGGTGCCGGCTGCGATCTGGCGTGCATGTGCGATATCCGCGTGGCGGGTGAGAGCGCGAAATTTGCCGAGAGTTTCGTAAAGCTGGGCATCATCCCCGGCGATGGCGGCGCCTGGCTGCTGCCGCATGTGGTGGGACACGCCAAAGCCGCCGAAATGGCGCTGACCGGCGACATGGTGAACGCCGCCGAAGCGCTGCGCATCGGGCTGGTGAGCAAAGTGGTGCCCGATGCGGACTTGCTGGATGCGGCCCGCGCTTATGCCGCACGCATCGCCGCCAATCCGCCGCAGGCCGTGCGCATGACCAAGCGGCTGCTTTGGGAAGCCCGGCAGGCCAATCTGGAAACCGTGTTGCAACTATCCGCCGCGATGCAGGCGCTGGCGCACACCACCAGCGACAACAAGGAGGCGATGACGGCCTTCCTCGAAAAGCGGCCGCCCCACTTCAGCGGGCAATAATTTCAGTGAGCGTTGAAGGCCCGGCGGTGCAGGGTTGCCATCCCGATCACCACCAGGAAGGGCTGCATGACGAAGGCCGCAAAGCCCGCTGTTGTGGCCATGCCGCTCGGCCCGGCGATGGCCCGCCACGCCACTTCCAGGCCCAGCATCACGGCGAGCAGAAACAGGGCATCGGATGAAAGGCGGTGCAGGCGAAGGCTGGTCAGGCCCCAGTCCAGCAACGTCCGCGCCAGGCAATAGAAGATCAGCAACCAGCAGATATTGCCGGCGAGATGGCTTTCATCCCAGCGCCCCAGAAAACTGCCAAGATGGCCCTGCACCACCAGCCACAATGCCGACATCACGAGGAAGGCGCGCTGCACCCAGACAACGCCGCCGACGTTGGTATCACGATCTTGAAACACGTTCGCCACCCGCAACTATGCATCCATTACGGGTGTAATTGTCGCCGGTTTGCGTAAAAGTCCGGTTAACTGCCCAGCCAATCGGCCAAAATACTTTGCTCGTCTTCACCCACACGCGGCGGCGGGCGGCGCATCGTGGCCGGGGTGGCGCTCAACTTGCCGGGAAAAGCAATGCTGGGGATATGGGCGCCGTCTGCCCGCACGAAATCATGCACGACATTGCGGGCGGTGATGAAGGGATCGGCGAACACCTCGCTCACCTTGTTCACCGGCCCGGCCGGAACCCCGGCGGCGGCCAGCCGGTCGATAAGTGGAAGGCCGGGTTCGTTCGCCACCAGTCGCTGCACTTCGGCTTCGATGGCATCGCGGTTGATCAGGCGGGCGCGAGCAGTGACGAAACGCTCATCCTGCGCCAACTGCGGCACGCCCATCAGCGTGCAGAAGGCGCGGAACTGGCCATCATTGCCGATGGCGATGATGATGGTACCATCGGCGACATCGAACGTCTTGTAGGGCACCACCGTGGGGTGACGGTTGCCCAACCGGCCGGGATCGACGCCGCCCACCAGCCAGTTCATTGCTTGGTTGGCCAGGCAAGCGATCTGCGTGTCGAGCAGGCTGATATCGATCTGCTGCCCCTCCCCGGTGCGTTCGGCATGGCGCAGCGCGGCGAGGATAGAAATGGTGGCGTAAAGCCCTGTGGTGACATCGGCCATGGCGACCCCGGCACGGAGCGGCTGGCCGCCTTCCTCGCCGGTGATGGCCATGAAGCCGCCCATGCCCTGCGCCACGAAATCATAGCCGCCGCGGCTGGCATAGGGCCCGGTCTGCCCGAAGCCGGTGACGGAACAATAAACGAGGTTCGGCTTCACCGCCCGCAGGCTCTCCCAATCGAGGCCATATTTTTTCAGACCGCCAACCTTGAAATTCTCGATGACGATATCGGCCTTGATGGCCAGTTCGCGCAGCAGGGCGGCGCCTTCGGACGAGGCAAAATCCACCGCAATGCTGCGCTTGTTGCGGTTAGCGGCGAGGTAATAGGCGGAGGTGCCGATCTCGTCCTCGCCGTCCGGCCCCTTCAGGAAGGGCGGGCCCCAAGCGCGGGTATCATCGCCGCGGCCGGGCGCTTCCACCTTCACCACGTCTGCCCCCAGATCGGCAAGGATTTGCGTGCTCCACGGCCCGGCCAACACGCGGGACAGATCAAGCACACGGATGCCGGCCAGCGCGGCGGGAGCGGTCGTTTCAGTCATGATCTCGCGGTAACCGGAAAAAGAAACCGGTGCCAGCCCGCAAGGACTGGCACCGCTCCTAGCCCCCGACCGGGGTCAGCCGTTGCTGAAGGGCGATTGCCCCGATCTGGAGAGATGTGCCGCGATCGTTACTGAACGCCCCCGTACTTGACCGCCCCGCCGAACCATACTCAATTCTCTGTCACCAAACTATGAAGGCCCAAGAAAGCGGAAAGAAGTTAACAACTTGGCACAGAGGTAATCAGACTCTTTCGAAGATTGCGGCCAGTCCCTGACCCCCGCCGATACACATGGTCTCCAATCCAAAACGAGCCTTTCGTCGCTGCATTTCGTGGCACATCGAAGCCAATATGCGCCCGCCAGTTGCGCCGATCGGATGACCAAGACTGATGCCCGAACCGTTGACATTAAGCTTGTCGGGGTCATGCCAACCCCAGCCTTTCAACACGGCCAGCACTTGCGGCGCAAAGGCTTCGTTCAATTCGACCAGATCGATATCATCCCAATTCATGCCGGTCCGCGCGAACAATCGCTCCACGGCCGGCACCGGGCCGATGCCCATGCGCGACGGATCGCACCCGGCCGCCGCCCAGCCGGTCAGCCAGGCCATGGGTTCCAGGCCCAGCGGCTCCAGCAGTTCCTCGGCGACCACCAGGCAGGCCGAAGCACCGTCGTTCTGCTGACTGGCATTGCCGGCCGTCACCACGCCATCCTTCTCGATGGATTTGAGCAAGGCGAGGCTTTCCGGCGTGGCATCGGCACGAATGCCCTCGTCCGCCGCAAAGACGATAGGCGAACCTTTCTTCTGCGGGATTTCCACCGGCACCAGTTCATTGGCGAACTTTCCATCGGTCCAAGCCTTGGCGGCGCGCTGGTGGCTTTGCGCGGCATAGGCGTCGCATTCCTCGCGGCTGATAGTGTAATCCTTCGCCAGATTGTTGGCGGTCTCGATCATGCCGGAAATTACGCCATAACGGGAAATTGGCTGGCTCATCACCCGGCCACGCACCAGCCGATCGTGGAATGTCGTGCTGCCCATGCGGGCGCCATTGCGGTGGTCGATGCTGTAGTATTCCACCTGGCTCATGCTTTCGACACCGCCGGCGACCACTATATCGGCCGCGCCAGTCGCTACCCGCATCGACGCATCGATCACTGCCTGCAGGCCGGACCCGCAGCGCCGATCGAGCGAGACGCCCGGCACGGACTCGGGAAACCCCGCCGCCAGCCACGACCAGCGCGCCACGCAGGGCGCCTCTCCGTTGGGGTAGCCATGAGCGAACACCACGTCGTCCACCCGCTCCGGATCGATCTTCGTGCGCTCCATCAGCGCCTTCAGGATGATCGCGCCCAGTTCGCCCGCCGGGAAACCCGCCAGCGACCCGCCAAAACGCCCGACCCCGGTGCGAATGGGGGAAACAATTGCAGCCCGGCGCATCAGATCTTCTCCCGCATCATGGACTTGGCGATGATGGTCTGCTGGATCTGGCTGGTGCCTTCATAGATCCTGAGAAGTCGCACATCGCGATAGAAACGCTCCACCTTGTATTCCGCCATGTAACCGGCGCCGCCATGGATCTGCACGGCGCGATCGGCGATGCGGCCGACGGCTTCCGAAGCGTGGAGTTTCAGCACCGAACACTCGCGCGCTGTCACCTCGCCGGCATCAAAGCGCGCCGCGGTGCGTTCGAGCAGGGCGGCGGTGGTCAGCCGGTCCACCTCCATGTCGGCCAGCATCGCCTGCACCAGCTGGAAATCCCCAATCCGTTGCCCGAACTGCTGGCGCTCTAGCGCATAGCTCAGGCTCATCTCGATCAACCGGTCCGCCATGCCCAGCGCGACAGCGGCGATATGGATGCGACCGCGATCCAG
This sequence comes from Sphingomonas paucimobilis, assembly GCA_943369475.1. Taxonomy (GTDB): domain Bacteria; phylum Pseudomonadota; class Alphaproteobacteria; order Sphingomonadales; family Sphingomonadaceae; genus Sandarakinorhabdus; species Sandarakinorhabdus paucimobilis_A. The sequence continues at coordinate 395,375 of CALRNJ020000002.1, read as the reverse complement.
CACCTTCATGGCGGTGCGGAAGCCCTGCCCCGGCACGCCGCCGATGATGTTGGCGGCCGGCACCATCACGTCTTCCAGGATCACGTCGCAGGTCTTGGCCCCCCGTTGCCCCATCTTGCGATCGGGCTTGCCCAGCGAGATGCCGGGGCTGTCGGCCGGCACGATGAAGGCGCTGATGCCGCCGGCGCCCTTCATGTCGGGCTCGGTGCGGGCCATCAGGGTGAACACCGTCGCGCGTGGGGCGTTGGTGATGTAACGCTTGGTGCCGTTGATGCGGTAATGATCGCCCTCGCGCGCCGCCGAACAGCGCAGGGACGCCGCATCGGAACCGGCGCCCGGCTCGGTGAGCGCAAAGCTGGCGATGGCTTCACCCGTGGCGAATTTGGGCAGCCACTCGGCCTTCTGCGCCGCCGTGCCATCGATCATGATGCCCTGGCTGCCAATGCCGACAGTGGTCCCAATCAGGCTGCGGAAGGTGACGCTGGCGCGGGTGAGGATGCGCACCAGTTGCGATTCCTCCGACATGGTCAGGCCCAGCCCGCCAAACTCCTCGGGTACGGACAGGCCAAACAGGCCCATCTCCTTGAATTCGGACACGATATTCGGCGGGATATCGTCGGCTTCTTCCACCGCGTCTTCGGCCGGGATCAGCCGTTCCTCGACATAGCGGGCCAGCTGGTCTTTCAGCAGGCCAAAGGTTTCGCTGTCCATGAGATCACCCCGCGTTTGCGCTCATCGCCACCGTGCCGTCACAGCGCAGCACCTGCAAGCCATCTTCGGCCGCCACCAGCGCAATGGGCTGCCCGGCAAACAGCGGCGCTTGGGCACGGAAGGAAAAGCGCTTCGCCGGCCCGTGCCGCCGTTCCCACAGTCCGAGCAATTGCGCCGCCACCATTGGACCGTGCACGACAAGGCCGGGATAACCCTCCTCGCCGCTCGCATAAGACAGATCATAATGGATGCGGTGTGCGTTGGCGGTGGCGGCGGAGAAGAGGAACAATTGAACCGGGCCGGGCGTGAAGACCGCATCGCCGGTGGGTGGCGGGCTGGCGGGCACCGGCAGCGGTTGTGGCGGGCCATCATCGCGCCACACGATCGTCTGCACCTCTTCCAGCGCCTTTTCGCCCTCCTGCCAGATCTCGATCCGCACCTGGCCCATCAGCAAGGTGCCGGTCTTGCCAGTCTTGGGCACAAGGCTTTCAAGCACGCGCATCTGCATGGCGGGCATGCCGGCGATCAGCGGGCGGTGAAACTGATATTTAGCGCTGGCGAACATGCGGCGCGGCAAGGAAACCGGCGGGAAGAAGCCACCGCGCGCCGGGTGGCCATCAACCCCACGTGGGCCCGGTGGCGGCAGAAACAGCGCCAGATGGCCAAGGGGCGGCCAGCCCAGCGCCTCGACATCCCAGTTCAGCGCCTCGGCAATCCGCACCACATCGGGGCCGTGCAGCACCTCCTCGCGCCATTCCGGCTTGGCACACCAGCCTTGCCAGTGGGCAATATCGTCCGGCGTCATGCAACCAACCCTTCGTCGTGCAGCTTGCCGATGGCGCCACTGGCAAGGCCCAACACTTCGGCCAGCACCGCGTCGGTATCCGCACCAAGCTGCGGCGCCGGCCGCACGGCCCCGCGCGCTTCGCCGGCCAGCGTCGCCGCCGGGCCAGCGGCGGGATAGGTCAGGCCGGATTTGTGCTTCATGGTCTGGAACTGCGGATTGGCGGTGAACAGCCGCGCATCGCCATGCACGGCCTCAGCCAACGTCTGATACGGCCCCCAGGTCACGCCCGCCGCATCAAGGCGTGGGCCAAGCTCGGCCAGCTTCTGCGCCGCCATCGCCGCTTCGAACAGCGGGAACAGCGGCGCCCGGTGCGTGAACCGCGCGCCTTCGTCCCTGGTAAAATCGGCTCCCGTCTGGGACTCCACCGCCGCCACGGCGTCGGCCAGACCGAGGGCGGCCACCAAGCCGCGCCATTGTTTCGGCGTGATGGCGACAAGGTAAATGCGCTGGCCATCTGCGGTGGCAAAATCCCGCCCGAATGCGCCAAACAGATCATTGCCCAGTCGGCCCCGGTCACCCTGCAACAGCGCCTCAGCCGCAAAACCAAGATGCGACATCGAGGTGGCGGCCAGATCGGAGAGCGGCACACGGATCTCGGCCCCCTCCCCCGTCTGCCGGCGGCGATGCAGGGCGCTTACCATTGCAAAGGCCGCCCAACTGCCGCCGAGCAGATCCCAGGCCGGAAGCACGGCATTGACCGGCCGCGTATCGCCCACCGGCCCGGTCATCGCTGGCACACCCACGGCGGCATTCACCGTGTAATCCAGCGCCGGCTTGCCATCGGCCCAGCCCATGATGCGCGCCGTGATGATGTCGGGCCGGTGCGCGGCCAGCGCCGCGTGGGAAAGGAAGCTATCCACCGGAAAATTGGTCAGGAACAGGCCGGCCTCGTCGCCCGGCGCAGTGGCCAGGGCGAGGGCCAGTTCGCGGCCTTCAGCGCGCGACAGATCAATCTGGATCGAACGCTTGGCCTTGTTCAGCCCCTCCCAATAGAAGCTGTCACCGGCTTCGGTCAGCGGCCAGCGCTTGTAATCCGGGCCGCCGCCGATCTGATCGATGCGGATCACGTCGGCGCCCATCTGGGCCAGATAGAGCCCGCCGGTCGGCCCGGCGACAAAGGCAGCCGCTTCAACAACGCGCAGGCCGGAGAGGAGCTGGTACACTTAACCCCTCTCCCCTTGCGGGAGAGGGTCGACTCGCGCGCAGCGCGGCGGGGTGAGGGGTCCCTCTTGCCAACGCTGGCAACCCCTCACCCCGGGCCGCGCCTGCGGCGCGTCTCTCGCCCTCTCCCGCAAGGGGAGAGGGGAAGACTTCACGATCACATGCGCTCGATGATGATCGCCGGGGCCATGCCGCCGGCCGCACACATGGTAACCAGGCCACGCTTCAGATCGCGGCGTTCCAGTTCGTCGAGTACGGTCCCGATCAGCATCGAACCCGTGGCGCCGATCGGATGGCCCAGCGCGATGGCGCCGCCATTCACGTTCACCTTGTCGCGGTCCAGCTTCAGATCACGGATGAACTTTTCTGCAACCACGGCAAAGGCTTCATTGATTTCCCACAGATCGATATCGTCCACGGTCAAACCGGCCTTGGCCAGCGCCTTGCGGGCGGCCGGCACCGGCGCGTTGAGCATCAGCGTCGGGCAATCGCCCATGTTGGCCATCGTCACGATGCGGGCGCGCGGCTTCAGGCCGTTCTTCTCGGCATAGGCCTTGCTGGCCAGCAGCACGGCGGCCGCGCCATCGACCACGCCCGACGAGTTGCCGGCGTGGTGCATATGCTCGATCTTCAGATCGGGATATTTGGCGTTAATCAGCTTGCGGAACGTCGTGCCCTGCGCATCGAGCGGCATGTCCGCCAGCTTGGCAAAGCTGGGCTCCAGCTGGCTCAGGCCTTCCATCGTGGTCTGCGGGCGCGGGAACTCTTCATGGTCCAGCGCCAGCGTGCCGTCTTCGCGATAAACCGGGATCACGCTCTTGGAAAAACGGCCTTCGGCAATGGCTTGCGCCGCGCGCTTCTGGCTTTCCAGGCCCAACGCATCGACGTCGGCGCGGCTGATGCCTTCCTTGCTGGCAATCGCGTCACCGCACACGCCCTGGTGGCTTTGCGGGTGATGGGCCTGCAGGCGGGCATTGCCGCTGCCCATCATCATCGGGGCCAGCCCGGCGGCACGCTCTTCCTGCGCCATCGTCGCGGTATAGCTCATCATTTCGGTGCCACCGGCGATCAGCAGATCTTCCATGCCGCTCATGATCTGGGCAGAGGCCAGGTTCACCGAGGTGATGCCGCCGCCGCAGAAGCGATCCAGCGTCATGCCGCTGGCCTTCAGATCATAGCCGGCATCGAGCGCGGCCATGCGGCCAAGGTCGCCGCCCTGGCGGCCCTTCTGGGTGGAGGTCGACCAGATGATGTCGTCCACCTCGGCGGTGTTGATGTGGTTACGCTCGGCAATGGCCTTCAGCACGGCGGCGGCGAGATGCTGCGGGTGCATGTCGGCCAGGCTGCCCTTCCCCACCTTGCCAATGCCACGCGGGGTGCGGACGGTATCGATGATATAGGCTTCGGCCATTGAAACTCTCCTTGGATTGCTGGGCGCAACCTACGCTTGTGATTGGCCCCGTCGATTGCGGTTTTTGTCAGCCTTCAATAGCTTTTCGGCAGGCCCAGCACATGCTCGGCGAGATATGCGAGGATCAGGTTGGTGGAGACCGGCGCGACCTGATAAAGCCGTGTTTCCCGGAACTTGCGCTCGATGTCATACTCGGCGGCGAAGGCGAATCCGCCCAGAGTCTGCATCGCCGCCTCGCCGGCCTGCCAGCTGGCTTCGGCGGCAAGCATCTTGGCCATATTGGCTTCCGCCCCGGCCACTTCGCCGGACTCGTATCGCCGGCAGGCATCGGCAACGACCAGCTTTGCGGCATGAGCGCGGGCGTGGGCCTGGGCCAAGGGGAACTGGATGCCCTGGTTCTGACCGATGGGACGGCCAAACACCTGGCGCTCCTTCGCGTAACTGGTTGCACGATCAAGGAAAAAGCGCGCGTCGCCAATACATTCGGCAGCGATCAGGATACGCTCCGCATTCATGCCCGAAAGGATATAGCGAAAGCCCTGCCCCTCCTCCCCGATGCGGTTGGTGGCGGGAATCTTCACATTATCGAAGAACACCGCCGTCGTGCCATGATTCATCATGGTTTCAATCGGTTGGATCGAAAGTCCCGGGCATTCCCGCATGTCGAGCAGGAACACCGACAGGCCCTCCGTGCGCTTGGCGACCTGGTCCTTGGGCGTGGTGCGAGCCAGCAGCACCATCAGATCGCTCTGTGCCGCCCGACTTGTCCAGATTTTCTGGCCATTTATCAGATAGTTGTCGCCATCTCGCACCGCCGTCGTGCGCAAGCTCAGCGTGTCACTGCCTGAGGTTGGCTCAGTCACGCCAAACGCCTGCAGGCGCAGCTCGCCGCGTGCAACGACCGGCAAATATTGGGCTTTTTGCGCCGGCGAACCATGGCGCAGCAACGCGCCCATCACATACATCTGCGCATGCGCCGCCGCGCCATTGCCGCCGCTGGCGTGGATCTCCTCCAGGATCGCGCAGGCGGCCGAAAGCGGCAGGCCAGAGCCGCCAAACTCTTCCGGAATCAGCGCCGAAAGCCAGCCCTCTCGCGTCAGCGCCTCCACAAATTCAATGGGATAGTCGCCGTTCTTGTCTTTCGCCCGCCAATATTCGCCGGGGAAGCCAGTGCAGAGTTTCGCCACTGCGGCGCGGATATCAGGCCAATCGTTCATGCCACCATCAGGCCCTGCCAGCGCCTTGTCTGCAAGCCCTCCTGATGGGCAGGGTTGCCCCCACAGCCAAGCCGGGGCAGCGTGTCGGCATGGACGCCCTGCCCCTGCTTCTGGACTGGCTGAAACCCCGGCTGAGCAATCAGCCATTGATCATCGGCCTGGCCGGCGCACAAGGATCGGGCAAGTCCACTTTGGCGGCAAGGCTGGCGCAGCGGCTGCCGGTCGTGTCCGGGCGCTGGCCGGCGGCTGGCGCCATCGCGCCGCCCGCGGCCGTCACCGTTTCGCTCGACGATTTCTACCTCACACGCGCCCGCCGGCAGGCCCTTGCCGCCCAGGTCCACCCGCTGTTCGCCACCCGCGGGCCACCCGGCACGCATGATCTGCCGCTGCTGCTGGATGTGCTGCTGCACGTCCGCGCTGGCCGGCCCGTGAGCCTCCCCGTGTTCGACAAGCTGGCCGACGATCGCCTGCCCCCGCAGCACTGGCGGCACTTCCCCCGGATCGACGTGCTGATCCTTGAAGGCTGGTGCATCGGCGCCCGCCAGCAGCCTGCTGCCCTGCTCGCCGAACCAGTAAACGATCTGGAAGCCACCGAAGACTCCACCGCCACCTGGCGCACCCACATCAACCAGGCGCTGGCCGGCAACTACCAACACGCCTGGGCGATGCTCGACGCCCGCGCCTTCCTCGCCGCCCCCGGTTGGGAAACCGTCCCCCGCTGGCGCGCCCAGCAGGAAGCCGCCCTCACCCGTGCCACCGGCCGGCCGGGAATGGACGCCGCCGCCATCGCTCGCTTCTGCGCCCACTACGAACGCCTCACCCGCTGGCAGCTGGCAGACACGCCGCGTCGCGCCGGGCTCACGCTGCTGCTGGATGGGCAACGGCGGGTGATCGGTGTGCGTTGAACAAGGGAAGGAAGGCCTCCGGCGGCCAGGGTCGCAGACCCTGGACCCGTTTGCTTTCAGGCAGCCTCTATCCGCGCAGTCGCAGGGGCGGATAACGAAAGCAGGTGCAGGGGCTCAGCCCCTGCCCGCCGGAGGCCTGCTTCTTGTCATCCGCCTCAGATCGCACGCACCTCAACCTTGCGGAACTTCACCACACCCGCGCCATATTGCAGGGTGATGCGGCCGCGGGCGTGCTTGGCGTCCTGCACATTGTCCACCGTGCGCTGGCCATTGACGGTGACGGTCAAGCGATCGCCCTTGGCGGTGATGTCCATCACGTTCCAGCGCCCGCCCGTTTTGGGCACGCTCGCCACCTTGGCGGTACCGACGATCGCGCCAGTGGCAAAATCCTGGTTGGGGCGCTGTTCGAAGATGTTCACTTCATAGCTGTTGTCCACCGTCACCAATGCCGGGTTGGTGCACCGGATGAAGATCCCGCTGTTGGCGTTTTCGCTGACCCAGAACTCGGCCCGGATCTGGACATCGCCAAAATCCTCGGCCGACACCAGGTAAGAGATCGGCCCGGATTCGCATTCGAGAATGCCATCCTTGATCGTCCACGCTGCATCACCCAACCGCGTCCAGCCAGCAAGGCTGCGGCCATCCCACAGCGCCCGCCACCGCGCCGCGCCCAGTGCCGCCGTGGGCTGCACGCCGGCAAGCGCGGCCAGTGCCATTGCGCCCACCCGCACGAATCCACGCCTGTGCATGTCCATAAGCCCTGTTCCCCTTTGCCCGGAGGGTGGCATTCGCCCGGCAGACGCGTCAAGACAGGCGTTCGGATTGGCCTTGCCAGCCTGCGCCAAGCGGGCGAACATCAGGCGGCATAGGGGATCGGCACATGGCATCGGAAATCAATCGGCGGGTAATGCTCGTAGGCGCAGCTTCGGCGGCAGCGCTGCCGGTTTCGGCCGCCTCCCCCAGCTTGCGGGTGGATGGCGAGCGGCTACGCACCACGCTGGAAGGCCTCAGCCGCTTTGGCCGGCCAGAAGGCGGGACGTTCGCCGACGGGGTCAGCCGCACGGCCTATTCCGATGCCGATATCGGCGGCCGCGCCTACGCCATGGGGCTGATGCGCGAAGCCGGGCTGAACCCGGTGATCGATCCGGCCGGCAACATCATCGGGCGGCGGCCGGGCACGGACACGACGGCCAAGCCGATCATCATCGGTTCGCATATCGACAGCGTGCGCGCCGGCGGCAATTTCGATGGCGATGTGGGATCGATGGGCGCGCTGGAAGTGCTGCGTACCCTGGATGATCGCAAGATCAAGACGCGCCACCCGGTGGAACTGGCGATCTGGTCAAACGAGGAAGGCGGCACCGTGGGCAGCACCGCCTTTGCCGGCCGGTTGGAGCCAGGTGCGCTCGACAATCTTTATTACGGCATCAAGCTGCGTGACGGGCTGAAGCGCATCGGCGGCGATCCGGATCGGCTGGCCCAGGCGGCGCGGCCGGCTGGATCGATCCACGCCTATCTGGAACTGCACATCGAACAGGGCGGCATTCTGGACCGGGAGCATGTCCCCATCGGCGTGGTGGACGGCATCGTTTCCATCGACCGTTACGACGTAACCATCACCGGTTTCGCCAACCACGCCGGCACCACCCCCATGCCCGGCCGCCGCAACGCGCTGATCGCCGCCGCCCGCCTGATCGAGGCGGTGGACGCCATCGTAAAACGCGAACCCGGCCGGCAGGTGGGCACGGTGGGGCAACTGGCGGTGTTCCCCAATGCGCCCAATGTCATCCCCGGCCGGGTGGAAATGACGGTGGAACTGCGCGACCTGTCCGCCGACAAGGTCACCGCGCTGGGCCAGACCGTGCAGGCCCGCGCCCAGGAAATCGCCACGGAAACCGGCACGGAAATCAAATTCCACCTGACCGAACATATAGAGCCGGCGCTGGCCACCCCGGCTATCCAGGCCCATATCGAAGCCGCCGCCAAAACCCTCGGCCTCCCCTTCATCCACCTTCCCAGCGGCGCCGGCCACGATGCGCAACTGCTGGCCAAGCTTGGCCCGATGGGCATGATTTTCGTGCCCAGCATCGCCGGCATCAGCCATTCGCCGAAGGAGCTCACCCCTTGGAGCGACTGCGCCAACGGGGCGAATGTGTTGTTGCATACGCTGTTGGCCGTGGATGCGGCGGAGGTGTGAGGGGGCGCCCCTCCCTTCCAGACGATCGTCGCCCCGGATAAAGTCCGGGGCGACGTTGGGGTAGAGAGCGAACCAAAACGAAAGTGGGTGCAGGGCCTCAGGCCCTGCCCGCCGGAGGCCCCTTCAACACTTCAGACAGCGGCGGCGCCGGACAGTTGGGCCTATAGTCCCCCAACAAGCCCAACCGGGAGACGCTCCATGGACATGCCGCACCGCCTAGCCACGCCCCGCATAGCGCCGTTGGAGCCTGACGCCTGGGAGCCGGCGTTGCGGGAGGGGTTGTTGGGCAATCGGCCGGCGGAGATGGGAGCGCCTGAGGCGCCGGTGTTCAACATCTTCAAGACCTTGGCCAATCACCCGAAGCTGGCGCAGGCGTTCGGGGCCTGGGGTGGCCAGGTGTTGTTCCGATCGTCGCTGGATGCGCGGACGCGGGAGATGGCGATCTTGCGGGTCGGCTGGCGGGCGCGGGCGACCTATGAATGGCATCATCATGTCGCCATCGGCCGCGATCATGCCGGGATGAGCGCAGCGGATTTTGACAAGTGCAAGACCGGGCCGGTGGCGGGCAGCGTGGAGCCTGACGATGTGCTGCTGCGCGCGGTGGACGAGTTGATGGATGATCACTGCATCAGCGATGCGACCTGGGCGCAATTGGCGTCGCGGTTCAACCAGCAGCAGTTGATGGACCTGGTGTTCGCGGTTGGCCAGTACACCATGGTCTCGATGGCGCTGAACAGCTTTGGCGTGCAGCTGGAGGATGAATACAAGGTGGGGAGCGAGAGCTAGGCGCTGAACGCCGGCGTGTCCGGCCCATTGGCGTAGCCGGAGATGAAGGGCTTGATGCCACCTGCCGCCGGATAGACGTGGCGGGGGTGGCGGCCGATATCGGTGCCGTAGACGTGGATGCTCACCGAGACGGCTTCAGCGGCGTTCGAGACCTTGTGGATGTCACCCACATCTGGACCGACCAATTCGACAGCGCCGGGGTGGAGCGTGTGGCGATCCCCTGTGGGGCGCGGTGGGGTGGTGCCGTCGGCCAGATAGGCCTGGCTGTGTTCGGCGCCGCGCAGCACGCCAACGGCGCCCCAGACGCCGTGATCGTGGATGGGCGTGGCTTGGCCCGGCCCCCACACGAAGCTGACCACGGAAAAGCGTCCGGCGGGATCGGCGTGGAGCAGATATTGCTGGTAATGCTCCGGGTGCGGCCGGGCATAGGCGGGCGGCAGCCAATCATCGCGCGCGACCAGCCGGGCGAGAGCGGCACCCACGGCTTCGTGTGGCGCGGGCTGGCCGAGGGCGTGGTGCACGTCGGCGATGAAGCGCAGCAGGGGCTCCGGCGTGTTCATGGGCGGCGAGTGTGGCGCAGGGGGAAGCCTGCGTCAAAAGCCGGCTTTCGCAAGCAGCGTTCGGGTGCCACTTTGCCCGGTATTTGGTCAATGGGGGCAGGCATGAAACGGTTTTTGATGGGCACGGCGTTGGCGGCACTGGTGGCGGCGCCGGCGCAGGCGCAGGCGCAGGCGCAGGATGCGGCCTATATGCCAGTGAGCATCGATGCCGCGAAGGGGCGCGTGCTGCTGACGGTGCCGGCGCTGGATACGGATATCCTCTATTACGTCAGCCTGGCCAGCGGTGGCGGTTCGGTGGAGCTGCCGTTTGATCGCGGCACGATGGATAGCAGCCTGATCCACTTTCGCCGCGTTGGAGCCAAGATATTGGTGGAGGAGCAGAATCTCGCCTTCCGCAGCCTTACCGGCGATACCGCGCACGGCCAGGGCGTGAAGGACAGCTTCCCCACCTCCATCATCGCCAGTCTGCCCATCGAAAGCGATGCCGGCGGAAAGATCGTGGTGGATGCCACCGCGCTGGTGATGCGCGATGCGGCGGGTGTGGAGGCGATCATGCGCCGGGCCAACCAGGGTACCTATCGTTTCGACGCCGGCCGTTCGGCGCTGAATGCGGCGCGCACCAAGGCCTATCCGCTGAATACCGAGCTGGAGATTTTCGCCACTTTCACCGCCGACAATCCCGGCGGGCTGGTGCGCGAGGTGGCGCCCTCGCCCGGCCTGGTGACGATGCGGGTGCATCACAGTTTCCTGAAGGCGCCCACAGGTTATACACCGCGCGTGGCGGACCCGCGTATCGGGGTTTCCACGTTGAAGTTCAAGGATTTCAGCGCACCCTTTTCGGGCGGCATCGATACCGAGTGGGTGACACGCTGGCGGCTGGAGAAGAAGGATCCGGGCGCGGCGCTTTCAGAACCCCTCACTCCCATCACCGTCTATTTCGATCCGGCCATTCCGGCACCGGTGCGCCACGCCATGAAACAGGGTCTGTTGTGGTGGAACAAGGCCTATGAAGCCGCCGGTTTCCGGAACGCGCTGGTGGCGAAGGACGCGCCGGCGGACATGGATGCGCAGGATATCCGCTACAACTACATGCAATGGATCAACCGCGATGAGCGCGGATTTTCATCGGGCGGTTCCTATCGCGATCCGCGCACGGGCGAGATTCTGGGCGCCAAGGTGCGGATGGATTCACACCGCATCCGCACCGTGGGCAATTATTGGGATGCCTATGCCGGCGGGCTGCCGGGGGATGGCAGCGGCGTGACGGTAGCCGATCGGAGCCTCGTGAACGGCCAGTTCGACGCAATGCCACAGGGTCAGCGCGACATGGTGCTGCTGCGCCAGGCTCTGCTGACGGCGCATGAATTCGGCCATGCGCTGGGCTTTGGACATAACTTTGCCAGCAGCCTGAACAACCGCGCCAGCGTGATGGAATATCCGACGCCACGGGTGACGGTAAAAGGCGGTAAGCTGGACCTGAGCGAGAGTTTCCAGAAGGCAATCGGCGCGTACGACACGATGATGGCGCGTTATGCCTATACGCCTTTGAAGGACGAGAAGGCCGGGCTGGAGGCGATCATTGCCGACATGCGCAAACAGGGCCTGCTCTATGTGCCGGACAGCGATCCGCGCTGGACCTGGTATGACGATCGAGCAACCCCGGCCGAGGGCCTTGCCGAAGCGCTGGCGGCGCGGCGGATCATGCTGGCCAATTATGGGCCGGACAGCGTGTTGTTGCCGGGTGAGCCGGTGGGGGAATTGCGCAACCTGCGGCTGTGGATGGCCTATCTCCATCATCGCTATCAGGTGGAATCGGCAGTAAAATATATTGGTGGCCTCTATACCGACATCAAGGTGAAGGGCGAACCCGGCCCAGCCACGTCCCCGATCCCGGCGAAGTTGCAGCGCGACACGCTGGCGCTGCTGATCCAGTCGCTCAGCCCGGCTGAACTGGCGATGCCGGAGAAATTACTGGCGGAATTGACCGCCGATCCAGGGCGCAATCTGGAGGACCTGTCGGACGACCCGGTGTTCAACCAGTTGCAGGCCGCCCGCATTGCGGCGGCACTGGTGGTGGAGCCCCTCCTCGCCCCCGACCGCGCCACACGGTTGGTTTCGTTGCAAGCGCGCGGGGCGGATGGCGTGACGCTGCCCGAACTGATCGACGCGCTAATGGCGGCGAGCTGGAATGCGAAGTCTGGTGACGCGGCGCTGCTGCGGGTGGTGCAGAAGGCGGTGCTGGATGGCTTGATGATCCTTGGTGCGAGCAGCACAACCGCACCCGAAGCCCGTGCGCTGGCGTTGCAGACGCTCGATGGACTGGCGAAAACATTGCCTGCAAAGGGCGGCGATGCGCTGGGCTCGGCCTTCAACAAGCAGACGGCGGCCGATATAACCGCCTATCTGGCTGATCCGGCCGGCAAGGCGCCCAAATCGGTGGGCGTGCCGTGGGGGAAGGGCCCGCGCAGCCGCAACCCACTCCCGCCTGGGCCGCCCCTGTGAGCTGAGTCAGACACTGGTATCCGCTGCGTCCCCGTGCCGTTTTAACGTTCTGCACCGCCATAGTGCAGGGCGTTGAACAGGAACTTGAATGTTCCATAGGCTTGGGCGCGCTGCACGATTTCCGGGCCCATAACGAACAGCTTACCGCGGCCAACGTCGATATCAGCCACCGCGATCGTGCCGGCCAATTGCTCCTGACCCACCGCCCAGCCGCTGCGCAGCAATGATCGTCCCTGGAACCAGGAGACGGGCGTGGCCGTGCCTTCCCCTTTGGTCGGCATGAAGGTCGGCGAACGATTGAAGAAAATGTCCACCTCTGTCGGCAGGCCATAGGCCAGAGGCTGGCGATGATCGACATGCGCACGCAACACCGATCCGGGGATAAAGAACGCCTTGGTATCGAGCGGGCGGGCTTCGCCATTCTCGATACGGCTTTGTGCCAGCGCCAGTGGTGCACCCAGCAGTTCAGCAAAGCGCGCCGAGCCGCCAATGGCGACCACGGCGCCGCCATTGCGCAGGAATTCGCCAATGGCGGGCGTCGTCTTGGGATCGGTTAGATTGCCGGTCATCGCCTTGACGTCGGCGGGCGTATCTTCCGGCTTGGGCTGTGGCGACGCGCGTTCATTGCCCCACGCGCCCTTGGCCGGCAGCGCCCCATCGGCAAACAGCAGCACGTCAAAATTCCGCTTCAGGCCGCCAGCCTCGATGCGCTGGGGATAGATGATGTCGAACGGAAACTCGAATTGTTCCAGCAGCCAGCGGGTCCAGCCGGCGGTCATCAGCCCACCATAATGATCAACCAGCCCCAACCGCACCGGCCGCAGCTTGATCGTCGGCGAGGCCGGCGCCCTGGCGACTGCGTGCGCGACCAGCCCCAGCTCGGCCACCGCCTTCTGCACCACCACACCAGCCGCGCCGGAGGCCGGCACCCAGATGGCACCGGGCGCCAGCGTGTCGTTGCCCAGCGTCACTGCCTCCTTCACCCAGGCCGGCTTTGCCCCGGCCTTCAGCAGTCGGTTGGTTAGGATGGCGCTGTTGTTGGTTTCGTGCCCGATCAGCCAGCCGGCATTGCCGTTCCCGCTGATGCGCCCTGCGGGCGGCGCCATCAGATCGTTCACAGCTGTAAAACTGCCCGCCACGGGATCAAGCACGCGATCAAAGGCCACCCCCATCTGATAGGCTAGCGTGTAACCGGCCACATCATAGGGCGCGGTGGGCGCACCGCCGGGATAGGGTACATCGTTGGGATGGTCCTGCGGCTCGAACATGTCGAGCACGTGCGGGCGATAGGCCTGGGCGGTGCGCACCACGAAGCTGCCGGCCGGATAGGTCTTGCCCGCGGCGGTGAACGGGGCGGTGGCGCGTTCCACCTCCACGCCGTTCTTGATCAGGGCATTCAGGAAGGTAACGGCGGTGGGCAGATCACGCTGGCTAGCGGAGATGATATAGGCACGCGGATCACGGTCGTCGGGCGCCTGCAGGATGCTGGCATACAACTTGGGGTCAACCTTCTTGGGGCCGCCGGGGCGCGGCCGGCCCGCGCCATCGGTGCCGTCCTCCTTGAGCGGCGCCGCATTGGCCAGACGTTCGACCTTAGATGGCGTCACCGTCCAGCTGTCACGACTGCCCTTTTCGATGCTGTTCGCGCCCATGCGCCAGATGTTGAACAGCAGCCGTTCGCGGTTGCGCGAGGCATAGTCGAGCACGGCGCGATTGAGCGTCCACTGATAATCGAGTGTGTCCTGCAGCTTCCACGGCCGCGGGCTGATCGGCAGCATTTCGTCACCCCGCGGCAATTGCGTCGCCGGCACCAGCGGAATGCTGGTCGGGGTCGGGCCGCCGATGATTTCCGTCAACAGGCCGATGCTGTTGTGGAAATAGGCAACGCTGCGCTCCATGCCGTTGTGCCAGGTGGAATAGCGTGCCGCGCTGCGCATGCCGGAACCGGCCTTGCCTTCGGCAATCAGCCGCGAGTGCATCGCCGAACCCACCTCGTTGAGCGACGTCATCACGATCGGATCATAGTTGAAATTGAACGGGTCGCGGAACGGCGGCACGAACACAACCATGCCTTCCGGCCCGGTCTGGTGCTGGTTGTAGACTATCTGCGGATAATATTGCCGGAACAGCACGCGGTTCACATTCTCCGTTTCCGGCATCTGCACCATGTAACTGTCACGATTGTTATCGTGGCCGATGTATTTCTGGTAAAGCCTTGGGATGGTTGCGAATTCCCGCTTCTTCAGGTCTGCGTGGCGCATGTACCAATTGCTCACCAGTTCCATCCCGTCGGGATTGTCGTGGCCGAACAGGATGATGCAGTCGTCCAGCATGCGCAGGGTTTCGGCATCGTTCTGAGTCAGCATGCGGTGCAGCACCTGGATCTGACCTTGCGAGGTGACGGTTTCGGTCGCGTGCAGGCCAGCATCGATCCACACGATCGCCTTGCCCTGTCCGGCCAACGCCCGCGCCTGCGCCTCGTCCACGCCGCGCGCCCGCGCCAGGCGCTCGGCAATGCTGCGGTATTCTTCCAGCTTGGCCAGATTGGCTGGGGTGGACACGATCGCCACCCACATGGTGCGCCCCTCGGCGGTCTTGCCGATGTCCACCAGCTTCATGCGGTCAGACTCGGTCGCCAGCCTCTTCAAATAGGCTTCATACTCGGTGTAGTTGGCCAGATAAAAATCCGTGCCGGGTGGCTGCTTGAAGAAATCCTTTGGCGCGGTCTGCGCGAGGCTGGCGGCGGGCAGGCCCAGCAAGGCCGCCACAACCAGAAGCCAAGGTGATTTCGTCATGCTCACTCTCCCCCAACGCAGAGGTCGGTGCCGTTGTAACGGTCAAACGTCAAGGGCCGGCGCTTGGCACCGACCCCTGTCACCCCGGCCGTGGTCGGAGCAGTCGTTTGCTTCTACCGCCCCCTGCATTTGCCGGCAGGCAGAAGCGCCCGTTCACTTCACCTTGGCGAAGTCCTCGTAGTTGATGCCCAGCTGCTCCAGGTAGGTCTTGTACTTGGCCGGGTCGTAATAGAATTTCTCCAACTGCGGCCGCATCTTGCTCATGATGTCGCCGTTGAGCCAGATCGCCGGCTTGTCCTCGGGCGTCAGCAGCGGGTCGTACTTGTCGCTCTTGAACTGCACGTCCTGCTGATAGGTCTTGGCGTCCGCGATGATCTTGGGGGTGGTCGCCAGATCGAGGATGGTCATGGCGACAGCCTTAGCCGCCACCACCACGCCCTTGTGGGCGATCGGCGTCGCCATGGCGATGGCAGACTGGCGGTTGTGGCCGATGGCGTTTGGAATGTTGGACGGATAACGGATAGTGACGGTGGGCACCGTCCACATGATGTCGCCAATATCATCCGAACCGCCACCCATCGACGGCCCCCGCATGTCGGGCGTGGAAAGCGGGGCGAGCGTGGTGGACAGCGGCTCCACTTTCTGGCCGTTGGCCTGCTGCATCGCCTTGGCAAAACCTTGGTCCGCCGCGCTCCATTGCGGCAGTCCGACCATCTTGATGTTGGCATACAGCGCTTCGGCCAGCGGCTTGTTGCCATAGTTCGGCGCGGCATAGCCCAGGGTACGCTTGGTGACGCTTGTATCGGTGGCCATGGCGGCGGCCTCGGCAATGCGGTTGCCGATTTCATAAAGGCCGCGGATCTTGGCGAAGCTGCCTTCGCGGAAATAATACCAGACGCTGGCCTTTTCCGGGACGATGTTGGGCTGGCCGCCGCCTTCAGTGATGACATAATGGCTGCGCTGGGTGACGGGCAGATGTTCGCGCCGCATGTTCCAGCCGATGTTCATCAGTTCAACGGCATCCAGCGCGCTACGTCCGTCCCAGGGCTGGCCGGCGGCGTGGGCGGTCTTGCCCTTGAACGTATACTCCACGCTGACCATGCCGTTGTTACCAGCCGGGCCCCAGCTCACGCCAAAATCCTTGCCAACATGGGCGAAGATGGAGGCATCGATATCCTTGAACATGCCGGCGCGCACATAATAGGCCTTGGTGGCCAGCAATTCTTCGGCAACGCCGGGCCACAGCATCAGCGTGCCCTTTATGCCGTTCTTTTCCATCACCTGCTTGGCAGCGATGGCGGCAACGATCATCATCGGCATGCCGCTGTTGTGGCCTTCGCCGTGGCCGGGGCCGCCTTCCACCATCGGCTTCATCTGCACAACGCCGGGATATTGCGACAGACCGAGCAGGCCATCGATATCACTGCCCAGCGCGATCTTGGGGCCGGGGCCGTTGGACCAAGTGGCGGTGAAGGCCGTGGGGATGCCTGCGGCGCCGCGCACCACGGTGAAGCCGTTCTGTTCCAGGATTCCGGTCAGATATTCGCTGGTCTTGTGTTCCTGGAAACCGGGTTCGGCATAGCTGAACACCATGTCCACCATTTCCTGGGCCAGCTTGGTCTGGGCGTCGACCAGTTCGGCGCTCAGCTTCTTCTGGGCCGGCGTGGCCAGCGCGAACGCTGGCGCTGCACCGGTTCCGGCGATCACACTTGCCGCCAGCATTGCAGCGATCATCTTGGCAGTCTTCATCGTCAAAGCCCCCCCTGTTGGCTTCTCAATATTCGAAACGCACGCCCATACGGTACACACGGCCGAGCACATCGTACAAGTTGCGGTTGGTCATCGGATAGGCCGGCGTGTTGTTGCCGGTCGGGCCGTTGCCCACCAGCACCGGATCGCTGTTCAGCAGGTTGCGCACGTACAGGAACAGATCAACCTTGGACCCGCCCAGCTTCACCTTCTTGGTGATGGAGGCATCCACATACCATTGGCCGGCAATGCGGTTGTTGTTAATGGTACGGGCCTGCGGCGTAGAGACTGGGCAGCCGGTCGTGCATTCGATGAAATTGTTATCATACACCCCGCCCGAGAATCCGCGGCCAACGAGGTTAAAGCTCCAGCTGTCAATCTCGTAATTGGCGGTAAGACGGTAGTTCCACGACGGGGTGGCATCGCCGCCGCCGGCATTTTGGCCAGCCAGATCACGGGCGACATCAATGCCATTATCGATGATGTTATCAATATAATGGCTAGCAAGGCCGCGCAGTGTCGCCTTGCCGCCACCCAGATCAAAGCGGTAGCTGGCTTCCAGATCGATCCCGCGCACCTTCACCGAAGCGAAGTTGAAAGGCACCAGCCGGATAGAGGTGATCGGGCTGGAAACACCGGGGCTGCCGTTGAAGGTGATGAACTGGCACAGATCCTGGCGGTTCTGTTCAAGGCAAAGGGTGGTAATGGTCTGGGCGGTGATGGTGGCAATCGCGCCCGAAAGATCAATGTCGAAATAGTCCACCGAAGCCGCGAAACCGGGCAGGAAGCTGGGCGTGAAGACGCCGCCGATGCCCCAGGTGAGCGCCACTTCCGGCTGCAGCGTAGTGTTGCCGGTGGTCTGTTCGAGGAACTGATCGGTGCGCTGACCGCCGCCGGGCTGCAGCACGTTCACCGTGTTGGTGCGGGCGGTACCGGGGGCGAACAATTCATTCAGGTTGGGCGCGCGGATATCACGGCTGCGCACGACGCGCAGCTTGAAATCGTCGATCACCTGCCAGGTGGCGCCGGCCTTCCAGGTGGTAACGCTGCCGGAGGTGGAATAATCGGTTACGCGGATGGCGCCGTTGAAATCCAGCCCCTTGGCCAGCGGCACCACGGTTTCGACGAAGGCTTCCTTAACGTCATAGCTGCCCCTGGTGACGAGGAAGTTGCCGTAGAGCCAGCCCGAATTGAACTGCGGATCGACCGAGCCATCCACACGTTCCCGGCGATATTCGCCGCCAAAAGCGAAGCTGACCGGGCCGGCCCAGGTGTCGAACAGGTCGTTGGTTGAGACGTTGATGGCCGCCACGTCCTGCCGCAAGGTCTGGAAACGCTGCGGCTGTTGGCCGTTGTTGAACACATAATCGATGGCGGCCTGCGTCACGCCGCCGATGCCGATGCGGTTCAAGGGCACGCAGCCGTTGGTGGGGTTGGTGAGCGTGGAGCGGCAGACGATGGTGCCGGCCGCGATGTTGGCGGCATTACCGGCGGGCGCGCGCACAGCGTCTTGCGCCAGGGTCACCCGGCTGTTGAGCCAAGTGTTGGTGAGCAGTTCGTTGGCCTTGGCGATGCCGACTTGGTAATAAGCCGCATATTTCCAATTGCCCTTGCCAAGCTCGAATTCGCCATCGGCACCGGCGACGAAGCGATAGACGTCGCGGGAGTTGTTGGAACCGGCAGCCGGGAAGCCGGCATTGCTGGTGCCGATCGAGATGTTGGTCAGGCCGCGTGCGGTCATGTCGGTGACAAGCGCAGTGGGCAAGAAAGCGTTGTCACGCTGGATGGTGATGCCGGTGGACGGCGTCTGCTGATAGAAGCTCTGCCCGTTGTAGCCGGAATAACTGTACTGCACGAAGGGCACAAAGGCGCTGCTCACTTCGAAGCTGAGGCGCCCAAAGAGGTTGCCGCGTTCTTCATCGGGCGACAGGCTGTTGCTGTTCCAATGGCCTTCGCGGCTCACCCGGAAATCGCCGCCCACCATCCACTGGCCGCGGTTGGGGCCATAGGTGAACTGGTTCAGACTGGCTTGGCCGTTGGTGATCTGGCCAAAGTACGTCCCGCGCAAAGGGCCGCTGTTGATGATGCCGCCGGGCGTGAACTGATGGGTGCCGATGCCGCTGGCCACTAGGCGTTCGGGCTGGCCATTGCCCTGCACGAAGGCCGGATTGTCGATCTGGAAGAAGCCGCTCTCCTGCCACGGGCGATTATAGGTATCGACACCCTTCTGGGTGAAGTAATCCCCGGCCAGCAGCACCTTGCCGCGACCATCGGCGAAATCGAAGCCGCTGGTGATGCGGAACGTGTGGTTGGGCGTATCACCATAATCGGTGATGCCGAATTCATACTCGGCGCGGAAGCCCTTGAAATCGCGATTGAGCGCAAAGTTAATGACGCCTGCGACGGCATCGGAACCGTAGGCCGACGACGCGCCGCCGGTGACGACTTCAACGCCCTTGATCAGGCCCTGCGGCACCGTCTGCGTATCGACGAAGCCAACGGGCGTGGAGGCGACCGAACGCTGGCCGTCGATCAGCACCAGCGTACGCGCCGCGCCCAGGTTGCGCAAATTGACCGTGGCAATGCCGGCCTGACCGTTGGACAGCGAGCCCGAGTTGGTGGACGAGGTCTGTGAACCGCGCACGGATGGCAGCGTGTTCACATAATCGCCTATATTGGCCTGCGGTTCGGCCTTCAGTTCGGCTTCGGTGACGACAGAGACAGGCGTGGGCGCGTCATAGCCCGTGCGGGCGATGCGGCTGCCGGTGACGGTGATGACACTGGTTTCAGCCTCTTCTGCCGGCTCAGTCTGCGCGGTTGCGGCTGTTTGGGCCATGGCAGCGGCGGGCATCAGAGCGGCAAGGGTTGCCGCCAGAGAAGCGCCGCCCAACAAAGCCATGCGGCGGACATCGGCAACAGCGCGGTGGTTCGTCGTCATCAATCAAGACCCCCAGAGTGGCCCGGCGCAGCCCGGGTGAAACATGCCTTCCCTGCCAGATCCGGTTCGGGCCGCAGCACGTTCACGCGCCCTGCACCCGATTCCCCCTGACTATCGCGATGACAAATGCATGACGGCGCACCGCAGGGCGTTACGTCTTTTGGCGTAGGGTGGGGCCACGTGAACCTGCTGGGCTGCGGCAACAGCGCACAGGTAGCGATCAGAGTCCTGGAAGAGCGATGGGCTTTTCCGCATCCTGCGCGCCGAAATTCAGGCTGCGGGTGATGCCGGCGCGGCGAATGTTGACCTGGGTGGCGTGATCGTCCCACGTCTCGCCGAACAGCGCGCCGCTGATCAGCAGTTGCTTGGGCTTGCCCTTCAAGCGGCCGATGTAGCGCAGCTGCACCGTATCGCCGTCAAGCCGCTGCCCGGCGGGACTGAGCGCCATGCCGCCGATGCGGAAGCGCCGGCCGACATAGGCGACCAGCGCCTTGAACGCGTCTTCATCATCCAGGCTGGGCTGGGCATCGGGCGCGATATCGACCAGCGCCGGTTCGACATCATGGGCGTTCATGTGGTGAGTAACGGTTGTCGCGCCGGATTTGGCGTCAATCTCCACCACCGCCAGGCTGGCATGGCCGCGGTGCGCGAGTGCAGGGGCAGCGAGCCCCAGCACCAGCAGCAGCGCGGCCAACCGGCTCATTCGTTGTCCTTCTTCTTCTCGTCCTTCTTCACGGGACGCGTCTTGATGCTATCCGGCGTTACTTCCAATTCGCTGTCGGCCATGCGGTTGTCCGGACCGGTCGGATCATCGCGCACCTTAAGCACGGTTGGCTCGATGCGCCGCGGATAGGCGTTGTTGCTGCGATCGGCGTCGGCGGTTTCCCACAGCGGATCAACCTCGGCCGCCTTCAGTTTCTTCGGCGTAACATGCTGCCAGGTCACCGCCTTGGCATTGTAACGCCACACCTCGGCCGGGATGCGGATGGTTTCGGCGGAGCCATCCTCATAGTCCAGCTTCAGGATCACCGGCATCACGAGGCCACCGATGTTGCGGAAGCTGAAGTGGTAGAAATTGTCCTTGAAGGCCAGAGCGGCGGCCTGTTCGGGTTCCAGCTTCTTTAGCGTTGCCTCGTAATCCTTGCGGTCCTTGGCGGTAACCGTGAAGCGATCAGTTTCGTCATAGAAATCGCGCGTTTTGGGATCGCGGTCGATCATCGGGGGCTCGCTGTTGCGCAACCCCGTGAGCGGGGTCGGCTCGGCCTTGGCCTTATCGCGCGCCCACGCCTTCTCCACCTCCGGATTGCGGGAATCGAGCCGCGCCTGAACCACCTTGTCGAGGCTGATGTCGACATGATCGGTGGTGTAGAACCAGCCGCGCCAGAACCAATCGAGATCCACGCCCGAGGCTTCTTCCATGGTGCGGAAAAAATCATAAGGGGTGGGCCGCTTGAAGCGCCAGCGACGGCTGTATTCCTTAAAGGCGAAATCGAACAATTCGCGGCCCAGGATGGTCTCGCGCAGAATCACCAGCGCGGTGGCGGGCTTGGAATAGCCGTTGTTGCCGAACTGGAGCAGGCTGTCGCTGTGCGTCATCAACGGCACCTGATCGCGGCTGATCATGTATTCGGTGATGTCGCGCGGTTCGCCGCGACCGCGGGTCTTCACCGGGTCCCAGCGCTTTTCGGCTTCGAACTGCAGGAAGCTGTTGATGCCTTCGTCCATCCACGTCCACTGGCGCTCGTCGCTGTTGACGCTCATCGGGAACCAGATGTGGCCGACTTCGTGAATCACCACGCCGATTAGGCCGTACTTGGCACGCTCGGTGTAGGTGAGTTGGCCGGTCTTCTTGTCCTTCACCGGGCGCGGGCCGTTGAAGGTGATCATCGGATATTCCATGCCGCCAACCGGGCCGTTGACGCTCTGCGCCACCGGATAAGGATAGGGAAAGGCGAATTCGCTATACACATCAATGGTGTGGGCTATGGACTTGGTGGAATAGGCATCCCAGAGCGGTCGGGCTTCCTTGGGGTAGAAGCTCATCGCCATCACCAGAGGATTGGCGCTGTCGTCTTGTTTGACGCCCATAGCGTCCCACACGAATTTGCGTGACGAGGCAAAGGCGAAATCGCGGACATTCTTTGCCGTAAAGCGCCAGGTGCGATTGCCATTGGCCTTCTGCTTTTCAGCGGCCAGCGCTTCATCGGGCGTGACGATGTAGACCGGCTCTTTGGCGGTACGGGCCTGATTGAGGCGGGCGCGCTGCGCGGCCGACAGGATCTCGGGGTTCGCCAGTTCGCCAGTGGCCGAGATCACGTGATCGGCCGGGACGGTGAGCGACACGTCATAATCACCGAATTCCAGCGTAAACTCGCCGCCGCCCACAAAGGCCTTGTTGTGCCAGCCTTCATAATCGGAATAGACCGCAGCGCGCGGGAACCATTGCGCGGCGAGGAAGATGCAATTGCCGTCCTGATCCGGCTTGGTGAAGCATTCATAGCCCGACCGGCCGCCAACCACGCGGGTTTCCGGCATCGGCAGGGTGAAGTCGATCTTCACCGTTGTCACGCCGCCGCTGGCCAGCGATGTCGGCAGATCGATGCGCAACAGCGTGTCGACCACGGTGAACTTCAGCGCGCGGCCCGTCGCGTCGGTCACCTTCAGGCCATTGAAGCCGCCCTCCCATTCCTTCATGCGCATGGCCTTGCGCACATCGGTCATGCCAATGCTGCCGCCGGGCGACACGGTTTCGGCGCGCTCGGCGATGTGATCGCGCTTATAATTCTGATCGAGCAGCAGCCAGAGATACTTCAGCGCATCCGGGCTGTTGTTGTGATAGGTAATAGTCTCGCTGGCGCTGATGCTGCGGGTGGCTTCATCCAGTCTGGCGGTGATGCGGTAATCCACCTTCTGCTGCCAGTAACGATGGCCCGGCGCGCCGGCGGCGTTGCGGTAATCGGTGGGGGTCGGCCAATCCTCGCCTTCCAGCTGGCGGAACTTGTCGACAAAATCACCCTTGGTCTGGACGATCGGGCTGGCCTGCACCGTCGCCCCCAGCAGGGCGAACGCCGCCCACATCACTACCCGTCCCAGCACGCGCATCTTGATTCCGTCCCCTGAAACACAGCTGTCGCCCCTTGCCGCTCTGGCAGGGCATTGGCAAGCGCCTCGAGCACGTCTGCGGCATTTGCCCACCGCCAGACGCGTTGCGGGGGGTATGCGAATGTGACAATGTGTCGTGACTGAGTCGATAGGAGTGGTTTTTCCATGCGTCTGATATCCGTTGTTGCCACCGCAGCCGCCCTGTCCATTGCCGGCCCGGCTATTGCCTGCGCCTTTGATGGCATGCCGGGTTACAGCCACTACGCCACCGATGGCACCGATCCCTATGCCGGTGCCTATGCCGAGGCCGCCGCCCGCATTGCCGACCAGCGCCGCCAGGAAGCCATTGAAACTGCCCGCCTTGCGATGTTGAAGCGGCTGGGCATGAAGGATGATGTCGCCACTGCGCAGGCTACTGCCGGCGCGGTAGCCGTGGCCAATGTCCAGCCCTGACACGCTGATCAGTTCGAATATGGCGCAAGGGCCCCTGGTGGAAGCCAGGGGCCTTTCGCATGCGCGCGATGGCCGCACGGTGATGGCCATTGGCGATTGGCAGTTGCAGGCCAGCGCCCACGCTCTGCTGCTGGGGCCATCGGGTTCGGGTAAGACCACCTTCATCAACATCGTCACCGGCCTGCTCACCCCAAGCCACGGCGCAATCAGCGTCGATGGGGAGGTAATGAGCTCCCTGCCCCCGGCCGCCCGCGACGCCTTGCGCCGTCGCACCATCGGGCTGGTGTTCCAGACACTGCGGCTGATCCCGGCCTTGAGCATAACCGACAATCTGGCCTTGGCCCAGCAACTGGCGCTGGGGCATGTTGACCGCGCCGCCATTGCCGGCATGATCGATCGGGTTGGCCTGACACATCGCGCTGCCGCCCGGCCACGCCAGCTTTCCCAGGGCGAAGGCCAGCGCGCCGCCATTGCCCGCGCGCTGATCACCAAGCCGCGGCTGGTGGTCGCCGATGAGCCGACCAGCGCCCTGGACGATGCCAACGCCGCACGCATGATCGATCTGATGTTCGACGTGGCCGATGCTACTGGCGCCACGCTGCTGGTCGCCACCCACGATGGCCGCATCGCGCACCGTTTTGCCAACCGGCTCAATCTCATGGCGCCGGTGGCGGCATGATCGGGCTGAGCCTTGCCTATCTCAGGGACCGCGGCCTCAACACCGCGCTCAACATCCTGTTGCTGGCCTTGAGTGTCGCCAGCCTCGTCATCCTGCTGCTCTTTTCCAGCCAGCTGGAAAACCGCTTCGACAAAGATGCTCAAGGCATCGACATGGTGGTGGGTGCCAAGGGTTCGCCGCTGCAGCTGATCCTGAGTTCAGTTTACCATGTCGATATCCCGACCGGAAATGTGCCGCTGGACACGGTCGCTCTGCTGCGCCGCCAATTGGGCGTGGCTGAAGCCATCCCGCTGGCGCTGGGCGACAGTTTTCGCTCTTTCCGCATTGTCGGCACCGAACCGGCCTACCCGGCGCTGCTAGGAGCATCGCTGGCCGATGGCCGCATGTTTTCGGCCCGAATGGAAGCAGTGATCGGCGCCGATGTGGCGGCCCGCACCGGCGCGAAGCTGGGCCAGCGTTTCGTGGGCGGCCACGGCATGAGCAGTGGAGATGACGGGCCGAAGCACGAGGAAACGCCGTTCATTGTCGTCGGCCGCCTGCAGCCGACCGGCACGGTGATCGACCGGTTG
Source organism: Sphingomonas paucimobilis (assembly GCA_943369475.1). Taxonomy (GTDB): domain Bacteria; phylum Pseudomonadota; class Alphaproteobacteria; order Sphingomonadales; family Sphingomonadaceae; genus Sandarakinorhabdus; species Sandarakinorhabdus paucimobilis_A. The sequence continues at coordinate 370,793 of CALRNJ020000002.1, read as the reverse complement.
ATCCTGACCCGCGTTGAAAGCGTGTGGGGCGTGCATGGCATCGAGGATCCCGGCGAAGACCATCACGAGGGCGAGAGCGCCGAAGACCATGAAGCCCGTGCCGGCGCTGCAGAGGTGACGGCCGTGCTGGTGCGGTTCGGCAGTCCCATCGCGGCGGTGCGCTTGCCCGGTTTCATCAACCGCCAGACCAATCTGCAGGCCGCCGTGCCCGCCGTCGAAGTCTCTCGACTGTTGGCGCTGGTCGGCGTCGGGCTGGACGCGGTGCGCGCCTTTGCCGCGCTGCTGATGCTCACCGCCGGGCTGTCCATCTTCGTGGCGCTGCTCACCGCACTGAAGGAGCGGGAGGGCGACATGGCCATGCTGCGGGTGATCGGTGCCAGCCGTGCGGCGATCATCGGCCAGGTGGCCAGCGAGGGGCTGATCCTGGCCAGTGCCGGCGCAGCCCTAGGCCTGGCGCTCGGCCACTGCGTGATTGCCATTGCTGCGGCCAGGATCGAACAATTGCGAGCACTTGGCCTCAACGCTCTGGCCTTCCACCCCGGCGAGGCGCTGATTGTTGCGGCCGCGCTGGGGATCGGGCTGATTGCCGCCTTGATTCCCGCGCTCAGGGTGCTCAAAACCGATGTATCCGAAACGCTGGCAAATGCCCGCTGATTGGGCCCGCTAGGAGGGACAAATGTTCGCCCGTGCTGTCATCACCGCCGCCCTGCTGATCGTCGCTCCGGCGGCGATCGCGCAAACCGCGCTGAAGCCATCGGAATCGATCTGGAAACCGGCCCCCACCCCGCCCGGCGGTGTGCCGTGGGCAGTGCTGGAGGCCGCGAAGGAAGATCCAGCCGCTGCCAAGGCCGGCGCCGTGAAACCGCTCTATCCCGCCACGGTGAAATCGCTTGCCGGCAAGCGGGTGAAAATCAACGGTTACATGCTGCCGCTGGGCAAGGGCGCCAGCCAGAGCCATTTCGTGCTGCTGGCCTATCCGCCGGATTGCCCCTTCCACCTCAATCCCGGCCCGCAACAGTTCATCGAGGTGAAGGTCTCGTCTGCCGTGCCGATGAATTATGACGTGCGCACCATCGAAGGCACGCTGCAACTGGCCGGCGGCGATGGTGCCGGCGTGTTCTACAAGATCAGCGACGGGAAGGAGCTGTGAGGGCCGGCCTTGTCGCGGCTAGCTTTGGCGCCCTGCTGATCGCCGCGCCGATTGCTGCTGAACCGCTGCCGCCTGAATTGGCAGCAGGCATCGATCGCAGCATGCGGGAATGGGCCGAAGCCAACCAGGTGCCGGGGCTGACGTGGGGGATCGTCAAGCGCGGCGAAGGGCTGGTGCACAGCGGCGTTTCCGGCATCGCCGATGTCGCCAGCGCCCGCCCGGTGGAGGCCGACACGCGCTTCCGCATCGCCAGCATGACCAAGGCCTTCACCGCGCTGACTCTGTTCGACCTGGCCGGCGAAGGCAAGCTGCGACTGGATGATCCGGTGGCCACCTATCTGCCCGAATCAGCGGACTGGATCGGCGGCGTCACGGTCACCGATCTGGTGCATCACATGGCCGGTTTCGTCACCGATGACCCGTGGGGCGATCGCCAGACGCCGCTGCCCGAAAGCCAGTTCACCGCGCTGCTCTCCATCGGCGTGCCGTTCACCCGCGCGCCGGGGCTGACCCACGAATACTCCAACCTGGGTTATGCCATGCTGGGCCGCATCATCAGCAATCGCAGCGGGCAGACGTTCGAAGCTGAAATCGCCCGCCGCATATTTGCGCCGCTGGGCATGACGGCCACCAGTTTCAACCTGGCTGACGTGCCGCGCGCCAAGTTGGCCACGGGCTGGCGCTGGGAAGACGGCGGCTGGCGGCAAGAACCCGACATGAGCCCCGGTGCGTTCGGCGCGATGGGCGGCATCATCACCACCACGCCCGATTACGCGCGCTGGGTGAATCACCTGTTGAGCGCGTGGCCAGCGGCGGCGCCGGCAGCCGGCCCGCCGATCACCGGCGCGGTACCGGTTGCCGAAGCCAAAGCCCGCACCACTGTGCGCGCCCTGCTGCGCGGCGAAGGTTCACCGCGTCGGATGATGCGGCCAACGATCGCGGCAACGTCCCCTTGCAGCGTAGCGGTGGTTTATGGTGGCGGGCTGCGCGTCGGCGATGATTGCATGTTGGGCCGGGTGGCGTTCCACGGTGGCGGCTACCCCGGTTATGGCAGTTACATGCTCATCGCGCCAGAAAGCGGCTGGGGCGCCTTCGTGCTAACCAACCGCACCTATGCCGGACCCGCCGCGCCCGCCTGGGATGCGCTGATCGCCATCAAGGATGCCGGCCTTGCCCCCAACGACGTGTTGCCGCTGTCGCCGGCGCTGGCCGGGTTGGCGGCACCGATGCACAAGGTGCTAACCAGCGGCGATGTGGGCAATGCCGGCCTGGCGTTGAATTTCCTGATGGACCGTGACACCGCTCACCGCCGTGCCGATATTGCCGCCATCTCTGCCAAGGCCGGCCGTTGCCCGAACCCGCCGGGCGTATCGGCACGGGGCGCCCTGGAAGGCGAATACTGGTGGAAGTGCGAGCGCGGCATGGTCATCGCCTATGCACTGCTGGCGCCCACGACCACGCCGCAACTACAGGCGCTTGAATGGCGCTGGCAGCCGCCGAAGCCGTGAACTGAAACCCTTCCCGGTGGAAAGGGCGGTCAGGATTTGGGCGGTTTGCCGGCCGCAGCCAGCACCGGCATGGCGCTGGACCCTTGCGGATACATCAGCCGCAGCGAGGCCGGCGCGCCGCATTTCTTGATCACACGCTCGACGATGTCGGCCCGGGTCTTGATCAGGCTGACGGATGTGAAGGCTCTGGTGCGGCCAACCGCGACCTCGGCCGCTGTGAAGGGCTTCGTTCCGGCCGGGGTGGACTTCCCACCCAGGCCAAACACCATGAAGTTCATCAGGGCGGCGAGCTGTTCATTGTCGTCGATCCGGCTGCGGGCGATGTTGGGCAGCCGCATCAGATAATCGCGGCCTTCGGGCAGGCACATAAACCACCCAACGCGCCCCTGCAGATTGGGCAGATCGGCCGGGGCAGCATTGCCCCTGATGCCGTGGCAGCCGCCGCATTGCTCCACATAATCGGATTGCGCCACATCCATATCGGCCGGATAGCTGAACGGCAGGCCCGTCTCATCACCGGGTGCGCGATAATCCGGAGCCGATACAACGGGTGGGGCAGCAGCGACCAGCAGCAACATGCCGGCCAAGGCCGCAGCCGCTGGCCAGACTCGATGCGCCGTCACGCCGCCTCAGCTGGCCTTGCCGACGAGAACGGCGGTGGAGCAGTGATACTCCATGCTCTTGGTGCCGAAGCACCAGATCACGTTGTTGTTGAGCTGCGGCATGTAAAGCTGGGTTTCGCGATCAGTGTTGTCGCAACCGCACTGGCCGCATGAGGATTTGCCGCAGCAATCGCGATAGGCGATCAGATAGGCCTTGCCGTCATCGGGATTGATGCAGGTACCAACCCACGACACCGGCGATGGCTCGGCGCCGGGCGGGCAGCTACTCATGCCGCCGCCGCAGCAGGAGCACAGGCTGCCATCAATGGCGCAGTAACGCCAGTAATCGCACTTGGTGTCATCCTTGGTCTGGGCGTTGCGAGCAAAGGCGGTCTTGGCTTCGGGCGATCGATCCTTGGTGGCGGCGCTCGCCCGGCTGACTGGCAGCAACGGAAAGGCCGGGGCGGCCACGATCGTCGTCCCCAGCTTGGTGAGGAAGGAACGGCGCGAACTATTGCCGGCAAATTTGCGCAGCAGCTTCTCGCCAAGGCCATCGATATCAAAACGCTTCATGCCTTTTCCCCCTAAGCTCCCGCTCATGCGTCCACCTTCGCCGGTGTCGGCAGGCCCGCAATATAATCCTGAACGCTGTGCACGCCCATCTCGTGGCTGATGATCAGGCTTTCAAAATGCTCACGGCTGTTCACCAGCCCCTTGGCCAGCACGGTGCCTGTCGCATCGAGCAGCACGGCGTGAGGCAGCTTGTCGACCTCGAACAGGCGGCCGACCACGTCGCTGTTAATGAACGGGAAGGCCGCCAGATCATGCTTGGCCACCAGCGCCTTCTGCGCGGCCGGATCATCATCGCCAACGAACACCAGGCTCACGCGCTCTGCGGCGGCGAACGACTTGGCGACCGGAATCAGGCTCTTGCACATCGGGCAGGACGCGGAGACGAACATCAGCAGTTGCAGGCCCTGAGCCGGACCGCCGATCAGATAGGGGCGGCCTTCAAGCGTCGTCACCGGCGTCACCGGCGCCTTGTCGCCGATGGCGGGGCCACGATTTGCATCGAGCGCACCGGCCGGGGCCACGCGCACATGCAACACGCCCACCTGCCGGGCGAGCGCGAGGCCGGCCACACCCAGGCCGATCAGGACCAGCCACTGCAGCGCTTCGTTGATGATCGCCAAGGTTGACATCAAAACCCTTCCTCAACCCTGCTTTGGCGCCGACGCAGCCAATGCTCCCAGTGCCGAGAACATCAGCAACAACAGATAGACGGCAACGCCAGCCGCCGCGCCAAGCGCCGCATCGGCCACGCCCAGATCGGCCCGCCCTGCCGCCAGCGCCGGCAACAATGCCGTTGCCAGCAGAAGGTTTCGCGCCACCTGGCTCCAGCCCAGTTGTTGTCGCAAGGCACCATGGCCGCAGCCGCAATCTATATGGCGCCGGCCGCGCCCGATGTTGATCGCCATGGCGCAGGCAAAGACCAGCAACAAACTGATCGCGCCGAGCGGTGCCAGGGGTGCAAAGCCCAGCAGCAGCCCTGCCGCTACAAGCAATTCCACCCCCGGCAACAGCGCCGCCGCGGGTGCCACCATTGCATCTGGCAACAGCCTGTAGTTGGCTATCACGCCAGGCAGCAGATCACGATGGCGCAGCTTGTCGATGCCGGCGACGGCAAACAACAGCGCCACGGCGACACTGGCCGCCACACCCAGAAGTGGCAGTGCCAGTTCCACTTAGTCCACGTCCGGCACGACGATCATGCCGCCGCCGCCGCGTTCGATGTCATGCTTGATCTCGTAGGTGGCGGCATCCATCACCTGCACCACCCCGCCGTCACCCGACAGGAAGATCAATGGCTTGGCATCCTGCGTCACCTCGATATTGCCGATCGGCTTTTTCAGCGGCACGCGCTTGACGACCTTGCGGGTGGCCATGTTCACCACCCAGACTTCCTCGCCATCGGCTTTCTGCGTCCAATATTCGCCGCGGTGCATCAGCACGTACAGCATGCCGGTAGCGCGGTGCAACGCCGTAGCCGCGCGGCCGCCGGGGAACCAGTTGATGTCCAGCGGGCGGGTGTCGCCGGGGCGCACGCCGGCCGCCGCCTGGATCGACCAAGCTTCGCCGATGGAGGGTGTCGCGCCCAGCTTTACCGTGCGAATCAGGCCGGTATAGGTGAGCGTCACGATTTCACCCTTGGTGCGATCATAGGTGAAGAAATCGAACACGCCATCTTCAGCCGCCTTGAAGAAGGGCTGGCTGTGACTGACGGTCGAGGTTTTCGGGCCCACCGCAACCGTGGCGATGGTGCCATCCGAACAGAGAGCGGAAAAGCCGACACCTGCGACGGGCACCAGGCTGGCGCAGCCCGGCAGTTCGACGACCTGGGCCAGCTTGCGCTTTTCCAGATCAACGACGTTCACCGAGGAGGCCGGGCTAAAATTATAGACAAAGCCCGTCTTGCCATCATCGCTGATGACGAAGTTGTTCTTCATGGTGCCGATGATCAGCCGGCCCGGCAGAGGAATTTCCGTCACCAGCGCCATGTTCACCGGATCATAGACAGAGATCATGTCCTGCCGGCTACCGCGGTTGACCTTGGTCCACATGGTTTCGGAGACGTAGATGAAGCGCCGTTTGGGATCGAGGGCGAGATCGGACCAGCGGCCGGTGGAAACCAGGCCAACCATCTTGCCGGTATCGCCGTTCCAGATGCGGGTGCCGCCATTTTCCCAGCCGCCGCGCACGAAGGCCCAGTGCGGGGACCATTCCGGCAGTTTATGGGTGAACGGCTCTTCGGGTTCGACAGGGGCCATTGTGGGGGCCGGTGCCGGCGCAGTGGCCGGTTGGGCCTGCGTAGCGGAAAGGGCGAGCAGCGAAATCGCAGCCGCGCCCGCCAGCTTGCCGATCCTTGCCAAGTTGGTTGCACTGATCATGCTTGCCAAAGCCCTTCCCCCCAAAAGCCTTTCGGTCGCCGCCCCTGGACGACTCCGAACCTGCGACCGGCTACCCGGCGCCATGCAAACCCAGACTGGACGCGTGTCCAGTATTCGTCAAGCCAGCGCACCGGGCGTCAGGATGCCCGAATAACGTAGCAGGGCTCAGGCGAGTTCGGCCAAGTCTTCGGGCCTTATAGTGCTGGCCAGATGCAGCAGGGAATGCACGGCGAGGCGCTGCATCTGCGGCATCTGATCGGCCCAGGGCTTGCCGTGGCCGGCAAAGATCGTGGTGCCTTCCAGCGATGCGCTTATGAACCGGGCGACCGCGTCTACCTGTTCGAGCGACAGTGACGGATTGAGCGGCGCGATCGCCGCCGAGATGTTGGCGTGCGCCAGGCGGTAAAAGGCCGCCACCCGTTCCGCCACCGCGGCATTGTGGTTGGACAGCGCCCAGAGCTCGGTGAAGACATGGGTGGTGCGCTTGGTGCCAATATCATCGAGCACCAGGGTGATCATCCGGCGCAGCTGTTCGGCCGGATCGAGATCCGGCTGCCGCACCGTTTCGTCGAGCATGCGCTCGTAATAATCGAGTAGATCATCGAGCAGCAGCTGGATCAGCAATTCCTTGCGGGCGAAATGATAGGACAGCCGGCCCACCTGCATGCCGCAGCGCGTAGCGATCCGGCGCAGGGTGAACGCTGCCGCGCCTTCTTCCACCAGCACATCAAGCGCCGCGTTCAGGATCAGATCCACCGTTTCGGTGCCACGCCCGTAGATCCCCGGACGCACAGGCGCTGTTCGCGCCGGCTTTTCGCCTGTTGTTGTCATTGAGTCGGGCTTAACGCAGCGCCGCAGCGGCGTCTAGCGATGCGCGGTTTGCCCCATGGCGCTCGGCTTGACGGCACCTTGATGACTGTCCAGTATTTCGTGCATATCGTGGTCCACGCCGGGCCGCCCCATCCTGATGGCAAGGAAATTTCGGCATGATTTCATATCGCTGGCATTTTGTTCTGGCTGTTGCCGCCGGGTTGGCCGCGCCAGCAGCTGCCGAACCCAAGGCGGCGTTCGTGGCGCGCTGTGCCATGTGTCACCAGGCTGGCGGGGAAGGCCTGTCTGGCCAGTTTCCGCGCCTTGCCGGCCGCGCCGCCACCATTGCCCAGAGCCCGGAAGGGCGGGTCTATATGGCGCGCGTCGTGCTGTGGGGCATGGCCGGCCCGATTACGGTGGATGGCGCGCCGTTGATGGGCGTGATGCCCGGCATGGCCAGCATGGCGGACACCGAAATCGCCGAAATCCTCAGCCACGCCGTCACGCTGGGCAAGCCGGCCAAGCCGGCCAAGCCGTTCAAGGCCGCCGAAATCGCCGCCGTGCGCACCGCTGGCCGGGTGAGCATGGCCGACAACAACGCGCTGCGCGCCAAGCTGGCCGGCACTGGGGTGGTCAGATAGGCGAAAGTTCCGCCGGCACCGCCGGATAGAACGTCGCCACGTCGCCCAACGTATCGGCCAGCGGGCCGAGCCAGGCGGCATATGCCTTCCAATGGTCCACGCCGTCGGTGAAGATCGGCTGGCGCACCTGTTCGGAACTGGCGGTGCGCACCGCCCGATCGTTGCGCCAGAATTCCAGGCAGGCTGGCTCGAACGCCAGCCCGACATGATCGAGCAGCCGCCGCACCTGGGTTTCGGTGTCGGCTACCATCTCTTCATAGATGACCCGGTGGGCTCCACCGGGTACGGCCGCATCGTAATGCGCCATCAGCCGCACATAATCCCGGTAATAGCGGCCAACATCGAGCAGATCGTAGGAAAAGCCCTGCCCCCGGGCAAAATGCTGTTTCCACGCCGAAAAACAGCAGCCCATCGGGTGGCGGCGGGCATCGATGATGGTGGCGTTGGGCAGGATAAGCTTGATCAGGCCGACGTGCTGCCAGTTGTTGGGCATTTTGTCGATGAAGCGGGGCTTGCCGGATTTGCGGTGGATGCGGGTGCGATCCAGATATTCCTCGCCCAGTCGCTGGCGGTCCGCCGGGGTGAGCGCGGCCATCATCGCACCGAAATCGGCGAATTCGCCCGCCTCCACCCGCGCGGCCATCCGGCTGGCGATCATCATCATATCGGGCAGTTCCATCGTGCCTTCCACTTGGCTGTGACTGGCCAGAATCTGCTCGATAAGGGTAGAACCGGAACGCGGCAGGCCGACTATGAAGATGGGATCGGGAGCGGGACAGCCGCCATCGCGGCGCGCCGCGAGGAACGGCGCCGTGAAGGTGGAAACGGCGGCATCGATTTCGGCGGAAAAGGCATCCGCATCATGCACGATCCCGGCGCGGCGCAGACGATTGCCCTCGCTGTAATGGCGGAAGGCAGCCTCGACCTCGCCCAAATCCTCATGCGCCTTGCCCAGCGCGAAATGCATGTGGAACAGATCCTCGGCGCGGAACTCGGCGGTGCCGGCTAGGGTGGCGAGCGCCACCTCCATCGCGGCAATGTCAGCGCCACCAAGCTTCACCGTTTTCAGATTGGCCAGGCTCCACCAGGCCTCGCCCAGCGTCGGTTGGCGGGTGACAGCCTCGCGATAGGCGGTGACGGCACTGGCCTGTTCGCCCAACGTTTTCAGAACATGGCCCAGATTCTGCCACACCTGCGGCTGGCCGGGATTACGGGCCAACAGCCCTTCATAAAGGCCGCGCGCCCGGCCCTGTTCGCCCAGATGCACCAGCACAGAGGCAAGGATGAGATCATGGCCGGGATTGTCCACCGGCGAGGTAGCCAGTGTTTCGGCATGCACCAGCGCATCGGGCAGCCGATTGGACTGCACCAAAAGGCGGATCAGGAATTCGCGTGCCATGTCATAGCCCGGCGCTTGGGCCAGCACCGCCTCCAGCCCGGCGATGGCGCCCGGCATGTCGCCCTGGCGCCAGCGGATTTCGGCAGCCAGCCTGCCGGCAGGGGGATCATCGCCCGCACGGGCCTGCCGCGCCACCAGCAGGGCGGCGGCGTCATCAAGCTTGCCTTGCTGCATGGCCAGGGCCGCCTGCACCAGTTCGGTATCCTGTGTGGCGGCGTTCACCCCTTTCAGAACGGCCAGCCAGCCATCGCGGTCGCGCCCGGCCGCACGATATTGGCTGGCCAGCAAGAACCAGCCGCCCGGCACCGCCGGCAACTGCCGGGTCAACTGTTCAAGCGCGGTGATCGCGATTTCCGGCTGACCGGCACCGGCGGCGGCCTGTGCCAGTTCCCAGCGCACGGCAGGCACGGCGGGCGCCAACGCGGCCAGCGCCTGGAGCCGCGCCATGGCGGCATCAAACTGGCCCAGGTGGCGCAGCGCCTGGCCCGCCAGCAACTGCGCCGGCAGCAGATCGGGCGTGCTGGCCAGCAGGTTCTCGGCGGCGGCCAGTGCGGCGGCGGGGTCGGTCGCCAGTTGCGCCGTGGCGGCGGCCAGCACCGACTCCGTTGGCTGTGATCGCGTGCTGCCCGATTGCATATCGCTCCCCTTGATGGTGTCGCAACGCTAGGCGCTGAAGGCCGCGCAGACAATCAGCGCCGCACCGCTGAGGGTGGGGAGAATGGCGCATAGGCGCGGCCAGCCGAAGCGGCATGATGTGATAACAAAAAATGACGGGACGAAGGCCAACAGACGCCTCCACACGTCAAGCCGGATTTGCGTTGGGGAAGATTAGAACGGGTCACAAGGGGGAATGGTTTCATGACTGGCACGCACGCGCTTCAAAAGGGCAACAGCCGCACACGGTTCATCCGGTTGCTGGGTATCACCACCATGCTGGCCGGCCTTGCCAGCCCGGCGCTTGCCGCTGGCGATGATCAGGCCACGGCTGCCGCCGAAGAGGAAAAGGGCTTCGAGGAAATCATCGTCACCGCTACCCGCACGGCCACCAGTATCCAGAAGGTGCCGATTTCCATGCAGGCGCTCAGCGCCGATACACTACAGCAGCGCAGCGTGAAGGGCCTGACCGATTTTGCCGCGCTGATCCCATCTGTCTCATTCGCCGGCCTCGGGCCGGGCCGCACCGAGGTGTATTTCCGCGGCATCGTGCCGGCCGGCGGTGCCTATCCGGCCACCGGCTATTATCTCGACGATATTTCGATAAACGTGAACGGCCTGCCCGATGTCCACGTCTATGACGTCGAACGCATCGAGGCGCTGTCGGGCCCGCAGGGCACGCTGTTCGGCGCCGGCTCGCTGGCTGGCACCATCCGCGTCATCACCAATAAGCCCAAGATCGGCGAGTTTTCGGGCGGCATGGACCTCGAAGCCAACAAGTTTGGCGGCGGCGATTTCGGCGGCCAAGCCCAGGGCTTCATCAATATCCCCGTCACCGAAACACTGGCGATCCGCGCGATGGGCTATTATCGCAAGGAAGGCGGCTACGTCGACAACGTTGCGAACAATGGCCGGTTCAACGATGGCCGGCCGGCCGTGCTGGCTCTGGGCGATGATAACCCGCGTACCAGCTTCACGCTGAACAACGCCAGCAAGACGAAGAACAATTACAACAGTATCGATGAAGTCGGCGGGCGCCTTTCGCTGCTTTGGGAACCGGTCGAAGGCTGGTCGTTCAACCCGCAGATCACCGCACAGCGGCAGATCTCGCTTGGATATTTCGGTTTCGATCCCCGGGTGGGCGATCTGCAGGTGCATGATTTTGACGACACCCGCCAGGACGACAAATGGTACCAGGCGCAGGCTACCATCCATGGCCATATCGGCGATTTCGACGTGGTCAGCGCCACCGGCTACTTCCGCCGCAACATCAAGCTATTAAACGATTACACCTACTACACCGTGGCCTATGACAGCTTTGGCCCCGGTTATGAATCCTATCTGCAGTTTTTCGACAAAGCGGGCTGCACCGGTTCGGGCGCTGCGCTGCGCTGCTCCACCCTGCTGAACCCGACCCAATATTACAGCGGCAACCGCCACGAGCGCATCTTCACTCAGGAACTGCGCATGAAGACGCCGGAAAGCTGGCCGTTCGATGTCACCTTTGGCGGTTTCTACCAGTATCAGAAGAACGAGATCAACGACGACTACGCCACGCGCGGGTTGGGCAATGTCGCCGGCTACACCGAATCGGGTGGCGGCGATCGCGCCGATTTCGCAACGTCGTTCGGCAGACCGGTAGGCCAGGGTGGCAGCATGATCTTGGGCACTCCTGCCGTGAAGCGGGACGCCTTCTACATCACGGAGCAGGACCGCGTCACGCGCGACTATGCCGTGTTTGCAGAGGGCCATTACAACATCACGCCAGCACTAAAGATCACCGGTGGCATCCGTTATTTCTGGACGGAACTGAACGTGGTCGGCTTCGCCGGTGTCGCCGCATCGGCGCAGAACGTGCGCAGCACCGTGGCAGCCACCGGCCAGGCGGGCGGCTGCCCAACCCCGCTGTCGGCCACTGAACGGTTGACCTGCCTCAACACCAACTTCTCGCGGCCCGATCACCAGCTGATCTATCGGGAACAGGGCCAAACTCACAAGATCGCGCTGGATTGGCAGGTGGCCCCTGGCAAGATGATCTACGCCAACTATTCCACCGGCTTCCGCCCTGGTGGCCAGGGCCGGCCGCTGCGCATTGGTGGCCAAGTCTATGCCGTGGCGCCGTTCCGCTCGGAAGATCTGACCAACTATGAAATCGGCTTCAAGACGACCTGGGGCAACATCTTCCGTCTGAACGCGGCCTTTTACCTCGAAAAGTGGAACGACCTGCAATATACGGTGGTTGTCGCCGGCGCCCAGGGCGCGGGCATCACCGGCAACGCCGGGAATGCCGAGGTGAAAGGGGTCGAGTTCGATGCCGATCTGCGGCTCGGCAAGTTCACCATCTCGACGTCGGGTTCGTATAACGACGGCAAGCTGAAGGGCAATTTCTGCAACTTTGCCGCCAACGCCGCTACCTTGTCCATCGCCCAGCTGGCTTCCTGTACGCTTGGCGCCTTCGCGCCGGGCAACCCGCCCACGCCGGAAGTCGCCGCCGCCGATGGCACCCGCCTACCGCGCCAGCCCAAGTTCAAGGGCACCACGCAGGTGCGCTATGATACGGTGCTGGGCAAGATGGATGCCTATATTCAGGGTGCCGCCCTATATCAGACCGGCGCCACCCAGGATTTGAACACCGAACTGAACGATCTGCTTGGCAACTCGGCGGGCTTTGTCTCGTTCGATTTCTCGGCCGGCGTCAAGAAGGACAAGTGGTCGGTGGACGTGTTCATCCAGAACGCCTTCGATCGCCGCGGCATCCTGACAACGAACACCTTCTGCTCGATCTCGATCTGCTCGGGCTCCTCGCGCAACTTCCCGATCCGGCCGCAGTTCTTCGGCGTGAAATTCGGCCAGCGATTCTGACGCTGCGTCGAGTTTGAAATGAAAAGGCCCCCGCGTACCAACGCGGGGGCCTTTTTGATGCTGAATCAAGTGGTCGGGGAGACAGGATTCGAACCTGCGGCCCTCTGCTCCCAAAGCAGATGCGCTACCAGACTGCGCCACTCCCCGACGCCCGCTGTCCTTGGGGAAATGCGGCCGCAACGTCAAGCGCGAGTGATGACTCTCGCCACCGCGAGCTATTGCACCGGAAGCGGATCCTTGTGCCAGAAGTGGCGAACCTCGTCGTCGAAACCGGTCATGTCATAGCGGATCACCGACATCGGCAGGCGCCCAGCGGCCATGAACTCGTCGTGGAACTGCTTGAGCACGAACTTGTCGCCCAGTTGATGGCGGCGATCGGCGAGCAGCTTCTGCATCTCGATCATGCCCACAGTGTAGCCCAGGCCATAGCCCGGCGGACGGCGAAGATAGATTTCCGCATCCACCCGGGCGACATTCTTATCCAGCCAGGGCGTCCACTTCTGCCAATCGGCCACCACTTCGGGAACGGTCTTCTGGTTCAATTGCAGTTCGATGTCGCCGGCCACACGGACGGCGCGGAAAATGCCGAAGATATCGATCAGTTCACGAACCCGGGGCCGATCTTCCATGAAGCCAAGGCGTTGGGCGGCTTCTTCCAGATAGACGCCCCAGCCTTCAGCGCGCACGCCATCACCAATGGCACCGCGAATGGGCCGTTTGTCACGCCGTGACATCTGGCCATCAAAGGCGTGGCCCGGCAGCGTTGCATGCAACAGATCGGGCGTGGGATCGCGATATTGTACCTGCTCCCAGAAATTGGGGCCATTGGGGCGCACGATCCACGGCACGTTAATGTAAAGATCGCCGATATCTTCCGGCACCGTGATGATCTCTTCCCGCGCAATCCAGTCGCGGATCAGCTTCATCGTGCGGTCCTTGCGGCCGGCATAGTCTTCGGCCGTCGTCGGCAGGTTAAGCGGCGCGGCCTTGCGGTTGCGATGCTCCTCCAGCGCGTGGACCGACCACAGGCGCTGGGTTTCGCGGGCACCCAGCACCATCAGCTGATCGGAGTTGTAGGGCAGCAGCTTGACGTTCTTGAGATACCAGTCAAAGCGCGCCTTGCCCACGCCGGCCTTCGTCGTCATCGCCGGGCGCCCGGCTTTCAGCCAGGCTTGGAAATCCACGGTGGCGGCGCGCGCCTTGCGGATTTCGGGCAGCAATTCCGGCTGCTGTTTGGCCGCACGCCCGGCCAGATCGTCCAGCCAGCCGAGCACACCCGGAGGCGGCACCGGCCGATACGGATGGCCATGGCCCACGCCATCTGCGGTATCGATATTGTGCAGGGCCAGATCGGCATAATCGCCCGGCACGTTCTTCAGGTTGGTTTTGGCAACCGCCGTCAGCCGCGACACGCTGGCAAGGCCGGTCTTCAACTTGGCCAGCGCTTCGCCCTTGGCCGGCAGTTCGGCAAAACCGACTTCAAGCATTTCATCGACATAGAAACCGGGATCGCGTTCCCACGGCTTTGCCACCTCGATCAGGAACTGATGTTCCAACATCTTGGCGCGGGCCGCCAGCCATTCGGCGCGCTGGCCGCGATCCATGGCGGCCACGTTCATGTCTTCGATGCGCGTGAGGTAACCGGCCATGGCGGCACGTTCGGCGGCCATGCCGGCGGCAGACCAATCCGGCGTGCGCGCCATCCAGCCGCCACGCCAGGCGCGGAATTCCGCCCACACGGCCAGCAGATCCTGATAGCTGCCGCTGCCGCGCGGTGGCCCGGCATGGGCCGCGGCCGCATTCTGGGCGGCGGCCATCGCGATGGGGGTGGGAACTGCCAGCGCAGCCATGGCCACCACCAGCAGCAATCTTGCTTTCATCACTCTTCTCCCCTCACTGCGATGGCCGCCGTTCCGTTCAGAAGCGCGTGCCGATACCAATGAAATATTGGCGGCCGATCACGTCATACAACTGCGGGTTGGTGTTGGAATCGCCACCTGCGGCAAATCCCATCACCGGCGGCTGGTTATCCAGCACGTTGTTGATGCCGCCAAAGATCGCGATGTTCTTGGTGACCTCGACCCGAGCCGAGATGTCCCAATAGGTTTCCTTGCCCACCGTGCCGGATTCGGACGGCGGCGCGCCGGGCAGCAGATCAAGGCTACCGACCATCCGGATCTGGTTGCGGACGGAGACCGGGCCGCTCTTGTAATCAGCGCCAAAGAAGGCGCGGAAGGCCGGCGAGATACGGGTCGAATCCGACGAGCAGGCGCCGCCGTAGAAGCCGGCGCAATCGATGGTTGGCAGGCCGGTGATCGGCACGGTGGTATTGCGGAACTGCCACGACAGGTTGGCCGACAGGTCGAGCCGGCTTTCGTCGCCGATGTTGAAGAAGGTCGGCAGCGCAAAGCCATAATTGGCTCCCACGTCAAGGCCGCTTACCCGGCGCTCTGCGACGTTGAGCAGCGGTGCACGTACGAAGTTAATGTTGCCCGAGAAGGTATCGCGCACGATGGACTGGCACGGCACCGAGCCGGATTCCAGCGTGGAGAAGCAGGTATCGATCAGCACCTGCGCACCAACCTGCGCAATCGCGTCGCGCACCTTGATGTCATAATAATCCACGGTGAAGGCGAGATTGCGCAGCGGCCGGATAACAGCACCCAGCGTGATCGTATCGGCCTTTTCTTCCTGCAGGTTGCGGTTGCCGCCACTTTCGGTGCCAAAGCCCTGGCTGGCACCAACCGTGAGCGTGTCGATGAACGCGGCCGGCACGCCCTGGGCAACGCAGAGCGTCTTTTGCGCAGCGCTGGGCCGGTTGACGGCGAGGCAGGGATCGCGGCCGCCGATGAAGCCCTGACCGGTGGGGGCGAAAAGTTCAGACAGGTTCGGCGCGCGGATGGCGCGGCTGTAATTGCCGCGCAGGCGCAGCCAGTCATTCACTTCCCAATCCACCGCGCCGCGCCACGTGAAGACACCGCCAATGGTATTGTAATCAGCATAACGTGCGGCGCCTTCAAGGGCCAACATCTTGAAGAAAGGCCTGTCGGCCAGGATCGGCACCCGGATCTCGCCGAACACTTCGAACAGGTTGAACGAACCGGCATTGCGGATCGGCGGCACCTGCACGGCGGCCAGATCGTTCGATAGCGCCACTTCGTCCGGACGGATGGTGAAGCTATCCCTGCGATATTCGACACCGAAGGCGGTGGCGACCATACCGGCCGGCAGCTTGATCAGATCGCCGGCCAGGCTGCCGCCCGCCACTGTGCGCTTGAAGGTGCTAGCCGTGGTGGTGTCCACGCTCAGGAAATCGGCCATCTGCGGGGTGAGCGTATCGTTGCCGAAGATGTTGACCGGGATGCAGCCCGGGATGATCGAAGTGCGGCAGCTCGCGGTGCCGTTGGCGTTCACCACCACATCGAGACCGGCCGTGGTGCGTGAGCGCGACAGCAGATTTTGCCGCTCGCTGTCTTCATCCACCTGCTGATACTGGAAGAAACTGTCCCAGCGCCACTGGTTGCCGCCAATATCGAACTTGCCGCGCAGGCCGGCGGTGGCGTTGAAACTGTCGGTTGCAAAACGCACGGTGCGTGGGCCGAATTCTTCAAAGCGGCGGCCATACCCGCGCACGGTGTAGGTGCCGTCACCATCCGGATCGAAGAAGCCGGCATTGGCTGCAAAGAAAGTCCGCTGGGTCGCGGTCAGGACCGGGTTGGTCAGCGCATTGGGGATAAGCACGGTGCCGGCGGCCTGCCCTGACGAGGACGGGTTCACCGCTTCGGCCGCCTGCTGGAAGCTGTTTTCCTTCTTGGTGAAGAAGAACTGGCCATAGGCTTCGATGCCGCTGGTCAGTTCATAATTGGCAGTCACCGCGGCCTGATAGCGCTCCATCGGACGCAAAAGGAAATTGGGCGCGGCATAATTGAACTGGTCACGCAGACGGCAGAAGGGTTCGGGCCGGCCGCCGGGCTGGGTGAAGCGGACACCGGCATTGCCCGTGTTGCAGGCACCCGACGCGTTGTTCAGATCGGGCACGCCCCTGATCTGCGCCAACTGCGCCGCGTTCAGAGCGATGGCGCCGCCGGGGATATTGCCAGAACCAAAGGGCTGGAACCTGCCAGTGGCATCGGCCAATAGCGGCAGGGCGCTGAATTCGCGATCACCCATCAGCACCTGATCGCGCTTGGTGTAGCTGAAATAGGCCGTGATGTTGCCGCGATCTTCTGGCGCGTTCACGCCCATCATCACGTCGATCTTGTGGCTGGTGCCGTCGCCGCGATCGGTCTGCCCGAAGGTGTAATTGGCCTGCACACCTTCAAAGCGCCGCTTCAGCGTGAAGTTGACCGCGCCGGCAATCGCATCCGAACCATAAATGGCCGAAGCGCCGCCGGTGATCACTTCCACCTTTTCCAGCATCAGATCGGGAATAGTGGCCAGATCGGTGAGACCAGAGAAATTGGCCGGATTGAAGCGCCGCCCATCAACAAGGACGAGCGTGCGTTCCGGGCCCAGGCCACGAAGATCGGCAGTAAGCACGCCAGAACCACCGGACTGGTTGGAGCTGGAGGTGCTGTTCGGCTGCAGCTGCGGCAGCTGGTTCAGCGCGGTTTCCAGCGTCGGGACGGCCTGCGCGGTGAGGATATCGGCGCTCAGGGTGACGACGGGGCTGCTCGATTCCAGATCGCGGCGCGACAGGCGCGAACCGGTCACGATGATGGCCTGATCTTCGCTGACGCCGCTGGCGGTGGCCTGTTCTTGGGCGGCAACCGCCGGAGCGACAGCCAGGGCCGTCAGCGCCGTCGCCAGCCGCAGTTTCGTCGCAGTCGAACGCAGTGCGCACAGCGAACCAGAATTTGCCCAAACCATCGTGATAACCCCCATGTTGTTGCCGTCCCCGGCTAGATATTTCTGAATATTATCCGTAACCTGAAATACGCAGCGGTCACTCGCATGCCAATGCGGAAGGCCGCCGCTCCCCACGCCTTCCCCTGTATGACACGCAGATAACAGCGCCATGCACGCGTCCTGTCAATCGCGAATGCGCGCTAAGCGCACGATAGCTCGCTATGCGAACAGTTTCCTTGGCAGGTGTGGCGAATTTGCTATCGTGGTGCCGTGACACCGGCAGCCACCCCCTTTCCAAACCCGCGCCCAGACCCGCGCGCCATCCAGCATTGGCAGCGTTTCTGGCAGGAAGCCGGCATCGACGGCTGCACCGCAACGCTGCCGCCGGCGGTGGCGGCGAGCATTTTTGGCGGCTGGCAGGCCCTACTGTCGCGCGCGCCGCCTACCCTGCGGCTGCTGGATATTGCCTGCGGGCGCGGCGCGATCCTGGCGCTGGCGCGGGCACAGGGTTTTGCCGATGTGTGTGGCGCTGACCTGGCGGTAATTGACGGTGCCGATCCAGCGATCACCGGCGGCGTTGATGCGGCGCATCTGCCGTTTGCCGACCAGAGCTTCGACATCGTGACCAGCCAGTTCGGCATCGAATATGCTGGCCTGTTGTCAGCCGGGCTGGAGGCGGCGCGCGTGGCGCGCAAGCATCTGTGGCTGCTGCTGCATGCCGCCGAAGGTCCGATCGCTGCCCAAGCCCGCGAGCAACTGGACCAGTTGGGCTGGCTGCGGGACGAGGAGGATGCGTTCGCGCTGATCCGGGCGCCCCACCCTGCCCGTTTGCAGGCGTTGCGCGACAAGATCATGGCACGGGCCGAAACGGCACAGAACACCACGCTGCTGGAAGGCCTTTGGCACAGCCTCGGCGAACTGGCGGGCGGTGACGCCGGGCTGGTCGAAGAGCTGGAAGCCTATGCTACCCGGCTGACCACGATGGCCGCAGCAGCACCCACCGCCGACGAGACGCAGCAGCTGCGCGCCAGCCTGGACGGCGAGGGCTGGCAGGTGGAGATTCGCAACGAAGGCCAGCAGCCGGTTGCGCGCTGGTTGCTGGCCACGCGCCGCTGAAAAAGGAGACTGACATGAACTGCTTTCGCCAAGCCTTGTTCGCCAGCGCCATCGTGCTGGCTGCGCCCGCACTCGCCAGCGACTATGCTCAGTTGGCGGGCCTGCACAAGGATTGGCGGGTGTTTCAAGCCGGGCCGATTACCGCGCAGGGCGTGCCGGATTTCACCGCTGCGGCCAACCAACGCCGCGCCGACGGGCTGAAGCAGTTTCAGGCCCGCCTCGCCGCGCTGGACATCGCCGGATGGAGCATCGCGCAGAAGGTGGATTACAATCTTGTGCGCGCCGAGATGAATGGCCTCGATTTCGATCTGCGCATTGCCAAACCCTGGCAGCGAGATCCGGCCTGGTATGTTTCGGTGTGGGACGCCCAGGCCGACACACCGGCCCATGAAGGCCCGGTGCATCTGATGCCGGTGGACCTGTGGACCTATCGCTTCCCGCTGGACACCGCGCAGAGCGCCAAACTGACCCGCGAACTCGCCCATATACCAGGCCTGTTGAGCCAAGCGCGCGGCAACCTGACCGGCAATGCCCGCGATTTATGGCGGGCCAGCCGGCGCAACATCCAGGGCCAGGTAACGGCGTTGACGGCGCTGGCCGCCAAGGTGCCCGCCAATGACCGCAAGCTACAGGCCGCCATCGCTGCTGCACGAACCGCCACTATCGACTATCTGGCCTGGGTTGATGCCAATGCGGCAACTAAGACCGGGCCATCGGGCGTGGGCAAGGAAGCCTATTCGTGGTTCCTGAAGAACGTGCAGCTTTCCCCCAACAGCTGGGAAGATGAAGTCGCCATCCTGCACCGCGAACTGGGCCGCGCCCATGCCGCGCTGCGGCTGGAGGAGCATCGCAACCGCGCCCTGCCGCCGCTGGTGGGCGCGCAATCGGCGGCCGAATATGATGCCCTGCAGAAACGCAGCGTCGAGGAGTTCGTGGCGTTTGTCGGGAACAAGGAGGTGCTGACCGTGGAGGATTACATGATCCCCTCGCTGATGGCACAGGCCGGCACCTACAAGCCGCGGGAACAACAGGATTTCTTCCAGATCGTGAAGACCCGTGCGCCCAAGACGCTCTACACGCATTTCTATCACTGGTGGGATCTGGCTCGCGAAGCGAAACGCCCCAACGCCTCCCCCATCCGCCGCGATCCGTTGCTTTACAATATCTGGCTGAGCCGCGCCGAAGGCCAGGCCACCGCCTTTGAAGAAGCCATGCTGCACGCCGGCCTGTTCGATGATGAACCGCGGGCGCGCGAGATTGTCTGGATCATGCAGGCCCAGCGCGCCGCGCGCGGCCTCGCCTCGCTGTATGCTCAGGCAAACATGATCGATCTGGATGCCGCGATGAAGATGCAGGTGGAACGCACGCCCAATGGTTACATGTCCCCCAACCTGCCCCTGCTGGCATCCGAACAGCAGACCTATCTGCGCCTGCCCGGCTATGGCCCCAGCTACATCACCGGCAAGGCCATGATCGACAAACTGTTTGCCGAACTGGCTGAGAAGCGTGGAAAGGATTTCAAGGTTCGCGACTTTTACGATGAATTTAACCGCTTCGGCATGATCCCGGTGCCGCTGATCCGCTGGGAATGGCTGGGTGCCGACGATGAAGCCAGGGCGATGGGCCTCAGGATGTAAGGCCACACTCTTGCGCCACCCACTGCGCAACCTGCGCGTGGGTGGCAAACCACACTTGGCCTTTCGCGCGCTCGATCAACGCCTCCAGCAGCCAGATGCGACTGCGATAACCGATCACGAACGGGTGCATCACCAACTGGAACAGGCCGCATTCCGCGATGGCGGCATCCAGTTCGCGCGCGAAGATCGCAAACACCTCGTCGGGCGTCGCATAGGGCCGCGTCGCCGGATTGCGGTTGAACATCAGGTAGACCGCATCATCGCGCAACCATTCGACCGGGATCTCCACCACGCCGCTGGGACGTCCGTCGAGCAGCAGTTCATAGGGCGCTTCATCAGCCATCAGCGAGCTGTCGTAGGTGAAGCCGAGATCGGCCACGATGCGGCAGGTGTGCGGTGACAGATCCCAGTTCGCCGAGCGAAAGCCAACCGGCCGCTCCCCGATCAAGGGCGTCAGCGTGTCGATGGAGCGCTGCACCAGATCGCGCTCTGTCGCTTCATCAAGCAGGCTGTTGTTCTCGTGCAGCCAGCCGTGAACGCCCACTTCATGCCCGGCCGCCACGATGCGGCGCGTCTCATCAGGGGCCAGCCGGGCGCACATGGCGGGCATGAAGAAACTGGCCGGCACGTCATGGCGCCCCAGCACTTCCAGGATGCGCGGCACGCCGACTCGTCTGCCATATTCGCCCCAGGCCAGCCGCCCGATGGCGCGGCCGCCGCCACCCAGTTCGAACGTTTCATGATCACAATCGAACGACAGCGCCACGGCCGCCCGCGCACCGCCGGGCCAGTGCAGCGGCGCCAGCGACCGCCCGGCGCGCACGCGTCCAAGCAAGGCGCGCACCTCGTCTTCGGCCATCATCCAGGGCTGGTCCGCCATCAAATCCCCCTGCTTGCGCACTGGCACAGAATGTTCGCCTGTTATACGCTTGTTCGCAATTCAAAATAGAGGGGGATGAAATGCGGCATTGGATGAGCGCGCTGACCGTGGCAGCAGTGGTGGCGGCGGCACCGGCCCAGGCGGCCAGCCACGCCGATCTTGTCCGCCTCTATGACGGCTTCCGCACTGCCGCCGCAATGCCGGAGAAGAATGGCGTGCCGGATCATGGCGAGGCCGCCATGGCAGCGCGCGCGGCGACAGCAGACAGGATGATCGCCGATCTCTTGGCCATCGACAGCAGCGCCTGGCCGGTCGAACAGCGCGCAGATCACCTGCTGGTGCTGTCCGAAGCCCGCAGCGTGCAGTTCCAGCACAAGGTGCTGCGCCAGTGGCAGCGCGATCCCAGCTGGTGGGCCACGCTCGACATCGGCTGGGGCCCCAAGATCAACACCGCCTTCGATCTGCCGGAACTGCCCTTGAAGTCGCCCGCCGACCGCACCGCGCTGGCCGCCAAACTGGCCGCCGCGCCGGCCACGCTGGCCGCCGCCCGCGCCAGCCTCACCGATCTGCGCAGCGATCTGCAGACGCTGGGCGTGGCGCATCACGCCATCGAAGCGCGGCTTTACGCCCGCATGGCCGGCGACCTCGCCAAAGCCGGCGAACGCAGCCTTGCGAAGCAGGCCGAGGCCGCCGCTGCCAGCAGCCGCAGCTTTGGTACCTGGCTGGCCGCCCAGCAAACCAGCGCGCCATCGGGCATCGGGCAGCCGGCCTATGAATGGTATCTGCGCTATGTGCTGCTCTACCCCTTCAGCTTTGCCGACATGAAGGCGATCGGGGAACGCGAATGGGAACGCACCATGTCGTTCCTAAAGATGGAGGAGCATGAACATCGCGACTCGCCAATGCTGCCCACCGTCACCGATCTGGCCGGTTTCGAGGCGTTGCGCCGCCAATCCGATATCGAATTGCTGGCCTTCCTGAAGAACCGCCGCATCATGACAGTGCCGGACTGGCTGACCGTGCCGTCGCCCGAAGGGCCGTATGTGATGCCGATGAACCGCGATCCGGCGGCGCCGGGCCTGTTCACGCCTGAAGGCCGCAATTTCTTCCGCGAAGCCGAAGATCGTGATCCGCGCACGCTGCGCGCCCACAATCTGCCCGGCCATATCTTCGATTCCGCCTATCGCCGGCGCGATACGCGCCCCATCCGCCGCGACGTCCGGCTGAACTTCACAGATTCACAGCGGTTTGAAGGCTGGGCCTTCTATTTGGAAGAGATGGTGGTGCAGGCCGGCTGGCTCGACGACAAGCCGAAGGGGCGCGAGATCCATTACATCCTGATGGCCAACCGCGCCGCGCGCCTGCTGCCGGAACTGAAGCTACATGCCAACGAATGGACCTTCGACCAGGCGCTGTCCTCGCTCACCACCCGCACGCCCTACTGGATGGAAAAGACCGACGACACCGCGCTGTATGACATGGCACTATATCTGCGGCAGCCGGGGCTGGGGCTGAATTACTATTTCGGCAAGGTACAGCTGGAACAGTTGCTTGCCGAAGTGGCCCTGAAGGAAGGCCGCAATTTCGATCTGATGCGTTTCCACGATCGCTTCATCGCCAGCGGCATCGTGCCGATCACGCTGACCCGGTGGGAAATGACCGGCAATGACGATCAGGTGCGCACGATGTGGCAGGCGCCGCCGATCCCGTGAGGGGGTTCAGGCACAATTTCGCCTAAGGAGAATCGTCACCTCGGGCTTGATCCGGGCCGCGCTTACTTGGCGCAGAAATAGAGCCCCCCGGATCAAGTCCGGGGCGACGACCGCTGCAATGGAACGCAGTCGAACCTACCGCGTCGCCGGCTCGAACTTGCGGCGCTGCAACCAGAAGCCCAGCCCTTGCGGCAAGGTGGCAGCGGGGTCGGGATGGCCAAGTTCAATCGCGGCGCGATAGACGAAATTGGCATCGGCCAACAGCTGCCGGCCAACGGCGACCAGATCGGCCTGCCCGTTCGCAATGATGGCGTTGGCCAGCGTCCCATCCATGATGAGGCCAACCGCCATGGCCTTGATGCCGGCTTCACAACCGATCTGTTCGGCATAGGGCACCAGATAACCCGGTGACGGCGGGCGCGATGCCACGCCGGATGGGCCGGATACGCCGCCCGTCGAACAATCAACCAGATCAACGCCTGCGCCATGCAACTGGCGGGCCAGCGCCACATTGTCGGCCACCTCGATCCCGCCGGGGACGCCATCAACGGACGACAGGCGGTAGAAGACGGGCATGCCGTCCGGCACAGCGGCGCGCACGGCCCTTGCCACCTCGATCGCGAAGCGGAAACGATGCTCGCCGCCCCAATCATCGTCGCGGGTGTTGCTTATCGGCGAAACGAAACTGTTCACCAGATAGCCGTGGGCACCGTGGATCTCGACGAAATCAAAACCCGCCGCGACTGCGCGCCGCGCGGCATCGGCAAAGCCCTTGATTGTGCGGGCAATGCCACCAGCATCGAGCGCCTGCGGGGTCTGCCAGCCGACACCAAAGGCAATGGCGCTGGGTGCCACAGTTTCCCATGCGCGCTTATCGTCGGTCGGCAGCGGCTGCGCGCCGTCGAAAGGCGTCGCCGCCGATGCCTTGCGCCCAGCATGGGCCAATTGGATGCCAACCGGCGTGCCTTCGTCATGATAGGTGGCAACAATCTCTGCCAGGCCCGGCACATGATCATCAGACCAGATACCGAGGCAACCCGGCGTAATGCGGCCTTCCGGCAGCACGGCCGTAGCTTCCAGCATGGCGCCGCCCAGCCCGCCCAGCGCCAGCCGGCCGTGGTGGCTGCGATGCCAGCGGCCAACAAAGCCATCTTCCGCCCGATACTGGCACATGGGCGACAGCATCACGCGGTTGCGGAAGGTCAACCCGCGAATGGTCAGCGGGGTGAAGAGCGGGATGTCGGCCATCTCAGGCCGCGTGCTTGCGGCTGTCAGCAATGCGACTGTCGATTTCAGCCACCGCCGCGTCAATCTCGTCGAACACGGCAAGGATCGCCTTCAACTTGGTGCGGCCTTCATCGCCCAGGCTGGCGAACCTGGTCAGCGGCGCCCGCACATCGCCCACCGGATAGCCTCGCGCGCCGGCCAGCGCCTTGGAATAGCATTGGTGGCCATAGGTCGGGTGGCCTTCGGCGATGACCTTGTCGAACTTGTGCACCAGTTTCTGGATGTGCGCCGCGTCGTTGATGCGGCCTTCCACCAGCAGGTCCCACATCCGCCGGGTCGCATAGGGCAGATAATTGCCATAGGGGTTCACATAGCCGACCGCGCCGAGCAGGAAGCTTTCCACCGGCCGCTCGCCGGCAAACACATTCATCACCCCATTGGTGGCCTCGACAATGTCGTACACCCGGGCCACGTCCATGCTGGCTTCCTTGATGTAGCGCACCTGATCGAACGCCGTGGTGAGCCTGGCCACCAGCGCCGCCGACATGTCGCGATTGGACGTGACCGGATTGTTGTAGACCATGATCGGCACGGTAACGGCGTCACAGATCGCCCGGTAATACTCGAAAATCTCGTCGTCGGTGGGGGTGTAATAATAGGGCGGGATGATCATCAGGCCATCGGCGCCCAGATCCTGCGCCTCGCGGCTGTAACGGACCGCGTTGGGCGTATAGGCGTTCATCGTGCCGACCATCACCTGATAACGGCCACCCGAATGGCGGACGGTCGCATCAACCAGCTGGCGACGTTCTTCATCGCTGATCGTCAGGAACTCGCCAGTGGTGCCCAGCACGATGACGCCGGGGACGCCCGATTCCACCTGCCAATCCAGAAAGGCGTTCAACCGGCCGACATCGATGCTGCTGCCGTCATCATTGAAGGGTGTGACGGTAACGGTGTGGCTGCCCCGGAATTCTTTTGTCATCATTCTGCCCTTGATTCTTGCCCGCTTTTCTTGAAGGCCAAATGTCGCCTCTGTTGATAGCATCGAACTTATGCGATGTGCGAACAAATGTCAGCATAGCGCCCACATTTGACTGAGCAAGTGGGGCCGTTCGCGATTTGGGGGAAGAAGTGCAGCCTGATGTGATTGTCATCGGCGGCGGGATCGCTGGCTGCGCCACCGCGCTGGAGCTGGCGCGGGCAGGCATGGCAGTCACCATCGTTGAGGCCGGCCCGGTTGGGGCGCAGGCCTCTTCGGCCAACGCCGGCAGCCTGCACGCGCAGATCCCGCATGATCCGTTCCGCAACCTGGGCGAAGCCTGGGCCCGGAACTATCAACCGGCTATCCGCCTGCTGATCGCCTCGCTCGGCATCTGGAAGGGGCTGGAAGACGATCTTGGCGCCGATCTGGAAATCGGCTTTGGCGGCGGCTTGCTGGTGGCCACCACCGAAGCCGAAATGGCCGAAATCGAAGTGAAGGCCGCCATCGAACGCGAAGCCGGATTGGCCGTCGAGGTGATCGACCGCAACGCCATCCGCGAACGCGCACCCTATCTGGCGGAACAGGCCATTGGCGGGGCCTTTGCGCCGGCCGAAGGCAAGGCCAATCCGCTGCTGGTCGCACCAGCTTACGCACGGGCGGCGCGCGCGGCGGGCGTGGTGATCCACGCCAACACGGGCCCGGCCAGCGTGCGGCGGGATGGCGAAGCCTATGTCGTGGAAGCCGGGGCCACAAAGTGGCGCGCACCGCGCATCGTGATCGCAGCCGGATCGCGCAGCGGCACGCTTGCCGCGCAACTGGGAACGCCGCTGGCCATCGAGGCGGTGCCCATTCAGGTAAGCGTGACGGAGCCGGCCGCGCCGCTGGTGCCGCATCTGGTTTATTGCGCCGGCCAGAAACTTACCCTGAAACAGAGCCGCCATGGCAGCCTGCTGATCGGCGGCGGCTGGGATGCCGCGCTGGATGAGCAAGGCCGCCCGCAGGTCGATCCCGCCAATCTGGCGGCCAATCTGCGCGTGGCGCTCGCCATGGTGCCGGCCATCGGCGGTCTCAACATCGTGCGCAGCTGGGCGGCCTTCGTGAACGGTACCGATGATTGGCTGCCGATCATCGGCCCCCTGCCCGGCCATCCCAATACCCATGTCTGTTTTGTGCCGTGGGTCGGCTTCACTGGCAGTCCGGCGGCAGCGCGGCTGACCGCCGATCTGGTGCTGGGCCGGCCGCCGTCGTTCGACCTGTCACTGGCCGCGTTTGCGCCAGCCTAACCGATCAACCCACCATCGATGATGTGGGTCTGGCCGGTGGTGTAGCTGGCCTCATCCGAAGCGAGATAGACGGCCAGCGCCGCTACCTCCTCGGCCCGGCCTAGCCGGCCGGTCGGCTGGTTGGCAAGGAAACGCGCCCGCACCCCATCAGGGTCGGGCTGGCCGGCGATCCGGCTTGCCAGCGAGGGCGTTTCGATCGGGCCGGGGCAGATGGCGTTCACCCTGATGCCGCGGTCGGCAAAATCGGCGGCCACCGATTTGGTGAGGCCGATCACCGCCGCCTTGGTGACGCCGTAGGCGCAGCGGTTGGGCCAGGCGCGGATGGACGAGGCCACCGAGGCGATGTTGATGATGTTGCCACTGCCGCGCGCGATCATTCCGGGCAGCGCGGCGCGGATGGTGCGCATCATCGACGTGACATTCAGATCCCAGGTGAACTCCCAATCGGCGTCGCTGATATCAAGGATATTGCCCTGATGGACAAAGCCGGCGCAGTTGAACAGCACATCGGGCGCAGCGCCGCCCAGCGCCGCCGTTACCGCCGCTGGGTCGCGCACGTCCAGCCGGGTAATGGTGATCGACGGCGCTTCGGCCTTCAGCGAGGCCAGCGCGTCAATGTCGATATCGGTGGCCGTTATCACGGCGCCTTCGCGGGCAAAGGCCAGCGCGGTGGCCCGCCCGATCCCGGCGCCGGCAGCGGTGATGAAGGCCTGCTTGCCTGCCAATCGGCCCATGATTGCTGCTCTCCCCTAATGGCGGATGATCGCCTGCATGAAGCTTTTCGTGCGCGGCTCGGACGGCGTTTCGAAGATGGCGCTCGGGCTGCCCTGCTCCACCACGCGGCCGGCATCCATCATCACCACCTTGGTCGAAATCTCGCGCACAAAGGCCATTTCGTGACTGACCAGCAGCATGGTGATGCCGGTGCTGGCGAGGCTGCGGATCGTCTCCAGCACCTCCCCCACCCGTTCCGGATCAAGCGCCGAGGTGACCTCATCGAGCAGCAATATCTCCGGCTTCATGGCCAGCGCGCGGGCAATGGCCACGCGCTGCTGCTGCCCGCCCGATAGTTGATCGGGATAGCTGCCGGCCTTGTCCGCCAGGCCCACGTTGGCCAGCAGATCGCGGGCGCGACCTTCGGCCTCGGCCCGGGCGACACCCAGCGTGCGCACCGGCGCGAGCGTCAGATTGTCCAGCACGCTCATGTTCTGGAACAGGTTGAACTGCTGAAACACGATGCTCATGCGCCGGCGCAGCGCCTTCAGCCCGGCCTTGTCGGCATAATCCACCGCGTCGCCGCCGATGCGCACGGTGCCGCCGGAGGGCGGAGTGAGCCCGATCAGCACGCGCAGCAGGGTCGATTTGCCAGACCCCGATGGCCCGATCAGGCTGACCACGTCACCGCGCTCGGCGCTGAGACTGAGGCCATCAAGGATGGTCTTGCCGCCATAGCCGGCGCTGAGATTATCGATGTCGAGAAGCGGCAAGGCGGCTCTCCAAATGGGTGGCGATGCGGCCTAGCGGCCAACTGATCAGGGCGTAGAGCACAAGAACCGCGCCAAAACCGACCAGCGGCGAGAAGCCCTTGTTGACAAGGATCTTGCCGGCGAAGGCGAGTTCGACGACGCCAAGATGGCTGGCCAGCGCGGTATCCTTCACGAACATCACCATGAAGGCGGCGGCCGGTGGCAGGATCACGCTCCAGGCTTGCGGAAGCACGACATGGCGCAGCGTGTCAAACCACGAAAGCCCGAGCACTTCGGCGCTTTCGATCTGCGGGCGCGGTACGGCATCCAGGCCGGCGCCGACAATTTCGGTGAGATAAGCGGTGGCGGCCAGCGTCACGGCGATGGTGGCGATGCCGAGCAGCGACAGTTCGGGCGCAAAGGCCTGCACCGAAAACAGTACAAGGATGAGAATGACGAGGAAGGGGATGCGGCGGAAGGTTTCGACATAGAGCGCCGCGGCCCAACGCAGCGGTGCAAGCAGGCCCGCGCGCGTGCGGCGCAGGAGGGCCAGCGGCATCCCGATCACGAAGCCGATCGTGCAGCCGACGACCGTCATCCACAAGGTGCGCCCCAACGCGGAGGCCAGGAACCCCAGTGTTTCGGGGGTCATCACGCTGGCCAGCTGCGTGGCAAGATCGCCGTTCATGCGCGCCGCACCCCGAATAGCGCGCGCCCGGCGAGGGCCAGCAAGCCCGACGCGATAAGGGTGAGCCCGATATAAATCAGGCCGGTGACCGCGAAGGTCTCGATGGTGCGCAGATTGGCGGTGGAAATGTTGATGGCCCGCCCGGTCAATTCCTCCACCCCGAACAGCGCCGCCATCGAACTGCCCAGCACCAGAACGATGAAGAAATTGGCCAGCGGGCGATAGACGGTGCGCACGATGTGGGGGAGCATGACGTGACGAAGCTTGTCCAGCCGCGACAGGCCCAGCACTTCGGCGGCATCCAGTTCAGCCTGGCGCACGGAGGTGATACCGCCGCGCAAGATATCCGACAGATAGGCCCCGGCGTTGAGCGTCAACCCTAGCGTCACCGCCACAAACGCCGGCAACATCACGCCAATTTCAGGCAGCGCGTAATAGAGCAGGAAGATCTGCACCAAGGCCGGCGTGTTGGTGACCGCCGACACATAGGCCCCGGCCACCCGCCGGGCCAGCGGCGAGCCATTGAGGCGGGCGAGCGCCGCAGCCAGACCGATCACGGCGCCGGCCCAGAAGGCGATCAGCGCGATCTGCAGGCTGATGGCAGCGCCGCCCGCCAGATAGGGCAGCGCGGCGATCACCGGCTGCCAGTCGAAGCGATAGCCGGTCTGCGTGCTGGCGGCGGTGCGCTTCAATTGCTCCTCGGCCACCGGCACCGTCATCGGCGCGCCATAGGCGGAGCGCCACAGCCGATCGACACTGCCATCGCGGTGCATGGTGGTGAGCGCGGCATCGACAGCAACGCGCAGCGGCTCATTGCCCTTGGCCAGGCCAATGCCGCACCAGGCGGTGAAGATCGGTTGGGGCAGCACGCGCCAGCGCACATCGGGATAATTCTTCGTGAAGCCGATGAAGAAATCGACATTCTCCACCAGCGCATCGGCGCGCCCCTGCGCAATGGCGCGGATGGTATCGGCATTGCCATCCACCAGCAGGCGCTGCGGCTTGGGCAGTTTTTCGGCCAGCACGCTCACCGACTGGTTGCCGCGCATGTTGACCAGCGTGATGTCGGCCCGGTTGAGTTCGCGCCAATCGCGCACCGGCAGCCGACTGGTGGTGATGACGCCCATGGCTTCCGAATGCAGGGGCACCGAAAAATCGATCAGCTTGCCGCGTTCGGGCGTGATGGTGAGCGCACCTAGGGACAGATCGATTCGGCCCGATACCAGGAACGGCACGCGGCTGGCCGCTTCGGTGGGCACGAGTTCAACGCGCACGGCCATCCGCCGCCCAAGCTCAAGGGCGACATTCACATCAAAGCCCTGCAGGGTGCCGCCATCGCCATAACTGCTCATCGGCGGGAAATTCGGGTTCACACCCACGCGCAGCACGCCGGATTGGCGGATGGCATCCAGATCGCGCGCAACGGCCGGCCCGGCCCACAGCAGCATCAGCGTGAGAAGGAGGGTGAGCAGCTTCACGACCTCTCCGCGCTCGCTGCCAGATCGGCAATCTTCATCGGCTTGAACGGCGGCCGGGGCGCAAACAATTCGCCCTCCCCCGCCGCATGGTCGCCGGCCAGCCGTGCCGCCAGCAGCGGGCCACAATAACGCCCCTGGCAACGGCCCATGCCGAGCCGCGTCGCCCGCTTGATGCTGCCGGGATCGCAGGTGCCGGCCGCCAGCAGCGCATCCACATCGCCAAAGCGGACGCCTTCGCAGCGGCACAACAGGGTTTCAGGCGTATGGACGGCAGGCGCGGGATGTGCCGAGGCAAACAGGCGCCACAGACCGGCCTGAAAGCCGCGCGCCGTCGCCAGCGCCCGCCGCTGCGCCTGGCTTTGGGCCAATTGCGCGGCGCTGAGCCCGCCTTTCACATCGGCAACCACCGCCAGTCCGGCCAATATGCCCTGCGCCAGCGCTGCCCGCGCCCCGCCCAGGCCGCCGCCATCGCCGGCCACAAACACGTTGCCAACCGACGTGCGCCCATCATCTTCGCGCACAACCGCCAGCGCGCCGCCCTGCCATTCCAGCCGGCAGCCCAGCGCGCGGGCCAGTTCGGCCTGCGGCTGAAAGCCGGCGCCGATGCACAAGGCGTCGATTTCGAAGCCACGCTCCGGCCCCAGGCTGCCATCGGGCCGGGTCGCGGCAACGACGGCGCGCTCCACCTGGCTCTCGCCCTCGGCGCGGCAGACGACATGGCCGAACAGGAGTGGCACCCCGGCGCGGGCCAAGCGCGCCAGTTGGCGCACACCTGCGACAGCCAGCCCGGCATCATGCCGGGCCATCGCCAACGCACTGGCCGCGCGGGCAAGGCCGGGGCGCGGCGCCTGTTCGGCTACGGCTACCACCGTCACGCCCGCGTTCAGCAGTTCGTTGGCGAGCTGGATGTTGAGCGGGCCGTTGCCCGCCACAAGCACGCGGCTGCCCGGCGATACCGCGCCCGAACGCAGCAGGGTTTGCGCCGCGCCGGTGGTCATCACGCCCGGCAGGGTCCAACCCAGCATTGGCCACGGCTTTTCCGTTGCCCCGGTGGCGATAATCAGCCGGACTGCCTTGATCCGCGCCGGCCCTTCCGGGCCCGACGTTTCCACCACGATCTGTTCGCCGTCCCGCCGCGCAGACCAGGCGATGCGGCCCGCCATCAGCTGCGCGGGCGATGCCGCCACGTCGGCAATCAGTTCCGCGCCTTCGCTGAACTGGGCATCCAGCGCGGCCGACGTTATCGTGAAGCCCTTGCCCGGCTGCTTGAAATATTGGCCGCCGGGCTTGCTGCGTTCATCGATAATGATCACCGACAGGCCAGCGGCAGCCTTGGCGGCGGCAAGCCCGGCCGGCCCGGCACCGATGATCAGCAGATCACAGGCCAGCACCAGTGCCGGCGAGGCGACAGACGTTGCAATGGGCACATCAGCCGTCGCCACCACCCGGCGCGGCATTGGTTCGACGACTATGCCGGGCGCGGCGGCCACCATGCAGGCGCGCTGGCTGCGGCCATCAACCAGCACCGTGCACTCGCCGCAGGCGCCCATCCCGCAGAACAAGCCGCGGCGCTCGTCAGGGCCATTGGTCGAAAGCGCCAGCTGGCCGGCGCTGGTCAGGGCGGCGGCGAGCGTCTCACCGGGCCAGGCTGCGATCTCATGGCCCGCAAAGCGGAAACGGAAGCCGGGGCCGCTCCGTTCGATGCCTGGCAGGGAAACGCGCATCAGCGGACGTAGCTTGCGCCATTCACGTCGATCGTGGCGCCTGACATCTGGGGCACGGCGCCGGACGCCAGAAAGGCCACCAGATTGCCCAGTTCTGCCGGTGAAACCCACTTGCCATTGGCCAGCGTCGCCGAAATCTGTTCCTCGCCGCCCTGGGTGGCGGCAAACTGTTCGGAAAGCCGGGTGCGCACCACGCCGGGGGTGACGATATAGGCCAGGATATTGTCCCGCGCGTACGCCCGCGCGATGGATTGGGTGGCGGACCGCACCGCCGCCTTGGAGGCACCATAGGCGATGGTCGCCGGGTTGGTCACGCCGCGCTGGGCGGCCCAGCTGCTGATGGTGATGATCGCGCCGCCGCCGGTTTCAAGATAGTGATTGACCGCATTGCGCATCAGCCGCGCGGGCGCCTTCACATTCACATCCAGCGCCTGGTCCCACACACGGTCCCAGGTTTCCAGCGGGGCGGCGAAACTGCCGGAGAAATCCATCACCGCCGCATTGTTGACCAGCACATCGATGCGTCCACGCCAGGCCAGCGCCTCAGTCCACAGGCGCTCCACCGCCTCAAGATCGGCCAGATCGGCCTGCACCAGCAGCAGGCGCTCTGCGGGGATGGCAGAGGTGGCGGCTTCTGCGCCTTCGCGATCGCTGCCATAGTGCGACACCACATGCGCGCCGGCTTCCCCCAATATAGTCGCCGTGGCCGCGCCAATGCCCTTGGACGCGCCGGTGAGCAGGATGGTCTTGCCCGAAAGATCAATCGCAATCGCCATAGCGATGGTCTGGCATATTGCCCGGCCATCGCAAAGCCGAAAAACGCCGCCTAGCGAACAAGCGTTCGCTTTGTGGTTAAAACCGGATATGCTTCGCGTCGCATGGCAGGGGAGGATCGATCATGCATGGTCTATTGCGTGCGTTCACGGCAGCAACGGTGGGCCTGTTGGCCGCCAGCATGAGCCTGGCCCAGCCGGTCCCTGATCCGCAACTGCTGCGGGTGCACGACGAATATCTGCTGTGGCAGCGCGTCAACAAGGATGATTACAGCGCCGCCACCATGGCCCGCCAGGCCGCCGGGTTGGCCGACCTGCAACGCCGTCTCTTCGCCATTCCAGTGGCCGGCTGGTCGCGCGAAGCCAAGGTGGATTGGCTGGTGGTCCGCTCTGCCATGGACCGATCGGAATATATGCTGAAGGTCACCCGGCCGTGGGCGCGCGATCCTGGATTTTACCTTGAACCGCTGCAACGGCTGGCCTTCACGCCGCTGCCAAATCCGGCCCTTGCCGCCCGGATCAAGGCCATCCCCGCCACTCTGACCGCCGCACGGCCCAACCTCACCGCCATGGCTAGCGATCATGTCGATCTGGCGATCCGCTCGCTGGACCAGTCAGACGGGGTGGAAGACGGCTATCCCCAACGCGCCGTTCCGCCGGCCGGCCTGATCGGCTGGTATCGCGATCTGCGAGCGCGGGCGGTGCGCGAGCAACCCGAACTGGTGCCCGATATCGACCGGGCCATCACCGCGCTCACCGGGTGGCGTGACTGGCTGAAATCGGTGCGGCCCGGCATCACGGCGCGGGCCGGCGTCGGCAAGGCGCAGCTCGACTGGTATCTGCGCCACGCCCTGCAAATGCCCTATGACAGCGATGCCGCGCGCACATTGGGCCAGCGCGAGCTGGAGCGCATGTGGTCGTTCTTGGCCATTGCCGAACACAGAAACCGGGCGGTGCCAGCGATCACCATGGCCGGCAATGATACCGACTATCGCCAGCGCGTGGCCGACACTGATGCCCGCATCCGCAAATTCCTGGTGAGCAGCGATTTCATGACCATCCCGGCCAGCATCCCGCCGACGTTGAGCGGGATGGCGGTGCCGCCGACCTACCTTGAACCCTATAACGTGCCCTTCATCACACGGGCGACGCCGCCCAATTACTGGGAACAGATCCAGTATCGCGCCCCCTCCCCCGATCATCTCCACGCCGTCATCCCCGGCCACCGCATGGATCTGATGTTGTCCAACGCCCATCCCGATCCCATCCGTCGCGCCTTCGTCGACGGTGCGCGTTGGCAGGGCTGGGCGGTGTATCTGGAGGAAGCGGCGCTGCAGGCTGGGTTCTTCGATGATCGGCCGCGGGTGAAGGAGTTGATCTATCACTTCGGCCTGTGGCGCGCGGCGCGCACAGTGGGGGACATCGAGAACCAGCGCAACGAGAAGACCGCCGAAGAGGTGGCGCAGTGGTGGCGCAAGGTGACGCCGTTCCTGGATGCCGATGTTGCCCGCAAATATGCCCATATCCGCTCCCTGCCGGGGCATGGGCTGGAATACACGATCGGCAGTGTGCAGATGTGGGAACTGCTGGCCGCGGCCCGGCACAGCCAAGGTGAGCGCTTCAACCTGCGCAATTTCCACGATGATTTCATCCGGCGCGGCCGCATCCCGATGGCGTTGATCCGCTATGAGATGCTGGGGGACGACGCGATGGAACCCGCGCTGTTTGCCCGCCCACCGATTCCGGAGTGATCAGCCCGCCAGCGCCACCGCCGGCGCGGTGAACGCCAAGCCCAGCGCCTCGGCCACCGGCTGGCTGGTCAGCCAGCCCCGGTGCGTTGACAGGCCGGCCAGCAGCGCCGGGGTCTGACGAATGGCCTCAATCCCGCCGCCTGCCAGCGCCAGACCATAGGGCAAGGTGGCATTGTTCAACGCGTAGCTCGACGTGCGCGGCACGCTGCCGGGCATGTTGGCGACGCAATAATGGATGATGCCGTCCACCACATAGGTCGGCTCTTCGTGCGTTGTGGCGTGACTGGTTTCGAAGCAGCCGCCCTGATCGATGGCGACATCTACCAGCACCGCCTTGGGCTTCATCAACCCCAGCATGTCACGGGTGATTAGGCGCGGCGCGCTGGCGCCCGGCACCAGCACGGCGCCGATCACCACGTCGGCCTGGGCAATCTCGGCCTCGATGGCGGCCTGGTTGGAATAGAGCGTGCGCACCCGGCCCTGGAACAAATCATCCAGTTGCCGCAGCCGGGGCAGCGAGCGATCAATGATGGTGACATCGGCGCCAAGCCCAATGGCCATGCGTGCCGCATGGGTGCCGACCACGCCGCCGCCCAGCACTACGATGCGGGCCGGCGCCACGCCCGGCACGCCGCCCATCAGCAGGCCATTGCCGCCGTTGTAGTGGCGCGAGGCAAGCGCGGCGGCTTCGATCGATAGCCGGCCGGCCACCTCGCTCATCGGGATCAGCAGCGGCAGGCCATGGCTGTCGGTCACCGTTTCATAGGCCACCGCCGTCACGCCGCTGGCCAGCAGGCCCTTGGTCTGTGCCGGATCGGGGGCAAGGTGGAGATAGGTAAAGAGGATCTGCCCTTCGCGCAGTTGCACCCATTCGGATGGTTGCGGTTCCTTTACCTTCACGATCATTTCGGCAGCAGCAAACACCTCTGCCGCCGTGGCGGCAATCTGCGCACTGGCCGCTAGATAGGCGGCATCCGGCGCACCAATGCCGGCACCGGCACCGGTTTCGACCAGCACGCTGTGACCATGGGCAACATATTCACGGACGGCTTCCGGGGTGAGCCCGACGCGGCCTTCCTGCCGTTTGATCTCCCTGGGGACGCCGACACGCATGGTCTTCTCCTGTTACGCCTAATCCGCGATGTAACGGTCACGCAAAGTCCGCTTCAGCACCTTGCCGATTTCACTGCGCGGCAATTGATCGATCTGGATCACGTCCAGTACGCGCTGGTTCTTGCCCAGCCGCTCGTTCAGCCATTGCTTTACGGTGACACCATCGAGCGGCGTGGCGGCGACGACGAAGGCGACCGGCGTTTCGCCCCATTGTTCCGACGGCACACCCACCACAGCACAATCGGCGATATCCGGATGGGTTTGCAGAACCTGTTCAATATCAATGGGATAGATGTTGAATCCACCGGAAATTATCACATCCTTGGCGCGGTCGAGCAGAGTCAGGAAGCCGTCTTCGTCAAAGCGGCCGATATCGCCGGTGCGGATGAAACGTTCGCCTTGCGGGCTGAACCATTCGACGCCGCGGGTCGCGTCCGGCAGCTTGTGATAGCCCGTCATCATCGCGGGCGATCGCCCGACCACCTCGCCGGTCGCGCCAGCCCTCAGTTGTTCGCCGGCCTCGTTGATGATCCTGATGTCGCTGCCGGCGGCCGGCTGGCCAACTGTCGCAAGTTTGTCGGGATGCTCATGGCACTGCAATATGCAGGTGCCGCCGCCTTCGGTCATGCCGTAATATTCAGTCAGCCCGCCCGGCCAACGCGCCAGTACGTGCGCCTTCAACGCGGCGGGGAACGGGGCCGAAGTGCAGAATTTGCGGCGGTAGGATTTGAGGTCGAAACGGTCGAAATCGGGAAACTCCATCAGGCGGCGATACTGCACCGGCACCAGCATCACGTGCGTCACGCGGTGCCGTTCGCTCAGTTCCAGAAAGGCCTGCGCCGAAAATTTCGGCAGCAACACCAGCGTGCCGCCAAGCCCGATGGTGGGAAACAGGCTGACCAGCGTGGTGTTGCTGTAGAGCGGGGTCGCCACCAAGGTGACCGCATCGGGACCATAGCCCTGTGTCACACCGCGCTGCACATGCGCCCAGCGCTGGCGGTGCGGCTGGACAATGCCCTTGGGCCGGCCGGTGGTGCCACTGGAATAGATGAGGTTGAATGGATCATCCGGCCCAATCGCCACGTCCGGTGCGCGGCTGCCAGCCGGTGCCAGCCAGTCGTCGATGGCGGCCAGATCGGCGTCGCGGAACAACTGCACCGCATCGGCATCGGCCGCCATCATGCTGATCGTCTCTTCCGTCGCCGATTGCGGCAGCGGCGCGACCGACAGGCCGGCGCGCAAGGCCCCCAGCCACAGCACCAGATAGGCCCAACTCATGCCCGCCGCGATGGCGATGCACTGGCCCTTCCCGTGCCCCCGGCTCAGCAGCGCCACCGCCGCCCGGTCCACCAGCGCATCAAGCGCGACCCAGGTGATGCTGGTGTCACCATCGATGATTGCCGGCTTGTCGCCTGCACGGGCGTGCAACCGCAGCAGATCGGTGATGGGGGTAAACTGATCTGGCAGCATGAAAAAACTCGTCCTGGGCCGCGTGGCCCGCAGCAGCAATTACGGCGAGCCTACTGCCTTGGGCACTGCCATGGAAGGCTGACGCAGCAGCGCCTCCACTTCGTCGATCTCGATCGGGATGGAACGGGTCAGCCACTCATGCCCGGTCGCCGTCACCAGCACGTCGTCTTCAAAGGCGACGCGGGTGCCATTCACCACGGCGCCCTGTTCGATGGCGATGATCATGCCGGGCTTCAGCGGGCCGACATAATCGCCATGCTCGTGCGTTTCCATGCCGATGAAATGCCCGATGCCATAGGTGTAGCTCTTGTCCCAGCCACCCTTCTTGCGCAGTTCGTCCTCGGCCAGTTTCTGCAGCTGGGCCCAGGTCACGCCGGGTTTCACGGCGGCGATCACGGCTTTCTGCACATTCAGCACGCCCTGATAGATGCGGCGCTGTTCGGGGGTGAACTTGCCGTCCACCGGCACCGTGCGCTGCACATCGGCCGAATAATGGTTCATCGCGGCGCCGGTATCGAAATGCACCAGCATGCCGGGCTTGATCATGGCGTCACCTTTGCGCGCGGCTTCCTCGGCAGCGGCCGATTCCCACTTCAGCTCCTCGTTCATGTTGCTGGCCAGCGCCACGCCGGTGGCAAAGCCCAGCGTCGCACCGTGGAAGCGATAGACATAATCCACCGTCTGCATCACCTGCAGGGTGCTCAGGCCGGGCTTGGCGAATTTCATGCCCTCCATCAGGCCCATCCGGGTAATCGCGATGCTGCGCTCCATGTTGGCCTTGGCAAAGGGATCGAGCACCATGCGCAGCGGATCAATGATCTCGTTGGCATCCTTGAACACCAATTCGCTGGTGGTCGCACGGATCCGGTCCATGAACGCCAGACGCGGCGCCGGCGCCTCGTTCAGATTGTCGATGTGCGGATAGTTCACATAGAGCAGTTTCTCGCCGTCGCCCCAGCCGCGTGACAGATCGGAGGCGACTTCCTTGAAGCGCAGCTGCGTGATGCGCAGGTTGCGATAATCGGTCAGCGCGCTGCTCATGTGCTCAAGGAACTTGGCTCGCGGGAACACATATTTGATGCCCGACAGCCGCGCCGCCTCATAGGGGCTCATGTCGGTGTAGAGCACTTCCTTGTAGGTGCCACCACCGGGATTGAGCACCAGCACATGGCCGGGCGGCAGCGAATCATAGATGCCGGTCAGGAACACGAAGTCCTTGTTTTCCATGTCGTCGGTGTATGATTCATACAAATTGTGCTGCGTGCGATCGGCACTGGTGATCACCGCTAGGCCGCCCTTCATGCGCTTCATGAACTCGGCGCGGCGGGCGATGGCGGCGTCGCGATGGCCTTCGCGCATCTTCACCGTTTCGATCGGCAGCAGGCTGGTACCGTGGGCTAGCAATGGGGAGGCCACCGCCGCCGCGATCAGGGCCACCAGGATTTTCATGGGCATCATCACCTCGTTCACGGCTGGGCTGGCTGGGCTGGCATGCGCGGCAGTTCGCCCTGCCATGCCACACCGGCTGCTGCCGCCGCCTTATGCAGCGCTGGCAGCGTTTCGGAAACCAGCACGCCCAGATCCTTGTAGAAGGCCTTCACATCAGCGTCAGCCGATGCCGTCAGCTGGCGCTGGGCCGGATCGGGCGCGGCCGAATACTCCTGGGTGGAGGTGTAGATACGCTGGGTCAGCTCCGCCAGTGGCAGGAAGGTTTCCTGCTGGGCGATGCCCTCTTCCCGGCCGTTGAGGATGACATTGAGCCGTTCGGTTTCCTTCAGCGCTGCTTCGGCCTGGGCCAGCAGGTTGCGATCGACCTTGGCATCCTTCAGGGTCTTCACCGTCGCGGCCAGTTGCGACAGGCCGGGGGCCAGCGTCTTGTTCGCATGATAGGTCGCCGCCACCAGTTTGGCCTGCGTGGCACCGATTGCGTCAAGCGCGGCGCTGTCCGCTGCCGAAAGGCTGATCGCCGGATCGAGCCGAACGCTGAGCGGCTGCATATGCACCTTGTCGCCCACCGTCAGCTTCACCTGGTAGGTGCCGGGCATCACGAATCGGCCGGGCATGCGGCGATATTCCGACATGGAGGCATTGGGCGGCGCTTCGAAGCGCAGATCCCACACCGCCCGCCGTGCCCCGCGCACCGCTGCCGGTTGGGCGAGGCTGCGCACAAGCATGCCGTTGGCATCAACGATGTCGATCGAAACCTTCTGGCCAACAGCGGCGCTGCCCACCCAGTAATCGATGATCGCGCCGCGCGGCGGATTTTTGGTGGTGAAATACATGTTGCCGGCGTTCTTGCGGCCGCGCGGCACATCGCGGATCTGCGTGCCCCGGCGCAGAGGTGCCAGGTAACTGTGCGAGGCGACAACTTCGGGCGTCAGCTTTTCCACCAGGTTGATATCGTCCAGCACCCAGAAACCGCGGCCGTGGGTGCCGATCACCAGATCATTCTCGCGCGGGTGGACCATGATGCCCTGCACGCTGTTGGTGGGCAGGCCAGACCGCAGCGGCAACCAATGCCCGCCGCCATCGCGGCTGAAATAGACGCCCATATCGGTGCCAACGAACAGCAGTTCGCCATTCTTCGGGTGCACGGCTATGCTCTTGGTCGGGCCAAACGCCGGCAGATCGGCAGTGATGTTGCGCCAGGTCGCACCATAATCGTCACTGCGCACCACATGCGGCGCGAAATCATTGTCCTGATGCCCATCGAACACCGCCACCAGCGTGCCCTCGTTAGTGGAGGACCAGGCCACCATTCCGACCTTTTTCTGTTCCGCCACACCGGGGAAGCGCGCCGATTTCGCCCAAGTGCGGCCGTCATCACGGCTCACCTGAATGAGGCCATCGTCGGTGCCGGCGGCCAGCAGGCCGGGCCGCATGGTCGACACCGAAAGCGAGTGGGTATTGCCATACAGCGCGGTGCTGGAATGCAGATCGATGGCATTGGCCGGCTGGATCTTGCCTTGTAGCGGCAGCGCATCGCGGCTCAGCTGGCGGGTAAGATCGGGGCTGATGCGTTCCCACGTGTCGCCACGATCACGGCTGCGGAACACCACGTTGGCGCCGAAATACAGCGTTTTGGGATCATGCGGGGAAATGACGAACGGCGCGCTCCAGTTCCAGCGAAAGGGGGGGAATTCGCCCTTCTGCGGCTGCCACGGCTGGATGCGCTTTTGCGCCATGCTCTTGGCGTGGGTGCGCACCAGCCCTCCATATTGCGACTGGGAATAGAGGATGTCCGGATCAGTCGGATCGGCCACCGCGTAGAAACCATCGCCGCCCGACAGGAACCGGAAATCCTCGTTGGCAATGCCGTCGTCAAAACGGGTGCCGATGGGGCCGCCCCAGCTGCCATTGTCCTGGGTGCCGCCATAGACATGGTAGAACGGCTCCTGCATGTCAGCCGCAACAGTATAAAGCTGCATCAGCGGCAGGTTGGCTTGCCACGTCCACCGCGCACCGCCATCGCGCGAGGTATACATGCCGCCATCATTGCCCAGGATCAGGTGATCGCTGTCCTTCGGGTTGATCCACATCGTGTGATTGTCGGCATGGACCTGCGTTTTCAGCACGTTGGTGAAGGTCTTGCCGCCATCATCCGATCGCGACAGCGGCGTCGTTGGCACATAAAGCCGGTCCGGATTCATCGGATCGCAGAACAGCTCGCCATAATACCAATGGCTCTGGATATCCTTGTTGCGCCGTTCCCACGTCATGCCGCCATCGGTTGACCGGAAGGTGCCGCCATCGGGGCCGACGGCGGTGGCATACAGCATATCAGGCTTGCCGGGGCAGAAGGTGACACCCACCCGGCCGACGGCGCTGGTGGGGAAGCCATTGCCCACCCGGGCCCAGCTTTCGCCGGCATCGGTGCTGCGCCACAGGCCGCCTTCCTCGCCGCCGCCGATCATGCTCCACTGGCGCCGTTCGCGCTGGAAGGTGGCGGCATAGAGGACGTTGGGGTTACCCGGATGCATGGCGACTTCCACGACGCCGGTGAACTTGCTGGGCCGCAGCAGGCGCGTCCACGTCTTGCCGCCATCGCGGGTGCGATACAGGCCGCGTTCCTCACCCGGCCCCCACAGCGAGCCCAGCGCCGCCACATAGACCGTGTTGCTGTCATCGGGATGAACGAGAATGCGGCCAACATGCCTGCTCTCCTTCAGCCCCATATGCTCCCACGTCGCGCCGCCATCCTTCGAACGATAGACGCCGTCACCATAAAGCGAGCTGCGCACATTGTTCTGCTCACCTGTGCCGAGCCAGATGATGTTGGGGTCCTTCGGGTCGAGCGTCACCGCCCCCATCGATACGCTGCCCTGCTTTTCGAAGATCGGCGTCCAGCTTGTCCCGGCATTCACCGTTTTCCACAGGCCGCCCGAAGCGCTGGCGGCATAGATTATGCGCTGATCGGTGGGATGTACGGCAAAACGCGCGATGCGTCCGCTTGGCATGGCGGTGCCGACTTCGCGCCATTCCAGCGCCTTCAGATCATCCGGCACGAGGCCATCAGGTGCCGCCGCAAACGCAGTGGAGCCGAGCAGCGCGGCGGCAAGGGCGGTACGGGCCAGCAGGGAAGCGGCCTTCAAACGGTGAGCGGGCATCGGGGCACTCCTCAAAG
Organism: Sphingomonas paucimobilis; assembly: GCA_943369475.1. Lineage (GTDB taxonomy): Bacteria > Pseudomonadota > Alphaproteobacteria > Sphingomonadales > Sphingomonadaceae > Sandarakinorhabdus > Sandarakinorhabdus paucimobilis_A. The sequence continues at coordinate 329,444 of CALRNJ020000002.1, read as the reverse complement.
CCAACATGGGGCCGTCTCGGGGATGAGAGACGGGCCCCATGGCCAGCACCTGGTCTTTTCGCGTGGGTCCGGCGGGCTCTGCCAGACATGCCGCGATCCAACCGCGCTGAAAAAACAGTCAGGCCAGGCGTCAGAAGCTGACGTTGGCGCCGACAAAAATAAACCGGCCCATTGCTTCGTACACACCCGAAACCGTATTGCCTTCCACGGTGAACGAAGGCGCCGGGTTGAACTGCGGCACCACCGGCGGATCATTGTCGAGCAGGTTGCGCACACCGGCCCGCATCTGCACCTTCTTGGTGATGTTCCAGAAAGCGGTGAGATCGATGTAGCTTTCTGCATTCAGCCGCGCGCCGGTGAAGTTGCCGCGGCCACCTTCCGTCCAGGTCACCGGCACGCCGGTGGTGGGGTTGATCGAAAGGATGCGGTCGACCGCCGACTGGTAGCGCCAATTCAGGGCGATATCGACCGTCCACGGCGTGCGCCAGGTGGTGGTGAGCGAGTGGCGATAGCGGAAGCGCGGCAGTTCGCACTGCAGATCATATTTGCCGACGCAGTTGGCGGTGAAGCCGCCGGCAATCGGCGTGGTCTTGAAGGAGAACAGATAGGTGGCAGCATAATTCCAGTTCAGCCGGCCAAGCCCGCCAATGTCGTGGGCATAGCTGATCTGTGCGTCGATACCCGATGTGGACAGGCCGGCGATGTTCTGCGTGCGCTGATCGACGAACGACGGCGGTTCACCCCGGAAGGTGAGCGAGCCATCCGGCCCGCGGTTGATCAGGCTGCAGAATTCGGGGGCGCCGGAATCGAGGCAGCGTTCGATGGTGAACACCGCCGGCACCGTGCCGACCGCTTCCTGCACGCGGATGTTGAAATAATCGAGGCTGATCGAAAGATTGCTGACGAAGCTCGGCTGGAACACCGCGCCAAGCGTGACGGTATCGGCCACTTCCGGCTGCAGATTGGGATTGCCGCCGGTGCGGATGTTCACCTGCGCACCCGATGGCGGGATGGCGCCATATTGCGCCGCCGTCACGCCGGTGCGCTGGCAGGCGCTGAGCGGCCGGGATGGTGCCTGGTTGGTGCCGGCAAAACCGGAGCAAGGATCGGCCACGTTGGCGAGGCCCGTATTCACCGGCAGGAACAGCTCCAGAATGTTCGGCGCGCGGATGGCGCGCTGATACTGTCCGCGCAGGCGCAGATCCTTGACCGGTGCCCAGCTGAGGCCCAGCGCATAGCTGACCGGTGCAAATTCGCCGCCGCGCACGCCTGTGAGATTGTTGCGTGACTTGTATTCCGATCGCCGCACGGCGCCGGTGAGCGCCAACGATTCGAAGAACGGCCGGCCCTGCACCAACGGAATTGACGTTTCCGCAAAGAATTCGGTGATCTGCGTTTCACCATCGCCCGGCAGCAGAGCGCCGGCACCGGCCAGCAGTTGGCCCGACGATGCGGTAGCATCCGGACGGGTAACCAGCGTTTCCTTGCGATATTCCGCGCCGATCAGCAGCGAGATGCCATCTTCTGCCCAGGGGCTGGCGATGCCGAAGCCGCCGAGATCGGATTGCAGCGTGCCGCCGAACATGACCTGGCTGGTCTTGCCGCGGGTCAACGTCGGCGTGTCGAGATAGGCCGCAAGCCGCGGATCGTTGGTACCATTGGGATTATAGTTGGTGATGAACGGCACGCAGTTGCGATCCGTTCCCGCCACCGCCACGCGGCAGGCGGGCTGCCCAGTGGCCGGATCCGTCACGATATCGAGCGCGTTCAGCAACGGCGTGCGGGTAACATTGTTGGTCTGCAGGCGATCAAGCGAGGTTTCCGACCACTGGCCGAACACGTCGAACTTCACATTGTCGGTGATGTCGCCCTTCACGCCATAAACGGTGCGGAAGTTGGTGAGCGTGCGATCATCGGTGCGCGGGCCGCCTTCGACGAAGCGGCGCTGCACCTGCGCCTGCACATAACGATCATTGTCCACGTCACGCGGCCACGGGCCGGTGAGTGAGGCACTGCCGCAGAACAGCTGGCGCATCTGCACCGTCAGCACCGGGTTGTCGCAGTTGACGCGGGTGATTTCCGAACCAAAGCCGCCAGACGGCGCAATCACCTGCGGCGATGTCGATTTAGTGAAGCCGAATTCGGCATAGGCTTCGATGCTGTCAGTGAGATTGTAATAGCCGCTGAAGCCAGCATTGATGCGCGTCACCTGGCGGCGGAGCGGGTTGAACGGGTTGAAGTTGAAGCTGTTGGTGCCGTCGCGCACCGATCCATCAGGTTGCAGCGCCAGCGCAGCGGACGTGCGCGGATTGCCGTTGGCATCCCGCAGAATGCTGCCATCGGGGTTGCGCAGCGGTATAGCCGTGGTCGCACCTGGCGCGAACACCGGTGTCAGGATGAAGTTGGTCGGGAACGGCCCGGTGGGGGCGCCAAGGCAGGTCGGGCTGGGGTTTGCCCCCAGGCTGAGCGCGCACTGGGAAAAATCACGCTCCGACTGGTTAAGGCCATCGTTCTGCATGTAGCGGATAAAACCCGTGACATTGCCGCGACCACTGCCGAGCGACGCACCGAATACAGCGGAAACGTCCATCGTCGGGTTGCCGGTGTCGCTGCCCGTCCTGGGCGTGATGCCCGCGGCCGTCAGGCGCGCCTGCGCATCCGCGCTGTTGTTGTTGGACTGGTTGAAGCCAAACAGGCCGTCGATCTCGAAGCCATTGAAATCCCGTTTCATGATGAAGTTGGCCACGCCGGAAACAGCGTCGGAACCATAGACGGCCGATGCGCCGCCGGTGACAACTTCAACCCGCTGGATCAACTGGGCCGGAATCAGGTTGATATCCGAAGGATAACCGCCGGGCGTTGGCGAACCGGGTGGCAGGCGCTTGCCGTTCATCAGCACCAGCGTGCGGATCGAACCCAGGCCGCGCAGATCGAGCGTAGAGGTGCCGTTGGCGCCGTTGGCAAAGCTGGTGTCCTGCGCGCGGGTGAAGGCCGGCAGGGTGTTGAGCAGATCGATGGTATCAACCGCGCCAACTACGTCGAACGCCTGTTCGGTTATGGTCTGGACAGGGCTGGAGGAAACCACGTTCTTGGAGGTCAGCCGCGAGCCCGTCACCGTGATGGTTTCGGGGGCCTCTTCCGCCGCATTGGCGGCTACGTCCTTCGCTTCGGCCGCCGGCTGTTGCTGGGCAAGGGCTGAACTGGCGGACACCAGCATCATTGCCGAAATGATCGTCGACGACAGCAGATAGCGACGCGAATTACGTTCCGACATTTGCCTTTTCCCCTTTTGAGGGCCGAACCCGGCACAGGGCCCAACCCGTTGATGCCGCACCATGGTAGTCCGTCAGGCCCGCAACTGCCCATGCGCGAACCAATGTTCGCAATGTGAATACGAACACGCATATGAGTCAAGGGTGTTACAGTACGTGGTCAATGCGAACATAAGACTGGGCCGCGGTGCCTTCACCAAGTCGGCCGGAAGGCGCGCTGACATGTGACGATGAAATTGTATTATAGCATTGTTTAATAATGTATAATTTTCAACATCGGCGGAACGGGCCGATGGCGGCACGCCAGCATAGGAGAAGACATCACTGATGCGGCCGTCAACCCTGACACCCAATCTATTCAAAATTATGTTCGCATTGCGAACTTACGCACGCTCTACGCCCAGAATCAAAATGGATAGCGCCCTGCCCCTGGACGTTGTCAGGTCCGTCGTCTCCAACCGCCTGAAAACAGGCCCTGGCTGGCCCTAGATCCCCGTCTCCAATCGCGTGTTCATCACCAACTCGGCAACAGAGGAGCTATTGGGCAAGCGCAGCAGGAACGACACGGTTTCGGCAATCGTTGTCGGCGCGATCCGGTCCTGACGCGGCGTGACGCCCGGTATGCCGGCAATCAGATCGGTATCCACGGCCCCCGGGCACAACGCGGTGGCGCGCACGCCGCGTTCCCAGCCTGCGAATTTGGCGGCTTGGGTCAGCGCCATCACGGCATGCTTGCTCATCGTGTAGCCAATCGAAACGCCGGGGCGGTAACGCTTGCCATCAGTCGACGCGATATTGATGATCCGGCCATTGCCCGCTTCGCCCAGATGCGGCAGCGCGTGGCGGATCAGCCGGAACGGTGCCTTCACATTGACGGCCCACACCTCGTCCAGAACGGCTTCGTCCCCCGTTTCGAAATCGATGGCGCGCAGGATGCCGACATTGTTGATCAGGGCGTCGATCCGCCCGAACCGCGCCGCTGTGCCGGCCACCCAATCAGCAGCTGACGCCGGTTCAAGCGCGTCAAAGCGGTGGACAAGGATACGCTCCGGATCAAAGCCCGCTGCATCGAACCGGGCGGACACGCGCACGCCCAGCGACAGGCGATAGCCCTCAGCCGCCAACCGGCGCGCAATGGCCAGGCCAATGCCGCGCGACGCGCCCGAAATCATCACCACCCGATCAGCCGGGGTGAGCATCTGGGCGGGCGCGGCGTCTTCCATCAGAACAGCCCCTGATAAACGCCGCCATCGATGACGATGTTCTGCCCGGTCATGAAGCCGACCTGGGCACTGCACAGATAGGCAATCAGGTCGCCACATTCGGATGGCGCGGCAAAGCGGTTGGCCGGGGTCATCTTGATGCGGTCGGCCACGATGGCCTCGTATGTCGTGTTGCCGCGTTTGGCGTGCGCGTGCAGGTTGGTGCGCAGCGCATCCGTATCGATGAAGCCCGGCAGCACACTGTTGATCACGACATTGTGCGGCACCAGTTCGCGCACCATCGACGCGATCGCCCCGGCCAGCCCCACGCGCGCCGAATGGCTGTGGGCAAAATTCACCTGCGGGAACTTGATGTTGCTCACCGAGATATTGACGACACGGCCAAACTTGCGCGCGCACATGCCCGGCACGATGGCGCGGATCAGCTCAAGGGGCCCGAAATAATGCGCCTCCATCCAGAAATCCCAGTCCGCCCGTGTCATCGTGCGGAAATCATCCGGCGTCTGCCGCACGCCCGGATTGCACACCAATATATCGGGATCGGGGCACGCCGCCAGCACGGTGGCCGGCGCGTCGGCCAGCGACAGATCGGCCGCCACGGTGGTCACCGTCACGCCGGTTTCATCGACAAGCTGGCGCGCGGCCTGTTCCAGCGCTTCGGCCGTGCGCGATACCAGCACCAGATCAACCCCTTCGCGCGCCAGCGCCTGGGCGGCGGCAAAGCCCAGCCCCTTGCTGCCACCGCAGATCAGCGCCCGGCGCCCTGAGAGTCCCAGATCCATGGCCCTTATTCCCCCGGCGCAAAGGAAGCGGCGAGCAGATGCGCCGGCACCCGGAAGCGGCCGATGGAATCCTTCAATTGTTCGCGTTCGGTGGTCACTTCGGCATGGCTGCCCGTCACCAGCACGGTCGCCGGCAGCAACTGCGCATTGTAGCGCGCAGCCGAGGATTCGGTGTAGCCGCCGGTATCGAGAAACGCGACCAGATCACCGCGGGCCAGCGCCGGCATGCGGCGGTGCTTGCCCACTTCATCCGAATTGCACAGCGGCCCCACCAGATCGACCGTTTCGGTGGGTTCAGCGGCGGCGTCCACCACCGGTACGGCGTGATAATACCAGTCCAGAACGGCCGCCCAGCTGAGGTGATTGGTGGAAAGATCCATGTTCACCCACTTGCGCGTGGCGCCTTCCTTGATTGCCCCCACGCGCCCGACCGCGACACCGGCCGGGCCCGACAGCGCCCGCCCAGGTTCCAGCCGCAGTTTCGGCAAGGGCAGGCCCAGTTTCGCCGCTTCATCCTTGATCGCCGCGCAGCACAGCCGGGCATAATCCTCGGCGGTCGGCGCGTTCGCGTCATCCATCTGGCTGTTCGGCCCGGTGCCGTACCATTTGCCGAACGTCCAGCCGCCACCGATATCGATGCACGGCGGAACCCAGCCGGTGTGATCGCGCAGATAGCCGGACCAGGTGATCATCTCGCGCGCCATCACCGCGAAATCCGCCGGATCATTCGACATGCGCGACAGGTGGAAATGCGTTTCCTTCAGCCGCACATGGGGCATCGCCTGCGCCCGCTTCACGATCTCGGCGGTCTGCTCGCGCGTCATCCCCCATTTGGTGGAATCGCTCTGCTGCTTCAGCGTGCCGGGGCCGTGCATGGCAACGCCCATGCGCCCCGTCAGCGGTTCCAGGTCCAGCTTCAGGCGAATGCCGATATCGGCGACCACGCCCAGCCGGCGCGCGACTTCGTCAATGCGGTCCAGCTCGTCCATTGCATCGATGTTGACGCACAGGCCGTTGGCAATGGCCAGTTCCAGCTCTTCGGTCTGCTTGTTGGAGCCGTTCAAGACCAGCGTGCGCCCATTGGTGCCGGCCAGCAGCGCCATATACATTTCCTGCGCGCCGAAACAGTCGCCGCCGGCGCCTTCGCTGTTCATGATGTGACGGATGGCCAGGCCATTGTTCGATTTGTTGGCGAACAGGATTTCCACATCCGGATAATGCGCCCGGAAGGCATCGCGGAAGGCGCGATAATTCTGGCGCAGCTGGTTTTCCGAGATGATGTACAGCGGCGTTCCATAGCGATTGGCCAGATCGGCCACATCGCAGCCATCCACCCACAGATTGCCGTTGGGGCCGATCCCGATGAATTCGCCGAATGTCACGCTATAATCAGGCGGGGTGAGCGGCTTCTGAATCTTTTCCTGAATGGTCATCGTGCCTCTCCTGATCACAAAAGTCCCAGCGTTTTCAGCCCGGCCTCGAGGCCCTTCAATGGCTCCCCCGCCAGCTTGCGCAGCGGGCGGCGCGGCGTGCCGCCACCGGGCAGGCCCATAATGTCCATCGCCGCCTTGGTGGCCGGATAAAGCGTGCGGCCCTCGCTGGTGAACAGATCGGTGAGCCGGCGGCCCATCGCCTGCAGCTCAGCCGCTTTCTCGGTCTCGCCCGCCTTGGCGGCAAAATACAGATCAAGCCCGCCACGCTGCCAGACATTGGGGAAGCAATCGATGGTGCCATCCGCGCCCAGCTGCACCGCCGGCACGCCGAACACGGAAGATGGCCCACAGAACACCCGCAGCCGTTCGTGGACCGCAAGATGGGTGCCGTAATAATTGTTCCAGTCGCCCGAACTTTCCTTGATCGCCACCACGCGTTCCAGATCGGCCAGCCGCGCCGCCAGCGCCGGGGTGATCGCGTTCACCGCATTGCCGGGGATATTGTAGAGCACCACGGGCAAGCCGATCGCGCCCGTCACATCGGCAAAATGCGCAAAAATCTCGTCGTCCGAAAGCTTGACGAAATAGGGCGGCAGGATCAGCGCGCCATCGCAGCCGGCGGCTTCGGCATGGCGGGTCAGCGCCACGGTTTCCTCCACCGAAACCGCGCCGGTGCCGGCGATCAGCGTCACGCGGCCGGCAATCGCCTCGTGCGCCACGTCGAACAGGCGCTTGCGTTCCTCTTGGCTCAAGGCCCAGAATTCGCCCGTGCAGCCGCCCACCACGAAGCCGGTGGCGCCGGCGGCGATCAGTCCTTCCAGATTGGCCGCGAACGCCACTTCATTGATTCGGCCATCATTGTGAAAGGGCGTGGTGACTGCGGGCATCGGCCCTGACCAGTTAACGCTGTTTCTGTCCATGTCGTGCTTCCTTCCAGGTCAAGCGCTGTTGTGCGGTGAGCCCGCAGGCTCCCACCGGCGCCCGTCTCTCTTGTCGAACAAATGAATGCGCTCGCGCCGCAAATCGAAGGCGACGGTTTCGCCAACGCGTAACGCTTTCGAACCCGGCACGCGCGCGGTGAGCGCCAGCCCACCGGCATCGAGCGCCACGATCGTCTCGTAACCCGTCGGCTCGACAAGGCGGACCTGCGCCTGCCACGGTCCCTCACCCACCAGCACGTCCTCTGGCCTGATGCCCACAGTCACGGCGCCTGGGCGGGCGGCAGCGGCGGTGAACGGCAGTGCGACCGCCAGCGGGCCGACATGCACCACGATATGGCCGCCCCCATCAGCCAGGCTGCCCTCGGCCAGTGCCATAGCCGGCGTGCCGATGAAGCCGGCAACAAACACATTGGCCGGGCGATTGTAGATCTCGTCCGGCGGCGCAAACTGCTGCAGTTCGCCCGCGCGCATCACCGCGATGCGCGACGACATGGTCATGGCTTCAAGCTGGTCGTGAGTGACATAGACCATCGTCTTGCCCAGCCGCCGGTGCAGCTCGATCAGTTCGGCGCGCATGTGGGCGCGCAGCGATGCATCGAGATTGGACAGCGGCTCATCCAACAGGAACACACTGGGTTCACGCACCAGCGCCCGGCCAAGCGCGACACGCTGCTGTTGCCCGCCCGACAATTGCCCCGGTTTGCGCGCCAGCAGCGGCTCCAGTTGCAGCAGCGCCGCCACTTCGGCGAGCTTGATGGCCCGATCGGCCTTGGCCATCCCGCGTTTCTTCAGTGGATAGCAGATATTCTCGGCCACCGTCATGTGCGGGTAGAGGGCATAGGACTGGAACACCATGGCGATGTCCCGCGCCGCCGGCGCAAGGTTCACCACGTCGCGGTCGCCGATCCGGATGCTGCCACTGCTCGGTTGCTCAAGGCCGGCCAGCATCCTGAGCGTGGTGCTTTTCCCGCACCCCGAAGGCCCGAGCAGCGAGACGAACTCGCCTGATTCAATCGTCAGATCGAGGCCGGGAATGGCGATGGTGTCGCCATAGGCCTTGCTGACCTTTTCAAAAACAACCTGCACCATATCAGCCCTTCACGCCGCCAGCGCCAAACCCACTGGTGAGGTAGCGCTGGAAGAAGGCGAAGATGATGATCAGCGGGACGCTCATCAACACCGAAGCCGCCATCAGCAGCGACCATTCGATATTGAACGCCGAAATCAGCATGGTCATCACGCCGGTGGTCAGCGGCCGGGCCTCGTCCGAATTCACCAACACCAGCGCATAGAGATATTCGTTCCAGGCCAGGATGAAGGTGAACAGCGCCGTCGATATGATCCCCGGCAGCGCCTGCGGCAGCACCACATCCACAAACGCCTCCATGCGGCTGGCACCATCGACCATGGCCGCGGATTCCAGATCCTGCGGGATGCCGGCCATGAACGAGCGCAGCAGCCACAGCGCATAGGGCAGCGCGAAGGTCGTGTAGGCTATCACCAGGCTGGCCAGCGTGTTGGCCAGGCCAATGCTGACCAGCATAAGGTAGAGCGGCGAGATGAGCACGACCGACGGCAGCAGATAGGTGAACAGCACCAGGCTCGCCAGCGTTTCACGGCCCGGATAGGCAAAGCGGACCAGGCTGTAGGCACCCAATACGGATATGCTGATCACCACGATCGTCGTTGATGTCGCCAGGATCATCGAATTGGCGAAATATTGCAGGAACGGCGTATCCTGGAGGACGCGGGCATAATGTTCGAAGGTGATGGCCTTGGGCAGCAGGGTTGGCGCGGTCGAGAACAGCTCTGCCGCCGGCTTGACCGAGGTGATCAGCATCCACAGCAGCGGAAAGGCGATCAGCAGCACGATCGGCCAGGTGATCAGGCTGGCAATATAGGCCGGGCGCTTCTTCATGCCGCCGCCTTCCGGGCGCGCTGCAGATAGGCCAGCATGAACACCAGCATCACCAGCATCATCGACACGGCATAGGCCGCCGCCATGCCCATCTGGTTCAATCCGAACGCCTGCTGATAGACGATCAGCGGCAGGGTGCGGGTGCCATTCACCGGCCCACCGCCGGTCATCAGGTAGATGAGATCGAATTCCTTGAAATCCCACACGGTCCTCAGCAGGATCACGATGGTCAGCACCTCGCGCAGCTGCGGCAGGGTCACGTCGAAAAAGCGGCTGATCGGCCCGGCCCCATCAATGCGGGCGGCCTCGTACAGCGCTTCGGGAATGGTCTGCAGGCGCGCCAGCACGGCGATGACGACAAAGGGGAAGAATTTCCAGGCACCCACCACCATGATGCTGAGCATGGCGTTGGGCATGGCGCCCAGCCAGTTCACCGGCGCATCGATCACGCCGGCGGCCATCAGCGCATGGTTCACAATCCCGTAGAGATCATTGAACAGCCAGCGCCACAACAGCACGGCCACCACGGTGGAGAGGAAATAGGGGAACAGCACCAGGCTGCGCGCCAGCGACCGGAAGAGGATGTTCTGGTGCAGCAGCAACGCCATTGCGACGCCAATCAGGATCTGCAGGGTGAGCGTGCCGACCGTCCAGATCGCCGTCGTCATCAGCGCCGCCCAGAAACCACCACTGCCCAGCAATTCGCGATAATTGGCCAGGCCCACCCAATGGCCTTCCAGCGTGGGCGTGTAGACTGACTGGAACGACAGCGCGATGGCCGAGAGCAGCGGATAGACAATCACCGCGCTGAGCACGAGCACCGTGGGCGCAATCAGCAGCAGGCCGAGCAAGGCATCCCGCCGCTCCCGCGACAGGCCGGGGCGTTGCAGCGCGATGTCAGGCACGCATCAGCTCCGCCAGCCGCTTGGCCGTGGCGGCCACGGCCGGCTTGGGCGCTTCGCTGTCCAGCACCACGCGCTGCACCAGTTCAGCAATGGCGTTGCTGGCGATGATCTCGTTCGCCTTCAGATTGGGCCGGTGCACCGCCGTTTCCTGGCCCAGATTGTGGCCGGTTGCCGCCGTTCGCGTCATCAGATCAATCTCGGCGGGATAGCGGGCGATCAGCGTGTTGGCCTGATAACGCGGGTCCGTCGGAACAGATTTCAATACCGGCAGCACATGACCGGGGGCGGCGTGCAGCTGCTGGATGTAAAATTCGGGCTGATACAGCGCGGCGGCAAAGGCCTTGGTCTCGGCCAGGTGCGGCGCGCCCTTGGGGATCATCAGGCAGGGAAAATCGTTGAAGGTCCACGCCGGAATCGCCGCCGACATTGAGGGATAGACGGCGCAGCTGATGGCATCGGCAATGGCCGGATTCTGCGCCGCCACATTGGCCAGCACCCGCCCGCCATAGATGCCGGTGGCCGTCGCCCCGGAAACGAACGCCGTCAGGCTTTCGCCCCAGCTGAAGTTGGAAGCCCCCGCCGGGCAAAATTCCCGCATCGAACGGTAGAATTCTAGCGCATCATAGGTGGGCTGACTGTCGATCGCCACGGCGAGATCGGGCGCAAACACCTGCCCGCCGGCCCGGTGGATGAAGCCGATGAAGATCAGCGAGGTCATCGCGTTCATGCCATAGGGCAGAGCTGCCCCATAAAGGCCCGGCTTCTGCATCAGCTGGCACGCGCGGCGCAGTTCGTCCCATGTTTTCGGCGGCGCCGCGATGCCGGCCACCTGCAACAGGTCCTTGCGGTACCACAGCATGTCGACCGCGGTGTTGCCGATGGCGAGCGCGCAGTGCTGATTGTCGGCGGTGCGATAGATATCGTTGGTGCCATCCAGGAACTGCGCACTGCCGATGGCCTTGATCACGTCGTCAACCGGTTCCAGCAGACCTTCGGCGTAATAGTTCTGCGCGGCGAACGACGGCAGATGGGTGACAAGGTTGGGCAGTTGCTTGGCGGCAAAGGCCGCCGCAAACTGGGCGGAATAGCCTTCATCGGACGTCGGCTCTAACACGACCCTGATGCCGGGATTGGCCGCTTCGAAGGCAGCGATCCGCGCCTTGTAACTTTTCAGCTGATCAGGCGCGGCCTGCGGAGACCACCAGCGCAAGGTGGTACGGTTGTCGCTGCCGCCGCAACCGCTCAAGGCTGCGGCGGCACCGGCACCGGCCAGCAAGCCCAGCGCGGTGCGGCGCGTGACCTTTGAGGGCAAGGGACCCCGCTCAGGCTCCATCAAATCACCCAAGATGGCCTCCCCCAAAGTGTTCGCATTGCGCCCATGTGTTCACTATGAGCAGAAGAACCGCGGCCCGCAAGTGCCGATCGCGGGATTTGCCGGCGCCAGCGCCCGGCCTCTGCCCGGCAGCACCTCGCCACTCTCCGGACCCGCCCGGCACCCCGCGCACCCATGCCGACAGCCCCCGTCGCCACTGAAGTCACCGGAATCGCCCGGGGCTGAACGACGCCATATCTTCGCCGGGCTTGCGGCCCAGCATGACATCCGCCACCAGCCGCGCCGATAGCGGCCCCAGTGTGTAACCGGCATCGCCCGGGATGGCGACGAACAGGCCGGGCATGCCCGGCACCGCGCCCAATACGCCCATCCCGTCCACCGAGGTGTTGAGACCGGCCCAGGTGCGGATGATCCGCAAGTTTCCGATGCTTGGCACGATATGCTGCGCCAGGCTGGCATTGGCGATCAGGCTGGCCAGTTCCACCTCGGCATGGCCGCCGGGCGCATTCTGCCGAGCCGGCCAGCCACCGCCGATGACGATCTGGCCGGTGCCGAACTGTTTCAGGGTAATCATGCGGTCGGCATGCTGCACCAGGTGGCCGATCAGCGGCGCGGTCGCTTCGGTGATGTTCATGTGTAGCGGTTCCGCCACGGCCGGTATCGACATGCCCAGCCGCGCCGCCAGGTCACGGCTGCCAGACCCGGCGGCCAGCACCACCCGGCCTGCCGTCACGGTGCCGCGCGTGGTCGTCACGGCAAAGCCGCTACCGGATCGCGCGACGCCGGCCACGCTTGTGCCTTCGGCGAGCATGACGCCGCGCGCCAGAATCCATGTGCGGATGGCGGCGTTGCACAACAGCGGATTGAGCTTGCCTTCGTTGGCGCACAGTTCCGCCCCCACGATTCCCGGCCCGAAATAGGGCGCAATCGCATCAAGTTGCGCCCGATCCAGGATTGCAACATCAAGGCCCAGTTGCCGTTCGCGCTTCGCCTTCACGCCCAGGAAATCCAGCTGGTTCTGGCTTTCCGCCACCATCAGGCCGCCGGTCATCTTCAGATCGAAATCCGCATTCAGGTGGCTTGCCAGTTCGCGCCAGAACGCCACCGCCTTCGGATAAAGCGGCAACTGCAGTTCCATGTTGGGCACGTTTTCGGGGTAGAGGCGCATGAAGCGGCTCTGCATCTGCACGTGCAGGCTGCCGGCGTTGGATGATGATCCGGCGCCGCGCCCCTCATCGACCACCAGCACATCCTGGCCTTCATCCGCCAGAAAGCCGGCAACGCAGGCGCCGACGACACCGCCGCCGATCACAAGCGTGCCAATCGTGGTTGGCAGGGCTTCGCTCACGGCTTGCCCGCCAGATCGCGAATGCTCACCGGCCGGAACGGTGGGCGCGGGGCAAAGCCGGACGTTTCATCGGGCGCCTTGCCCGTGGCCTCGTGGATCAGCGCTTCCAGCAGCGGCCGGCAATAACGGCCCTGACACGGCCCCATGCCGATCCGCGTGGCGCGTTTCACCGCCCCGGCGTCTGCAACGCCGTCGGCGATCGAGGCGCGCGCCGCGCCGAACTTCACCTCTTCGCAGCGGCAGATCATCGTGTGATCGGGCACCTGCGTGATGGCCAGCACGGGCGCGCGATACGTGTCCCACAGCGCCTGCTGGAAGCGGCGGTGCCGCTGCGCCTGACTTTGCGCCCTCTGCCGATCCCTCGCCAGTTCCGGGCCGATGGCATGGCCAAGCCCGGCCGCCGCCGCCAGACCAGCCAGCGTGCCATCCGCCGCCGCCACCCGCGCGCCGCCCAGCCCGGTACAATCGCCCAGCGCATAAACGCCGGGCACGCTGGTCTGGCCGTCGCTGTCGCGCCACGTCACCAGGCGCGTGCCATCATGATCGTGGCGGCAACCCAGCGCGCGGAGCAATTCATTCGACGGTTCAAAGCCATAGCCCAGGCACAGCACATCGGCCTCAAGCACGCAGGTTGCGCCGCCGCCCGCCCCCAATGGCACCAATGTCACCTGCAAACCCGACGGCCCCTGCGCCACCGCGCTGACCACCATATCGTGCAGCAGCGGCACCCCGCCCGCCATGCACCGCCACTGATAACGCAGCCCCTGCACAACCAGCCCCGGCGATGCCATCGCCATCGCAGCCACGGCTGCCGGCGCACGCGTGGCCGGGCCGGCAGCTTCGACAACCGCCACCACCTCCGCCCCGCCGCCGCGCAGTTCAGCTGCCAGTTGCAGATTGAGTGGGCCATTGCCGGCGATCAGCACACGCTGGCCGGGCAGTCGGCGGGCGGTGCGCCACAGCGTTTGTGCAGCGCCTGTGGTCATCACGCCGGGCAGTTCCCAGCCCGGCACCGGCCAGGCGCGTTCATAGGCGCCGGTCGCGACCACAACGGTGCGCGGCAGGTAACGCTTCGTCTCCCCCGTGTCCGACGTGGCGGCAAATTCGAGGCGTGTGAACGCGCCCCACACGCTCACCCCGCTACGGATCACCACGCCAGCCGCACGTGCCTGCGCCACCAGCGCCAGGCCTTCGCGGTGCTGGGCATCGGGCAGCGTGATATCATCGCCCTCAACGGCAACCGGCTTGAAATATTGGCCACCGGGGGAGCGCCGCTCATCCAGCACCACCACCTCGGCCCCGGCCTTGCGCGCGGCAATCGCCGCCGAAAGCCCTCCGGGCCCGGCGCCGATCACCAGCAGTTCGGGGCGCTCCACCACAAGTTCGTCGATGGTGGCTGGTGGCCGTGCATCACAGGCGGCCAGCGTCGCACCATGGCGCTGCCGCCGGATGGACAAGTGCCGATCAACCACGGTCATGCAGGCCCGCCGACCCGGCACGCCATCCACTTCAACCAGGCAATCCTGGCACACACCCATGCCGCAGAAAATCCCGCGTTCCGCCGTACTGCGGGTGATGCGAAAGCCGCGGATGCCATGCGCGGTCAGCGCGGCTGCCACGCTTTCGCCGGCGCGGGCCTTGATGGGCTCGCCTTCAAACTCAATCGGAACAAAACCACTCATTGCCGCTCTTCTGTCATGGCGAAACCCGGCGCATCGCCGTGGCCGAAGCGCACGCTACAGCCGGCGGCCGCTGTGGCAAGCTTTGCCGGATCATGCGGCATCAATGCGCATCATCATGGCTTGGCGCGGCCCGGTGCGGACCTGCACAAAGCCGGCCAGCCGCGCATCAAGCGCTGCATCGCCCGTGTCCACCAGCAGGGCCGGCCGCGGCAGCGCCGCCAGCTTTGCCGCCGACGCGATAATGATGGGCGGCCACTGCACGCGGGCAAGCACATCCGGCCCCAATTGCTGGTTGCCGCGCCCCAACAGGAACCCCTGCCCGCCCACCACGCCCAGCACGAGCAGCGGCGCCTGATCACCGATCACCGCCAGCAACTGGGCCTGCGCGGCGTCTTCCACCAGCAAGACGCCATGAGCAAAGACATCGACACCCAAAACAATCCCCCTGCCCGCCAGCGCGGTCTTCAACCGGTGCATGGTGAGGCCGGGGCCGATCAGGCACAGCGGCGCAGCGGCCACCATGGCCGCAACCTCGGCAATCGCACCCGCCAGCGCCACATCGGCATCGGCGCGGGCCGCCTTGGCCGCCTGACGAGCAGGAAAGGCCAGCACCGGCAACGTGCCATGGAGACGGATGGTGCCGTCTGCATCGCGGTCGATCACCTCTGCATCCACGATGTCGATCAAGGGGCCGCACATGGCCTTGCCCAGCATCGCCGCCGCCGCGCCCGGCGAGGTCGCAAACACGCTGCTGTGCATCTTCACACCGGCGGGCACGCCCAGCACCGATACATCGGGCGCGGCGGCCAACACGTCACGCGCCGTGCCATCACCGCCCACGAAAATGATCAGCTGCGCGCCGGCTGCCAGGCAGGCCGCAACACAGGCCGTAGTATCAGCGCCGGTTGATGGGCCTTGCGGTCGGTGCACAATGTCTGGCGCAAAGCCCGCTGCGATCGCGATATCCTCCCCCATGGCGCCGCCGCCCGTGAGCAGGTAGGCGCCCTTGCCCGCGAGCCCCTTCAGCGCCAATGCCGCCCGCGCCGCCGCCCAGCCGGCTGCGGCATTCAGGCCCAGCCCGTCGCTGCCCTTCAGGGCCAGCGGGCCGCCGGCACCGGCCAACGGGTTGACAACAAAGCCAAGGCGCACGCACTGTTCCTGTTGTTCGCAAGGGCGATATGGTGTGCGCTGTCAGCACAATCTGGCAAGCGGTTTCACAATCCGCCGAACATTTCTTGAAGGTTTTCCGATGGCTCAATCGCGTGCGCATCCGTTCATGCCCAATTCGGCAGCGACCGGCAAATCGGCATTGCTTGACGAAATGGGGCTGACCGGCACCGAGCCCTTGTTCGCGCAGATCCCGGCAGCCCATCGCCTGCCGGCCTTGCCCGACCTGCCGCCGGCGCTGACCAGCGAGGTCGAACTGGCCCGGCACCTGAACGCGCTGCTGGTCCAGAATCGGCCGGCGGGCGACGGCCTTTCCTTCCTGGGCGGCGGCATCTGGCAGCATCATGTTCCCGCCGTGGTGGACGAGATCGTGGGCCGGGCCGAGTTCCTGACCCCGGTGTGGGGCACGCCGAGCAGCGATTTCGGCCGCAACCAGGTGTGGTGGGAATTCACCAGCCAGTTGGGCGCGCTGCTGGACATAGAACTGGTGGGCCTGCCGGTTTACAGCTGGGGTGCGGCAGCCGGCCACGCCTTCCGCATGGCGGCACGGTTGACGGGGCGTACCCGCATCATCTTGCCAGCAGCGATCAGCCCGGAGCGGCTGGCGGTGATCGAGGGCTATGCCCACAGCACCGATCCGGCGATGCGGCTCGAACTGGTGCCGGCGCCGTGCGATGCCACTGGGCGCCTCGATCTTGCCGCCGTGGCCGCGTTGGCCGACGCGAACACAGCGGCGATCTATTATGAAAATCCGGCCTATCTGGGCGGCCTTGAGACAGGCGCTGCCGAACTGGCCGCCATTGCCGCGCGCGTTGGCGCCGAAACCATCGCTGGCATTGACCCCATCAGTCTTGGCGTGATCGCGCCGCCGGGCGAACTGGGTGTCGACATCGCGGTGGGAACCATCCAGACTCTGGGCGTTCACATGCATGCCGGCGGCGGCCTTGGCGGCTTCATCGCCACCCGCGATGAAGCCCGTTATGCTGCCGAATATCCCACGCTGCTCAACAGCCTGACCACCACGGTGAATGGCCAGCTGGCCTTTGGCCTGATGCTGTTCCACCAATGCAGCTATGGCAGCCGCGAACTGGGCAAGGACTGGACCGGCAATAGCACCTATCTCTGGGCCGTTGCCGCTGCCACCTACATGGCGCTGCTCGGCCCGGCCGGCTTTGCCGAGATCGGCCATCTGATCCTGGCCCGTACCCGTTTTGCCGCGGAGACGCTGGCCGGCGTGAACGGGGTGATGGTGGCCGAAACCGGCGGCGTGTTCCGCGAGCTTCTGCTGGATTTTTCCGCCAGCGGGCGCAGCGTTTCCGCCATCAACCGGGCGCTGATCGACCGGTACGGCATCTTCGGCGGCATCGAAATCACGCCTGATACGGCGCTGTTTGCTTTCACCGAATGCCACAGCGAGGCCGATATCGTGCGCCTTGCCGACGCGCTGCGGGAGGTGCTGTCATGAGCTTGCGGCGTTATCATGCGGCCCGCTGGGACGAGCCACTCATTCACCAGATCGGCGCCCCAGGCCGGCGCGGTCAGCATTTCCCGCTGGCCAACAGTGATGGACTGGTGCCAGCCGGGCTGCAGCGCACCACGCCGCCCGACCTGCCCGAACTCAGCGAGCCCGAAGTGCTCAACCATTTCCTGCGTCTCTCCCAGGAAACCATGGGCATGATCGGCGTCAGCCTGTTTGGCACCTGCACGATGAAATATAATCCGCGCGTTGGCGAACAAGCGGCGCGGAGACTGGCGGGCGTGCATCCGGCGCAGCCGGCGGAGACGATGCAGGGGCTGCTGGCCGCCGTGCATGGACTCGATCTGATGCTGCGTGGCCTGTCGGGCATGGATAGCTTCACCTTCCAGGCCGCCGGCGGCGCCGATGCGGCGTGGACCCAGGCCGTGATCACCCGCGCCTTTCATGCAGCGCGTGGGGAAGGCCAACAGCGCACGAAGATCATCACTAGCCTGCAAAGCCACCCCTGCAATCCGGCCACGGCCGCGACCGCCGGCTTCGAGGTGATTACCCTGCCGCTGGGCGAAAACGGTTACCCGTCGCTCGATATGCTAAAGGCCGCGCTTGGCCCCGACACCGCCGCCCTGATGATCAACAATCCCGACGACATGGGGGTGTATAACCCAGAGATCATGGAGTGGGTGCGCGTGGTCAAGCAGGCTGGCGCATTGGCCTTTTATGATCACGCCAACTTCAATGGCGTGATGACAAAGATCAGGGCGCGCGACCTTGGCTTTGATGCCTGCATGTTCATGCTGCACAAGACGTTCGGGGTTTCAAAGGGCGGCGGCGGCCCGGCGGTGGGTGCCTATGGCTGCACGGCCGAACTGGCGCCGTTCATGCCCGGCCCGCTGGTGGTGGAGAACAGCGGCGCGTATCGGCTGGAAACACCGCCGCAGCAGGCCGCCAAGGTACGAGAATATCTCGGTAATCTGCAGCAGGTTTTCAAGGCCTATGCCTGGACGCGGGCGATGGGTGCAGAGGGGCTGGCCGAAGCCAGCGATCTGTCGGTGCTGCTCAACAACTATATGGAAAAGCGGCTGCTCACCCTGCGCGGCGTCACCCGTTCACATGCCGCGCAGATTAGCCCGCGCCTTGAAATGACCCGCTACAGCCTGGGCACCCTGTTCGAAGACACCGGCATCAGCGCGGTTGATGTGCAGAACCGCATGGCGGATTTCGGCATCGATGCCTTCTGGCTCAGCCACGAACCCTGGATCGTGCCGCAACCCTTCACGCCCGAAGCTGGCGAGATGTGGTCCCGCGAAGACATTGATTACTGGATCGATGTCCTAGCCCACGTAATCGAGGAAGCCTATCGCGATCCCGAACTGGTGCGATCAGCGCCCCACAACCAGGTTGTCGCCAAGCTTTCTGGCCGGGACATCAACGACCCGGCCAACTGGGCCACAACCTGGGCGGCGTGGAAGCGCAAGCAGGGTTAGCGGCCCAGCTCCGCCGCCACTTCGTCGGCCGCATCACGGAAGGCCATGACCGCCTTGTCGATCTCGGCGTGCGAGATGACGAATGGCGGCGAGAAGGCAACGGCGTCGGATGACGGCAAGGCGCGGCCAATCACGCCGCGGGCCAGCGCCCCCTTAACGATCCGCGGCGCCACCTTGAGCGCCGGATCGAACGCCACCGGGCCACTTTCTTCAATGCGATCGACGAATTCGACGGCGGCGATCAACGCCTGCCCGCGGACCTCGCCCACAAGGCTGTGGCCCACGAACGCCTCGCGCAGCCGCGCCTGCAGATAGGTTCCCATCTCCGCCGCCTTTGCGACCAGGCCTTCGGATTCGATGATATCAAGGTTCGCCAGCGCGGCCGCGGCGCCAACCGGGTGGCTGGAATAGGTATAGCCATGGCCGAACGCGCCAAATTGCTCGCCGCCGGCCACCAGCACATCCCACACGCGCTCGGACACGATGCAGGCCGACAGCGGGAAATAGGCCGAGGTCAGCCCCTTGGCCACCGTCATCATGTCGGGCGCGATGCCGAACACGGTCGAACCGAACATCTGGCCCAGGCGGCCGAATCCGCAGATCACTTCATCGGCAATCAGCAGGATATCGTGACGGCGCAGAATGGCCTGCACCGCTTCGTAATAGCCTGCGGGCGGCGCAATCACGCCGCCGGCGCCCATCAACGGTTCCATGATCATGGCGGCAATCGTGTCGGCGCCTTCCGCTGCGATCAGCGCCTCCAGATCGGCCACCAGCTTGGCGGTGAATTCGGTATCGGTCAGGCCATGGCCTTCCCACAGCCGGCGCGGCGCCATGGCGTGGCGGATCATCGGCAGCGGCAGATCGAAGCCGGCATGCAAGCCGGGCAGGCCGGTCATCCCCGCCGTCATGATGGTCACGCCATGATAACCGCGCTGCCGGGCGATGATCTTCTTCTTCTGCGGCCGGCCCAGGATGTTGTTGTAATACCAGGCCAGCTTCACCTGCGTGTCGTTGGCGTCGGAACCGCTGTTGCCATAGAATACGCGCGCCATGCCGGGGGGCGCCATCTCGATCAGGCGCTGGGACAGGATGGCCGGCGTATCACTAGTCATGCCCGAAAACGCATGGCAGTAACTCAGCCGGACAGACTGCGCCGCCATCGCCTCGCCAATCTCGGTGCGGCCATAACCGACGTTCACGCACCAGAGGCCGGCCATCGCATCAACATATTCGCGGCCGGTCGTGTCGGTCAGCCGTGCGCCGGCACCGTGGGTGAGCACGAACGCGGCCCCATCGCGCTGGTGATCCGCCAATGACGTGAAAGGATGAAAAACATAGCGGCGATCCAGATCGTGCACGTCTTCGGGGGTGTTGCGGATGCTCATGTCGACTCCGTCATTGCTTGTGCCGGTAATTCGCCAATCTGTTACCGATCTCCAAAACCAAGGCAAGTTTGTTCGCATGGCGACCGTCTGTACGCTTGGAAAACAGCAGCGTCCGTGCCATCAATAGGCTTGTCGGCATGGCACCTGTGGAATCCGCGGGCGGTGCTGGCAGCGAAATTTCTGTGGATTGGCGCCGTTTCATCGCTAGGGTGCGCCACGGGCAAAAGCATAATGACGGGACAGGAATGACCGCAGCCGATAGAAACGACATTAGCGACCGTGATTATGTGAATTCGCTGGCGCGCGGCCTTGAGGTGATTTGCGCCTTCACTCGCACGCGCCCGCGCATGACCTTGAGCGAGATCGCGCGTGCCACCGGAATGACGCGCGCCACCGTGCGGCGCTTCCTGCTGACGCTGGTACGCGAAGGTTATGCCGAGAAAGACGACAAGGTGTTCAGCCTCAAGCCCAAGGTGCTTGAACTGGGCTATTCGGCGCTGTCGTCGATGGGCATCCTGGAAGTCGCGCAACCGATCATGAACGATCTGTCCAAGACGCTGCAGGAATCGGTATTCTGCGCCGTGTTGACCGGCGACGATGTCACCTACATCGCCCGCACCACATCGGATCGGCTGGTGAACGTCAGCATTTCCGTGGGCGGCAGAGCCCCGGCGCATGCGGTTTCCACCGGCCGGGTGTTGCTGGCCGCCGAACCGGTGGAAGCGATGCACCGCTATCTGGATCGGGTGACACTGCAACCACTCACGCCTTACACCGTCACCTCCAAGGTCAAGCTGCGCGCCGAAATCGAGAATGTGCGGCTCACCGGTTATTCGATGGTCGATCAGGAACTGGAAATCGGCCTGGGCTCGATTTCGGTGCCGATCCGCAGTGCCGATGGCCGCGTGCTGGCGGCGCTGAATGTGTGCTGCCCTTCGTCCCGTACCGATCTGGACGGCATGCGCACCAAGATCTTGCCGGAATTGCTGCAGGCGTCCCAAGCCATAACGCGCGGGCTCTGATCAGATCAGCAAGGACAACGAATTTCCCAGATTGTGCAGCAGGGTCGGCAGCAGCAGACTTCCGGTGCGCAGACGCAGCCACACCCCCAGCAGCGCCGGAACCGCGGTGAGCAGCAATGTGACCGGATCGGCGGAGAAACCCTCGGCGCCATAACTGAAGCCATGGGCAAGACCGAACAGCAGGCACGACAACAGCGCGCCCCACCCCCATTCCACCCCCAGAAATCGCTTCCGCCCGGCAAAGGTGCGATCAAGCGCAAACAGCAGCAGACCACGATAGAAAAACTCTTCTTCCAGCCCTGGCAGGCTGAGCTGGAACGCCAGGGTTTCCGCATCGCCCGGCTCACCGGGGAATGCCAGCGCAATGGCAGCGAAGAAACCGGCATAGAGCAGTACCACCGGCAACGCTGAGCGCAGGCTGCCATTGGCCTGGGCCAGCGTGAGGCCGCAGCGCTGCCAGCCGAACGGCGCCAGTGCGGCGATGGCCAACGTGGCGGCCAGCGCCAGCACCTTGCCTTGCCAGTTCCAGTTGCCGCCGATCAGATCGGGCAGCAGGCTATAGGCATTGGTGAGCAGCGCATCGTTCAGCGCCACCAGAGCGGCGGCGGCCAGCAGCCAGGGAGCCGAGAAGTGGCGACGATCAGCCATGCCGATGAGGCCACCAAATGCCAGCAGGATGGCCAGAATGGCGGCAAGGCTGATCAGGCCATTCATATGGTGAGCGCCGTTGCCATGTCAGTTATGATGGCGCCTTCGTCAAGCGCATAGCCGCGAACAGATCAACCAGGTCGCCGGTCTGGCCAAAACGATCCACTCCCAGCTGCACGTCGCGGTGGCCGTGAACGCTGCTCATGCTGGCGCAGCTGGCCTGATGGCCGCCCACCTTCACGCCATCACTGCTGGGGCGCAGATGATTTGCGTTGTGGATCGTCCACGCCGCCAGCCAGCGCAGGCGCGTGTCGACCGATTCGAGATCGGCGATCGTTTCGGGCGTTGCTGGCAGCATGCGCCGCCCTTGCCGCGAAAGGCCCGGCCATGCAACGCTGGCGCATTGAAACGGGGAGATGACAGATGCTACTCTGGTCCGCGCCTGATCCGGCGCCCAATCCACGCCGGGTGCGGCTGTTCCTGAAGGCCAAGGGCATCACCATTGAGGAGCGTATAGTCTCGCTGATGGCGCGCGAGCACAAATCCGATGCGGTGGTGGCGCTAAACCCGCGCGGGCAGGTGCCGTTCCTGGAACTGGATGATGGCCAGGTCATCGCCGAAACGATCAGCATTTGCCGCTACCTCGATGAACTCCACCCCGACCCGCCGCTGATCGGCACCACCCCGTTCAAACGGGCAGAGACGGACATGTGGATCAGGCGTGTGGAAACCGGGCTGGGCACGCCGGTCAGCCTGTTCTGGCAACATGGCCATCCCTACACGGCCAAGCTGATCAACCAGATTCCGGCCATGGGGGAAGCCGCCAAAGTGCAGGCAGTGGCGATGCTGGACTGGATTGATGGCCAATTGGCGGATCGGGACTGGCTGGCCGGGGAGCGGTTCACGCTGGCCGATATAGCGCTACTGTCGATCGTGGATTTCGCCGGCTGGATCGGGATTGCGATTGCGGATAACGCGGCAGCGCTGCGCGGCTGGCATGAACGGGCGACGGCACGAGTGAATTAAGCTTCTCCCGTCACCCCGACGAAACCCAGGCTGACGGGAGAAGCTTTAGAAAAACAGCTTTCGCAAGCTCAGCGTCACCGTGCGGCCCAGCGGATCAAGCTGATCACGCTGGAAGCCTATCGGTTCTGCGCCGAGGCGGTTCTTTACGTTGATGCGGTCGTTGAACAAGTTATCGACCCGCAAGCTGATGCGGCTGCCACGCAGCCACGGCATCTTCAGAAGCACATCCTGCCGCTGGCCAAGATCAACGAACAGCCGCAGATTGGCGACAGCACGCGGGGAGAAGAACAGATCGTCTGGCGACTGCGACGCGCCCGACGGATCGACCAGCACTGACGTGCCAGATTGCCAGTTCACGCCGATGCTGCCACCAATCCCGCGCCGGCCGCCGCCGAGCCGGGCTTCGACCTGGTGACGCGGCGCACCGCCATTCGAACCGACCGCCGAGCCGTTCAGCAAATCAAGCACCGGCACGCCGGGGCGGATGCCAATTTCGTTGCGGAAGGTCCAGGTGTGGAAAACGGTGAGTTGCACCCGGCCGTCGAGGAAGCCACCGCGACCGCCACCGCCGCCGCGAAAGCCACCACCAGGGGGCGGTGCCGCGCCGGCAGCTGGCGACGACGTTCCGGCAGCTGGCGGGCCACCAGCGGCAGCAGGCGGACCAGCGGCGGCACCGGGCGGGCGCTGTCCGGGGGTGAATCCATAAGGATTGCGCGTAAGGGTGCGCAGTTCGGGGGGCAGACCATTGCCGGCGCGGAAGCTTTCCACGGCTTTGGCGCGCAACTCGGCAAAGCGCTTTTCCGCCGCCGCGCGCTCGGCCTTGTCGGGCTTTAGCGCCTG
This sequence comes from Sphingomonas paucimobilis, assembly GCA_943369475.1. Lineage (GTDB taxonomy): Bacteria > Pseudomonadota > Alphaproteobacteria > Sphingomonadales > Sphingomonadaceae > Sandarakinorhabdus > Sandarakinorhabdus paucimobilis_A. The sequence goes on along the minus strand of CALRNJ020000002.1, from coordinate 305,555 downwards.
AGTGAGGGTGAAGCCCCAGCGCAGTTCCTGCCGCTCCGAATAATCGAAATTCACCGGGCGGTTGTCGATCTGCAGCAGGCGCCCGCCGGAATCGCGGGTAAAGCGACCCGGGAACGCCACTTCCAGTTCGGCCGTTGCGGTGGGGAAGGATGCGATCGGATCATCGATGCGCGAACTGATGTAATTGGCGTTGAAAACAATATCAGTCTTTTCAAAGGGTTTCAGGTTGAATCCCAGCTTCCATACTTGGCGCGTGTCGTTCAGAAGGGCGCGGTTGCCGCCGTCCAAACGGCTGATGTCCACCGTTTCGCCGCGGATGAAATCGAACACACGCACGTTGGGGGTGATGATGGTGGGATCACCCAACTGGCCAATGCTGGGCGCACCTTGTTCACGGGTGAAGCTGGCGATGAAGCTCCAACCGGGCGAAGGCTCCCAATTGGCGCCGGCACCCCAGGTGATGAGTGTGCCGAAATCGGAAAGCGTATCCGCAGCGATATTCCCGTTCAGCGTGAACTTTCCAAGGAATGGCAACACGTTATCGCGCGAAGAGGCAATCGGCATATCGAAATTCGCCTGGAAATTGCCCTGCGTGCGCGACAGCTGTGCGGCGCTGACCAGACCGGCGCGGGTGGCCGACGCATCGAGCGACAGATGCTGCACCTGCGCCTTCAGCGCCACCGCCAATGGCCCCGCCGGCAACAGCAGCGGGCTGCCGTTCAGCAGCAGATCGGCGCTGAGATTGTCGGAGATACTTCGCGCCGTATCGGTGAGCGTTGGCCCGCTGAACGCGCCATAGGGCGACAGCGTGCCGGCCGTGATCTGGCTCTGCAACGCGCTCACATCAATGCCGCGTTCGATGCGGTTGCGGTTTTCGGCGTGGTTCCAGTTGCCGGTGAGGTTCCAGCGCCACTTACCGAGATTGCCATCGAGTACCGTGCCCAGCCGGCTGTTCCAGTTGTCCCCAAATCGTCCAAGCGGATCAGGGGCATAGCGATTGACCAGCACCGGGCCGCTGAACGGCGAGAAGGCACCGCCGGCGGGCAAGTTAAAGCTGGCGGCGGGCAGACCCTGCATGGACTCGGTCAGCGTGCGCTCGATACCGCCGGTCAACGTGGCGCCGATGGTGCCCAGTGATCCGGCGATGGTGCCATTCAGGCTCGTGGAGCGGCTGTCAGGCAGCAGGGTGCGGAACGGGCGGATATCGGTGCTGTTGACCGGCGCGGTAGCGAACTGGTCCAGCGTTGGGCTGGCAATGCCGGACGGCACACCGACCACGGGGCGGCCGGGCAGCACGCCGGCACCGGCCGTGAGTGCCGAGACATTGCCATCAAGCGCGAACGGCCGGCTCTGGGTGGGCGTGGTGATGCGGCGTTCGGCTTCCGTCACCATCGTGTTGATTTCAACTTCGGCTTCAATGCTGGTGCGGGTGCCATTGCGCAGGCGCAGCAGATTGACTTCCAGTTCGGAGGAGAAGCGGCCGCCGTCGGTCGGGCCGCCGATGTCGAACTCACCCGTCCACGCCTGGAAGCGCGGGCGCAGCACGAAGTTGATCACCCGCTGATCGGCACGGAAGCCATATTTCAGGCTGACTTCCTCGGGCAGCACCTCCACCCGGGCGATGGCTTCGGGCGGGATGTTGCGGATTTCCTGAAAGCCCGATGTGCGCTTGCCGTTCAGCAGCACTGCCGGTGGGCCGCCGCCTCTGCCCCGGCCGGACTGGGTCTGCGGCGCGATCTGAGCGAGGATTTCGGTGATCGAACCGGCGCCCAGTGCGCGCAATTCCTGCGTGCCCAGCGTGAGTTCGGGCTTGATGTCCCCCACCACCTGGCCGGGCAAGCGTTGGGTGGAAACGGTGATCACTTCCTCGTCTTCCGGCATGGCCTGCGCGGTTTGGGCCGGACGCGGCGCGGCGGGCAGAGGCGCTTCCTGGGCAGAGGCCAGCGAAGTTGGAGCGGCCGCCAGCAACAGGGCAAAGCGAAGGTTCACGAGGGCATTCCTGCAAAGCGGGGGGGGCGAATTGATTGGGCTGCCCCTAACCGCATTGACGGCCAAGGGAAATCCCGTGCGGCAATCACTACGGCCGGGCGGCGCCTTTCCCCCGCCACTTGCGCGAGGGATGGGATCAGGCGCATCGTATTAGCCCCACAGGGAGGACAGACGATGCGGACAATCTGGATGGCGGCCGTGGCGGCTGTGGCGCTAGCCGGGACCGCGCGCGCGGAACATCCGGTGCGGGTGTTCGATGTGCCCAAGGGCGCCCACCCGCATGATGTCGCGCCAGGCCAGCCTGGCTCCATCTGGTACACCGCACAATGGCAGGGCGCGCTGGGCATCATCGATATCAAGACCGGCAAAGTGGAACAGGTAAAGCTTGGCGAGAAGTCCAGCCCACATGGCGTCATCATGGGCCCGGATGGCGCGGCGTGGATCACCGATGGCGGCCTGAATGCCATCGTCCGGGTGGATCCGAAGACGAAAGCGGTGAAGACTTGGCCGCTGCCGGAGGGGTCGGGCCACACCAATCTCAACACGCCGGCCTTTGATGGCAAGGGCCGGGTGTGGTTCACCGGGCAAACCGGCATTTATGGCCGGCTCGACCCCAAATCGGGCAAGCTGGACGTGTGGCCGGCACCCAAGGGCCGCGGCCCCTACGGCATCGCGGCAACGCCGGATGGACAGATCTGGTATGTGAGCCTGGCCGGCAGTTTCCTCGCCAAAGTCGATATGGAGACGGGCGCGACGACGGTGGTGGAGCCGGCCGAACCGGGCGTGGGCAGCCGCCGTGTCTGGTCCGACAGCAAGGGGCAATTGTGGGTGTCGGAATGGAACAGCGGGTACCTCTCGCGCTATACGCCGAAGGATGGCCGGTGGAAGCGCTGGAAGATGCCGGGCACGAAACCGCAGGCCTATGCAGTGTATGTGGACGATAAGGATGTGGCGTGGGTGACGGAATGGGCCGGAAACGTCACCATCGCCTTTGATACCAAGGCCGAGAAAATCGTCGGTACCTATCCCGGCTCCGGTCCCAAGGCCAATGTGCGCCAGATCCTGGGCCGCAATGGCGAGATTTATCTGCCGGAAAGCGGCCTTGACCGGGTGATGCTGGTGCAGACGGGCAAACCCGGATGACACTGGCCGCCCTGTTGCTAGCGGCGGCCACCCCGCCGGCGTTCCAGTATTGCATATCGTGCCACAGCGTTTATCCGGCCGAGACCGGTCTGCCGGCGCCCAATCTGGATGGCGTGGTGGGCCGACGAGCGGGCAGCCAAGCCGATTTCGACTATAGCCCGGCGATGCAGGCGGCGGGCCAAAAGGGCTTCGTGTGGACGCGCGAAACGTTGAAGGCGTTCCTGGCCAATCCGCAAGCGCTGGTGCCCGGCACGGCCATGCAGCGGCTGCCGCCCAGCGCGCCGGCGGATGAGATTGTGGAATGGCTGGTGCGGCGCTAGGCGGTCAGGCTGTGGTCAAGCGCCTTGACCACCACGATATCGGCCACCGGTTTGGCCCGCGCGATATGCTCTAGCCAGTTCGGGCGGTTGATGCCGTTCCAGACAGACAGCGCGAACTGGCGGGCTTCATCTGCGCTCATGTGGCGGAAGCGGGCGTAGAAGCTGGTCGGATCGGTGCCGGCAGCCTCCCACAGACCCATGAAGCGCGCGAGGAACCAGGCGATGATATCGTCTTCAGCGGCATCGATATAGAGCAGCAGGTCAAGCGGCGGACGCTGGCCGCCGACATCAGGGGCAAGACCCAGGCCTTCGACCAGCACGACATCTGCACCGGAAATGGTACGGGCAGCGATGGGATCGACGTCGTAAATGGTGTGGCTATAGGCCGGCACCGTGACAGGGCCGGATTTCAGTCCGGCCAACGCGGCGGCCAAGGCGGCGCGGTCATAGCTTTCGGGGAAGCCCTTGCGCATCGAAAGGCCTTCGGCTTCCAGCACGAAGTTGGGCTTCAAGAAGCCATCGGTGGAGACGATGTCCACCTTCAAATCCATTGGCAGCGCTTCGGCTATCTGTCGGGCCAGCGTGGTCTTGCCCACCGCGACCGACCCGGTGATGCCCACCACCTGAGTCTGGCCAGGACGGCGCTGCGTGGCGATGCGGGCCGCCAGTTCGGCAGGGGAAACCGGCGTCACACCAGCCGGCCCTAAACCAGCCGGCTCTGCGCCATGGCGGCGGCAATGAAACCGGAAAACAGCGGGTGCGGATCAAACGGCTTTGATTTCAGTTCCGGGTGGAACTGCACGCCGATGAACCAGGGATGGTCCGGACGTTCCACCACTTCGGGCAAGAGGCCATCGGGTGACATGCCAGAGAAGATCAGGCCCTGCTTTTCCAGCGCTGCTCGATATGCACCGTTCACTTCATAACGGTGACGGTGGCGTTCTTCGACTTGGATGCTGCCATAGACGCTGGCCGCCACACTGTTGTGGGCGAGCTCAGCCGGATAGGCACCCAGCCGCATAGTTCCGCCCAGATCGCCGCCGGCATGACGGGTCTGCAAGCCTTCTGCGCTCATCCATTCGGTGATCAGGCCGACGATCGGTTCTGCGGTGGGGCCGAATTCGGTGGTGGAAGCGGCCTCGATGCCGGCTTGATTCCGCGCCGCCTCGATGCAGGCCATCTGCATGCCAAGGCAGATGCCGAAGAAAGGCACATTGCGTTCGCGGGCGAAACGTACGCTGGCGATCTTACCTTCGCTGCCGCGTTCGCCAAAGCCGCCGGGCACCAAGATGCCATGCATCGGCTCCAGCCGGGCCGCCACATCGGCGCCTTCGAATTCCTCGGCATCCAGCCACTTGATGTTGACCTTCACCCGGTTGGCGAGGCCGCCGTGAACGAGCGCTTCGGTCAGCGACTTGTAGGCGTCCTTCATGCCGGTATACTTGCCGACAACGCCAATGGTCACTTCCCCTTCCGGGTTGTGGATACGCTCTGAAATATCCTGCCAGCGGGTGAGATCGGGGCGTGGCGCATCTTTAATGCCAAAGGCGTGCAGCACTTCGTCATCCAGCCCTTCGGCATGATATTGCAACGGCACTTCGTAAATGCTCTCGGCATCCAGCGCCGAAATCACCGCCTCCTTGCGCACATTGCAGAACAGGGCGATCTTGGCCCGGTCGCCTTCGGGCAGGGGATGTTCGGAACGGCAAACCAGCACATCGGGCTGAATGCCAATGCCGCGCAGTTCGGCAACGCTGTGCTGGGTCGGCTTGGTTTTCAGCTCACCCGCCGCAGCGATGAACGGCACCAGAGTGACATGGATGTAGCACACGTTCGCCTTGCCCACGTCAGCGGCCATCTGGCGGAGGGCTTCGAGGAAGGGCAGACTTTCGATATCGCCAACGGTGCCGCCGATTTCGCACAGCACGAAATCCAGCGCCTCGGTTTCGGCCTTGGCAAAGGCCTTGATGGCATCGGTCACATGCGGGATTACCTGGACGGTGGCGCCCAAGAACTCGCCGCGGCGTTCGCGGGCGATGATGTCGGAATAGACCCGGCCCGAGGTGATGTTATCGGTCTTGCGTGACGGCACGCCAGTGAAGCGTTCGTAGTGGCCAAGATCGAGATCGGTCTCGGCACCGTCGTCAGTCACATAGACTTCACCGTGCTGATAGGGGCTCATCGTGCCCGGATCGACGTTGAGATAGGGATCGAACTTGCGAATTCGGACTTTGTAGCCGCGCGCCTGCAAAAGGGCTGCCAGCGAAGCGCCCATGAGCCCTTTGCCCAGCGAAGAGACCACGCCGCCGGTGATGAAAATATACCGCGTCATGGGAGAAGAGCCTTAAGCCCATATTGCAGCAGCGCGCCAGCCCCTGCGTGGCCTTCGCGCGCAATTTCGCTGTGGACGAAGCTGCAAGCGCTAGTGAAAACGCCCCGCAGCCCCATCATCATCGGGACTGGCTACGATGTGTCCGGGACGATCGCGGTGGAATAGGCTGAACTGCAGCTGCCTGGGGCCAAGCGGCAAAGCATGGAGTGCCTCGGCGACGGCTTCGTGGGCGGCGAGGCCCGCGCGAACCGGATCGACAGAGCCAAGCAGCCAAATGGGGCCGGCAAGCGCCAGCTCCCGCGCCGCATTTCTGGAGCGACGATATTCCAGCGTGTCAAAAGCGCTGGGTGTAGGGGCGGTGCCAGAGCGGACGCCGGAGCAGGTGTTGGCGCCGGAGCGGTGCTAACAGCCGCCGCCGGCGGCGGCGAGCAGTAGCGGCAGCGCCAACAACGGGATGAGCCGAAGTCGCATTGTCCCACGAGAATGGGCAGATTTGCAGCACGGCCAAACTGCGGCGCAAAACCTGAACACGTTGTTTTCAGTCCGTTTCGATCCGACTGTTGGCCTTGGTATCTGGCAAGGCCAAAGCGGCGGTGAGTGCGATGCCGGACATGCCGGTCACATACCAGAAAAAGCCCGATTCAAGGCCGGCGCCCTTGAATGCCAGTGCCACATATTCGGCAGATCCGCCGAAGATGGCCACGCCCAGCGCATAGGGCATGCCCACGCCCAGCGCACGAATGTGGGCCGGAAACATCTCGGCCTTCACCAAGCCGGAAATGCTGGTGTAGCAGGACAGGATGGCGAGGCAGCCGATCATCATGGCGAGCCCTTCGATGCCCGGTGTCGCCGTGCCGAGCGCCGTGAGCGCCGGCACCGTGGCCAACGTAGACATGATACCGAAGCTAACCAGCAAGGCGCGTCGGCCGAGCAGATCGGACGCCGCACCAAACAGCGGCTGCATGGCGGCATAGGCGAGCAACGCGATGGCAGAGGCCGACGTAGCCTCCTGCTTGGTCCAACCGGACGAGAGCACCAGATATTTCTGCATGTAGGTGGTGAACGTATAGAACCACAGGCTTCCACCCGCAGTGAGCGCCAGCACGATCAACAGTTCGCGCGGATGTGCAAGCAAGCGTTGCAGCAACGTGCCCGGCGGGATGACAGCGTTTTCAAAAGCTTCGGTTTCATTCAGCCCCGTGCGCAGCCAGAACACCAGCACCGCGCAGGCCGCTCCGACCACGAATGGAATGCGCCAGCCCCAATCTTTCAGTGCTGCATCGTCCATCTGTGATTGAAGTAGCACCAGCAAGGCGAGCGCCAGCAATTGCCCACCCACCAGCGTCACATATTGGAAGCTGGCGAGGAAGCCGCGCCATTTCGCTCGCGCCACCTCGCTCATGAAAGTGGCCGAGGCGCCATATTCGCCGCCGACCGACAGGCCCTGCACCAGCCGCGCCAACAGCAGGATGGCGGGCGCCAGCAGGCCGACGTCCTCATAAGTGGGGGCCACCGCGATAATCAGCGAGCCGGTGCACATCATCGCGACCGATAAGGTAAGCGCCGATTTGCGGCCGCGCCTATCAGCCCAAGCGCCGAGCAGCCAGGAACCGATGGGGCGCATCAGAAAGCCAACTGCGAAAATAGCGGCGCTGTTCAGCGCCGCGGCTAGATCATCGCCCGGCGGGAAGAAGCGCGGCCCGAAATAGAGCGCGAAGGCCGAATAGGCATACCAATCATACCATTCCACCAGATTTCCGGCGGCACCGCCAAAAATCTGGCGCAACTGGCCGGGTTTGCGATCGCCGGCCATGTGCGAGGCAAATTACTGCGCGACCGGAACGCCGGGCAAGCCCGGCAACTGTGTCGGCGCTGCTGGCGCCGGAGCGCCGGGGGCTGGCGCGGTCGGGGCTGCCTTGGCGGCCACGGTGGGATCGATCACGCGCGCTTTGTTGGTGCCGGCGGCCAGCACTGCCAGCAGGATCGACATAACGATGAACAGCGCCGCCAGGATGGTGGTGGCACGGGTGAGCAGATTGGCCGCGCCGCGCGCCGTCATCAGACCGCCGCCACCGCCGCCGCCAATGCCCAACGCCCCGCCTTCGGAGCGCTGCAGCAGGATCACCGCCACCAACGCGAGGGTGATGAGGCCGTGGACAACAAGCAGGAAGGTGATCACGTGGGGGCAGGCTTTCGTTTCGAACAGTCAGGATGTCGGGACGCGCCTTACATGGCTTCGCGGCTGGGTGCAATCAAGGCGCAGCGGCGACCCGTTCGGCCAGACAACGGTAATTGTTCAGGATCGCCTGCCATCCGTCACGATTCAGATGAGCAGGATTCTGGGTTTCGACTTCGAACCACGTTTCCACAATGGCCCCGGCCGGGCTTGCGACAAGTGCTGCGCGTGAAGTCGGCCCGTCACCCAGCACGAGGGTGAGCGCATGCGGTGGCTCCGCCTGACTGTCGCACCTGCGAAATCAAAGCCGAAACTGCAGTTCTTCTCTTCCATCCAGACGCTGTGGGTTCCGCTGACCACCATATCGACCCAAGCTAAGGAACAATGCCAATCGTCGTTGGCAAAACTCCATTGGGTAATCATTGCAGGATCGGTAAACATCGCCCTTACCACATCAGCAGTTTGCAGCACGGTCCTGTTTAAAGTCAGTATCTGCGCCGTCAGTGCAATGCTCCTTCGATCGACGGGCAGCCTATCATCGTCCGTTCTGCCGGCTCAAGTCGCTGCCGCAATCGCCAGCAGGCTATCAGCCGTAAGGCTGGCCCCGCCCACCAGCACGCCGCCTACATCGACCACGCGCAGCAGCTCACCGGCATTGGCCGAGGTAACGGAGCCGCCGTAAAGGATGCGCACACCGTGGCCAGCCGCGCCGTAACGGGCAACCAAACGCCCACGGATATGGGCGTGGGCGGCAGCGACATCGTCCAGCGTCGGCGTGAGGCCGGTACCGATAGCCCACACCGGTTCGTAGGCGATGATTAGCTGTTCGGCGTCATCGGGCAATGATCCGGCGAGTTGACTGGTAAGCACGGCTTCGGTCTGACCGGCGTCCCGCTGGCTCCGTGTTTCACCGACGCACAGGATCACCTCCAGTTCCGCGGCGCGGGCTGCCGTCGCCTTGGCGCGCACTTCGGCATCAGTCTCGCCATTGTCCCGCCGCCGTTCGCTGTGGCCAACGATCACAAAGCCCGCACCCAGATCGGCCAGCATAAGCGCCGAAACACAACCGGTGTGAGCGCCCTTCGCACTGGCGTGGCAATCCTGACCGCCGACCTTCACTGCGCCAGCCGAAACGATCACCGCCCGGTCTATCAGGGTGAACGGCGGCGCTATCCAGACACCGCGCGCGCCGCTGCCCGCCATCTGCGCGATCTCGGCAATATCCTCGCCAAGGCCATTCATCTTCCAGTTCCCAACGATCAGGGCAGGCATTGTCGCTTCTCCACGCTGTGGTGGCGCTTGTGGCAAGCGGCACGCGTCGTTACAAGCGGCGCGTTCAAGCCACCACGGAATTTCGATGCTCGCATTTTTTCGCCGTTCGCTCACCAGCTGGCCCGTGCTCGCCCTGTTCGGCTTGATCTTGGTGGCCTTTGCCGTCACCGGCGTGAATGATCCGCTAGGCGGCAGTGCGCCGGCCGGCTCTGTGGCCAAGGTGGGCAAGCGCACCATTAGCGAGCCCGATCTGCTGCAGGCGATCGATCGCACCGTTCGCGACCTGCGCCAGCGCGATCCTAACGTCACCCAGGCCGAAGCCGCCCGCCAGGGCGTGGTGGAGCTGATGGCCACACAGTTGATCGGTCAGACCGCAATGGAAGAAATGGGCGCGGGCGCCGGTCTGGGCGCTTCTGACACGGCGGTTGACGTGGTGATCACCGGCATTCCCGCTTTCCAGAGCGGCGGCAAGTTCGATCAGACTGCCTATGATCGCGCCTTGCAGCAACAAGGGTTGACCGACAAGAAACTGCGCCAGTCTATCGCCCGCGATCTGGTACGCGAACAATTGATCAAGCCGATCACCGGCGCGCTGGCCGTGCCCGATGGCGTGGCCGAATTGTATGCCCGCCTGCTGGTCGATCGCCACGAAGGCGCCGTCGTTACCATCCCGGCACCGCCCGTCGGCACGCCAACCGCCGCCGAAGCGCAGGCCTGGTACAAGGCCAACGGCGCTCGATTCACCATCCCAGAACGCCGCAGCTTCCGCTATGCGTTCATCGATGCAGCGAAGATAGCCGCCGGCGTGAGCGTACCCGAAAAGGCCATCGCCGATGCCTTTGCTAAGGATCCGGCCAAATATGGTGCCGCCGCCACCCGCGTGCTGGAACAGGTGGTGGTGCCCGATGAAACCAAGGCCAAGGCCATCGTGGCCGCTGCCGCCACTGATGGTTTTGCCGCCGCAGCTCAAAAGCTGGCCGGATTCGGCGCCAGCGACATTGCACTCGGGAGCCAGACCGAGGCCGGTTTTGCCCGCGCCACCAGTGCAGAGGTTGCCAAGGCCGCGTTTGCCCTGCCGGTGGGCAAGACAAGCTCCCCGATCAAGAGCCAGCTGGGTTGGCACGTGGTTCGCGTGGCGGCGCTGGGCAGTGCCGGCAAGACGCTGGCGCAGGCCCGCCCTGCTGTCGAAGCCGAACTGAAGCAGCGCGCCCTCGATGACGCGGTGGCCGATGTGGTCGCGCGTATCGAGGATGGTGTGGAAGCCGGGAAGAGCTTTGCCGATATTGCGAAAGAAGCATCCCTCACGATCCAGAGCCAAGCTCCGGTGACGGACAAAGGTTTGGCCCAGGGTCAACCGCCGCTGAGCGGAGAGGCCGCCACCATCGCCGCCCGCTCCTTCAAGCATGAGCCGGCTGATGGCCCGGTGGTGGAGGATATTGGCGGCGGCCGCCTGGTGGTGATAGAAACCGCCACCGTTCTGCCCGCTGCGCCGCCGCCGATCCAGGAGGTGATGCCGCTTGCCATGGCCGGCGCTGCACAAGACAAAGCGATGAAGGCTGCCAAAGGCAAAGCCGATGCCGTTCTGGCTGCAACCAAGAAGGGCGTGAATTTCGCCAAGGCACTTGCCGATGCTGGCCTCGCCGCGCCGCGTCCGCTCAATGGCCGCCGCATCGACATCATCAATCAACCCAATGTGCCCGAAGCCGCCCGCGCTTTCCTGAACGGTGCCGCCGGCAGCACGCAGTTGCTTGCCGGCCAGGGCGGCTGGGTCCTGGTGCATGTCGATCGGATCGTTCCCGGCGATCCAAAGACCCAGGCCGGCCTGATCGAAGCCAGCCGCCGCGAAGTGGGCAGCGCCCTGCCCGGCGAGATGGCCGAAGGTCTGGCCAAGGCTAGCATGGCCGCAGTGGGTGTGGACAGGAACGACGCCACGCTGAAGACGCTGCGAACCCGCCTGTCAGGCGACGGCCTGCAATAAGGCTGATGAGCGGCCCCGCAACCGACCGGCGCATCGCCCCCGATCGCGCCAGCGCCTGCGCCGCGCTGGCCGAAGGCCGTCCACAATTGCTGTGGACACGCATCGTTGCCGATACGGAAACTCCGGTTTCGGCGATGCTGAAATTGGGCCGGGAGGGCTCTGGCGCCTTCCTGCTCGAATCGGTCGAAGGCGGCAGCGTCAGGGCGAGGTACTCGCTGTTAGGGCTTGATCCTGATCTAGTGTGGCGGGCGCGCGGCAATACCAGTGAAATCAACCGTAACTGGCGGCAAGATCAGACGGCGTTCACGTCGGTGCCCGGCGACACGCTGACCACCCTGCGCGCGCTGGTGGCCGAGGCCCGTGCGGATGTGCCGGCTGAGCTGCCTGCCGCGCTGGCCTGTCTGGTTGGCTACATGGGCTATGAAACGGTGCGGCTGGTCGAACCCAGCGTGCCTGATGCGGGCCCGTCGGCACTGGGCCTGCCCGACATGGTATTTGTGCGCCCCACCCTGCTGCTGGTGTTCGATCGGCTTAAGGACGAATTGTTCATTGTCGCGCCGATCTTTGCCGCTACTGATCCCGGCGCCGCCTGGGATGCCGCCGCCGAACGCCTTGCCGAAACGGAGCGGCGGCTGGCACATTCCCTGCCGGCCCATCCGCGTCCGCCGGAATTTCTGCCCGACGCCATCCCTCACCACCACACCGACAAGACGCGCTTTGCCGCCATGGTCGAAAAGGCGCGCGCCTATATCCTCGCCGGCGACATCTTCCAGGTCGTGCTTTCGCAGCGTTTCTCGGTCGATTTCCCCCTGCCGGCATTTGATCTTTATCGGGCATTACGCCGCATCAATCCGTCACCCTTCCTCTATTTCCTCGATCTGCCTGGCTTTGCACTGGTCGGCTCCAGCCCTGAAATCCTGGTCCGCGCCCGTGGTGGCGACGTGACCATCAGGCCGATCGCTGGCACTCGCCCTCGCGGCAAAGACACCGCCGAGGATGCCGCCAATCGCGAAAGCCTGCTCGCCGACCCCAAGGAATTGTCCGAGCATCTGATGCTGCTCGATTTGGGCCGTCACGACACGGCGCGCGTATCGGTGCCCGGCACGGTGAAGGTGACGGACAAGTTCTTCGTCGAATTCTACAGCCATGTCATGCACATCGTCTCAAACGTGCAGGGCCGCCTCGCCGATGGGGTGGACGCGGTGGCCGCGCTCCTGGCCGGCTTCCCCGCTGGCACGGTTTCGGGCGCACCCAAGGTGCGGGCAATGCAGATCATTGCCGAACTGGAAGGCGCCGCGCGTGGGCCCTATGCGGGCGGCGTTGGCTATTTCAGCCCCAATGGCGACATGGATTCCTGCATCGTGTTGCGCACTGCCGTGGTGAAAGATAGTGTGATGCACGTGCAGGCAGGCGCCGGCATCGTGGCCGACAGCGTCGCCGAATATGAACAGCGGGAGTGCGAAGCCAAGGCCGGCGCCCTCATCGCCGCCGCTCGTGAAGCCATCGCCACCGCAGCCCAAGCCGGGTTCGGACAATGACCATCCTCGTTATCGACAATTATGACAGCTTCACCTTCAACCTCGTGCATTATCTGGCCGAATTGGGGGCGCAGACGATCGTGGTGCGCAACGACGCACTGACCACGCAGGACGCGATGGGCATGCGCCCTGAAGCGATCCTGCTTTCCCCCGGCCCTTGCACGCCCAACGAAGCGGGCATCTGCCTCGCCCTGATCGAAGCTGCAACCGAAACCAAGACCCCACTGTTCGGCGTGTGCCTGGGCCACCAGGCGCTAGGTCAGGCGTTTGGCGGCATTGTCGAACGTGCGCCGCAGGTCATGCACGGCAAGGTGAGCCCGATTACCCACGATGGGACGGGCGTGTTCGCCGGCATCCCCTCCCCATTCGAAGCCACGCGCTATCACAGCCTGGTGGTGCGAGAAGCCGGGCTGCCGGGCGATCTTGTGGTCAACGCGCACAGCCCCGATGGCCTGATCATGGGCATGCACCACCGGGAATTGCCGCTGCATGGCGTGCAGTTCCACCCGGAAAGCATCGCCACCCAGCACGGCCACCGCCTGCTGGCCAATTTCATGACGCTGGCCGGGTTGAATCCCGATCTTTCGGCCGCAGCATGAGCCTGCTGCCTGATCCGTCCCGCCCGCTTGATGAAGGCGCGGCGGCCGAGGCCTTTGCCGCCATTTTCGACGGCAGGGTGAGCGAAGAGGCGCTGTCCGTCTTCCTCACCACTCTGGCGGATCGCGGCGAGACAGTGGGAGAAGTCGTCGCTGCCGCTCGCGCCCTGCGCGCCCGCGCCATCCAACCTTTTCGCGCCGCAGGTGCATTGGATGTGTGCGGAACTGGCGGCGATGGGATGCACAGCCTCAACATCTCCACCGCCGTCAGCCTGGTAGTCGCCGCCTGCGGAGTAAAACTGGCCAAGCATGGCAATCGCGCCGCCTCATCCACCTCCGGTGCGGCAGATGTGCTGACGGTGCTGGGCGTGCCGGAATTGCCGATGGACCGGCTGGGGCCGTGCCTGGAACGAGTGGGCATCACCTTCCTGCACGCCGCGCGCCACCACCCGGCGATGGCCCGTGTCGCATCGGTGCGGCGCACACTGGGCAGGCGGACAATCTTCAACCTGCTTGGTCCACTTTGCAATCCGGCCGGGGTGGACCAGCAATTGCTGGGCGTGTTCGCTCCCGGCCCGGTACCGCTGATGGCCGAAGCGCTGAAGGAATTGGGCAGCCGCGCCGCGCTGGTGGTGCATGGCCAGGGCTTTGATGAAGTGGCGCTATCCGGCGAAACGACAGCCGTTGCGCTGGCTGATGGCGCACTGACGGCGCAGATGATCACGCCGGAAGCTGCCGGCCTGCCTCGCCAGCCGAACGAGGCGTTGAAGGGCGGCACGCCCGACTATAATGCCCAGCGGCTGAACGACCTGCTCGCCGGCCAAAGGGACGCCTATCGCGACATGGTCCTGCTCAACGCTGCCGCCGCGCTAGCCGTGACGCGCTCCGGCCTGACGCTGCCGCAGGGCGTTACCGAAGCCGCCACCGCCATTGACAGCGGCGCTGCTGCTGACATCCTCAACCGCTGGATTGGCTTTCGATGACTGACACGCTCTCGACGATCGTCGCCCACAAGCGCGACCTCTACGCCGCCCGCAAGGCGCAGCGGCCATTGGCCGACGTCGAGGCCACCGCCCATGCCGCCGATCCGCCGCGCGGCTTCATAGCGGCACTGCACGCGGCCCATGTAAATGGCCGCTTTGCCTTGATTGCCGAGTGCAAGAAGGCGAGTCCGTCCAAGGGTTTGATCCGGGCCGACTTTGATCCGGCCGCCCTCGCCCGGGCCTACGCCGCCGGCGGCGCTGCATGCCTTTCGGTGCTGACTGAAGAACGCTGGTTTCTGGGTTCCGATGACTATCTGGTCGCCGCCCGCGCTGCCTGCGCCCTGCCGGTGATCCGCAAGGATTTCATTGTTGATCCCTATCAGGTGGTCGAAGCCCGGGCGCTGGGGGCGGATGCGATTCTGCTGATCATGGCCGCCCTGTCCGACGCCCAGGCCGCAGAACTGGAAGCGGTGGCGCTGGCCTGGGGCATGGACGTACTGATCGAAGTCCACGACGCCGCGGAACGGGATCGCGCGTTGCTGCTGAAGACGCCGCTGCTTGGCATTAACAACCGTAACCTCAAAACGTTGGAAGTCAGTCTTCAAACCAGTTTTGAACTGGCGAGCACGCCCGGAAAGACGCTTGTGGCCGAATCTGGTCTGTCTTCGAACGCCGACCTGGTGGCACTCGCCGACGTTGGCATCCGCACCTTCCTGGTGGGTGAAAGCCTGATGCGGCAGGCCGATTTGACGGCTGCGACCCGCGAGCTGCTGGGCCTCGCCGCGTGAACAAGCTCACCCATCTTGATGACAGCGGCGCAGCGCGCATGGTGGACATCAGCGCCAAGGCCCCAACGCGGCGTGAGGCGATGGCCGAAGGCTTTATCCATGTTGCAAATGATGCGCTGCAAGCCATTGCAGAGCAAGCGGTAAAGAAGGGTGACGTTCTCGCTACCGCCCGCATCGCCGGCATCATGGCAGCCAAGCGCACGGCCGATTTGATCCCGCTCTGCCACCCGCTGCCCATTGATGCGGTGAGCGTGGACCTGGCCATTGAATCCACCGGGATACGCGCCACCGCCACCGTTGCCACCACCCACGGTACAGGCGTGGAGATGGAAGCGCTCACCGCCGTCTCCGCCGCCCTGCTCACCGTCTATGACATGGCCAAGGCGGTCGACCGCACGATGCGCATCGACGGCATCCGCCTGTTGAGGAAATCTGGCGGACGCTCAGGGAATTTCATTGCAGAATGAGTGAGTTGCTGCCCTTTTCGGCAGCGCTGGATCAGCTGCTGATGGGCGTTGAGCCCCTCCCTGCCGAGACGTTGCCTCTCGATCAGTGCGCCGGCCGGGTGCTGACCGAACCTGTCAGAGCCCGCCTCACCCAGCCACCGTTCGATGCCGCCGCCATGGATGGCTACGCGATCCGCTGGGCCGATCTGCACCTGCCCTGGCGCGTGGTGGGAGAAAGCGCTGCTGGCCACGGCTGGGCCAGCACGCTGGAGCCCGGCGAGGCGGTTCGGATCTTCACCGGGGCGCCGCTGCCGGCCGGAGCGGATGTGATCGTGGTGCAGGAGGACGTGGCCCGCGATGGCGACACGGCGCGGCTTAAAGGCGAAGGCCCGCCGCGCATCGGTGCCCATATCCGGCCAGCGGGGCAAGATTTTGCCGCCGGTGCCGGCCTGATCGCAGCCGGCGCGCGGCTTTCCGCTGCCCATCTGGGGCTGACCGCTGCCGGCGGCTGGCGGGCGCTGCCGGTAGTGCGGCGGCCGCGCGTCACACTGATTGCAACCGGTGATGAGCTGGTTTTGCCCGGCGAGAATCCGGGGCCGGGGCAGATTGTTTCGTCCAATCCGGCCATGCTCACCGCCCTGCTGCGCAGCGCCGGGGCCGACGTGCATGATCCCGGCCTGATCCCGGACAACCGCGCCGCCCTGGCCGCCGCGCTGACCGGTGCGGAGGCCGACCTGATCATCACCATCGGCGGTGCATCGGTTGGCGATCATGATCTGGTGGTGCCAGTGCTGCGCAAACTGGGCGCCGACATTGATTTCTGGAAAATCGCGCTGCGGCCGGGCAAGCCGCTGCTGGCCGGTCGCCTTCAGGGAACCCGGGTGCTTGGCCTGCCGGGCAATCCAGTTTCGGCGTTCGTGACAGCGCTACTGTTTGCCGTGCCGCTGGTCTCGCGCTTGGCCGGCCGGCAGCATGCCCTACCGCTGGAGACACTACCGCTCGTCACCCCCCTACCCGCCAACGGCGCCCGACGCGATCATCTGCGGGCGCGGCGGACGCCCGACGGTGCGGCGCCATTCGTTCGGCAAGACAGCGCCCTGCTGTCCCTGCTCGCACAGGCCGAACTGCTGATCATCCGCGAGGCGCATGCGCCGGCGGCAGCGGCGGGCGAACCAGTATCCTGCATTGCACTTGACATGTTCCATTCTGTTTTCTAGATGTTCCACCCATGTTCCGTTTCAGGCGGCATGGGAGACAACAAGATGCTCACCCGGAAGCAGCAGGAATTGCTCATCTTCATCGATGAGCGATTGAAGTCCGACGGCGTTTCACCTTCCTTCGAGGAAATGAAGGAAGCGCTGAACCTGAAATCGAAATCCGGCGTCCACCGCCTAATCAACGCGCTGGAAGAACGTGCCTTTATTCGGCGCCTGCCCAACCGCGCCCGCGCGCTAGAAGTTCTGCGCCTGCCCGATGCGCTGAAGGTGGAGAAACCGGCACTGACCCTGGTCGCCAGCCGGCCTGCGCCCACGCCGCCGGCCCTGGCGATGCTGGCGGCCAACGACACCATCACCGTGCCGCTGCACGGCCGCATCGCCGCCGGCTTGCCGATGGAAGCGCTGGAAAGCGACCGCTCGCTTTCTGTGCCGGCCGCGCTGCTGGGGCCAGGCGATCATTATGCGCTGGAAGTGTCAGGCGATTCGATGATCGAGGCCGGCATCCACGATGGCGATTATGCCCTGATCCGCCGCTGCGACACAGCTCGGGATGGCGATATTGTCGTGGCCCTGATCGACGACAGCGAAGCGACGCTGAAATATCTGCATCATGAAAAGGGCCTGATCCGCCTCGATCCGGCCAACAGCAGCTATGAACCGCAGCGCTATCATCCGGAACAGGTGCGCATCCAGGGCAAGTTGGCCGGGCTGCTGCGCCGCTATCATTGAGCAGCACGATCCTGTTCTCACGCAGCGCCCGCCCTCACCCGGCGGGCGTTGTCGTTACAGCGCCACGCGATAAACGCGCGCCGCTGTACTGCTAAACAGCGCCGTCTTCTCATCCTCGCTGGCGCTGGCGCTGACCAGTTTGAAGGCGTTCCACAGCGTGACGTAATCGCAGGTGCCGCGATCGACAGGAAAATTGCTTTCAAACATGCAGCGGTCTGCACCGAAGGCGACAATCGCCGTGTCGATCCAAGGCCGCCATTCTTCCGCCAGCATTTCGGCGGTGGCCGGCGGATCGGCCATGAAGCTGGCGAAACCGCCGAACGGCATGGCCAGCCCACCCACTTTCATGACCACGTTCGGGCAATCGGCCAGTGCCTTGATGTTGCCAGACCACTCCGCAAAATCCGCATCGCGCCGGCCAGCATAGGATGCGGTGCCCAGCGGGGTGGCGAGGTGATCGCAGATGATGGCAAGATGCGGCAGGGCGCGGGCCGCGGCGACGAGTTCGGGAATCTGCGGTGCCAACAGCCAGCAATCATAGCTGAGGCCCAGCGCCGCTAGTTCGGCGAGGCCAGCGCGGAAACGGGGATCAGCCAGCAGACCGGGCGGGTTGCGCTGCAGGATGCCGAGAACATCGGGGTCCGCATCCCATGATGGCGAATGGCGGATGCCGCGGAAGCGCTCCGGGGCGGCGGCTAGATGCGCCTCCAACACCGGCCGCACGGCGGCACCCAATGTGAGATCGGCATGGCCAACGATGCCGGCGCAGGCGCGGGCCTTGCCGTACAGGCCAGATGCACTCATGGCGGCTACGCCATTCACGAATTCGGTTTCGCCCACGCAGCGATATTCAGGAGGACCATCGGCGCGATAGAAGGCCCCGCATTCCAAGAACACGGTGGCGACCACGTTGTGGCTGGCCTTCATGTCAGCATTCAGCTGATCGAGCAGATAGAGCGGACTGAGACCGATCGCCTGTTCAAAGTCCGTGGCACCGGTCGCCGGCTGGGGCACGAAGCGCCGGTCCCAAAGATGGTGGTGCGGATCGATGATCGGGCGTTCCGGATCGATGATATCGGCCATATGAGTCTCCCCTACCCCAGCATCGCCATTCGCGGACGCGGCGGCAAGCCATCGGCGCTTCCGACGCGGCTGCCAGGGCCGATCACTGGTGGCATTGGTGCTGGTTTCCACCCGCTGAGCATCCAGCCAGATCGCCACGCCTCCGGCTTGCATCAGGGCATCGGCATCCAGTTTCAGCAAGCACGGGGGCCACCAATAAGGCAGGCGGCGATCGGAAACGACGACATCGGCCGCCGCGCCGGCCGGTTCAAAACCGCCGCGCGGGATCAGTCTGCGACCGGTGGAGGCCATCTGTTTCCCGCGGCGGCCACCGCACTCCATATAGGCCACGCAGCTTTCCGCCGCGCAACTGGCGAATGGCAATATGCCAAGCCTAACGGCGCTGGCGGGATCGCTGCCCATGGTTTCGCCCCAGTTATCCACCAGGAAGTCGCTGATGCGCTCGCGGCTGTGTACCAGCCGGCTATCGGACAGACGCAATGCATAGTGACGACTATCGCTGCTGACCAGCAGGTCTGGCACGGACGCTCACTGCGCCTGCAGCACCGCGCTGCGATCGGGGCCAGCCCCCACCACCTCGCGAGAGTACGCCACGGCGCGACGCCGGTTGCCAACGCAGCCGCGGCGGCCAAAAGGGCAAATTCGCGCGTTATGCCTCCAACCAGCGGTACCAGTTGGGGATCAGTGCGTACCCTGAAGTTTGTCTCGCTTCGATCCTTCTGCTACCGACCCGGGCGTTCCGTCTGCCCCTCCCGGCCAGACCCTGAACCCACAGGATTGGATGAAACGCGCATGAGCGCAAACACAGTCAGCAGCGGCAGTAACAGCGGCAAGGTCGTCACCCGCTTTGCCCCCTCACCCACAGGCTTCCTGCATATCGGCGGCGCCCGCACCGCGCTGTTCAACTGGCTGTTTGCCCGCCACCACGGCGGCGAATTCCGCCTGCGCATCGAGGATACGGATCGTGCGCGTTCAACCGAACCGGCGATTGCTGCGATTTTGGACGGGATGACGTGGCTGAACCTGAATTGGGATGGCGAGGTGATATACCAGTTCAGCCGCGCCGCCCGCCACGCCGAGGTAGCGCACCAACTGCTCGCTGCAGGGCACGCCTATCGCTGTTATGCGACGCCCGAAGAGCTGGCCGCCCTGCGCGAAGAACAGCGCGTCGCCAAGCAGCCCATGCGTTACGATGGACGCTGGCGCGACCGTACCGATTGGCCGAATGATGCCGATTATGTGATCCGGCTAAAGGCCCCGCGCGAAGGCGCTGTGACCATCGATGATCAAGTGCAGGGCCCGGTGACGGTGAACAATGCCGAACTGGATGATTTCGTGCTGCTGCGTTCAGACGGCACCCCCACCTATATGTTGGCTGTGGTGGTTGACGACCACGACATGGGCGTGACCCACGTGATCCGCGGCGATGATCACCTAAACAATGCCTTCCGTCAGTTGGCGTTGATCCGCGCCATGCAGTGGCCCGAACCGGTTTATGCCCATATCCCGCTGATCCACGGTGCGGACGGAGCGAAACTGTCGAAGCGGCACGGAGCGCTGGGTGTAGATGCCTATCGTGACGAGATGGGCCTGTTGCCGGAAGCGGTGGGAAATTATCTGTTGCGCCTGGGTTGGGGCCATGGTGATGCCGAGATCATCAGCCGCGAAGCGGCTGTGCAGTGGTTCGAACTTGGCGGCGTAGGACGTTCGCCGTCGCGTTTCGATATGAAAAAGCTGGAAAACCTCAACGGACACTATTTGCGCGCCGCCGATGATGGCCGATTGGTAGCGTTGATTGTTAGCCGCGTGGCTGCGGCATTGGGCCGCGAATTGACCGATTTCGACCGGACGCTTTTGCAGCGCACCATGCCGGAGCTGAAGAAACGCTCCAACAACCTCAATGAGTTGGCAAACAGCAGCCTTTTCTATCTTCGCAGTCGCCCAATCCCCATGGACGAAGGCGCCGCCAAGCTGCTAGCGTCTGCGACACTTGGGCTGCTTGACCGCGCCCGGGCACGATTCGCCGTTCAGGATGACTGGACGGCCGCCGCACTGGAACAGGTGGCGCGTGAACTGGCAGAAAGCGAAGCGGCCAAACTTGGCCAGATCGCCCAGCCTTTGCGCGCTGCTGTCACCGGTTCGGCCCAGTCGCCTGGATTGTTCGAGGTCCTCGAAGTGCTGGGCAAGGATGAAGTGCTGGGGCGGATCGACGACGCCCTGGCGGGTTGAACGAAGGGAAGAGAGCCATGACGGCCACGATCGGCATCAACGGGAACAGCGCGGAGTATCCGGTACACAAGGGCAGCATCGGCCCTGAAGTTATTGATATTCGAAAACTTTATGCTAACACCGGCCGGTTTACGTTCGATCCGGGTTTCACTAGTACCGCGTCATGCGAATCCAAGATAACCTACATCGATGGCGATGAAGGTATCCTGCTGTATCGCGGCTATCCCATCGAGCAGCTGGCGGAACAGTCGAGCTTTCTGGAAGTCGCACATCTGCTGCTGAACGGCGATCTGCCCAATGCAGAGCAGAATGCCGAATTCACCCGCAACATCACCCGCCACACCATGATCCATGAACAGCTTGCGACCTTCTACCGGGGTTTCCGGCGCGACGCCCACCCGATGGCGATCATGTGCGGTATCGTTGGTGCGATGGCGGCCTTCTATCACGACTCGACCGACATACATGATCCGCAGCAGCGCGTGATCGCCTCGCATCGCATCATCGCCAAGATGCCGACCCTGGCGGCGATGGCCTATAAGTACTCGATTGGGCAACCATTCCTCTATCCCGATAACAGCCTAAGTTTCGCTGGCAATTTCCTGCGCATGACGTTCGGCGTTCCGGCCGAACCCTATGTGATCGATCCGGTGATCGAAGACGCAATGGAAAAGCTGCTTATACTGCAGGCCGATCATGAGCAGAACGCTTCAACCTCCACCGTGCGTCTGGCAGGCTCGTCCGGCGCGAATCCATTCGCCTGCATTTCAGCAGGCATTGCCTGCCTCTGGGGTCCGGCGCACGGCGGCGCCAACGAAGCCGCACTGAACATGCTGCGCGAAATCGGCAGGCCGGAACGCATTCCGGAATTCATCGCGCGAGCAAAGAACAAGGATGACCCGTTCCGCCTGATGGGCTTTGGTCACCGCGTTTACAAGAACTACGATCCGCGCGCCAAGGTGATGGCCAAGGTTGCCAAGAACGTGCTCGACAAGATGGGCATCAATGATCCGATATTCGATGTCGCTCGCGAACTTGAACAGATCGCCCTGAATGACCCCTACTTCATCGACAAAAAGCTTTACCCCAATGTTGATTTCTATTCGGGTGTGGTGATGTCGGCCATTGGCTTCCCC
Organism: Sphingomonas paucimobilis; assembly: GCA_943369475.1. GTDB lineage: Bacteria > Pseudomonadota > Alphaproteobacteria > Sphingomonadales > Sphingomonadaceae > Sandarakinorhabdus > Sandarakinorhabdus paucimobilis_A. Next base: position 283,600 of record CALRNJ020000002.1, on the reverse strand, counting down.
ACTTCGATGTTCACCGTGCTGTTCGCCATCTCGCGCGCGGTTGGCTGGATTGCGCAGTGGACGGAAATGATGGAGGATCCCGACCAGAAGATCGGCCGTCCGCGCCAGCTCTACACCGGCCACACCCAACGCGATTATGTTCCGATAGCCGGGCGTGGCTGATCGGAAGAACGAAATCCTGTGGATATCCCTGTGAAAAGGGGCTGCCGGCTTGAACGGCGGCCCCTTTTCCTGTTTGTGCTGTTGCATGGGTGATTTCTTGGCTCCTGCTAAACCACGCCGCTGGCCTTGGATCCTCGCGATTATCGCTAGCCTCGCCTGGGTGTCTGCCATCATCGCAACGTGGGGCGCCACCACTGGTGCGATTACCTTTTCAGCCGAGGTACAGCCGCTGCTGCTAATGCTGGCAGCGCTGGCCGGTCCCTTTGGCGTATCCCTGCTGGCCGCTGTGCAGTTGCGCGATGCAGGAGCGGTGAACGCCGCCCGAGCAGCCATTGCCGATGCTCGCGCCAGTCAGGCCGCTGAATGGCTGGAACAAAGCGCAGAAGCCCTTGCAAGACTGGAAGAGCAATTAGCCGCCGCCACCGACCGCATATCCACAATGGAAGCGCCAGTTGCCAGCCACACCAGTTCCCTCTCTGGCGTAGTCGGCACGTTGGACGCGGCCAATAGCCGTCTGGCCGAAACGGTGCTCAAAGCGCTGGCTGCTAGTAATGATTTCGCTGGCGCTTTCCCTGCTGCCACAGGCCAAGCTGAAGCGCTAAGTGCGTTAATGACCCGCGTGGACAACCAATTGCGCCGCCAGCTTGCCGAAACCGAAACTTTGCTGGCTGGCCTCTATACCCGCGCCAGCGAAGCCGAAGCCGAAGCCAAGGCCGCCGCCCAGGCTAGCCGAGGCGAAATCACTGCCATCTCTGAAGCAAGCAAATCGGGCCTTGCCGCGATGGCGAGCGCAGCCACGCAAGCGCGTGAAGCGCTGGAAGCTCCGGTTAGAATACTTAACGCGACGATAGATGATGCTTTTGCCCGTTCCGCCGCATCGGTTGAGCAGACCCGTAACGCAGTCAATGCCCAGACGAGCGCCATGCTAGCCAGCCTCGATCAGGCCCGCACCGAGCTGACTAAAATGGGCGACGAAGGCACGCGGATACTGGATGAACGGCTCGCTAGCTTGCAACTCCTGACGAGCAAAGTGGCAGGCGATATCGAAGCCAGCGGCCGCAACGCCATGACCCTGGTACATGAGTTGAGCAGCCGGGTCGAAGCATTGGAAACCCGCCTCGCCGCCACCATCATCAGCAGCAGCGAGGCCATCGCCGGGCTGGACGAGCGAATTGCAAACGCCAGTCAGCAACTGACCGAACTCACGTCACCTCTCGGCAATGCTGATTTCGCGGTAGCCGCCGTGCAGGTGCGGCTGGAAGCCATGGGCAGCGAAGCCAGCCGCATCATAGCCCTATTGGAAGGACGGTTGCCGGATGGCGAGCAGCAGGTAAGCGCGCTACGCTACCAGATAGCCGGCCTTGAAGCGCAGCTGGATAGCATCAAGGAACAGGCCGTCACCCTTGCAGAACCGCTCGAAGCCGAAAGCGCAAACCTCAACGATGTCTGCGATCGCCTTGCCAGTGCTCGCCAGACCTTAGCCTCCACGACCGATGAACTAGCCGACGCCATCGGCCGGGCTCTGGAACAGATGCGCGCCCTCGAAGACGATACCAGCCGCCTTAGCCTGACCGCATCGGGTGACCTGATCGACACCTTTACCCGCGTGCGCGAAGTTGCCGACAACGCTGCCGGTGCAATGCGCACGGCGCTGGCAGGCGTAATACTCGAAGCCGCGGAAGCACTGGACGAGGCTGCCGTCAGTCGCACGGAAGCCGCATTCGCTGCACCAATCCGCGATCGTATCGAGGAACTAATTGAATTGCAGGGGCGCGTAGGCGAATCCGCGCAGGCCGCCGCAGAACGCGTGGCGCAACGACTGATCGGGCTGACGCGCACCCTCTCTGATGTGGAAGCCCACGTTGATGCGGTAGAAACTCGTGCCGAAGTGCGGGCGCGCAACGGTCTGGGCCGACGCGCCAACGGGCTGATCGAGAGCCTACAATCCAGCGCCATCGATTTGGCTAAGCTGCTCGACTACGACATCGACGACAAGACTTGGGCTGACTATGCGAACGGCGACGCTAGCGCCATCGCGCGCCGCCTCGTCAACGGCCTCGACAGCGGCACCGGTCGCCAGTTCGTGCGCCACTACACTCACGATGCCGAATTTCGGACTGAAGCCAGCCGCTATCTGCAGGAGTTTGAATCGCTGGTGGCCGATGTTGTGCCAGAACGTGGCGGTGAGGCACTCGGCGCGATACTGCTTTCGTCGACACTGGGTAAACTTTACTTGGCGATCGGGCAGGCCGCCGGGCGGTTCAACTAGAAAAGGCCTCCTCCGGTTGGCCCTGACGCGCTGCACCTGCTTTGGTTGGATTGCTCCACGGTTTTATAATTTTTTGCTCGAGCCGGCATCTTTCGAAAGATGCCGCAACAATAATTGAGGACGGGGAGCAGCATGGCGACCATATTGGTGACAGGAGCACGGCGCGGTATTGGTCGGGAAATCACCCTCACTCTGGCTCGCGCGGGCCACAATGTTCTCGCAACCATGCGCGACATAAGCGGCAGCGATCTGGCCGACATTGCCGCACAGGAAGGCCTGTCGATCAGACTCGCGGCGCTGGATGTCGATGATGACGCATCCGTCGCCGCACTATTCGCCCAGCCCGGCCTGGCAAGCGTCGACGTGCTGATCAACAACGCAGGCATATTGTCGATCAATGCTCTGGAAGATGAATCCATGTCCATGATCCAGGCGGTGATGAACACCAATTTTTTCGGACCGGTACGCTGCATGAAGGCCGTGGTGCCGGCCATGCGTGAAAGGCGCCAAGGTCTGATCATCAATATCTCGTCGATCGCTGGACGCATGGCGGTGTTCTCGCACAGCGCCTACGGCCCGTCGAAATTCGCGCTGGAAGCCGCCACCGAAGTGGCAGCACAGGAACTGGCTCCCTTCGGCGTGCGGGTCGCGCTGGTCGAACCGGGCATCATCGCCACCGACATGGCCGTCGCCAACCTGCCCAAGCCGCGCGGCGACAGCGCCTATCCCAGCGGCCGCCGCATGGTTGCCATGAACGCCAATGCGGATAAAGGCACGCCGCCTGCCGTGGTAGCAAACGCCGTGCTCGATATCGTTAGCGGCCGCAACACCGCGTTCCGAACGCTGTGCGGCGAAGACTCCCAGATGTTCATCGGCATGCGTACCCGCATGAGTGACGATGCCTGGATCAGCATGAGCGACACGCTGGACGACGGCATATTCTTTGAACGCATGAGCGCTGCCATGCAGACCTGAACCGAATCAGCCTATGACCCGGATCAAAATCTGCTGCATCGCTTCCCCCGCCGAAGCCGCTTTGGCCTTGGAGGCAGGCGCAGATGTGCTAGGTCTGGTTGCGTCCATGCCGAGCGGGCCAGGACCGATCAGCGATGCAGCCATTTTCGAAATAGCCGCGGGACTGCCGCCCCACGTGCTAAGCCTGCTGCTGACCGCCGAAACCACGGCCGCTGCCATCGCCGATCATGTGTGCCGCACCGCCACCCGCGGAGTGCAGATCGTCAGCCATATTGATCCGACCGAACAGGCGGCGCTGGCGCGGCTACTGCCCGATCATGAACGCTGGCAGGTAGTGCATGTCGAAGATAACGCCGCACTGGCGATGATCCCAGCGCACGCACCGTACGTCACCGGCTTCCTGCTCGACTCGGGGCGACCGTCGGTTCGCGAACTGGGCGGCACCGGGCGCGTCCACGATTGGGCGATTAGCGCCGCCTTCGTGGCAGCCAGCCCGGTACCTGTGTTCCTGGCAGGCGGGCTCAAGCCTGACAATGCGGCGGCGGCGGTGGCGCAGGTGCGGCCGGCCGGACTGGATGTGTGTTCGGGGTTGCGGCGGGAGGGGCGGCTGGATGCGGCGCTGGCGCGGGCGTTTGTGTCAGCAGTGAAGTAAGGAGGCCCCCACCCTCGACTTGGTCTGGCGGGGAGGCCCCTATCCTGCCTTCATCGGCGCATAGGGCCCGCGTGTGCGCCAGAAGGGCACATCATCGACGCCGATCCAGCCGAATTCGTAGTTGGCCATGAACAGGCCAAAGATCACGCCGCTGATCAACGTCGTCCACAGCAGCTTCTTGCCGATCATCGGGTTAGACGGGGCAGAGCTGGCCTGACCGGGCACGGGGTCGCTTCCGTCTTCGTGGTGGGTACGCACACCAAAAGGCAGCACGGCAAACAAGATCAGCGTCCAGAACAGGAGAAAGATGGCCAACGCTGACTGGAGTTTCACAGCATCGCACTCACAGGCGGGTCACCTGCACCTCGGTTACCGGCTTCTTGCCGGTCCACTCGCGGGCGATGCGGCGCACGGCAACGCGGATGCATTCGGAATAATGTTCCGGGCGCTTGGGATCACTCTTGGCGGCGGCCTTTTCGGCGGCCTCGGCACAGGCGGCGAGGAAGTCGCCCTTGTCTTCTTCCACTGGCACGCCGTGGGCGGCGACCTTGGGCGTGGCGGCAGGCAGGCCGTTCTTGCCAACAACCACGCTCACGGCGATCAGGCCATATTGGCTCATGCGGCGACGTTCGACGATGGTGGCGCCGTCCGCCGGCAAGATGACATCGCCATCCAGCACCAGCCGCCCAGCCGGTTCGTGAGAGAGCAGTTTCGGTCCGTCAGGCGCTAGGCGAATGGCGCTGCCATTGATCGGCACCATGGCCTTGGGAACACCGCATTCCTTCGCCAGCTTAGCGTGCGCTTCCATATGGCGGCGTTCCCCGTGGACGGGGATCGCGATTTCGGGCCGGATCCATTCATACATGGCTTCCAGTTCCGGCTGCCCGGGGTGCCCGGAGACGTGCACATGGGCCTGTTTTTCGGTGATGACGTCGATGCCACGCGTGGCCAGTGCGTTTTGTACGCGGCCGATGCTGAGCTCATTGCCAGGGATCTGCTTGGACGAATAGACGACGAGGTCGCCTGGCTCCAGCCGCAGTTTCGGGTGGCTGCCTTCGGCGATGCGGCTGAGCGCCGCCATAGGCTCGCCCTGCGCGCCGGTGCACAGGATCAGCACCTTGTTGCGCGGCAGGCTCATCGCGGCGTCCCAATCGATGGGTTCCGGCAAATCCTTGAGGTAACCCGTGGCGCGGGCCACGCCAACGATGCGGTCCATCGATCGGCCCGCAAGCACCAGTTCGCGGCCACAGGCCTTAGCGACGGCGCCCAGGGTGCCCAGGCGCGCGGCATTGCTGGCAAAGGTGGTCACCAGCACGCGGCCCGATTTTCGCGCCTTGACGACGCGCATCAGGCCATCGCGCACATCGGCTTCGCTGCCCGAGGCTTCGGGATTGAAGACGTTGGTGGAATCACCGATGAGCGCCAGAATGCCGCTGTCGCCGATAGCGGTCAGTTGCGCGGCGCTGGCCGGGGTGCCCATCTGCGGTGCATCGTCCAGCTTCCAATCGCCGGTGTGGAAGATGCGGCCATAGGGCGTATCGATGATGAGAGCGTTGCCTTCGGGGATGGAGTGAGCAAGCCCGACATAGGTGAAGCCAAACGGGCCAAGTTTCAGCGTGCCGCCCATCGGAATGATCTTGAGCTTCACTTCGTCCTGCAGCCCTTCTTCCTCCAGCTTTTTCGCGATCAGGCCGGCGGTGAAAGGGGTGGCATAGAGCGGCACCTTCAGATCGGCGGCGAGATAAGGGATAGCGCCAATATGATCCTCGTGCCCGTGGGTGAGCACGATGCCGAGCAGATCCTTGCGCCGTTCCTCGATAAAGCCGAGATCTGGCAGAACCACGTCGATGCCAGGATAACGCGGGTCACCGAAGGTCATGCCGAGGTCGACCATCACCCATTTGCCCTGGCAGCCATAAAGATTGACGTTCATGCCAATCTCGCCGGAGCCGCCCAAGGGCAGGAAAATCAACTCGTCACCGGGGGTCATTATGCGTGTGTCTTTTCATTCAACTTGTGGAGGCGGATAAGACCGCGGATGGTCAGGTCGCCGTCAACATGGGCTATGGCAGTGGTGTGGCGCTGGAACAAGGTGGCAAGACCGCCCGTGGCAATGACGGTGACGGGTGGAGCCATTTCAGCGGAGAGCCGCGCGACCAGCCCTTCGATTAGGCCGACATAGCCCCAGAACAGGCCGGATTGCATGGCGTGCACAGTGCCCTTGCCTATCGCGCCCAAGCCTTCGGGCGGCGGTTCGACGGCGATGCGCGGAAGCTTGGCAGCGGCCTGGTAAAGGGCATCCATAGACAGGTTAATGCCGGGTGCAATGGCACCACCCTGATACGCACCATCAGCGGAAACGATATCGAATGTGGTGGCAGTGCCGAAATCGAGGATGATCAGATCACCAGTCCACAGCGCGTGGGCGGCGACTGCGTTGACCAGACGATCGGCGCCGACTTCGGCCGGATTGGGCAAGGCAATTCGCAGACCCAGTTCGATGCTGCCCACGGCAACAACGAGCGGTTCCACCTCGAAGTATTTGCGGCACAAGCGCTGCAGATTGAACAGGGTTTGCGGCACCACTGTGGAGATGATAGCGGCATTGACGCTGCCCATCGCAACGCCTTCCAGCGCCATCAACTGGTGCAACCACACAGCATATTCATCGGCAGTGCGCTGGCCATCGGTGGAGATTCGCCAGCGGTGAACGATCTCCTCACCCGCACACAGCGCAAAAACGATATTGGTGTTGCCGACATCAATAGCGAGCAACATTGGCCCTCTCCCGGTTCACAACGCAAAAACTTCACCGGCGTGGATGGCACGCGTGGTGCCATCGTCAAGCTGCATCAACAGGGCGCCATCGTCGGCAAGACCGGTGAAGACGCCTTCGGGGCTTTCGTTGCCGAGACGAGCGACGATGCGGACGCCGATGCCGGCGGCACGCGTTACCCAGGCGGTGCGGATTGGAGCGAAGCCGTCACGTGCCCAGATGTGGCGCCAATGCGCGAAGGCCGTGGCTAACTCATCCAGCAGAGCAGCGGGCATAGGCACGGCAAGGCCAGCGGCGGCGATACTTGTGGCGGGGCGTTCGGTGCCTTCTGGATGCTGGGCGAGGTTGACCCCCATGCCGATCACCAGCGCCTCGCCAACGCGTTCAAGCAAGATGCCAGAGCATTTGGCGCCGTCGAGCAACACATCGTTTGGCCATTTCAGGGCAAAGCGAGCCGGCTGGCCAGTGAGCGCAGACAAAGCATCGTGCAGGGCAAGGGCGGCGACGAAACTGAGTTGCTGGACCTGGCCGCTGGCCTTCACCAGCACGCTGCCCATGAAGTTTCCTGCACCATCATTCCACACCCGGCCACGGCGGCCGCGCCCGGCGGTCTGGCGATCGGTGATCACCCAATGGCCTTCGGGCAGTGCGTCGGCGTGGGCCAGCAGCCAATCGTTGGTGGAGCCCACCTCAGGCAGGTGGGTGACGTTGTTCAAACCGAGAAAAGCGCGGCAGCCGCTTTGGCGGTGGCGGCAGCAAGCGGCGAGATGGCCAGCATGCCGATGGGTGAGCAGAACAAGGCGCAGGCAGCGATCATGGCGCCGTTGATCGCGCTGCCTTCCGTGGCCAGCGGAACCGCCGGCTCATCGAAATACATGATCTTGATGAGGCGCAGATAATAGAAGGCGGCGATAACGGAGGCGACGAAGCCGATAAGCGCCAACGCGATAAGGTCAGAACCGATCGCTGCCTGGAAAACGGCAAACTTAGGCCAGAAGCCGAGCAAGGGCGGGATGCCGGCGAGGCTAAACATGAAGATGGCTAGCGCGGCGGCGAGTTTGGGCTGCGTTTTGGACAGGCCGGCGAAATCCGCCATGCTTTCCACCGGGCTGCCATCCGGACGACGCAATTGCAGCACAACAAGGAAGCTGCCCAGCGTCATCGCTACATAAACGGTGACATAGAAGAGCAGCGCCGAAATGCCTTCGGGCGTGCCAGGGGTGAGGCCGACGAGCGCGAAGCCAATGTTGGCGATGGAGCTGTAGGCCAACAGGCGCTTGATGTTGGTTTGGGCCACCGCGGCGACGGCACCGAGCACCATCGAAGCGATAGCGATGAAGATCAGGATCTGCTGCCAGTCCCCAGCGATGTTACCAGGGAAAGCGACGACCATCACGCGCGCCAGCAGGCCCAACGCGGCGGCCTTGGGCGCGGCCGAGAAGAAGGCGGCGACCGGCGTTGGCGCCCCTTCATACACGTCGGGTGTCCACATGTGGAAGGGCACGGCGGAGACCTTGAAGGCGAGGCCGGACAGGATGAAGACGATGCCGAACAGCAAGCCGATGGAGCGTTCGGTCTGACCAGAGACGACGCCGGCAATCACGTCCAGTTGGGTCGAGCCGGAAAAGCCATAGATGAGGGTGACGCCGTACAGCAAGATGCCTGAAGCGAGAGCGCCGAGTACGAAATATTTCAGGCCGGCCTCCGCAGACCGGTCGTCCCGGCGGTGGAAAGCGGCCAGCACGTAGGACGGCAACGCGGCGAGTTCCAGACCAACATAGAGCGTGAGCAGATCATTGGCCGAGACCATGACCGTCATCCCGAGCGTCGCCAGCAGCAGCAGCACCGGATATTCGAAACGCCCCGATCCGCTCTCGTTCAGCCACGGCAGCGCCATCAGTACCGAGGCAGCGGCAGCGGCGAGGATGATGACCTTCAGGAAGGCCGAGAAATCATCGGCGACATAGAGGCCATCGAAGGCGCGGGTGATGCCGGCGGGGGCATCGAGCAGTGTAAAGCCGGCCAACGCGAGAATGGCGACAGCAAACAGGCTGGTGACGGTGAGCGCCCTACGCTTCCCCGTGAAAGTGCCAAGCATCAACGCCGCGAGACTGCCGAGCGTGAGCACGGTTTCCGGGCCGGCAATGGCAATAGAGGTGAAGATCGGGTGCATCAGTGGTGGCTCTCTTGCGCCGCAGCCGAGGCGGCGAGCGCGGGCAGCGCTGGTGACAGCGTCATGTCGGTCGGCACGGTGGCAAGTTCACGCCCTTCAAGGCGGGCCACGACTTCGGCGATGGCTGGCTTCATTGGGGCCTGGAAGCTCTTCGGGTAAATGCCCATCCACAGCGTCGCCAGAATGATCGGCGCGAGGATGGCGATTTCGCGCGCGTCGAGATCCGGCATGGCGCGGGTGTCGTCGCCCGCCGCCTTGCCATACACGACACGGGCATAGAGCCAGAGCATGTAGGCTGCACCTAGAATGATACCGGTAGTAAGCACAAAGGTGGCCCACGTGCTGGTTTGATACATGCCCAACAGCACGAGGAATTCTGCAACGAAGCCCGAGGTGGCCGGCAGGCCGACGCTGGCCATGGTAAAGAACAGCAGCACCAGCGCATATTTCGGCATGGTATCAGCCAAGCCGCCGTACCGGCCGATCTCGCGGGTGTGGAGACGGTCGTAGATGACGCCAACGCACAAGAAGAGGGCGCCCGACACGAGGCCGTGGCTCAGCATCATCACCATGGCGCCTTCGATGCCCTGGGTGTTGAGCGCAAACAGTCCGCCGGTGACGAACGCCATGTGGGCAACGGACGAATAAGCGATCAGCTTCTTCATGTCCTGCTGCACCAGCGCGACGAGCGACGTGTAAACAACAGCCACCATCGATAGGCCGAATACCAACCAGATCAGCTGGGCCGAGGCATCGGGGAACATCGGCAACGAGAAGCGGATGAAGCCGTAGCCGCCCAGTTTCAGCAACACGCCGGCAAGGATGACCGAGCCGGCCGTGGGCGCTTCGACGTGAGCATCGGGCAGCCAGGTGTGCACGGGCCACATCGGCATCTTCACTGCGAATGAGGCGAAGAAGGCGAGGAACAGCCAGAACTGGGATTCCTTGGGGAAATCAATTCGGCTGAGTTCACCAATGTCGGCGGTGCCGGCGAAATTCACCATCCACAGCATGGCGACCAGCATCAGAACCGAACCCAAGAGCGTGTAGAGGAAAAATTTATACGATGCATAGATGCGCCGCGCGCCGCCCCAAATGCCGATGATCAGGAACATCGGGATCAGGCCGCCCTCGAAAAACAGGTAGAACAGGAACATATCGCGGGCCGCGAAGGTGCCGATCATCAGCGATTCCATCAGCAGGAACGCCGCCATGTACTCCGGTACACGCTTCTTGACGGCAACCCAGCTGGCCAGCACGCACAGCGGCATCAGGAACACCGAAAGCTCGATCAGCATCAGCGCGATCCCGTCGATGCCCAGCGACCAATTGAGAAATGGCGCAAACAGCGGCAAGTTTTCCGTGAACTGTAAGGCCGATGTCGTCTGATCGAACTGCGTCCACAGCCAGATGCCGAGAGCGAATTCCACCAGGGTGGTCGCCAGCGCGACGACGCGGGCGCGTCCGGCACGTTCTTCGTCGCTACCGGGCAGCGTTGCCACCACCAAAGCTGCCACCACCGGCAGCAGGATCATGAACGACAGGATCATCAGCGCATCATCCAGGCGGCAGCGGCGGCAAGGCCAACCAACATGACGAGGGCGTAGCTATAAACATAGCCGGTCTGGAAACGCCGAGCGAGTCCGGCCCCAAGCACCACCATATCTGCAGCGCCATTGGGGCCAAAGCGATCAATCGTCTGCTGATCACCGCGGGTCCAGAACAGGCGGCCGAACCACTGCGCTGGCTTGACGAACAGCGTGTCGTACAGCTCGTCGAAATACCATTTCCGCAGAAGGAACTGGTAAAGGCCGGGCACTTCCTTCTGCCACCAGATCGGGATCGACGGCTTGTTCAGGAACACGTGCCAAGCGAGACCGAGGCCGAGGAAGAACGCCACCGACGGCGTATAAACCACCCAGGCCGGGACTTCATGCAGGGCGTGCATCAAATGCGTGTCGAACGCCAGGCTGCCGCGCCAGAAGGCAGCGCCTTCTTCGGCGTCCACAAAGGCACCGTGCCAGACCCAGCCAGCCAGCAGCGCGCCGGTGCCGAGCACGAACAGCGGGATCAGCATGGAAAGCGGGCTTTCGTGCGGGTGATAGCCGGCGGTGCCATCGTCGTCGTGCGCGTGGTGATCATCGTGGGCGTGCCCGTGATCGCCGTGCGCGGCATGCTGGATATTCTCCGAACCGGCCCAACGCGGCTTGCCGAAGAAGGTGAGGAAGACCAGCCGCCACGAATAGAAGCTGGTCAGCGCCGCCACCAAGGCACCGACAAAGAAGGCGAACATGCCATGGCTGCTGCCACTGGCGAAGGCGGCTTCCAGGATCGCATCCTTGGAATAATAGCCGGCGGTAAAGAAGAAGCCGGTGAGCGCCAGCGTGCCAATCGTCATCATCCAGAAGGTGATTGGGATGTGCTTACGCAGGCCGCCATAGAAGCGCATGTCCTGCTCGTGGTGCATGGCGTGGATCACACTGCCTGCGCCAAGGAACAGTAGCGCCTTGAAAAAAGCGTGGGTGAACAGGTGGAACATCGCCACGCCGTACGCCCCCGTGCCAGCGGCGAAGAACATGTAACCCAGCTGAGAGCAGGTGGAATAGGCGATCACCCGCTTGATGTCGTTCTGCACCATGCCCACGGTCGCGGCGAACAGCGCGGTGGCAGCGCCGATAACCGTCACCACCGCCAGCGTCGTCTCGCTCGCCTCGAACATCGGCGACAGGCGGCATACCATGAACACGCCGGCGGTTACCATGGTGGCTGCATGGATCAGCGCGGAAACCGGCGTTGGACCTTCCATGGCGTCGGGCAACCAGGTGTGCAGTCCCAACTGGGCAGACTTTCCACAAGCGCCCACGAACAGCAGCAGGGTCAGGCAGGTCATCACATCGACGGAGGAGCCCAGGAAACTGAATGTCTGGCCCGCATGTTGCGGCACGGCGGCCAGGATGGCGTCGACGGAGACGGTGCCGAAGACCAGAAAAGTGCCGAATATGCCAAGCGAGAAGCCGAAATCGCCGACGCGGTTGACGACAAAGGCCTTGATGGCAGCGGCATTGGCCGAGGGCTTTTGATACCAAAAACCAATTAGCAGGTAGGAAGCAAGGCCCACGCCTTCCCAGCCGAAGAACATCTGGACGAGGTTGTCGGCGGTCACAAGCATCAGCATGGCGAAGGTGAACAGCGACAGATAGGCGAAGAACCGGCTTTGCGACGGGTCTTCCTCCATATAGCCCCAGCTGTAGAGATGGACGAGCGCAGAGACGCTGGTGACGACGACCAGCATTACAGCGGTGAGCGTATCGACCTTGAGTGCCCATTTGACGGAGAGGCCGCCGCTTTCAATCCAGTCCAGCACCGGCACGGTGTAGCCGGCGGTATCATTCAGCCAGAAACCGGTGAAGATGACCCAGGCCAGAGCGGCAGACACAAACAGCCCGCCAGTGGTGAGGGCCTTGGCCACCGAGTGGCCGATTACGCGGCCGCCCAAGCCGGCGACAAGCGCAGTAAGCAGCGGCAGGAAGACGAGGATGGTTATCATCGTCAGCCCTTCATCAGATCGGCTTGATCAACCGCAACCGTGCCACGGTTGCGGAAATAGATCACCAGGATGGCAAGACCAATGGCTGCTTCGCCCGCCGCCACGGTGAGGACGAACATCGCGAAGATCTGGCCGTGCACCTGATGCAGGAAGGCCGAGAAGGCGACGAGGTTGATGTTCACGGCCAGCAGGATCAGTTCGAGCGACATCAGGATGATGATGATGTTGCGACGGTTCAAGAAGATGCCGAACACGCCTAGCACGAACAATGCGGCCGAAACGGCGAGATAATGGGTGAGGCCGATCACAGTTCGACCCCCTGGCCAAGGCCGGCCTTGCCAACGCCGAGCGTGCCGGCCGGCGTGCGCGCGTTCTGCACGGCGATATCCTGTTTCCTGATGCCGATCCGGCGGCGGTGGGTGAGCACGATGGCGCCGATCATGGCGGACAGCAGCAACAGCCCTGACATGGAGAAGGCGAAGAAATAACGGGTGTAAAGCTGGCTGCCGATCCACTGGGTGTTGGTCATGCCCACAGGGGGGCCGGCCAACGCTTCGTGGACGATGACGCCCTGCCCCGGCTGCCAGCCAATGGTGACGAGCAATATTTCCGCCAGAATGACGCCGGAAACTGCGAGGCCCAGCGGCAGATTCTTCATCGCGCCGCGCTGCAACGCCTTGAAATCAATATCCAGCATCATGACGACGAACAGGAACAGCACCGCCACGGCGCCGACATAGACAATGACCAGCAGCATCGCGAGGAACTCGGCACCCAACAGGATGAACAGGCCGGCGGCATTGAAGAAGGCGAGGATCAGCCAGAGCACCGAATGCACCGGGTTGCGGGCGGTGATCACCATCAAGCCGCTGCTGAGCAGCAGGCCGGCAAACAGATAGAACGCAAATTCGGCCATCAACGCCACTCCGCGTCGGCGGCGATATTGCTGGCGATGGCGCGTTCCCACTTCTCGCCGTTGGCGAGCAGCTTGTTCTTGTCGTAGACCAGCTCTTCGCGGGTTTCGGTGGCGAATTCGAAGTTGGGCGTTTCGACGATGGCATCCACGGGGCATGCTTCCTGGCACAGGCCGCAATAGATGCACTTGGTCATGTCGATGTCGTAGCGCGTCGTGCGGCGGCTGCCGTCGATGCGCGGTTCGGCTTCGATGGTGATGGCCTGCGCAGGGCAGACGGCTTCGCACAATTTGCAGGCGATGCAGCGTTCTTCACCGTTCGGATACCGGCGCAGCGCATGCTCACCACGGAAGCGCGGCGAGATTGGGCCCTTTTCGAAAGGGTAGTTGATCGTCACCTTGGGACGAAAGAAATAACGCAAGGTCAGCCACAGGCCGGAGACAAATTCCAGCAGCAGCAGCGACTTGGCGGAACGGAGCAGCGCGGACATCAAATGGCTCCCGGCCCGGTGGCGAAATGGCCGGTGAACATCAGCCAGCCCGAAACGATTACCACCCAAAACAGCGACAGCGGCAGGAACACCTTCCAGCCCAGGCGCATCAGCTGGTCATAACGGTAGCGCGGCACTGTGGCTTTCACCCAGGCGAAGACGAAGAACATGAAGGCCATTTTCACCAGGAACCAGACGAAGCCAGGGATGAGGTAGAGCGGCGCCCAGTCTAGCGGCGGCAACCAGCCGCCCAGGAACAAGGTGGGGATCAGCGCGCACATGAAGAGGATGTTGGCATATTCGCCGAGGAAAAAGAGCGCGAAGCTCATCGACGAATACTCCACCTGATAGCCGGCGACGAGTTCGGCTTCGGCTTCGGGCAGATCGAACGGCGGCCGGTTGGTTTCGGCCAGCGCGGTGATGAAGAACATGATGGCCATCGGGAACAGCAGCGGATTGAAGATGTTCCCGTTCAATAGGCCAAGCACATTGCCCTTCTGGCTCATCACGATGTCGGAAAGGTTCAGGCTCTGCGCGTACATCATCACGGCAACGAGGATGAAGCCCATCGAGACTTCGTAGCTGACCATCTGCGCCGCCGAACGCAGTCCGCCCAAGAAGGCATATTTGGAGTTGGACGCCCAACCCGACATGATGATGCCATAGACCCCCATCGAGGAAACGGCGAAGACATAGAGCAAGCCGACATTGAGATCGGCCAGAACCAGCCCGGCATCGAACGGCATCACCGCCCACACCACCAGCGCCAGAGTGAAGCTGATCATTGGCGCCAACAGGAACACACCGGTGGAGGCGCCGCTAGGGATGATGGTTTCCTTCAGGAACAGTTTGGCTGCGTCGGCAAAGGTTTGCAGCAAGCCGAATGGGCCAACCACGTTGGGGCCACGTCGCATCTGCATCGCAGCCCAGATTTTGCGATCGGCATAAACCGCCAGCGCCACGCCCACCATCACCGGGAAGGCAATGGCCAGGATCAACGTGAGATTGGCGAGGAACCAGCCCAGGCCTTGCCCGAACTGTTCGATGAACCAGCCTTTGTAGGTCATTCCGCGGCCTCCTGCACCACGACGAGCGAGGAGACACAGGCGGCCATGGTGGCACTGGCGCGGGCCACCGGGTTGGTGAGGTAATGGTTGTTGTAGGCCAGATGCAGCGCGCCCCGCACCGGGGCGGCGTCCACGGCTGGCAGGGTCGCCGTACGGTCGATCAGGCCATCGCGGGCCAGATCGGGCCAATCGGCGGCAATGCGGCGGCGCAGGGCCGACAGATCATCATAAGGCAGCTTCTGGCCAAGTGCGGAGGAGAGAGCGCGAAAGATCGTCCAGTCTTCGCGGGCATCACCCGGCGGCTGGGTGGCATTCAGTGCGCGCTGCACGCGGCCTTCCATGTTTACATAGGTGCCGGGCTTTTCGGTATAGGCCGCCGCCGGCAGGATCACATCGGCGTGGCGCACACCGTGATCGCCGTGGGTACCGATATAGACGGTGAAGCGACCGGCCATCACGTTAACTTCGTCCGCACCGAGCAGGAAAAGCGCCTTCACATTGGTATCACCTAGCAGCGCATTGACGCCGCCTTCGACCCCAAGGCCCAGCCGCAACGCGCCAGCGCGGGCAGCACCGGTGTGGACGAGGTTGAAACCGTTCCAGCCATCCTTGACCACACCCAGCTGTGCCGCAGCGGCGCGGGCGGCGGCATAGAGGCCGGGTGTTTTCAGCGCGCCCATGCCGACGATGATCGCCGGGCGCTGAGCAGAATGAAAAGCGGCGACCACATCGGCCGGCAGATTGGTCAGCAGCGCGGCATCATCGCCCAGATCGGCGACCGGAAAGCTCAGATCCGCCGTCGGGCCGATTCGCCAGGCCTTGGCGCCGCCCTTTTTTACTGCCTTGCGCAGCCGCACATTGAGCAGCGCGGCCTCCAGCCTTGGGTTGGTGCCCACCAACAGGATCGCGTCGGCCGTCTCGATGCCCGCAAGCCCGGTATTGAACAGCCAGTTGGCCGGCTCGCCAGTATCGAACAGGGCGCCATCCTGGCGGCTTTCGATGCGGGCGGAACCCAAGGTGCCCAGCAAATCGCGCAACGCCACCAAGTCTTCCACGGCGTTCAGATCACCCACGATGCCGGCGATTTCCTCGCCGTGCAGGCCCTTCAGGCCGACAGCAATGGCGGCAAAGGCCTCGGCCCAAGTCGCCTTCTGCAGCTTGCCTCCCACCCGTACCCACGGCGTGTCGAGCCTGCGTTCGGACAGGCCATCAACGGCAAAGCGGCTCTTGTCGGCCAGCCATTCCTCGTTGACGTCATCATTCAGGCGCGGCGTCACGCGCAGCACGGCGGCACCGCGGCTGCCGACGACGATATTGCTGCCGATGGCATCCATCACATCGATCGAATCGGTCTTCTTCAGCTCCCACGGACGCGCCTGGAAGGCATAGGGCTTGGAGGTGAGCGCACCGACGGGGCACAGATCAATCACGTTGCCCGACACTTCGGAGGTGACGGCCTTTTCCAGATAGCTGGTGATCTGCATCGACTCGCCGCGGCCGATGGCGCCGATTTCCTCGACACCGGCCACTTCCTCGGCAAAACGCACGCAGCGGGTGCAATGGATACAGCGCGTCATAACCGTCTTGATAAGCGGGCCCATGTATTTTTCGGTCACCGCCCGCTTGTTCTCGTCATAGCGGCTCGAACCCTTGCCATAGGTGAGGGCCTGATCCTGCAGATCGCACTCGCCGCCCTGATCGCAGATCGGGCAATCGAGCGGGTGGTTGATGAGCAGGAATTCCATCACCCCCTCGCGGGCCTTCTTCACCTTTTCGGTGCGAGTGTGGATCACCTGGCCATCGGCTGCCGGCATGGCGCAGCTGGCCACCGGCTTGGGCGATTTTTCCATTTCTACCAGGCACATGCGGCAGTTGCCGGCGATGGACAGGCGCTCGTGATAGCAGAAACGCGGGATTTCTGCGCCGGCCGCTTCGCAGGCCTGCAACACCGTGGCGCCGTTTGGCACCTCCACTTCGATCCCGTCGACGGTCAATTTCGGCATGACGTCAACCTTGCCGGATATGCCGCTGAGGGGCCCGGCCGCAAACTGGCCGCACGTGCATAAAGATCACTTCCAAAAAGGGACGACATCGCATCGCCGTCAGACCGTTCGGGCTATAGCGACCACCATGGGCCATGGGAAGGCCAAAGAGCGACATTCTGCCGCGCCGCAGCATTTTTCGCAGGGGCGTTTGAAGCACTTCCCGCAATGCGGCACGGTGTTGCCTGGCTGCGGCAATCGCTTGGAAGCCTGACCTTTCAAGCCTATAGGCCGCACATGTTCAAGCCTGTTCATATCGTTGGCGGTGGCCTCGCCGGTTCCGAAGCCGCCTGGCAGATCGCCGAAGCCGGCATTCCCGTTATCCTGCACGAGATGCGCGGGCCCCATGGCACCGACGCGCACAAGACCGATGGGCTAGCGGAACTCGTCTGCTCCAACAGTTTCCGCAGCGATGATCCCGACAACAACGCCGTGGGCCTGATCCATCAGGAAATGCGGGCACTGGGCAGCATCATCATGCGTGAAGCCGACAAGGCGCGAGTGCCGGCCGGATCGGCGCTGGCGGTGGATCGTGACGTTTTTTCCGATGGCGTGACGGTGGCGCTGGCCGCCCATCCCAACGTGACCATTGTGCGCGAGATGATCGCCGGCCTGCCGCCGGAAGACTGGGACAGCGTGATCATCGCAACCGGGCCACTGACCGCGACTCCGTTGGCCGAAGCGATCCGCGAACTGACCGGCGAGGATGCGCTGGCCTTTTTCGATGCCATCGCGCCTGTGATCCATTTCGACAGCATCAATCTGGATGTGGCCTGGTTCCAGTCGCGCTGGGACAAGGGCGGAGCCAAGGATTACCTGAACTGCCCGATGGACAAGGAACAGTATGAGGCCTTCATCGACGCGATGCTGGCCGCTGAAATGGCCAGTTTCAAGGAATGGGAGGCCAACACGCCCTATTTCGACGGCTGCATGCCGATCGAGGTGATGGCTGAGCGTGGCCGCAACACGCCGCGGTTCGGCCCGATGAAGCCGGTGGGCCTGACCAATCCCGCCACCGGCAGGCGGGCCTGGGCGGTGGTGCAATTGCGACAGGACAATGCCTTGGGCAGCTTGTGGAACATGGTCGGTTTCCAGACAAAGATGAAACATGCGGATCAGGTGCGGGTTTTCCGCATGATCCCGGGGCTTGAGAACGCACACTTTGCCCGGTTGGGCGGTCTACACCGCAACACCTTCATCAAGTCGCCGGTGCTGCTGGATGAAACGCTGCGCCTGAAACTGCGGCCCAGCATCCGCTTTGCTGGCCAGATCACCGGCTGCGAAGGCTATGTCGAAAGTGCTGCGGTTGGCCTGTTGGCAGCGCGTTTCGCCATTGCCCAGCGACAGGGCCGCGACCCCGTGCCGCCGCCGGCCACAACCGCGCTGGGCGCCCTGCTCCATCACATCACCGGCGGCGCCGAAGCCGCGACCTTCCAGCCCATGAACGTGAACTTCGGGCTGTTCCCGGCGCTGGAACCAGCACCGAAGAAAGACCAGCGCAAGCCGGCCCTGGTTTCGCGAGCGCGGGCTGATCTGGCCGAGTGGATGAAAGTGGCCTGAGCTTCACTCCTAGCCCGGCGGCGGGCAGACACAGTCAGCCCTTGGCTTGCGCTTCACTGCGGTCGCAGCAAACTCCTTGGCGGTTAGTGAACCATCAGCCTTGCGATCGGCGCGGGCGAGTTTCGTGGCCGTCACTACGGCAAATTCCTCGAAATCCAGCCTGGCATCGCGCGCGGTTGCGGTCGGCCCGTTCGAAGCTTTTGCGCCGATTGGCCAGAAACTCGGCGCGATTGACGCTGCCAACCTTATCCTTGTCGTAGCGCCGCAATCTTCGCGCCTCGCGCTCGGCATCGGACAGGGGGGAGATCGGCACCTCCAGCAGTGCCACTGCCCGTCGCCTGCCGTCGGATCAGCCCCGGCCAGCGCGGCGGCAGGCTAGGTGACAGGCGGGGCGCGCCAGATGATCAGGCCGGCGCCCAACAGGCCAACCAGAGCCACGACAAAGCCAAACATGCAGCGCACGTCATCGCTCCGACCATCACGAGACCCTGTGTTACAACCGATACGATGCCTCAGCGCCCCAGTGCAGCCACCTTGAACATCAACGCCTGCCGGGCCAGCGTGCCGCGCGGTTCGGGCGGACGGCCGGCAGCGTGTTTGGCAGCATCACGCGCCGCCAGTTCCACCAGGGCGCGCAGCGGGCGCAACAGCACAGATGTGCGCTCTGGCGGGCTTTGCGCCAGCGCCAGCGCCCGGCCCAGATATTCACCCTCGGCCGGATCGCAACCCAACAGCTGCGCGGCCAGGCCGAACAGACGCACGCTACCACTCATACCGCCAGCCGGATCGCCGTTCAGCCGCGCCAGCCAACCATCTTCCAGCGTGGCCAGATTCGCGCCCGAGAGCCGCGGCAGCGCGCGGGCTTGCAGCGCCTGGAGGAGCGGCTGGGCCGGGGCGGGCTGGGTATCCAACTCGACCAGACGGTCGCGCCACCAAGCCAATTTGATCTCGCCCAGCAAGAGCTCCGTGGTTGTCGCCACCAACTGCGCAAGTTCCGTGTCCAGCGCTAGCAGCGCCACCAGGCCAGGGCGGGCCGGCGCTGCCGCATAGAGGCAGGCCAGCCAACGCTCACGGTCGCGCTGCTTCAGTTCATCGGCAATGATACTGAGCGGGTCCATCCGTTCAGGCAGGCCCGACGCGGAAGGCGCACAATTTGTTGCCATCAGGATCGCGGAAATAGGCGCCGTAGAACGCCTGTGGGCCTACTTCGCCTCGCACGCCAGGGGCCCCTTCATCGCTGCCGCCAGCTGCGATCGCGGCCTGATACATGGCATCGACCTTGGTGCGTTCATCAAGCACCAGGGCGATCATGGTGCCGTTGCCGGCCGTTGCCGGCTGGCCGTCATACGCCGGGCCAACGCCCAGCATCGGCGCTGTCCAGCTGGTGCCCCAGCACACAGCGCCGGTGGGAAATTCCATCAAACGGCTGATGCCGACGCTGGCGAACAGTGCATCATAAAAGGCAAAGCTGCGCGGCAGATCATTGCTGCCAAAAAGCGCGTAACCGATCATGCGAATCCTCCTTTGGCCACCATGGCCTGCAAACGGTTGCACAGGCGTTGCAGTGCGGCCATTATGTGAAAGGTCATCGCGCCAGTTCCGCCATGATGATGTCTTCTGCAGATGAGAAAGCCGATGCGACTTGGGGCGACTTGAAGGGATCGTCGCTACTGCCAGTGAGTGCATAAGCGAAAACGCGGCTCTGCCGTTGATCGATCCACAGGCCGGCGAGCAGGCCATAGGCTTCACCCAGATGCCCCCACCAGCGCGCGCCCTTTACCGGCTGATCGGTCGCCCCGGCGCGACCGGAAAGGCAGTGCGGACCGGCACCGTAACACAGCATCTGACCATTATAATCATCGCCCGGCACGACACCGCCAGCGAGCCAGACGGGGGTAAACATGGCCTTGACCGTGGCCGGTTTCAGTAGGCGCACACCGCCTGTTTCGCCGCCGCGCAGCAGCAACTGGCCAATGCGGGCGAGATCGGGGATGGCGATGCGCAGGCCGCCCTGCGGGGAAAAGATCGTGCCATTGTCGCCGAGCCGATACGCCGCCAGATCGCAGGCGCCCGTGCTACGCACCGGGCAAAGTGCGCGCTGACCTTTCAGATCGTCCACCTGCGCCAGCCATGGCCCGGCCGGGTTCCAGGCGGTTTCATCGCGGCCCTTGCGGTAAAGCACGGCGGCACGCGCCACCGCAGCGTCAGACGCCCCCTGCCAGTTGTAGCCAGCGTCGATCTTCAGCGGCGCCAGCACAAGACGGTTCATCAGCCGGTCGAAGCGTTCCCCAGCGGCCTTCTCCATCACCGAAGCAATCAGGCCATAGTTGAGATTGGCATATTCGAACCGCTTGCCCGGCGCGCCCGCGCCCCAATGCTGCACGGTCAGTTTGTCCTGCAACCGCTCTTCAAGGCCGAAGTTGTAGCCCGGCCCATCGACAATACCGCTGGTGTGCGAAAGCAGCTGACGAAGCGTGACCGGCACATCTGGATGTGCCGGGTGGCGCAAGTGCCAGCCGAGATAGGTGCTCACGTCGCGGTCAAGGTCGAGCTTGCCCTGTTCCGCCAGCCGCCACACGGCAATGGCGACCACTAGCTTCGAGACGGAGGCGACGCGGATCACGCTGTCGGTCTGCAGCGGGCGGTCCGCGGCAATATCGGCCAGGCCGTGGGCTTCGGCGCGCAGAATGTGGTTTCTGTCGGCCACCACTGCAACCACGCCCGAAAGCTGCGGCGCGCGGTGGTCGCGGCCGGCGACCAGATCGGCCAGCGGATTGGCGGCGGCCGGGCTGGCCAGCAAAAGGCAGAAAGCGATAACGACGCGCATTTCCGGTTACATAGGCAGGCGCGGCAGGCATGGCCAGTCGGCATCGGCTGCGCTAGCCTAGTGAAATGACGATGCGACTTGCCATTGGCCTGATGTCCGGAACCTCCATCGACGGCATCGATGCCGCGCTGGTGGAAACCGATGGCGAGGGGATGGTGAACCCCATCGCCTTCATGTTCTTCCCCTATGAACCGGATTTCCGCCCGCGCCTGCGCGCCGCCATGGCCCGCGCGCTGGAGATGCACGCCCCGGCCCGCGATGCACTGATCGACGCGGTGGAGCAGGAATCGACCGGCCTGCACGCCATGGCCGTCCATCGCCTGCTCGCCGCCACCCACACGCGCCGCGATGATGTGGCGGTGATCGGCTTTCACGGCCAAACGATTGCGCACAGGCCTGATCGGCGCTGGACCTGGCAGATCGGCTGCGGAGCCACGCTGAAGGCGGCGACGCGTATTCCCGTCGCCTTTGATTTCCGCAGCGCCGATGTGGCCGCGGGCGGCCAGGGTGCGCCGCTGGCGCCAGGCTATCACCGCGCACGATCGGAAGAACTGGGCCGGCCGTTGGGTGTGCTCAACCTCGGTGGGGTCGGCAATCTCACCTGGTTTGCCGAGGATGGCGGTTGGGGCAGTTTCGATACCGGGCCGGGCAACGCCCTTATCGATGATTGGGTGCGCGCCTACACTGGTCGCAGTTACGACGAAGATGGGAAAGTCGCCACCAGCGGCATGTGCCACGAAAATGTGCTGCAAACATTGTGCGACAATCCGTGGTTTGATGCCGCCCCGCCCAAATCGCTGGACCGCAACGCCTGGGATATCGGTGCGTTGCGCGGCCTCTCACTCGGCGACGGCGCAGCCACTTTGACGGCGTTCACAGCGGAGACGGTGCGCCTTGCCCTCACCCATGTGCCGCCGATTGGCCGTCTGCTGGTGACGGGCGGCGGGCGGCTCAACCCGGTGCTGATGGGCGAACTCACGACCCGCTGCGGCGTGCCCTGCGATGCGGTGGAAGCCGTTGGCTGGAACGGCGACGCGCTGGAGGCCGAGGCTTTTGCCTGGCTGGCTGTGCGAGTGATGGATGGCAAGCCGCTGAGCTGGCCGGAGACGACGGGTGTGCCGGCGGCGATGCCCGGTGGGCGGGTGGCCTAATCGTCATTCCAGCAAAGGCACACCATTAGCTGCCTATGCGAGTAGAAGGGTGACAAGTGGCCGCACAGCAACAAGCATAAAGATATTGATCGGCATGATGCCCACCGCCACCCAAAATCTGCCACCGTTTTCAACTCTCCGGTAACGTCTTCCTGTCAGCCAGAATTCACCTTTGCGAACGGCACTTTGGAGAGCGCTGAAAGTAAGGCCGCATCCGGCAACAGCAGCGGCAAAAGCAACTTGACGGCAAAGCGGGCGTCTGTTTCCGCCAACCTACCGCCCGCCGTTGGCCAGCCGCATGTCCAGATAGGAGTCCACCTCACCCATCAGAAGGTCCATTTCTTTCTGGAAGAAATGGTTGGCGCCGGGGATGGTGCTGTGGTGGATGGTTATGTGGCGTTGGGTCTTCAGCTTGTCGACCAGCTTCTGCACGGCAGGCGGCGGCACCACTTCGTCGTTTTCGCCGTCCACGATGATCCCGCTCGACGGGCAGGGCGCGAGGAAGGTGAAATCATACATGTTGGCCGGCGGCGCGATCGAGATGAAGCCCTTGATTTCTGGCCGGCGCATCAGCAACTGCATGCCGATCCAGGCACCGAAGGAGAAGCCGCCCACCCAGGTGGTGTGGGCTTCCGGGTTGAACTGCTGCAGCCAATCGAGCGCGGAGGCGGCGTCCGACAATTCGCCGATGCCATTGTCGAATGTACCCTGGCTGCGGCCGACGCCGCGGAAGTTGAAGCGCAGCGTCGCGAAGCCGCGGCGCACGAAGCTTTGATAAAGCGCCAGAACGATCGGGTGGTTCATCGTGCCCTGGGCCGGATGCGGCTGCAGCAAGATGGCGACAGGCGCACGCGGGCCGGCACCGGGCTGGTAACGGCCTTCAAGACGCCCTTCGGGGCCGGTAAGAATGACTTCGGGCATGCTGCTCCCAATTCTGGTGCAAGGCGACTGTTGCGCCCTATATGGCCTCCAGAGGCCGAGTTGCAATGAAAAGCCGAATCTATCTCGATCATGCTGCCACCACGCCGGTGAGCGATGCCGCGCGTGCGGCGGTGCTGGCTGCGCTGGGGCTAATCGGGAATCCGTCGAGCGTGCATGGCGGCGGCCGTGCGGCCAACGCATTGCTGGAAGGCGCGCGCGACGCGGTGGCGCGCTCTGCCGGAGTGGCGGCGGAGAATGTCATTTTCACCAGCGGCGGCACAGAGGCGATTGCGCTGGCGGCGAGCGGCGCGCGCCTAAGCGGCCCAGTGCGGCCCCGTTTGCTGGTGAGCGCGACGGAGCACAGTGCGGTGCTGCAGGCGCGCGATGATGCACAGGTGCTACCGGTGGATCGCAACGGCCTCATCGATCTGGCGGTACTGGCTGCCGCGTTGGCAGATGGCCCGGCGCTAGTGGCGGTGCAGGCAGCGAACAACGAAACCGGGGTGATCCAGCCGCTGGCCGAGGTGTCGGCGCTGGTGCGGGATGCCGGCGGGATGCTGCTGGTCGATGCGGTGCAGGCGGCCGGCAAGATGGTGCTGCATGATGCGGATTTCGTGGCGCTTTCAGCCCACAAACTGGGCGGGCCGCCTGGCGTTGGTGCGTTGATCGTGCGCGATCCGGAAAGCCTGATCGCCATCCAGCGCGGCGGCGGGCAGGAGCGCGGCCATCGCGGCGGCACGCCGAACCTGCCCGGCATCGCGGGCTTTGCCGCTGCTGTTGCCGAAACGCACGACTGGAACACGGTTGCCACCCGGCGGATCGCGCTGGAAACACGATTGAAAGCCGGCGGCGCGATTGTCCATGGCGAGGCCGCGCCGCGCCTGCCCAATATCAGCAGCTTCGGCTTGGCGCACGTGGCGGCGTCAACGCAGGTGATGATGCTGGATCTGGAGCGGTTCATGGTCTCCGCCGGCGCCGCCTGCTCGTCGGGCAAGGTTAAATCCAGCCATGTGCTTGCCGCGATGGGGCTCGGCGCGGCGGCGGGGGAGGCCATTCGCGTCAGCCTGTCGCCTTCTACCACAGATGGCGAGATTGACGCATTTGTGGCGGCCTGGCTTGCCATGGCAGCGCGGTTAAGCCGAAAGGGCGCGGCGTGAACATGCCGATCTACCTCGATTATGGCGCGACAACGCCGCTCGATCCCGCTGTCGCTGCTGTGATGGAACCCTGGGGCGTGGCCGGGTTCGGCAATCCGCATAGCGCGCATCTGTGGGGCTATAAGGCCAAGGCCGCGGTCGAATTGGCCCGCGAGCAAGTCGCCCGCCTGATCAATGCACCCAACGAAGCCATCGCCTTCACCAGCGGCGCCACCGAATGCAACAATTGGGCGCTCAAGGGCCTTCTGACCGCACCGGGGCAGACGCGGCGGCGGATCGTGACCCTGGCAACCGAGCACAGCAGCGTGCTGGAGACCGCCCAGTATCTCGCCAGCATCGGCGCACAGCTCACCATCGTGCCGGTGCGCGCGAACGGCCTGGTTGATCTGGGCGATCTGGAACGTGCGCTGGGCGAGGATGTGGCGCTGGTTTCGGTAATGGCGGTGAACAACGAGATCGGCGTGGTACAGGATTTGGCCGCGATATCGGCGTTGGCCCATGGCGTTGGCGCGGTGTTTCACGTTGATGCCGCTCAAGGGTTCGGCAAGGTGCAACTGGATGTTGAAGCCATGGGCATCGACCTGATGAGCATCACGGCGCACAAGATCTATGGCCCCAAGGGCGTGGGCGCACTGTATCGCCGGCCGTTCACCATAATCACGCCACTACTGCACGGCGGTGGCCAGGAGGATGGCCGCTCAGGCACGCTGCCCACAACCCTGATCGCCGGCCTGGGCGAAGCGGCGCGGATTGCCGACAAACGCATGACCGAAGATCATGCCCACGCCCTCACCCTTCGCGACCGGCTGCTGGCGGCGTTGACGGTGCAGGCCCAGGTCAATGGCGATTTGCAGCGGCGCTGGCCTGGCAATCTCAACCTGTCGTTCCCCGGCGTTACGGTGCCGTTGTTCCCGCATCTTCCCGGCCTTGCCATCTCTTCCGGTTCAGCTTGTGCGGCGGTGACCGGACGGGCTAGCCATGTGCTGACCGCGTTGGGCCTGCCGGAAACCACTGCCAAGGCCTCGCTACGGCTGGGCTTTGGCCGCTTTACCGTCACCGCTGAAATTGATGCGGCTGCCACCCTGATAAATGCTGCAGTGCGGCAAAAACTTGCAGAAGCTGGCTGATCACGGCACATTGCCCGTCATGGTCCGCATCCGCTTCATATCTGCCGATGGTTCACAGGAAGCCATCGCCCAAAGCAAACCCGGTGACCGCCTGCTGGATGTGGCGCAAGCGCATGGCATGCCGCTGGAAGGCACCTGCGAAGGCGCGATGGCCTGTTCCACCTGTCATGTCTATCTGGTTGGCGGCGATGTCGACAACCTACCTGCGCCCAGTGAAGAAGAAGAAGACATGCTGGATTTCGCCGCCGGCGCCAACCGCCAGAGCCGGTTGGCCTGCCAGGTGAAATTGACCGCCGATATACTCAGCTTGGATGTGCGCATGCCACGCAGCGTGGTCGACAACAGCCGGTAAGGCGGACCGGCCCTATCGCCTTGAACAAGCCGACTACAATGTAAAGATACAAAGTGTGAACAGCACCTGCCTGTCCCTGCGTGATTTCAACCGCCTCTTTTCCAACGAAGAGGCAACCCGTACCTGGTTCGAGAAAGCGCGCTGGCCGGACGGCCCCGTCTGCCCGGATGGTGCCCGCGTCAAAAGTGCAACGTGGCTTTCAGCCGTGAAGATGGCCGAGATGCTGGGTGTTTACTACGAGACCTCATGGCATTTGGGGCATCCCATCCCCACCATGATGGCGGAACAGAACCCACTGCTTTCTGACATCGCGCTTTGGACAAGCGCCTGATGTATGCCTTGCTTGTAGCGCTGCTGGTGCAGCTGACTGAAACTGCTCCAGCGTGCGCGGCCGAAGTCGCCACACTACCACTTTATCTCGGCATGCCGTGGAGTTGCCACCCAGGCGAAGCGAAGGGCACACCGGCAAGCAAGCCAGCGCTGCAGACGGCGCTCAAGCCAGGCGAACTGAAGGACGGCGCCATCAACGGCTGCTCTGGCCATTTGATGACAGTTGATGACCTGCCGCCGCTCACCACCGAGGAAAAGGCGAAGATCGCTGCCACAGCAATGGTCGCGCTGCCGCGTCAGGCAGAGCCAAAAGCGGCGCAAAGGCCGATGCTCGTTTGCGTGCGCTGATGGGGTGGGAGCCGGGAACGACCCAGACCGGAATCGTTGCGGCTGCTTCCTTCCGGACCTGACCGGGTTGGCGAGCGGCCTGTCCGCCCGGCTCCCAGGGCGCATATGGCGAGTGTCGCGCTGAAGTGCAAGCCCGCAAAACTGGCGTCACAGGCAGAGGTGACGGAGGGGGCGCGGCGCGGTAAGACAAAGCCACATGTCAGACGAATCCGATATCGCCTTTCCGGGCCTTGAACTGCCGGCAACGGCACCAGTGCCAACGGCCTCTGGAGCCTATCGCGTGCTGGCGCGCAAATATCGCCCGGCCACCTTTGATTCGCTGCTCGGCCAGCAGGCAATGGTGCAAACATTGGGCAACGCCATCGCGCGCGGCCGGCTGGCGCAGGCCTGGCTGCTGACAGGCGTGCGCGGGGTGGGGAAAACGTCCACGGCGCGCATCATTGCCAAGGCACTGAACTGCATCGGGCCTGATGGCAGCGGCGGCCCGACGATCAATCCATGCGGCGTGTGCGAGCCCTGCGTTGCCATCGCGGCAGGCCGCCACATGGACGTAGTTGAAATGGACGCGGCATCGAACACCGGCGTGGATGACGTGCGCGAGATCATCGAGGGCGTGCGCTATGCCGCCGTCTCCGCCCGGTACAAGATCCACATTATCGACGAAGTCCACATGCTGTCTAAGGCGGCGTTTAACGCGCTGCTGAAAACGCTGGAAGAACCGCCTTCGGGCGTGAAATTCATCATGGCCACCACCGAGGTAAACAAGGTGCCGGCAACGATACTGTCGCGTTGCCAGCGCTTCGATCTGAAGCGCGTCTCGGCTGAAACGCTGGCTGAGCATTTCGCCCGCATCCTCCAACAGGAGCAGGTGCAGTTTGAAACCGACGCGCTGGCGCTGGTGGCGCGCGCCGCCGAGGGCAGCGTGCGCGACGGCCTTTCCATCCTTGATCAAGCCATTGCCCACAGCGGCGAGATGATCACGGCAGACGCCGTGCGCGACATGCTGGGCCTCGCTGATCGCGGTGCGGTGCGCGCCCTGTTCGGCCATGTGCTGGAAGGCCGGGTGGGCGAAGTGATGGCCGCCGTGGCCCGGCAATATGATCTGGGGCAGGATCCGGCGCAGCTGATCCGCGAGCTGCTGGGGCTGGTCCACGGCATCACCCGCCAGCGCCTAGCGCCACGCCGCGATCCGCTGCTGTCGGCCGAGGAACAGGCGGCGCTGGATGGCTGGGCGCAGGCGCTCACCTTCCCGCGCTTGTCGATGTTGTGGCAGATGCTGCTCAAAGGCCTGGAAGAAGTGCAGGCTGCGCCGGTGCCATTGCAGGCCGCAGAAATGGCGCTGCTGCGGCTTTGCCATGCCGCCGACTTGCCCGACCCTGGCGCGCTGGTGAAGCAATTACAGCAACAGGGCGCGACTGTCATAGCTCCCTCCGCCCCTGCCTCTGCCCCTGCCCCATCAGGCGCACCGGCGGCTGTTCTGCCCGCTGCGCCGCTGGTCAGCGCGCCTAAGGCCGGCGAATTGCCCCCCAGTTTCGAAACGATGGTGGCGCTGTTCCGCCACCAGAGCGAGGCGCGGCTGGCGCATTATCTGACCGACGATGTGCGACTGGTGAGCTGGGCCCCGCCCAGGTTGGTGCTTGCTGCGGCCGGCCTGCCCAAGGATGTGCCACTGGCCATCGCGCGCAGCCTGGAGGAATGGACTGGCCAGAAATGGCAGATCGAATGGCAGACTGACGGCGGCGAACCCACCTTGCGCGAAACAGAGCTTGCCCGGCTCGCCGCGCTGGAAGCCCAAATGCGCGCCGATCCCACCGTGGCCGCGCTGCTGGCGGCCTTTCCCGAAGCCGAACTTTCCCCCCTCAAACAAAGCGCCTGAGAAGAACCATGCCCAACCTTGAAGAACTGATGAACGCCGCCCGCAACGTGCAGGAACAGATGGCCCGCGCCCAGGCCCAGCTCGACCAGATCGAGGTGGAAGGCGCGTCGGGCGGCGGCCTGGTGACGGTGCGCGCCACCGCCCGCGGCGCCGTGCGCGGCCTGAACATCGACCCGTCGCTGTTGACGGCTGATTCCAAGGAAATGCTGGAAGACCTGATTGTGGCAGCCTTCAATGACGCCAAGACCAAGGCCGATCAGGCCGGCAGCGCCGAGATGGGCAAGCTCACCGCCGGCATGCAACTGCCGCCGGGCTTCAAATTGCCTGATTTCTGATTTCAACCGAAGGACCAAGTCCAATGCGCCAGATCCAATCGACCATCACCTCTGCCGGTGAACTCATCCTCGCGCTAACCGAGGTGCCGGAACCGGAGACTGGAGCCGGCGAGATCAAGATCCGCATCGAGGCGGCCCCCATCAACCCGTCCGACATCGGGCTGCTCACCGGCGCGGCCGACATGTCGACCGTTCGCGGCGAACCAGGCGCCATCCGGGCCATGGTGCCGCCGGCGATGATGCGGGCGATGGCGGCACGGGCGGATCAGGCGATGCCGTGCGGCAATGAGGGCGCCGGCACCGTGGTGGCAGCCGGCGCGGGCGCCGAGCATCTGCTTGGCCGCAAGGTCGCCATCATCGGCGGCGCGACCTATGCCGAATATCGCGTGGTAAAGGCAGAAGAAGCGTTGCTGCTGCCGGAAAGTGCGACCGCCGAACAGGGCGCATCCTGCTTCGTCAACCCGCTGACGGCGCTTGGCTTTGTCGAAACCATGCGCGCTGAAGGCCACAGCGCCATCATCCACACCGCTGCTGCGTCCAACCTCGGCCAGATGCTGGTGAAGATCTGCAAGGCCGATGGCGTGCCGCTGGTCAATATCGTGCGCTCGGCGGAACAGGTGGCGATATTAAAGCGCATCGGCGCCACCCACGTGATCGATTCGACCGCGCCCGATTTCATGGCGCAGTTGGTAGCGGCCTGCACCGAAACCGGCGCAACCCTGGCCTTTGATGCCATCGGCGGTGGGCAGCTGGCCGGGCAGATCCTCACCGCGATGGAAGCGGCGGTGAACGCGCGCGCCGGTGGCTACAGCCGTTATGGTTCGGAGGTGCTGAAGCAGGTCTATATTTATGGCGGGCTGGACATGGCGCCGACGACGTTTGGCCGCGGGTTCGGCATGGCGTGGTCGATGGGCGGCTGGCTTCTGTTCCCGCGCATGCGCACTTTCGGCCCGGGTACCTTTGCCCGCCTGAAACAGCGCGTTGCCGATGAGCTGACCACCACTTTCGCTAGCAATTACAGCGACAAAGTGAGCCTTGAAGGGATGCTGGAACCCGAAGCCGTGGCCGGCTGGTATCGCCGCGCGACGGGGCAAAAATATCTGGTGGTGCCAAATAGCTGACCCTTGCCAATACCCAGGCGGAAGTCAGGACCAATTACCTGCACGTTGATGCTGGTTTGGCATTTGGGAGATAAGCCCCGGCTTTCGCCGGGGTGAAATTAGCACTTGTCGGGCGTGCGCCGATCACTTCCAAAGGCAGGTATCAATCCCTTCGTCGCGCACAACCTTCACCCGCCGTTCGATGCGGCGAGCATAACGCCGGACGCTTTTCGATGGCTTGGCCACGCTGCGTTTGATCGGCTGCGGCAGGATCGCGGTCAGCCGGGCAGCTTGTTTCGGGCTGAGGCGATCAACCGTGGTGCCGAAATAATGTTTTGAGGCCGCTGGCATGCCATAGATGCCGGGGCCCATCTCGACGATGTTGAGATAGACTTCCATGATGCGCGGCTTGCCCCAAAAGATCTCGATGAGGCCGGTGAAATACGCCTCCAGACCCTTCCTCACATAGGACCGCTGCGGCCACAGAAAGGCGTTCTTGGCCGTCTGCTGGCTGATCGTGGAACCACCGCGCAGCTTGCGGCCCTGGTAATTGGCCTGCGCTGCCGCCTTCACGGCCTCGAAATCAATGCCGTGGTGATAGCAGAAATTGGCATCTTCCGCCCCGATCACCGCGCGCGGCAGGCTGCGGGACATGGCGGTCATGGGCACCCAAGCATATTGCACCTTTTGGCCGGCCACAGAATCGCGTGCCATCAGCCAGGTCATGGGCGGCGGCAGGAAGCGATAGGCGATCACCCACATCAGGCTGAGCACGAAAATCGCGCCTAGCAGCCGGAAGAACCAGCTGACAAGAAATCCCAAGGCCCGCCCGATCATGGCTGCATGTGCCGCCAGTCGGGCACAGCCGTCAATTGCTTAGACTTGTTCGGGCAGCAGGCGCTGCTCGGCGGCGGCTTCCTGCATCGCCTTGGCGAGCTTTTCAAAGGCGCGCACTTCGATCTGGCGCACACGTTCGCGGCTGATACTGTAACGCTGGCTGAGTTCCTCCAGCGTTTCAGGTTCATCGATCAGCCGACGCTGGGTGAGGATGTCGCGCTCGCGTTCATTCAACGTGGCCATAGCCGTGACCAGCAGCGTATGGCGCTGATCGCGTTCCTCGCTGTCGGCCAGCAGTTCGTCCGCCAGCGGGCCATCATCGGCCAACCAATCCTGCCACTGGCCTTCGCCTTCTTCGCGCAGCGGCATGTTGAGGCTTGCATCACCGCCATGGCCCATGCGCCGGTTCATCGAGACGACTTCGTCTTCGGCAACACCCAGCGTGGTGGCGATATGCTCCACCTGCTCGGGGCGCAGATCGCCATCCTCCACCGCGCCGATTTTGCCTTTCAGGCGTCGCAGGTTGAAAAACAGCTTCTTCTGGGCAGCCGTGGTGCCGATCTTCACCAGCGACCAGCTGCGCAGGATATATTCCTGAATCGCCGCCTTGATCCACCACATGGCGTAGGTGGCCAGCCGGAAACCCTTTTCGGCATCGAATTTGCGCACGCCCTGCATCAGGCCGATATTGCCTTCAGCGATCAGCTCGTTCACCGGTAGGCCATAGCCACGATAGCCCATTGCGATGCGGGCGACGAGGCGCAGGTGGCTGGTGACCAGCTTGGTGGCCGCCGCCGGATCCTGATGTTCGGCCCAGCGCTTGGCCAGCATATATTCCTGTTCCGGGCTCAGCAGCGGGAACTTGCGGATTTCGGCCAGATAGCGGTTCAGCCCGGCCTCAGATCCGAGCGCCGGGATGCTGTTCTGTTTCACGACAGGCAGGTTAGAACTCATCGCTTCACTCCTCCACGGTCCCATAAAGGCGACCGATCAACGCCACCATATCGGCTGGCAGGGGGCTTTCGAAAGAAAGCCTTTCTTGGGTCACAGGATGCACAAACCCCAAGGTGGCGGCGTGCAGGGCCTGGCGGTCAAAGCCCAGGTCCTTGAGCAACGGGGCCAGCTTGCCGGGGGTGCGTCCGTACACGGCATCACCCAATAAGGCATGGCCGATGGACGCCATGTGAACGCGGATCTGGTGGGTGCGGCCCGTCTCCAGCCGGCACTCCACCTGCGCGGCGTTATCGAAGGCCACCACGGTGCGGAAATGGGTGATGGCATGTTTGCCGCGGCCATCCTTAACGATCGCCATTTTCTGGCGGTTCGTCGTGCTGCGAGCGAGCGCTCCTTCGATACGGCCGGCAGGCGGCACCGGCACGCCGCCGACAACGGCGGTGTAGCGGCGATCAACATCATGGCAGGCGAATTGCGCAGCGAGGCCTTCATGGGC
Source organism: Sphingomonas paucimobilis (assembly GCA_943369475.1). Classification (GTDB taxonomy): domain Bacteria; phylum Pseudomonadota; class Alphaproteobacteria; order Sphingomonadales; family Sphingomonadaceae; genus Sandarakinorhabdus; species Sandarakinorhabdus paucimobilis_A. The sequence goes on along the minus strand of CALRNJ020000002.1, from coordinate 251,162 downwards.
CTTGTCGGTCTTGGCGACGACCAGCAGACCCGACGTATCCTTGTCGATACGGTGGACGATGCCCGGCCGCGCCACCCCGCCGATGCCCGAAAGCCGCCCGGCACAATGGTGCAGTAGCGCATTGACCATCGTGCCATCATAATTGCCGGCGGCCGGATGCACGACCAGACCGGCGGGTTTATCAACAACCAGCAGATGGTCATCCTCGTGAGCGATAGCGAGCGGGATATCCTGCGCGACGGTGTCCGACGGGCGGGCTTCGGGCACGTCGAGGGTCAGCGTTTCCCCACCCTTCATCTTGGCGGCCGGATCCCAGATCACGCCAGCCGGGCCGGAAAGCCGTCCGCCCTGCACAAGGTTCTTCAACCGTTCGCGGCTGTACAGCGGCACGGCTTCCGCCAATGCCTTGTCCAGGCGCTGGCCGGAGGCCTTGGCCGGCAAGGTGATCAATATCGACTTTTTAGCCTCCATAGCCTAGCGATGTTGGCATGAAGTTGCAGATATCAAGCGGGGATCGGCAGTTTTTGCTGGATGCAGCAGCCGGTTCCCCGCAAGCGGAAGTTTGCGGACTGCTGATTGGCGTGGATGGACGAGTGGAAAGCTTGGTAACCGCCCGCAATGTTGCGGCCGATCCGGCGCGCAGTTTCGAGATTGATCCTGCCACGCTGCTGGCCACGCACCGCTCAGCGCGGGGGGGTGGCCAGCGGGTGATCGGCCACTGGCACAGCCACCCCAATGGCCGGCGCGAACCCTCGGCACGTGATGCAGCGCGGGCCAATGATAATGGTCAGATCTGGCTGATCGTCGCTGGCGAGGAAATCACCGCCTGGGTGCCGCATGGCTCTGGACCCGGCCCAGCCACATTTCAGCCCATCGCCATCGAGGTGACATGATGGCCAGTGGCGAAGTGAAGTGGTTTGATGGCAAAAAGGGTTTTGGCTTCATCACGCCGGATTTGGGGCCGCGTGATGTGTTCGTGCATGTTTCGGCGGTGATTGCCGCCGGGTTGGAGCGGTTGCTGCCGGGGCAGCGGCTGGATTTCGAACTGGCGCAGGATGGCGATGGCCGCCTGATCGCGCTGGGCCTGATGATGCGAGACGATGGCGAGGGCAAGGATCCCTCCTCCGAGCCGAGGGTGGTTTGATAAGTGGCTTGAGCCATTGGGTAGTGCGCTGGCTGTGCCATGATCTGGCAACGCCGATTGCAAGCGTGATGACGGCAAGCGAACTGCTGCACAATGTGAAGCCCGATGCCGAGATTAACGAACTGATCATGTCGGGTGCGCAACGGTTGACCGGGCGGATGCTGCGCCTTGCGCTTGGCGCCAGCGAGAATGCCATGGCCGGCGCTCCGCTGGGCACACTGGTTATCGCCGGGCTGGATGACACCAGTGTCGATTGGCAATTTTCCGGCGATGCCATCGACGGCATCGCACCGCTGGTGACCGGCTGTGCCATGCTGGTGGCCGACCTGAACCGGATGCGGGCACTGGTGGTCACGGATGATGGGGTGGAGGTGCCGCAGGGCTGCACCTGACCCGATTCGGTGGCCGCCGCGTTCGCCGGCAGCCCGGCCAGCGACAATCGCAGCGCCGTTGCGGCAATGCTGGTGGCCACGGCCACGAAGGCTGGCAAAACACTTTCCCCTGATGACAAGGGTTTGCGCTGGGCCTGATACGCATCGAACAGCTTTTTTGCTGCACTGCAACATCGCCCACTTGTATCCAGTCCGGCATCTGCATATGTTGCATTGCAGCAAAGTCGGAGACGTAGATGACCGCCAAGACCTTAGCGCCCAAGTCCAAACCTGCCGCCAAACGTGCGCCGGTGAAGTCGAAGGTGCCGGCCGCGGCGGCACCTGCGCCAATGACTGAAGCCCTGACCATCGATTCTGCGCCGGAACCGTCCGTGGCTGAAGTGGTGGTCGAAACTGCCGTGGCACCGGAACCGATGGCGGTCCCTGCCGCCCGGGCGCCCTTCACGCCGGAACCTGCGGATGTGGCACCCGTCACGGCTGTCGCTCCGATTACCTCATCTTCTCCCTCTCACGATCCCGCACGAAAGGAACCGATCATGGCTACTGCCTTTGAAACCACCCAGGACACTGTTCGTTCTGCAGTTACCCAGCTCAACACCCAAGCCGAAGCTGCGCTCAGCAACGGCAAGGCTGCCATGGAACAGGTGACCGCCAAGTCGAAGGAAGCCGTCGAAGCCAGCCTGAAGAGCATGGACGAGATGACCGAAATGACCCGTGCCAACGTCGATGCACTGATGGTTTCGGCCAAGGCCGCCACTGCCGGCGTTGAGCAGTTGATGGCGCACATGACCGAAGCGTCGAAGAAGTCGTTCGAAGAAACATCGGCTATGGTGAAGACCCTGGCTTCCGCCAAGACCCCGAACGATTTGATGCAGCTGCAGAGCGAATTCGCCAAGACCCAGTTCGACGAAGCCGTCGCCCAGTACAGCAAGATGACCGAAATGATGGTTAAGCTGGCTGGCGAAGTGATGGAGCCGATGCAAAACCAGATGGCGATCGCCACTGACAAGCTGAAGTCGGTCTGGACCGCCAAGTAAACGCGCTGCCCGCATTCCGGGCTGCATGCAACAGCGAAGGGTGAGCGGCCGATATGGCTGCTCGCCCTTTTCATTCGGTCCCTGTGTGACGTCAGCCGTGTGACGGCAGCGCCCCTTTTTTTGCGGGCATTTTTTGCTATAAAAGGTTCGCCCGTCCCCCTTGCTTCCCGGATTCCTCTTGATGCTGTTTGGACTTGAGCCGCGCATGACTGATGAAGAGCGCGACGCCGGCGGCGGCGGCCGCACCGGCGTGGGCCTGGCAACCAAGCCCGAAACCAAGACGGCCAAGCCAGCGCTGTACAAGGTGCTGATGCTGAACGACGATTATACCCCGATGGAATTCGTTGTCCTCACCCTGCAGCGGTTCTTCAAAATGAGTATCGAGGATGCGACGCAGGTGATGCTGCATGTGCATCAGCGCGGCGTGGGCGTTTGCGGCATCTTTACCTATGAAGTCGCCGAGACAAAGGTGAACCAGGTCATCGATTTCGCCCGCCAGCACCAGCACCCGCTGCAGTGCACGATGGAAAAGGAATAATCAGTTCGAAGGAATAGCGCAGGCTGCGACCTCGCGGCCCCTGCCCCTGCCCGGCTAGGGCGCTAAGCGGTGAGCATGAATCTCCTTCCTAGTTTCCAGTCTGGCCTCCACGCGCTGATTGTCGGCGCCACAGGCGGCCTCGGTTGCGCCTTTGCCGATCTGCTCGTTTCCGATCCGGCAGTGGCCAGCGTGACGCGCTGGAGCCGCAGCACAGGCGTTGACCTGACCGATCCGGCCAGCATCGAGACCGCCGCGACTGCCCTCACCACCCTGCCCGATCTGGTGTTCATTGCCACCGGCGTACTGCACGGGGCGGCGCTGAGCCCCGAAAAGGCCAACAGCCAGCTTTCGGCCAAAGCCCTCACCGCCGCCTTTGCCATCAACACCATCGGCCCCGCGCTCGTTGCCCGCGCCGTGCTGCCGCTGATGCCCAAAGGGCGCAAGACGGTTTTGGCAGCGCTGTCGGCCCGCGTCGGCTCGATTAGCGACAATCGGCTGGGCGGCTGGCACAGCTATCGCGCGTCGAAGGCAGCGCTGAACCAGCTGATCCACACCATGGCCATCGAACAGATGCGGCGCAATCCGGAACAGATCTTGCTGGCGCTACATCCGGGCACGGTTGATTCAGGCCTGTCGAAACCCTTCCAGAAGGGTGTGAAGACATTGTTCACGCCGGAGGAGTCCGCGCGTCACCTGCTGCGGGTGATCGATCAGGCCACGCCGGCACAATCCGGCCTGCTGCTCGACTGGCAGGGCGAAGTCATTCCGTTCTGATATGGCTGCTGCGACCCATTCGCGTCTGGTGCAGCGCGCCGGCCTCCCCATATGCGCTGCAAACACTCCAACCGGAGACACAGACATGCCCACTTATCTGCACCGCAAATCCGAAGACCGTGGCCGCGCCGATCATGGTTGGCTGAAGGCGACGCACAGTTTCTCCTTCGGGCAGTATTATGACCCGAAGATCATGGGCTTCCGCGCCCTACGAGTGATCAACGAGGATCGTATTGCCGGTGGCGGCGGCTTCCCAACCCACCCCCACGACAATATGGAGATTGTCACCTACATTCTGGATGGCGCGCTGGAACATCGCGACAGCATTGGCAGCGGCGCTGTGATCCGACCTGGCGAGGCCCAACGCATGAGCGCCGGCACCGGCATCCGCCACAGCGAGTTCAACGCCAGCCCCACCGACCCGGTGCACCTGCTGCAGATCTGGCTACTGCCCAACCAACGGGGCATCGCACCGGGCTACGAGCAGAAGACGCTGCCCACCGTTGCGGATGGGGAAACGCGCCTGGACATCGTGGCCGCGCCGGGTGCGCCGGAAGGTGCCGTCACCATCCACAGCGACGCCAGCATCGCCCGAGTCGTGCTGGCACCGGGCGGCACGCTGGCCGCCCCCATCAACCGCGGCCATGCCTGGGTGCAGGTGGCGCGCGGCAGTCTGGTGGTCGATGGCCATGCGCTGAAGCAGGGCGATGGCTTGGCGGTGAAGGATGCTGCCGCGCTTGCTCTTTCTTCGGATGAGGGTGCGGAAGCGCTGGTGTTCGATCTGGCCTAATCCGCCTTCACGGCCGCCCATGCCTGCAACGCGCGGGCGCGGGCGGCTTCGTGATTGACGATCGGTGACGGATAATCGCGCCCCAGTTTCACGCCAGCGCGGATCAGCGCAACCCCGGCGACCCACGGCGCGTGGATCAGATCGTCGGGCAGTTTCGACAGTTCCGGCACCCAGCAACGGATATAGTCGGCCGCGTCGAACTTGGCGCTTTGGCCGACGGGTGCGAATATCCGGTTGAAGGGCGAACTGTCGACGCCTGATCCCATTACCCACTGCCAGCCTTGGGCGTTGCTGCCGTAATCAGCGTCAACCAAGCAATCCCAGAACCAGCGTTCGCCGTGCCGCCAGTCGATCAACTGGTGCTTCACCAGGAAGCTCGCCGTGATCATGCGCACACGGTTGTGCATCCAGCCGGTGGCCCAGAGTTGTCGCATGCCGGCGTCCACAATCGGGTATCCGGTCTGGCCAAGCTGCCAAGCGTGCAGGCCGGCGGGATCGTCGATGAACGGGAAGCGGGCAAAAGCTTCGCGGTTGGGCGCGTCAGCGTGATCGGGAAATTGTTCGATGATGTTGGCAGCAAAATCGCGCCAGCCCAGTTCACGTAAGTAAGGCTCAGCCACGGTCTCGCCCACCGCATCGGCAATCACATGCCAGGCGGTGTTCGGCGAAACTTCGCCCAGCGCCAGATGCGGGGACAGGCGTGAGGTGCCCTCCACTGAAGGCAAGTTGCGCGCTGCGTCATAGCCGGCGGCACGGCGCGCGAAATCGGCTAGGCGCGCGGCGGCCCCGGCTTCGCCCGGTTGCCAGTTTGCAAAGCCGCCCGACCAGTCCGGCGCGGTTGGCAGAAGGCTCCAGTTAGCCAGATCATCGCTGGCGATGCGGCCCAAATCGGCCCAGGGCACATCGGGCACCGGCCGTGGGCGCGGCGGCGGCATTTGTTCGAGCAGCTTTTTCCACCACGGCGTGAAGATGCGATAGCGCCCGCCGGTTCCGCTCAACACGCTTTCCGGCGGCGCCAGTGTGACGCCGAGATGCTCGTTCACAGCACCGGCTTCCGTTACCTGCACCGCCGCCCACGGCTCATGGTGCGTCAGCGTGTGCACCTCGGCGCCCAGCTCTGTGGCCAGCGCCTGTACGATCGGCCCGGCGCGGCCACGGCGCAGGATCAGCCGGCCGTCATGCTCGGCGATGCTCCGCGACAGGCCGAGCAGGCTGTGGTGCAGCCACCAGCGCTGGGCGGCGCCCATGCGCCAAGCGCCCGGCGTCTCGTCATCCAGCACATACACCGCCGCCACCGGGCCACGTGCGGCAGCGGCGATAAGGGCGGCATGATCAGCGAGGCGCAGATCGTTGCGGAACCAGACAAGCTGGGTGGTCATCGTGTCTCTCTCGACAATCAGGAGCCTCAGCCGCTAGACGCTTCCCATCATCAAGTCACCGGGGTCGCAACACCATGCCGCAACTGGCCTATGTCAACGGGCGCATCCTGCCGCTGGCCGGTGCCACCCTGCATATCGAGGATCGTGGCACCCAGTTCGGCGATGCCGTGTATGAAGTGTGCGCGGTGATGAACGGGCGCATCCTGGATTGGCAGCCGCACCTTGTCCGCCTGCGCCGCAATCTGGCGGAACTGGGCATCGTGCTGGATATCGCCAATGGCCCGCTCACCCTGCAGGCGCGGCGGTTGATTGCGGCCAACGGTCATTGCGAATGCATCATCTACATGCAGGTCAGCCGCGGCACGGCGAAACGTGATCACGCGTTTCCAGGAGCAGCGCCGGCGAACCTCGTCATGACGGTACGACGCTTTGATTTCGCCCAGCGTCTGCGTCAGCTCGACACCGGCATCGGCGTCATCACCCAGCCCGACAACCGCTGGGGCCGGGTGGACATCAAGACCACGGGCCTTCTGCCCAACGTACTGGCCAAACAGGCCGCCAAACAGGCCGGTGCGTTCGAGGCGTGGATGGTTACCGGTGAAACGGTGCGCGAAGGCAGCAGCACCAACGCTTGGATCGTGAAGGACGGGCGCATCATCACCCACCCCACCGGAACGGCGATCCTGCCCGGCATTGCGCGGGACAGCCTGATCCGGCTGGCGCGCAAGGCGCAGCTGGTGGTGGAGGAACGGCCGTTCACGCTGGTTGAGGCGCTGAGCGCCGATGAGGCATTCCTCACCTCCACCACCGCGCCGATCCTGCCGGTGGTGCGCATCGATGGCCAGGCGGTGGCCGACGGTCACACCGGCCCGGTGGTGCGGCGGCTGGCAGAACTGGTCTGGAACGAAGTGGCCCGCCAGACGGGCTGGCAGGCCTGAGGTGCGGGGCTGAAGCCCCGTCCAGGAGATTTGGAATCAGCCTTCCATGGGCTGCGCGGTCGGCGCCGGTAGCGGGCGTGGCTCGCCACCGCGGCGCTGGTGCATCCGATCGCGCCAGCCCTCCATGCGGCCCTGCATGCGCGCTTTCATGGCGCGGCTGTCGGTCACGAAGGCCTTGCGGTCTTCGGGGCTGAGCTTCTGGAAAGCGGCCAGCATCGCAGCCTGACGCTGCTGGCGCGTGGCGTCGGACACGGTGCGCTCTTCGTCCATGGCGCGCTTGACGGCGCTGGCATCGAAACGCTCGGCCACCAGCGCAGCCAGCATTTTCTCGCGCGCGGCTTCCACCTTCTGGCGGTCGTCGCGGCGATTGCCGCCGGCCATCATGGCCTCGCGCATGATCGCACGTCCCGTCTCGCTCATGGAGGGGAACATGCCCATGTGACGGCCCATCCTGGGACCGCCACCGTGGTCAGGAGCGGCGTGATGGGGAGTGGCAGCCGGAGCTGGCGGCGCGGGCGGCGCCGGTTGGGCAAAGGCGGGGGCGGTGAAAGCCATGGCAGAGATCAGGGGGGCGGCGATCATCGCCGCCAACAGCAGCTTGCGGGTCATATCAGGTCTTCCTCGGCAGCAGTCGGCGTGAATACCAAGGCAAAGGCGGCATCCGCCTCGCCCGCTCCCGCCTCGACCGACGGCGAGGCAGCAACTTCGATTGGGATAGTGGGGGCAAAACGATCAGAAAGGCCAAGCCAGCCGCCCACCGCAACCACCAGCGCCAGGCTGGCGGCCATCAGGGCCGGGCGCCAGGCTTGGGCCGCGCGACGCGGTGCTTCGCGCTCCTGCGGCAGCGCCAGGATGGCGGCGACATCAACCGACGCACCTGCGGCCGGGGCTGCAGCCCATTGGGCAAGCAGCGCATCCAGATCGGTTTCGGGTGGGAGAGCGGCGGTCACGTGGGCAGGCTTTCGTTCATCTGAGTTCGCAATTCATTACGGGCGCGGCCGAGCAATCCCTCGACGGCCTTGGCGGTGGTGTCCATCTGGTCGGCGATTTCGGCCATGCTCAGCCCGTCGCCGTGAAACAGGCTGAGCGCCAGCCGCTGGCGCGGACTGAGGCGGGCCATGGCCAGTTCAAGCCGGGCATGGCCATCGGCGCGGATGGCGGCGGCTTCGGGATCAGGGCGATGATCGGCCAGTTCGGCAGCGGCATCCAATGGTTGCACCGGGCGGATGGTGCGGCGGCGATCGAGGCAGAGATTGACGAGGATGCGGCGGAACCAGGCTTCCGCACTGCCGCGCGCCGGATCGAAGCGGGGCCCGTGCGTCCACAGCCGGGTGAAGGCCTGTTGGCAGACATCTTCGGCCCCGGCCCGGTCCATCAGCGTGCGCGTTGCCAGCGCCAGTGCCGGCCGTTCGAGCAGACGCACCAATTGGGTAAAGGCTGCGCTATCACCATCCGCCACACGCAGCATCAGCACCGTCGCCAAGGTGGCGGCGGGAGGAGCTGATCCGGGCGCGAGAGCTACCATCTTCACACCGGCCTTACGCGGTCAGGCGGCCGCATCCCTCGCACGGGCGGTCCACGCCTGCCAACTGGCACTGAGCGCCAGCGCATGGCGGCGGGCGACATCGGACGGATCAACGGCATAACCGCCGCCCAGCGTGACCGCCAGCGCCGCCCCGGCCCGCGCCACAAGCTGCGCCACCAGCGTCTCGCGGGCGGCCAAGCCATTATCCGTCAGTGCCAGCCGGCCGAGCCGGTCGTCGCGGTGGGGATCAACCCCGGCCTGATGCAGCACCAATTGCGGGCGATGCCGGGTCAGCAGCGCGCTGAGCGCCGGTTCGAGCGCGTCGAGATAATCCGCGTCGCCAGTGTTATCAGGCAGGCCGATGTCGTGGGTAGAGCGCGCCTTTCGCACCGGGAAATTCTTTTCGGCGTGGATCGACAGGGTGAAGATATCGTCGCGCCCGGCCATGATATGAGCGGTGCCATCGCCCTGGTGCACATCGCAATCGACGATCAGGATGCAGCGCGCGGCACCTTCAGCCACCAGCCGGTTGGTGGCGATGGCGAGATCATTGGTGACGCAATAGCCGGCGCCACCGTCCGGCCCGGCGTGATGGCTGCCGCCGGCGCCGTTTGCGGCCCAGCCGTGGGTGAGGGCGTGGAACGCCGCACCATACGTGCCGCCGGCCACCAACCTGGTACGGCGGGCCACGGCGGGCGTGACCGGCAGGCCAATGCGGCGTTCGATAGCGGGCGGCACAGCACCGGCCAGCACGGCATCGACATAGGCCGGATCGTGGACGGCGTGCAGCCATTCCACCGGCATCAAATCAGGGGACAGCGTCGTCACCTCCTGCCCTCGCGCAGCCAGTTCACCCGGAAGCAGCGAATACTTGCTCATCGGAAAACGATGCCCTGGCGGCAGCGGCGGCGCATAATCGGGGTGAAAGAACAGCGGGAGCGGCGGCGCTCCGTGCGTCATGCCAACGCTCGGGATGCCATTTCCAGCACGTCCTTGGACATGCCGGTGGTGCCGGCGATGCGTTCCAGCTCAGCGCGCATCAGGGCGCTGCGGGCTGCATCGAACCGGCGCCAGCGGCCCAGCGGCACAGCCAGCCGGGCAGCGCTCTGCGGGTTGACCCTATCCACCGCGATCAGTTGATCAGCGAGCAGGCGATAGCCGGCGCCATCGGCGTTGTGGAACCAGCGCTGGTTGGCCGCGAAGGCCCCGATCAGACTGCGCAACCGGTTGGGATTGACGATGGTGAAATCGCGGTGGCCAATCAGCGCCTTCACATTGTCCAGCACGTCGGGCCGGTTGGCCAACGCCTGCACGCTGAACCATTTGTCGATCACATCGGGATTGCTGGCAAAACGCTGATGGAAATCCGCCAGCACGGCTTCGCGCTCGGCCGAAGGATTGTTCACCAGCGCCGTCATCGCACCCATGCGATCAGTCATGGTGGCGGCCGTGTCGTACTGGTGGCGGGCGGCGGCAAAGGCCTTTTCCGAACCGGCGGTGACCAGGTAACCCAGTGCGACATTGGCCAGCCGGCGGGCGCCCTTGGCTTTGGGGGTGAGCGCCGCCGGATCGCTGCTGAGCGCCGCAGTGGTCTGCGCATAGGTCTGCCACCACAGCTCTTCCAAGCCTTGAGCGATGGCAAGGCGCGCGGCATCACGGCGGCGGTGGATGGCCTCCACCTCCACCAATTCCGCGCAATCACCGATGAACGCCTCGGTCGGCAACAACACCGCTTCGCCCTTGAAGGCTGCATCAAGGCCGGGATCCAGCAAGGTGCCGCGCACCGCCGTCACCAGTTCGGTCGGATCATCATCGGTGGAAAGCACCGACAGGGCCAGGCGCTGGAACGCCTCCCAGCGCGCGAACGGATCATCATCATGGGCGGCGAGGAAGGCGAGATCGGCGCGGGCCGTTTGCGCTTCCACCACCACCGGTGCCGAAAAACTGCGGTTGAGGCTGGGCAGCACCGGTTCGGCAATGTCGTCGAATGTGATGTGAGTGACGGCCTCTTTCAGTTGCACCACCAGTTCCTCACCGATGCGCTTGCCGCTGTCCCGGCCGATAATCGCTAGGCGGAACGGCATGTGCATCGTCCATTTGTGCGGCTGGCCCGGCGTGGGGGCGAGCGACTGGCGCAGCGTCACTTCTACGCGGCCGCCGGCCTGGCGCAGATCGACTGCCACGCGCGGCGTGCCGGCCTGTTCGTACCAGCGCCGGAACTGACCGAGTTCGACGCCATTGGCATCTTCCATCGCCTTCACCCAGTCCTCGCAGGTGACGGCCTGGCCGTCGTGACGATCGAAATACAGGTCTGCGCCACGCCGGAAGCCATCGGGCCCCAGCAGCGTGTGCAGCATGCGGATCACCTCGGCGCCCTTGTTGTAAATGGTCGCGGTATAGAAATTGGCGATCTCGACATAATGATCGGGGCGGATCGGGTGCGCTAATGGCCCGGCGTCTTCGGGGAACTGCACTGCCCGCAATGCTCGTACGTCATCGATGCGGCGTACGGCGGCGCTGCCCTGATCAGCGCTGAACTGTTGATCGCGAAAGACGGTGAGGCCTTCCTTCAGGGACAGTTGGAACCAGTCTCGGCAGGTGACGCGATTTCCGGTCCAGTTGTGGAAATATTCATGCGCCACCACCCCGGCCACGGCATCGAAATCCTGATCGGTAGCGGTTTCGGTATCGGCAAGGATATACTTGCTGTTGAAAATGTTGAGACCCTTGTTCTCCATCGCGCCGGCGTTGAAATCGGCCACCGCCACGATGTTGAATTCGTCCAGATCATATTCGCGGCCATAAACGCGCTCATCCCAGTCCATGCTGGCCTTCAACGCCGCCATGGCATGGGCGCAGCGCGGCACGTCGGCGGCCGTCGTCCAGATGGCGAGCTTCACCCGCCGGCCATTCATCGTGGTAAAATCATCCTCCAGCGCGCTCAACTGCCCGGCAACCAGCGCGAACAGATAGGCGGGCTTTGGCCAGGGATCGGTCCAGCTGATTTCGTGACGGCCGCCGGCCAGATCCTGCGTCGCCCCGCGATCACCGTTGGACAGCAACACCGGGAATTGTGCCTTGTCCGCCTCCAGCCGCACTGTGTAGCGGGACAACACATCGGGCCGATCCGGGAACCAGGTGATGGAACGGAACCCTTCCGCCTCGCATTGAGTCACCAGCCGGCCCTCGCTGGCATACAACCCCATTAGCCGCGTATTGCGCTGCGGGTGGATGACGACATCGGTCTCCACCACCGCGCTGTCACCACTGATCGCCAGCGTGAGCGTGTCGCCATTGGGATAGGCCAACACGGTTTCACCATTGACGCGGATCGCCGTGGTTTCCAGCGCATAGCCATCCAGTACCAGCGGGCGATTGTGGGTGCCGTTGCGCTGCACGACGAGCCGGGCCTTGACCACGGTGCGCACAGCATCCAGCCGGAAATCAAGCTCCACCTGCGGCACCAGCCAATCCGGCTCACGATAATCCGTCAGGCGCACTTCGGCCAGCTGCAGGTTGGTTCGGGCATCAAGCATGCGCCCATGGTGCGCGAAAGGGGTGCGAAGGGGAAGCGGTTTCTGGTGTTACTCCACCGGAACCGGCGGCGGCAGCATCAGCCCGGCCAGCACCTGCCACTCGGCGGCAGCTTCGGCTTTCAGCAAGGCCAACGCATTTCTGTCGCCCTGCGCCAACAATGCACCCAGCGCCGCCGCGCGAGTGTCACGCTCAGCCGCTGCTGCGCCGATGAGCGGCTGGGCGACGGCAGCAAGGCCGGCTTCACGCGCCGGCCTGGCCGCCGTTTCGGCCGCGGCGATCATCAGGATCAACGCCGATGTCGCCGCAGTGCCGCCAGCATAGTTAGCATCGGGCGTGCCCGGTTGACCGAGCAATTGCAGGGCGGGCGCTACTTCATTCGCTTGGGCATTGGCCAGCGCGGTGAGCAAGGCGGGGAGAGGCAGGCTCACAACACGGCCTCCAGTGATTGCGCCAAGGTGAGCGTGTGGAAGCGATAGGGGATGGTGCCGGCGAACATCAGCACCGGATCATGGCTGCGACCGTCGATGATCTCGCGCGCGGCGCTGATCCAGATCACCAGCCCCTGCACCTGCGCGAACAGGCGCCACCAGCGCCAGCTTATCGGGTTCAGCGTGAGGCCAGACGCTGCTTCCCAGAGGGCAATCGCGTCGCTCAACGGCACAGTCGCGCCGGGCCGGCCGGAGAAATTCGACCACAATGGATCACAGGCCCAGGCCAGATCCTCGTGCGCGTCGCCGGGGTGGACCATTTCCCAATCCAGCACGGCCAGCAGCTTGCCCGCTCCATCATGCAGGAAATTGCCGGAGCGATAATCGCCGTGGACGACGCTAATGCGCGCCGGCGGGGGCGGCAGGTTGGCGGCCAGCCAGCGGATGGCGGCATCAAGCAGCGGTTCCGGGCGAAAGGCATCCGCACGGAACGCCGCTTCCCAGTACGCTAGCCGTGCCAATGCAGCGTCTGCCGGCGCCATGGCAAGCAGTCCCGCCTTAGCCGGATCGGCGGCGTGGATGCGGCCCAGTGCGGTGAAGAATTGCCGGCCGATGGTGGCGGCGTGGTCGCCATAGGGTTCGGGTTCGAGCAGGCCTGCGGCGGCCCCGCCCGGCACCTCGCGCATCAGGAAACCGGGAGAGCCAAAGCTTTCCGGGCCCTGATCGCAATAGACCGGTTCCGGCACCGGCACATCGCTGCCGGCAAAACACTGGATGGCGCGATACTCGACCAGCCGGTCCGTCTCAATCAGGCTGGACGGTGGATCGCGGCGCAGCACCAGCGCCTCCCGCCGGCCCGACGCGCCGATGGCATCGAAACGATAGGTCTGCCGCGCCGAACCACCGTGGAAGCGCTTCAGGCCGGCGATGCTGACGGGCTCACTCCAACGGACTGATAGGAAACGGGCGAGATGTTCAGCCGGCAAGATCGAACAGCTCCGTGAAGCCCGACGGCGCATGCGGACCAATGGCCAGTTGCTCGAACAGACCGCGCCCACTGAGCGGCGCCGCGCCGCTGATCGACAGGCTGGCCTCGCTCATGCCCTGCACATGCGCGTTCATCGGGTTGGCGGGATCGACGCCGGCAAGGTCGATCACTTCCTGCGCCACCACATCCGGCCCCTGGAACATTCCATGCCCGCGCGAGGGATGGCCATAACCGATTCCGCGCATCATGAAATTCTCGCCGATACGGAAATCCACCGTCACTGGGCGGCCGTCCTGCAGCCGCGCTTCCAGCCGGGCGGCACCGGCGTGGCGGCTGCCGGGACGGAAGGCCAGCGCCATGCGCGGATCTTCCAGCGGGAATTCAGCGCCGTCCTTCAGGCGCACCAGCACTCCGGCGCGGTTCCACGGCCGGCCGTGCTCATCGTCGTTGGAATGGAAGAACAGGTGCCAATCATCAAAGGCGGTGGGCGTCCACAGCCAGAAGAATTGCGGCGGCATGACCGGCTGCGGGCTTTGCGGATCGGCCGCGCCGATGGGGCGCACGCCCCAACTGCGATCGCGGGTGCCGCGCCAGCCAGCAAGATCGTGCGTCACGTCGGCAGCCACTATGTGTCCAGTCCACTGGCCGCCCTGCGTCATGCGGGTCACATCCATGATGGTGCGGGTGCCGATGCGTCGGATGAAGCGCGGCTCCAGTATCGGCGCAGCGCGGCCGGCGAAGGTGAGGTCGCCCACGATGCCCGTCTCGTTGGGGGCAAGGCGCAGGCGCAGTTTCTGTAGCGGTTCCAGCACCTCCAGCGTGACCGGGCCAATGCGCAGATCCATGCGCTCCCCGTGCAGGATGCGGCTGGCAAACAGGCTGTGCTGCTGGCCGCCCGCCAGCACCGAAACCGCGCAATCGATGATGTTGAGGTGCGGGTAGATGCCCATGGCCGCGCCCACCACCGCGCTGCCATCCGGGCTTTGCGCGCTGAAGAAATAACGATCGTAGAAATTGCGGTCCGTCCCCGAAACCGCGATCGGCTCCGGCGTCTGGTGAATGGGATAATCATCGGCGCGGCTGAGCATGGCCCGATGGTGGCACGGCGGGGCGGTGCGACAAGCTGTCAATAGGCTGGGCATTGTCAAATGCGTGTGTTATTCGCGCAATACACAATAGAGGGTACACCATGGCATTTGATCCGGAACTGGCCACCCAAGCCTATATGGCGACCCTGAAGGGCGCGGCACGGGCCAAGTCAGACGCCTACTTCGAAGGGGGTTACTGGTTGATCCTGTGGGACTTTCTGGTCACCGTGGTCGCAAATCTGATCGTCTTGCGGCTGGGCTGGGCGGCAAGGCTGTCGGCCTGGACAAGAGGCAAGACCGGGCCACTGCTGGCGGCGCCGCTGTTTGCCGTACCCTATCTGCTGATCGTCACGCTGATCACGGTTCCGTGGATCATCTACACCGATTTTGTCCGCGAACACGCCTATGGCCTCTCCAACCAGAGCTTTGGCGAATGGGGCGGTGAGCAGTTGATCGGCATCGCCGCCGACACGCTGATTGCGGCGATCCTGTGGATGGGAGTCCACGCCGTGATCCGGCGCTGGCCGCGCGGCTGGTGGGTAGGTGGCACCGGGCTGACCATCGCGGTGCTGATGGCGACGATCGCGCTGGCGCCGGTCTATCTCGATCCGCTGTTCAATGATTACACCCCGCTGCCCGAAGGCCCGGTGAAGGCCGAAGTGCTGAAACTGGCCCGCGCCAATGGCGTGCCCGCCGACAACGTGTTCCTGGTTGATGCCAGCCGGCAATCAGATCGCATCTCTGCCAATGTCAGAGGCCTGTTCGGCACCACCCGCATCGCGCTGAACGACAATCTGATGAAGCAGGACATCAACGAGATCCGCGCGGTGATGGCGCATGAACTGGGCCATTATGTGCTCAATCACATGTGGAAACTGCTTCTCAGCATGTCCCTGATGATCGCAGTCAGCCTGGCGCTGGTGGCGGTGGGCTCGCCGTGGCTGCTTGCGCGCCTTGGCACGCGCTGGGGCATCGCCGGCATGGCCGATCCCGGCGTGCTGCCGGCGTTGGTCATCGTGGTGAGCACGGTGTTTTTCGTGGCCACGCCCGTCACCAACAGCCTGATCCGCGTGAATGAGCAGGAGGCCGACCTGTTCGCCCACAATGCCGCACGCGCCCCCGACAGTTTTGCCCGCATCGCCATGAAGCTGTCGCAATATCGCAAGATAGAGCCTGGCCCGGCGGAGGAGGCGATTTTCTTCGATCACCCCAGCGGACACACCCGCGTGACCACCGCGATGCGCTGGAAGGCCGAGCATCTGGACCAAGCCGACGTACGCTAGCGCGGGGTCACCGTCCGGGCTAAGAGCTTGCCCATGCATCTGCTTGTTCTTGGCCTTGGCTATTCGGCCGGTCGCATCGCCACGGCTGCGCGCTCGGCCGGTTTCGTCATCACGACGGTCCGATCTCGCCCCGGCCCCGCCGTGCTGACGCTGGACAGCCCGGAGTTGCCCGACGCCATTGCGAGCGCCACGCACATCCTCTCCTCGGTTCCACCCGCGCCCGATGACCGCGATCCGGTGCTGGCGACCCACGGGGCGCGGCTGGCGGCCGCCCCGGCAAAATGGATCGGCTATCTTTCGTCCACCGGCGTCTATGGCGATGCCGGCGGGGCCTGGGTTGATGAAGGCGCCCCGCGCCAGGGCCGCCGGGCGGGGCGCAATCTCGCTGATGAGCAATGGGAAGCGCTGCACCCGCAATCGCGCGTGTTCCGGCTGCCCGGCATCTATGGCCCCGGCCGTTCCGCGCTGGATCGGCTGCGCGCCGGGCCGGTCGCGCGTATCGATCTGCCGGGCCACGTGTTCAGCCGCATCCATGTTGATGATATCGCCGGCGCGGTGCTGGCCAGCATGCACGGCGGCCCGACCGGCATCTACAACATCGCCGATGATCTGCCGGCGCCGGGTGAAGCTGTCACGGCGGCGGCCTCGCGGATGCTGGGGATGGAGCCATCGCCGCTGATCCCGCTAGACCAGGCGAACTTGTCACCCATGGGCCGCGCCTTTTATGCCGAGTGCCGCAGGGTGGCCAATGGCCGCATGAAAAGGCAGCTTGGCTATTGCCTCGAATACCCCGATTATCACGAAGGGCTGAAGGCCTGTTTAGCGGAGATGCAGCGATGAAGTTCGGCACCGGCCAATCCACCCTGCGCGTCGAGGACGCCCGCCTGTTGACCGGCCAGGGCCGTTTTACCGACGATCTGTCGCGGCCGGGGATGCTCTATGGCGTTACCCTGCGAAGCCCGCATGCCCATGCCGAGATCAAAAGCATCGACACCGCTGCCGCCTTCGCCGTGCCCGGCGTGGTCGCCGTCTACACCCACAAGGATATCGAAAATTACGGCCCCATCCCGTGCCTGGTGCCGCTGTCCGGCGAAGTGAAGACTCCGCGTTTGCTGTTGGCCGATGATCGCGTGCGCTTCGTGGGTGATGGTGTCGCCTTCGTCGTCGCCGAAACCCGCGAGGCCGCCCGCGGCGGCGCAGAAGCCATTTTTGTAGACTATGGCGAACTGCCCGCCGTCGCCAGCATCGCCGCCGCGTTGGCCGCCGATGCATCGCTGATCTGGCCGGAAGCCAAATCGAACAGCCTGTTCGATTGGCAGGTTGGCGATGGCGCTGCCGTGGAGGCCGCCATTGCCGGCGCCGCGCATGTCACCCGCCTCAATATCCTGCAGAACCGCATCGCCCCCACCTCGATGGAAGTGCGCGCAGCGCTCGGTGAGTATGACGAAACCGAAGGTTTTACCCTTACCACCGGCAGCCAGGGCGTTGCGTCCATGCGCCGCGAATTGGCCAAGGTGGTGCTGCAGGTGCCGGTGGAACAGGTGCGGGTCGTTACACACGATGTGGGCGGCGGCTTCGGCATGAAGAGCTTCCTCTACCCCGAATATGCGCTGTGCCTGCACGCCGCCCGCGCCCTGGGCAAACCGGTTAAGTGGACAGGTGAGCGCAGCGATGCCTTCCAGACCGATACCCACGGCCGCGCCATGGAAAGCGAAGCCGCGCTGGCGCTTGATGCGCATGGCCGCATTCTGGCGCTGAAGGTGGAAACCTGGTCAGACCTTGGCGCCTATCAGGCGCAGTTCGGCCCTGCGATCCAGACGATGGCCGGCGGCCGCATCATGGGCGGCGTCTATCGCATCCCGGCGATTCATAACCTGGTGCATGGCGTTGTCACCAACACCACGCCGGTAGATGCCTATCGCGGCGCCGGCCGGCCAGAATCGGCCTATATCATGGAGCGTCTGATAGAAGCCGCCGCCCGGGAGATTGGCGTTGCCGTTGACGAAATGCGCGCCCGTAACCTGCTGCTGCCGGCGGAACTGCCACACGAAAATGGCCTGGGGCTCACCTTTGATATCGGCAATTTCCCAGCCGTGCTGGAGCGCGCCAAACAGGTGGCCGATTGGGCCGGCTTTGCGGGGCGCAAGGCCGAAGCGGCACGTCGCGGCAAGCGATTGGGCCGCGGCATGGCCTATTATGTTGAGATCGCCGGCGGTGGCGGCACGGAAGAACATGCCGATGTGCGAGTTTCGGCAGATGGCACCATCGAAATGTCGGTCGGCACCCAATCCAACGGCCAGGGCCATGAAACCGCCTATGCTCAGGTCGCAGCGGCGAGACTCGGTGTGCCGATGGAGCAGATTCGCATCGTGCAGGGCGACACCGCCCGCATGGAGGTGGGCGGCGGCACCGGCGGTTCGCGTTCGATGGCGTTTGGCGGCGGCGCGGTGCTGGTGTGCGCTGATGACATGATCGCCCGTGGCACTGCACTGGCAGCTGCCGATCTGGGCGGTGATGTCGATTATGGCGATGGCCTTTTCAAAGCGCGCGGGAGCAATGCGACCTTGAGCTGGGCCGAACTCGCCAGCCGCCATCCCGGCGCATTGGATGGCCGCAGCCGCTACACCACCAAGGAATCGAAGCCCGCCCCCACTTTCCCCAACGGGTGCCACATCGCCGAAGTGGAGCTTAACCCGGATACCGGCATGGTCGCCGTCACCCGTTACAGCCTTGTCGATGATTTCGGCGTACTGGTGAACCCGATGCTGGTGGAGGGCCAGATCCACGGCGGCATCGCGCAGGGGCTTGGTCAGGCGGTGCTGGAAAATATCGTCTATGACGACGCCGGCCAGCTGATCACTGGCAGCCTGATGGACTATGGCATCCCACGCGCCGATGTGATGCCACCGGCGGTGGCGTTTGAGACGCTCAACACCCCGTCGCCCACCAACCCGCTGGGCGTGAAGGGCTGCGGCGAGGCCGGGACCATTGGTGCCATGCCATCGGTGATCAATGCCATCATTGATGCGCTGGACGGTTGCCAAGTGGAAATGCCGGCCACGCCGGAGAAATTGTGGCGGCTGGCGCAGGGTCTGCCAAAGGCCGCTTGACAAACACCAGAAAGAAGGAAGGCCGCCGTCCCTGCCCGGGTCGACGGCCTTCCGTTGGTTGATCGGCCCGGCGTCACCCCCCGCAGGATGGGTGGGAGACGGAAGGTGCAGTCCGGTCGACAACCAACCCCTGAAACGGGGAGATCAGGTAACAATGGCCACGAACACGGCCCAAGCCACCATTAGCAACGGCACAGTCATCACCTGGGCATAGGCCGCCCTGCCTGAAAGATAGCCGCTGGCGGTATCAATTCCCCACGCGCCGCGGCGAGGGACATCGTCCTTGTTGGGGCCCGACGCCTGCTGCATCATCAAGGGCAACCCATAATAGGCCACCAGCACCAGACCGAACACCACGAAAATCAGACCAAGCCCGGTGCCGGCCTGAAACGCAACATACATGATGGCAAGATAAGCTGCCCCCGCGGCCACCAGCTCGGCTAACAGCTTGTTTGGCAGGTCAAAATCCAGCCTCCTTACACCTTGGTCAGGTGCAGAAGCGGCCTGTTTGGCGCCTTCGATCGCCACGCCATGCTCTTCGCGGAACTCGAACTTCATTGCCATTCTCCCAAGTTGCGCCCGCTACGGGCCTCGCTTGCCAAACTGCCAAGCCGGGCGGGCCTACGCCTTGATCCAGATCAATGGGCGATCAGAATGGGTGCCGGCGCATCGGCCAGCAGACCGCGCGTCACACCGCCAAACAGCATCTGGCGCATGCGGCTGTGGCCATAGGCGCCCTGCACGATCCACGCTGCCTGCCGTTCAGCTACCACCGAACGGATCACCTGTTCGATGCTGGCACTGCCCTGAACGCGTTCCACCACATCGGCCTTGATGCCATGGCGGGACAGGAAAGCCGCAGCGGCACGCACACCGAAGGGCGTGTCCTTTTCTTGCACGGTCAGCAAGGTCACCGCCTCGCTCAGTGCCAGCAGCGGCAGTGCCGCGCGCAGCGCCCGCGCCGCTTCCTGGCCGCCATCCCAGCAAACCAGTGCGGGCCCGGCCACGGTGATGCCGCGCGCGTTGGGCGGTACCGCCAGCACCGGCGCCGGAGAACGAATGGCAACATCGCCGGTGATACCCAATTGGAGTGCGGCCTGACGTGAAAACGGCCCGGCACTCATCACCACCACATCGGCCAGCCGGGCATATTCGACCAGCCGATCGCTGGAATCGCCATCGGCAGACTGCCATTCCCAGCTGACGCTTTCCTGGGCAAGCCGCGCTTCCACGGCGAGGCGTTCTTCCTTGCGGCGGGCTTCCACCGCGTCGATCAGGGTCGTCACCGGAAAGGCGCCCATCGCCGGATCGCCCAGCGCATAGGCGGCATAGGGCATAACCGACAGGCAGACGAGGTGGCCGCCTGTGGCGCGGGCCAGATCGAAGGCCGCATTCAGCCGTGCCTCCTGGCCGTCATCGCCTTCGATATGAACAAGCATCGTTCTCATCGCGTCTCTCCCTCAGTTCAATTCTTCAGCGGCTTCTGCCAGCGCGTCGGGATCATGGATCTCCACGCGGCGGCCGCCGGGCAGGCCGATCACCCCGGCGTTCTTCAGACGCGTCATCTGGCGGCTGACGGTTTCAATGGTCAGGCCCAGCAAATCGGCCATCTCGCCACGGCTCAACGGCAGTTCGATCGTCGTCACGGCTTCGCCATCATCACCGCCGGAGCGGTGGGCGGATTCGGTGACGAAGCCGGCAACGCGGGCCAAGGCTGTGGCCCGCGCAAGGCGCGAAAGCCGGGTGCGCACCGCGCCCAGTTCGGTCAGGGTGCGGGCGAGCAGGGCGCGCTCCATCGCCGGGTGGGCAGCCATCGTGCGCTCCACGCGGGCTTGCGGAAACTGGCACAAGCTCACAGGCGTAAGCGCCACGATATCATGCACGGCGGGCAGCGGCCGGACGCCAGCAAAGGGCGTGCCGACGAAATCGCCTGGCCACAACAGGCCCACGATCACTTCCTGCCCGGCCGGATTGATATGTCTGATCTTCATCAGGCCGCGCTGGATGTTGGCGCAGATCGGCGCTCTGTCTCCGGCATGCACGAGTGTTTCGCCGCGCGCCAAGCTGCGCTGCACACCGCCGGCGGCCAGCGGTGCCAGCTCTTCATCCGCCAGCGCACCACATAGTGCCTGCGAACGCACGGCGCATTTACTGCAACTGCTGCCGAACACCATCATCTCTCTCCCATGCCGATACTGGCAGGAATTGAAGCCGGTGGAATCGGGATGGCTACGTAGGGGGAATTACGCTTGTTTTGCCTTCAGCGCGATGGCGAGCCCAACCAGTGCCAGTGCAATACCGGCAACGGCCGTCGGGGTCCACTGATAGCCTTCCAGAAGGGTGGAAAGCGCCATCGCCACCACCGGCACCGCCACGCCGTTCCACGCCGCTGGCCCCGCGCCCACGGTGCGGATCAGAATGTAATAAAGGTTGAAGGCCACCGCCGACGCGGCGATGCCGAGATAGGCAAGACCCGCCAGATAGACGGGTGCCGTGGAGATAACCGGCGGACCGGAGACGCCCCACGCCACCGCACCATCGATCAGTGCGCCCCAGGCCATCGCCCAGGCAATGCCGGCTTCCAACGGCATGGCGCGGCCCTGCGGCGTAGCCTGCAGCACATTGGCGATGCTGGCGGAAATGACGCCGCCAAAGGCCAGAGCGAGCCCAAGGCCCATCTGTTCGCCGCCCGGCTTGCCCAAATCGGGCGCGAACAGCAGGGCCACGCCAGCCAGCCCGACGGCGCTGCCAATAACGAAGCGGCCGCTAACGCGCTGGCCAAGGAACGCCGCTGACAGGGCCGTATTGGTGACCAGCAGAAAGGCAAAGGTAAGGCTGACCAGGCCGGAGGCGAGATATTGTTCGGAACGGTAGACGAGATTGAAATTGAGCACGAACTGACTAACCGCGACCAGAAGGGCAAAGCCGTGCTGGCGGCCAGTAAGCACCAGAGATTTGCCCCTGACGAGGCAGAGGCCGAACATCACAGCGGCGCCCAGGGCAAAGCGCCAGGTGACAGACCAGCTGGGCGGCACCTCGCCCAGTTGCGTGCGGATCACGAACCAGGTGCTGCCCCAAATGAGGGTGCAGACGATGAAGGCGAACCAAGCTAGCGGGGTAAAGCGATCTTCTGTCGTTTCCATCAGCCTGATGCCAGCGCGCGAGCCAGTGCCTCGACATACGCGGCCGGCGTGTCCCAGCTCACTACCAGTCTGGCCTCGTTGGAGCCGGCATCGCCCCAATCGTAAAAGTTGAAGCCTTGGGCGCGCAGCCGGTCCGGCTCACCGGGGGTGAGCTGCACGAAGACTTCGTTGGCCTCAACCGGATGCAGCAGGCGATGCTTGGCAGCGGCCGCCAACGCCTGCGCACCGGCATTAGCGGCGCGAGCGTTGCGCAGCCAGACATCATTCTCGACCATAGCGACGATTTGGGCGGCGTTGAACCGGCCTTTCGAAGGCATCTGCCCAGCGCGCTTGCGGCGCCAGCGCAGCTGATCGCCAAGGCTCAGATCGAACAGCACCAACGCTTCGGCCGAAAGCCCGCCATTCTTGATGCAGCCGAAGCTGAGCGCATCGACGCCGACCGCCATTTCGGCGGGCGCACAGCCAAGCGTGGCCACAGCATTGGCAAAGCGCGCGCCGTCCAGGTGCACACGCCAGCCCTTTGCCGTCGCGTGAGCGGTGAGGGCGGCGAGTTCGGCCGGGGTATAGATCGTGCCGCATTCGGTGGCTTGAGTGACCGACAGCGCGCTCAGTTGCACCTGGTGCACATCGTTGCGATGGCTGGCCAGCGCCGCGTCAAGCCCAGCCGGCGTCAGCTTGCCGTGCTTACCGGGGCACAATATCAGCTTGGCACCGCCAGTGTAAAATTCCGGCGCGCCGCATTCATCAACATGGATATGCGCTTCGGTATGGCAGGCCACCGCGCCCCATGGCGGTACCAGGCAGGCGAGCGCCAGCGCGTTGGCGGCTGTGCCAGTGCTGACCGGCAGTGCCATGCACTCCCGCCCGAAAAGGGTGGTAAACAGCGCATCGAGCCGGCGGGACCATTCATCGCCGTCATAACCGGCATTCTGGGCCAGCGCGACAGCGACCAGTGCGTTCAACACCTCCGGGCAGGGCGCGGCGGCGTTGTCGGACATAAAGTTGGCTGAAAGGCTCATGGGCATTCCGATAGGAAGGCAAGGGGTTGCCGGTCAATGGCACAATGTGCGCCCGGCGGCCCCTGCCCTGTGTGGCAGGTCGAAGCAGGGGTGCCGAGCCAAAAGCGAAGCGGCGCCCCCCGAAGGGACCGCCGTTCCTGGTTACAGCCCTGGTGGCTTCGCGATCAGAACGCAAAATTCAGGGTGGCGCAACCACCGTGAGCGTCGTTGCGTGGTCCGACGAGGCCGGAGAGATCGACACCGATCCGGTTCTTGTCGGACAGTTTAGCAGCAAGTCCAGCCTGCAACAGCAGGGCATCCTTGCCGATGCTGACCGAGCGGATGTTGGCCATTTGGCCAACCGCCAAGATACCGATCTTCTTCGCCGCTTCGCGGACACCCGACGCACGCTAGCAGGCCGCGCTGGCGTTCAAATCAATCTTACCGTTCAGGGCCGTGCCAAAGCGCATACCGGCGTAGGCCGCATTGACATCGTACGATGCACGCGGCTCGTGTGGCCGTTATGCCATTGACGTTCACGCTGGCTTCATTGCTGACATAGCGCCCTACGAACATGACGTAGCAGCAATTGTTGGCGGACGCTGATCCCAGTTCTATGCTTTTTCAATAGCCCGGGTTTCAGCCGGCCAAAAGTGATCATTGATATTCTACGGAGAATCCGGCTGGGCATCTGGGTGGGCAGCCCGCGCCCACGCCGTCTCCATCACCCGCGACTCTACCGACAGCAAGCGGTGAAATTCTTCCAAGGCCAGCCCGAACCGGCGGGCATTGTACAGCTGCGGCACCAGACAAAGGTCAGCCACGCTGACGGTATCACCATGAAGAAAACGGCCACCATGATCGGCTGCAAAATGCTCTAGACTGGAAAGTCCATCGTGCATCCATTGGTGCAGCCAGCGTCTCACGCTGGCATCATCGGCATGAAGTTCATCCTTCAGCCACCGCTGTACGCGCAAATTGCCCAACGGGTGAACGTCGGCCGCGATGGTAAGCGCGGCGGCCCGAACGCGCACCCGGCCCAGTTCATCGGCGGGTAGCAGTGGCGGTTCGGGGTGCATCTCATTCAGATACTCGATGATGGCCAGGCTTTGAGTCAGCGCGGCGCCGTCCGCTTCCAGAACCGGCACCAGGCCTTGCGGGTTCAGTGCCAGATAGGCCGCGCTGCGATGGCTGCCCTGCACCAGGTTCACCGCCAACTGCTCATGGGGCAGGCCCTTGATGCCCAGCGCCAGCCGCACCCGCCAAGCTGCCGTTGAGCGCCAGTATCCGTGGAGTTTCATTGCCCGGCCCCTTCGATTGCATAGGGCTCGCGGCCCCTATTTTTTGTGAAACGGATTGCGTCCGCCGCGGAAGGTCAGCCGGATTGGCAGGCCACCGAAATCAAGATCGGTCGAAAGACTGTTGGTGAGATAGCGGGCATAGCTGGCTGGCAGGCCTTCGGTGCGGTTGCCAAACACCACGAAGGTGGGCGGCCGGGTCGCAACTTGCGTGACATAGCGCAGCTTGATGCGCACGCCGCCCGGGGCCGGGGGCGGGTTGCGATCGGTGGCGGTTTCGAACCAGCGGTTGAGCGCGGAGGTCGGCACCCGCCGCGACCAGCGTAAGCGCGTGGTCATCGCCACTTCGATCAGCATGTCGAGCCCCTTGCCGGTGGCGCCCGAACAGGTGAGCAACGGCACGCCCTTTACCTGGCTCAGGCCATCGTCCAGCGCCTTTCTTACGCCTTGGAACAGCCGGCTCTGATCATGGGCGGCATCCCATTTGTTGAGCGCGATGATCAGCGCCCGGCCTTCGGAAAGCACCTTGTCGGCAATGCGCAGATCCTGCGCTTCGAGGCCCAGTGTTGAATCAAGCAACAGCACAACGACTTCGGCGAAATCGATGGCCAGCTTGGTGTCGGCCGCTGATAGCTTCTCCAGCTTGTCGGTGACCTTGGCGCGCTTTCGCAAGCCTGCGGTATCGATCAGGCGGACGTGCTGCGTGGTGCCATCACGATCCACCCAGTCCCAATCGATGGCGATGCTGTCGCGGGTGATGCCGGCTTCCGGTCCGGTGACGAGGCGCTGTTCACCCAGCAGCTTGTTGATAAGCGTGGACTTGCCCGCGTTGGGCCGGCCGACGATGGCGAGCTTCAGCGGGCCGGGCGGCGGCTCGGGCAATTCGCTGTCATCATCTGCGGGCAGCGCTTCGTCGTCTTCGCTCTGTGCAGCAGGCTTCTCCGCCAAAAACGGGGCCAGCGCCTGGTAGAGATCAGCTAAGCCCAACCCATGTTCGGCTGAAAGCCCGATGGGTTCGCCAAAGCCCAGCTCATGGCCTTCATTGATACCGGTTTCGGCCTGCATCCCTTCCGCTTTGTTGGCCACCAGCACCATCGGCACGCCGCTGCGACGCAGCCAGGCAGCGAAATGCCGATCCATCGGCGTCACCCCGGCGCGGGCATCATAGACCAGCAGCGCCACCGTGGCGCGGCCGACAGCGGCCTCGGTCTGGGCGCGCATGCGACCCGACAAGCTTTCCTCGCTGCCGTCTTCAAAGCCAGCGGTATCAACCGCGACGAAGTTCAGATCGAACAAGCTGGCCGAGCCTTCGCGGCGGTCACGAGTGACGCCAGGTTGATCGTCAACCAGCGCCAAGCGGCGGCCAACCAGCCGGTTGAACAGGGTGGACTTGCCCACGTTTGGGCGGCCAACGATGGCCACGCGCGGCGCATCAGCATCGAAATCAAGAATATTGGCGGTGCTCATCGCCAGCGCCTTAACAGTGCTGGCGGCTTAACGATAGGCCGTCAGCGAACCATCATCGGTGAGCATGTACATCATGCCGCCCGCCACCACCGGCGGCAGATAGGCTTCCGCCTTCAGCTTTATGCTGGCAACGCGCTTGCCTTCATAGGCATCAAGCGCCACCAGTTCGCGGTTGGAACCAGCGAGCCACAGCCGCTCGCTGGCCAGCACCGGCCCAGCCCACAGGATTGGACCTTTCTGGGTGCCCGGCTTTCCGTTCTTGCCCGGCTTGTCCTTCTTGAAACGGGCGAGCCGGCTGACCCAGCGCAATTTGCCTTCAGTCCGGGTGATGCAAAGCACTTCGCCATCAACCGTGACGACATACAGGAACTCACCGGCCGCCCACGGCGTCCATACACCGGCGAAATTGCGTTCCCAGACACGCTGGCCGGTTGCCAGTTCAAGCGCCACCATGCGGCCACCATGGCCCACGGCAAACACCCGACCACGATCAATCACGGGGGAACCATCGATATCGGCCAGCGCTGCCATCGCTGTCGAGCGGCCGGTGCGGGCCAGTTGGTCTTCCCAGACGGTGCGGCCATTTTCGCCGCGCAGCGCCTTCAATTCTCCGGAGCAGAAGCCCGCCACCACCGTATCGAGCGATACCGCCGGTGCGCCGGTGCCCAGAATGCAGGCCGGCTCCACCGTGCCAGGCACTGTCCAGCTGACTTCGCCGCTAGCACCGTCTAGCGCGTGCAGCTGATTGTCCTGGCTCAGGAAAAATACCCGCGTTCCCGAAACACTGGGTGCGCCGCGCAGCGGTTGCACCAACGGGCGTTCCCACAATTGCTTGCCGGTTTCGGCATCATAGGCCAGCGCCAGACCATAACCGGTGGCGACATAGACACGGCCATCGCCATAGGCGACGCCGCCGCCAAAGGCCGCGCGGCTGCCGCGCTTGGGAATCTTAACGGTGGCGCGCCAGGCCACGGCGCCGGATTTGGAATCAAATGCGCTGACCTGGCCACCAATATCGACGGTGAAGACTTTGCCGTGGCCCACCACCGGCGCGGCATTCAGGCGTGCAGTGCCACTGCTGCCCTTGCCGATGCTGGCGCTCCATGCCTGCGTTGGCTGTTCGGCCAGCACAAGGTGGCCGCCGACTTTTGCGGCCGATCCGCCCGGCTGCGCCCAATCCACATTGGTTTCCGGCGGCGGCAAGACGATGGCCACATCCTTCAACTCCGGTTCGGCTTCGACGCGGGTTTCAAAGCTAAGGATCGGTATGCGCTCCCCTATGGTCGGGGTGCGGCTCCGGCTGCCCTTCTTGAACGCGCCGCAACTGGCCAGCGCGAGACTGGCCATGGCCATAATCGCGACGGTGCGGACTGTGCTGCGATTGCTCACCTGTTGTGCCTCATTTCGCCGCCAATCCTACTTCTGAGGTTGGGTGTTCAAGCCCAGTGTGGCGATATCCACCCCAGCAGCAATAGCCAGCTGCGCCGCGCGGCTGCGCAGGCTGGGGCTCAACAAATCATCCTTGGCCATGGCGATCAGGATCGGCTTGGCCAGCTCCGGTTTGCCGTCCTTGAAATGCGCCACTGCCACCAGTTCGCCGGCCACGCCAAACCAGGCATTGCCCGGCACCGTCAGCGGCTTCAGCTTTGTCACCACTTCAGCGGGGCGCATCTGATCAAAGCCAACCCGTACCGCCTTCACCATCGCGGCATCGCGCAGCGGCTTTGGCAACGCACTGTCGTTCGCTACCGCTTCATAGAGGCTGCGGGCCTTGGGCTTGTTTCCGCCGGCCAGCGCATCATTGGCCAGCACCATGCGCGCCAGCCCCGAATAGGCGCCGGGACCGTCGCGTGTCATTGCTTCCAAGACAGGGCGGGCGCGGGTGCCGTCGCCCACTTCCAGTTGTTCGATGGCGCGGGTGAGCGCTGCGCCGGCCTCACCTGCGGTCTTTTCCTGTCGGTCCTGCCAGAACAGCCAACCGGCCAGAGCGGCCAGCGCCAGGATCAGCGCGGCAATGGCCAGCGTCCCAAATCGCTTCCACAGGTTGGCGAGCTGCGAACGGCGATATTCCTCGTCCACTTCACGCAGGAAGGCATCTTCAGGATTGGCAGGCGTGTTGGCCAAGGTCGTCAAGCTCCTTAATCACGGAAATGGCACCACCATTCTTGCCGGGGCGTGAATGCCCGACAGCGCATAAAAGGTAAAGACTTACCGGTAGAGCTGCGCTTCGCCGGGAAAACGGCGTTCCCGCACCGCGCCAGCATAACGCGCGGCGGCATCGGAAATCCGATCGGCAAGATCGTCGAAGCGTTCAACGAAACGCGGCACACGATCGAACATGCCGAGCATGTCGTCCACCACCAGCACTTGGCCATCGCAAGTGGGCGAGGCACCGATACCGATCGTCGGGCAAGTCACCGCTTGCGTGATGGCGAGGGCCAGCGGTTCCACTACGCCCTCCACCACCAGCGCAAAGCAGCCTGCCCCAGCAACGGCCTTGGCATCTTCCAATATTTTGGCCGCTTCCGCTTCGCTGCGCCCGCGCGCACCATAGCCGCCCAGCGCATTGACCGCCTGCGGCGTGAGGCCAACATGCGCCATCACCGGAATACCGCGCTCACTGAGGAACTTCACCGTAGGCGCCATCACCGCGCCGCCTTCCAGCTTCACAGCCGCCGCACCGGTTTCCTGCATGACACGCGCCGCCGTGCGGAAGGCTGCTTCCGGGCTTTCCTCATAGGAACCGAAGGGTAGATCGATCACCACAACACTGCGATAGGAACCGCGCACCACGGCGGAGCCATGGGCGATCATCATGTCCAGCGTCACCTTCACTGTGGTGTCTAGACCATAAATCACCTGCCCCAGCGAATCGCCCACCAGAAGAAGATCGCAATGCGGATCCAGCAACTGCGCCATGCGCGCGGTGTAGGCGGTGAGCATCACGATCGGCTCACCGCCCTTGCGCTTGGCAATCGCCGGCACCGTCAACCGCCGCACCGGCTCTGGCACCGGATGGGCGCGGCTTGTTGAAGTATCCAGCGTAAAGGTGGTGCTCATCGGCGGATGCTTTACGCTTCCAACCCCGATTTCTCAACCAGACAGCTTGAAGGGTGCCGGCGAAGTGGAGCTCGGTGGGCCAGCGGCTGCCATCGCCGCTTTTTCGAGGCGCGCGCTGGCTGATGGATTGACTGCTTTCACAGCCAAACCCTTCTTTACAGGGCAACCAAAGCCCCAGATAGTGCGCGCAAAGCGCCGAAATCCAAAAGGCAAACCATCGGGGAGGATGCATGGCAGCTGCCAATGCTGACCGGCCATCACTGGCCACGCGCATCGCCTTCGGCTTTGGCGCCGGCGCCTATGGGGTCAAGGATGGCGGCTTCAGTTATTTCCTGCTGATTTTCTACAGCCAGGTGATCGGAGTGGATGCGCGGCTGGTGGGGCTGGCCATCACCATTGCGCTCATCCTCGATGCTATCAGTGATCCCATTGTTGGCTATTGGTCCGACAATTTTCGTTCGCGCTGGGGGCGGCGACATCCGTTCCTCTATGGATCCGCCATTCCAACTGCGGCGACCTATTTCCTGATCTGGAACCCGCCCGTTGGCTGGTCGCAAACCGCGCTGTTCTGGTACCTGCTCGGCATGGCGGCGTTGATCCGTACCTCCATCACCTTTTATGAAACGCCCAGCACCGCGCTCGGCCCCGAACTGGCGCGCAGCTATGATGAACGCAGCGCGCTTTTCGGCTGGCGGCTGTTTTTCGCCTGGGTGATCGGCAGCATCATGACGGTGTCGAACTTTGCGCTGATCTTCCCGGCCTTTGCCACGCCGGAAATCCCCAACGGCCAATTCAATCGCGATGCCTATCAGCTCTATGGCGTGATCGCTTCTGCCTTGATCTTCGTGGCAATCATGGTCTCGGCACTGGGCACGCACCGCCATATCAAGCATCTGCGCGCACCCCCGCCCACCCGCGCTCTGGGCCTGAAGGCGATCTTCCGCGAGATTTTCGGGACGCTGGCCAATCGCGATTTCACCGCGCTGTTTCTGGCCGCGATCTTCGGCGCCATCGCCACAGGCATTTCGGCCAGCCTGAGCTTCTATTTCTCGGCCTATTTCTGGGGCTTTTCCTCGCAGCAGATTGGCTGGATCACCATGAGCGTGTTTCTGTCGGCAGCCATCGGCGGTGCCATGTCGCCCGTCGCCAGCCGCACGCTGGGCAAACAACGTGGTGCCGTGGTGATCGGGCTGCTGGCCGGCCTGGCCCTGCCCTTGCCGATCCTGCTGCGCCTGTTCGGCCTGCTGCCGCCCAATGGGGATCCGGCGATCTTCTGGATCGTATTCTTCGTTACCATGATCGATGTCGGCCTGATCATCTGTTTCCAGGCGCTCACCGCCTCGATGCTGGCTGATCTGGTGGAACAGGCGGAAGTGCGCACCGGCAGGCGCAGCGAGGGCATTTTCTTCGCCGCCAACACCTTCATCCGCAAATGCGTGCAGGGCCTGGGCGTGATGGCGGCGAGCGTGGTGCTGACACTCGCCGCCTTTCCCAAGGCGGCCAACCCCTCTCAGGTAGCGCCCGAAAGCCTGTGGCAGCTGGGTGCCACTTACGTACCGGCAATCTGGCTGGTATGGGGGCTGATGATCTTTTCCGTCTCCCGCTACCGCCTCAGCCGAGCTGGGCATGAGGCCAATCTGGCGGCGCTGGCGGAACGCAGCTAGCGCTCCACAAACACCGATTTCGGCAGCACGACGTGCACGCCCTTGTTGCGGTCTACCAGTTCGGTGATCTCCACATCGCCTGAAACGCTGATCAGCATATAGGCATCATCGCGGCTCATGCCTTTGGCGCTGACCAGGAAGTCGATCATGTTGCGCACTGCCTTGCGAGTGGCGTTGCTCAAATCATCGTCGAAACCCATGGCGATATAGGCAGTCGGGGTTTCGGCGCGCGGATAGGGGGTGGCCCGCTTCTTGTGCAGGATGAATTCGAATGTGCCCACCAGCGAGGTTTCCAGCGCCGTGATCGTCACCTCGCCATTGCCCTGCGCGGCGTGGCCATCGCCGGCCTGAAACAGCGCGCCAGACACATAGACGGGCAGATAGAGCGTGGTGCCGGCCACCAGTTTCTTGTCGTCCATATTGCCGCCGTTGATGCCGGGCGGGGCGGAATCGACCCGGCCGAACGCGGGAGGCGGCGCGACGCCCATGCTGCCGAAGAAGGGCTCCAGTGGCACCTCGATGCCGGGGCCGAACTTGCCGATCATGCGTTCACGGTCGAGCGGCACGATCTTGATGCGCGAATAGGGGAAATCGTCGGTGAGGAAGCCTGCGCCATAGCGGAAGGAGGTATAGCTGTAGGGTATGGCAAGATCGATCTTGCGGATACGCACCTCCAGCGTGTCACCGGGCTCAGCGCCTTCTACCGCAATCGGCCCAGTCAGGATATGCCCGCCTGGCCCGCGCGCCGAAAGCGGCACGCCATCAAACACAGCCCGCAATTCCGGTTCGATATCGGCAGGAGGGACGCCAGCGCGTTCCAGCGTGGTGGGATTGTTGGTGAGCAGCGTGTGCATCACCACCGTATCGCCCGATCTGATGGTCAGCACAGGCCTTTCGCTGGCGTCATAATGACCCCACGCCACAGTTTGCGGTGTGGGTTTCAGCTGGTGGGTGGCAGCAGCAGCCGGAGCAGCAAACAGCAGAGCGGCAAGAGCCAAGCGCATGACGTAAATCCTTTGGCAGACCGCGCCACCCTTGCCTTTCGCGCCGCGCCGCGCAAGCGGGCAAACGGCTCGGTTCAAGCGCCGGCCATCTCCAACACCACGTCCCATTCCACATCGGTGATCGGCACCACGGAGAGACGGAACTGGCGGAACATTGCCATGCCGGCCAGGCGCGGCTCGGCCTTCATTTCGGCCAGCGTGACAGCACGGGGCATCGGCGCCTTGGGACCGACCAGCACGGCAGGGAAGCGCCCCTTGGGATCGCCGGGATCGATGAAATGTTCGCCAACCACCTGGGCGATGCCAACGATGCACAGGCCTTCGTTGCTGTGGTAGAAAAACAGCTCATCGCCGATTTTCATCGAGCGCAAATAGATCGCAGCCTGGTTGTTGCGCACACCGTCCCAGGCGGTCTGGCCATCCTTGTTTAGCTGGTCCCAGCTATATTTGAACGGTTCGGATTTCACCAACCAGCGCGCCATCTCACTTCTCCAGCACGGGGGACCAGGCATCCGCCTTGAAGCCAATCAGCGCTACGCCATCCCCCTCCACGATCGGCCGCTTGATCATCGACGGGTTGGCCCGCATCAGGGCCTGCGCCTTGTCGGCGTCCAGCCCCTGCTTGTCCGCATCCGGCAGTGCCTTGAACGTGGTGCCGGCGCGGTTCAGCACCGCCTCCCAACCCCAGCGCGCCACCCAGCGGGCCAGCGCATCAGCGGGGACGCCAGCCTTCTTGTAGTCGTGGAAATCGTGGGCGACACCGGCTGCTCCAAGGAAGGTGCGGGCCTTCTTCACCGTGTCGCAATTGGGGATGCCATAGAGCGTGATCGTCATGATCCAGCCTTACGGTCGCGGCGGCGTGAAGTCACGCAATTCGGCGACGGTTGCGGCATCCAGCCGCTTGATCAGCGCCACCACCAGATCGACCATGCGATCATAATCGGCCCGGTCTATGATCCCGTTGTGGGCGTGAGTATAGCGCGCCGGCACCACCAGGTTCACTGTTGGCACACCCCCATTGGACTTCTGGATTTCGGCGCTGTCGTCGCCATAACCCTGCACCAGATCCTTCTGTAGCGGCACCTTGATCGCTTCGGCGGTCTTCGCTGCCAGCGCCGCCAGCTTGAGGTTGGGCTGGGCCGAACTGTCATACAGGAAGATACCAGGCCCGCCGCCAAGCACGGCCTGGCTCTCATCCGGGTTCAGGCCCGGCTGGTCGCCTGCAACCCCGCCTTCAATGGCAATGCCGATATCGGGCTTGATCACATCGGCCGCGGTATGGGCACCGCGCAGGCCGGTTTCTTCCTGGGTGGTGGCGGCGACGAACAACTGGTTGGGGTGGCCTTCACTGACCAGACGGCGCATTGCCTCGATCACCACGGCGATGCCGACCCGATCATCCCAGGCCTTGCCGAGCAACCGGCCGTTGGCCAGCGGCGCGAACGGCGCATCGGGCACCACCGGGTCGCCGGGGCTGATGCCGAGCGCGGCCACGTCCGCCGCCGATTTCGCGCCGACATCCAGATAGATCGCCGTGCGCGGCGTGACGCGGGTGCGTTCTTCCGCCGGGGTAACATGCACATCGCGAATGGTGGTGACGGCCTTCACCGGCCCCTTGGCGCCGATGACCACCCAGCGCTGGCCCACCAGCGCCTGATCAAGCCAACCTCCGAGCATCTGCATCGTCATGAAGCCCGAGGGCGTCACACGCCGCACCATGCCACCGATTTCATCCATGTGCGCGTCCAGCATGATGCGCGGCCCCTTGCTGCCATGCTGAGCGATCACGCTGCCCAACCCGTCATAGCTGAGCTTCTGCGCCAGAGGGGCAAGCTCGCGCACGACAATGGCACGCACTGGCTCCTCAAAACCCGGCGGCCCCGCCGCATCGGCCAGTTCGCCAAGCAGGCGTTCTGTGCGGTCCCCCGGTGCGGCATGAACCGGCAGCGCCGTGATGACGGCCAGCAGGGTGGAAACAAGCAGATGGCGGCGCATGGATACTCCCGGCGTGGAACCGGAACCCCCCGGCACATCTGTTTTGCACACCGGCGCGCCGGGTGCCAGCCGCCAGCGGCTCGCGATCTGATCTGTCGTGAAACAGGGAGGGCTTTGGGGCCAGTCGTGCTAGCCTCCGGTCTTCGGCGGGGGAGACACAAGATGAATCCGAATAAAGCCCTTTGGGAAAAGGGAGATTTCACCCGTATTGCCGCGATGATGCGCGACAGCGGCCGCGAACTGGTGGAAAGTCTGGGCGTCGGCCCAGGCATGGATGTGATGGATCTGGGCTGCGGCGATGGCACCACGGCGCTGCCTTCCGCAGAGCTGGGCGCGAACGTACTGGGCGTGGACATCGCCGAAAACCTGGTGGCGGCCGGCAATGCCCGCGTCGCGGCCGCCGGCCTGACCAACATCCGCTTGCAGCAGGGCGATGCCTCCAATCTGGAGGGCCTTGGCGATGAAAGTTTCGATCTGGTGGTGAGTATCTTTGGCGCGATGTTCGCGCCCCGCCCCGATGACGTCGCTCGTGAGATGGTGCGCGTGACCAAATCGGGCGGCCGTATCGTGATGGGCAACTGGATTCCGGGCGATCCGACATTGGTAGCACAGATCCTGAAGATCAGCGCGGCCTATACCCCGCCACCTCCCGAAGGCTTCATCAGCCCGGTCACCTGGGGGGTGGAAGCAAATGTGCTGGAGCGCTTTGCCGGTGCCGGCATTCTGGCCGAAAACATCAGCTGCACGCCGACCACTTATGTGTTCCGTCACTCCGGCCCGCCATCGGAACTGCTTGACAGTTTCCGTCATTATTACGGGCCGACCATGAACGCCTTTGCAGCGGCCGAAGGGAACGGCAAGGCAGACGACCTGCACGCCGAACTGGCCGCGCTGTTCGCGGCGCAGAACAAGAGCGGCGACGGCAACACGGTGATCCCGGCGACATATTTGAAGGTGGTCGTCCAGAAACCCTGAGCGGCCTGCGACATGCGGCACCGTGGCGGCGAGGAACAAAGCAGCTACACCGGCGAACATGGAAATCGTCTGGTTCAAGCGCGATCTGCGGGTGCATGATCATGCGCCTTTGGCCGCCGCCTGCGCCAGCGGGCGGCCGGTGCTGCCGCTGTACATCATCGAGCCGGATTTGTGGCAGCAGCCCGATGCCAGCGGGCGACAATTCGCGTTTCTTAAAGAGTGTCTGGTCGATCTGGATCGTAGTCTGGCTGCGCGCAACGGGCGGCTGGTGTTGCGTGTGGGCGCTGCCGTGCAGGTGCTGCACGATCTCCATGCAGCGCACGGCATCACCGGCATCCATGCCCATCAGGAAACCGGCAACCTGTGGAGCTTCGCGCGCGACAAGGCAGTGCGGCGCTGGGCACGGGACGCGGGTGTGCCGGTGTTCGAAACGCAGCAGCATGGTGTTTGGCGGGCGCTGAACAACCGCAACGGCTGGGCGGCGCGGTGGGAAGCCATGATGCGCGCACCGCGCGTGGACGCACCGGAAGCGTTTCCGGTGGCGGGCATAACGGGCGACGTGCTGCCCGATGCTGCCACGCTCGGCTTGGCCCATGACCCCTGCCAGCGTCAGCCCGGTGGCCGGCGCGAAGGGCTGGCGCTGCTCAAAAGCTTCCTGAATGAGCGTGGTCGGCCCTATCGCGCTGCCATGTCGGCACCCGATACCGGTGCAGAGCACTGCTCCCGCCTGTCCCCATATCTCGCGCTGGGCGCGATTTCGATGCGGGAAGCCTTTCAAGCGGCGCTTACCGCTCGCCAGCGCTGGAAAGACGCCGGCGACACGCGCTTCACCGGCTCCATCGACAGCTTCATCAGCCGGCTGCACTGGCACTGCCATTTCATCCAAAAGCTGGAGGATGCGCCATGGCTGGAGGCGCGCTGTCTGCACCCGGCCTATGCCGCCCTGCCCGCCCATGATGACACCCGGCTGGCAGCTTGGGTGGAAGGCCGCACCGGTTGGCCGTTCGTCGACGCATGCATGCGCAGCCTTGCTGCCACTGGCTGGCTGAACTTCCGTATGCGGGCAATGTTGATGGCGGTGGCGAGCTACCATTTGCAACTGGATTGGCGGCAGAGCGGCGCAGCACTGGCGCGGCAGTTCACCGATTATGAGCCCGGTATTCACTGGGCCCAGGTGCAGATGCAATCTGGCACCACGGGCACCAACATCCCGCGCATCTATAACCCCATCAAACAGGGGCACGATCAGGATCCGGAGGGCAATTTCATCCGGCGCTGGGTGCCGGAGCTGGCGGGTCTACCGACAGCGTTCGTGCACGAACCCTGGCTGGCCGAGGCGCGTCCCGTATACCCAGCCCCGCTGGTCGATCATTTGCAGGCCGCACGCGACGCCAAGGCCGCCATCACCGCGATCCGCCGCGATGCCGCCCACGCCGGCCCGGCCCGCGCCATCGTGGCGAAACACGGCAGCCGTAAGGCCGGCTTGCCAGACGCGGCCCGTCGCCGCAAAACGCCGGCGATGACCAACCAGGGCCAGCTCGATCTGTGACAACCGACGGCAATCCGATCACGCCGACCGGCATGGCGGCCCTGCACGCCCGGTACCAGCAATTGCTCCACACCGACCGGCCCGCCATCGTGGAGGTGGTGCGCTGGGCCGCCGGCAATGGTGATCGCTCAGAGAACGGTGATTATATCTATGGACGAAAGCGACTGCGCGAGATTGACCGGGAACTGGGCCATCTCGCCAAGCGCATGGCGGCCGCCCGTGTGATCGATCCCACCCGGCAGACCGAGCGGGATCGCGTGCTGTTCGGCTGCACGGTGGAAATCGCCGATGATGACGACAATCGCCGCACCCTTTCGCTGGTGGGTGACGACGAGCAGGATGCAGCCCTGGGCCTGATCGGCTGGAGCGCCCCCATCGTGCGTGCCCTGCGTGGAGCAAGAGTAGGCGATGTGCGGCGGGTGGCACTGCCCGGCGGCGAGAAGAACTGGGAAGTGCTGGCGATCAGTTGGCCCGCTTGCGGGTAAACGCCGCCGCCAGCAACACCAGACCGAGGAAGCCGAGGCTGGCCCAGAACTGTGGCGCCAATTCTGGGGTGATCGCCATTGCTGCCAGCACGCCAAGCATGGCCGCAACCGCCACAAACCGCCCCCAACGCAGGAAGCCGGCGCCAATGGCCATTCGGATCGCAGCGACCACAACCAGCAAATAGACGAAAACCATGGTGGCGCCCGACGCATTGACCAAAAACGCAAACACCAGCGACGGCGACAAGACAGAAGCAAATACGCAGGCCAGACCCACCAACGTGCAGGCCAGGATCGCCCGGGACGGGACGCCGCGGCCGTCAACAGCCACGCTCCAGCGCGGCGCATCGCCATTGGCGGCCAGTGTGAACAGCGCCCGGCTGGCGACATAGATGGAGGAATTGAGGCAGGAGAGCACGGCAACCAGCACCAGAAGGTTCATCATCAGCGCTGTGCCCGGCACGCCAATCACATCAAGCGCAGCGGCAAAAGGTGATTGGCCGGCCACAATGCTGCGCCAGGGCACAATGCAGACGATCAGGCTGATGGCGCCGATGTAGAAGACACTAATGCGCAGGATGAGCGTGCTGGCCATTTTTGCAACTAACTGCGAGGAGTCCTCGGCTTCGGCCGCGGCCACGGTGACGATCTCGGCCCCCACCAGGGCGAAGATCACCGTGGTGACGCCGGCTATCACGGCGCCCCAGCCCATCGGTGCCAGCCCGCCATCATTGGTGAGATTTGTGACGCCGGTGGACGTCGGAGACCCGAATAGGAATACGCTACAGATGATAATGAACAGCACAATGGCCACGACTTTGATCGTGGAAAACCAGAATTCGAACTCGCCAAAACTGCGGGCCGAAAGCAGGTTGGAACCAGCCATCAGCAGGGTAAGCACGGTGCCGATCAGCCATACCGGCAGATCGACCCACAGCGCCACGATACCTGCCCCCGCGATCGCTTCAATGCCGATGACGATTGCCCAGAAATACCAGTAGAGCCAGCCCGCCGTGAACCCGGCCCAGCGGCCCAGCCCGGCTCGGGCATATTCGGTGAAGGTGCCGGCGTGCGGCAGCGCTACGGCTAGCGCCGCGATGACCCGCATCACCACCAGCACGATGACACCAGCCAGCGCATAGCTGATCACGACGGCCGGCCCGATGCTGGCAATAGCAGCGCTGCTGCCAACGAACAGCCCTGCTCCGATGACTCCGCCCAGCGTGATCATGGTGACGTGGCGGCGCTTCAGCGTCCGCGCTAGTGCCGGGGTCGTATCCGCTTCGCTCATTCCCGCCCCCGTGCTGCCCGCTTCATTCCCATTCGATGGTGCCGGGCGGCTTTGACGTATAGTCATAAACCACGCGGTTAATACCCTTCACTTCATTGACGATGCGGGTGGCGGTGCGGGTGAGGAAGGCAGCTTCGAACGGGTAGACGTCGGCGGTCATGCCATCGACCGAGGTCACCGCGCGCAGGCCGCAAACGCGATCATAGGTGCGGCCGTCGCCCATCACGCCCACGGTGCGCACCGGCAACAGCACGGCAAAGGCCTGCCAGATTTCATCATACAGACCGGCCTTGCGGATCTCGTCGAGATAGACGGCGTCAGCCTTCCGCAGCGTGTCGCAGGCTTCCTTTGTGACTTCGCCGGGGATGCGGATGCCGAGGCCCGGGCCGGGGAACGGGTGGCGGCCGACAAATGCGGGCGGCAGGCCGAGTTCGACACCCAGGCGGCGCACCTCGTCCTTGAACAATTCGCGCAACGGTTCGACCAGCTTCATGTTCATGCGTTCAGGGAGCCCGCCGACATTGTGGTGGCTCTTGATCGTAACGCTGGGGCCGCCGGTGAAGGAGACGCTCTCGATCACGTCGGGATAGAGGGTCCCTTGCGCCAGGAAATCGGCGCCGCCGATCTTCTTGGCTTCGCCCTCGAACACTTCGATGAAGGTCTTGCCGATAAACTTGCGCTTGGCTTCCGGATCAGTAACGCCAGCGAGGCCACCGAGGAACATATCCTCCGCTTCGACATGCACCAGCGGGATATGATAATGTTCGCGGAACAGGCTTACGACCTGTTCGGCCTCGCCCAGCCGCATCAGGCCATGATCGACGAACACGCAGGTCAACTGGTCACCTATGGCTTCATGGATCAGCACGGCAGCCACGGCCGAATCAACGCCACCCGAAAGCCCGCAAATCACTTTGCCGTTGCCCACCTGCTCGCGGATTTCGGCGATCTTGGCAGCGCGGAAACCGGCCATCGACCAATTCGGCGTGATGCCGCAGACATTGACGACGAAATTCTTCAGCAGCGCGCCGCCGTCGGGGGTGTGCACCACTTCCGGGTGGAATTGCACACCGTAACGGCGGGCTTCGTCGTTGGCGATTGCCGCAAACGGCGCACCGGCGCTCACCGCGACGGCGCGGAAGCCGGGCGGGATCGCTTCGATGCGATCGCCATGGCTCATCCAAACGGTCGGGCGATCGCCCTTGGCCCACACACCCGCAAAGAAGGCGCAATCATCGACGATGTCGATTTCGGCACGACCGAACTCGCGGTGGTCAGACGCCACCACGGCACCGCCCAACTGGTAGCAAAGCGACTGTTCGCCATAGCAGATGCCGAGCAACGGCACGTCAGCCGCAAGCACGTTGTCGGGGATGCGGGGGCCGTTGGCGTCGCTGATATTGGCCGGGCTGCCCGACAGGATAACGCCTTTGGGGTTCATCCGTTTATAGGCCTCGTCGCCCTTGGCGAATGGGACGATCTCACAGTAAACGCCCACTTCGCGGATGCGCCGGGCGATGAGCTGCGTCACCTGGCTGCCGAAATCGAGGATGAGGATCGAGTCGTCTGGCGTGTGCATCGCGGGCGCTTAGGGCGTGGCAGCGTTTGGTGCAACCACCAGCGGTAACAAGGTCTGCCGCCACGCCTCTGGCAGCGACGCTGGCCGGCGGGTAAGGCGATCGACATAGACGTGGACGAAATGGCCTTCCGCTGCCGGGCCGTCGTACCCGGCCGTGAACAATCCCACTTCCCAGCGCACGCTGCTGTTGCCGAGCTTTGCGATGCGCAGGCCCGCTTCCACGGCTTCGGGAAATGCGACGGAACGGCTGTAACGGCAGCCGGTTTCGACCACCAGACCGATGGGATTGCCGTGGTGAATATCGAGCAGGCCCTGCTCGATCAGCCAAGCGTTCACCGCCGTATCGAACCAGCTGTAATAGACTACGTTGTTGACGTGGCCATAAGCATCGTTGTCCATCCAGCGGGTGGGGATCAGGCGGTGGGCGCGATAATCGGATCGGCTGTTCATGACGCTGCGCCTTGCCAGCGATTCGCCCGAAAAGCAAAATACCCGGCCATCTCTGGCCGGGTATTTTGGTTGGGGTGGTGGAGCCTAACGGGATCGAACCGTTGACCTCTACAATGCCATCGTAGCGCTCTCCCAGCTGAGCTAAGGCCCCACATCCCAATGTGGTCGTTGCTGTTGTCAGCAACGCCGGGAGCGGCCGGTTAGGCGAAGTTTCGCGGCCTTGCAAGCCCGAAATTCGCCAAGCCGGCCAATATGCTCAATTCTCGTCGTCGGTGCCTTCCGAGACGACACCCAGATCATCGTCATCGCCCAGGTCGACATCGGCGTCGGCTTCGCCGGCTTCCACGTCGGCATCCTCGATGTCCAGATCCTCATCAACGGCCACCACGGCGTCTTCCTCGGCAGCCTGCGGCTTGGTGGCTTCGAACGGCGTCGTCTGCTTAGATTTCAGAATCGGTTCCGGCGCCCAGGCAAAGCCGCAAGAAATGCAGGTGACCGGGTCTTCATTGCCCAGATCATAGAATCGGGTGTTGCATTTCGGACAGGCACGCTTGGTGCCCCATTCAGCCTTGACCATATCGTCTCCGTGCAGCCCCATCATCGCGGGGCAAAAGCCAATGGCCGGGGCAGCACAGCCGTCCCGGAAAGACCGGCGCATTGCCACAGCCGGCAAGCCCTGTCAAAGCGCCGGCGCATGAGCCACACATCTGCAAATCCTGCTCCACTCTGCCTCACCGCCACCGGACCCTTGCGCGGCGACGTCACCGTACCGGGTGACAAGTCGATAAGTCACCGATCATTGATGCTGGGCGCGCTGGCGGTAGGCGAAACCCGGATTACCGGCCTGCTGGAAGGCGAGGATGTGCTGGCTACTGCTGCCGCCATGCGCGCCATGGGGGCCGATGTCATGCGCTTGGGTGACGGCGATTGGAGCGTGCATGGCGTTGGTGTCGGCGGCCTCTTGCAACCGGCCACCGCACTTGACATGGGCAACAGCGGCACCTCTACCCGCTTGCTGATGGGCCTTGTTGCCTCTCACCCGATCACTGCGACATTCGTGGGCGATGCAAGCCTCTCGGGCCGGCCGATGGGCCGGGTGATCATGCCGCTGCAGATGATGGGCGCCACAATCGTCGCCACACCCGGTCCCGGTCGGCAGACCCTTCCGCTCACCCTTACAGGCGCCTGCCCGGCGGTTCCGATGACTTATACGCTGCCGGTCGCCTCGGCGCAGGTGAAGTCCGCCGTGCTGCTGGCCGGCCTTAACACGCCGGGAGAAACGGTGGTGATCGAGCCCATACCCACCCGCGACCATTCAGAACGAATGCTGGCCGGGTTCGGCGCACAATTGTCCGTCGCTGGATCGCCACAGGGCCGCATCATCACTATTCGCGGCGAGGTGGAGTTGAAACCGCAAACCATCGTGGTGCCCGGCGATCCATCGTCGGCCGCCTTCCCGATGGTCGCAGCGCTGATCGTGCCGGGCAGTGACATCATCATCCGCAATGTCGGCCTGAACCCCACCCGCGCCGGCCTCGTGCGCGTGCTTAAGGCGATGGGCGGGTCTATCGATCTTCTGAACGAACGCACGGTGGGCGGCGAACCCGTCGCAGATCTTCATGTCCGCCACAGCTCCTTGACCGGCATCGAAGTACCACCCGAAGGCGCACCCAGCATGATCGACGAATATCCCATCCTGTTCGTCGCCGCCGCCTTTGCGCAAGGCCGCACGGTTATGCGTGGGATCGAGGAACTGCGCGTGAAGGAGTCAAACCGGATCGCGGTAATGGCACAGGGGCTGCAGGCCTGCGGCGTGACCTGCGAAGAGGTGGAAGACGGCCTGATCGTGGAGGGGCGCGGCGGTGATCCCGTGGCCGGCGGCGCCACCATTGCTGCCAGTCTGGATCACCGCATTGCCATGAGTTTCGCCGTGCTCGGCCTGAATGCCGCCCGGCCAGTGATCATTGATGATGCACGGCCGATTGCGACAAGCTTCCCGACGTTCGTGGCGATGATGGAAAGTCTCGGCTGCGCTGTCGCTCCAATAGCATATCGTTGATCGCCCGCGCGGCGCCGCAGTTGCCATAGGGCAAAGCCGGCGCCGCCACTGCGGCACGAAATGCGCCATCGGCCAGCACACGACGAACCGCCACCACGATTGCTGCCGGATCGCGCCCCACCAACGCAGCCTTGCCGCTGAACAGCCCCTCGCGCCGTTCCGTCGTCTCGCGCAGCACCAGGCAAGGTAGGCCGATCGTCGGTGCCTCTTCCTGCACCCCGCCCGAGTAGGTGAGCACCAACGCAACCTGCCCCATAAGCGCGACGAACCCGGCATAGGGCAGCGGCGGCAGCAAGCGTACGCCGGCCACCCCGCCCAGGGCTGCCGGCGACGGGACGGAAGCGGCCGGACTGGGATAAACCGGCACGATGATCTCCGCTAGACTGGCCAATTCCGCCAATGCTTGCAACAACCCGCCCAGCATCGGGAGCTCCCCGCGACCG
Source organism: Sphingomonas paucimobilis (assembly GCA_943369475.1). Lineage (GTDB taxonomy): Bacteria > Pseudomonadota > Alphaproteobacteria > Sphingomonadales > Sphingomonadaceae > Sandarakinorhabdus > Sandarakinorhabdus paucimobilis_A. The sequence continues at coordinate 208,751 of CALRNJ020000002.1, read as the reverse complement.
CGCAGACAAAGGATCAACGGCGCCGGCTTCACCGCCTCCGGACGGGTGCCTGCGATGAAAATGATCGGGCCTGTTCAAAGATTGGGGTCGTCGGCAGCCTTCGCCCACCTGTGCGAAGTGACTGACCCTGAACCTCATTCAGTGCGAATGCAGCATATCTGGTAACTGCCAGGCAGGCAGCCGCGACCGCGCTTAGATCAGAACTTGTCGTCCTTTACGCGGAACAGCGCTTCCAGCGCCGGATCTGATCGCCGACCCAGCACGCGTTCGGCGATGTATTCGCCTACCACCGGGCCATGCTTGAAGCCGTGGCCGGAGCCGCCGCCAGCGATCCAGACATTGTCCCACCCCGGATGGCGCTGGATCATGAAATGCTCGTCCACGCTGTTTTCCAGCTGGCACACCCGCGTTTCAACGATCGGCTGGTCCTTCAGGCCCGGGAAGCGGCGGGCGATGTAATCGCGTGACCGGCGCACCTGAAAAGGCGTGACGATCCGATCATCATTGTCAGGGTCCATGATGGTGTCGCCGCCGACCGGGCAGACCTTGATGCCCTTGCCGTCGACGCTGGGAAAACCATAGTGGCTAGCTTCGGAAAACACCGGCAAATTGGGGCAGGAATAAAGGTTGTCGCCGGCCGGCGCGCCAAAGAAATAGACCTCACGGCGCGGCGTCTGCAGCTTCTGGCCCAGCAGATCGGGGAACAGCCGGCCCAGCCACGGCCCGCAGGCAAACACATATTTCGCGCCGCTCACCGTTTCGCCGCCTTGCAGCGCCAGATTGGCCATGGCGCCGCCACCGGGCTGGCCAGGCTGGGCCCGGCCTGAAACCATCTGCACACCCTTGCGCGCCGCGGCTTCGGCCACGGCCAGGCATGCGCGGTGCGCGCGCACGATCAGGGCGCCGGGCTCATACAGGCCCACCGTGTTTTCGCCCGGCTCCATCTGCGGCCAGCGCCGGCGCATGTCGGCGGCAGTCATCAGTTCATGATCGACCTTCAGCCGGGTGAACACATCGCGCGAACCGCGCAGCCCGGCATTGAGATCGGTCGCCAGTTGCAGCCGCCCGGCCTGCGACAGCAGCGGCAGCCCGAATTCGCGTTCCCGTTCCCGCCATAGCTCCATGCCGCGCAGCACCCAGCGAGAATAGACTTCACGATCCCCATAGCCCACGCGGATCTGCCTTGTTTCCCCGCCCGACGTGGCCCGCGCGTTGCCCGGCCCATAGGCATCGACCAGCGTGACCTTGTGGCCCATCTCGCGCAGCCGCAGCGCCGTCCAGCCGCCGAACGCGCCGGCGCCGATCACCACCACATCGGCGGGCCCCGCCGTGCGCTGCCAATTCGGCGCGGATGGCACCGAAGCGGACGCAGCGACACCGCTGGCCGCTGCTAGGCCGGCTGCCTTCAGAAATGTGCGACGCTCCACCGATCACCCCCAATTTGGAGCGCCTCACCAACGCGGCGCGCCCTGCTTGGGCCGAGCGTAGGTCTGGCCCCTGCCACCGTCAATTGCGCCACCTGTTCCCGAACGCCCCGGTTGCCCCGGGCATCCCGGCAGGCCCGACAAAACAGCGCCTTCCAAAGCGCTTGTCCTCGTGTAACCTGCCCATTCATGAACGCGGCAGGAGCAGGCCCGGTGACCGCCCCAACAGGCACATTCAAAGACACGATCTTCCGCTGGTTCGAGCCGGTGACGATCGCCTTCATCCTGCTGCTGTGGAGCCTGCTGCCCACCGAGATCGCCAGCAATCCGCTCGGCATTCTCATCGCCACGCTCAGCTCGCGGGCGATCATCCTCGGCCTGGAATTCGTCCACGAACGCCATGCCGGCTGGCGGCTGAACCGTCAGGAATTGTTCACCGATCTTTTCTATTTGTTGCTGGGCTACACCGTCATCCAGGCGGTCAACAACGAAGTGATCGACGTTGGCTTGGCTGCAGCCAAGCGGCAAATGGGCATCGCCACCCCTGGCCTGGCGCAACTGCCGCTGGCGGTGCAGGCGCTGATGATCCTGTTCATCATCGAATTCGGCCAATATTGGCTGCACCGCGCCATGCACAACTGGCGGCCTTTGTGGCTGCTGCACGCGCCGCACCATCATCTCACCCAGCTGAACGCGCTGAAGGGCGGTGTCGGCAATCCGCTGGAGCTGATCCTGGTGTTCGCCTCGGTGGTGGCGCTGTTCGATTTCTCGCTGCCGGCGTTGTTTTGCGCCGCGCATCTGCTCACCGCGCTCACCTGCTTTGCCCATGCCAATGTGCGCTTCAACCCGCCGGCCTGGTACAGCTATGTCTTCACCACCATCGCGCATCACAGCCTGCACCACAGCGTCGCCTATCAGGACACGCGCTGCAATTATGCCAATTCGCTGATCATCCTCGATCGCCTGTTCGGCACCTTCCGGGTGGGCGAAACCGACACCGTCGGCCAAGGCGACCGCCGCCGGCTCACCATTCGCGAACAATGGTTGTTCCCGTTGTTGCCGGCCATCAACGGTGCCAACGAACGTCCCGGTGTTCCGGCCGAATGACCCCAGATCCCGGCGGCATTCGTGCCTTGCCAGAGGTTTGCAAACCAAAGATGGTGCCCGGCTATGAGCAGCGTCAACCAATCGCGTGAAGACAAGCCGGATCACGCCACGATCTTCCTGTCCTACAGTCGACAGGATCTGGAACTGGCCGGCAAACTTGCCGCGCGATTTAAGGCGGCGGGCCATCGTGTGTGGTGGGATCAGGCCATTGCGTCGGGCGATACCTATGATGCCGTGACCGAAGCCGCGCTGCGCGGCGCCGCCTGTGTGGTGGTGCTGTGGACGCCGGCCTCGGTCGCCTCGCGCTGGGTGCGCTCCGAAGCGACCGTCGCGCTGCGGCAGGGCACATTACTGCCGGTGATGCTGGCCGACTGCGAGCGGCCGGTGATGTTCGAATTGTCGCAAAGCCTCGACTTGATCGGCTGGACCGGAAACGCCCGCGACCCGCGCCTGAAGGCGCTGATCGACGATGTGGCGCGGATGGTGGCGCAAGGTCCGCAAGCCGCACCGCCCGGTGCCCCGGCCACATCCAATCAGGCCCCACAGCGCCCGGATCGCCGCCTCGCCATCGGCGCGGGCATTGCGGCCCTGGCGCTTGGCGGCGGCGGCATGGCCTGGTGGCAATTGCGGCGGCCATCCACCGTGGCAACCGGCGCTAGGGTGTCCGGCCCGGCGACCTCGCTGATGGTGATGCCGTTCGAAAACCTGTCCGGCGATCCCGAACAGGCGTGGTTTGCCAATGGCATGGCCGAAGAAGTGCGCTCCACGCTCGCGCAACTGCCCGGCTTGAAAGTGATCGGCCGGGTTTCATCCGAACGCTTCCGGGATGAACCCGATCTGGCCGCCGCTGCAAAGCAGCTTGGTGCAGAGATGATCCTGACCGGCAGCGTGCGCCGCGGCGGCGACAAGTTGCGCGTTTCGGCGCAGCTGACCGATGCGGTGACCGGCGTCGAGCGCTGGTCACAAAGCTATGACCGGCCGGCTGGCGATGTGCTCGCCATCCAGAGCGAGATCGCCGCGGCTGTTGCCGCCGGGTTGCGTTTGCGCCTTGGCAGCGTAGGCGTGCTGCCGCCCGTTGGCAGCACCCGCAATGCGGAAGCCAATGAATTGTTTTTGCGCGCCCGGGAAATGGTGCTGGCCACGGCGGATATCGACGGACGCCGCAAGCGGCTGGCGCTGCTGGATGCCGCGCTGGCGATTGATCCGAATTTTGCCATCGCCTGGAATTCCCGCGCCGGCGAATTGGCCTTCATTGCCGACGTCAGCATCCTTGATCTGGCGCAGCGGCGGGACATGAGCAACCTGTCCGGCCAAGCGCTTGACCGTGTCATTCGTCTGGTGCCGGGAACGGCGCTGGCGCACGGCGCCCGCCAACAACAATTGACCAGAGCGCTCGATCTTGCTGGCGCAGCGCGGGAGGCGGAGGCCTGCATCCGTCTTGCACCGGGCAATGCGCCCACACTGAGCCGTGCCGGTGCCCTGCTGTGGCAAATCCACGCCGAACGCGGCCTCTCTGTCATGCAATCGGCGCTACAGTTCGATCCTTTCAGCTATCTCCTGACCGGCAATATCGGGTTGATCCTGAATGCTATGGGCAAACCCGAAGACGGAGCACGCCTGCTCAAGCAGGCCCTTGCCATGTCGGACGGGAAGGTCGGCCTTTTCGGATTGGCGAGCGGGCATTTGCAACGCCGCGACCCTGAGGCTGCCCGCCGCATCATTGCGCCGGATTTGGACGGGTTGCGCAAATTGTTCGTGCTGGCGCTGGCCGATCGACTTCAGAATCGTTCCAGCCCGGCACTTACTGATCTGGAGGCCATGGCCCCCGAAGTGTCGGCGGTGAACCTGGCGGAAGTCTATGCCTGGAGTGGTGACATTGATGCAGCGCTCACAAAGATCGACGCGGCTGTCTCGGCCCGCGCGCCTGCCTTGACGCGCCTGCTGGTCAATCCGTTCTTCCGCCCGATCCGGGAAGAACCGCGCTTTCAATCCCATCTTGTCAAATTCTTCCCCGCTGGTGCCATAGAAATTGAGGCTCGCCGCTTGCGAGCGCTGCCGCGATGACGCCAGAACTGCCACCGCAACTGTTCCTGTCGTACAGCCGCGAGGATCTGGAACTGGCCGGCAAACTTGCCGCGCGGTTGAAGGCGGCCGGGCACCTTGTTTGGTGGGATCAGGCGATTGCTTCGGGCGAAACCTATGATGCCGTGACCGAAGCCGCGCTGCGCGGCGCGGCCTGTGTGGTGGTGCTGTGGACGCCGGCCTCGGTCGCCTCGCGCTGGGTGCGCTCCGAAGCGACCGTCGCGCTGAGGCAGGGCACATTGCTGCCGGTGATGCTGGCCGACTGCGAGCGGCCGGTGATGTTCGAACTGTCGCAAAGCCGCGACCTGATCGGCTGGACCGGCAACGCCCGTGACCCGCGCCTGAAGGCACTCATCGACGATGTGGCGCGGATGGTGGCAGGGCGCGCCGAACCGGCGCCAGCGCACGCTGCCATCACGCCGCCCGCGCGCCTCGACCGCCGCTGGCTGATCGGCGGCGCGGTGGCCACGCTGGCTGCGGGTGGCGGTGCCATCGCCTGGCGGCAATCGGCAGCCCTGGCCCCCGTACCAACCGGTGCCGCCGGCCCGGCCGCCTCGCTGCTGGTCATGCCGTTCGAGAACCAGTCCGGCGACCCGTCCCAAGCCTGGTTCGCCAACGGCATCTCCGAAGAAATCCGCTCAACCTTGGCCCAGCTGCCCGGCATGAAGGTGATTGGCCGGGTTTCTTCAGAGCGGTTCCGCGATACCCCCGATCTGGCCGGCGCGGCGCGCCAGGTCGGTGCCACGGCCATTCTTACCGGCAGTATCCGGCGCAGCGGCGACACGCTGCGGGTCTCCGCCCAACTCAGCGATGTGGCCAGCGGCGATGAGCGCTGGTCGCAACGCTATGACCGCAAGTCGGGCGATCTTCTCGCCATCCAAAGCGAGATCGCCACCGCCGTCGCCATCGCGCTGCGGGTGCGGCTGCGGGGCGACGAGTTTCTGAATGACGTCGACGGCACCAGAAATGCCGAAGCGCATGAGATTTACTTGCGGTCGATCCAGCTGCCGATCAACGATAACGAAGCGGATCAGCGCCTGAAACTGGCCTTGATGGACCAGTCGCTCAACGCCGATCCCCAGTTCGCCCGCGGGTGGGCCAACAAGGGCCTTCTGCTGCAACGGATTGCCGGCCTGTCCACCGACATCGCCGAAGTTCGCCAACTCTACAAGGAGGCAAATGCCTGCGTGGAGCGCGCCATCCGGCTGCAACCCGCCTCCGGCTTTGCGCACAGTATATTGGGTGGCCTGCTTGGCGCAGATCTGAATATGGCGGGCAGCGTTCGTGCCGCGGAAGCCGCGTTTCGACTGTCGCCGAAGGAGTCCGCGACCGTCGGCAATGCCGGGCTCGCCATATCCCGGGTTTATCCGATTCGCGGTCTCGCCATCGTCGAAACCGCACAACTGCTTGACCCGTTCTCTCCAACCACTCACGGCAACATCGGGGCCATATTGCTAGGGGTCGGCCGCCGTGACGCCGCCGCCAGCATGTTCGAGAAGGCGATTTCGCTTTCGAACGGCGTGGCCGGCGGCGAAGGTCTGGCGCAGGTTCGACTGCTGCGCGGCGACTCGGCCGCGGCGCGCCGCAGCGTTGCCGTCATGGCCGACGGCGTACGCAAGCTGTCGATCCTTGCCGCAGCGGACAGTGTCGACAAGCGCGACAGCGGTGCGCGGCGGCGCCTCGAAGCGATGCACCCGGGAATTTCCGGCGCAGCGTTGGCCGGGGTCTATGCCATGGGCGGCGATCGCGCGGCGGCACTGGCCATGCTGGAGCGTGCCCATGCTGCGCGCTGCTATGCATTGAACAACATGCTGCGCAACCCGTTCTACGACAGCTTGCGCGGTGAACCCCGTTTTCGCGCGGTGCTGGCGCAAATCTTCCCGGCCGATGCCGTTGCGGCGGACGCCAGCCGCCGCGCGCTGATCTGACGCCCCCTTGCCCGACCCCCGCCCGCCCGCTAACCCTGCCGCGTGACCACGCACGCCCCCCAGATGCAACCGCTCGTCATCGCCGTCGACGGCCCCGCCGCCAGCGGCAAGGGCACCATCGCCAAGGCGTTGGCCCAACATTACGGCCTGCCGTTCATGGACACCGGCAAATTGTATCGCGCCTGCGGGCTGGCGGTGCGGCTGGCGGGGCATGATCCTTATGATGCCGATGCCGCCGCCGCTGCCGCGCGCCAAATCGATGCCGGCCTGCTGGGTGATCCCGATCTGATGAGTGCGCTCAACAGCGATTATGCCTCGATCGTGTCCAGCCATCCGGCTGTGCGCACGGCGCTGTTCGAAACACAGCGGGCGTTTGCGCAGCAGCCCGGCGGCGCGGTGCTGGATGGGCGGGATATCGGCACGGTGATTGCGCCGGACGCCACCGCCAAATTGTTCGTGACCGCCGCACCTGAAATCCGCGCCCAGCGCCGCCATGGGGAACAGGCGGCTCGCGGTGCGGGCCAGACGTTGGCCGATGTCTTAGCCGACATCCATGCGCGCGATGCCCGCGATTCTGGGCGCTCGGCAGCGCCGCTTGTGCAGGCCAGCGATGCTGCCTTGCTTGATACCAGCAATCTCAGTATAGCCGCCGCCGTCGCTGCATCAATTGTCTTAGTTGAAAAGGCATGGGAGCAGCGCCACCGGTAAGCAGGTATCGGTGTCACAGCAGGATATTCCCTGACTGGGCGCTTGCTTCTTATTCGGTTTCTCTTGAGCGGCTGGCATGGTGCCACCGCGACGGCGATGAACGGCGAGCAATGGTGCTTTGCCGAGGGGTTTCGTGGGAACAGGCCGAAGATTTCGGCCCATGCCTTGCCCGCGCCGGCCCCATATGAAGGTGTTTAACAATCTATGGCTACTTCTGCCCAGCCGACCCGCGATGATTTTGCGGCTCTGCTTGACGCCTCGCTCGGTGGAAACCAGAGCTTTGAAGGCCGTGTTGTCCGCGGTATCGTGACCGCGCTGGAAAATGAATTTGTTGTTATCGACGTTGGTCTGAAGAGCGAAGGCCGCGTGCACCTTCGCGAATTCGCCGGTTTCGATGGCAAGGCTGACTTGAATGTTGGCGACGAAGTTGAAGTGTTCGTTGACCGTGTCGAGAACGCCAACGGTGAAGCCATGTTGTCGCGCGATCGCGCCCGCCGCGAAGCCAGCTGGGATGCGCTGGAATCCAAGTTCGCCGCTGGCGAGCGCGTGGAAGGCGTCATCTTCGGTCGCGTCAAGGGCGGCTTCACCGTTGACCTCGGCGGCGCTGTAGCCTTCCTGCCCGGTTCGCAGGTCGATATCCGCCCTGTGCGCGATGTCACCCCGCTGATGAACTTGCCACAACCATTCCAGGTGCTGAAGATGGACCGCAAGCGCGGCAACATCGTGGTATCCCGCCGATCGATCCTCGAAGAATCGCGCGCCGAAGCCCGCACCGGTCTGATCAGCAGCTTGGCTGAAGGCCAGATTGTTGATGGCACCGTGAAGAACATCACCGACTATGGCGCGTTTGTGGATCTGGGCGGTATTGACGGCCTGCTGCACGTGACCGACATGAGCTACAAGCGCGTCAACCACCCGAGCGAAGTGCTGAACATCGGCGACGTGCTCCGCGTGCAGATCGTGCGCATCAACCGCGACACCCAGCGCATCAGCCTGGGCATGAAGCAGCTGGAAGCCGATCCATGGACCACGGCGGCCGCCAAATATGCTGTTGACACCAAGCACAAGGGCCGCGTGACCAACATTACCGAGTATGGCGCCTTCGTCGAACTAGAAGCCGGCATCGAAGGCCTGGTGCACGTTTCGGAAATGTCGTGGGTCAAGAAGAACGTCCACCCCGGCAAGATCGTTTCGACCAGCCAGGAAGTCGAAGTCATCGTTCTGGAAGTGGACGAGGAAAAGCGCCGCATCAGCCTTGGCCTCAAGCAGGCCCAGCGCAATCCGTGGGAAGTGTTCGCTGAAACCCACCCGGTCGGTTCGATCGTGGAAGGGGAAGTCAAGAACGCCACCGAATTTGGCCTCTTCATCGGTCTCGACGGCGATGTCGACGGCATGGTGCACATGAGCGACATCGCCTGGGGCATGACCGGCGAAGGCGCCCTGTCGCGCCACCACAAGGGCGAGCGCGTCTCGGCCCGCGTGCTGGAAGTGGACATCGAGAAGGAACGCATCAGCCTCGGCATCAAGCAGTTGGATGAAGCTGGCGGCACGGGCGCTGCCACCGGCACTCGCAACACCAGCGGCGGCGATTGGAAGAAGAACGACATCGTGACGGTGACCGTGGTCGCAGCCCGCGATGGCGGTCTGGATGTAAAGATCGGCGAAGATGGTCCGGATTGCTACATCAAGCGAAATGATCTGAGCCGCGATCGCGACGACCAGAAGGCCGAGCGTTTCCAACCCGGCCAGAAGGTGGACGCCATGGTGGTTGGATTTGAAAAGGGCCGCAAGCCGATGCTGAGCATCAAGGCTCTGCAGATCACTGAGGAAAAGGAAGCCGTTGCCCAATACGGCACCTCCGACTCGGGTGCGACGCTGGGCAACATCCTGGGCGCGGCCTTCAACAAGGCCCGCGAGGAATCCGAGAAGAACTGATCGCACTTTTTCGGAAAGCCCATGTAAAGCGCCCCGGCAGAGCATCTGCCGGGGCGCTTTTCGTTTATCCGGCGCCGCATCGCGGCCCCACGCCAGAGATTGTGGCACGATCGTTGCACTTTTTTGACGGGCGCGCCTTGACCATCCCTGCCAATACAATAGGATTGTTTTGTTTTTAGGGGATACGCGCCGGGGTGGCGCCAAACGAGGTAGGCCAAGATGATCAGGTCTGAACTGGTTGCCAGCGTCGCCGAACAGAATCCGCATCTGACCATCAAGGACGTCGAGCGCATCGTCGCCACAATCTTTGATGAGATCACCGATGCACTGGCTCAGGGTCGACGGGTTGAACTTCGTGGCTTTGGCGCCTTTTCCACCCGCGCCCGTGACCCGCGTACCGGCCGCAACCCGCGCACCGGCGCCGCCGTAAAGGTGGAGGCCAAGAAGGTTCCCTATTTCAAACCGGGCAAGGAATTACGCGAGCGCCTCAACGGCTGAACGGTACCGGACGCCACGCCGGTGCAGAGCAGGAGGCACCAGCGGGCGTGGCGGAACCGGTAGACGCAGCGGACTTAAAATCCGCTTTCCCATGGAAGTGCGGGTTCGAGTCCCGCCGCCCGCACCAGATCAATGCAAGGGAAGGCGCGAACAGTGCCACAACCCGTAATTTCGCTGATCGGCATCCCCACCGACCAGCACAGCAGCTTCTTGCGCGGGCCGGCAAGTGCCCCTGCCGCCATCCGTGCCGCGCTAGCCAGCGCGCATGGCAACAGCGCCACCGAACGCGGAACGGAGATCGGCCGTGATTTCCAGCTGCTTGATCGCGGTGATGTAGCCATTTCCGAAAATGCCGAGGATGATGATCGCATCCGCGCTGCCATCATGGCCTGCCCGGGGCCGTTGATTGCGCTGGGCGGTGATCATGCCATCAGCTTTCCGGTGGTCGAAGCCCTGGCAGCTCGCCACGGCGCCTTCGATATCTTGCACTTCGACGCTCACCCCGATCTGTATGATGAACTGGACGGCAACCGCCGTTCCCACGCCTCGCCGTTTGCGCGCATCATGGAAGGCGGCCATGCCCGGCGGCTGGTGCAGGTTGGCATCCGCACCTTGAACCGTCACTGCCGCGAACAGGCTGCGCGGTTTGGCGTGGAGATCATCGAGGCGCGCCATTTCCGGGACGGCTGGCGTCCAAAGTTTGAACGGCCGCTTTATGTCTCCATAGATATGGACGCGCTCGATCCGGCCTTTGCGCCAGGCGTTTCGCATCATGAACCCGGTGGCCTTACCGTGCGTCAAATCGTCAACATCCTTCTTGATCTCGACATTTCGATCATCGGCGGCGATGTGGTGGAACTGAACCCGGTGTGCGACATCAATGGCATGACTGCCGTGGTCGCCGCCAAGCTGGTGAAGGAACTGGCCAGCGCCATGTCTGCCAATCCAGCAGCCTGACCTGCTGGCGTTAATGCCGCATTCCCTTGCAATCAGCACCATAAAAGCCGATTGTAGGGTAGGTTGAATGACTTTTGGGATGATTCCTGCATCGTGCCTGTGCATGACGGGGCTCTCGTCAGACTTTGGCCAACTTGCCATCCGGTTTGATGGCGGTTTTTAATCAGGCCACCTGGCCCAATGATTTTTGGGCGCGGTGGTTGGGGATATTCAATGTCCGAAGGCAGTGGTTGGGTCGAGATTGTGCTGCTGGCTTTGCTGGCCGCGTTCATCGGCCTACGCCTCGTGTCCGTGCTGGGCAAGCGCACCGGTCAGGAACGCCCGATCGGTGACAGTTTCCGCCCAAGTGCCGAAGTGACAGCGCCGCCGCGCCGCGAAGCCGAACGCCCAGTGCGTGGCCAACTGCTTTTGCCGCCTGGCACCGATCGTGGCCTGCTGCCCTCCCTTGAAGCCGTGGCCGATGCTGATCCCGGATTTGCTCCCGATCGGTTCCTGACCGGCGCGCGCAGCGCCTACAAATTGGTTCTTGAAGCCTTCTGGACCGGCGACCTTTCAGGCCTGACCGGTCTGGTGTCGGATGAAGTGCATAACAACCTGTCATACGCGATCGAAATTCGTGGCGGTGGCAGCCTGCCCAACCGGTTGGTCAGTCTGGGCGCTGTTTCACTGCGCGATGCCACGGTTGTTGGCCAGATGGTGGAAGTGACCGTGGGCTTCACTGCCCGCATCGCAACCGCTGACGGTGAAACCGAAACCCGTGACCTGTGGACCTTCAGCCACTTGGCCGGCAGTGCTGATCCGGCCTGGGTGTTGATCGCCACTGACAATGAAGACGATAGCGATCAGATGCCGCCCGATCTGCTGGGCGACGCTTCCGACAACAACGCCTGATCAGCGCTCCATGCGCCAGTGGATTGCGCTGGCCAGCCTGTTGATGCTGGCTGCCTGTGCCGGCAAGCCGGAGGGCCGCTTTTCTGTTCCCACAGCCCCGGTAGCGCCGCCGCCAGCGGCCGTCACACCGCCGGCTAAACCGCCCAAGCCCTTACCCGTTACCCGTGCTGCCGATGCGGGCGTTGTGCTGGTCGATATGCCTGCCCTGCACGAGGCCTCCGCCGCACTGGCCGCCTTTCGCAAATCCTGCGCCGGGCTCACCCGCCGCGAAGACCTGTCGGGCCTGACCCGGCCTGAGGATTGGCAGCCGGCCTGCACCGCTGCCGCCAGCGTTGCGCCAGGACGGGAAGAGGCGTTTTTCCGCATCCAGTTCCGGGCCATTACCGTGGCCGGCGGAACAGGCTTTGCCACCGGCTATTATGAACCGGAGATTGCCGCCAGCCTGACCCGCCAGCCGGGTTACGACGTGCCTCTCTACCGCCGTCCGAGCGACCTGATCGACGTGCCGCTGGGCGATTTCGCCGCCGGTTTGAAGGGGCGTACCGTGCGTGGCCGGGTACAGGGCACGCGGCTGGTGCCCTATGCGACGCGCGAACAGATCGCTGCGGGGGCGCTGGTGGGCCGGCAGTTGGAACTGGCGTGGGCCGCTGACCCGTATGACGCCTTCTTCCTGGAAATCCAGGGCAGCGGCCGGCTGCGGCTTCCCGATGGGCGGGTGGTGCGCATCGGTTATGATGGCCAGAACGGCCGCGATTATGTCGCCATCGGCCGCCTGTTGATCGAACAGGGCCGGCTGGAAAGCGGCAAGGCCGGCATGAAGGACATCATCGCCTGGCTGCGCGCTAACCCGGCCGACGCGCCGGCAATTCTCAACGCCAATCCCTCGAAGATCTTTTTCCGGGAACTGAAGAGTGAAGGCCCCATCGGCGCGATGGGTGCAGCCGTGACGCCGTTCGTCAGCGTCGCCACCGATCCGGCCTATATTCCTCTCGGAGCGCCGTTACTGGTGGAAACCACACTAACCGGCCCCGCTACATCCTTCAGCCGCCTCATGGTGGCGCAGGATACCGGCGGCGCCATCAAGGGCGCCAACCGCATCGATTTGTTCCTTGGCCCCGGCGCGGAGGCTGCCGCCATCGCCGGCGCGCAATCCTCGCCGGCGCGACTGGTGCTGCTGATCCCGGGCGCAGCCGCCGCGCGGCTAACGCCCTGATGAGACGCCTTTCTGCCCATGAGCGGGCCTTGTGGGCGCGAGTTGCAGCCAGCGTGAAACCATTGCCCGGCAAACGCGCGCCGGATGTCCCGGCCGTTACGTCTCCAGCACAACCAGCCCACACTCCGGCCAAAGCCGCGCCCAAACCAATGCCGACGCGGCCCGCCGCCAAAGCGCTGCTGCCCGCCTCGCCCCAACCCACGCCAAAGCCCCACCCGCTCGGCGCGCCGCTGGACGGCACCTGGGATCGACAGATCAGCCGCGGCCGCCTGTCTCCGGATCGGGTGCTCGACCTGCATGGCCACACGGTGGTTGATGCTCATGCCACGCTGGCTTCGGCCATACTGGCCAACGATGGCACCCGCGTCATCCTGGTCGTTACTGGCAAGGGCCGCCCCGATCGCCCGGCCCGCATCCGCGCCGAACTGATGCACTGGCTGGAACGGCCCGATCTGCGCCCGCATGTAGCGTCCCTGCGCGCTGCCCACCCACGCCACGGCGGCGGTGGTGCGTTCTACATCATCCTGCGAAGAGTGAAGTGACACTGTCAAAGTACTCTCCCCTATCGCCAATTGCAGGCGGCCCTCGCACTGCAATCGACTAATGTATCCAAAGGGGAGCACGCACCATGTCCGAAGACGTCGTATTGGTCAGCCATGATGGGCCGGTTGCCATCGTCACGCTGAACCGGCCGCAGGCAATGAACGCACTCAGTGCGACACTGCGCTGGGAACTGGCGCGTGTGTTCCGCGAACTCGAAGCGAACGAGGATGTGCGCGCAATCGTGCTCACCGGTGCCGGCACCCGTGCTTTCACCGCTGGGCTGGATCTGAAGGAACTCGGGCAGCAGGGTCTTTCAGCCGCCAACGCCGAAACCGCCGACAACAATCCGGTGAAGGCCATCGAGCAGACTGGCAAGCCCGTTATTGGCGCCATTAACGGCGTGGCCATTACCGGCGGATTCGAAGTGGCGCTGGCATGCGACGTACTGATCGGCAGCGAGAATGCACGCTTTGCCGACACCCACGCACGGGTGGGCATTATGCCCGGCTGGGGGCTTAGCCAAAAACTGTCCCGCCTGATCGGGCCGTATCGGGCGCGGGAACTGTCGCTGTCGGGCAATTTCCTCGATGCCGCCACGGCGGAGCACTGGGGCCTGCTCAACCGGGTGGTACCGGCCGATGAGCTTGTCGTTGCCGCCACGAAACTCGCCCACGACATGGCCACCATCGCGCCCGGTTTTGCGCGCGGGTACAAACGACTGATCAACGACGGTTACGAACTGCCGTTCGGCGCAGCCATGCAACTCGAAGCGGAACGTTCGACCGCCGCCAATGCCAAGGTCTCCGCCGCCGAAGTCGAAGCCGCGCGCGGCGCAGTGCAAGCCAGAGGACGCCAGCAATGACTGCCATGCCCTTCCCCGGTTTCAACAGCGACACCATCGACGATACGTTGGTTAATCCGGCCGCCTATGCCGATGAAAGCATCCACACCGCCTATACCAAGCTGCGCGCCGAAGACCCGGTGCACTGGACCCAGCCCACAGGCTTCCGGCCGTTCTGGTCGATCACCCGCCATGCCGACATTGTTGCCATTTCCAAAGCCAATGATCGCTTCATTAACCGGGAACGCACCTATATCTCGCCGACCGAGGCGGAAGAGTGGGTCAAAAATACCACGGGCGATACGCATCTGTTCCGCACGCTCGTTGATCTGGATGATCCGCTGCACATGAAGCTGCGCCGCATCACCCACACATGGTTCATGCCGCAAAATCTGAAAAAACTGGAACCGCAGATCGCCGCCATTGCCAAAGCGCACGTTGACCGCATGGCGGCGCTGGGCGGCCAGTGCGATTTCGTCAATGAAGTGGCGCTTTGGTATCCGCTGCGAGTGATCATGATGATCCTGGGCCTGCCGGAGGCCGATGAAAACCGAATGCTGCAGATGACGCAGGAAATCTTTGGCCCGCAGGACCCGGACGTGGTGGCGCGCAGCCGCATCCTCACGCAGGGTATCGGCGGCCCGGAAGCCACCGGCAACCCGCAGGTCGATCTCTTCGCGCTGGTGCAGCAATTCTTCGCCTATTTCGGCGAGGTGATGCAGGACCGGCGTGCCAATCCGCGCGATGATCTCGCCACGGTGATCGCACAGGGCACGGTAGACGGCGAACCCATCGGGATGCTGGAAGCAATCAGCTATTACGCCATCGCCGTCACCGCCGGACACGACACCACCAGTAGCACCGCCTCGGGCGGCCTGTTGGCGCTGGCGCAGAATCCGGCCGAACTGGCCAAGCTGAAGGCCGATCCGTCGCTGATCCCGCAAGCGGTGGAAGAAATGATCCGCTGGGTAACGCCGGTGAAGCACTTCATGCGGACTTGCACCGAAGACACAGTGGTGGGCGGCAAGACGATCAAGGCCGGCGACGGCGTTGCGCTGTTCTACTGGTCGGGCAATCGCGACGAAGCGGTGTTCGAAGACCCGTTCAGCTTCAAGGTGGGCCGCGCCAACAATCCGCAGACCGCCTTTGGCAACGGCGTGCATCAGTGCCTTGGCCTGCATCTGGCCCGCATGGAAATCCGAGCGCTGTTCGCCGAACTGCTGCCACGGCTGGACGAGATCACCCTTGCCGGTGAGCCGAAACTTTCGGTCGCCAACTTCGTTTCCGGCCTTAAGGTCATGCCGATCCGGTACAAGATGCAATGAGGGACGACGCCCGTCGGCGGCTGCCTGACACCTATCCGGCCAGCCAGACGCTGGAAACGCGCTTTGGCGACATGGACGTGAACGGCCATCTCAACAACGTGGCCTTTGCCCGGCTATTCGAGGAAACCCGTGTGCGCTTCAACCGGGCTGGCCCGGCGGCGCCGGCCGTGGGGGAGAAACGTTCCAGCTTTGTCGTAGCCCATGTGGCCATCGATTATCTGGCGGAGGGCAATTACCCGGCGACCGTGGTGGTTGGTTATGCAATCAACCGCCTCGGCAGCAGCAGCTTTACGGTGGCGATGGCGGCCTTTCAGGACGGGGTCTGCATCGCCCTTTGCGACAGCGTTCTGGTGCACCGCGATCCTGAAACGGGGCCGTCACCGATACCGCCGGCGTTGCGGGAACGGCTTGAGGCGCTGCGTCTTCGCGGCTAGAGGCACAATATCAGCAACCATTGTCACCCTGGGCTTGAACTGGGGACCCGTTTTTATCGGACCGCAAGCAGCGGGGCCCCAGTTCAATTCCGGGGCGACAAGCAAGGAAAGTTTCAAAGCATGACCGACGCGCCAACCACCCTTACCCTCACGCTGGACAGCGGCGGCGACGTTGTCATCAAGTTTCGATCCGATGTGGCTCCCGGCCATGTCGAGCGTATCACCACGCTGGCGCGCCAGGGCTTTTACAATGGCGTCAAGTTCCACCGCGTCATCCCTGGATTCATGGCCCAGGGTGGCTGCCCCAAGGGCACCGGCACCGGCGGGAGCGACCTGCCCGACCTGAAGGCGGAATTCAACGACGTGCCGCACGTGCGCGGCGTCTGCTCGATGGCGCGCACCAGCGCGCCGCACAGCGCCAACAGCCAGTTTTTCATCTGCTTTGATGATGCCCGCTTCCTCGATCGCCAGTACACGGTGTGGGGCGAAGTGACGTCGGGTATGGAATTTGTCGACGCGCTGCCCAAGGGCGAGCCGCCGCGCGCTCCAGGCAGCATCGTAATGGCCACCGTCGCCTGATCCATTCGGCGTAAAGAAAAAGCCCCCTCCAGATTGCTCTGGAGGGGGCTTTTTTGTCCGTTGATCAGCGACCGGCAGGCGAACGGCGCTGGCCGCTGTTGCGCTGGCTGCCAAAGCCGCCTCCGGGGCGACCCTGAGGGCGGGCAGTATTGGCCGGACGACCAAAACCACCTTCGCGATGCGCGCCGTCGCGGCCACCACCACCTTCACGACGCGGCCCGCGGCCATCGGCATGCACCACAGCGCGCGGATCGCGACCTCGGCCACTCGGACCACGGTTGAAATCACGCTCCTCACGCGGCGGCTCGGCAGCCGACGGGCTTGACTTGATCAGCTTGGCGGTCAGCCCCACGAGATCGCGGAAATTCGCCGGCAATGCCTGCTGGTCCAGCGCCATGCGGATGGTGCGCTCGATATCCTTCAGGAATGGGCGTTCATCAGGTGCGCAAAGGGCAATAGCCCGGCCTTCACGGCCGGCGCGCGCGGTGCGGCCGATGCGGTGAACATACTGCTCCGGCACGTTGGGCAGTTCATAGTTGAAGATGTGGCTCACCGCCGGGATATCGAGGCCGCGCGCCGCGATATCGGTCGCCACCAGCACCTTTACCTCGCCGGTGCGGAATCCGGTGAGCGCACGGGTGCGCTGGGCCTGGCTGCGGTTACCGTGAATGGCTTCGGCCGCAATCTTGTGCGCCGAAAGCTGGCGCACGACCCGATCGGCGCCATGCTTGGTGCGCGTGAAGACGATGGCACTGCCCACGTCGGGTTCGACCAGCAGATGCGCCAGCAGCGCCAGCTTTTCGGGCTGGGAGACATGGATCACTGTCTGCACCACGCGTTCGGCGGTGGTAGCGGCCGGCTTGACGGCAACCTTGACGGGGTTCTTCAGATAGCGCTGCGACAGTTCTTCAATGGATGGCGGCAGCGTGGCTGAAAACAGCATCGATTGGCGCTGCTTGGGCAACAGGCCAGTGATGCGCTTCAGATCGTGCACAAACCCCAGATCGAGCATCTGATCGCATTCATCGAGCACCAACATTTCGACGTGGCCAAGATCGCAGGCGCCCTTCATCACCAGATCAAGCAGGCGGCCCGGCGTGGCGACCAGCACATCAACACCCGGAAACAGCGCGCGTTCCTGGCGGCCAATCGGCACGCCGCCAAACACGCAGGCCACCGACAGTTTCAGATAACGGCCATAGGCGGTAAAGCTGGCGGCAATCTGCGCAGCCAGTTCACGGGTAGGCGCCAGCACCAGCACGCGCGTAGAAAGCTTGAGGCGATGCTTGGGATTTGCGGCAAGGCGGTTGAGGATGGGCAGCGCAAAGGCCGCCGTTTTGCCGGTGCCGGTCTGCGCCAGGCCCAGCACGTCGTTGCCAGCCAGCGCCGGCGGAATCGCCGCCTGCTGGATCGGGGTGGGAGTGTCATAGCCCTTTTCGGATATGGCGCGCGCCAATGGTTCCGCGAGAGCGAGATCAGAAAAATTCATGTGGTTCTGTTTCCAACAATATCAGGCAACCGGATGGCACCACGCCAACCGGTTTGGCCAAGCGGCCGGGGTTGACTGGCAACCCGCGTGATAAGGGAAGCAAGCTTGGGGGGGGGTGGGGCCTTGGAACCATCTGTTCCGATCACGCGCCCGTCGAGTTATCATTGGCCTTTGGACGATGTGGGCTCCAAAGTCAAATTTGCGCCGGCCAGTCGGTCAGGTTAGCCTGTTAGGCAACGGGGGTAAACCGCATGAAGCACATGATCCTGGCTGGACTGATAATGTGTAGTGCCGCGCATGCGGCGCCGCGTGCGCGCGATCTGGGCGTGCCGTTCGACGGCACGCCGGGGCCGCTGAACGCCATCACCGACGTGGCAGGCATCGAAATCGGCTTCAAGACACTGATTGCCGGCGAGGGCGAACTTGTGCGCGGCAAAGGCCCGGTTCGCACCGGGGTGACGGCGATCTTCCCGCGCGGCAAAGCCGATCATCGCGGTGTATTCGCCGGATTCTTTGCCGGCAACGGCAATGGCGACATGACTGGCACGCACTGGGTCGAGGAAGGCGGTGTGCTGGAAACGCCGATCCTGATCACCGGCACCGGCAGCGTGGGCGTGGTGCGCGATGCCGCCTTTAAATGGCTGGCCGATCACCGGCACGGCGCCTTCTGGTATCCGCTGGTCGCCGAAACCGCCGATGCCACCCTGCACGACATGACTGGCCAGCATGTGACTGTGCAGGACACGCTGGCCGCGCTGGATGCCGCAAAGGCCGGCCCCGTGGCGGAAGGCAATGTGGGCGGCGGCACCGGCATGGTATGCAATGGCTTCAAGGGCGGCACCGGCACCGCTTCACGGAAGCTGACGGCGGCTGAAGGCGGCTATACGGTGGGTGTGCTGGTGCAGTGCAACTTTGGCTCGGCGCAGGGCCTTCGCATCGCCGGGATTCCGGTGGCGCGCGAGATGGATTTGCAACCGCCGTGCGTCACCAAGTTATTGCCCAAGCCGCAGCAACGCCGTGGCCGGACTGCAGATGTGTGCGATCCAAAGAAACTGGCGCTGGCTGATGATTTTAGTGACGAGCATCGTGGCTCGATCATCATCGTAATCGCCACCGATGCGCCACTCACAGCTGAACAGTTAAAGCGGCTGGCCCGGCGCGGGACCGCAGGGCTGGGCCGGCTGGGATCGATCCTGGCCGATGGTTCGGGCGACATCTTCATCGCCTTTTCCACCGCCAATGCCGGCGTGGACGATGGCAACTGGCACGAAGCCGCCGACAAGCCCGCCACTGTCGCCCGGCTGCCCAACGCCGCCATCAACCCACTGTTTACCGCCACCATCGAGGGCGTGGAGGAAGCCGTGATCAACGCCATGATCGCCGCACAGACGATGACCGGCGCGAACTGGTGGACGGTTTCAGCACTGCCGCACGACCAATTGCAGGCCGTCTTGCGCCGCCATAACCTGCTGCTGCCGCCCAAGTGAAGCCAATTCCTGTCACGTAGTTGTAACCCAACCGTCACACGCAGCCGATAGGGGCTGTCACTGAAAGCGAATCCGGCTAGGCTGCGAACGCTTGCGGATAACGTTGGTTTAGGGGTGCAGCCGCTGATCCGGACCGAGGAAAAACCACCGTGGCCGGCCCGTCTGCTGGGGCTTGCGGAAATTGCTGGCTGTGCGCTGGCCGGGCTGGTGGCAGCACGGCTGATTTGGGCCGCACTCACCGCGGCCGGCCCGCTGGGCACGCCAGCGGTGGCGCTGCCGGCGGGGCCTGTGGTGGTGGCGGTGGACCCGTTCTTTCCGGCGGCTCCAGCCGCGGCAGACGCGGTGTCCAGCCTCGATCTGGTGCTGCTCGGCACCCGTGTTGATGCGGCATCGGGCAGGGGATCGGCGATCCTGGCCACACCTGACGGCCAACAGAAAAGCGTGGGCGTTGGCGAAGAGATCATGCCTGGCGTGAAGTTGGCCGCCGTCGAGTTTGAATCCGTGACGCTGGATCGCGGCGGCGCGCGCGAGCAACTGTATATCGATCAATCGGGCAGCGCAGGCGATGCGGTGCCGCCCCGGCAGGACAAGAAATGACCCGCAAATTCGCCCCTGCCCCCACAACTTTGCTGCTTGCCCTCTGGCTGGTCGGTGCCCCGGTGCTCGCGCAGCAGACGGTTAATCTGCGCGACGCCGATGTGCGCGCCTTCATCCAGGATGTGTCACGCGCCACGGGTCGCACCTTCATCATCGATCCGCGAGTACAGGGAAAAGTCTCGGTCGTGTCCGAACGGCCGCTTGATCAGGCTGGCTATTTCGAACTGTTCCTGTCCACGCTGCGCGCCAATGGCCTGGTCGTCACCCCGGCTGCGGGCGGCGCCTTCCGCGTGGCGCCGGCTGATGGGGCGGCGACCCAGCCCAGCGCCGGGCAGGGGCGTGACCGCTTTGAAACGGCCGTGCTCAATCTCAATTTCATCGATGCGGCTTCGGCCATCGAGACACTGCGCCCCTTAGTATCTCGCGAAGGCCAAGTGACGGCCAATCGCGCCGGCAATGCGGTGATCGTGGCGGATTACGCCGACAATGTCACCCGTGTGCGCCAACTGGCCCGCCAGATCGATCAGGACCGCGCCGCCGTGCGCGTCATCCCGCTGAAACACGCCGGTGCGCGCGAGATTGCCACCTCGCTGGCGCAGGTGGCGCAAGGCTCTGCTGATGGTCGTGGCTGGCAGGTCGCTCCGGTTGATGCCAGCAACAGCCTGGTGCTGCGTGGTGATCCGGCAACGCTCAGCAAGCTGGTCCGCACCGTCGCCGATCTCGATCAGGCAGCGGCGGCCGGCAGTGATGTGCGGGTGTTCTTTCTCAATCACGCCGACGCCGAAAAGCTTGTGCCGGTGCTGCAGCAACTGGTCGGCCAACCGGTCAGTCCCGCCAGCCAATCCGCCCCGGCAGCGCTGACGCAAAGCGCCTTCGGTAACGCCAATGCACCGAACCAGGGCCAACAGCCCGCCGCCTCTGCCCCGCTGCCCGCGCAGCCAACGGGCGGCAGTTTGGGCACCAGTGGCTTCGTGCCCGGCGCCAGCATCGGCCGCGGCCAGGCCGTGATCGCGCGTTATGAAGGGGCCAACGCCATCGTTATCGCCGCGCCCGCCGATGTGCAGCGCCGGCTGGGCGAGGTGATCCGCCAATTGGACGTGCGCCGTGAACAGGTGCTGGTCGAAGCGGTTATCGTGGAAATCAGCGACATCGCCGCCCAGCGGCTGGGGGTACAGTTCCTGCTGTCCGGTACCGGAGGCAGCAACATCCCCTTTTCGGTGACAAACTACAGCAATGCGGCGCCCAATCTGCTGGCGGTTGCTGGCGCCATTGCGGCCGAAAAACGCTATGGTCAGGACAATACCACCACGGTGGCCCTTCGCAATGCGGCGGTAAACAGCCTGCTCAACGCCAATGGCGGCCAGTTCGGTTTTGGCGGCAATCTGGGCAGCAATGCGGTGTTCGGCTTTGTCGTCAACGCGGTGAAGGCCGACACCGCGTCGAACGTGCTCTCCACCCCTTCGGTGATGACGCTCGATAACGCTCAGGCCCGCATCCTTGTTGGCCAGAACGTGCCGCTCGCCACAGGCCAGGCGCTTTCCAACAATTTCGATAATGCGTTCCGGACCGTGCAACGGCAGGATATCGGGATTGCGCTGGATGTGCGGCCGCAGATCAACGCCGGCGGCACCATCAAGCTCACCCTGCGGCAGGAGGTGAGCAGCATCGCCACATCGGTGATTACCCAGAACATCCCTGATCTCATCCTCAACAAGCGCGAAATCAACACTACGGTCACGGTGGACGATGGCCAGATCTTGGCGCTGGGCGGGCTGATCGACGAGAATGAGCGACGCGCTATAGAGAAGGTGCCGCTGCTGGGCGATATTCCCTTCCTGGGCAATCTGTTCCGATCGAAATCGCGTGATCGCACCAAGACCAACCTGATGGTGTTCATCCGTCCCACCATCATCCGCAATGCCGAGGACGCCGCCAGGCTGACCGGCGAGCGCTATCAATATGTGCGCGCGGAACAGGCGCGGCGCGAAGGCACGGCCGACACCAGCATCGATGCGTTGGTGCGCGATTATCTGAAAGCGCCAATCCCGGGCGCGCCCCCTGCCCCGCCCAAACCATGAGCCAGCCCGCCCTTTCTTATGCCTTTGCCAAGGCGCAAGGGGTAATCGTCACCAATCTGGGAGACGTGGCGGAGGTGGCGCGCCGCACGGGCAGCAAGCCCCAAGCGCTGGCCGAAGTGCGCCGCGTTGCCGGCCGGCCGCTGGCGCTGCGCGAAGTGGACGACGCCGAGTTCGACCGGCTGCTGCAAGACCATTATGCCCGGTCATCTTATGCCGGAGAGGCCGATGAACTGGCCGGCTTCGGCGATGATCTGCCGTCCGCCGAAGACCTGCTGGCCAGTGACGACGAAGCCCCGGCCATCCGCCTGATTAACGGGTTGATTGCCGAGGCCGCTCGCCTGAAGGCATCAGACATTCACATTGAACCGTTCGAAAGCGCGCTGGTGGTGCGGATGCGCGCCGATGGCGAGCTGCGGGAAATGCACCGCCTGCCTCCCGGTGTAGCGCCGGTGCTGGTCAGCCGCATCAAGGTGATGGCGCGATTGGACATTGCGGAACGGCGCCTGCCGCAGGATGGCCGCATGGACCTGGCATTGGGCGGCAAACGACTTGATGTGCGCGTCTCGACGCTACCGGCGCGCGGCGGTGAGCGCGTGGTGCTGCGCCTCCTCGATAAGGAAAATGCCGGCATTGATCTGGCCGCGCTGGGCATGCCCGCCGCTACTGAGCGTGCTTTCCGCGCCGGCCTAACCGAAGCCAATGGCTTGGTGCTGGTGACCGGACCCACGGGCAGCGGCAAGACGACCACGCTTTATGCCGGGTTGAAATTGCTCAACGATGGTCGGCGTAACATCCTGACGGTGGAAGACCCGGTGGAATATGCCGTCGATGGCCTCGGCCAGACCCAGGTGAACCCCAAGGTCGGCCTCAGCTTTGCCGCCGGGCTGCGGGCGATCCTGCGCCAGGATCCTGACGTGGTGATGGTCGGCGAAATCCGCGATGGCGAAACCGCCAGCATCGCGGTGCAGGCCGCGCTCACCGGCCACCTCGTGCTGTCGTCCCTGCACACCAACGATGCCGCCAGCGCCATCACCCGCCTGCGTGATTTCGGTGTGGAGCCGTTCCTTCTTGCCGCAACGCTGCGCGCCGTGGTGGCGCAACGGCTGGTGCGCCGGCTATGCCCCGCTTGCCGGACGGCGCGCGCCAGCGATGCCGCCACGGCCGCGGCGCTAGGGATCGCCGCTGGCACGCCCGTGTGTCAGGCACCGGGCTGCGAGGCCTGCAACCATACCGGCTGGCATGGCCGGGTGGGCCTATACGACATCATCCGCATGACCGATGCGCTGGCCGCGCGCATCAACGAAGGCGCCACCGCCGCCGATCTTGCAGCCGCTGCCGGCAGCCCTGGTTTGCCAGCAATTGCTGCACAGGCAGTGATTGATGGCCTGACCTCGCCGGCAGAAGCTCTTCGCGTGATGGGCACCGCTGAGCCGGAACCGGTCGATGGCTGAGTTCCGTTATGAAGCGCTCGACATCGAAGGCAAGTCGCGCGCCGGCAGCATCAGCGCGCCGAGCAGCGAAGCAGCGCGCGCCAACCTGCTCGAAAAGCGGCTGTTTGCGACGAAGCTGGAAGCGGCTAGCGCGACCGAACCAGCGGTGGCCACGGGCAGTGCCCGGCTGAAGCCCAATGCGCTGGGCCTTTTCACCCGCCAGTTGGCCACGCTGGCCAGCGTCACACCCCTGGAAGAAGCGCTGCGCACCATCGTCAAGCAGACGGAGAGCGACAAGGCCCGCGCCGTGCTGACCAATGTGCACGGTGCCGTAATCGAAGGCCGTCGCCTTTCCGACGCGATGGCGATGGAAAGCGCGAGTTTCCCGCCTCTCTACCGCGCCATGGTGGCGGCAGGCGAGGGCGCCGGCACACTGCCACTGGTGCTGGAACGGGTGGCCGCCCTGCTTGATCGCCAGGCCGAAATGAAGGGCCGCGTGCAGGCGGCACTGGCCTATCCGGCGGCACTGGCCGCCGTGGCCACGCTGGCGGTGGCGGCGCTGATGATCTTCGTGGTGCCGCGGATCGCCGAACAATTTGCCGATATCGGCCAGACATTGCCGCTGCTCACCCGCGTCGTCATGGCCCTCTCCCAAGCGCTTGCCGCGGGCTGGTGGGTGATCCTGCTGCTCGGTGCCGGCGGCGGCGTGCTGACGAACCGCGCGCTCAAGGATGAGGCCCTGCGCCGCCGCTTCGATGCCTGGCTGCTGGGCCTGCCCGTGATGGGCCGTTTGCTGCGGGACTGGCAGGCGGCGCGGCTGGCGCGCACGTTAGCGATGATGGTGGCCAGCCGGCTGCCGTTGGTCGATGGCCTGAAGCTCACCCTGCCCACCATCGGCAACCGCGAAATCCGTGCGCGTGTGGCGCAGATGGCCGACGATATCAGCGAAGGCGCCAGCCTCACCGCCGCAATGCGCCGCGCCGCCATCCTGCCGCCGCTGCTGGTGGCGATGGCCGCGGGCGGCGAGAGTGCCGGGCGGCTGGACGTGATGCTGGAAAAGGGCGCCGAGGCATTGGAACGCGAATATGATGCACTCACCCGTTCGGCACTTGCCTTGCTGGAACCGGCGATCATCCTGGTCATGGGCGGCGCCGTGGCGGTGATCGTGCTCTCCATCCTGCTGCCCATATTGCAACTCGAAAGTCTGGCCACCCCATGAACCGCCGCCAACGCCCCGCCCCCAATGGCTTCACCCTCATCGAGATGATGGTGGTGATCGTGATCATCGGCATATTGACGACCGTGGTGGTTCTGAACGTGCTGCCCGATGTGGACAAGGCCGCCATCACCCGCGCCCGTGCCGATATCGCCACGCTGGAAACCGCGCTGACCAGCTACAAGGCCGACACGATGCAGTTTCCGACAAGCCAACAGGGCCTCGCCGCGCTAAAGGCAGCGCCCACCGACATGGCCCAGCCGGAACGCTATCGCCCCGGCGGCTACGTGCAGCGGCTGCCCAATGATCCGTGGGGCAAGCCCTATCAATACGCCAGCCCCGGCGCGCACGGCCCGTTCGATGTGTGGTCGATGGGTCCTGATGGCCTGACCGGGCCAGGAGGGGAGGCCGATGACATCGGCAACTGGAACCTCTGAAGCCGGCTTTACGCTGGTTGAACTGGTGGTGGTGATGGCCATCATTGGCATCACCAGCGCGGCGCTCGTCCTAACCCTGCCCGGCGCTGATGACCGGGTGCGCGCTGCGTCCGTCAAACTGGCAGCGCAGGCGGCGGCAACGCGTGACATGGCGATAATGACAGGGCAGGGCACGACCTTCAACCCGCCCGCACCCGACGGGCTGACGCTGACCACCGAACCCGCCGGCCCGATCAGCTTCGACGCCACCGGGCTTGCGACTCCGGCGCGAATTGTCGTGAGCAGTGGTGATGCGGCAGCGAACGTGACCATTGATGCGGCTGGCGGCGTCCATGCGCAGTAACGCCGCAGGCCTTGTTCAAAACACGTCACCCCGGCGAAAGCCGGGGCCCATCTCCAGGGCGTGGGCGATGGACCCCGGCTTTCGCCGGGGTGACAATCTGGATTGGGCACGCTCCGCCGGCTTTAGCCTGATCGAGGTGATGGTGGCACTCGCCATCTTCGGCCTTGCTGCCGTCGCGCTGATCCGCCTGCAGGGCGTCAGCCTTGCCAGCGCCGCGACCCTGTCTGACCGGCAATATGCCGCCATCGTCGTCCGCAATCAGGCGCTGGAAGCGATGCTGTCCCCCACGCCGCCTGCTGCCGATCAGGGCCGCGAACGTGCAGGCATCCGGGAGTGGGCGTGGCGACGCCAGATCAGCCCTGGCCCCGATCCGGGCACCCAGTTGATCGTTGTCGAGGTGATCGGCGAGGCCGGCCAGGTGATTGCCGCCGACAAATTGCTGTGGAGCGGGCGGTGAGAGAGGCCGGCTTCACCCTTATTGAACTGCTCGTCGGCCTGTTCCTGTTCGGGCTGATGGCGGCGGCCGGTACGGCGCTGCTGGCCGGCAGCGTGCAGGCCAGCGGCCAGGCGCAGGCCCTGGTGGTGGTGAGTGGCGATCTTGCACGGCTGCGCGCCCTGCTCACCGCCGATGCCGGGCAAGCCGCGCCGCGCCCATGGCGGGATGGCGAAGGCCGACCTCACGCGGCGTTTGCGGTGAATGACGGAGCCCTGTTCACGCTGGTGCGGCGCGGCTGGGTCAATCCCGAGGGGCATCCCCGCGCCTCGCTGCAGCGGGTGGAATGGCTGATTGATGGCGACAGGCTGGTGCGCCGATCGGCGGCAATGGTGGATGGCCCGGCTGCCGCGCAAAGCAGCGTGCTGGCGCGCGGCGTCACGGCGGCGCGGCTGCGGGTACTGACGGTGCAAGGCTGGCAGGACGGCTGGAGCGGCCAGCCCACCCAATTGCCGCGCGCGCTGGAGCTCACCCTGGATGGCCCGCAAATCGGCCATGTCCGCCAGATCGTGCCGTTGGGGCCCAGCCAAGGATGGGGCACATGACACGACCCATCCCTCGCCACGAACAGGGCGCAGCACTGATCAACGTGCTGGTGCTGGTTGGCGTGATGGCGGCGCTTTCGACCAGCCTGTTCGATCGGCTGCGGCTGGCCCGCCACCTCGATACCACCCGCGCCGGGCTGGAAGTGGCACGCGGCGCGGCGCTGGCCGGGGAGACGATGATCCTGGCGCGGCTGCCGTTGCCAAATTTGCCCGAACGCGCCTTCGCGCTGGCCACCCCCGCTGGCCCGGCAACGGTGATACTTAGCCCCGGCGGCAATTGTTTCAACCTCAACAGTGTTGCCATGGGGCCTGTGGGCCGCACACTCACCCGGCCTCTGGGCGTCGAGCAACTGGCCCGGCTGCTCACCCTGTTTGACGTGCCGCAAGCCGAAGCCCAGCGCATCGCCGCCGCCACTGCCGATTGGGTGGATGTCGATCAGCAACCGGGTCCAGGTGGTGCAGAGGACCCGGCCTATGCGCGCGCCGCCACGCCCTATCGCACCGCCGGCAGCTATCTGACCGAAACCAGCGAATGGCGCGCGGTGGCCGGGGTGACGCCGGCCATCTTTGCCCGCGCAGCGCCGTCTCTGTGCGCCCTGCCCGAAGCCGAATTGTCGCGCCCCAACATCAACAGTCTGGTGGCCGCGGATGCGCCGGTGCTGGCCGCGATCACCGGCGTGCCGGTGGCCACCGCGCGCGACATGATCGCGGCCCGCCCAGCCGGTGGCTGGCGCGACACGGCGAGTTTCTGGGCGCAGCCGCTTGTGGCCGGCCGCCAGATTGCCGCCGATGCGCTGCGCCAGCCGGATACGCGCGATCGTTTCGTCGCCTATCGCATGACCACCCGCATCGACGGCATGACGCTGGCGCAGACCGGCCTGATCGATGCTGCCACAGCGCCAGCCAAATTGCTGCTGCGCCGCTGGGGAGAGGAAACATGATACTCGTGACACTCGTCCCCCGCGTACGTTGGCAGCGCGGCGACGGCACCGGCGGCGACGGCTGGCCGGCCCCCAATGGATCGCCGCTGGTACTGGCCGTGCCAGGCGAACAGGTTGCGCTGCACTGGCTCGATCTGCCCGATCTTGCGCCGGCCCAGGCCGCAGCAGCCGCGCGCATGGCGCTGGTCGATCGCTTGGCGGAAACAGATCCTCATATCGCCGTCGCGCCGGGAAATGGCCCGCGCGCCGTCGCCGTTGTGGCCCGCGAACAGATGGCCGGCTGGCTGGCCGAAGCCGCGCGCGCCGGCTGGAAGCCAGCCGCGATCATTCCCGATCCGCTGCTGCTGCCGGCACCGGCCAGCGGCTGGGCAGTGACGCAGGACGGACCACGTGTGCTGGCCCGCTGCGCCAACGCCGCCTTTGCCGCCGAAGCCGATCTTGCCGCCGCCATCATCGGCACTGATGCCACGGCCCTGGCCCAGCCGGCCCTGCCCAATCCGCTACCGATTGACCTGCTGTCGGGCGATTATGCGCCGATCAGGCGCTGGCAGCCGGATCGCAGGCAATTGCGCCGCATCGCGTTGATCGCGGCTGCTATTGCCGGGCTGTGGCTAGGCAGCGATCTGGCGGCGCTGCTCCGCGCCCGCAGCGCCGCCAACGCGGCCGATGCCGAATTGATGACGCTGGCGCCGGGCGCTACCGATGGTGCCGACGCGTTTGCAGCCTTGCAGGCGCAGGCGCGGCAACGCGGTGCAGCGGGCGGCCTTGCGGCGCTGGCCGGGCCGGTGGTGCAGGCGCTGGCGGCGCGGCAACAGGCGGGGTTGGGGGCAGGGCTGGCCAGCCTCAGCTACACGCCCGCCGGTGGGCTTGTTGCGGGCGTAGCCGCCGGTGGTGGTGAAGCGCAGGCTTTGGCCGATGCGCTGAATGCGGCCGGTCTTTCGACAAACACAGGCGGCACCCGGGCCACTGCCGATGGCAGTGTCAGCGATGTAACGGTGCGCGCGAAATGATGGCAATGCTTTCCCCATGGTGGACCCAGCGCACGGGTCGCGAACGCTGGCTGATCGGCGTCATGCTGGCGCTGCTGGCTGCGCTGTTGTGCTGGCTGCTGCTGGTCCGCCCGCTGGCCGCTGCGCGCGCCGAAGCGCAGGCTGATGCCGGCGCTGCAGTCGCCAGGCTTGCCCAGGCCCAGGCGCTCGCCGCCGCCATCAAGGCCCGCCCGGCGGCCAACCCGGGTGCGGTGATCGAAGTGCTGAACCGTCGCCTTGCCGATGCAGGGCTGCAACCCGCTCGGCTGGAAGCACAAGGGCCAGGTCAGGCGCTGCTGGAAGTTGCCGCCATCAATGGTCGCATGCTGATCGGCTGGGCCACCGCGCTGGAGCAGCGCGACGGGCTGGTGATCGAACAGCTGGAAGCCACCCGCAACCCGGACCATTCGGTGCGCGCGCGGCTGCTCGTGCGGAGCGCGCAGTGATGCGGGGCCTGGCACTGGGCCTTGGGGTGTTCGCAGGGCTGGTGGCGCTGGCCCCGGCGCGGCTGCTGCTGCCGGCACCGCTGCTGGCCGCGACGTCGGCAACCGGCAGCATTTGGCAGGCCCAATTGGTCGGCGCAGCGCTGGGCCGGATGCAACTGGGGGATATAGCGTTGGCCTTGCAGCCTGGCGCGCTCGTCAAGGGCCAGCTCAGCTGGCAGGTAAATGGCAATCTGAATGGCCTGATCTGGCGCAGCTTCACGGCGGGCGGGGTCGCGGGCCTCAATGGCCGGCTCAATGGCAGCCCGCTGCCCGGCTTGCCGCTGGCCGGTGTCACAATGGCGGATGCGATGGCCACGCTGGATGGCGCCGGACGCTGCGAAACGGCCGGCGGGCAGGTAACGGCCGAACTGGCACTGCCGCTGGCCGGACAGCGCCAACTCAGCGGCGCACCGCGTTGCGATGGGGCAGCGCTGCTGCTTCCGCTGGCAAGCGGCGATGGCCGTGTGCGGCTGGACGTGACCAGCACCAACCGCCGCTGGACGGCGCGACTGGCTGTTTCCGGCGCCGGCGTGGGCGAGGCCGCGGCGCTGACTGCCGCCGGTTTCCGTGAGCAAGCCGGAGCATTGGTGAAAGAGGATAGCGGCGCATGATCATCACGGTCCTCATCGCGCTGCAACTGGCAACCGCGGCCCCAGCGCTGCCGGCACCGTTCACGGAACTGCCGCAACAGGTGCTGGAACCCGGCCAATGCGCGCTGTTCCTGTGGGACAGGGCCAGTGGCAAGCGCATCGCCATGCTGGGCCGCACGCCGGCAACATTGCGCGCCATCATCGACGGCCGCTCCACAGATCTTCCGGCCGAAGCGCGTGAGGGTGACGAGGTGATGGGCTTTGCCCCCATCAGCCGCTTCCGTTCCGCCAGCCGCAGTTTCGAAGTGCGGCTGACCATCCTGCCCGCCACGGCCGGCGGCGCCGTGGTGCGCGATGGCAGCCTGACCATCACCGAAGCCGATGGCAGCGCCCTGGTGCTGCCGGTGGCCGGCCTCGCGGGTTGCCCGCAATAATGACAATAAGGCGCGCCGGCACGCCACGCGAATGGGCGCTGGCCATCGGAGGCGGTATGGCCCTGTCGGCCGGGCTGGTGTGGGTACTTCGCGGCGGTGGTGATGAAACGGCGCCTGCATTGCCGCCGCCAGCGCCCGTTGTCGCTGCACCGCCGCCGCCTGCTGCCGCTGTTTCTGCGCCCACCGATTTGGCACTCGCCGGCCTGCGCGCCGGGCCAGATGGCGGCATGGCCATCGTTGTGGCCGGCGGGAAGCAATATCTGTTGCGCCCCGGCCGTGCACTGCCCGGCGGGGTGAAACTGCTGCGGGTGGAACCGGGTCGTGCTGTCCTGGCCGGTCCTTCCGGCGAGATGGTGCTGGCCTTTGCCGATGCCGCGCCCGCCATGGCCGGGCCGTCCACACCGCCCGGCGGGGACCCGACGCCATGGCGGCTGGCCCTGTCACCGCTGCGCGAGCAAGGCCGGCTTGCGGGTTGGCGGCTGGACAGCCTGGCCGGTCTGCCAGCGATGGCCCGTGCCGGCCTGAAGCCCGGCGACGTGCTGCTGTCGAACAACGGGGCGGAGTTGATTTCCGAAGAGAAGATCATGGAACTGCCGCAGGAGCTGGCAGCCAATGGCCGCCTCCAGATCGTCTATCGCCGCGGCAAGGTACAGCGCGAAGCGGTGATCACACCTTGAACTGGGCCGGTCGTTCGCTGTCACGAAACTGCAATATCAGCGTCACGCGATTGCCATGCACTTGTCACGAGATCGCAGCATTGCCGTAACCGCGCCGACACGAATCACGCCTAGTTGCCCCGGTAACGCGGGCGCCCCGAGTCCACAGGACGCACCCTAGTTTGTTCAAACCACACGGCCAACAGGGGTGACCCCATGACTCGCTCAAGCAATACCCGCCTTCGCACGCTCCTCCTGATCGGTTCGGCCCTCGCGCTTGCTGCCTGCGATGGTGCCAAGAACATCGCGTCGCCCGGCGAAGGCGCGATCGTGACGCCGCCGCCCGCCCCCGCTCCGGCCCCGGCTCCTACGCCGACCCCGACGCCGACCCCGACCGGCCCTGCCGCCAACTGCCCTTCCGGCACCACCAACGTTGGCGTGATCAACAACCTGCGCAACTGTCAGATTTCCGGCACCATCACCGGCGGCCTCACGCTCGCCAATATCCGCGGCGTGGTTTACTCGCTCAATGGCCGCGTCAATGTCGGCATTGATCTGGGCGCTGATCCAAATGCTCCGGCCGCTGGCGGCCAGCAAGGCATCCTCACCATCGATCCGGGCGTGGTCGTGTTCGGTTCATCGGGCGCCGATGCGCTGGTGATCAACCGCGGTTCGCAGATCTTCGCCGAAGGCACCGCTGCCCGCCCGATCGTCTTCACCAGCCGTTCCAACATGGAAGGCGGCGTTAATGCCAGCTCGATCGGCCAGTGGGGCGGGATTGTCATCCTTGGCCGCGCGCCGATCCACACCTGCGTTGGTGCCGGCGCGACGGCGGGCACCGTCAACTGCCAGTCGGCGGTCGAAGGCCTCACCGGCGCCTTTTACGGCGGCGGCAGCCCGGCTGACAACTCTGGCCGTCTCGCCTACATCCAAGTGCGCTATCCGGGCTTTGAAGTCAGCCCCGGCAACGAATTGAATGGCATTACCTTTGGTGGCGTAGGCAGCGGCACCACCGCCAACTTCATCCAGGTCCACAACAGCTCTGATGACGGCATCGAATGGTTCGGCGGCCGTGTGAACCACAAGCGCATCGTCATATCCGGTGCAGACGATGATTCTATCGATACCGATCTCGGCTACAAGGGCCTGATCCAGTATGCGCTGGTCGTGCAGCGCACCGATGGCGGTGACCGCGTGATCGAAGCCGATACCGCCGGCGGTGAAACGCGCACGCCGCGCTCCAACCCGCGCATCGCCAATTTCACCTTCATTGGCAACCGCACACCCGATACGCTGTTGCTCCGCGGGGGCACCGATTACGGCCTGGTGAACGGCATAATCCGCAACACCACCGCC
Source organism: Sphingomonas paucimobilis (assembly GCA_943369475.1). GTDB lineage: Bacteria > Pseudomonadota > Alphaproteobacteria > Sphingomonadales > Sphingomonadaceae > Sandarakinorhabdus > Sandarakinorhabdus paucimobilis_A. The sequence goes on along the minus strand of CALRNJ020000002.1, from coordinate 176,681 downwards.
ACCGGCCTGTGCCTCGACATCGACGGCGCCCAGACCGTTGCTGCTACCGATGCCCCAACCGACGAAGCCGGGGCGCCAATCGTCCGGTCGGTGATCTTCGGCTGCAGCGGCGCTGCCCGCGATGAAAGCGATGTGCCACTGAGCCTGATCACGCCTATCATCACCGGCAACAACAACCTGCTGCCGCCGGTGACGCTGACCCTGACCGACATCTTCCTGCCGGGCAGCTTCGAAACCGGCGCGGTTGCCACCAACCCGCGCACGGCCTTTTCAGGCACCGGCACTTTCTTCGATGAAACCACCTTTGTCGGCGCGTTCCGCAACGCGGCAGACACCTGGTATGCCGGCTGGACCTGCGGCGTTGGCACCGGTGCCACCGCCTGCACCGCAGCGCCTGCGCCGATCCAGTAAGCGCCGATCCAGGAAGTGTTGGGGCCGGTGGCGCGAACCTCGCTGCTGCCGGCCGCCGCGCTTCAACCGGGGACAAGACAATGACCAACAAGCTGCCACTCCTGCTTTCGACCACCATGATGGTGGCGTTCGCGACCCCCGCCTGGGCCCAGCCGGCGACCCCGCCCGCACCCGAACCGGCCCCTGCCGTCGAAGCCCCGCCGGAAGAAGAGCCGGTCGATATTTCGATCCCCGGTGGCGGCGGGAGCGAGATCGTTGTGATCGGCCGGCGCATCCCCAACACCGTGCGGCTGAGCCGCGAAGTGGTGTCGGTGCTGAGCCAGGCAGACATCGCGCGTTCGGGTGAAGGCGACATCGCCGGCGCGCTCAAGCGAGTCACCGGCCTGTCGGTGGTTGGCGGCCGTTATGTCTATGTGCGGGGCCTGGGCGAGCGTTACTCGCTGGCGCTGCTGAACGGCCTGCCGATCCCGTCGCCGGATCCGCTGCGCCGCGTGGTGCCGCTCGATCTGTTCCCGACCTCGGTGCTGGCGTCGTCGGTTGTGCAGAAAAGCTATTCGGCCAATTTCCCCGGCGAATTCGGCGGCGGCGTCATCAACCTGACCACCCGCGCCGTGCCCAAGGAAGCCTTCTTCACGGTGGGCGGCAGCATCGGTGCCAACACCGCGACCACCGGCCAGCTCGGCTATGTCTATGCCGGCGGTCGCAAGGACTGGACCGGCTATGACGACGGCACCCGCCGTCTGCCCACCGGCATTCAGGCCAGCCAGAACGCCGGCACGGCGCTAGCCGTGGGCGGCAACTACAGCCTGCGCCAGCTGCAGGATATCACCGCGACCCTGGCGAACGCCGAAACCAACGTGATCTTTCGCAACGACAATATCCCAGTGAACTGGAGCGGCAACATGTCCGGCGGGCGCGCCTGGGATGTGGGTGACGCGCGCATCGGTTTCGTGTTTGCCGCCGGCCTGTCGAATGATTGGCAGACCAAGGCCGGAAAGCAGCAGCTTTCGGGCGGGGCCGCCGTTGGCCCCGGCGGTCAGCTGGGTCTGAACCCGGATCAGGACTTCGATTTCGCAGCCACGGAATTCCGCAGCGTCGTCAACGGCCTGTTCAGCATTGGCGCCGAGTTCGGCGATCACAAGATCCGTTTCGCCAATGTGTATGTGAACGACACCATCAAGGAAGCCCGCATCCAGGTTGGCACCGACGATATCAACGTTGGCCGCGACGTGCTGCTGCAGCGCAACGCCACCGCACTATTTCGTCGCCAGCTGATCGACACCCAGTTCGTAGGTGAATTCAAGTTCGACAATCTTACCGTCGATCTGCGCGGCACCTATGCCAACTCCAAGCGCCTGGCGCCCTATGAGCGGTTCAACAATTATGCTTTCTCGGCGCAGTTCAACGATTATGTGAACGATCTTCGCTCGCCAGGCCAATCCAGCCTGGTCGCCTTCAGCCGCCTGAACGAAGACGTGTTGGGCGGCGGCCTCGATCTGGGTTACAAGATCCGGGGCGGCCCGTTCCCGATCAAGCTGACCGCAGGCTATGCCTACAGCAAGGCCGATCGCGTTTCGGAACGCTTTGACTATCGCTATCAGTCCAACGCCGCCCTGCCCGGTGCCGTCACCCAGCAGCGCCCGGATTTCCTGCTGTCGGATTACAACGTCTATACCTACGGCATCATCCTCAACACCATCTCCACCGTGGCGCCGCGCTATGATGCCGGCCTGACGGTGCATGCCGGCTATGGCCAGATCGAAATCGAGCCGACCGATGGCGTGCAGTTGGTGGCCGGCGTGCGTTATGAGTCCGGCAAGCAAAACGTGACCCCGGTCGACGTGTTCAACGCCAACCCAGGTTCGGCCTTCAACACGCCAACCAACATCAACGAGGATTACTGGCTGCCGGCGCTGACCGTCACCTGGAATTTCGCTGAAGACATGCAGTTGCGCTTTGCCGCGTCGAAAACCATCGCGCGTCCGCAGTTCCGCGAACTGGCGCCGCAGCCCTATTTCGACACCGAAAGCGACCGCCTAAGCTTTGGCAATCAGTTCTTGACCAATTCGCAGCTGGTCAACGTCGAAGCCCGTTACGAATGGTATTTCGGCCGTGACGAGCGGTTGGCCGTTGGCGGCTTCTTCAAGGATATCGATCAGCCGATTGATGCCATCGCCTTCGTGCAGGGCGGCACCTTCCAGACGACGTTCGCCAACGTGCCGAACGCGCGCCTCTATGGCGCCGAGATCGAGGCCCAGAAATATTTCGACCTGTCGGGCTGGGGTGATCTCTTTGCCACCCGCCGCTTCTTCATCTCAGCCAACTACACCTGGACCAACTCCGAATTGCGCGTGAAGGCGGGTGACGTTACCCGCTTCCCGCTCTCGGGCGCGACCGTTCCGGCCACCGACATTTTCAAGAACGGCCTGCCGCTTACCGGCCAGTCAGATCATGTCGCCAACCTGTCGTTCGGCTTCCAGGATGATGAAGGCCTGTCGGAACAGACCATCCTGCTGAACTATGCCAGCAACCGTGTCGCTTTCCGCGGGCCGTCGGGCCAGCCCGATCTGGTTGAAAAGCCGGGTATCCGCCTCGATGTCGTGGTGCGCCAGGGCATCAAGCTTTTGGGCACCGAACTTGAAGTAAAGCTTGAAGGCCGCAACCTGACCAACACCCGCTATCAGGAATTCCAGCGCCTGAACGCCAGCCGTATCGACACCAACACCTATGTGCTGGGCCGCACCTTCCAAGCCAGCGTTTCGGCCAAGTTCTAAGTAGTTTGTCCCCGACACTGCCGCCGGAGCCCACGCTCCGGCGGCTTTTTCGTTTCAGGTCATAACCATCACATGACGGGCGGGTAGCGGTCGTTTTTAGATAACCGCCGGATGACGGCGGGGCTGATCGCGGAACCACGCCGTAATGATATACTTGGTGCCGGCCCGCACCGGCATCCCAGCATGCAGGGTCGCGCTGTTCACGCCGCCATCGGGCAGGCGGTTGCACCAGGCTACCAGCTTGCCGGTTTCAGGCTGAATGGTCTTGTTCAGATGCTGAAACCGGGTCGCGCCGCCGGCCTTGGGCTCATTCAGATAGACCATCACCGTCCAGGAGCGCTGACCACCATCAGCCGTGTGCGGAAAAAAATCCAGACCGGTTGGTTCGAAATAATCGGTGTGCATCTGAAACTGCTGGCCCACGGCATATCGCTGGCCCTGCAGCGATTCGGCATGGCCGATATTGAGTCCGGCATAGGCGGCCAGTTGGCGATAGACGCGACCCACTAGCGGATCATTGGCCGGCAGATCGGCAGTTTCACTGGTGCGGAAATCGCTGCCCGCGCCATAGGCATCGGTAATGGTGGATGGCCGGCGGTGCACATCGATCAGGCTGACTAACGCGGCGCAATCCGCCGCCGGCAGGAAGCCCTTGCGGAGATACATTTCCACGCGCTTGTCGGGCACTTTCTGAGCGCCGGCGAACCGGGTCATCGAACCATCTCCAGCCAATCGGGCCCCAGCCATAGCAGGATAAGCGCAACGCCCGCCAGCAGGGCACCGAACGGCAGCCGGGTCGTGGCGTTGACATCGCGCCCCAGCATAAGATCCCAGCCAGCCAGCGCGAGGCCCAGCCCGGCCGCGCCGGTAATCAGGAACGGCAGGCTCCACCCGCCCAGCATCGCCCCCAACCCGGCCAGCAGCTTGGGATCGCCGCCGCCCAGCCCTTCCCGCCCGCGCAGCCGCTTGTAGGCAAAGCCGATCAGCCACAGTCCGGCAAAGCCCAGCCCTGCACCCCACAGCCGCTGCTCCAAGGGCAACCCGGGCAGCAGCAGCGCAAACAAGATCAACGGCAGGGTGAGCGCATCGGGCAGCCACTGATGTTCAACATCAAGGATCATCAGCGCCAGCAGCCACCAACCAGCCAGCGCCAGCGCCAGGCCTTCAGGCGCCGGGAAGCGCCACATCAGTCCAGCGCCGATCACCGCAGCGGCGACTTCAATCTGCCAATGGCGGGCGGCAATGGCCTGCCCGCAGCGCCGGCAACGGCCGCGCAGGATGATTTGCGACAGCACGGGCACCAGTTCCGCCGCGCCCAGTGTCGCCCCGCAGTTATCGCAACGCGAGCGGCCTAGGATGGTTTCCCCCTGCGGCCAGCGTGCCGTCAGCACCGCAATGAAGCTGCCCAGCAACAGGCCAAGGCCGCCGCCGATGACCGGCCACCAGCCTTCGGGCACCATCAGGGAATGAGGATCTGGCGGATGGCCTGCCCGCTGGCCAGCGCATCAAGTGCGTCGTTGATCTCGGCCATCGGCCGCACGCCCGAAAGCAGCCGTTCCACCGGCAGGCGCCCGGCCCGCCACAGGGCGATATAGCGCGGGATGTCACGCGCCGGCACTGCTGAGCCCATGTAGCTGCCGATGATGGTCTTGGCCTCGGCCACCAGGCTCACCGCCGGGATGGTGAAGGGGTCGGCCGGGTTCGGCAGGCCCACGGTGACGATGCGCCCGCCGCGCGCCGCGGTGCGATAGGCTTCGGCCAGCACCTTGCCGCTGCCCACGCTTTCGATGGCGACCCGTGGGCTTCCATGCTTGGCAAAGGCCTGCGCCGCGTCTTCGGGCGCCACCGCGTCGCGGGCGCCGAGCTCCAGCGCCAACATGCGCTTTTCCGCCACGGGGTCGATGGCAATCACCGGCTCTGCCCCCGCCGCCACCGCCCCCAGCAGCGCAGCAAGGCCAACGCCGCCGAGGCCCCACACCGCAACACTTTCGCCAGGCCGCACCACAGCCGAATTGAACACCGCGCCCACGCCCGTCAGTACCGCGCAACCGAACAAAGCGGCGATTTCGGCCGGAATATCATCGTCAATAACAACCAGGCTGCGTTCATCGATAACGGCGTGACTGGCAAAGGCCGAAAGACCAAGATGATGGTGCACAGGGTGGCCGCAATCCGACAGTCGGAAACCGCCCCCGAGCAATTCACCTCTGCCGTTGGCCGCCGCGCCGTTGCCGCACAACCACGGCTCACCCGACCAGCAGACGGTGCAATGGCCACAGGCCGGCAGGAAGGCCATCACCACGCGCGTGCCCGGCTTCAACCGCGCACCCGGCCCGGCGGCCTCCACCACAGCCACCGCTTCATGGCCCAGCGCCATCGGCATCGGACGCGGGCGATCGGCGTTCACCACCGAAAGATCGCTATGGCACAGGCCGGCGGCTTCGATCCGCACCAGCGCTTCGCCCGGCCCCGGGGGGGCCAGATCAAGCGTCTTCAGGGTGAGCGGCTGGCTGGTCGCATAGGGCTGCGCCACCCCCATGGCGGCAAGAACGGCGGCAGTTGTCTTGGTCATCGTCACACCCTATCGGGCAAACGCGCCGCCGCCAACGTGGCGCGGGCCAGCGCCGCGGTGGAGTCGATCAGCGGCACCGCCAGATCGGCCTGAGTGAGCAACAACGGCACTTCGGTGCAGGCGGCAATCACCACATCGGCCCCCGCCGCCGCCAGCCGCGCCGCTTCGCCGGCCAGCGCCGCCCGCACTGCAACGCTGCGGTCCCCGGCCTTGATGGCATTCACCGCCGGCTGCACGACGGCCAACTCGCCAGCCAGCACCGGCACCGGGCTGGCCCGGCCATAAAGATCAAGCGCCAGGGTTGCGCCAACGCCGAGCACGCCGATGCAGCGCGGCTGGTGCGCCATGGCTTCGGCCACGGCGGCATCGATCATCGAGATGAACGGCGCTACCGTGATCGCATCTGCCCACCCGTGCGCGGCGTTGCACGGCATGGCCAGGACTTGCGCGCCCTGCGCCACCAACGCTGCTCCCATCGCCGCCAACGCCGGGCCGGGCGAGGCCGCGCCGGTGAGCGCCGCCGCGTTGCGGTCCGGCACATGCGGGTTGCTGTCCACCAGCACGCGCGGATGATCGGTGTCGCTGGCCGCATTTACGCCCGCCACCAGCCGGCCGAGAAAATCAGCCGTAGCCGCCGGCCCCATGCCGCCGATCACGCCGATGGTGCGGTAGCGGGTCATGCCAGATTAATGGTTGTAGGCAGGATCGCGCAACACGCCGGCAAAAGCCGACAGCGACGGCGAACCGCCGGTGTGCAGGAACAGCACGCGCTCATTCTTGAAAGCGCCCTGCCGCGCCAGCGCGATCAACCCGGCCATCGCCTTGCCGCTGTACACCGGGTCGAGCAGGATGCCTTCCTTGGCTGCCAGCAGCCGCACCGCCTCCACCATTTCCGGCGTAGGCAGCGAGTAACCGGGGCCAACCCAATCAGCCAGCGCCAGGATATCGGCGGCCTGCGGCTGAGGCGTCCCCAGCAGATCGGCAGTCGCCTGCGCCAGCTTCAGCACATTGGCTTCCTGTTCGGCGCGCGGCCGGCGCACATTGATGCCGGTGACAGCGATGCCGGCATTCAGCGCAATAAGCCCGGCGATCAGCCCGCTGTGGGTGCCGGCACTGCCGGATGCGACCACGATGCGATCAAAGGCGACGCCCATTTCGAACGACTGGTCCATGATTTCCTGCGCGCACGCGGCATAGCCCAGTGCGCCCAATGGCGAAGAACCGCCGCCAACGATGATATAGGGGTGCCCACCTGCAGCCTTCACACCAGCGGCCTCCACGGCCATTTCCTCCGCTAGGTCAGCGCCGGCCTTGACCATGCGCACGGATGCGGCACCCATCAGATCAAACAGCAGATTATTGCCCAGCGCATCGGGGCTGAAACTGCCCGGCACCCGTTCCTCGATCACCAGCCGGCAATCCAGCCCTTCCTTCGCCGCCGCCGCCAGCGTGAGCCGGCAATGGTTGGATTGCGGCGCACCCACGGTGATCAGCGTATCCGCCCCCTTGGCCAGCGCATCGGCGATCAGGAATTCCAGTTTGCGCGTCTTGTTGCCGCCGCCCGCCAGCCCGAGCAGATCGTCCCGCTTGATCCACAAGTCCAGGCCGCCCAGCGCCGCCGAAAGCCGCGGCAAAGGCTCCAGCGGGGTGTGTCCTGGGGTGTAGCGGCGACGAGGAAAGCGAGCGAGGTTCATAACCTGTCGGTTGGCATGATCAGAGGCGCTGCGCAACCGCTGTTCGGAAACTGAACCCGCGCGGGATCAGGCGATGCTCATGGGCCTGCCGCTCCAGCCCCTCGCGGAAATCCGGGTGGGCCAGCCCGATCAGCGCCCGCGCCCGTTCGGGCACCGATTTGCCCTTCAGGTTCACAATGCCAAATTCGGTCACGACGTACATCATGTCGGCCCGCGTGGTCGTGACAATATTGCCTTCGGTCAGATTGAACACGATCCGGCTGCGGCGCTCGCCCTTCTTATCGTAGGTAGACGGCAGGCAGATAAAGCTTTTGCCGCCTTCCGAGGCATAGGCCCCACGGACGAACTGCGCCTGGCCGCCGGTGCCGGTCAGGTGGCGGTTGCCATCTGATTCCGACGCCGCCTGGCCAGTGAGATCGATCTGCGTCGTGCTGTTGATTGCCGTCGCCTTCGGGTTCTGCATCACGATGTGCGGTGAATTGGTATATTCCACCGGCCGGCACGACAGATCGGGATTGCGGTCGATCGTGTCATAGAGTGGCTTGGTGCCGGCCGCGAAGCAATAGACCAGCTTGCCGGGATCGAGCGCCTTGGCCGCACCGGTGATCAGCCCGGCACGATATAGCTCGGCAATGCCGTCGGTGAGCATTTCGGTGTGGACACCCAGATCCTTGATCCCGGCCTGGGCCAGCATCGCGCAAACGGCATTGGGCATGCCGCCGATGCCGATCTGCAGGCAGGCGCCGTCGTCGATCTGCGCCATGATCAGCCGCGCCACCGCCCGGTCTACATCGGTCACCGGGGCGTTGGGCAGTTCCGGGACCTGGGTGTCGTCGCCCGCGATGATGTAATCGACTTCGCTGATGGGGATATCCGTGCCCTCGCCAATCGCATGCGGCAAGGCGTTGCAGGTCTCGATGATGACCAGCCGCGCCCGCTCCATGATGGCGCGCAGCCAGACATTGGTCGGCCCGACGTTGAAACAGCCGTTTTCCAGCGGCCGCGCCTTCAGGATCAGCATATCCACCGGCGGGATGAAGCGGCGATAATAGTCGGAGATCTCACCCAGGTTCACCGGCGTGTAACTGCAGCGGCCCTGTTCGTGAAGGCGACGATCATAGCCGCTCATGTGCAGGCTGATCATGTGGGCGTGCCGACCTTCAGGGTCCTTCTCGATGAACGCACGCGGCCGCATCGACAGGGTGGATCGAACCTTGATATCAGACAGCTGCGTGATCCGTTCTCCCAGCGCGCGATCGAAGGCATCAGGCTGGTTGATCGTGCCGAAATAGTCCAGCCACATGCCAGGTTGCACCAGGGCTGCCGCCTCCGCCACCGTGATCTTCTTCGCCGTAGCAGCGGCGTGGCGCATCTTCATGACAAGGTCCCCGGCCAAGGTGAAATCCGCAACGCCTCAGCGATCCTTTGAGCAACCGTTGGCGCGATGTGGCCACAGCGTAGCGGCCAATCCGACTGGCCTGCAACTACCCATAGGCACTTCTGCCAATGGCCAGTCGTTCCGCCCAGGCTTTGCGCTTTTGGGCTTGCTGACCGCCCGTAACAATCACAGGCTGCAGCACAGCGTTCGCTCCGGGGTGAAGGTCATGATCAAGAGCATGGTATTGGCAGACAGGATATCCCGGTGCGCAGTCGCCGGTCGCGCTGTGGTGGCGTCGTTGGTCGGCCACCTGACCGTCGTTGCCGTGGCCCTGGTATCCACCGCTGCGATCGCACAGGAAACCCAAACCACCGTGTTGACCGGGGGCATGCTGATCAGCGGCCTCAGCGTACCGCCGCTGCACAATGCCACAATTGTCATCCGGGGCGAACGGGTGGTCGCGGTCGGCCCGGCGGCAGAGGTGAAAATCCCGGCCGGCGCGACGGTCATCGATACCAGCGGCCAGACCATGTTGCCCGGCCTGATCGACGCCCATGCCCACCTTTTCATGATCGGGTTCGGCGACGAGGCCGGCTGGTTCAAGTGGCTCGAGACGACGGGCAAGAAATACTCCATCGAGAAGGTGATGGAGCTTTCGGCCTGGCAGTTGCTGATGTCGGGCGTGACATCCGCGATCGATTTGGGCGGCAATGCCACCGAAAGCATCAGCCTGCGCAACCGCATCAACAAGGGCGAAGTGCCCGGCCCACGCCTGCAAGTGGCGGGACCGTTGGTGACGCGCCGCGCGTTCGGTGGCTTTCCGGCCGAGGCGTCAGCGGTGATCACCACGCCAAGGGAAGGCGCCGATGTCGTCGATCGCCTGGTCAGGCAGGGCGTTGACGTGATCAAGGCGCATGCCGGCCTGACGCGCGACGATTATTTCGCCATCGTGAAAGCCGCGCACGCCAACCGCGTCAAGGTGCATGCCCATGTTTATGCCGAAGCCGATGTGCGCAACGCCTTTGATGCCGGCGTCGATGTGCTACAACACATGGGATCGGCGGGCGGCCCCACCTACAGCGCCGATCTGGTGCGCACGATTTCGGAAAGCAACCGGCCCATCGTGCTGACCGCCGCGCATCGCAGCTGGATTTTCCCCGATACCGTGCAGTTCCCCGGCCGACTCCACGATCCGGTGCTGAAAAGCCTGTTCCCCGCCGATATCTGGGCGGCGATGCAGGACAGTTTCAAGGAATGGCCGGCCGAAAGCTATTTCGCGGGCATCAACCGTCAGATCAAGTTCCGCAGCCCTCAGGTAAAGCAGCTGATCGAATCTAACGCACTTATGGGCGTTGGCACCGACAGCGGCACGCCGATGAACTTCAACACCGACGGCCTGGTGAGGGAAATGAAGGTGCTGGTGGATGAAGGCCTGTCGCCACTGGAGGTGATTGCCGACACCACGCGCGTGAATGCCCGCATCATGGGCAAGCCCGACCTCGGCACCATCGAACCAGGCAAGCTGGCCGATATCATCGTGGTGCCGGGCGACCCGGTTTACCACAATCTGAACAATCTGTTCACCGTGCAGACCGTGGTGAAGAACGGTATCGTTTACAAAAGCCAGGGCAAGCCATTGGTGCAAATGCCACAATAGCGCTGCGATGATCGAGTTTTGATAACGTCATCTTTGGGAGCCGATATAGCAATGGAAACCCTGACCAACGATGCCGATGAGCGCAACACGTTTGGTCGCCGCGAGATCTTGCTGGGCGGTTTGGCCGGCGCTGTTCTATCCGGTGCGGCGGCACGATCTGCGTCAGCGCAAGTGCCTGCGGCGGCTCAAGCCGGCGTTGGGCGCCAGGCACCGGACGCGCCTGCGACGGGGGCGGCCACGGTCGTACAACACCGGGTGGAGGTTGCCGGGCCGCATGGTGTTGTGGCAGCAGGGCACCCGCTGGCATCGATGGCGGGCCTGCGGATGCTGATGCAGGGCGGCACCGCCGCCGATGCGGCTGTTGCGGTTATGGCCGTGCTGAATGTCGTGGAGCCATGGGCATCGGGCGCTGCCGGTAACGGATTTGCCACCTGCATGGACGGCAAGACCGGCAAGATAAGCGCGCTGGTCTTTGCCGGCGCGGCGCCGCAACTGCTCGAAGACACCGCTTCCGCCGCCGACCTGACTGCCGGCCCCAAGGCCGTGGTGACGCCAGGCGCGTTTGGCGGCTGGGTCGAACTCGCGCGGCGCCATGGCAAGCTGCCGCTGTCGGTGCTGCTGGCCCCGGCCATCGGCTATGCACGTGATGGCCATCCCCTTGATCCGTCAATCGCCCAGACGATCACGCGTCAGCAGGCCATGCTGACCCGTTTTCCCACCACAGCGGCGATCTATTTCCCGGGCGGCAAGCCGCCACCGGCGCGGGCGATGTTCCGGAATCTGCCCCTCGCGCGCAGCTTCCAGATGCTGGCCGATGCCGAAACGGCGGTATTGAAGGCCGGCGCGAGCCGCGAACGGGCGCTGAAAGCTGCCTATGATTGTTTCTACAGTGGCCCCATCGCGCAGGAGATGGACCGCTTCTCGCGCAGCAATGGCGGCTGGCTGCGGCTGGAGGATATGCGCCGTTACCGGCCGAAATGGGTGGAACCGGTGGCAACCAGCTATCGAGGGCTTGATGTGATCTGCTCGCCGCTGACCTCGCGCACGGGGCTGGAGACCTGCGAACAGTTAAACCTTCTGGAAGGTTTTGATATTGCTTCGTTTCCAGCAGACAGCCCGCAGGCGCTGCACCTGATTGCCGAATGCATCAAGATCACCAAAGCCGATGTCTATCGCTACGCCGCCGATCCAGCGTCCAGCCCTGCGCCGGTTGCGACGCTGATTTCCAAGGAGTTCGCCAATCAGCGCCGGCGGCTGATCGATCCAGCCCGCGCACTTGTGTTTCACGCCGGCGCCGACATCGGCAGCGCGCGTGCAGTGGCGCGTTCGCCTGTCGCGGCAGGCAGTGTGCCAGGCGACACCACCAACATCTCCATTGTGGATGGCGACGGCAATGCCGTCGGGGTTACCACCACCTTGGGCGGCGGCTTCGGCGCCGGTGTCATCATGGGTGGCACCGGCATGTTCTGTAACAATGGCCTGCGCGAAGGCTCCACGGCGCCCTATCGAGACCATCCCAATTTCGTGCGCGGTGGCCGGGTCCCGCTGCTCGGAAACTGCCCGACCATTGTTCTGGACAAGGGACAGTTCAAGATGGTGTTCGGCTCGCCGGGCGGCGAGACGATCGGCCAGACGCAGTTTCAGCACCTGATCAATGTGATCGACCGCGGCCTGCCGGTGCAGGCCGCCATCGAGGCACCGCGCCTCGCACTCGATGCCGATCCGGGATTTTACACGCCGGGCGCTTCGATCACGCTGCAACTGGAATCGCGGTTTTCGCCCGACACGGTCGCCCGCCTGCGCGCCCTTGGCCATAATGTCAGAACGGTCGGCCCCTATGCAATCGGCAGTATCCAGGCGGTTTTGCAGTCGCCTTATGGCACGCGGCTGGCCGGGTCTGATCCCAGGCGCATGGGCTATGCCGTTGGTTATTGAGCTGCCTGGCCGCGAGACGGAGATCACCATATGACGGGTTTGAAGGGCATCGGACTGGCGGTTGCCTTCGCGCTGTCGGCTGCACCGGCACAGGCGCAATCCACCGGCGACTGGGCGCATTTCGGCGGCACGCTGGGCGACACGAAATATTCCGCGCTGGACCAGATCAACGCCGGCACCATCAATCGACTGAAAGTGGTCTGGCGAGCCCCGGCGCTTGATCCGGCCCTGCGCGCCGAAAATCCCACGCTGGTCCCATCCAACAATTTCCGCAACGCGCCGCTGGTGGTGGGCGGGGTGATGTACATCAGCAACCAGATCGGCCTGGTGGAGGCGCGTGATCCGGCCAGCGGCCGGATCATCTGGCGTCAGGAGCCCTTTCCGGGTGATGCGCGGTTAACCCCGGCAGCGGCCAGCCGTGCGCTGGCGCTGTGGGGCAAGGGTGCGGCGGCCCGCATCGTCACCGTGCGCGGATCCTATCTCTATGTTCTGGACGCCCGCACCGGCAAGCCGGTCACGGATTTCGGCGATCAGGGCCGGGTCGATCTGCGCGAAGCGCCAAAGACGGTGTTTTCGTGGACGGCACCGGCGCCGATCGTGGTGCGGGATGTGATCGTGATTGGTGGCCAGCCGATCGCCACCGGCGTCGCCGACATCAACAAGGCCTCGCTCACCGGCAACGTGCGCGGCTTTGACGTGCGCACCGGCAAGCTGCTGTGGACCTTCCACACCGTGCCGCGCGAAGGCGAGCCGGGGGTGGACACCTGGGAAAATGACTCCTGGCGGGTGGGCGGCAAGACAAAGGTCTGGTCGGCATTCAGCGCGGATGAAAAACTCGGCCTTGTCTATCTGCCGCTGAGCGCGCCGCCGAGCGATTATTACGGCGTGTCGCGACCCGGCAACAATCTCTATTCGGATTCGCTGGTTGCCGTCGATGCCCGCACCGGCAAGAAAGTCTGGCATTACCAGTTGGTGCATCATGATCTGTGGGATTATGATCTGCCCTCACCGCCGATGCTGGCCGACATCAAGGTCAACGGCCGCATGCGCAAGGCGGCCATTCAGGTCACCAAGATGGCCTATGTCTTCGCCTTTGACCGGGCGACTGGCGAGCCGCTGTTTCCCATCGTCGAAACGCCCGTCCCGGTATCGACCATGCCGGGCGAAAAATCGTCGCCGACACAGCCGATCCCGGTGAAGCCCAAACCGTTCGACCGGCAGGGCCTCGATAAGGATCAACTGATCGACTACACACCGGCGCTGCGGGCCGAAGCGGTGCAGATCCTTAGCCGCTACCGGCATGGCCCCATGTACACGCCGCCATCGGTGGCTGGCGGGCCGGATGGCAAGCTGGGCACGCTGTACATGCCCGGCTGGGTTGGCGGCGCCAACTGGACCGGTGCCGCGCTCGATCCGGAAACCGGGGTAATCTATATCCCGTCGGTAAGCGTGCCCTGGATCGGCCGGGATAATTATAAGCGGCCGCCGGAATCAAGCCTGTACATGGAAGGGCCGCAGGGCCTGCCCATGGTCAAGCCGCCCTATGGCCGGATCACGGCGATCGACATGAACAGTGGCAATCATCTGTGGATGGTGCCCAATGGCGAGGGCCCGCGTGATCATCCGCTGCTGAAGCATCTCAATCTTCCGCCGCTTGGCCAAGCCGGCCGCGCTGCGCCGCTGCTGACCAAATCCTTTCTGTTTATCGGTGAAGGCGACAAGGTTGGCCTCAGCATTCCCAAATTGAGCGGCGGCAACATGTTCCGCGCCTATGACAAGAAGACCGGAAAGGTGGCGTGGCAGGCCGATCTTGGCGCCGGCACCACGTCGCCGCCGATCACCTACATGCACAAGGGCAAGCAATATATCGTGGTCGGGGTTGGCGGCGTTGATCATCCGGCCGAACTGGTGGCCCTGAGTTTGAACTGAGGCGGATACGGTTGTTTGCCGTTCTGGAGGAAGCATGAGTTTTCGGAAGAAACCCTGGCTGATGGCGGCGCTGGTGGCGGCCCTGCCCATTGCTGCGCCCGCACAACCGGTCGACACACCGGGCGTCACGGCGCCGCTGACCCCGGCCCAAATCCTTCGCAACTATCCACCCGATGCGCTGTCCGGCGCGGCGGTGGACAAGCCCGTTGTACTGAAGAGCCAGGGCGGCATGTCGATTCGCGTCATCAAGCTGGCGGAAGGCCTGTCGCATCCCGATGGGCTGGTGTTCCTGCCCGATGGACGCACCATGCTGATCACCGAGCGTGGCGGGCGCCTGCGCATGGTGCGGGATGGCGTGCTTGATCCAAAACCCGTTGAGGGCCTGCCGGAACTCAACAATGTCGGCATCGGCGGCCTGCACGATATCGTGCTGCATCCCGATTTCGTCCGGAACAATCTGCTGTATGTCTCTTACACCAAGGAGGTGAAGCCCCGGCTGGCAACGACCTTGGCGGTGGCCCGCGCCCGGTTCGAAAATGGCAAGCTGACCGCGGTGCAGGATGTATTGGTGGCAGAGGCGTGGGAAAGCCCGCTCGGCACCTATGGTGGCCGCATGGTCTTTGGTCCGGACGGGATGCTGTACATCAGCGTGGGTGACCGCGATGGCACGACAGCCAGCGACCAATCGAGCGCGCGTCCGCAGGCGCAAGCACTTAACAGCCACATCGGCAAGATCCTGCGGGTTCGCGATGATGGCTCGGTGCCGCCCGACAACCCGTTTGTCAAAACGGCCGGCGCGCGGCCAGAAATCTACAGCTATGGCCACCGCAATGTCTATGGCATGGCTTGGGATCCCAAGACCGGCGTGATGTGGGCCAGCGAATTCGGCCCGGCCGGCGGCGATGAAATCAACAAGATCGTGCCTGGGCACAATTATGGCTGGCCACTGGTGTCGCTGGGCCGGCACTATTCCGGCAGCCTGGTATCCAACCAGCCATTCCACCGGGACGGCATGGATGATCCAATCTATTTTTGGAATCCAAATTTCAATCCGGAAAACATGTTTTTCTACACCGGCGACAAGTTTCCCCGGTTGCAGGGCAGCCTGATCGTGGCCGGCGCCAACACCAGGAAGATCGCCCAGATGGTCATCCGCGGCGATTTCGTGCGGCAGGGCGATACGATGCTCGATGAACTCGGCGTGCGCTTCCGCGACATCAGGCAGGGACCGGACGGCAATATCTATGTGTTAACTGAAGGCCGCCTGCGCGGACCGAATGACACCGACGGCATGTTGCTGCGGCTTGAACCGCCAACAGTTGCCGTGACCAGCGCAAGCCAAAGCGATCAGGGTGAGACGCAGCGATGACGCCGGATTGACTGGCGCTCAAGGCGATTTCTGGAATGCAATTTGGAGTGGTGATGTCGCGGTTCTGGCTTACCCTGATGTTCGTGTTTTGCATCTTCAGCGGCATATTCGCTGCGGAAGCCGTTTCTCAGGGAATTGGCCTGCCTGAAGCTGCCGGCAAGCAACAGGTTCTCAATTCCTGCAGCAGGTGCCATGGCGTGGACGTGATTATCGCTCAGCGCAGATCGCCGGACGAATGGGAAGAGGTCGTCAGCATCATGGTCGGGCATGGCGCCTCGCTGAACGACGATGAATACAACAAGATTGTTGCTTATCTGTCGACGAATCTGGCCCCAGGGGGGCCCGCAGGCTAAACGGCTGTTCGTACCGTAAAAGGTGGTGCCGAGGGTTAACCTGCACTTGCAGCTTCAGTCGTTGAAATAATGGTGCCCGGGGGCGGATTTGAACCACCGACACGGGGATTTTCAATCCCCTGCTCTACCCCTGAGCTACCCGGGCCCACGTTGCCAAACTCTGGCATCAGGCGGTTGGGTGAACCGCGTGGGAAGCGGGCGTTTAGCCAGCCTCGTCGCCATTGTCCAGCGGGGACGTATCAGAAAGTTCGTCATCCTGCGCATTGGCCGGCAACACATAGCGATCCGACAGCCAGGCGTTGAGATCGCGGGCCCGGCAACCCTCGCTGCAGAACGGCTTGAAGGCCACCACCATCGGGGCCTTTCGGCAGTAGGCGCAGGGGCGCGAATCAGCTTTGCTGGACATGGCCTCTCCCTGCCCCAGCATTGGCCACCAGCGCCAGTGGCCCGCCTGACAGCCTCGCGCATTCGTCGGTCAGCGCCGGTCGCGCAGCCAGCCAGTCAATCACCGTGCCGGGCGCTTCCAGCCGTGTCGCCCCCACCAGCCGCATGGCACGGCGCAGCAGTTCCAACGCGGCAAAGCCCGGGCGGCGCACTTCCTCGATCAGACTGATATGCCGGCGCGGGCGGATGATCTGCACCAGGCCAAAGCCGTTCATCGCGGTCTTTTCAAATGGCAGCGGCAAATTCTCGGCCAGGATCGCATCAACGGTGGCGCGCGGGCCGCGCCCGGCGAGCGTGGGGAAATCCACCACCACCGGGCCGCCGATGCCATGCCGGCGAATCAGTGCTGCCACCGCCCGCGCCGCGGCTTCGGCCAACTGGCCCAGATCGCCTGTCCCATCCACATCGATCACCAGCATCGCCGGGGTGGGCGCCACCAGCAACCGGCCGCCAGGGAAATCGATGCGACCCGACAGTGCCTCTTCCACAACCGCATCCCAGCCCGCTTCGGCCAGAAGGTCCTGGCCATGCGCCGGCACCGGCGTGACGGCGTGGCCCGCTGCTGCCAGCCGCGTCGCCAGAGCGGGTGCTGGCCGAGCCGGGCCATCATGCGCCGCCACCCGCGCCTGCTTGTCGCGCACGCCATCGGGACGCGCCGGGCGCAATACTTCCACCAGCCGCGTCTGGCCTTCGGGCCAATCGGCGGGCACCGGTTCCAAAAGCGCGTCTTGGCCGTCGATCACCACCACAGCGCGCCCACCGCTGCGGCTGGCCAGGCGCGCCGGGGCAATCAGGCCAACCGGGAGCGGATCATCGGAGCGCGCGATATGGGATTCGAGAACAGTCTCACCATCCAGCACCAACGCACGGGTGGCGCCGGGCGCAGCTTCCACCAGTGCGATCATGGCCGCCAGCCGGCCGCCGTCAACAGCAGCCGCGTGTCATTCAGCGGCAGGCCAACCACTCCGGAAAAACTGCCCGACAACGCACGCACATGGGCTTCGGCAGCACCTTGGATGGCATAGCCACCGGCCTTGCCCTGCCAATCGCCGCGCCCGATCAACCAGTCGAGATCGGCGGCGGCCATTCGCTGGAAAGTGACAATTGATTCGCTCAGCCGTTCGCGGAGGCGGCCATCCGCCCCCACCACCGCTACCGCCGTCATCACACGATGCCGGCGGCCGGAAAGCAGCGCGAGACAGGCACGCGCCGTCGCCTCATCCTCTACCTTGGGCAGGATACGACGACCAACGGCCACTACTGTGTCAGCGGCCAGCACCACACTGTCGGGATGACGGTTGGCGACCAACATGGCCTTCTCGCGTGCCAGGCGTTTGGCATGGGCACGTGGCAGTTCACCGGGCAGCGCCGCCTCATCCAGATCGGCAGGATCTACCGCAGCCGGCACCACTCCCAGCCGCGCCAGCAGATCAAGCCGGCGTGGGGACGCCGAAGCGAGGACCAGCCGCATGGCCGGGCTCAATCCTCCGGCGCGATGGTGACGCTGAGGCCGTCCAGCGCCGGGGTAAAGGCGATCTGGCAGGAAAGCCGGCTGGCCGGAGTGAGATGATCGGACGAATCGAGCAGATCGGCTTCATCGGCATTGGCCGCGCCGGTGCGCGCCATGTCATCGGCCGCAACATGCACATGGCAGGTGGCGCAGGAACAGCAGCCGCCGCACAGCGCCAGCATTTCCGAAATCCCGGCGTCCTTGATGATTTCCATCACGCTCATGCCGGGTTGGGCGGGCAGCACATGGCTTTGTCCGTCGCGGGTGATCACGGTGATACTGGCCATCTTGTCCTCATTCTCGCTAATATTTGCCTGCCCTGTAGCGGGCGCGTGCGCATCCCGCTAGGGGATGGCAACACGGGAGGACAAGATGCGCATCGCCCACCAATTCGCCCCGCCGATGTCGGCCATGCTGGCCGGCCTGCCCGGCATCACCACCGCCACCCATATCCCTCAGGAAACGCGCTGGGCGCTGCCCACGGATGTTGACGTGCTGTTCGTGCTGCATGGGCAAGGCCATGATCGGGACGAGGCCAACCATGCCCCCCGCCCCGCCGGCTGGCCCGGCAGTGTGAAGCTGGTGCAACTGGCCAGCGCCGGCGCCGATGATTATCCGCCCTGGCTGTTCGAAGCGCCGGCCGTGGCCAGCGCGTCGGGCACCACGGCCATTCCGATCGGTGAATATGCGCTGGCCGTGATGCTGGCCCACGCCAAGCAACTGGCCAATATCACGCTGAAAGCCGGCGAGGAGTGGCCGGAGCGCACCCAGTTCGTCGATCAGCCGCTGGCCACGCTGCACGGGCGCACGTTGGGCCTGATCGGCCTTGGCAACATCGCACGGCAGGTGGGCAAATATGCCCACGCCTTCGGCATGGACATCATCGCCGCCCGCGCCAGTGCCGCGCCGTCGCCCGATCCGTGGATTCGCACCGCCCCGCTGGATGAAGTGGTGGCCCGCGCCGATCATCTGGTGCTGGCCGCCCCGATCACGCCGGCCACCCAGCATCTGCTGAACGCCGATCGGCTGGCGCGGATGAAGGCCACGGCCCACATCGTCAACGTCGGCCGCGGCGGGCTGATAGATCAGGATGCGTTGCTAGCCGAGTTGGACAAGGGCCGGCTGTGGGCCAGCCTGGATGTCACCGATCCGGAACCGCTGCCGCCCGGCCACCGGCTGCAGGGCCATCCACGCTGTCGCATCACGCCGCACGTGTCGTGGAGCAACCCAGATATCAACCGCCGCATCATGGAACGGCTAGTGGAAAATATCCGTCGGCTGGGCGCGGGCGAGCCGCTGCTGGGCGCGATTGATTGACCGCGATGCCAGGTGCATGATCCCGGCGACACAGGAGACGGTAATGCAGCTGAATGCTCCCACAATTCGCAAGACCGGCTGGAGACTCGCTGCCGTGCTGCTGCTGGCACCGGCGATTGCCATGCAGTTCACGCCGGAAGTGAACTGGGGGCCGGGCGATTTCCTGGCGGCAGCTCTGCTGCTGGGCGTCACAGGCGTATCCCTAGAAATCGCGGCTGCGCTGCCCCGCCGCCAATGGCGCAGCCGTGGAACCGTGCTGGCCGTAGCGGTGCTGCTGCTGGTGTGGCTCGAACTCGCCGTGGGGATTGTCGGGCCAGGCTGATCAGAAGGGCAGAACCTTGCCCTTCTTGGAGAATTTCAGATAGCCGCCGTTCAGGCCCAACCGCCAGCCAACGCCCAACTTGATCGGCACGATCACGATGTTATCGCGCTGCAGATAATTGGCGGTGAAGCCGCCAATCAAATAGGCCTTGCCCTCGGCCGCCGGATAGCGGCGGTACAGATCTTCGGTGTCGTTCAAGTTATAGACCAACGCGAACACCTTTGAACCATCGCCACCGATGTCAAACCCCACACTCGGCCCCGTCCAGTGGACTTTCCGTTCACCTTCCACCTTGTGGTAGAGCATGCCGGAGCCATAGCGCACGCCCACGATGAAGGCGCCGCCGGCTTCGCGGCCAACGATGTAGGCATTGGGCTGGCCGCGATCCTTGAAGGTCTTGCGGACGATTTCGGCTAGGCCTTCGGCGCCCTTGCCGAACACACCCTCGGCCGCACCCAGCACATCCTCCTCAGCATAGGTCGGGGCGGCAGGCGGCGGCAAGGCGGCGGCTGGTGCGGGTTGCGCTTCCTGTGCCAGCACCGGGCCTGTAATCAGCAGGCCAGCCATGCCGGCCATCATCACAACTGTCATCTTCCGCTTCATATTCATTCCCTCGCGATCGTCTGCGTTCTGCCCAGCCCGAAAGGTGTGGCCCATCCCGCCTGAACCGGGGCTGAGCCACCACGCGCTTTCCTTATCCGCCACGCGCCACCGGGGCCAGCCGCGAAAGCCTGTTGCCAACCCCCATGCGGCATGGCTATAGCCTCCGCCTCGCTCGGAGTCGTGGGTGAGTGGCTGAAACCAGTAGTTTGCTAAACTGCCGATCTGGGTAACTGGATCCGAGGGTTCGAATCCCTCCGACTCCGCCACTTCAAAACATGGATGCGCCATGGGGCCAGCCAGTGTTGCGGCGCTGGCAGGCCTGTTTGCCAGCGCCTTTCTGGCCGGCTCGATCCTGCCGGCCCAATCTGAAATCGTGCTCGCGGCATTGCTGCTGGCCGGCGAACATCCGGCTTGGCTGCTGGCGCTGGTCGCCACCCTGGGCAATGTTGGCGGCGCGGTACTCAACTATGGGTTGGGTCTATCGGCAGACCGCTTCCGCCACCGTAGTTGGTTCCCGCTGTCCGCCGCCGGCTGGGAACGCAGCGCGGCGTGGTTCAACCGCTGGGGCATCGCCAGCCTGCTTTTCAGCTGGCTACCGGTGGTAGGGGACGGCTTCACCGTCCTGGCCGGCGCTGCGCGTACGCCGTTTCCGCTTTTTCTGGCGCTGGTGACACTGGCCAAGGGCGGGCGCTATGCCCTGATTGCCGCGGCGCTGGTTTGATCAGCGTGCCCGGGTTGCGCGCGGCGTCCAGGCTTCGAAATGCGTTGCCGGCGCGGCATCGCGGGTGGTGACCAGATAATCAAATCCCAGCACCATGAAGCGGGCAAATTCCGGCAGCGCGCGCCGGGCCTTGCCGCCCAGCTGTTGTCTGATCGGTTCCAGTGGGATCAGCACATGGCCGCTGGCTGGCAATTGTTCAGGCGTGATGCCGCCGACCGCCAACAGTTGCGCCACCGCCCCCTCCTTGTGATCGACCAGTTTGGTGAAACCCTGCCCGCCCGGCGCAATCGAACGCACCCGCCCCGTATAGGGAACCATGGCAATGTGCAGCGATTGCCGCCCCGTCGCCGCCGCGAGGCCGGGCAGGACCGAACCCAGATCGAAAACACCGGTGGGGGAAATGCCGCGCCCCATGTGGAACGCCCCGGCCTTCACCAGCACGCGCGGGGTGCCGGCGACGCGATAACGATCGATGAACTGGCGCACCATCAAGTCGCTGCGGACCTGGTTGTTCTCGAAATAACGCTCGGTCTCATTCAGCTGATAGATGCAGGCGCTGGCCACCAGCGCGTCAAACATCGCATGGGCCTTGCCATCCCCGGCAAAGCCGGCCTTCAGGGCCAAAAACTGCGCCGGCGGCACGCGGTTCAGGCTCAGCGCCGAAAATGTTCCACTGGCCAGCGCCGCGCGATCGGCCGTCGCCCAGCCCCGCAGTTGCGACTGAAGCACCGGATCACGCGTGCGCGGCGCCAACTCGTCATACAGCAGTGACGCCGAACCCACGAACTCCTGATCAATTCCCCACAGGCGCCCGTCCATGGCAAAGGGCAGCGCCAGCTGCGCATCTTCCACCATCGACAGGAAGGGCAAGGCTCCGGGCTGGGCATCGAGCAGGCTATCCAACCCGGCCAGACCGTCGCGGCGCAGCAGACCTGCGGCGTGTTCGGTCGCCAGCGGCCCCACCTCCACCGCATGCATCACAGGCGGCCCGGCCAGCCTGGCCCAGGCCTGCGCAAGCGCCGCGGCCAGCTGCGGTGGGCCGGCAAAGCCATGATCCTCCCCCAGAGCCACAAATTGGGCCGTGGCTAGATCGGCCTGCAGCCTCGCACCACCAGCCCCGCCCAGCCCGCCGGCGTCGAACGTCAGCGGCAGGATCTTCACCGGCGGACGTGGCGGCAAGGCCGGCGCGGCCATCGCCGCCGCGCCCATTGCCAGCACGACCAGGGCCGGAATCGCGGAAAGCCTCGCCATGGGTTGCACCTTTCGCCTGTCAGTCTGCCGGATCAAGGTGACATATAGATATAATACAGTCAATGACGGGTAGACTGAAGCACGGGACCATGAACTCCTCCGGCATCCCAAACCGCGACGCTGGCCGCGCCGTTATCCGGCAAGCCAGCTGTTCAACCGGCTGGCGGGATCTGCGAGCACGGCGGCGGCCGGCCCCTGTTCAATGATGCGACCGGCGTCAATGAATGCACACGAATCGGCAATGCCGGCGGCTTCGGCGAGATCGTGGGTGACGATGATCATGGGCGCGGCACTCTGGCGGCGGACGTTGGCGGCAGCCGCAATCAGCGCGCGACGAACCGGCGGATCGACGGCGGCAAATGGCTCATCCAGCAGCAGCACAGCAGGGTCACGAGCCAAGGCGCGCGCCAACGCCACACGCATCTGCTCCCCGCCCGACAGGCTGGCGGGGCGACGACCAAGCACCGGCCCGTCCAACTGGATGGCCGCCAGCAGCGCCAGCGCGGCATCGCGGTCAGGCTTGGCTTGCGCGATCATCACATTGCTCAGCGCATCAAGATGCGGGAATAGCCCCCCGCCCTGCAGCACCAGGCCCACGCGGCGCTTCCAGGCCTGCAGGCCTTGCGCACCATCCTGCCAGTTCTGCCCGTCCACGCGCACCGTGCCGATGGCGGGCAGCAGGCCGGCGATGGCCTTCAGGATCGTCGATTTGCCGGCGCCCGATGGCCCGACCAGCGCCAGCGTCTGCCCCGGCGGCACGCTGAACGTGGCTTCAACCGCCAGCGGGCCAGCGCGGGTGAGCGCGACGTGCAGCCCCTCACCCACGTTTGCGGCCCAGCAGGAACAGCAGCATGATGGCGAGCAGACTGATACCGAGCAGCAGCAGCGCCAGACGGGCCGCGCCTGCCATGTCGAAGGCTTGCACCCGGTCATAGATGGCGAGGCTGAGCGTAGCCGTTTCACCGGGGATGGCGCCGCCCACCATAAGCACAACGCCAAATTCACCCAACGTGTGGGCAAAGGCCAGCACGGCGCCGGTGGCGAGGCCCGGCCAAGCCAACGGCAAATCAACCTTGGTGAACGCCCGCAGCGGGGAAAGCCCACAACTGGCAGCAGCGGCGCGCAGTTCATCGCCCACCGCCTCGAACCCGCGCTGCGCCGGCTGCACCATCAACGGCAGGTTGACCAGCACGGACGCGACCAAAATGCCGGCGAAACTGAACACCAATTGCCCGCCGGTGAGCGCCTGCCAACCCCGTCCGATGGCACTGCCCGGTCCCATTCCAATCAGCAACGCCAGGCCCACCACAGTGGGCGGCAGCAGCAACGGCAACAGCAACAGCGCTTCGGCCAGCGCCCGACCGCGCCCGCGCGTGGTGGCGAGCCAATGGCCAAGCAGCAGCGCCAGCGGCAACAGTAGCAGCACGGTCGCCGCGGCCAGCGCCAGCGATAGCTGCAGCGCGGTCAGATCAGCCCGGTTCACGGCAGGCCGAACCCGGCCCGGGCCAGCGCGGCTCTGCCATTCGGCCCGGTCAAGCGATCGGCCAGCCCACGCGCCGCCGGGGTGGCGCCGGGCATCAGCACCAGGGTTTGCACCAGCGGTGGATGCAGCGCAGGCGACACTGGCAGTACGATCAGGCCGCCGCCTGCAGCGCTTGCCAGTGGGAGGGCCACCAGCCCAGCCTCAGCCGCGCCATTGGCGACGAAACTCAGCGCCTGCGCCACGTTTTCGCCCAGCACCAGCGGGGCCTGCTTGCTCAATTTCAGCCCGGCCAGAACGGCGCGGGCAGCAACGCCATAGGGTGCATGGGCCGGATTGGCGATAGCCAGGTGGCGGATGCGGCCAGCGAGGATCGCCGCCTTCAGGCTGGCAAGATCGCTGATCCCACTGCCGGGCCGGGCTACCAGGGCCAACCGGCCCAGCGCGTAAGCTCGGCGCTCCACCCCCGGCACCGCCGCGGCCAGCCGGTCGGCATGCGTCGCATCGGCAAGAAGCAGCAGTTGGAA
Source organism: Sphingomonas paucimobilis (assembly GCA_943369475.1). Taxonomy (GTDB): domain Bacteria; phylum Pseudomonadota; class Alphaproteobacteria; order Sphingomonadales; family Sphingomonadaceae; genus Sandarakinorhabdus; species Sandarakinorhabdus paucimobilis_A. Next base: position 152,434 of record CALRNJ020000002.1, on the reverse strand, counting down.
CGGCGCCCCGTTCAGCGCCTGCTGCACCATCTGCCCCGACGAGCCATAGCTGACATGAAGCACCGCTCCGCTGGCCCGCTCGTGTGCGCGCACCATCGCTGGCAGCGCCATCCGCAGATCGGCCGCTGCGGCGACCTGCACCGGAGCCGGTGCGGCGCGCACGATCACTGGCAGCGCCAGCAGCATCAGCAGGAACAGGCGGATCATTGCTGCGCCTTGTGCCAGCCGCACGCCACAGGTGCAACGCACGTCAAAAGCCGCTAACGGCCCGGCATGAGCCGTCCTGATCCCGTCGAGCCCTTCCACGCCATCCGCCTGTCGCGCCTTGCCCGCCGGCTGGAGGCAGAGGGGCGCAGCATCATCCACATGGAATTCGGCCAGCCGTCAACCGGCGCGCCGGCGGCCGCCATCGCCCGCGCACATGCCGTGCTGGACAATGATCCCGGCAGCTATTGGGAATCGGAGCCATTGAAGGCCCGCATCGCCGGGCTGTACCAATCCCGCCACGGCGTGCACGTCGCCCCCGAACGCATCGTGCTGTCCTGCGGCGCATCGCCGGCGCTGGTGATGGCGCTCACCTCGGCGTTCCGTCCGGGTGACGTGATTGCCATGGCCCGGCCCGGCTATGTCGCCTATCGCAACAATGTGCGGGCGCTGGGGATGCAGGTTCAGGAAATCGCCTGCGGCCCGGAAAGCCGCTACCAGATCACCGCTGCGCACCTGGCGGCGCTCGATCCCGCGCCGGCCGGTGTGATCATCGCCAGCCCGGCCAACCCCACCGGCACCATCATTCCGGCCGACGAGATGGCCGCCATCGCCCGCGTCTGTGCGCAGCGCGGCATCCGCATCGTTTCGGATGAAATCTACCACGGCCTGTCATTCGTCGGCCCGGTGGCAAGCGCGCTGGAATATGCGCCGGATGCGCTGGTGGTGAACAGCTTCTCCAAATACTTTTCGATGGTCGGCTGGCGTTTGGGCTGGCTGGTGACGCCTGAAGACCTGATCGACGCGGCCCGCGCCCGCATGGGCAATCTCTTCCTCACTGCCCCCACCTTATCGCAACACGCCGGGCTGGTGGCGATGGACTGTGTGGACGAACTGGAGGGCCACATCGCCCGCTATGCCGCCAACCGCCAGTTGATGCTGGATGCGCTGCCGGCGATGGGCCTGACAAAAATCGCTCCGCCCGATGGCGCCTTCTACATCTGGGCCAATGTGGCGCACCTTACAGACGATGCGATGGCGCTGGCTGAGCAGTTGCTGCTGGATACCGGCGTGGCGACGGCACCGGGGATCGATTTCGATCCGGTGGAGGGCCGCCACTTCATGCGCTTCAGCTTTGCCGTGAACACGCCACTGGTGAAGGAAGCGATCGCACGGATGACCCCCTGGTTTCAGGCACGGGCCTGATTATTCCGCCGCCACCACCCGGCGACCGGTGTGCGCGCGGAAGAACATGATCGCCGTGATCCCGACAAAGAACAGCGACAACAGGAACGGCGCGCCAGGCGCATAAACCGCCGCTTCCGGCGCAGAGAAGCGCGCGAACACTGTCGTCATCAGCGGCGGGCCAACAATAGCGGAAAGGCTCTGGATCGAGGCCACCGCGCCTTGCAGCTCACCCTGCTCGTTCGGCGCAACTTCGGTCGACATCAGGCCCTGCAGGCAGGGGAACACCAGCCCCTGACAGGCCGAAACGGCAATGCCGAGGTAAACCATCCAGCCGGCATCGGCCATCGCATAGGTGGTGTATCCCGCCACCGCCGAAATGAGGCCGCCTACGATAATGCGGCGCTGGCCAAAACGCGGGATCAGCTTGCGGCCCAGCCAGCCCTGTACGATTGCACCCGTCACGCCGACGGCGGCGAGGCTCCAGCCCACCTGTTCCGGCGTCCAGCCGTAACGAAGCTGGCCGTGATAGCTCCAGATCGAATAGAGCGACTGATACGATAGCGTCCACACGAAAACTGTGCCGGCCAGCATGAGCACTACCGGATGGGCCGATTTCAACCGCAGCAGCGCGCCCACCGGATTGGCGCGTCGCCATTCGAACGGGCGGCGCATGGGTGGCGGCAGTGATTCCGGCAGCACGAACAGGCCATACAGGAAATTGGCCATGGCGAGGCCAGCCGAAACCAGGAACGGCACTTCGGTGCCGAACTGCGCCACGAATCCACCCAGCGCAGGCCCAATGATGAAACCGAAACCAAACGCCATGCCGATCACCCCGAAATTGGCGCCGCGTTTTTCGGGCGGGGTCACGTCGGCAATATAGGCATAGGCCGTGGGGAAGGTTGCCCCGGTGATGCCGGCCACCACGCGGGCGGCCACCAACCACCACAGCGTGGGGGCAAAGGCCATCACCACATAATCAAGGCTGAAGGCCGCCAGACTGGCCAGCAGCACCGGGCGGCGGCCAAAGCGATCGGAAAGCCCACCGATCACCGGCCCCATCAGGAACTGAACGCTGGCATAAAGGAAGGCGATCCAGCCCGAAACCTCGGCCGCGTGCGCCAGGTCTCGCCCAGTCAGCTTGACGATCAACTGCGGAAACACCGGGATAACCACGCCAAAACCGATGGCATCGATCAGCACGGTGATGAAGATGAAGGCCAAGGCACGGTTCACGAGAGGTTCGGTAGCGACTTTTTGCGCCCGCGCCTATCCGCCATCACCGGGGTTGCGCGGGTGCGGCAAAATGTGTTTTGGGTGAGCAAAGGAGCGAAATGTGTCCGTGCTCAAGACAATCTTCACCTGGTGGAATGGCCCCGGCCTCGGCACCCGCATCTTCACCGCTCGCAATGGCGAGGAAGTCGGCCGCGACGATCAGGGCAATATCTATTACCGGTCCGGAACTGGCGCGGCGCAAAAGCGCTGGGTGATCTACAACGGCGAACCCGAAGCCACCCGCATTCCGCCGGAATGGCATTTGTGGATGCACAAGACGGTGAACGAACCGCCGTCGGCCAAGCCGCTGGTGACGCGCGTATGGGAACGCGAATGGACGCCCAACGCCACCGGCACCAGCTTGGCCCATTCCCCCAGCGGCGCGCTGATCGCCGGCGGCCAGCGCGCAGCGACCACGGGCGATTATCGCGCCTGGTCGCCTGACGCCTGATGGCCGGCACGCTGAAGGACCATCTGGCCGAAGCGCTGATCGGCCTGTTCGTCGTACTGCTCGCCGCAGGCTTTGTTGCCTTTGCGTGGGCGCGCACCGGTGCCGGTGAAGGCAGCGACGGCGTGACGCTCACGGCGCGTTTTCCCAATATCGGCGGCGTCACGCTGGGCACCGATGTGAAGCTGGCCGGCGTGAAGGTGGGCAAGGTGGTGGGTCTTGAACTTGATCCGACCAGCTATCAGGCCGTGCTGCGCCTGACCGTTGATCGCGGGCTGAAGCTGCCGATCGACAGCTCGGCCGCAGTTTCGTCCGAAGGGCTTCTGGGCGGCAACTTCATCGCCCTTACCCCAGGTGCCGAAGCCGACACGCTGAATGACGGCGGCGAGATCATCGAAACATCGGGCGCGCCTGATCTGATGGGCCTGATCGGCAGTGTCGTGAACCGCTCCGGCGGCGATGCACAGTCAAGCGAACCAGCGGCCGGCAATGCCCCGGCCAAGTGACCTGTTAGCACTGGTCGCCGGGCTTATGGCTGTTGCAGCGCTGGCGCAGGAAGCGCCGCCCGCCGCTGCGCTGCCCCAGGGCAAGCCCGCCGCGCCGCGTGTCGCGCAAGTCACCCCGGTAAAAGAACGCGTGCTGGTGGTCGGCGCGCTGGCCAAGCGCACGGGTGAAACCCGCTTCCTTACCCTGAAGCCCGGGCAATACATCGATTTCGCCGGTATTCGCATCACCGCGCGCACCTGTGAATCGACGCCGCCGTGGGAATGGCCAAAGCTGCAGGGCGCGTTTCTGCAGGTGGATGAACGGCTGGCCGGGCAAGTGAACCGCGTATTCTCAGGCTGGCTCTATGCCGAAAGCCCCAGCCTGAATGTCATGCAGCACCCGCGCTACGATGTCTGGTTCAAGAGCTGCACGATGCGCTTTCCCGACGGGCCTTCACCCTTGACTCCTTCGAGCCCGCCTTCATCGCCGGCAAAGAAATCGCCTGACGTGCCCGACAAGGCGGCGCCCAACTGAACCCGATATTCGCGCGCCAGAATCTCCACGGCGCCAAACCCGGCCAGATGGCTGGTGAGAAATTGGGTATCGAGCAGCCGGAACCCGCCCAGCCGCAGCCGCGCCACCAGTGCGGCCAGGCAGCTTTTGCTGGCATCGCGCACACGGGTGAACATTGATTCGCCGAAGAAGGCCGCGCCCAACCGCACACCATACAGCCCGCCGGCCAGTTCGCCATCTGCCGTCCACGCTTCAACGCTGTGCGCCTGGCCGCGCTCGTGCAGCGCCAAATAGGCTTCGGCAATCATCGGGTTGATCCAGGTCTCGCTGCGTCCCGGCGCCGGTTCGGCACAACCGGCCAGCACATCGCCAAAGGCGCGATCGGCGGTGAAACGGAAGCGTTCTTGGCGAAGCGTCTTGGCCAGACTTTTCGGCAGGCGGAACGTGCTCAGCGGCAGCACGCCCCGGCGACGGGGCTCCACCCAGAATACATCCGTGCTGTCGGCGCGCTCGGCCATCGGGAAGATACCGCTGGCATAGGCGCGAAGCAGCATATCGGGATCAAGCCGATGGGTGAGCAAACGGGTCACGCGTTCAGCATGCCCCGATCAGGCCCGCCGGAAAAGCCCCTTCAACCGGCAGCCGCAGCCTCGGCTGCCTTCTTCGCCAGCCAGCGTTCCAGCCACTTGATCGAGTAATCGCCGTTCTGGAAATCCGCATCTTCGATCAGCGCCTGGTGCAGCGGGATCGTCGTTTTTGGGCCGTGGATGACGAACTCTTCCAGTGCGCGGCGCAGGCGCATCAGGCACTCATCGCGGTTGGCACCGTACACGATCAGCTTGGCGATCAGCGAATCATAATAAGGCGGGATGCGATAACCGTCATACAGCGCCGAATCGACCCGCACGTGCAGGCCGCCGGGCTGGTGGAAATCGGTGACGCGGCCAGGCGACGGCGCAAACGTCTTCGAATCTTCGGCGTTGATGCGACACTCGATGGCATGGCCTTCAAAGCGCACGTCCTCCTGCGTCACCGATAGCGGCAAGCCGGCGGCGACACGGATCTGTTCGCGCACCAGATCGAGCCCGGTGATAGCTTCGGTGACGGGGTGTTCGACCTGCAGTCGGGTGTTCATCTCGATGAAGAAGAACTCGCCATTTTCCCACAGGAATTCGATAGTACCGGCACCGCGATACTTCAGCTTGGAAATCGCCTGCCGCACCACTTCGCCCATGCGCGCGCGCTCGGCAGCGTTAAGCGCCGGCGACGGGGCTTCTTCCAGCACCTTCTGGTGGCGGCGCTGCAGCGAGCAATCGCGTTCGCCCAGATGGACGGCGCCGCCGTGGCCATCGCCAAACACCTGGAATTCGATGTGGCGCGGTTCGGAAAGATATTTTTCGATATAGACCGTGTCGTCGCCAAAGGCGGCCTTGGCTTCGGACTTGGCCTGGCTCACCAGTGCCGGCAGGCTGGGGGCATCCGGGATCACCTTCATACCGCGGCCACCACCGCCCGATGCGGCCTTAACCAGCACCGGATAGCCGATGATCTCGGCCACCGCGAGCGCTTCTTCCATAGTTTCAATGGGGCCATCGCTGCCCGGCACCAGCGGCAGGCCGAGCGCGGCGGCGGTGCGCTTAGCCTCCACCTTGTCGCCCATCTTGCGGATATGTTCCGGATCGGGCCCGATCCAGGTGATGCGATGTTCCTGCACGATTTCGGCAAAACGCGCATTTTCAGACAGGAAGCCATAGCCGGGGTGGATGGCATCGGCCTGGGCGATTTCGGCCGCCGAAATGATTGCCGGGATGTTCAGATAGCTGTCCGTCGCCGACGGCGGACCGATGCAGATGGCTTCATCGGCTAGCCGAACGTGCATAGCATCAGCATCAGCCGTGGAGTGCACGGCCACAGTGCGGATGCCCATTTCGCGGCAGGCACGGTGCACGCGCAGCGCGATTTCACCCCGGTTGGCGATCAGGACCTTTTTGAACATTGGCGCCGGCTTACTCAATGATCACCAGCGGCTGGTCATATTCCACCGGCTGCTCGCTGTTCACCAAGATGGACTTCACCACGCCGCCCTTGGGCGCGGTGATCGGGTTCATCACCTTCATGGCTTCGATGATCAGCAGCGTAGCCCCCGCAGCCACGGTAGCGCCTTCGGTGATGAAGGCCGGCGCACCCGGTTCCGGGGTGAGATAAGCGGTGCCGACGATCGGCGATTTCACCAGGCCAGGGTGGTTGCGGATATCGTCGCCGCCGCCGCCAGCGGCCGGAGCGCCAGCCGGGGCCGCTGCGGCCAGCGGCGGTGCCGGCCAGCCACCTGCCGGCGGCGCAGGAGCATAATTGGCCGGGCCAGCGGCCACGGTGACGGCCGGCGCGGTACGTGCGACACGGATGGTCCGTTCGCCATCCTTCACTTCGATTTCGGTCAGGTTGCTGGCGTCCAGGAGTTCGGCCAGTTCGCGCACCAGGCCGGTATCGACCACGATTCCCCCAACCACTGAAGTTTTGCTGTCAGACATGATGGTCCCGTTTCTTGCCCCCAATGAAGCCCGGCTTAGTGCCGCAAAGCCGCCGCCGCGTCCAGCGCCAGCGTGTACGAACGCGCGCCAAAGCCCGAAATTGTCCCCTTTGCCGCCCGCGCCACGAAGCTCACATGCCGGAAATCCTCGCGCGCATGCGGGTTGGAAAGATGCACCTCGATCACCGGCACGGCGATACTTTTGATCGCGTCGTGAATTGCAATCGATGTGTGCGTGAGCGCACCGGCGTTCAGCAGCACCGCCAGCGCGCTGCGCGCACCGGCTTCATGCAGCCAATCGACAATATGGCCTTCATGGTTGGACTGACGGGTATCAACGATCAGGCCCAGCGCCGCCGCCTGCGCCTCCAGACGCTCGGCAATATCATCCAGCGTTTCATGGCCATAGATATGCGGTTCGCGGCTGCCCAGCAGGTTCAGGTTAGGGCCGTTCAGCACCATCACGAGTGGTTGGTCTGTCATTCCCCATCAAAACCATGAACCGCGCTGCTTGCCAAGCGCCGCTTGCTCCCTGCTGCGGATTAGGCGATGCTGCACAGCAACAAAGGGGACAGGTCGCAACCCATGAAGATCATCATCGGAAATCGCACCTATTCCAGTTGGTCGCTGCGCGGCTGGCTGGCCGCCAAACAGTCGCTGCTGCCGTTCGAAACCGAATTGCGCGTGATGGACTCGCCCGAATGGATCAGCGGCGAAGCCAAGGCCGACATGCCATCGGGCAAGGTGCCGGTGCTGTGGGATCATGGCGAGGCGATCTGGGATTCGATGGCCATCCTGCTCTATCTTTCTGACAAGGCCGGGCATGACCGGTTCTGGCCGCGCGACATGCACGCGCGCGGCCTGGCTTATGCCATGTGCGCCGAAATGCATTCCAGCTTTGCTCCGCTGCGCAGCGCCTGCCCGATGGACCTTCAGCATCATGCGCCGGGCTTCGTGGCCGCGGCCGATGTGTTGGCCGATGTGCGCCGCCTTGAAAGCCTGTGGGAGGAGGCGCTGGGCCGCTTCGGGGAAGAGACCGGGGAGCCGTGGCTGTTCGGCCGCTTTGGCGCTGCCGACATCATGTTTGCACCCACCTGCACCCGCATCAGAACCTATCATCTGCCGGTCAGCGAAAAGGTTTCCGCCTATATCGATCGCGTGCTCGCCCACCCGTTCATGGCCGAATGGCAGGCCGAGGCGATGAAGGAGGATTTTCCCTTCACCCGCTATCCCATCCCCGGCAAGATCAGGATCGAAGCGGAGACGCGCCCATGAACCCCGCCAACATCGCCCGTGCCACGCTGGTGTCGGCCATGCTGATGCTGGCCGCCGGGCCGCTGCACCGCTTTGGCGTGATTGGCTGGAAGGCCTCGCTCGGCCTGTTCGTGGCTGCTGCCCTGCTCGCGGGCATCGGCGCCTGCTGGTGCCTGTATCAACTGCTGCGTCGGCGCGGCGGCACCGTCACGGTAATCGCGGCAGCTGCCGGTTTTGCCGCCGTCGCGGTGCCGATCGCCGTGCTGATCAACGCCAGGGACAAGCCGCAGATCAACGATATCAGCACCGATACCGCCGCACCGCCGCCGTTCCAGGCCATCGATGCCACCCTGCGCGGTGCCGATGCCAGCCCGATCGATTACAACCCGGCGTTCGCCCCGCAGCAAGAGCGCGCCTATCCCGATGTGCGTCCGCTCGATCTGCCAGTCGAACCGGGCAAGGCCTTTGATGTAGCGCTGGCCGCCTGCGACAAGGATTGGCAGATCATCCTGGCCGATCGCGCCGCTGGCCGCATCGAAGCGGTGGAACGCAGCCTGTGGTGGGGCTACAGCGATGACGTTGTGATCCGGCTGACGGCCACGCCCACCGGCACACGAGTGGACATGCGCTCCAAATCACGGGTGGGCGAAAGCGATCTCGGCGCCAACGCGCGGCGCATTGCCGCCTATCTTGACCGGCTGGCCACGGAAATGCGCAAAGCCGGGTGATGACCACACCTGATCCTGTCGCCCTTACCCAAGCCCTGATCCGCTGCCCCAGCGTCACACCGGCGGACGAAGGCGCGCTGGACGTGCTTGAACGGGCGCTGGCCGGGCTGGGCTTTGCCACCACGCGCCTGCCCTTCGGCCACCCGCCCGATGGCCCGGTCGACAATCTGTTTGCCACGCTGGCGGGTACGCCGGGGCCGCATTTCGCCTTTGCCGGCCACAGCGATGTTGTCCCCGCTGGCGATCTGGCCGGCTGGAGCGAAGACCCGTTCGCGGGCCACGTGAATAACGGCTTCATCGTCGGCCGCGGCGCCGCCGACATGAAGGGCGCCCTGGCCGCCATGATTGCCGCCACCGCCCGCCATCTTGCCAAGGGACCGCTGATGGGCCGGCTCAGCTTCATCATCACCGGCGACGAGGAAGGCCCCGCAACATTCGGCACGACGAAGATGCTGGACTGGATGGAAACCAAGGAGTTGGTGCCCGATCTCTGCCTCGTTGGCGAACCAACATCGCAGCAACTGTTGGGCGACATGATGAAGATAGGCCGGCGCGGCAGCCTCAATGCCTGGATCACGGTGAACGGCGCTCAGGGCCATGTCGGCTACCCGCACATGGCGGACAATCCGATCACGCGGCTGGTGGCCATCCTTGCCGAATTGAAAGCCCGCACGCTCGACACCGGCAACAACTGGTTCCAAGCCTCCAACCTCGAAATCACCGATTTGTCGGTCGGCAACACCGCCACCAACCTTATCCCGGCCCAAGCCCGCGCCCGGCTCAACATCCGGTTCAACAGCGAGCACAGCGGCGCGGCGCTTGCAGACTGGATCCGCACCACCGTTGCCGTCCACGCGCCAACAGCGCAAGTGGAGATCAAGATCTCCGGCGAAGCTTTCCTCACCGAACCGGGCACATTGTCATCCCTGGTCAGCGCCGCGATCACCGACGTCACCGGCCTTTCGCCCGATCTTTCCACCACCGGCGGCACATCAGACGCACGCTTCATCCGCCGCCTCTGCCCGGTTGTCGAATTCGGTCTGCCCGGCCAGTCAATGCACAAGGTGGATGAGACGGCCGCCGTGGCCGACATTGAAGGGTTGGCGGATATTTATGAAGCCGTTCTGGCGCGGGCGTTGGCCTAAGCTCGCTTCAATTCCCTGAGCGTCATCCCGACAAACGCGCTGCCCAGCCCCCTGGTGTTGCGGTCAACGATATCGCGCCAGGCGGCCACGCAAACAGCGCGGCGACGGCCTGCAACGGCGGCCGGCTGGTGCCGATGCCCTGTCCCGTTGGCGGTTTGGCCGGCAACAGGCGGGCGTTGTGGGTGCGGTAGGTCAGCTGATGTAATCATGTTTGATGGGCCACGGGTGCAGCCGGTTGCGGCAAACATTCACCGTGCGGTCGTTGACAGGGCGATTGAATTCGTCATCAAAATCAAGTGCATTCAGCGCCTTGGTAACAATAGACCATAAGGACACTGTCGTGCCTGCCCACCCAAGGGGACGAGCCTGAATGGGGGTCTAACAGGTCAGCGCCCGCTTGTCATGCCACCTGGTTGGCCCTCGTTATAGCGTGCTTCCAGGAACTTCCCTTGCACGCGCAGGCCATCGCGGTCGCTTTCGGCAAGCGTGGCCGAGGCGCGGGCGAGTTCAGCTTCCACCGTCCTCAGGCCATCCACCACCGTGGCCTCCGGGGTGCGGCCGTCATGTTCCACCAAGCCGGTGCGCTGCAGCGGCGGGATGCGGGTGTAGCGGTCCACCAGTTCGGGCAGATGATTGGACAGCAGCCGGCCAACATCCTGCGCTACCGGATGATCGGCCGGAACGCGCGCCAATTGCTTTTCGAGCGCCGCAAGTTGCACCGCGATGCCGTCCAGCTGCGGCGCGGCCAGGCGCGGCAACTGCTTGCGCTGGCGATCGAGGAACGCCTCGGTGATCGCCGGCAGTTCGGCGGGCGGCGCCTTGTCGATATCGTCCACGTCCGGCCCGCCCACGGGCAGCAACATGCCAGCAATGCCCGCCATCGGCAGCAGAAGGACGGACAGCAGGAACAGGCCGATGCCCAGCCCGCCCGACATCCAGCCATAAACCGTGAGCGCCGCAAGCATCACACCAAAAGTTAGCATGCCGCGCGTGACACGCGTGGCCATGTTGGCCTTGCGCTTTTCCCAGCGACGGCTGCGCGCCATCTGCATGGCTTCGGCCCGCGCCAGGCGACGGCGGCGGGCTTCTGTTTCGTCGAACGGTGCGCCTGTGGCCATCTTACGTCAGGGCGGTCAGGTTGGTCTGCGGGCCGGCGATCTGGGCTTCGGCCTGGCCTTGTGCGCGGGCGACATAGGCACGGCTCTTCTCGACCTCGACCGACAGCGTATCCACCGTTGTCTTCATGGCTTCCAAAGACTTCATCTTGAACGTGTCGATGGCATCCATCGTCTGATAGACATTCTGGAAGGCGCGCTGCAGCGTTTCCACCGGAATGGTGGAGGCCGCCGCCTGCTCGTGGATGGTGGCAGTGTTGCTCTTCAGCAGTTCGCCGGTCGAATCAATAATGCCTGCTGTCGTGGTATTGAGCTGGGTGATCTGTTCCAACACCAGCTTCTGGTTGGTCATCGCCTCGGCCACGGTGACGGCGGTGCGCAGAGCCGAAACCGTCGTCGTACTGGCGCGGTCCACGCCCTTCATCAGCTCGACATTGTTCTTCTTGACCAGATCAAGCGCCAAATATCCCTGCACGCTCACCGCCAGCTGGGTCAGCAGGTCCTGCGTGCGCTGGCGCACATAGAAGAGCGCATTCTCGCGGATCGCCTTGGCCTTGGCAGGGTCGCTCACATCCAGCTCGGTCGCACGCTCTTCCAGCTTGGAATCGAGCACCTTGGACATGTGGACCATCTGTTCCAGCTTGCCCATCGCGTCCCACAGCTTGGCGCGCTCGTCCTCGATGCTGATATTGTCCTTCAGCAGCTCATCCTTGCCACTTTTGAGCGCGCCCAGGATGGCATTGATGTTGCTCTGCGCGCTCTTGTAGCTGTCGAAGTAGGAACGCAGCTTGTTGCCGCCCACAGGGATCAGGCCAAATAATTTCTTGCGGCCGGTCAACTTCCCGGATTTGCCGGGATCAAGATCCTCGACGATCTTGCGCAGCTGCACCAGGTCTGCCCCGATGCCGGCTTCCTTGTTCAGCGCACGCGTCGGCCGATCGAGGAAGCGGTTGGACTGGGCGGCGGCACGCGCAATTTCGGTCGCCCCCAGATTGGCCAACGCATCCACTTTCTTACCGAACTCCGGGCTGGCGGCATCTGTGGCGATCAGTTCATCGATGAAGCTTTCCACCTTGGCTTCCAGCTGCGCCTTTTCCTGATCCTTCAACGGCACCAGGCCGGCGGCTTTCGCAGGCGCAATGGCGCTTACCGCCACCGGGGGTTCCAGCTTGATCGCGACTTCTTCCGACATGCGTGTCCTCACCTTTTGCCGCGCCAGCTTAACAGGGCCAGCAGCGCCTGCCTACTGTGTTAGGATTGCGACACGCTTTTGCAAGGGGTGGGCAGCGGAAATCGCCGCTTAATCGGCCATCAGCCCGGCAAGCGTGTCGTGCAGCGTGCCGATGCCCTGCTCCAGCCCGCCAATCAGCACATGATCAACCGCGCCGGATTGCAGCCCTTCCTGGCCCAGCGCGGCCGCCCGGAAATCCTCGGAACCGAACACCGCGCCATCCAGCAGCGCCCAGCTTTTCGCCCAGTGCCGTTCCGCCTTCTCGTCCCTGGGTGGTTCGGGGATCAGCATGAAATCCTCCACCCACGTCTCGTCCACCCCGCGCGGCATCACCACCATGATGTTGATATAATCCGGACTGGCCACGATCACCGTGCCGGGGGTGAGATTATAGGTGAAGGTCATGGTGCGGCGCAGATCGCGCATGTCATCCAGGTCCATGCCTTCCAGTGCCGCCAGCCGCGCAACGGCAGAGCGTGAATGCGGCCCGATGCGATCACCGGTGGTCACGCCATCCTGAAAATAGGGCGCGATGGTGGACGCGTGCAGGCGCAGCACATGGTAGCTTTCGGCAAAGGCATCCATGATCAGCTTCCAGTTCGCCGCCACCTTGTGCGTGCGGCGCGCGTAAAGATGCTGATCGCCAAAGCCGATGGCATCGAAATCCGCCGCCAGCGGGCCGGCCGCCAGCCCGAAATCCGGCGCCGCATCGCGATCCAGCCCGACCCAGATCAGCCCGCCGGCCTCGAGGCTCGGCATCTCGACGAGATTACGCGTGCTCTTGTCCAACCCTTCGAACGTCTCGGGGCGTGGCAGGCCCTTCAGCCGGCCATCAGTGCCATAGCTCCACGCATGATAGGGGCACACCAAGGCGGGCGATTTGACCAGCTCGCACCCCTCCACCAGCCGCGTGCCGCGATGCCGGCAAACATTCATGAACACACGGGCGACGCCCTTGCCGTCACGCGCGATCAGCAACGGCAGGCCGAACCCATCATGCGGCACCGCCATGTTGGGCTGCGGCAGCAACGCCGACGGCGCGATCACCACCGGCAGACGCTTGAACACGCGGCTCCATTCGCGGGCGAAATGATCGGGGCAAGTATAGGCGCTGGCCGGAATCTCCCGCATCACACCGCTAGCCGGCTTGCCCGCTGCGGCCGGTACGCCCGCCGCCAGCGCGCGCTGGCCGGGCGTAGGCTGGCGATGCTTGAAGGCGATATCCATGGCGGAAAGAGTGACTCCGAACCGCGATCAACGAAAGCTAGTTTTTCGCAGCAGAACCCGCCTTCTCGTAATCAATGCCGAGCTGTTCCAGATACGATTTGTATTTCTTTGAATCGAAATAATATTTTTCCATCGCCGGGCGCATCCTGGCCATCAGATCGGCGTTCAGATGGATCGCCGGCTGATCCTCGGGGCCGAGCAGCGGCTGATAGCGCTCGGTCTTGAACTGCACCTCCTGCTGCCAGCGCTTTGCGCCTGCCACCAGTTCCGGGGTCGTCATCAGATCCAGCACGGTCATCGCCGCCACCTTGGCACCGGCCACCGCGCCCTTGTGGGCAATCGGCGTCGCCATCGCGGCCGCCGCCATCACATTGTGATAAGAAATGCCGGGAATGTTGGACGGGTAGTTGATGGTGATCGTCGGCACCGTCCACATGATGTCGCCAATGTCATCGGAACCACCGTTGCGCTCCGGGTTGGGATTTTCCGGTGACCACAGCTTGGGCGCGCCGGTGGCCAGCGGCTCATCCTTGCGGCCAAAGCCTTTCAGGACGGCGCGGGCGAAATTCTGATCAGCTTCGCTCCACTTCGGCAGGCCCACGGCAACCATGTTGGCATGGGCGGCCTCGGCAATCGGCTTGTTGCCATAATTGGTGGCGGCATGGCCCAGCACACGGCGCGTCACGCTGGTTTCGGTCATCATCGCGGCGCCCGCGGCGATGCGGTTGCCGGCGTCATACATGGTCTTCACCACCGGCAGGCTGAGATCGCGGAAATAATACCACACGCTCGCCTTGTCGGGCACGATGTTGGGCTGGTTGCCGCCGCCGGTGATGACGTAATGGCTGCGCTGCGTGGTGGGCAGATGCTCGCGCTTCATGTTCCAGCCGTCGTTCATCAACTCCACGGCATCCAGCGCGCTCTTGCCGTCCCACGGGTTGCCGGCAGCGTGCGCGGTGAGCCCGGCAAAGGTATATTCCACGCTCAGCGATGCGGTGTGCCCCAACGGCCCCCAGGTGACGTCGAAATCATCGCCCACATGGGCAAACAGATTGGCGTCCACATCCTTGAACATCCCGGCGCGCACAAAATAGGCCTTGGTCGCCACCAGTTCCTCGGCCACGCCCGGCCACAGCATGATGCGGCCCTTGATGCCGTTCTTTTCCATCACCTGCTTGGCCGCAATCGCGGCAACGATCATCATCGGCATGCCGCTGTTGTGGCCTTCACCATGGCCGGGCGCGCCCGCCACCAGCGGCTTGTTGCCCGGCACACCCGGCGTCTGGCTCAGCCCCAGCAGGCCATCGATATCGCTGCCCAACGCGATCATCGGGCCACCTTCCCCCCACGTCGCGGTAAACGCCGTCGGGATGCCCGCCACGCCGCGCGTCACCGTGAAACCGCTCTTTTCAAGAATCCCGGTCAGATAGGCGCTGGTCCGCACTTCCTGAAAACCGGGCTCGGCAAAGCTGAACACTTGGTCGATCATGTTGGCCAGTTCGCCGGCGCGCGCGTCAACAGCGGCGGAGGCGGCGTCCTTCAGCGGTGCGGGTGCAGCGGCAAAGGCCGGTGCGGTGGTGGCCAGCAGGCTGGCGGCGAGCAATTTGCGGATCATGTCAGTCCCCCTTGATTGGAGGAGACGCTATCCGCCCTGCCCTCCGCCGTAAACCCAAGCTTATTTGCGCGCCGCAATCCAGTCGTCCACGCGGCGTTCCAGGATGGACAGCGGCTGCGAGCCCGAACCGATCACCAGATCGTGGAAGCCCTTGATGTCGAACTTCGGCCCCAGCGCCTTTTCGGCCTTGGCGCGCACTTCCATGATCTTGATCATGCCGATCTTGTAGCCGGTGGCCTGGCCGGGCAGCGTGATGTAACGGCGCACTTCCGAGCGCGCCATTTCCGGCGAGGCACGGCCGCTGGCCTGCAGATAGGCCACCGCCTCCTCCTCGGTCCAACCCATGGCGTGGATGCCGGTATCGGTCACCAGTCGTGCGGCGCGGAACAGTTCGCCTTCCAGCCGCTGGAAATCGGCAGCAATGTCGGGGAAGGCGCCCATTTCCGCGCACATCCGTTCGGCATACAGGCCCCAGCCTTCGCCAAACGCGACATAACCAGTGGAACCACGGAACTTCGGCCCGCCCTTCTGGCGCACCTGGATATCGCCCTGCATGTTGTGGCCCGGCACGGCTTCGTGACACATCAGCGTGTACATGTCTGCCGGGTCCTTCTGCATGCCCACCAGGTGCACGAAGGTGCGCGCCGGGCGCTTGCCGTCGGGGCTGGGTTGGCTGGCATGAGCGGCACCGCCCGGCACCTCGCTGAACGCCGGCTCCCGCACCACTTCGATGCCATAGGCCGGCACGAGGCCGAAATACGGCCCCAACAGGCTGCGGACATGGCCAACAAAGCGATTGGCTTCCTTCAGATACGCTTCACGTGCAGCGTCATCATAAGGCTTGGGCGGGAACATCCTGGCGCGCATCGCGTAAAATTCATTGCGATCCTTCACGCCGGCCTTGCGCGCCAACGCATCCTGCTCCGCCTCAATCCGCGCCACTTCCGTTCGGCCGATGGCGTGGATCTGATCGGCGGTCAGGTCGGTCGTGGTGTTGAGCTTTAGCGCGTTGGCGTAATAGGCAAGACCGTTCGGCAGGGTGAGCGCACCCAGCTTGCCCGACGGCGCCGTGGCGAGATCGCCCCTGGCCCATTCGATGACCCGGCCATAGGCGGGCTTCAGATCGGCGATGGCGGTGCGCGCTTCGGCCAGCAGCGCATCAGCTTCGGCGCGCGGCAAGGTGCCGGCAGTAACCAGTTTTTCGGTCTTGGCCTTCACATCGGCCCACAGCGCCGCATCCTTGCCTTCACCGAACGGCGCGCCGCTGGTCAGCGCCGTGGCGCCGGCGATGATGCTTTCCACTTGGAACTTCGGCACGCGCACGCCGGCAGCCGCGCTGGCCTTCGTGCGCGCAATCGCAATGTCCAGCACTGCCGGCATGCCCTTAACACGGGCGATATAGTTCTTCAGGTCGGTCGCATCGGCGATCGTGTGCGTGTTGATCAGGAAATCCGGGAGCTGGCTATGCGCCGAATAAAGCCGCGAATAGAAGGGCGGGACATAGACGCGGTTGGCGTTCTGCATGGCAGCCCGTTCCGCCTCGAGCGCCCAGATGTCGTAATTGACCTGGCCTTCGCCCGACAGCTTGGCGCGGTCGATCGTGGCTTTCATGCGCGCCGCGCTGGCCTGCCGCCACTCCACCTGGGCATCGGCTGCGGCATCGCTGGTGTCGTTCCACTTGTCACCGCCGGCCTTGATGCCCAGCCGGGTAGCGAGTTGCGGCTGCGTCTTCACCCATTCGGCAAATTCGCCATCCAGAAACGCGGTCAACTTGGCATCTTCGGCCTGGGCAACAGCAGCAACCGGCGTCTGGGCCACAGCCGGCAGCACGGGCAAGGCAAAGGCGCTCAAGAGCACGGCGATACGGGTGGTGAATTTCATGGATGACCCTCCTGTTGGTTGCGCCGTGTCTAATGGCCCCCAATGCCGCCGGGAAGCGCCAATGTTGACAGCCTGCCCGCCGCGCGCCCAGTTGCCGATATGGCCCGCAAGCCCGCCCTCCCCGCTGCCGACGCCTTACGCGCGCTGACTGATGCGCACGACTGCCTGATGCTGCGCGTCACCCCCAATGCCATCGCCGATGCACTGACCATCGGCGATGGCATCGTGCAGGTGCGGGTGACGGCGACGCCCGAAGCCGGCAAGGCCAATGCCGCCGTGCTGGCGCTGCTGGCCAAGGCGTTGGGCGTGCCGAAATCCGCGCTCTCCATCGTGCGCGGAGAGACCGGGCGCGGCAAGCGGGTGCGCCTGCCGCCACCCTGAAGGGCCGCCTGCCCATTGACAGGCCGCACGCCGCCGCCATGGTGCCGGCCCATGGTCACCACGCCCAACCGCTCGCTGTTCGCCGCCATCAAACCCTACTTCGAAGCCGCGCCTTTGGGGGCGCTGGCGCTCGGCATGGCATCTGGCACGCCCTATGCCATGATCGCCGCCACGCTCACCACGCGGCTAGCGGAAAGCGGCATCGAGAAGAAATCGGTGACGGCCTTCGGATTGGCGCTGCTGGTCTACAGCTTCAAGCCGCTGTGGGCGCCGCTGATCGACCGTGTGCGCATCCCCATGCTGGCCAATCTCATCGGCCAGCGCAGGGCCTGGCTGGTCGTCTCGATCATCATGGCCAGCGCCGCCATCACCTGGCTCGGGCTGCTCGATCCTACCGCCGATCTGGCGCTGTTTGCCGCCGCTGCCGTCGCCGTGGGCTTTGCCGGGGCGACGCTGGATATCGTGATTGACGCCATCCGCATCGAATGGCTGCGGGTGGACCAGATGGGGGCAGGCTCTGGCATGACCCAATATGGCTGGCGCATGGGCAGCTATCTCGCCGGCGCCGGGGCGCTGCTGCTGGCCGCGGGCGGCAGTTGGGCGCTGGCCTATGCGTCAGCGGTGCTGCTGTTTGCGCCATCGTTGATCGCGGCTGCCATGCTGGGCGAACCGAAGCGCCCGCCGGTGCCGCAATCGGGCAAGGGGCTGGTGGCGGCCGTAAAGGACAGCATTATTGCGCCGCTGGCGGATTTTCTCACTCGCAAGGGTGCCTGGATCGTGCTGGCCTTCGTGCTGGTCCACAAGATCGGCGATACCGTCTGCCAGCTTTCGGTACGGCTGTTCTACAATGATCTGGGCTTTACCAAGGGAGAAGTCGCCTTCTACGACGTATCGCTGGGCCTGTTCGGCTATCTGGCCGGCGTGTTTCTCGGCGGCCTGATCTACAAGCGCATTGGGCTGGCCGGGTCAGTGTTCCTCAGCCTTATCCTGATGGGCGTGTCCAACGCCGCTTATGCCGGGTTGGCGATCATCGGCCATGATGTGTGGGCGCTGGCGGCCGTGCAGGGTTTTGAGAATCTCGCCAGCGGCATCGGCGGCGTCACCGTGGGGGCCTGGCTGGCGCTGCTGTGCGATCGCCGCTTCACCGCGACGCAGTTCGCGCTGCTTTCCTCCGCCGCCGCCATCTTGGGCCGCGCCTTTTCCTCCGGCACGGCCGGCGCGCTGATCGAAAGCTTGGGCTATGTCGATTTCTACTGGCTCACCACAGCGCTGGCGCTGCCCGGCGTGCTGATCTTCCTGTGGCTGTGGCGGGCCGGGCTGGTGCTGGCCGACGATACGGCCGAGACTGCAACAGGCGTGTAACCCGCACGCCACGCTGCTGTCACAGCTTGGCAATTGCGCTGTAACGCGCGCCCGCTAAAGCCCGGCAAACCAGTGGAGCCTACCGCACCATGACCTTCGCCCTCGCTCGCG
Source organism: Sphingomonas paucimobilis (assembly GCA_943369475.1). Lineage (GTDB taxonomy): Bacteria > Pseudomonadota > Alphaproteobacteria > Sphingomonadales > Sphingomonadaceae > Sandarakinorhabdus > Sandarakinorhabdus paucimobilis_A. The sequence goes on along the minus strand of CALRNJ020000002.1, from coordinate 133,743 downwards.
CCACCGAATTGCCCGCCGCCCTGCTCGCCGATGCCGCGCCGATCCATCGTGCCGGCCTGCTGGAAGTGCGCCTTGCCGCCAGCGAAGTCGAAATCGCCGCCGCGCAGGCGCTTCGCTATGCCATTTTCTACGATGAAATGGGTGCGCAGCCGACAGCGGGGATGGCCCATACCCGCCGCGATATCGATGCTTATGACATGGTGTGCGATCATCTGTTGGTCATCGATCATGCCAATGCGCTGCGCCCGCGCGTCGTCGGCACCTATCGCCTGCTGCGGCAGGACCTGGCGCAGGCAAACGGCGGATTCTACTCCGCCGGCGAATATGATCTTTCCGCCCTGATCGCGCAGAGCGCACCGGGCCGCCAGCTCCTTGAACTGGGCCGCAGCTGCGTCGCGCCGGAATGGCGGACGAGCGCCACCATCTCGCTGCTGTGGCGCGGCATTGCCACCTATCTGGCCCAGCACGGCATCGGCCATCTGTTCGGCTGCGCCTCGCTGCACGGCGCCGATCCGCTGCTGCACGCGGCAGAACTGTCGTATCTCTATCATCACCATCTCGCCCCGGCCGAACTGCGCGCCACCGCGCTGCCGCCGCACCGGGTGGAGATGAATCGGCTCGACCCTGCCTCCATCGACACGCGCGCTGCCGCCCGCGCGCTGCCGCCGCTGCTGAAGGGCTATCTGCGCGTGGGAGCGGTGGTGGGTGATGGCGGCTTCGTGGATCACCAGTTCAATACGGTGGACGTGTTCGTGGTGATGCCGGTCGATCGCATCACCAGCCGCTATGCCGAACGCTTCGGCGCCGCCAACGATTGAGAGTTTCCCCGCCCGCTCACCTGCGCTAGCCAAGGCGCATGCGCTGGCGCTTTCCCCTTCTGGCTTTGGCTGCACTGGCCGGCATTGCAGCGGCTGATCCGGCCACGCCGCCGCCGGAAGCCGCCATCCCCGCCGGCCCCGATGGCGACGCAATCCGGCGCGGGTTGGCCATCATCACTGATACCCGCGCCGCCGCGCCCCAATATGCCGGCAATGATCTCAGGTGCGCCAACTGCCACCTCGACGCCGGGCGCACGGCCGGCGCTGCGCCGCTGTGGGCCGCGTTCGGCAATTTCCCGGTTTGGCGCGACAAAAACCGCCGCATAAATAGCTTTGAAAAGCGCGTGCAGGATTGTTTCATCTACTCGATCAACGGCACGCCGCCGCCCTTGGGCGGCGAGGTGCTGCTGGCGGTGAGCGCCTATGCCGGCTGGCTGGCGCAGGGCCAGCGCATCGGCGTCTCACCACCGGAACGCGGCTTCCCGGCCATCATGCCGACGCCGCTGCCGCCCAACGATGCGCGCGGCCGAGCCGTGTTCATCGAGGTGTGCGCTGCCTGTCACGGCGAGGACGGACAAGGCCTGAAGGATGGCGAAACCGTGGTGAACCCGCCGCTATGGGGCCCCGCCAGCTACAACTGGGGCGCCGGCATGGCGCAGGTGGACAAGGCCGCGGCATTCATCCGTGCCAACATGCCGGTGGGCAACGCCGGCACGCTTTCCGTGCAGCAGGCGTGGGATGTGGCATGGTATATTAATGGCCAGACCCGCCCTCAGGACCCGCGCTTTGCCGGAAACCTACCCACCACCCGCGCCGAACATCACGACCGGCCGTGGAGCCGTTACGCAACCAAAGTTGCTGGCCGCACGCTGGGCGACCCCGCCACCACCCCGCCGCACCACGTGCCGCCCGGCCATGATTTCTAGGAGCCGCTGATGACGACCCCGCTGCGCATCGATTTCGTTTCCGATATCGTCTGCCCCTGGTGCGTGATCGGCCTAAAAAGCCTCGAACAGGCGGTGACCGAACTCGGCGACGACGTAACGCCGGACTGGCATTTCCACCCGTTCGAACTCAACCCGCAGATGCCGCCCGAAGGCGAAAACAGCGCCGAGCATGTCGCGCGCAAATATGGCCGCCCGCCCGAAGAAGGCGCTGCTGCGCGCAGCCACATCAAGCAGATGGGCGAACAGCTGGGCTTCACCTTCAAGGGCGGGCCGGATTCGATGATATGGAACACCTTCGACTGCCACCGCCTGCTGCACTGGGCCGAAAAGGTGGACAAGTCCCACGCCCTGAAGATGGCCCTTTTCGACGCCCATTTCACCCGCGCCGAACCGCTAAACGACCCCGAAACCCTGGTCCGCGCCGCTGTTTCCGCCGGCCTCGATGCCGCCTCCGCCCGCGAAGTCCTCGCCTCCGGCCGCTACACCGATGAAGTCCGCGCGACAGAAAGCTGGTGGCGCGACGAGCAGGACATCACGGCGGTGCCGGCCATCATCTTCAATGGCAAATACGCCATCATGGGCGGCCAGCCACCGGCGACATTCGTGAAGGTAATCCGTCGAATTTTGGCTGGGGAAGTTTAGAATTCGAAGGCCTCCGGCGGGCAGTGTCTGCAACATTGCCCGCCGGAGGCCCTCTCATTCCTTACTGCGCCGGGCGCACCTCTACCGGCAGGCCCAACGTCTTCAGCTGCGGCTCAACCTTGGCCCGGTCGCCCACCACGATCCACAGCAATTTGTTTGTATCGAACAACTGCACTGCGCGGTTCAGATCGGCCACGGTCAGGGCGCCCAGGCGGCGGGCGGCGGTGACGTAGTAATCGTCGGGCCGGCCCATGATCTGGTTGCGCTCCATGGCCGACAGGAAAGCGGTGCCGCGTTCGAACTCGCCGGGCAGGGCCAGCACGGAGTTGGCGATGCTGCGATTGCGTTCTTCGGCCGTGATCGGCTTCACGGCCTTGATGGCAGCGATATCGGCTTGAATCGCCTTCATGCTGTCGGCGGTACGGTCGGTCTGCACCGGGGCATAGACCAGGCTGGTCAGTTGGCCTTTGCCGTCGGTCATGCCAGCATAGGCGCCATAAGCCCAGTTCTTCTCCTCGCGGATATCGGTTGTGATGCGGCTGGTAGAAAGCCCGCCCAGCACATCGATGGCGGCGCGCTCGGCGATCAGATCCTGCATGCCGGTGATGGGCAGCAGGCTGCCGGCGAGTATCAGGCTTTGCGGGCTGTTCGGCCGGTCAACAAGAATGATCCGTGCCGCTTGCGGCAGCGGAGCGGCGGCGGCAGTCACCGTGCCTGCCTGGATGGCGGCATCGGCGCGCCAGTTGCCAAAAGCGGCGTCCAACTGCGGCTTCAGTTCGGCGGCCGTGATGTCGCCCACCACGAACAGCGTGCCACGATCAGGGCGGATCCATCGCTTGTGCCAGGCCACCAGTTGATCGCGGGTGATGACTTTCACGCTGTCGGCGGTACCCAGACCGCTGGGGGGAGCGCCATAGGGGTGGTCGGGGCCATAAAGCGCAGGGGAAAGGATGCGCTGGGCGATGCCGATGGGGTTGCTGGCTTCCTGCTGCAGGGCGGTGAGCATCTGGCCGCGCACACGTTCAATCTCGGCAGACGGATAATCCGGTCTTTGGACGATATCGGCATACAGCGTGAGCGATGCGGCAAGGTTGGACTTCAGCGCATCGAGGGAAATCCGCGTCCGGTCCATCCCCGGCGAGGCACCGATGCCGGCGCCCAGTCGTTCGCGCAGCTCGGCAATCTGCGGGCCATTCATTCCGGCGGCACCTTCATCCATCAGGTTCAACGCCATCGACTGGATGCCGAGCGACCCGCGCTCATCCGCCGCCCTGCCGCCTTCCACGCTGAGCAGCATGCGCACCAGTGGAACAGTGGTGCGGCGGGCGAGTTCTACCTTCAGGCCATTGGACAGCGTGAAACGCTCGATCACTGGCCATTGCAGCAGGGGCGGCTGGCCCACGGCGGGTTCGGCCATGCGGGCCGGGCCCTTGGCGGGCGGCGCACTCGCGGCGACTTTCGGCGGCGGTGGCACGTCTTCGGCAGCCGGCCGCTCGCCGGGCAGCACGGTCTGCACATAGGCGCTGGTGGCCAGCCATTCATGCGCCGCGGCTTGTACATCGGCGGGCGTGGCATTGGCATACCAGGCCAGTTCCGTGCGGTAATGTTCGGGATTGCTCGCGTAGACCGCGCCTTCCGCCAGCGCGACCGCCTTCCCGCCAAAGCCGCCCACGGCTTCCAGCCCGCGAATGGTGCTGGCGACATTGCGGGTGGCAACCCGGCCCACTTCGTCCGCTGTCGGCCCCTTGGCGGTGAAATCGGCCAGCGCCTGCTTCACCGCGGCTTCCACATCCTCGGGCTTCACGCCAGGTGCCAGCGTCACCTCGATTTCGGCCATGCTCACCTTTTCAAAGGCTTGAACGCCGCCGCTCACCGCCACGGCCAGCTTCTTCGTGCGCACCAGTTCGTTGTACAGCCGCGAAGATGATCCGCCGGCCAGCACGGTCAGCGCAACATCGGTGAGCACGGCGGCACGTTCGAGCCGGCCTGGCACCGGCCAGTGCAGGCTGACACGCGGCGTTGGCACCTTGTCATACAGCGTTTCGCGGCGTTCCTGCGTCCAGCGCGGCACCGGCGCGTCGAGCCGCTTCACCTCCGGCCCGCGCGGGATGGCGCCAAAATATTTCTCCACTAGCGGGCGGGCCGTCGCCGCGTCGATATCGCCGGCCAGCACCAGCACGGCATTGTTCGGGCCGTAGTTGGCGCGAAACCAGCTCTGCACATCGGTCAGGCTGGCCCCGTTCAGATCGGCCATCGAACCGATGCTGTCGTGATGATAGGGGTGGCCTTCTGGGAACAGCGCCTTCAGCGTGGCATAACCGGTCAGGCCGAAGGGCGCGTTGTCGCCCTCACGCTTTTCATTCTGCACCACGCCGCGCTGGGCATCGAGTTTGGCCTGCGTGACGGCCCCCAACAACCAGCCCATGCGATCAGATTCGAGATAAAGCGCCAGATCGAGCGCCTGCGTCGGCACATTTTCGAAATAGTTGGTACGATCAAACCAGGTGGTGCCGTTGGCGTCCGTCGCGCCCACATCCTCCAGCTTCTTAAAGAATACGCCGTCGTTGTTCTCGCTGCCATAGAACATCAGATGTTCGAACAGATGGGCAAATCCGGTCTTGCCACGGGGCTCGTCCTTGGAACCGATGTGATACCACACGCTCAACGCCACGATCGGCGCCTTGCGATCGGTATGGACGATGATGCGCAAGCCGTTGGACAGGGTGAATTGTTCGTAGGGCACCTGCACCTGACCCACCAGCGCAGCGATGCTGGCCGGCGGCGCCGGGGCTTGCGCCAGCGCCGGCTGCACCAGCATCGTTGCGGCGGCCAGCGCCACCAGAATCTTGCGGATCATCGCACCCTCACACTAACTCGCGGTTTGCACCGGCTTAGCCTGCCTGATACGCAACGCCAATGATCAAGCAAGCGCTCCTCCTGTCCGCCGCCCTGCCGCTCATCGCCGCAGCTGCTCCCGCTCCAAAGGCCGATCCCTTGGCCGCGTCGTTCCGCGCCCATGTCGCCTTCCTGGCCGATGATCTGATGGAAGGCCGCGGCATCGGTACGCCGGGCCATGAGATCGCTGCCAATTATATCGCCCAGCATTTCGCCCGGCTGGGCCTGCAGCCGGCAGGGGATAATGGCTCGTGGTTTCAGCGCGTCAACTTCGCCGAAAGCCGCTTCGCCAGCGAGAGAGAGACTGCGGTGATCGAAACTGCCGCCGGCAAGACAATTAACCTCGAAAACGGGGTCGGCCTGGTGCTGTCCCCCGGCGATGTTGCCGGTCCGGAAAGCATCAGCGGCGAAATGGTGTTCGTTGGCTATGGTCTGCAGGACAAATCACAAGGAATAGATGATTTCGCCGGCCTTGATCTGAAGGGCAAATATGCCGTTGTGCTGTCGGGCGCGCCCGATGGAATGAACAGCGAAGTGGCCGCCCACCTTGCCCGCACCTCCAAGGGCATTGCAGCTCTGCGGGCCGGCGCCGTTGGCTTGATCACCGTTCGCACCCTTAAGGAAGCAGCCCGCTTACCGTGGGACAAATTCGCGCCGCGCGCCCGTTTGCCGCGCCGCGTGCTGCTCGGCCCCGATGGCCAGGCGCTGGGCGATGGTGCCGGCCTGAAAGTGCGCGCCAGCATCGATGATACCGCCGCCGCCGCGATCTTTGCTGGTTCCGCCATGAGCTTTGCCGATATACAGGCCGCCGCCGCCAAGGGCCCGGTGAAGGGCTTCGTGCTGCCGGGCAGCTTCAAGATCAACCGCGCCACCAGACTGGAACGCATTTCCAGCCCCAACGTGCTCGGCCTTCTGCCAGGCACTGATCCAAAACTCGCCGCCGAAATCGTGGTGATCTCTGCCCACAGCGACCACGTTGGCAGCAAGGCTAATGCCAAGCCGGGCGAAGACCGCATCTTCAACGGCGCCATGGACAATGCCAGCGGCACCGCAACGATGATGGAAGCCGCCACCGCATTGGTGAAGTCGCCGCCCAAGCGTTCCGTGCTGTTCCTCGCCACCACGGCTGAAGAATCTGGTCTGCTGGGCGCCGATTATTTCTCGCGCCAGCCCACGGTGGACGTGAAGCGGCTGGTCGCCGATGTGAACATCGATATGCCGATCCTCACCTGCGATTTCGGTGATGTGGTGGCATTCGGCGGCGATCGTTCCACGCTGGGCAGCGCCGTGGCCATGGCGGCGAAGGCAGAAAAACTGGGTTTGTCGCCCGATCCGCAGCCGGAAGAAGCGGTATTCACCCGGTCCGATCACTATCCCTTTGTGCGCAAGGGCGTGCCTTCGGTGTTCCTGAAAACCGGCTGGACCGACGCGAAGGGCGGCATGGCCTGCAAGGACGCCGAACGGGCGTTTCGCCTCAATAGCTACCACGAAGTGTCTGACCAGTTGGATCTGCCGTTCGATTGGGCAGCGGCAGCCAAGTGGACCCGGCTGAACATTGGCATCATCCGCACCATCGCCAACGGCCGCACTGCGCCGCGCTGGTATGAAGGCGATTATTTCGGCACCGCCTTTGCGCCGAATTCGCCGAAGGCACCGAAGCCAAAAACCCGCTGAGGCCTATTTACCCAACCGCGTCACATGCCCCATCTTGCGGCCGGGGCGAGCCTCGGCCTTACCGTACAAATGCACATGGGCAGTGGGATCGGCCATCAGGCGCGGCCAATCGGCCACGTCATCGCCGATCAGGTTGGTCATCTCGATGCGCGGGCTGACCAGCGCCGTGGGCCGCAGCGGCAGGCCGACCACGGCGCGGACATGATTTTCAAACTGACTGGTGGCGCTTCCCTCGATCGTCCAGTGACCGCTGTTGTGCACGCGCGGTGCCATCTCGTTGAAGCGTGGGCCATGCTTGCAGGCGAAGAACTCGCAGGTCAGCACGCCGACATGGCCCAGCTTTTCCACCACGGTGCGAGCCAGTTGCACCGCTTCGGCGGTTTGCGCGCGCACCAGTGCCGGCGGCGGCAGGGTGGAGGTGGCAAGGATACCGCCCTTGTGCAGGTTCACCGGCACCGGCCAATCCACAATACTGCCATCCTGCCCGCGGCAGAGGATAACGCTGAATTCGTGGGCAAAATTCACGAAACCTTCAAGGATCGCAGGCTGACCGCCAATAGCGGCCCACGCCGCATCGGCATCACCGGCCACCATGACGCGTGCCTGGCCCTTGCCATCATAACCGAACCGCCGCGTCTTCAATATCGCCGGCAGGCCCACCTGAGCGATCGCCGCATCCAGCCCCTCGCGGCTGTCCACCTGGGCCCAGGTGGCGGTGCGCCCGCCCAGCCATTCGACGAACTGCTTTTCTGCCATGCGGTCCTGCGCGACCTCCAGGCTGTGTGCGGCCGGGTGGACGGGCACATGGGCTGCCAACTGCCGCACAGCCTCGCGATCGACATTCTCCCATTCCAGAGTGACAACATCCACAGCCGCGGCGAATGCCTTCAGCGCCGCCGCATCACCATAATCGGCCCGGGTGGTAACGGCCGCGACTTCGCTGGCCGGCGTTTCGGCTTCCGGCGCAAAAATATGGCAGCGATAGCCCAACTCGGCTGCGGCCAGCGCCAGCATGCGGCCCAGTTGGCCGCCGCCCAATATACCAATGGTCGATCCCGGTGCGAGCATCAGGGCAGATCGTCTGACGGTGCCAACGCCACCGCGTCTGTTTGCGCCTGCCGCCACGCTGCCAGCCGCGTGGCCAGCGCCGCATCATTCAGCGCCAATATAGCGGCCGCCTGCAACGCCGCATTCACCGCCCCGGCCTTGCCAATGGCAAACGTGCCCACCGGCACGCCGGCCGGCATCTGGACGATGGAAAGCAGGCTGTCGATGCCCTTCAGAGTACGCGATTCCACCGGCACGCCAAGCACCGGCAGCGCCGTCATGCTGGCGGCCATGCCGGGCAGGTGCGCCGCGCCGCCGGCCCCGGCGATGATCACAGCCAAGCCGCGACCCGCCGCGCCCCTGGCATAATCGAACAGGCGATCCGGAGTGCGGTGGGCGGAAACAATGCAGGTTTCATGGGGTACGCCCAGTGCCGCGAGGATATCGGCGGCATGCAGCATCGTCTGCCAATCAGATTGGCTGCCCATGATAATGCCCACCAGCGGTGCCGTGTCGCTTGCCATGGCCCTGTCGCCCTTTGCGCCGCGCCTATGGCGGCCGTTGGAAAGCGCCACGCTTTAGCCGCACCAAGGGGGCTGCGCAAAGAAAATCAGCCGCGCAACCAGACCTTCAGGCCTTGGCCTTGATCAAGGCGTTCACCGCCGTTTCGATCACCTGCACAGCGCCTTGATGATCCAGCCGTTGCGGGTCGCGCAGGCGGCCATAGGCTTCCAGGCTGAGCCACAGATCAAGCTGTTCGAACCAAAGCGCATCGCCCGCCTTAATGGCGGCCGGCACAATGCCGTCCAGCCGACCACGCAGCATCAGGTTGAGCGCATCGAGGCCGTGATTGAGCAGTGGCGAACGCTGGCGGTATATGTCGGCGGCGCGGCGATAGGGCAGCACGGTGGCAAACATCTGCATTCGCCGGTCCATCGCCTCGCGGATCTGGCTGTCCCAGCCCGCCGCTTCAAAGGGCCGGATGAGGTGCGTGTAACGCCGGCCTATGCGATCGATGACGGCGACATAAAGCCCGTCCATGTCGCCAAAATGGCGGAACACCGATCGCAGGCCTACACCGGCCCGCGCGGCAATCGCCTCGGCACTCGGAATGCCCTGGTCTTCATCCACCAGAGCGATCACGGCGTTGATGATGCGATCCCGGCTCGCCACCGAGCGCAGGCGCCGGCCATCAATCTCCCCAGCTTCCGGCACGCTTTCTGTCTCCGATACCATTGGCATCCAGATTGCCATTGCCGCTGCCGCGATGTCACCCGCAATTTGCAGCCATTGGCTCTGCAACGGTGGCCAGCGCGTTCGGCAGAGACGAAATTGCGATCGATTGAGTGCCAGTTTCAGCGCGCAAAGCTGCGCCGCCCAAGCAATAACACCGCAATCATCACCGCTTCGACAATCATAGGCGGGTAAGCGGAGGGAGCGGTGCCATCAATGGCCAGCGAGAGGCTGCGGCCGATGATGGCGATGGTGAGCAGCAGCAAGGGCACGGCCAGGGCGCTGCCATCCTTCTTTACCGCGCCAATCAAGGCAAAGGCACCGCCGGTGATAAAGAAACCGGGAAAATCGGCCCGCAGCGTCGCGAGGCCCTGGCTACCCAGCGGCGACAGGAAAAACGCGCTGGCCAATTGCGCCGGCTTGAGCAGGAAGCCTAGGCCGATCGCGATATTGAACACTGCAATCAAACCGATCACCATCCGCATGACGCCTGCCATATCCTGAGCTCCCCCTATACTTGGCGTACCCTAACAGGTCAGCGCGCCCTGAAAACCAGTCCATTGTCACAAGGTCAGCTTGGGCTTAGCCTTGGGCTTATGCGCCGTCTCCTGCTCCTCCTCCTCGTCCTTGCTGCTATGGGTGGGCTATGGTGGCAGCGCGCGCCGGTTGGCGAATTTATCTTCGGCGAGATTGCCGAGCGCCGGGCCGGCCGCAATGCGCTGGCCGCCTATGGCGACGGCCTCACTCTTATCTTCTGCGGCAGCGGTTCCCCACTGCCAGATCCGCAGCGCGCCGAGTCATGCCTGGCGGTGTGGGCCGGCGACACACTTCTGCTAATCGATGGCGGCGATGGCGGAGTGCGCAAACTGGTGAGTTGGGGGGTGCCGCTGGGCGGACTCGATGCCATCCTGCTCACCCACCTGCACAGCGATCATATCGAAGGCCTCGCCCCTGCACTGCTGATGCGCTGGACAGGCAGCGCCGCCCGCACACCGCTGCCACTGATCGGCCCGCCCGGCACCAGCGACGTGGCCGCCGGTTACAATCTGATGCTGAAGGCAGATGCCACCTATCGCACCGCCCATCATGGCGAAGCGATCGTGCCCACCGGCGGCGGGCAATTCGCAGGGCAGGATCTGCCGCCGGGTGTGGTGTGGAACCGCGATGGTCTGGTCATCACCGCCTTTGAGGTCAACCACGCGCCCGTCGCTCCGGCCTACGGCTATCGCATTGCCTACAAAGGCCGAACCGTTGTGGTGAGCGGCGACACCGCCGCCACCCCGGCCATTGCGCAGGCCGCCAGGGGAGCTGACGTGCTGGTACACGAAGCCCTGCAACCGCGCCTTGTCGCCGCCATCACCCGCGGACTTCGAAGTGCCAACCAGCCCCGCACCGCGCAGATCACCCGCGACATCCTCACCTATCACGCCACGCCCGAACAGGCCGCGGCCGCCGCTGCTCAGGCAGGCGTGCAGATGCTGATGCTCACCCACATCGTGCCGCAGGTGCCGAACCGTTTATTCGAAGCTGCCTTCTTGGGCGGCGCGCCGCAGCGTTTTTCCGGCTCTATCCGGATGGCCCTCGATGGCAGCGTGCTGCACCTTCCGGCCGGCAACCGTGAGATCGTAGAAGACCAGCTTTGACCGCCATCGCGCGCGCGACCTGATGCACGTTCATCCACGCCGCGATCAGGCGATTGCGGCCGCGCTGGCGGCGCTGGCGGGCTTTGTCAATGCTGTCGGCTTCATCTCTTCGGGGGTCTGTTCATCAGCCTCATGAGCAGAAACAGCACACGATTAGGCATTGGTCTCGCCGAAACCAGCCAGTTCGCGGCGCTGGCCGGCAGCCCGCAGGCGGCCTTCGTCGCGGGGAGAACGCTGGCCACGCTGATCGGCCTCCGCCTCAATGGCAAACGCCAACTCGGGCAATTGCTGCTGGTGGCGGCGCTGCTGATTGACCTCTAGACCCTGTTTGCATTTGCACCAAACCGCTCATGCCAAGCTTGTTGAAGCACGCACCACAGTATGCCCGTGCCTCGACAAGCTCGGCATGAGCAGGTCTGATTGGTTAACAGCGCTGATCAGCGGGCCTGCAGGCCCTTCTGCCGCAGCCGCCAAACCAATTGATCAAAGCGGTCCTGGCCAAAGAAGGGCTCGCCCTCCAGCGCCATCAGCGGCACGCCATAATGGCCGGCAGCGCGCTGTGCGTCCTGGTTGGCATCGATGGCAGCGCGATAATGATCGGGGTTGGCAGCCACGGCCGCATCAAGCTTGGCCAGATCAAGCCCGGCGCGCGCTGCGGCCTCGGCCAGGTGATCGCCCTCGTGCCAGTTGTCCACCGTCCCCGACCAGATGGTCTGGGAAACATCGCGGATGAATTCCAGTCCGCGCCCGGCTTCGGTGGCCGCAATGCCAAGATGCGACAGGCGGTGGATGTGCGGCTGTTCCGGCGGATAGAGCCGCGTCGCCGGGTCCATGTAAACCGGGTCGGGTTTGGGCCAGCGGTAGGGCATGCCCAGATATTGCGCTTCCCGGTAAGTGTCCCGCATCAGGTAGAACATCCACAGCGGATCGACCTTCTGGAAGAAGTCCGCTTGCCGCACCGCGATCGGATAGACGATGCGTACGTTGCAGCTTACATTGTGGCTGGCGACCAGATCGACCACGCGCGGCAGCAGTAGGTAACTATAGGGCGACCGGAACGACCAGAAGAGGTCGAAGTTGAGGGTCATGCTTGCGCCTTCGTGCGGATGTTGAGCTGCCCGGCCAACCCGGCATAGCGGTGGATCTCGATGGCCTGATATTCGGGCAGCGCCACCATCTGCAGCATGGCCTGCGGGCTGGGATAATAGGCCAGCGCGACGGCATCCCAGAGTTCCTCGACATCACCCAGCAGGATGCCCGAAACCGGCCCAGAATAGATCACCCGGCCACCGACCTTTTCAAGGCAGGCCACCACGGCCGCACCATAGCGGTTATAGGCATCGCGGCCTGACAGGTCCGGATCGCGGCCGTCGGGATAGGTCGCCTTGTCTTTGAACTTCAGCAGGTTGACCATGACCATCGGGCCATGATTTTCATCACTGAAAAAGACTTGGGCCAATTCCGGCTGCGGCGATGATTCGTTCTTGACCTGCATGATCCTACCCCCGGTTTATGTGATCAAGAATGATTTCAACCAGCACGTCGGGCGCATCTTCCTGCAGGAAATGCCCAGCACCTTCCACGATCGTGTGTGGCTGGCCGTCTGCGCCCGGCACGCGTTCGATGAACACTTTCTCGCCGCCGTGGGTCACCGCGTCCTTGTCGGAAAAACAGGTGACGACCGGCTTTTCGAAGCGGCCAAGCACTTCCCATGCCGCCTTGTTTTCGGTCACGCTGGCATGCTCCGGCGTGATCGGCACCAGTGTGGGGAACTGGCGGGCGCCTTCTTTGAAACTTTCATCCGGGAAAGGCGAATCATAGGCCGCGACTTCTGCTGGCGTCAGATCGCGGGTGCAGCCGCCGTTGACGATGAAACCGACAGGGAAAGTCTCTACCTTCTGGCTGAACTCCAGCCAGGCGCGGAAGCCTTCCGACCAGCCTGTGCCGATCGGCAGACCGGTGTTGCCGATGACCAGCCGCGCAAAACGCTCCGGAAAGGCCGCGACGAGCCGCAGGCCGATCAGGCCGCCCCAATCCTGGCAGAAAAGGGTGATATCGGTGAGATCGAGCGCGGTCAGCCAATCGCTCATCCATTCGACATGGCGTTCGAACGTGTAGTCGTTACGGTCTGCCGGCTTGTCGGACTTGCCGAAACCGATCAGATCGGGCGCCAGCACGCGGTGGCCGGCGGCAACCAGCGGCGGCACGAACTTGCGATAGAGGTATGACCAACTCGGCTCACCGTGCATCAGCAGGATGGGCGCGGCCTCCAGGTTACCCTCGTCAATATAGTGAAGGCGCAAGGGCGTGCCGGTCGCGTGGTCGTTGATCTCCAGATAATTCGGGGCAAAGGGATAGTCGGCGAGGCCAGCAAAGGCCTCATCCGGCGTGCGGAGTACCTGCATTCATCAGTTCCTTTCCGTTGGCTTCGCGGCCCAGCGCGCGGGCGCCCAGCCAGAACAGCAGCGCTGGCACTAGGCCGGCCCAGGCGGCGAAATACAGCACCATGCGCACCGATTGCAGGCCATATTCCGGCTTCAACATGTCAGACAACGCACCGAACAGCAGCGGCCCCAGCCCCAGACCGATCAGATTCTGCGCAAACACCATCCACGCCGCTGCCATCGCCCGCGTGTCGGGCCGCGCCAGCACCTGCGCCGCGCCATAGGCCGGGCCGTAATAGGCCGAATTGGCAACGGTGGGAAGAACCAGCAGCGCAATCGCCAGCCGCCAATCATCCACCATGTAACCGGAAAATAGCACGGGTGCGGCCAACACCATCGCCCAGGCCGGCAAGGTGAGCATGTGGCGGCGATCCTTGGCGCCGAACTTGTCTGCCGCCCACCCGCCGAGCCAGGTGCCGACAATGCCGGCAATGCCCAATATCACGCCCACCCAAAGTGCCGTCTGCCCCACGCTCAGCTTGTGAGTGCGCTGGAAATACACCAGCACCCACACGCCCTTGCCATAAGACAGGAACGCCACCAACGACGCGCCCGACAGCACGAGGCAATAGGCCGGTGATTTCGCCAACAGCTTCAGGCTCGCCATCATCGAAAGCCGCGGCGGCGCATCGGCCGGCGCGGCGCGGCCAACGCGTGGGTCCTTCAGGAAAAACCATACGAACACAGACAACAGCAGCCCGGGCAGGCCCACCACCCAGAACGCCTCGCGCCAGCCCAGCGCTTCGGCCATGCCGCCGCCGATCAACGTGCCCAAAAGGCCGCCAATCGGGATGCCCAGACCAAAAAAGGCGATACCGCCGGCACGCTTTTCGGGCGGCAGACTGTCGGCGATCAGCGCGTGAGCGGTGGGGGTGCAACCTGCTTCGCCAACACCCACGCCGATGCGAGCGAGCAGCAATTGCCAGAAATTCTGCGCCACGCCGCACAGCGCCGTCATGGCGGACCACACCGCCACGCACACCGCGATTAGCCGGCTGCGGTTGGTATGGCCATTATCGGCTACCCGCGCGATCGGCACGCCCAGCGTGGCATAGAAAAGTGCAAAGGCGAGGCCCGTCAGCAGGCCCAATTGGCTGTCGGACAGATCAAGATCGCGGGCGATGGGTTCGGCTAGGATCGAAACGATCTGCCGATCAATGAAGTTGAAGATATAAACGACCAATAGCGTCCACAGCAGCAGCCGCGGATGTGGCGCGCCTTCCGGCTTCTCCATCCCCATCTCCCCAAACTTTTGTGCAGCCTGCCCTCGCCGCTCTTGGCTGGCAAGCTGGTTCCATTAGAGAGGGGATAAGGAGACCCCCAGCATGACCGCTTATCTCGTCCGCCCTGCCCTGTTCATCGATGGCCGCTGGCTGTCCGGCGAAGGCCGCGCCACGCACCAGGTGACCAACCCCGCCACCGGCGCTGTGCTGGCCGAATTGCCGCTGGCCACCACTGCCGATCTTGATGCCGCGCTCGATGCCGCCGCGCGCGGCTATCCGTTGTGGCGCGCAACCAGCGTGGACGAGAAGGCCGCAGTGCTTACCGGCGCCGCCCGCCTGATGCGCGAACGCGTGGACATCATCGCCACCACCGCCACGCTCGAACAGGGCAAGCCGCTGGCCGAAGCCCGGGCCGAACTGGCGTACTCTGCCGCGCTGGTGGATTTCTACGCCGGCGAAGTGCGCCGCAACTATGGCCGCGTGCTCACTCGCCCGACCGGGCAGCGCAGCCTGGTCATGCACGAACCGGTGGGGCCCAGTCTGGCATTATGCCCGTGGAACTTCCCGATCCTGAACCCGGCGCGCAAACTCGCTCCCGCGCTCGCCGCCGGCTGTTCGATGATCATCAAGCCGCCCGAAGAAGCGCCCGGCACCAGCATATTGGTGCTGCAATGCTTCCTGGATGCCGGCCTGCCCGCGCCGGTCGCCTCGATGGTGTACGGCGTTCCCGATACCGTCTCGCGCCAGCTCATCGCCAGCCCTATCATCCGCAAAATCAGCTTCACCGGCTCGGTGCCGGTAGGCAAGCATCTGATGAAATTGGCGGCTGATGGCGCCAAGCGCACCACCATGGAACTGGGCGGCCACGGTCCGGTGATCGTGTGGGACGATGCCGATTTCGACAAGGCCGTCACCATGGTTTCCGCTTTCAAATGGCGCAATGCAGGCCAGGTGTGCGTCTCGCCCACCCGCCTGATCGTGCACGATGCCATTGCCGATCGCTTTGCAGCCGCACTGGCCGAACGCGCCAAGACGCTTACCGTCGGACCCGGCCTGGATGCCACAACGCAGATGGGCCCGCTCGCCAACCCGCGCCGCCCGGTGGCGATGGAAAGCCTGATCGGTGACGCCTTGGCGCAAGGGGCCACCCTGCTGGCTGGCGGGGAACGGGTCGGCAGTACCGGCAATTTCTGGGCGCCCACCATCTTGGCCGATGTGCCGCTGTCCGCCCGGCTGATGAACGAGGAGCCTTTCGGCCCAGTGGCGCTGGTGCAACGCGTCGCCACTATGGAAGCGGCCATCGCCGAAGCCAACCGCCTGCCGTTCGGCCTTGCCGCCTATCTGTTCACCGAAAATGCCCGCACCGCCAACCTGATGGCAGACGCGGTCGAATCCGGCATGGTCGGCATCAACACCATGGCAATGAGCGCGGCAGATTCGCCGTTCGGCGGGGTGAAGGATAGCGGCCACGGTAGCGAGGACGGGCCGGAAGGCATGCGCGCCTTCCAGGTGATCAAGGCCATCCATCAGCATTGACGCGCTTGCCGCCCGCCGCCTTCGCTGGCAGGGAGCCTCCATGAATGACGCCGAACTCGCCCGCCACCTCGCCCATGCTGCTGGACAGAAGCTGCTTGAACTGCGCAGCGGCCCAGCCGAAGGGAAGGCTTTGGGCGCCGAAGGCGACCGCATCAGCAACGCGTTCCTTGTCGCCGAACTGCGCCGCTTGCGGCCGGAAGATGCGATCCTATCGGAAGAAGAAGCCCCCGATCTGGCCCGGCTAGACCATGCGAGGGTCTGGCTGGTCGACCCATTGGATGGCACCCGCGAATATGGCGAGCGCCGTCACGATTGGGCGGTGCATGTCGCGCTCAGCATCAATGGCCGCATTGCCGATGGCGCGGTCTCGCAGCCGGCGCTGAACCAGTGCGTGTGCACTGCCCAGCCGCCAGCGCTGCCGCTCGAAGCCAGCCCGTTGCGCATCGTCGTTTCCCGCAGCCGCCCGGCCGCTTGCGCCGAAGCCCTGGCCGCCAGCATCGGCTGCGTGCTAGTGCCGATGGGCAGCGCCGGCGCGAAGACCCTGGCCGTGCTGCGCGGCGAAGCCGACGTCTATCTGCACCAGGGCGACATGCACGAATGGGACAGCGGCGCGCCGGCCGCCGTGGCCCAGGCCGCCGGCCTGTGGGTGAGCCGCGTTGATGGCAGCCCGCTCGTGTTCAACCAGCCGCGCCCGCTCACGCCAGATATTCTGATCTGCCACAAGGCCCGCGCGCCGGCGCTGCTGGCGGCCATCGCGCCGCTGCGGGCCTGAACAAGGCATGACGGAAACACGGCACCAATCCGGCACCGGCTGCCGCTGCGCGGTCGTCAAATTGCCATATTGGCCCTCTAGGGCCAGCGAGAGTTAGGATTTTGGCCCTCGAAATGCTTCGAAGCGACGCTGCCACTGCCCCGGCAGGCCCCGACAGCCTGCCCGCGAGTCTGCCCGCCCTGCCGCGTTCCGAACGCGGCTGGACCTGGTGGCTTGGCACCCTCATCACGCTGGCGGTGCTGGTGGCCGCGCTGCTGCAACTGGCGCAGCTCGATCTGGCGCGCGTGGCTGCCATCGTGCCATCCTCGCCGGCCTTCTGGCTGGTTTTTGCGCTTTCGTATTTTGCCGGGCCTTTGGGTGATTATGCCATTTTCCGCCGGCTGTGGCAGATCCCGGTGGCGGGGTTCTTTGCCCTGCTCAGGAAGCTGATCGGCAACGAACTGATCACCGGCTATGTGGGTGATCTCTATTTCTACACCTGGGCTCGGCAACGCACCGGGATGACCTCAGCACCGTTCGGCGCGGTCAAGGATGTAGCCATCCTTTCCGCCATGGCTGCCAACATCGTGACGCTCATCCTGATGGTGCTGGCCTATCCGCTGCTCGGCCAGTTGAGACTTGGCATTGACTCCACCGCCTTCTTCGGATCGGTGGCGCTAATGCTGGTGATTTCCAGCGGCGTGTTGTTCTTCCGCAAAAAGCTGTTCAGCCTGCCGGCGCCAGACCTGTGGTATGTCACCTTCGTGCAGACGGCGCGCGTTATCGCCACGCTGGTGCTCACCGGCCTGTGCTGGCACTTGGCTCTGCCAGCAGAATCGGTGGAATTGTGGGTGCTACTTTCGGCCATGCGTATGCTGCTATCGCGGCTGCCGTTCCTGCCTAACAAGGATGTGGTGTTCGCCGCGCTGGCGGTGTTCATGATCGGCCAGGATGCCCAAGTGGGCGCGCTGATGGCGATGATGGCCAGCTTGCTGTTGGCGACGCACCTGAGCCTCGGCCTATTGCTGGTAAGCGGCGAAGCGGTTGGATGGCGCAAGAAATGAATAAAACCTGGATGGCGGCACTGATGATGCTGATCCCTGCTGCGGCCTGCGCGCAGGTGGAATCCAACCCCAATCTGGGCAAGGCGGAAGGCCAATGTCGGCCGAACGAGGCCGGCCCGGCTGTGATCGTGACAGTGGTAGGCCTGAAGGACAGACGCGGCACACTGCGCGCCGAGCTTTATCCCGACAACGACAATGATTTCCTGCAGGACGACAATATCCTGATCAACCAGGGCAAGACCTTCCGCCGCGTGGAAATGGCGCTGCCGCAGGCCGGCGCCGTGCAATTGTGCATGCGCACGCCGAGCCCCGGAGCCTATACATTATCGTTGCTACATGATCGCGACTCCAATCGGAAGTTCGGCCTGTCCACCGATGGCGTGGGCTTTCCGAACAATCCGCGCCTGGGGCTTAGCAAACCCAAGGCTGCTGCCACCCGCTTCCAGGCCGGGCCCGGCCTGACGCAGATTTCCATCCGCCTGAATTACCGGCGTGGTCTGTTCAGCTTTGGCCCATTGAAAGACGGCGCCTGATCATGGGCGATTGATCGGGGCTTGACCGCAAGCGCCGACGGGCAGATTGACCAGATTGCGCCCGCCCATCTGGCGCAGGAGTAGTGCTTGGCCCATGCACCTCGTCGACATCTCGGCGCTTTATTCCCCGCAGGGCGGCGGCATCCGCACCTATACCCACCGCAAGCTGGAAGTGGCGGAAAAGCACGGCGTGCGGCTGACCGTGGTAGTGCCAGGCGCTGACGACAGCGTGCGCGAAGTCGGCAAGGCGCGGCTGGTGAACATCAAGAGCCCGCGCTTCCCGCTTGATCGCAACTATTTCTATTTCGCCAGCGATCGGATCATCCACGCCGCCCTGGATGAATATCAGCCGGATTTCATCGAATGTTCCTCGCCGTGGGGCAGCGCATCGGCGGTGGCCGATTGGCCAGGCGCCGCGCCGCGCAGCCTGTTCATGCACGCCGAACCGCTGTCTGCCTGGGTCTATCGCTATCTTGATGGCTTCCTGCCGCGTCAGACGATCGATCGCAGCTTCGATTGGTTCTGGCGATATCTGCGCCGGCTCGATGCCCGCTATGATCAGGTGATTTCGGCGGCGCCCAGCCTGTCAAAGCGGCTGCGTGACGGTGGCCTCACCCATGTGGTCGATAACGCGCTGGGGGTGGATCCGGGCGTGTTTTCTCCGGCCAATCGGGATGAAGAATTACGCGGCCGCCTGCTCGCCCAGTGCAGCCTGCCTGCGGATGCCACGCTGCTGATCGGAGTGGGCCGTCACAGCCATGAAAAACAATGGCCGATGGTGATCGCCGGGGTGACAGCCGCCAGTTACGGCCGGCCGTTGGGCCTGATCATCTTGGGCGATGGCCATGCCCGCGCGGCCGTGGTGCGCGCGGTGGGCGAAAATCCGCACATCCAGTTGATCGCGCCGGTGCGCGACCGCGCCGAATTTGCCCGCATCCTGGCCAGTGCCGACATGATGGTGCACGGCGCCCCGGCCGAAACCTTCGGCATTGCTTGCGCCGAAGCCCGCGCCAGCGGCCTGCCGCTGATCGTGCCCGACGAAGGCGCGGCGTATGACCAATTGGAACCGGGTATCGGCATGGCGTTCAAGTCACTCGATGCAGCCAGTCTCGCCAGCACCATTGCCGATACCATTCCGCAATTGCCGGCGATGCGCGCCAACGCCATGGCCGCCGCGCCGTACGCGCGCACAATCGATGCGCATTTCGAAGCGCTGTTCCGCGGCTTCGCCGAAGTCCTGGAGAACCGGCGGGCGGCTTAACGGGTGATCGCGAAATAGATCACGTAGAACCACGACAGCAGGCCGTGGATGATCACCCACAGCAGCGACTTATGCAGGCTCCAGCTGATAGTGACGGCGATGGCCGAACCCAGGCCGATCCCGGTGCGAACCACTTCCCCGCTGCGCAGACGCTGTTCGGCCATGCCCTGACTCCCGTTTGTGCGCTCACACTGCCTTAGTTGGACAATACACGCAAGGCTCAGACCGCGAACTGGTGCCGCGCTCGGTTCAGCCGTGCAGAGCCTGCGTCCAGGATGGCGTCGGACTTGGCAAAGCACAGGCGGATGAAAGGCGTCTGCGCAGCGTTGGGCATGAACGCTGAAAGCGGAATGGCGGCAATGCCGGGGTCAATCACAGCGGCTTCGCAGAAATCACGATCGCCCAGCCCGATCCCGGATTCGGCCAGATCGGCCATCACGAAATAGCTGCCCTGCGTTGGCAGCAATTTCCAGCCGTGGCGGGCAAGATCCGTCACAAGCCGATCGCGGGCCATCACAAAACCGGCACGGGCGGCAGCAAACCAAGCATCGGGCAGCGCCAATCCTGCGGCAACCGCGGTCTGCAAAGGCGGCGCCGTGGTGAAGGTGAGAAACTGGTGGACCTGCGCCACCCTCTCCGCCAGTGCCACTTCGGCCACCACCCAGCCGACCTTCCAGCCGGTCAGCGCCAGCAGCTTGCCGGCCGATCCGATCTTGATCGTCCGCTCCGGCGCCTGAGCATAGGGGGAGATGTGCGGCGCGTCGCCGGTGATCACTTCCTCCCACACTTCGTCGCTGATGATGATCAGATCATGCTTGCGGGCCAGTTCCACGATGGCCGCCAGCATCGCTGGGCCAGCCATGCCGCCAGTGGGATTGTGCGGCGTGTTCAACAAAATGGCCCGCGTTGCCGGCGTGATCGCCGCCGTAATTGCTTGCGCCGTGGCTTGCCAGTCGGGCGGCTGCAGCGCCACCCACACCGCCCGCGCACCGGCCCGCTGCACCAGCGGCGCATAGGCATCATAGGCCGGCGCGAACAGGATCACTTCGTCGCCAACGCCCGCCACCGCCATGATGCTCGCCGCCAGCGCCTCGGTCGCGCCAGAGGTGACAATCACCTGCTCCGGCGTGACCGCAAGCCCTTGCCGACGCTGGTAGAAGCTGGCCACGGCGCCGCGCAGTTCCGGTAGGCCCCGCATCGGCGGATACTGGTTGTAGCCCGTGGTGATCGCCGCCGCGCCGGCCGCCAGCACGTCGTCCGGCCAGCCGAAATCCGGGAACCCCTGGCCCAGGTTGACCGCGCCATGCTGGCGGGCCAGCCCGGACATATGCTCGAAGATGGTGGTTCCAGCCTGCATGGTGGCTTCTTGCCATGCAGGCTGGATGGGTGCCAGCCCCTCAGGCGACCGGCCGCAGCTGATAGCTGTGGCGCATGATGAAGGGCTGGCCGGCGCTGCGGCTCATGCGGGTCAGGCGTAGCACCGGGCCATCGCGGGTGAGGATCTCGCGCACCATCACGGTGCGGCCATTCTCTTCGCCCCTGCCTTCGGCGACCAGCGTGACCACGCCGGTGGGGGAGCGGCGCAGCTCGGTCACGGCCAGCGTTTCTCGGCTCTTCTCGCCGGCAATGGTCAGCGACTTGCCGTCAGGCGTGAACGACCAGTTATGGCTGGAGTGCACCGTTTTGCCTTGGCCATCATCGAAGGTCCAGGCCAGGGTGAGGCCATTTGAGGCCATCAACGTTGGCAAGGTGACACGGCTGTCATTGCCATAGTCGCGATAGTCCAGCGTGCCGGCCCAATCGCCAGCCAGCGCGGTCGTAAGCGCAGCTGTGGGATCGAGCATCGGCGTCAACTGACCAATCGTGCGCGCCACCTCAACCGCGCGGTCGCGGTCGGCTTCGAAATCGGCCAGCGTCGGTACCACCAACACATCTGTGGCGACGCCCCGGCGCGGGGTGAAGGCCTTAATATTGGTGAAGCTCTTGAACTGCGGCACCCGCACCCGGATGCCGCTGGCCGGCAGCACCAGGTTGAAGATATTGCCGGCCGTCGGCCCCTCGGCACTGCCCGACGTGTCCTCGCCGACCAGCGTGACAGCGCGCTTGTCCTTTAACCAGGCTATGGTCATCGTCGCGCCCGAGCCATTCTGCGGCCCGGTCAGCACGGTCAGCCGGCCGGTGAAGCGCTGGTCAGCGGGCAGCAGCTGATGTTCGATCTCACTGTCATCATCGTCCGACTCGCTGGTGCCGGCGGGGATGCGTTCCAGCAGGCCATCATCGGTGCGGCGGTAGGCGCTTTCCGGCGGGTGGAACTGGGTATCGCGGTTGCCCCATGTCTCGATATGCTTGGGCAGGTCGCCAAAGCGGATGGTCTTCGCCCTGATCGACCTGGTGAGCGTGAATGGCGCATCGAGCAGGTGCCGCGCCAGCGCGATAGTGGGACCAGTAGAGCCGCCGCCATTGTTGCGCAAATCCAGGATCAGATGCTCGGCGCCCGCCGCCTTCATCGCTCGGAAGAAGCCGCTCAGGAAGGGCGTCGCCGCTACCGGGTTGCGATAATTGACGAAGGTGTCAATCTTCAGCCGCGCTTGCCTGTCGGCCATGCGCCACGTGATCCCATTGTAAAATTCGTTGCGATACTTGCCTTCGGGCGCGTCCAGCCGGGTCCACTGGTTGAAGCTGATCGGGGCCAATGCCTGCATCTGGCTGGCGGCATCGCCGGGCATTTTCCATGCGATGTCCCACTGCTGCGGCGCGCCAAACAGGCCTGGCCAATACTCCTCAAGATCGCTGCCGCCCAGGTCACTGTCGTCGGCGATCTTCACCGTCACCGCCTGATCGGTATCGCCATCATAGGCAACCAGCGGTGCCACCGCATTTAATATCTGCGGCACCGTCCGGCCGTTGATGGCGGTGATCTCGGCCCCTTTGGGCAAGGCCCCCGACAACACGATCATTCGGCCTTCGATCAGGCGGAAGCGGAACGGCAGATGGCTGGCGTTGCTCTGCCGCCAGCTCCCGATTGCATTGGGCAGTTCGGGCTTCGAATGGTCGCAGTGTATACTGGCCACCAGCCGCGCGATCTCGCGGTGCAGGGCGAGTGTGCTGATCCGCTGGCGGGCCAGCGCCTCCAGTCGGGCGAAGCCGGCATCCACGTCGGCCTTGGACACATAGCGATAGAGGCCGGGGTGGATCGTTTCCATGGCGCGGCGCAGCAGGGCAACATCACTGACGGCTTCCGCAGGGGTGAGCATCGGGTTGGGCATGTCTGCCGCGATGGCAGGGGTGGAGGCGAGCAAGGCTACGATCAGAGCAGTGCGGAACATGGGATGAGCCTTTCAGGTTGCAGTTGGCGTCTCCTCCCGTCGTCGATCCAGCTGACTCCATCGCCCGAAAAGCTGAATTTCTGTCGCTTTTCAGGATTTGAGACGTGCCTGAGTGGGCGTCATCCCGGCAAATTCCGCGAAGGCCCGATTGAAACTGGCCTTGGAACGGAAGCCGGCATCCATCGCCATGGTCAGGATGGCACGCGTGTCGGCTGGTTCGGCCAGCCAGGCCTGCACCTCACGCACCCGCCGCCGGTTGATCACCGTGTTGAAATTGACGCCCAGCCCTTCGCCGAAGGCCCGCGCCAGATAATTGCTGTTGGTACCCAGCGCCCGGGCGAGGCTTGCCGCCGTCAGGTCCGGGTCCTGCCACAGGCGCCTGGCCTCGATCTCGGCTTCGAACCTTGCCCCCAGCGCCGCCCAGTCACGGCCTGCGGGGGCGGGCAGGTCCACAGGTTCAAGCGGCTGCGGATAGCGCATGCCGGCATGGCGCCAGCCTTCCACGCCGAGGTAGATCACCAGGCCCGAGAAGATCACATAAAGCCAGAACTGATCGAAATAATTGCGGGTGGGATCGCGCACATTGGCGATGAAGAAGCCCAGCCACACCAGCGTCACCAGCCCCAGCGCGATCAGGAAATTGCGGATCCAGTCGGGATTGAATTCCACCGCATCGGTCACATTCTCGCCCAGCCAGCGGCGATAACCGGCCCAGCAACGCCAGGCCAGCCGGCCATAGACGGCCAGCGAGACAAAAGTCGCCAGCCGCAGCGCTGGCGCAATGATAGGCGCATGAGCAACCGTGTCCCACCAGTTCTTGGTTTCCAGAGGAAACGGGAAGACCAGCGCATCAGCGGCAAACTGCACCGCCAAGGGCAGAAAATGCGGCCAGGTACGCTTTGGCAGCTGGCCGCACAGCGTGGTGGCATAGAGCCAGAGCAGCGGACCAAAAGCCAAAGTGTAACTGAGCGGCGTGAAGCTGAGCCATCGCCACTTGTCATAAAAGCCTGCAAAGCCAATGATATAGGGCGCTATCAGCGCCGCAACGGCAACGATCAGCAGCGCCAGCCAGCGATTGGCAGCGCGATTGGCTGGCACCAGCCACAGCAGCAGGGCCAGCACCAGGCCCTGCACCGTGCCCACCAGCAAGGTAATGCTCAAGACACCGAATTGAATCATGCCAGCAAAACCCTCCCACATTCGCGGCATTGCCGCCAGCAGGGGCGCAGGTTAGCTTTTCGGCATAAACATTTGGGGACCCAGCCATGAAGACGCGCATCACCGAACTGTTCGGCATCGAACATCCCGTCATCCAGGGCGGCATGCATTATGTCGGCTTTGCCGAAATGGCCGCCGCCGTTTCCAATGCTGGCGGGCTTGGCGTCATTACCGGTCTCACGCTGGGCACCGCAGAGAAACTGGCCGCAGAGATCGCCCGCTGTCGCACAATGACCGACAAGCCATTCGGCGTGAACCTCACCTTCCTGCCTAGCGTGACGCCGCCCGATTATCCCGGCCTGATCAAGGCGATCATCGAAGGCGGCGTGAAGGTGGTGGAAACCGCCGGCAATAATCCGGCGAAATGGCTTCCGGCGCTCAAGGAACATGGTATCAAGGTCATCCACAAATGCACCAGCGTGCGCCACAGCCTGAAGGCCGAAGCCATCGGTTGCGACGCGGTGAGCGTTGACGGATTCGAATGCGGCGGCCACCCCGGCGAGGATGACGTGGGCAACTGGGTACTGCTGCCCCGCGCCGCCGAGGAGTTAAAAATCCCATTCGTCGCCTCGGGCGGTGTCGCCAACGGCAAGCAGCTGGCCGCCGCGCTCTGCATGGGCGCCGACGGCGTCAACATGGGCACCCGCTTCATTGCCACGGTGGAAGCGCCGGTGCACCAGAATGTGAAGGATGCGCTGGTCGCAGCGACCGAGCTTGATACCCGCCTGATCATGCGGCCCTTGAGGAACACCGAACGCGTGCTGAACAATGCCGCCGTCGAACGCCTGCTCGAAAAGGAGCGCACCAAGGGCGCCGACCTCAAGTTCGAGGACATCATCGCGGAAGTCGCCGGCGTCTATCCGAAGATCATGAAGGACGGCGAAATGGATGCCGGCGGCTGGTCGTGCGGTCAGGTGGTGGGCCTGATCCACGATATCCCGAGCTGCAAGGATCTGATCGAAGGGATGGTACGCGAGGCCGAGGAGATCATCCGCGGCCGGCTGCAGAAGCTTGTGGCATGAGCGATATCCTCTACGATCTGGCCGACGGGGTGGCGACCATCACCCTCAATCGACCTGACAAGTTGAACGCGCTCACGCCTGCTATGCTAACCGATTTCTTCGCTGCGGTGGCCAAGGCGGGGGCCGACCCGGACGCCAAGGTGATCGTGATCACCGGCGCCGGTCGCGGTTTTTCGGCTGGGCTCGATCTGGCTATCATCGGTGGCGGCGGCAGCGGCGATGTGAATCCCTTCCCCGATTCAGCCCCGCAATGGGGCGACGACATCGGCCCGGCGCTGGCGCCTTATTACAGCGGCGGCTGGCCCGTGCTGATCACTTGCCGTAAGCCGACCATCGCGGCCGTCAATGGCGCCGCCTTCGGCTGGGGCTTTATCCTCGCCCTCCACTGCGACATCCGCTTTGCCAGCACCGCGGCGCTGTTCAACGCCACCTTCGCCCGCATTGGCGTGCCAGGCGAGAAAGGTTCGGCCTGGCTGCTCACCCGCCATATCGGGCAGGCCAAGGCGATGGACCTGCTCTATACCGCTCGTCGCTTCGACGGCACGGAGGCCAAAGCGCTGGGACTGGTGAACGATGTGTTCGACGAAGAGGCGCTGCTGCCGCACGTGCTCGAATATGCGAAAAACATCGCCACCTTCAGCGCTCCGCGCAGTCTGGCCGCGATGAAAGCGCAGGTGTGGAGCGCGCTGGACCAGGATTATACCACCGCCTTCGCTGCTGCCGACAAGGAGCAACACCTGGCCACCGGCACTCAAGATTTCCGCGAAGCCTTTACCAGCTATCGCGAGAAGCGTGCGCCCCGCTACACGGGGCGCTGAGCCTCACATCACCAGCGGGCCATGCTCCAGCTTGGGAAGCACATGGCGACTGAACAGATCGGCTTCGCGAGCGTGCGGGTAGCCGGAGAGGATGAACGCTTCCATGCCGGCGGCCTGATAGGCCCTTAGTTTGGCGACGATTTGGTCTGGGTCACCCACCAGCGCAGCGCCGCAGCCTGATCGGGCGCGACCGATTCCGGTCCACAGATTGTCCTCGACATAGCCGTCAGACGCTTTGTCGCGCAGTTCGGCCTGGCGCTGAACGCCAACGGACTGGCTGTCGAGCGACTTGGCGCGGATGGCGTCGCCAGTAGCGGCGTCGAGCTTGGAAAGCAGGTGATCGGCGGCCTCGCGGGCTTCGGCCTCGGTGTCGCGCACAATGACATGGACGCGGTAACCGAACTTCAGCGTACGGCCGCGTTTGGCGGCGCGGGCGGTCATGTCAGACACGACCTCCTTCACCTTATCCATCGTGTCGGGCCACATGAGGTAGACGTCGGCAGCCTCGGCGGCAGCTTCGCGGGCGTCTTCGGACAGGCCGCCGAAATAGAGCGGCGGGCATTTTCCGGAAACAGTCTTCACGTTTGGCGGCGGTAGCTGCAGCTTGTAGAACTCGCCCTGGTGGTCGAGCGCCTTGCCGTTCAGTAGCGTCTTCAAAATCTTCATCACCTCGACCGTGCGGTCATAGCGCGGCTTGGAGGCCAGCACTTCGCCCGGCATATCGGATGAGATGATGTTCACCGTCAGCCGGCCGTCCAGAATCTGATCGAGCGTGGCAATCTGGCGAGCCAATTGCGGCGGCCAGGTTTCCCCGACGCGGATCGCCATCAGCAGGCGGATGCGATGGGTGAGCGCGGCGATGGCGCCAGCGAACATCTGGGTGTCGATACCGAGCTGGTAGCCCGATGGCAGCAAGATATTGTCGAACCCGCCTTTTTCGGCGGTCATCACGATATTGCGGCAATGTTCCCAGCTGGATCGCAGGCCGGGATCGGGCACGCCCAGAAATTCATAATCATCGTCGCACAGGGCAGAGAACCAGCTTATTTCTGGCCCAGAGGATTTGGTTGTCACGGTAGATTTTCCCCAAGCGATGCGACCAGGATGGCATACCATTCGGCGCGGGTGAAGGTGACCTTAAAGACATCGGCAGCTTCCGCGATGCGCACCGGGTTCTGGCTGCCGACGATGGGCGTGATTCCGGCCGGATGCGTCAAGACCCAAGCATAAGCGGTGGCCGCGATACTCACACCGAACCTCTGCCCGTGGGCGGCCAGCGCCGCCTTGACCCGGATCAAGCGTTCATCTTCGGATTTCTTGCGGCCGGGACGCGGATCGCCATCGCCCAGCCGGCCCTGCCCCAGCGGCGACCAGCCCAGCACGGCCTGACCCATTTCCATGGCCAGATCGAGTGTGCCATCAAACAGCGGATCCAGTGCCAGCACCGAGAATTCCGGTTGGGTGGAAACCAGCGGCGCCTTTAGATGCGCGGCCAGCGCGCGGGTTTGGGCTGGCGTGAAGTTGGAGACGCCGACTGCGCCAATCTTGCCGGCCTGCACTTGGGCATCGAGCGTGGCGGCGACATCGGCCCAATGGGTGAGCATGTCGGGCCTGTGGATCTGCCAAAGATGGATACGCTCCACGCCCATGCGGGTGAGCGAGGCATCGATGGCGGCGACCAGATATTCAGGCGAGGAATCATAGGGTACGCCCATGCTAATGCCACCCTTCGACGCCAGCACGATCTGGCCGCGCAAGGCGGGCGCCGCCTTGAACACGCGGCCCAGCAGGGCTTCCGAGGCGCCGAACGGCTCATCATTGTCGGGCCCATAAATATCGGCCGTATCGAAGAAGTTGATGCCGGCCGCCAGCGCCGCTTCGCAGCGCGCCTGTGCGGCCGCGACATCATCGCCGGCAAAGCGCCACATGCCCCACGCCAGCGGGGACACCATAAATTCGGACTTGCCCAGCGGGCGGCGATTGGGGCTTAGAGCGATCTGCGACATTTTGGCTTGATAGACTGAAGGACAGGCAGATGGGAAGCACCGACACGATCCGCTGGGGCATTGTTGGCACCGGCATGATGGCGCTGGAGCATGTGGCCAACATCCAACTGCTGGGCGGCGGCATCATCACAGCCATCGCCGATCCGGTGCCGGCCTGCCTCGATCGAGCCGAAAAGGCGATCGGGCACGCCGTGGCGCGCTTCCCTGATGCTGCAGCGCTGGCCGCGTCGGGCCTGTGCGATGCCGTTGTGGTTGCCTCGCCCAATTTCACTCACCGCGCCGTGCTGGGGCCGTTGATGGACGCCGGCCTGCACATCTTGTGCGAAAAGCCGCTCGCCACCACGCTGGCGGATGCCAAGGCCGTAGCGGCCGCCGTGAAAGACTATGACAAGACCTTCTGGACCGCGATGGAATATCGCTTCATGCCCCCGGTCAGCGAGTTCGTCAGCCACATTCACGCCGGCAAGGTCGGGCAACTGCAGATGCTCTCCATCCGCGAGCACCGCTTCCCCTTCCTGGTCAAGGTGGGCGACTGGAACCGCTTCGCCATCAACAGCGGCGGCACGATGGTCGAAAAATGCTGCCACTTCTTCGATCTGATGCGCCACATCGTGCAGGCTGAGCCAGTTCGCGTCTATTGTAGCGGCGCGATGGACGTGAACCACAAGGACGAGCGCTACGACGGCAAGACGCCAGACATCATCGACAACAGCTATACTGTGGTGGATTTCGCCAATGGCGTCCGCGCCATGCTCGATCTGTGCATGTTCGCCGATGGCGCCGAGCAGCAAGAAGAAATCATCGCCACCGGTGACAAGGCGCGGTTGGACGTGCTGATCCCGGCCGGCGACATCATCCATAGCCCGCGCGTCGGCTTCATGAATCCCAAGCAGGCGACGCGCTGGCATGTCGAAACGCCGGCTGATGCGCTGGCGGCCGGGCAGCACCACGGCTCCACCTTCTTCCAGCATCGGCATTTCGCGGCTGCAGTGCGCGGCGAAGCTCCGGTGATTGTGACGGCGGACGATGGCCTGCGCGCCGTTGCTATCGGGCTTGCAGCCGAAATTTCGGCAAAGGAACACCGCGCCGTCACCATGGCTGAGCTTGACCTCTGACGTGAAGATCCAAGTGTGACTCTACCGCCACAGCGTGGCCAGAACTGCACATGAACGCCGTTGACCAAGATTGACCTCGATCGAGAAAGCCTGTCTTGGCAACCGTGTACGCCTGTATGAATTTGCTTTGATAATCCGGCAAACCAGTCCGGACAAATATAAGGGGAGAGACATGA
The DNA here is from genome assembly GCA_943369475.1 of Sphingomonas paucimobilis. Classification (GTDB taxonomy): domain Bacteria; phylum Pseudomonadota; class Alphaproteobacteria; order Sphingomonadales; family Sphingomonadaceae; genus Sandarakinorhabdus; species Sandarakinorhabdus paucimobilis_A. The sequence continues at coordinate 104,351 of CALRNJ020000002.1, read as the reverse complement.
TCCGCAGTATCCTGATGAGTTCCGTCGCCATTTTCGCGGTGGCTGCCGCGCCTGCTGTTGCGCAGACCATTGCCGACGACAATGAGTCGGTCGAAATTGTCGTAACCGCGCAAAAGCGCAGTGAGCGCCTGCAGGACATTCCGGTTGCCGTGTCAGTGGTCGGCGCCGATCAACTTGGTCGCCAGGCGGTCCTCAATCTGGAAAACGCCCAGTATCTTGTACCCAGCCTGAACTTCCGCAAGTCGGGCACCACCATCAACCAGTCGCTCTATATCCGCGGCGTCGGCACTGCCACTTTCAGCCTTGCCGGCGAACCGTCGATCTCCACCGTGCTCGATGGCGTCGTGATGGCCCGCGCTGGGGAAGCCTTCTCCGACCTGGTGGACATCGAACGAATCGAAGTGCTGCGCGGCCCGCAGGGCACGCTGTTCGGCAAGAACGCTTCAGCCGGTGTGGTAAACATTGTGACAAAGCGCCCGGGCGACACGCTGGGCGGTTATGCCGAGGGCGGCTGGTTCTTCGGTAACGGCACTGAATATCGCGCTCGTGGCAGCATCGATCTACCGATCGCAGAAGGCGTGCGCAGCCGCTGGACCGCCTTTTATGGCACCTATGACGGCAACATCTTTAACGATGCCGCTAACGTGAACCGCCGCGTCAACGGCTATGAACGTTACGGCATCCGCGGCATCGTCGAAGCCGACCTGTCGGAAACCGTGAAGCTGACAGTGATCGGCGACTGGCGACGCGCCAACGATGATTGCTGCGCCGAAGTGATCGGCGATGTGCCCGCCGGCGTGGCCGCGCTGGCGCTGACCGGCATCAACTTCCAAGGCGACAAGACGCGTACAATCCGCCAGAACTTGGTGACCCGTACCGAGGAAGAGAGCTACGGCATCTCGGCACAGATCGATGCCGAAATCGGTACGCACACGCTGACCTCGATCACGGCGTGGCGTCGTTACGACAACAATGAAATTCGCGATGGTGACTGGATCAATGCACCGCTGGCCGGCCAAGCCCAGTTGCACGACGTTGGCCCGCAGACCGGTACGACGTTCAGTCAGGAATTCCGCCTGACCTCGCCGGCCGACAAGCCCTTCACCTACGTGATCGGCGCTTTTTATAGCCACGCCGACACCGAACGCACCTTTAGCCGGTTCGTCACTCGCTGTGGCAACGCACCAAATCCGGTAGCATTGGTAGTGTGCGGCTCAACCGGTTTCCCAGCCGAAAATGTCAGCGGCACCGCTACCTTCGGTTCGAAGTTCGACAACTATGCCCTGTTCGGCCAGGGCACCTATGCCTTCAACGAAAGGCTGCGCGCGATTGTCGGTCTGCGCTTCACCAAGGACGATCTGGCAATCTTCCACAGCCGCGTCGCCACGCCGAACATCGCCGGTCTGCCGGGCATCCAGCGCAATTTCGACCAAGGTGTATTCAACACCAGCAGCAACGGCGCCAACAACGGCGATCCAACTGCGACCAACCGCGTGCCGTTCCGCACAGCAACAGATGCCACCAACCTGTCGGGCAAGATCGGCCTGCAGTATGATTTCAGCAATGATGTCATGGGCTATGGCTCTTACACCCGCGGCTACAAGGGACCGGCCTACAACACTTTCTTCAACCTGAACCCAACCGGCACAAACGTGATCGAGCCTGAAATCGCCGACTCTTTCGAAATCGGCTTAAAGAACACGCTGTTTGGCGGCTCGCTCACCGTCAACTTGGCGGCGTTCTATGCTCAGTATCGCAACTTCCAGGCCAATAACCCAGACCTTGTTGCGGGTGTGCCGGTGACGCGCTTTACTAATGCCGGTGATGTGTCGACCCGGGGCGTCGAAATGGATTTCGTATGGCGCCCGGCCAAGGACCTCAATCTGGTCGGCGGCCTCGCTTTCACCGATGCACAGGTCGACGCCTTCCGCGCAGTGCCAGGCCAAACTATCATTCCCGCTGGCACGCCGCTGGGCTTCGCGCCGCGTTGGAAGGGAAGTTTCGGCCTTGATTATCGCTATCGCACCGGTGGCGCGATCGACTTTGCCTTGGCTGGCAACGTCTCGACCCAGTCAAGCCAGCTGAGCCTGTTCGAAGCCAACCCGGCCTTGCGGGCTGCGGGCGTGATACGTCCCTACAGTCTGGTCGACCTGCAGTTCGGCCTGGTCGAGAAGGACGATCGGTTCCGGGTGACGGTGTTCGTGAAGAATCTGTTCGATCAGAGCTTCCCCGCACAGATCACAAACTCGGGCTTGGGCGGCAACCAGCTGATCGGCCTGCGCTACATTATCCCGCGTGAAGCTGATCGTTACTTCGGCATCATGGGCCGGGTGAATTTCTAATCGTAAACGAAGTCTGACGGAGAGCGAAAAGGGCGGCCCCAACAGGCCGCCCTTTTTGACACGTCAGACGGTGCGGCTTTACTGCATTCTTGCTTCTTTTTGCTTCGCCAGATTAACTGGACACGAAGGCCCCGCCGCGGGGCGCGCCCAGTAGGTTCAACCTCCGGGCCAAGCGCCAGCCACTACTCCCCTGCCGCTGCCTCGATCTCGTCCATCGCCTCGTCACTTAGCCCGAAATGATGGCCCACTTCGTGCACCAGCACATGGGTCACCAGAAGTTCCAGCGTTTCACCACTTTCCGCCCACACATCCAGCATTGGGCGGCGATAGAGAAAGATCAAGTCCGGTAGCGCGCCCGATGGCACATCGCCCTTCATGCCGACATGGCGGCCCCAGTAAAGGCCGAGTAGATCCCACTCTGTTTCCAGCTGCATTTCGGCCATCACCGTTTCGTCGGGGAAATCCTCGACCTTCAGGATGACGCTGGCGAGATGGCGGCGGAACTTGTCGGGCAAACGCTCCACCGCTGCTTGTGCAAGCCGTTCGATGTCGGCAAGGGTGGGAGAGGTCAACATGACACCACCATAGAGAGGAAGCCGGCCATGGTCGAGAAGCTGGATGAGACCGCACGCGCCACGCTGGCGACAAAATTGCCCGGTTGGCAACTGGAGGGCGAGCATCTGAAGCGCAGCTTGCACTTCAAGGACTTCAACGAGGCCTGGGGCTTCATGAACCGGGTAGCGCTACTGGCCGAAAGCCAGGATCATCACCCCGAATGGTTTAACGTTTACAACAAGGTCGATATCGCGTTGACCACCCACGACGCTGGCGGGCTTTCGTCGCGCGACGTGCGTCTGGCCAAGGCAATTGATGCGTTAATCGGCTGATCGCCAAAACAACAGGGGCGGCACCTAGCGGTGCCGCCCCTGCCGTCAGCAATGGCGAAGATCAATCTTCCTGTTCAACCGTCGGCGCGCCAGGACCGTTCTTCTTGATCGATTCGATGGCGTTCACCGCCGAGGCCTTCGACGAATAGCCTTGCGTGGAGAACATCACCTCGCTGTTGTACATAAAGCGCACGCGGAACTCGCCAGCCTTATCCTTGTAGATTTCGAACTTGTGAGCCATAGTGCTGTTCCTTCCCTTACCGTTTTCGAAGCTATTGTGGGATGTTGCCGCCGTCAACCGGGGGTAGCAGACCGTAAATCACGCAGGCTTGTGACGTTAGCGGATAGAGCGGCGGCTGCAGGGTGACCTGCACATCGCCGGCCAGTTTTTCCAGCCCCGGTGGTGGTGGCGACGGCGCTGGCGTAGCCATCATGGCGGGCGCGGCATCAGCATAGCGCGTCATCGAACCCGACACCTGCACATCCGTCGCCGGACTTCCGCCGGCATAGCTGGGCCAGCCGGCCAGCACCTGCGTCTGGCAAACGCCGCCCGAGGGATCGATCACCTTCACCATCCCCAGCCGGCCGCCGGCCGCTGCCGTGGCAAGCCGGGCGCGACGCGCGGCATCCTTAATCGCGGCTTCGTAGAGCCAGGTCTTGAGAGCATTTTCTGGTTCAAGGCTGAACGACGGCGTGTCGATGGCCGACGGGCGGGCGGCCACAGCCAAGCGATAGGCGCGTTCCAGCACGTCGGTGTCACGAACCTCGATGCTGAGAACAGTGCTCACTTCATAGGATTCGATCATGTCGGCCCGCTGGTTTTCCACCAACGTGCCATCCTTCTGGCGATACTGGTCATAAAGCGGGCGGGTGCTTAGACTGGTGGTCAACCGCACCCTGTCCTTGCCCAGTGCCGCGAGCGCCGCATCCAGTTCCCTTGCCTTGGCCGTGGCGACACTGGTGGCACCGGCCGCCGTCTTTTCCACCGCCGAGAAGCGGACGGCGAAACGGGCGCGGTTGGCCGGCACCTCGGTGCGGACATGGCCCATCGACGCGATCACCGGGTCCTTCATCCACCACGGCGCCGGGATGAACGTCTGCCCAATGATGGCAGGCGGGGTTTGCGCGAAACCGGGGACGGCGAAGAGGGCGGCGAGGAGAAGCGCGGGTTTCATGCCGTGGACTGTGGGGCGCTGTGTGTTGCCGGATGATGAATGGACGAGCGCCGTCCTACACGGGCAAGATCTACTTGCTCGCCACAGCGCCGGATCGTGCCGCAGGTTGAGCCGGCTCCGTGAGAAAAGATCCTGAATGCCGCATTAGCTGCGCTGACCCGACGATTTGGCGATTTGAAAATTGACGGGAAACGGGCGCTGTCTCGCGGACAGGAACGCTCTTTGCGCGCGGCCGGCGGCGGCGGCGGCGTGTCCGCTTCAGGGGTTAGGGAAGGAAGGAAGAGCGCGGCCAAGCCGTGCGGTCGGACGTGTCAAAAAGGGCGGGGGATGCCCCGCCCATTTCGATCGCTGCCCGCGATTCTCCGGGTCTGCGAATAGCGCCGATATCCGTAGCCAGCTCAACGAGGGGCCATCCGGATGCCTCCATCCAACCGCACATCCTCGCCGTTGAAGTAGCTGTTCCGGCACATTTCAACCGCAAGGCTCGCATATTCTTCCGGGCCGCCCAAACGCTTCGGGAACAGCACGGTCGCGGCCAGCGCCGCCTTCACATTGTCCGGCGCACCCTGCAGCAGCGGGGTGTTGAAGATGCCGGGCAGGATGGTGTTGACGCGAATGCCTTCGCTCGACAGGTCGCGGGCGATCGGGAGGGTCATGCCGACCACACCGCCCTTGGACGCAGAGTACGCCGCCTGGCCGATCTGGCCGTCTTCGGCGGCCACGCTGGCGGTGTTGACGATGGCGCCACGTTCGCCGTTTTCCATCGGCGGCAGGCTCATCATGCCTGCGGCCGACTTGGCGATACAGCGGAAGGTGCCTACCAGGTTGATCTGGATGATGCGATCAAAGGCATCCAAGGGGAAATGCTTGATACTGCCATCTTCCTTGGAACGACTAGCAGTCTTGATGGCATTGCCGGTGCCGGCGCAGTTGATCAGGATCCGCTCCTGCCCGATCGCCGCGCGGGCCTTCGCAAACCCAGCATCGACCGATTCATCGCTGGTGACGTTGACGTTGCAGAACACGCCACCGATTTCGGCCGCAACCGCTTCGCCTTTTTCGGCATTCATATCAAAGATGGCGACCTTGACGGCGTGGCTGGCCAGAAGCCGCGCCGTGGCCGCGCCCAGACCCGATGCGCCGCCAGTGACCACCGCCGAACAACCTTCCAGATTCATGTGAACCTCCCAAGTGAAAACAATGACGCCCGCTTATGGGCAGCACTGCCAGCGCCCGCAACCTTTCCAAACAATCAGCCCTGCTTTTTGAGCTGCGCTTCACGCCAGGCCAGATAGATAGTGGATGACAGGATCAGTGCACCACCAGCCAGGGTGAGCGCATCATAGGTCTCGCCAAACAGCAGGATGCCGGCCGCGGTGACAAGGCCGAAGCGCACGAAGTCCAGCGGTAGCACGGCAGAGGCTTCGGACAATGAAAAAGCCCGGGTCAGGGTGAGTTGGCCGATGGCGGCGGCCGCACCGATGCCGGCCAGCAGTGGCCAGACGGCCGGCGGCGGTGCGGTCCAAACAAACAAGGCGACGGCCAAGCTGGGAATGGTCGTCAGGATGAAAGTCCATGCCGCCACCGCACGGGCATCATCCACTCCCACCAAGCTGCGCATGGCCACAATCGAATAACCGGTAGACACCGCAGAGATGATCCCGGCAGCGATTCCTAGGGAAAGGGGCAATTGGCCAGGCCGCAGCACCAGCAGCATGCCGACAAAGCCCACCGCCAGCGCGGCGATGCGCCGGGCCCGGATGCGCTCACCTAGCACCAGCACGGCACCCAGCGTGCCGAACAGCGGCGCCGTGTAGTTTATGGCCAGGGTAGTGGCGAGCGGCGCATTGGCTACCGCATAGAAGGTGCCCATCGTGGCAATGAAGCCGGAGGTGGCGCGGCCCAGGTGCACCTTCATCCGATCCAGCCTGATCAGGTTGGGATTGCCGAGGATCATCGGAGCCAAGAAGAGCAAGCCAATAAAATTGCGAAAGAAAACGATTTCAAAACTATGCAGGTGGCGCGCAGCGTAGCGGATCATCACCCACATCGACGCAAAGGCGCAGCAGGAAAGGACGAACCAGAAGGGCCCAGAGTATTTCAGGCGCTGCACAGCAGCGCCGTTACTCGCTTCGCAGCGACCTGGAAAGGCTCAGCCGTCAAGCAGACGCATGAGGGTGGCCACATCACTGTCAATCTCGCTATCATCAGCGCGTAGTTGCTCAACTCGTTTTACCGCGTGCATTACTGTGGTGTGATCGCGCTTACCGAACCGGCGGCCAATTTCGGGCAACGAACGCGGAGTCATCTTCTTGGCCAGATACATGGCGATCTGGCGAGGGCGGGCAACTTCGCGGGCACGACGTTCTGACAATAGGTCGGCAACTTTGAGGCCAAAATAATCGGCAACCTTGCGCTGAATCTCGTCGATGGTCAGCTTCTTTTCGTGGGCGCGCAGCAGATCGGCCAACGTTTCACGCGTGAATTCAAGGCTTACCGGCTTGTTCACCAGCAGAGCGAAGGCCGTTACACGGTTCAATGCGCCTTCTAGCTCACGAACATTTGCGGTGATCTTGCGGGCGAGGAACTCGATCACGTCATCCGGCACGGCGACGCGGTTGCCCAACGCCGCCACCTTGGCGTGCAGGATATTCAGCCGCAGCTCGTAATCGGCCGGGTTGATATCTGCGACCAGCCCCCAGGCCATGCGCGACAGGATACGTTCCTGGATGCCTTCGAGATTCTGCGGCGAACGATCGGCAGTAATGACCAGACGTTTCCCGGCTCCGATTATCTCGTTCATCGTGTGGAAGAATTCTTCCTGCGTCGATTCCTTGCCGGCAATGAACTGCACGTCATCGATCATCAAGAGATCGACCGACCGCAGTCGCTGCTTGAAGCTAATCGTGTCCTTGGCCCGCATGGCCGCCATGAATTCGACCATGAATTTCTCAGCCGAAAGATAGGCGACGCGGGCGGTGGGGTGGTGCGCAAGATAGGTATTGCCGATGGCGTGCATCAGATGTGTCTTGCCCAACCCCGTGGTGCCATGAAGAAATAGCGGGTTGAAGCCCGGAGCGCCTGTCTCAGCCATGGCCAGCGCTGCATTGTAGGCCAATTCGTTGGACTTACCGACGATGAAATTGTCAAAGCTGTAGCGCGAATCGACCGGCAGAGGCTGGCTCACAGATGGCAAGGCAAGCTTTGCGACCGGCGGTGCCACCATGGCTTGCCCTTGCTGTACGGCAACACGCCGGACGGACGGCTGATGCTGCGACCAATGACGACGCAGCAGATCAGAATAGTTGTTGCTCACCCAATCAGCGGCGAAGGCCGACGGCGCCGCCAATCGCAACGTGTCGCCGTCGCAGCCGACAAAGACCAACGGCGCCAACCAAGCTTCATAACTGTGATCGCCGGCATCAGTCTTCAGGGCGGCGCGCACGCGGGTCCACGCGTCCCGATCGTTCGCAGAAAAATCGGCCGAACCACCCTGCGGCATCGGCTGGAAGCCGGAAGGCATAACTGATGCAACAGCCGTCGACACGCACCCCTTCCTTCCGCCGCACCCCGGCATTTAATACAGGTCCCCACCTGCGGAGGTCCATTTTCGAATAGAACGCACGACACTACCCGGCCGTGTTCAGCCGGGCGCACTTGGACGTTTGCGCCTCACCGAAGGCACAACCAGCATCGCTTGTTGAGTGATCGAACCGTTTGGCATTCGTCATGCCGGCCGGTCCAAACCCTGTGCCAAATAAGCAGGGCAGGCCCAACGCCGCAAGCGACCAATTTCCATCCACAGCCAAATAAAGCTGTTGACAGCCCATCCGGAGGCCTACCGTGGAGAGCGTTCCAACTCTTTGGATTTATGGGCCGAATCATTGCCGGTTGCAGATGAGATCAAGCAGCGTTGCCGGCTAACCGCTTGGATTTTTTGTGTCAAACCAATGACGCTTTGATGACGTCGCAGGCACCATTGCCGGACGTGCTCCAGCGCAGCAATTTGCTTGTGCGCCGCAACCGATCACGGCTTGTTCTACTTTGACACTAATGACCCGCGGGGAAAGCCTGCGAATCGGCAACTCCAGTGGCGATTCGATGACAGTGACAGCGAATCACCACCAAGCTGGGCGGCACTTGAGGTCGGCGATGTGTCACATAAAAAAAGGGGTGCCGCTGCGTGGCAACACCCCTTTCCGAAATGGCTTGTCAGCGCGATTGCGCAAAGAATAAAATCAAGCTGTAGCAAGAACCTTCACGCGGGCGGCAAGGCGGCTGATCTTGCGCGACACGGTGTTCTTGTGGAGCACGCCCTTGGCGACGCCACGCATCATTTCAGGCTGTGCAGCCTTCAACGCTTCGGAAGCAGCCGCGGCATCACCGGCAGCGAGGCTGGATTCGACCTTCTTTACGAAGGTACGGATGCGGCTAACGCGCGCCTTGTTGATCGCGGCGCGGCGGTCGTTGCGGCGGATGCGCTTTTCAGCTTGGGGCGTATTGGCCATGATTTCCTGCAAGTCTGATCAATGATGAAGAGGCGCTTACCCCTTACGAGGGTAACGCCGGAAGGTGAGCGCCATAAGCGAGGGCAGCCCTCCGGTCAAGCCTTTCGGCGCAGTTGGAACGACGGCTGGCACGAGGGACAGAAGAAACTGGAACGGCCGGACTGGACGATGCGTTCCACTGGCTTGGCGCAGACAGGGCAAGCAGTTCCTTCCCTCCCATAAACGGCAAAGTCCTTCTGGAAATAGCCCAGCGTTCCATCGGGCGCCGCATGGTCACGAAGGGTGGAACCGCCAGCCGCGATGGCTTCCTCAAGCACGCTGGATATCGCCGGCTGCAAGCGCTTGAGCTGCGCGGTCGTCACCTGCCCGCCCGGCGTTTCCGGGTGGATACCGGCGCGGAACAACGCCTCACAGACATAGATATTGCCCAAGCCCGCAATCAGCCGCTGATCGAGCAGGATCGCCTTCGCTGGCGCCAAACGGTCGACAAAGATGCGCTTCAGCAGCGCCAGGCCAAAGTCCGGCCCCAATGGCTCTGGACCGATGCCAACGAGCAAGGAATGATTGGACGCATCACTGGTTGCGACCAGATCGAGACTGCCGAACCGCCGTGCATCATTAAAGGCCACCACTCGCCCATTGCCAGTTTCGAACACGACATGATCATGCTTCTCCCGTTCACCGGGATCGACACGCATCCGGCCCGACATGCCGAGATGGATAATCAGCGTGTCACCACGATCGGTTTCCACCAGCCCGTATTTCGCCCGCCGCCACAACCGCACAATGGTTGCGCCCGTAAGCCGCTGGCCCAACGCTTCGGGCAAGGGCCGGCGCAGATCGGGACGGTATGCGACGACACGGGTGAAGCATTGGCCTGCCCAGACGGGCGTCAATCCACGCATCACGGTTTCGACTTCGGGAAGTTCGGGCATGACCGCGACATAGGCGGCGTTTGCATGGCCGCCAAGCCTCGGCTAAGCCCCGGTTCGAAAAGGACAGGCGATGAGCGACACCGTCAGCTTTGGTTATGAAGAGGTTGCCCCGGAGGAGAAAACTCGCCGCGTGGGTGATGTTTTCCGTTCTGTAGCAAAGCGTTACGACATCATGAACGATCTGATGTCGGCCGGTATGCACCGGGTTTGGAAGGATGATTTCGTCCGCCGGGTGAACCCGCAGGCCGGTGAGGACATTCTCGATATGGCCGGCGGCACCGGGGACATCGCGTTCCGCATGCAGAAGGTCGGCGCCAATGTGACGGTCGCCGATATCAACCCGGCGATGCTGGAGGTAGGCATGGAACGCGCCGCCGAAAAGGGCCTGACCAGCCTGATCTGGCGTGAAGAGAATGCGGAGACCTTGAGTTTCCCGAGCCTTAGCTTTGATGCCTACACCATCGCTTTTGGCATACGCAACGTCACCGATATTCCGTCCGCACTCAAGGAAGCCCACCGTGTGCTGCGCTATGGCGGGCGCTTCTTCTGTTTGGAATTTTCCACCACCACTTGGCCCGGTTTTGCAGAGGCCTATGATATTTATTCGGAAAAACTGGTACCGCGTATCGGCGAAATCGTTGCCAAGGATGGCAACAGCTATCGTTATCTGATCGAATCGATCCGGCGCTTTCCCAAGATGCCGGAATTCGCCGCGATGATCGGCGCTGCCGGCTTCACTCAGGTGAAATACACGCCGATCCTGGGCGGAGCAGTGGCCATCCATTCGGGATGGAAGGTCTGATTTGATCGCCCTCGTTCACCTGTGGCGGCTGCTGGTTTGGGGCCGGCGGATGGCGCGCCATGGCGTTCTGCGTCCGTTTGAGGACCGGCGGCTGCCAACGGCTATACGGCTTCTGGCAAAAGTCGCGCGCTTCGGCACCGGCGCTCCGACCACCCCGGATTTCGCCGCCGGTCTTGCCGCCGTTGGCCCCGCAGCGATCAAATTGGGCCAGGCGCTGGCCACCCGCCCCGATCTGATCGGTCTGGAAGCGGCCACCGATCTGGCACGCCTGCAAGACGCCGTGCCGCCTGCTCCCTTTAGCGTGATCGAGCCGGTGCTGAACGGAATCTACGGCGACTGGAAGAGCCAGTTCCAATCAATCGAACCCGAAGCCGTCGGCGCCGCCTCCATCGCCCAGGTGCACAAAGGCCTCACCAACGATGGCCGCACGGTCGCCATCAAGCTGCTGCGCCCCGGCATCGAAGCGGAGGTATCGTCGGCGCTGGCCACCTATGAATGGGGTGCCGGCCACATCGAAACACTGGGCGGCGAATTCGCCCGCCTGCGACCACGGGCCGTCATCGCCACCTTCAAGAGCTGGATCGAAGCCGAACTCGATCTGCGCCGCGAAGCCGCCAATGCATCGGAACTGGGCGAAATCCTGGCCGGCGAACCCGATTTCGTCGTGCCAGGCGTGGATTGGCAACGTTCCACCCGCCGCGTTCTGGTGATCGACTGGATTGACGGGGTGAAGGTATCGGATCGGCCGGCCCTGGCTGCGCTCGATATCGATCGGCCGGCATTGGCCCGCGTGCTGGTCAACGGCTTCCTCGCTCAGGCTATCGCCAAGGGCTTCTTCCACGCCGATCTGCACCAAGGCAATCTATTCGTGATCCCGCCCGGTAACGGAGTCGACCATGCCCGCATCGGCGTTATCGATTTCGGCATCATGGGCCGCATCAACCGCCGCGCCCGGCTCTATCTCGCGGAAATCCTCTACGGCCTCGTCACCGGCAATTATGCCCGCGTCGCCGAAATCCATTTCGAGGCCGGTTATGTGCCGCCACACCACAACCCGGCAGCCTTCGCCACCGCCCTGCGCGCGGTTGGTGAGCCAATCCGCGGGCGCCAGGCGAAAGACATCGCCATCACCGATCTGCTCGAAGGCCTGTTCTCCATTACCCGCAGCTTCGACATGCCGGTTCAGCCGCACCTGCTGCTGCTGCAGAAAACCATGGTGATGGTGGAAGGCGTAGCACTCACCATCGATCCCCACGTCAACATGTGGGAAGTCGCAGAACCATATGTGCGTGATTGGGTGCGCGACGAGATGGGTCCGGAAGCCATTATCGCCGATCGCCTGGTCCTCAACGCCCGCGCGCTCAGCCAGTTGCCTCGCATCTTCCGCCAGTGGGTCGCGGAAAACCCCATGCCCGGTGCCGCCCCGCCGCAATCCCCGCTGCCGCCATTGCCGGAAAAGGTGCCCGGTGGCTGGTCCACCCCGTGGCTGCTGCTGGCAGCGGGATTGGGTGCAGCAGCGGTCGTGCTGCTGGGCTGAACGCTTGCACGCTGCGCTGGTTCAGCCTATGGCCGCGCCCATGAAAGTTACCGTCACCGTCACCCTGAAAAATGGCGTGCTCGACCCGCAGGGCCGGGCCATCGAATCGGCCTTGAAAGGCCTGGGCTTCAACGACGTCGGTGAAGTCCGCGCCGGCAAGATCATCGAGCTTGAACTGGCCGATGGCACGAGCCGCGAGACGGTCGAAGCCATGGCCCGCCAGTTGCTCGCCAACACCGTGATCGAGAATTTCCGGATCGAAATGCCGTGAAGGCCGCGGTCATCGTCTTCCCCGGTTCCAACTGCGATCGGGATTTGGCCGATGCCATCACCAAGGTGACCGGCACCGCGCCTCAAATGGTGTGGCACGCCGAAACCAGCTTGCCCGAAGGCCTTGATTTCATCGGCATCCCTGGCGGATTTTCTTACGGCGATTATCTGCGCTCCGGCGCCATGGCCGCACGCTCCCCCGTCATGCAGGCCGTTGTCCAGGCCGCAGGCAAAGGCTGCACTATTCTGGGCATCTGCAACGGCTTTCAGGTCCTTACCGAGACCGGCCTGCTGCCCGGCGCCCTGATGCGCAACGCAGGCCTCAACTTCGTTTGCCGCGAAGTCCGCCTTGAAGTCACCAACAGCCAATCCATCTTCACCAGCCGCTATGCCGCCGGTGAAACGGTTATGATCCCCGTCGCCCACCACGACGGTAATTATTTCGCCGACGAAGACACGCTGAACCGCCTCGAAGGCGAAGGCCGCGTTGCTTTCCGCTACGCCGAAGAGGTCAACGGCTCGGCCCGCAGAATCGCCGGTATCCTCAACGACGCCGGCAACGTGCTCGGCATGATGCCCCACCCGGAACGGCTGATCGAAGACGCCCAAGGCGGCACCGATGGCCGCCGGCTGTTCGAAGCGGTGCAGTCGGCGCTAGGGTAAATCTAAGGTTCCTCTGCGGGCAGGGGCTGGGTCCCTGCAGCCACCTTCGTTTTTACGGCCCGCTACTTTTCATAACTTCTTGCCGATAGCAAAGCCCGCGGCTGTCAGTCGATCCGGTTGAAGACGGTGGTTTCGAGTTTCGGCAAGCTGCCGCCGGCCCAGACGATGGTTTCAGTCATCGACTTCCGGTCCTTAGAGACAGCATAGACGCGGGTCGAAACCGGCACACCGCCCTTGCCGAGCGTCATCACCAACGTGTTCATCGCGGGCTGACGCAGTGCCACCGTGTCAATTGCCCCCATGGTCCCATTGATGGCCACGGGCACGCCATCGACGGCTGCCGTCGATTCTGCATGTTGGCTCGAACCATCAGGCGCGACGACCTCCACCAACGTGGTCCATTTCCCATCCGGTGCGACGCGGAAGCTGATGGTGACGCGCTGCGGCCGTTCATTTTCCGGGATATGGGCCACGTCCAGCGCCCAACTACCAAGCAGTGGTGACGGTCTGGCGGCATTGGTCTGAACGGTCGGGGTGTCCGTATAAGGCGTCGCCACAGCAACCATGGCAGCAGCGGCAAGCGGCAAGGCAATAAACATGATGATCTGTCCTTTCGATCTGAAAAGCCCACCATACGCAGGCTGGATCGAAGGGTTGACCACCGCGCTGCCGACCGGAAGATCGATTTTCCTGTCCCAGATTTTCTGGGCATCAAGCAGGCGCGCCAGTTCTCGGCTGCTGCCAACGCCAGTCTTGCGGCGGGCATCGCGCAAACGCTCGTTGATGGCAGTTTCCGTACTGCCAAGCTGAACGGCGATGGTCTTGACGGTATGGCCAAACGCCAGCAGGCGCAGGACTTCCCGTTCACGATCGGAAAGACCGGAAAACATCTCCGCTGAGTGTTCTGAAACCGTCACGCCCATTGCTCACCACAGGCCGCTGATTGCGTCCATCCCAAATAATTTGGGAAACGGCAGGATGTGTCGGAGGTACAAAAAGGAGGCCTTGTTTCCGCTTGTCTCTGCCGAAGCGCTAACGCACCGTAGCGGCGGGAGGCTATCATGCACACACGCCGTCAGATGCTCGCTCTTGCTGGCGCGGCCGCCTTGCTGCCGCACGGTCTGCGCGCCCAGTCCCTGCCCGATCAACTTGTACTGCTCGGCACAGGCGGCGGGCCGACCCCGAAGGCGCTACGGGCGGCGCCAGCGATGGCGCTGATGATTGGCGGACAGCTCCACATAATTGATGCCGGCAATGGCGTGGCGCGGCAGGCGGCGTTGGCGGGCTTGCCGCTCAAGAACCTTGCGCATGTGTGGATCACGCATCTGCACAATGATCATGTCGCCGATGCCTTCACCCTGCCGTGGCTGGCGTGGAGTGGGGCGCTCACGACGCCGGTGACGGTGCATGGGCCCAAGAGCATGAAGCAGATGGCGCGGGATTGGCTGCGGTTTGCGCGCGTGGATATCGAGACGCGCATGGCGGACGAGGGCCGGCCGGATCTGCGCAAGATGATTAGTGTAGCCGAGGTGAAACCGGGGGTGCAGCTGGACGTTCAGTTGGGCGGGGGTGGCCTGAAGGTGACGGCGGCGCGGGTGGAGCATCCGCCGCTGTTTGATTCATTCGCCTATCGCTTCGATTGGGGTGGCAAATCGGTAGTATGGTCTGGCGATACGCGGCCGTGCAAGGCGCTAATCGATCTGGCGCGGGAGGCGGATTTCCTCGTGCAGGAGGTAATGTATCTGCCGGCGATGGAGCGGTTGATTGCCTCCGAATCCAACGCGCCGACGTTGCGGACGCACTTGCTGGCCAGCCACACTCTGGCGGAGCAGGCCGGCGAGATCGCTGCAGCGGCGGGCGTAAAGACCTTGGTGCTCAGCCATTTTGTGCCGGGGGGCGATGCCAGCGTGACAGACGACATGTGGCAGGCGGCGGCGGCCAAGGCCTTTGGTGGGAGTATCATCGTGGGCCGCGATCTGTTGCGGCTCGCGTTGTAGCTGGGGCGCTGTGAGGGCCGCGCAGCGCCGGGGCCTGACCAGAAATCATGTCTTAACGGCTGTGAGCGTTGGATGAAATTTCCCCAGTTTGGCTTTGGAGCTGGGGGTCAGGGGCTTTCGAAAGAAACCAAGGTGTACAACCCGGCTCTGAGCGTTACCGTTCCGAGGGCGCCCCTGTCGCTGGCAGGCATCGCACTGATGCCGCTGATGGCGGTGATCTGGCTGGTAATGGCGGCTGTATCGATCGTGATGCTGGCGGCGATGTTCGTTTTGATGCCGGCGCCTTCCTGACGCGCGGTGGCCGCCCGAACCGGGCGGACGCGACCCGCCGTAATCCCCAGCCTGTTTTCAAGTCAGCAAAACGCCGAGCCGTTACACCTTCGTATTGAACGGGGTGAAATCCGTGCCGGTATCGTAGACATCCAGACCTTCAACCCGCTTGAACCAGCCGATCACGGCATAGGTGACAGGCGTGAGCAACACTTCCCACAAGACCTTCAGGCCATAATTGGTGACGGCGATCAGCGCCACGCGCTCCACCGGCCAATCCGGCTGGCCGAGAAAGGCGAGCGGGTAGAAGATCAGGCTGTCCACCCCCTGCCCCACCACAGTTGAACCGATAGTGCGCGTCCACAACCAGCGGCCTTGGGTCAACAATTTCAGCCGTGCCAGCACGAAGCTGTTGGCAAATTCCCCGGCCCAGAACGCAGTGATTGATGCGAGGAAGATGCGCGGCGTCTGGCCGAACACGGCCGCCAATGTTTCCTGGCCCGTCCAGCCCGGTGCCGGCGGCATGGCCACCACCACGGCACACATGAAGGCGGTAAACACTGACGCGGCAAATCCCACCCACACCACCCGGCGGGCGCGAGCATAGCCATAGACTTCGGTGAGCACATCGCCCAGCACATAGCCGAGCGGGAAGAACAATATGCCGGCACCGAAGATCAGCGGCTCCGCACTCCACGGCAGGGTGATGGCGGCCTGCTTGCCGGCGCCAATCAGGTTGGAACAGATCAGGATGACGGCAAAAGCCGCCAGGCAATAATCATAATAGCGCAATTGCCGCACGGCCAGCGCTCCGGCCGAGACGGCGCGGATACCTTCGGGTTCGTGGGCGGCGGCCTCTGCCAGGATAGCGCGGTCTGCGGGATCGATCGACATGGCCAGCACAATACAGGCTAGCGCGGGCAACGGAAGGTGCCGGATGACGCAGTTTGTTTGTTCATTTTTTGTTCTGATTCTGCTATGCGATCTGCATGGCTGATTCGCTACCTCTGCGTTGGCTCTATCTTGATCTCAACAGCTATTTCGCCAGCGTTGAGCAGCAGTTGAACCCGGCCCTGCGCGGCAGGCCGGTGGTGGTGGCGCCGGTGATGACAGACAGCACCAGCGCGATTGCGGCGAGCTATGAGGCCAAGGCCTATGGAATTCGCACCGGCACCAAGATCTGGCGGGCTAAAGCCATGTGCCGCGATGTGGTGATCGTGCCTGGCCGCCATGATGATTATGTGCGGTTTCACCACAAGGTAATTGAAGAGGTGAACCGGCACGTGCCGGTGACCAATATCTGTTCCATCGACGAGGTGGCTTGCCGCCTGATGGACAACGAGAATAGCCCGGCCGCAGTAGCCGCCCTCGCAACGGCGATCAAGGCCGGGTTGAACGCCAATGTGGGTGAATGCCTCACCGCCTCCATTGGCGTTGCCTCAAACCGGCTGCTGGCCAAGATAGCAGCCGACATGAAAAAGCCCGACGGGCTGACCATTCTGACCGAGGATGTGCGCCAAGCGAGGCTAGAGCGACTGCCGCTCTCGGATATTCCCGGCGTAGGCCGGGCGATGGAAAAACGGCTGGCCGCAGCCGGATTGGTGACGATGGCGCAATTGCTGGCGATGAACCCGAGCCAGGCGCGCGGCGCCTGGGGCAGCGTATGGGGGGAGCGGTTGCACCGGCTGCTGAACGGGCATGAGGTGGCCGACATGGAAACACAGCGGCGCAGCATCGGCCACAGCCACGTGTTGGGTCCGGAGAAGCGCACGTTGCCGGTGGCGCGGCTGGTGGCGCGGCGGCTGGTGATGAAGGCCGGCACCCGCCTGCGCCGCGCCAACAGCCGCACCGGCTGGCTTGGCCTGTACGTGAAGGGCGAGATACGTGGCACCAAGTGGAAGGCCGGGTTAAAGCTGGGCCAAGTGATGGATTCGATCAGCCTGATCGAAGCCATGGAGGGTCTCTGGGCGCGGATGGCGGCGGAGTTCCCGCACCGCCGCCTGTTGCAGGTGGGAGTAGTGCTGGCGGAATTGACGCCGGCCAACGCCGCGCAGGCCGATCTGTTTGATTCAGACGCGCTACTGTGCCCCCGCACCGATGCCCGGCGGTTGGCGCTGAGCGAAGCGATGGACCGCATGAACCAGCGCTTTGGCCGCGATGCCGTCACGCTGGGGCACCATGAAAGCGGCGCCACAAGGTCACGCGGGCCGGCGATTGCCTTCACCCGCATCCCAGAGTTGGCGGAGTTTCACGAATAAGCGGGCTCAGACCGCTTTCGAATGGCGCTGCGGGGCCTTCAAATGCGCATCAAAGGCCGATGCGATAAGCCGAGCATAGGGCCAGCCATCGGGCGTGAGCGCCACTTGCCGGCCATGCAGCCGCACCAGCCCGCGCGCTGCATGCTTTGCCAGGTGGGGCAGCGCATCAGCCAGCGGCTCCGGCACGTCCACCATGCCATCACACAGCAGGCGGGCAATCACGTCGCTGCGCTGGGCATCATCGGCGTTCACCGCTACACCGCGCGTGCCGGCCAAGTGCCCAGCGTTCACAGCGGCCTCCCACTGGCCCAGATGCTTTTCATTCTGTACGATCAGGCCGGAGTACTGGCTGATCGCGGTAGCGCCCAGTCCGATTACGGCCTCGCCGGCCTGCGTGGCATAACCCTGGAAATTACGGATCATCGCGCCATCTGCTGCGGCGTGCGCCAGGTTGTCATCTGGCAGGGCAAAATGATCAAATCCAATGGCGGTATAGCCAGCCGCCGTGAACAGTCGGTGTGCCGCCGTACTCATGGCAAAGCGCGCCGCTGCGGCCGGCAAATCAAGATCGGAAATCATCCGCTGCCGGGCAATGGCCGATGGCATGTGGGCATAGCCGAACACCGCCACCCGATCAGGCTTCAGAAGCAGCGCCTGTTCGATGGTCTCGGTGAGATCGACAACGCTCTGGCCGGGCAGACCATACATCAAGTCGAAGTTGATCGCCTTGATGCCGGACCCGCGGAACTGGTCTACTGCGGCCATGATGGTGTCGAAGGGTTGCAGCCGGTTGATCAGTTTCTGCACGTGCGGCGCGAAGGTCTGCACGCCCAGGCTGATGCGGTTGACACCGGCGGAAGCCAGCACCCCGGCGTCGCCAGGTTGAATGGCGCGCGGATCAAGCTCCATGGCGATTTCGGCGTCGCTTGCCACGTCGAACCGCGTACGCAGGGCCGCGATGATGCGGGCCAGCACGGGCGCGGCCAGCGCATTGGGGCTGCCGCCGCCAAACTGCACAGCAATCACCCTACCCTTTAACAAGCCCGCTACCGTCGCAATTTCGGCCAGCAGTGCCCTTTCATAACGCCGGAGCCGGTCACTGGCCGCCACCCCGGTGTTGCAGCCACAATACCAGCAGATCTGCCGGCAGAAGGGCACGTGGAGATAGAGCGATACCGGTGCACCCGCAGGGATGGCGGCCAGTGCCTGCACCTGCTCAGCTGCACCCACGCCCTGGTGGAATTGCGCTGCCGTGGGGTAGCTGGTGTAGCGCGGCACTGGCTGCGCGGCGAGATCGGGATGGAAGATAGCCATGACGCGGCTTTAGGGCCACTGTGGAGGTGCCGGCGTTGATCTGGATCAAAGGTGGATCACGACAGTTGTTGGGGCTGGAGCCTCGACCTGCGCGCGACCGCAAAATGCAGGCAACGTCCCCGGCGTGCGCCAGGGTGACGGGTCGTTAGTGTAGCTTCAGTTTCGGCCGAACTACCTGGTTCACATGGCCCATCAGGATCAGGAACAGGCCCTTAAGCCATCCGTGGATAGCGATCAGGTGCATCCGATAGAGCGAGGTATAGACAAAGCGCGCCAGCCGGCCTTCGATCGCCATCTTGCCACCTACCAGATTGCCCATCAGGCTACCCACGGTGGAATAGCGCGCCAGGTTCACCAGCGAGCCGTTATCGGCATAAACAAACGAGCGCGGCGGTTTGCCGGCGATCAGCGCCTTGATGTTGCGGAAGGTGGCATCGGCCATCTGGTGCGCGGCCTGCGCGCGGGGCGGCACCGGGCGGTCTTGCCCAGGCGGTGTGTAGCTGGCGCAATCGCCGATGGCGAAGATGCAGTCGTCGCGCGTGGTCTGCAGCGTGTCTTTCACCAGCAGCTGGTTGCTGCGGGTAGTTTCCAGCCCGCCAATGCCATTGAGGAATTCAGCCCCCTTCACCCCGGCCGCCCAAACCTTCAGATCGGCAGCAATGGCGGGGCCATCCCGGACCATGATGGCATCTGCGGTGGCGGCCACTACCTGCGTTCCGGCCAGCACCTTGACGCCAAGATTTTCCAGTTCCGAATGGGCTGCGGCCGCCAGTTTTTCGGGAAGTTGCGGCAGGATGCGCGGCCCGGCTTCGAGCAACGACACCTGCAGACGTTTTCCATCGAACACTTCAAGGCCATAGAAGCCCAGCGCATCGGCGGCGGAATAAAGCTCGGCAGCCAGTTCCACGCCGGTGGCGCCGCCGCCAACGATCACCACTTTCACGGTGGCATCGCTGGCCGGATCGGCGACCATCTGGCGCGAGACGCGCAGGCACTGGTTGAGCAATTTGCGGCGGAAGCGATCGGCATCGGGACGGCTTTCGAGCGCAAGGCAGTGGTCCTTCACGCCCGTGATGCCGAAATCATTGGAAACGCTGCCCACCGCCAGCACCAGATAATCATAACGGATGCGGTGGCGGCCGATCACCTCGCTGCCATCTTCGTCGCGGATCGGCGCGATGATGATCTGCTTGGCGTCGCGATCAATGGCTTCCAGCGCGCCATCGAAATAGCGATAGCCCCAGCGATAGGCGTGGCCGCGATAGCCAACCTCATCCAGATTGGCATCTAGGCTGCCGGCCGCCACTTCGTGCAGCAGCGGCTTCCAAATATGGGTGGGATTGCGATCGACCAGGATGATGTCGAAATCCTGGCGCGGGAAATGCGCGCCGAGCTTGGTGACAAGTTCAAGCCCGCCGGCGCCGCCGCCCACGACGACGATCTGCGTTTTCTTCCCGTCTGCGCGCGTGCGTGGCATGGCGGCCCTTCAATTTGTTGCATCGCGTCATAGCGGGGGCGAACCGTTTGCGGAAGGTGCAGATGGCGCAGATTCGCTTTGGCTGCGGCGCGCGCCGTCAATAGCATCACGCCACGACCGACGCAGAGCGCCAAACGCAGGATGACATCGTCGCCACCGGCCGCTGCCTGTGCGGCGCGGTGCGCTTTCACCTGCGCGGCATGCTGCCGCCGGTCGGATCCTGCCATTGTTCGCAGTGCCGCCGCGTGTCGGGAACCGGGTCCAATGCCGTGCTCAACATCCGCCAGGAGCGCTTTGTTTGGGACGCCGGAGAAGCGACGCTTCAGCGCTATGCCACCCCGACCGGATGGAGAAACGTGTTCTGCGGCGCGTGCGGCTGCCCGATGCCGCAACCCACACCGGATGGCAGCCGCATGTTCGTTCCAGTCGGTGCCCTTGAGGGTGACCCACCGCTGACCATATTGGGCCATATCTTCACGGCCTCAAAACCAGGGTGGGTGGTCATTTGCGACGACGCACCGCAATTTGCGGAGAAACCAGGCGATTGAGCAGTCGCCGCTGACATCACGCCACGGCGACACGACAAATTCGCGCCGTCCCTATTGACGCCAGTGACAGTTGCCGCCTTTTTGAGTTTGCGCTGCACCACAGGGCGGCCGGCGGCTGGGGACGAAACGATGCTCAACATCCTTCTGGCGCTGCTGGCGCTCGCCGCGGCGTTCAACGGCGTGGTCCTACTGCGCGCGGCCATCGCGCAACGACTGTGGCCGCGCGCGGAAGCGCTGATGCTGGGCGCGGTGGTCAATTTCCTCGACACGCTGGGCATTGGATCGATGGCGCCCACCATGGCCTGGTTCAAGTTCCGCAAGCTGGTGCCCGATCACCTGATCCCGCAGACGATGATCACCGGGCTTACCCTGCCCACGATGGTGGAGGGACTGATCTTCCTCAGCCTGCTGGGCGTGGGGGTGGATCCCGTGCTGCTGGTGGGCAGCATCCTGACTTTTCTGGCCGGTGGCTGGGCAGGCCTGCCGTTGATCGCCCGCGCCCGGGCCTGGGTCCTGCAAGGCGTGGTGGGCCTCGCTCTGCTGATTGCGGCGGTGTTTTTTGTGCTGTCCAATCTCGATCTGATGCCGGTGGGCGGCACGGCGACCAGCCTGCCACCCGGCCTGACCATCGTGGCCATTACCGCCAGTTTTGGCTTTGGCGTGCTGATCAATTTCGGCATCGGCAATTATGCGCCAACATTGGCCATGCTCAGCTTGATGGGTCTTGATCCGCGCCTATGCTTTCCAATTATGGCCGCCAGCGCCTCATTTGCGGCGGCGGGCATTGCGACGCATCACATCAAGGCCGGCAAAATCGATCTGCGTATCCCTTTGGCCATGGTGTTGGCCGGCATTCCGGCCGTGCTGGTGGCGGCCTATGTGGTGAAATCGCTGCCGCTGGAACCGCTACGCTGGCTGGTGTCGGTGGTGATCATTTATACTGGCGTCGTCATGCTGCGCACAGCGGCGGCCAGCCGGAAAAGTGCGGCGGCAGCGGCTGCTGCGACATGACAAAGCCGCTGCCGCAGGCTATGCGCGCGGCCATGAGCCAGATCACGCCCGAGATTGTTGCCACCCACGGTTTCACGCCGGAAGAATATGACCGCGTGTTGAGCGCGATGGGGCGGGAGCCAAACCTGCTGGAACTCGGCATCTTCTCGGTGATGTGGTCCGAACATTGCAGCTACAAATCCAGCCGAATCCACCTTGCCAAGCTGCCGACGAAGGCACCGTGGGTGATCTGCGGCCCTGGCGAAAATGCCGGCGTGATCGACATCGGCGATGGGGATGCGGCGATCTTCAAGATGGAGAGCCACAATCACCCCAGTTATATCGAGCCCTATCAGGGCGCGGCGACGGGCGTTGGGGGCATCCTGCGCGACGTGTTCACTATGGGCGCGCGGCCCGTGGCAAACATGAACGCGCTGCGTTTCGGCGATATCAACGCACCCAAGATGCGCCATCTGGTGAAGGGCGTGGTGGCTGGCATCGGTGGTTACGGCAACTGCGTTGGCGTGCCGACCGTGGGCGGAGAGACGATCTTTCATCCGAGCTACAACGGCAACATCATCGTGAATGCCATGACCGTCGGCATCGCGAAGGCGGACAAGATTTTCTATTCGGCGGCCGCCGGCGTGGGCAATCCGGTGGTCTATGTCGGCTCCAAAACCGGGCGCGACGGTATCCATGGTGCCACCATGGCCAGCGCCGAGTTCGACGAGAACAGCGAGGAAAAGCGCCCGACCGTGCAGGTGGGCGACCCGTTCACCGAGAAATTGCTGATCGAAGCCTGCCTCGAGTTGATGGCATCAGACGCGATCGTGGCTATTCAAGACATGGGCGCCGCCGGCCTGACCAGCAGCAGCGTGGAAATGGCGTCGAAGGGCGGCGTCGGCATCCGCCTTGATCTCGACAAGGTGCCGTGCCGCGAGACCGGCATGACACCGTACGAGATGATGCTGTCGGAATCCCAGGAGCGGATGCTGATGGTGCTGAAGCCCGGCCGCGAGGATTTCGCGCAGGCGATCTTCCGCAAGTGGGAACTGGATTTCGCCGTGATTGGCGAAGTTGTCGACGGCGGCGACCTGACCATGACCTTCCATGGCGAGGTGGTGGGCCGGATCCTGCTCGATCCGCTGGCCGATGCCGCGCCGAAATATGACCGGCCGCACGTGCCGACGCAAAAACGCGCGCCGCTGGCCGATGTGCCGGCCAGCAACGACATCATTGCGGATCTTAAGACCCTGCTGGGCAGCGCTGATCTGTGCTCGCGCCGCTGGATCTGGGAGCAATATGATTGCCAAGTGGGTGCGGACACGCTGCAGCGGCCAGGTGGCGATGCTGCGGTGGTGCGCGTGCACGGCACGAAGAAAGCGCTCGCCATCGCCACCGATTGCACGCCGCGATACTGCTTTGCCGATCCGCATGAAGGCGGCAAGCAGGCCGTGGCGGAAACGTGGCGCAACATCGTGGCAGTGGGCGGCAAGCCGCTTGCGATCACCAACTGCCTCAACTTCGCCTCTCCCCAAAACCCAGTGATCATGGGGCAATTGGTGGGCTGCATCGAGGGCATGGCCGAAGCCTGCCGCGCGCTGGATTACCCGGTCGTTTCGGGCAATGTCTCCCTCTATAACGAAAGCAAGGCGACCGGCGGCGGCAATGCCATCCTGCCGACCCCGGCGATTGGCGGCGTGGGCCTGCTGGCGGACTACGCCAAACAGATGGATCTGGCCTTCAAGGCCGCCGGCGACGTGATCTGGCTGATCGGCAGCACGGGCGCGCACTTGGGCCAGTCGTTGTGGCTGCGTGAATGCCACGGCCGGGAAGACGGCCCGCCGCCTGTGGTTGATCTGGCCGCCGAACGCGTGGCTGGTGACACGGTTGCAGCGCTGATCGCGGCCGGAGCGGTGAATGCCGTGCATGATCTGTCGGATGGCGGCCTGGCCGTGGCCGTGGCCGAAATGGCTATGGCGAGCGGGCTGGGCGCGACGGTGGAACTGGCGCTGGATGCCGGCTCAGCCTTCGGCGAGGACCAGGGCCGCTACCTCGTCACCTCGCCTGCGGGCATCAACATCGCTGGCGCCACCCGCATCGGCACAGTGGGCGATGATGCGCTGGTGCTGAATGGCAACGCGGTGACGCTGACCGAGCTGAAGTGCCTCCACGAAGCCACGCTGCCGGCGATGCTGAAGGGCGAAATCTGATCCGCCCTTGAATGCTGGCCGATCAGGGCCAGATTCAAAGCCATGAGCCCCGCCCTCATCGCCCGCCTGCCCCGCACTGATGCTGCGTCCGCGCTGGCGCGAATCGACCGGCTGGAATTTCTGCTTGAAGGTGCGGTCCGCATTCCCGGCCTTGGTACGCGCATCGGTGCCGATGCGCTGATCGGCCTGGTGCCAGGCGTGGGCGATGCCGCCATGGCCGCAATGGGCCTTTACCTTGTATGGGAAGCCCGCAATCTGGGCGCGTCACGCTGGATGCTGGTCCGGATGCTGAGCAATGTTGGCGTGGATGCCTTGATCGGGAGCGTGCCGCTGGCTGGCGATGTGTTCGACTTCTTCTTCCGTTCCAACCGTCGCAATTTGAAACTGCTCAAGCGGCAGCTCAACCAGACTTCTGCCTGAACCGGATCAGTATGGTGGCCGCGACGGCCAGCAGCAATATGGCAGAGGCTTCGAAGATGATCGATTGGGGCGCCATTTCCTTGCCCTGCAGCACGATCAGCCGCGCCAGCGCAGTGATGGCGATGAAGATCGGATAGACGACCGGAGCGCTGCTGTTGACATAGAAGGCCGCGACCATGCCGATCACCTCGGTGTAAAGGAACATCAGCAATATATCGGCGAGATTGATGTTCTGCACTTGCCAGACGCGGATCAGCTCCAAGGCGACTGCGCCCAGAGTAAGCAGGGCGATGAGGAACAACAGGCCGCGTTCGATAAAGCGAAAGGTGGCGAGCGCGCGGGCACGATCACTGGCATTGAGACCGTCGCTAGGTTCTGGCGTCATGCGATCTCCATAACCTTTGCGGGCTTCGCCGTCGCCCGGCGCTAGTGCCGCAGGATCGGGCTAAGCGAAATCAAGGCCGATATCAGCGGCTGGGGCGCTTTGGGTAATTCGGCCGACGCTGATGAAGGTGACGCCGGTTTGCGCAATGGCGCGGATTGTATCGAGCCGGACCCCGCCGGAAGCTTCGGTGGGCACCCGGCCGGCGACCAGCGCCACAGCGGCCTTCAAAGTTGGCACGTCCATATTGTCGAGCAGCAGGCGGTCGGCGCCGGCTTGAAGCGCCGGTTCGATCTGGTCGATGCGGTCCACCTCAACCACGACGCCCTTCAGGCCCGCGGCCTTGGCCGCACGCACCGCCGGCTCAACGCCGCCAGCGACTGCGATGTGATTATCCTTGATCATCACGCCATCATCCAGTCGCATGCGGTGGTTGGTTGCGCCGCCCATCCGCGTCGCATACTTTTCCAGCGCGCGCAGGCCGGGCAGAGTCTTGCGCGTATCGAGCAAGACGGCGCCGGTGTCGGCAATCGCGTCAACATACTGGCGGGTCATGGTGGCGATGCCGGTGAGATGCTGCACCGTGTTGAGAGCCGATCGTTCGGCCGTAAGCAGGGCGCGGGCGTTCCCTTCGATGCGTATCAGGTCAGCCCCGGCCGGCACAGCATCCCCATCGCTGACGAGCATGGTGATGGTGCAGGCCGGATCGAGCGCGCGGAAGAAGGCGGCAGCCAGCGGCAGCCCGGCCACCACGACCGGATCGCGACTGTCCATCAGCGCCATCAGCCGCGCCGTGGCCGGGATGACGGCGGCCGATGTCACGTCTCCACCCTGCCCCATGTCCTCGGCCAACGTCGCCGCGACAAAGACGGCCGTATCGAAACCGTCAATCACCGCGCACCGGCACGGCCGAAACATTGCCCGCCATCTCCAACATCCGGTCCAGACTGCGCTTGGCCTTCACCCGCACGTCTTCGGGAACCTCGATCTGAGGTGTCAAGTCGCGCAGTGACAGATAGAGTTTCTCCATCGTGTTGAGCGCCATGTAGGGACACATGTTGCAACCGCAATTGCCGTCGGCACCTGGAGCGCCGATGAACATCTTGTGCGGGGCAGCCTTTTGCATCTGGTGGATGATGTTGGGCTCAGTCGCCACGATGACGGTCGGCTCGAGCGAGTTCAGCGCGTAATTCAGGATGCCGCTGGTCGCACCAACATAATGCGCCAGTTCGAGGATTGGTGCCGGGCATTCTGGGTGGGCCAGCACAGGCGCAGCCGGGTGCTGCGCCTTTAGCTTGAGCAATTCCGTTACCGAGAATTTCTCGTGCACCATGCAGGTGCCATCCCACAACAGCATGTCGCGCCCGGTCTTGCGGTTAAGCCAGGCGCCCAGATGCTTGTCGGGCGCGAACAGGATTTTCTGATCGGCGGGCAGCTGGTTGATGATCTTCTCAGCTGACGAGGACGTGACGATGATGTCGCTCTCCGCTTTCACCGCCGCCGAACAGTTGATATAGGTCAGGCTGATGTGATCCGGATGCGCGCGGCGGAATTTGGCGAAGGCCTCAGGCGGGCAGGAATCTTCCAGGGAACAGCCGGCCTTCAGATCGGGCAGCACCACGGTCTTTTGCGGAGAGAGAATCTTTGCCACTTCGGCCATAAACTTCACGCCGCAGAAGGCGATCAAATCGGCATCGGTGGCGGCGGCCTTCTTTGACAAATCGAGGCTGTCGCCAACGAAATCGGCAATGTCCTGAATTTCCGGCGCCTGATAGTAATGAGCGAGGATAACGGCGTTGCGCTCCTTGCGCAGCCTGTTGATTTCCACCTTCACGTCGATGGCAGCACCGCCGCCCAGCATGTTCAACCGTGCGTCCATCAGACGAGACTCCACACTTCGTCGGCGCGATTCACTTTCCCGCGCCGTTCCAGATCAATGAGATGGGCCAGCACGCTACGGCCGGCCGCCGGGTGGAGGCGCTTGTCGACCATGGCATACATCGCCGCGACCATCTGCGGGATGGTGATGAGCCCTTCACCGATGGCGCGCAGCACCTGAGCTTCGCGCTGGCGGCGGTGGCCTAGCAGATGCTTCACGAAACGCTGTGGGTCGGTGACCGGTTCGCCGTGGGTGGGGTGATAGATGGCGTCGTCACGGGTGAGCAGTTTCTGCAGGCTCGCCATGTAATTGGCCATGTCGCCATCGGGCGGCGCGACCACAGTGGTGCTCCAGCCCATGACATGATCGCCAGTGAACAGCGCCATTTCCTCTGCCAACGCAAAGCAGAGATGGTTGCTGGTGTGGCCGGGTGTGTGGATAGCGGTGAGCGTCCAACCTGGACCTGAGACGCTCTCGCCATCGGTCAGCACACGATCGGGAGCATAGGTCGCATCGAACCCGGCATCGGCGCGCGGGCCATCGTCGCTCAGCACCAGCGGCGCGCAGCCGACGATCTGAGCACCAGTCGCGGCCTTCAGTGCCGGGGCGGCTGGCGAATGATCCATGTGGGTGTGGGTGATGACGACGTGCGACACCGCCTCGCCGGCCAGCGCATCGATCAGCGCGCGGACATGCGCCGGATCATCCGGGCCGGGATCAATCACCGCGACCGTGCCGCCAGGCTGGCCCACCACGAAGGTGCCGGTGCCGGTGAAGGTGAACGGCGACGGGTTGCGCGCCAACAGCCGCCGCACTAGCGGGGAACGCGGAACGAGCAGGCCATAAACGGCACTGTCGGGGTGGGCGGCCAAATCCATGGCCTTCATGTGGCAGCGGCGGCGGCCAAATGAAAGAGTGCATCCGCAACAACCCGGCTTGAAGGTAACGCGCCATTGCCGCATGCCTGCCCCAACCGGGAGGATATCATGCAATTTGACGTGGGGATCGTGGGAGGCGGGCATGGCGGCGCGGCACTGGCCGCGCAACTGCGACAGAAGGGTTTCACCGGCAGTCTCGCCATCATCACGGCAGAGCCGGAATTGCCGTACGAACGCCCGCCGCTTTCCAAGGACTATCTGGCCGGCGAGAAGAGCTTCGAGCGCATGCTGCTGCGTCCGCCGGCGTTCTGGGCGGAGCGCGATGTCAAGGTGATAACCGGAACAAGGGTTACCGCAGTGAATGCGGCGGCGCACCTTCTGGTAACCACGACGGGGGACATCGGTTACGGCCAGCTGGTATGGGCGGCCGGCGGCGATCCGCGCAAGCTGAGCTGCCCCGGTCACGAGTTGCCCGGCCTGCATGCCATCCGCACCCGCGCCGATGTCGATGCGCTCAAAGCCGATCTGAAGCCCGAATCACGCGTGCTAGTGGTGGGCGGCGGCTATATCGGGCTGGAATCCGCGGCCGTGCTCAGCAAGCTGGGCCACAGCGTTACGGTGATCGAGGCGATGGACCGGGTGCTGGCGCGCGTGGCAGGGCCGGAGCTTTCGGCCTTCTACCAGGCCGAACATGCAGCGCACGGGGTAGAGATCGTCACCAGCGCTGGCCTTGCCAGCTTGACCGCAGCCGGCGACGCGAAGCTCGCCACGCTGACGGACGGGCGCCAGATCGTGGCAGACGTGGTGATCGTCGGCATCGGCATCGTACCCGCCGTGCAGCCGCTTCTCGACGCCGGCGCCAAGGGCGGAAACGGCGTTTGGGTGGACGACCACTGCCGCACCACCCTGCCAGATGTGTTCGCGATTGGCGATTGCGCACTGCACGCCAACAGCTTTGCCGGCGGCGCTGAAATCCGCCTGGAATCGGTACAGAACGCCGCCGATATGGCCGCCACCGTCGCCCGCGTCATGACCGACGATCCCGCACCTTACCATGCGGTACCGTGGTTCTGGTCCAACCAATATGATCTGCGCTTGCAGACCATGGGCCTGAGCATCGGCCATGATCAGACCGTGCTGCGCGGTGATCCGGCGACGCGCAGCTTTTCGCTTATTTACCTGAAGGCTGGAAAGGTCATCGCGCTGGACTGTGTGAACGCCGCGCGAGACTATGTGCAGGGCAAGGCGCTGGTGGAGCACGGCATCGGGGTGGCGGTGGAGGCACTGACAGATACGGCGCAACCGCTCAAAAGCTGGCATCCAGCGTGAACCCGCAGGTCGACATCGTGGCCGCGGATGCCAACGCGCAGCCGGCCATAGAAAATCTGATGCAGCTGTATATCCACGACATGTCGGAACTGTTTTCCGGGACGCCGAGATGTGAAATCCAAGCTGATGGACGTTTTCACAGTTCCATCGATGTGGGCAAATGGTGGCAGGATGTGAATCACATCGCGCTGTTGGTGCGCGTCGACACCCGATTGGCAGGCTTTGCCCTGTTGAACGCGGCAGCGCACAGTGGAACTGTGGTTGATCATAATGTGGCAGAATTTTTCATTGTGCGAAAACATCGCCGTTCCGGAGTTGGGATGGCGGCGGCCCACGCCATGTTCAATCGCTATCCGGGCAGGTGGGAGGTCGCCGTGATGCGCGCCAACGCTGGTGCAATGGCGTTTTGGACACGCTGCATCGCCGCCCACCCCGCCGCCCACCCCGCCGCCGGCGCGATCACTCGCGAAGATTGTGAGGATCAGCGCTGGAACGGGACGCTGTTTGGCTTCAATGTTGCTCTGGACTGATTTTTCAGCCGGCAAGTTGATCGAGGGGGTTGGGCTGGTGGACATTTCACGGCGGGGCGCATTGGGGTTGGCAGGAATGGCAGGGGCAGCCTTGCCGGCGCACGCCATCACCGTCCGGCCAATGCTGCCCGATCCCACCGGCTTTGCGCCAGCGCCGGGTATTGCCCACCTCAAATACAACGAAAATCCGTTGGGACCGCCGGCATCGGCTATCGAAGCGATGGCCGCATTGGCGCGGCAAGCGTGGTATTATGCCGATGATGCGGAAAGTCGGCTGGCGGCAATGATTGGCAAGCGGCTGGGCGTGCCGGCATCGCAAGTGGTGCTGGGCCACGGCAGCTCGGAAGTCATCACCAGTGCCGCCCTCGCCTGGGGCAAGCGCGGTACCATCCTGCTGCCTGCACTGCAATTTGATGAACCATTGCTCTATCCGATGGCGCAGGGGCTGAACTATCGCCGCGTCGCCATGGCACCCGATCTGGGCATCGATCTGGGCTCGCTGGCCCGCGCCGCCGCCGCACCCGACGTGGCAATGATCTATCTGTGCAATCCCAACAATCCGACCGGCATGATGCTGAAAGCGGCTGATCTGCTGGCTTTTGCCAAGGCGCTGCCACCGGGCGTCACCCTGCTGGTGGATGAAGCCTATATGGAACTGGCCGACGATCCGGTAGGATCGACAATGTTGCCGCTGGTGCAGGCCGGCGCCAACATCATCGTCACCCGCACCTTCTCGAAGTTATTCGGCATGGCCGGCCTGCGCATCGGCTATGCCGTCGCCTCGCCCGCCAACGCCGCCGAACTGAAGCGCCACCGCGTCACCATCAGCCTAAATGCGCCCGGCCTCGCCGCCGCCATTGCTGCCTGGGATGATGGCGCCTTTCAGCAGCAGAGCCGCAGCGCCATCACGGCCGCGCGCCGCGTTCTGCAGGCAGGCGTCACTAAGGCGGGCACTATTGCCTTGCCCAGCCAGACCAATTTCCTGTTGGTGAAGGTCGCCAATGCTGACCGCTTTGCCGCCGCCATGGCCAAACGCGGCATATTGGTGCGCGGCGCGTGGGGGGCAGCCTGGCCCGAATGGTCGCGGGTGTCGACCGGACGGCTGGCCGATGTCGAACGCTATGCCGCAGCCTTGCCGGAACTGGTGCGGGCCTGACTTGCCAGCCATTACCGCCAGGCGCATGTGAGTGAAGACAACGACTAGGGAGCATAGCCATGGCCAGCAGGGTAATCCTCACCGTCATCGGATCGGATCGGCCGGGCCTGACCGCCGCCCTCGCCGAAGCGGTGCTGGACGCCGGCGGCAACTGGCTGGAATCACACCTGGCACGGCTCGCCGGGCGCTATGTGGGCAGCGTGCTGGTGGAAATCGCGCCCGAACGCCTGGCGGCGCTGCACAAGGCAGTGGCTGCGGTGGATGCCGAAGGGCTGAACGTCACGCTGGTCGATGCCGGCGAGGCAGTCGTCCCGACCGGCACGCGGCTCAGCCTGGCTCTGGTCGCCCAGGATCGGCCGGGGATCGTCAATGAACTGGCGCAGGCGCTGACGCCGTTGGGCGTAAACATCGAAACGCTGGAAACCACAGCGGAAGATGGCGCCTGGTCGGGCGCCCGCCTGTTCCGCGCCGACGTGGTGGCCAGCCTGCCAGACGGCGTGTCGGAAGCTGATGTACAGTCCGCACTGGAAGGCATTTCGGCCGAGGTCATGGTGGATCTGGCATAAGTACTGCGCCTCGCCTGCCTCCCCAAGCAGACGGTTTGCGCGTCGCTGAATACAGGGTTAGCCTACGCAAAATCGTTTTGGGGAGCATCGTGATGGCCGAGCCATTTGATTTCATTATCGTGGGAGCCGGTTCTGCCGGCTGTGCGCTGGCCAACCGCCTCTCCGCCGATCCGGCCACGCGGGTGGCGCTGCTGGAAGCTGGCGGTAACGACAACAACATGCTGATCCAGATGCCCGCCGGCATCGCCCAGATCATCCCGCCCGAAAAGCCGAGCCCCTATGACTGGGGTTTTTGGACCGAACCGCAGACGCATCTGGGCAATCGGCCGCTCTATTGGCCGCGCGGCCGGGCGCTGGGCGGATCCTCCTCGATCAATGGCATGGTCTATATCCGCGGTCATGCCAGCGATTATGACCGTTGGAGTCAATTGGGCCTGACCGGCTGGGGCTGGGCTGATGTGCTGCCCTATTTCCGTAAGGCCGAGGATTCGGAACGCGGCAGCGATGATTTCCACGGGTCGGGCGGCCCACTGCACACCAGCCGGAAGGGCGCACTGCCCAATCCGCTGAACGCGGCCTTTGTCGAATCGGCGGTGCAGGCCGGTTACAAGCGCACCGACGATTTCAACGGGCCGCATTTCGAAGGTGTTGGCCAATATGACGCGACCATCAAGGATGGCGAGCGTTTTTCCGCGGCCAAGGCCTATCTCACCGCTGAAGTGCGGGCGCGCTCCAACCTGCAGATCATCACAGGCGCGCAGGCGCGGCGCGTGCTGCTGGAAGGCAAGCGCGCCGTTGGCGTTGAATATGCACAAGGCAACCAGGTGCAATCCGCCATAGGGCGGGAAATCATCCTGTGCGGCGGCGCGGTGAACAGCCCGCAATTGCTGATGCTGTCCGGCATTGGCCCGGCGGCGCATCTGAAGCAGTTCGGTGTGGAAGTGGTTGCTGACAGCCCGGATGTTGGCGGCAATCTGCAGGATCATCTGGATGTGATCGTACAATGGCATTGCAGCCAGCCGGTCACGCTCAACAACAATAGCAAATTCATCAACAAGATGATCGCGCTCGGGAAATGGGTGTTCACCCGCACCGGCAATGGTGCCCACATGCCAACGCCCATGGGCGCCTTCCTCTCCACCCGGGAAGGGTTGGCAGCGCCCGATATCCAGATGCACTTCATGCCGGTGCGCGGCAATCCGCATGGCCGGGGCACGATGGATGGGCGCCATGGCTATCAGCTGCACGTCTGCCAGTTGCGCCCGGAAAGCCGCGGCACCATTCGGCTGAAATCCGCCGATCCGCTGGCGGCACCGGCGATTGATCCCAATTATCTTTCGGCGCCGGAAGATGTCGAAACCTTGGTGCGCGGTGTAGAAATGGCCCGTGAAATCGGCCGCCAACCCGGCTTTGCCCCCTACAATGACGGCGAAGCCTGGCCGGGCCCTGAGGTTACGGATCGCGCCGCCCTGCTGGAAAAAATGCGCGGTTGGGCCGAAACCATCTATCACCCGGTCGGCACCTGCCGGATGGGCGTGGATGAACGCGCCGTGGTTGATGGCCAGTTGCGCGTGAACGGCGTTGAAGGGCTGCGCGTCATCGATGCCAGCGTGATGCCCTTCCTCGTTTCGGGCAATACCAATGCGCCCACTATAATGATCGCCGAAAAGGCCGCTGACATCATCGCCGCGCGCACCAAGCTGGAACGCAAGCTGGGGCTGGCAGCGTGAGCAGCACGCCCTTCACGATCCCGGTCAACGAGGTCGAGGTCGCCTGGATCCGCGACCGCGTTGCGGCCTATCGCTGGTTTGAGGAGCCGCCGAACGCCGGCTGGCGGCACGGCGCCAACCGCGATTACATGCAGCGTCTGCAGGCGCATTGGCTGAACGGTTATGATTGGCCGGCTGCCGTGGCGCGGTTAAACCGTTTGCCGCATTTCAAGGTGCACGTGGGGGAAAATGGCGGCAAGCCCTTCCATCTCCACTGCGTGCACCTGCGCTCAAGCCGGCCCGATGCGCGGCCACTGCTGATCGCCCATGGCTGGCCGGGATCGATCCTGGAATTCGATGCGATCTTAGAACGGCTCGCCGAACCGGAAGACCCGGCCGCACCGGCCTTCCATGTCGTGGCGCCATCGTTGCCCGGCTACGCTTGGTCTGACCGGCCAACGGCACCGATCGGCCCGCGCGAGGTGGCCCGCTCTTACGACGCACTGATGGGCGCGCTGGGCTATGATCGCTACATCTATCAGGGCGGCGATTGGGGCTGCGTGATCGGTGGCTGGATGGGTCTTGATTCGCAGCGGGTCGAGGCCATCCACATCAATGGCTATGGGCTGCGCAGTGCCGACATGACGCCGAACACGCCGGACGAGATGGCCTGGATGCAGAAAGCGGTCGCCATGCGCGAAACCGAAACCGCCTATCTGCAACTGCAGGGCACCAAGCCGCAGAGCCTTGGCTTTGCTATGATGGATTCACCGATGGGCGTGGCGGCCTGGTTTGCCGAAAAGTTCGTCGGCTGGTCGGATGTGGCAGGCGATTATACCGATCCGCCGTTCACGATGGATCAAATGCTCTCCAATATCATGATTTACCTCACCACGCGCAGCTTCCTCACGGCGACGTGGATTTATCGCGGCCTGTTCCTGGAGGGCGGATTCGCGATGCCGGCTGACCGCCGCGTGGAGGTGCCAGTTGGTGTCGCCGCGTTCCCGCGCGATCTGCTCGCCTTTCCGCCGCGATCAATGGTAGAACGCGGTTATAATGTCGCACATTGGACGACGATGCCGCGCGGTGGCCATTTCGCCAGCCTTGAAGAACCTGAATTATTCCTGACCGATCTCAGGGCCTTTGCCGCCAGCCTGTGAAAGTGGTCGATCCGGTTTGGGAGGTCACGCCCGGCCTCACCGCCTATCCAGCGGCGCTGGAGCGGATGCAGGCCATCGCGGCCGGCATCAGGGCTGACACCGAATCGGAGCGCATCTGGTTGGTGGAGCACCCGCCGCTGTACACGGCCGGCACCAGCGCCAACCCTATTGAACTTGTTGATCCTGCACGATTTCCGGTTTTCGACGCCGGTCGCGGCGGGCGCTACACCTATCATGGTCCTGGGCAGCGGGTGGTTTATGTGATGCTGGATCTGGCTGCGCGCGGCCGCGATGTTCGGCTTTTTGTTGCTGCGCTGGAAAGCTGGTTGATCGACTCGCTAGCTGATTTCGGAATCGCTGGACGTATCATCCCAGGCAAGGTGGGCGTCTGGGTAGACACGGCGGCAGGGCCAGCAAAGATCGCCGCCATCGGCGTGCGCGTGCAACGCTGGGTTAGTTTTCACGGACTGTCGCTGAACGTCGCACCAAATATAAATGATTTCAGCGGGATAATCCCCTGCGGCCTGTCCGAACCGGTCACTAGCCTTGAAACGCTGGGGCACGGCGCAACTCTGTCCGACGTCGACCAGGCGCTTGCGCACCATCTGCCCGCCATGCTTGCACGTCTCGTCGCATGATGAACGCTTGATGTAACGACCCGCTTGCGCGATTTCACGCGTCTCGCTAATGTCTACCACAGTTGGGGGATTAAGGCCGAGCCGACCCAACTCGTCCTGGGTTCAGGCGTTACCGTCCAAGGAGATTAAAAATGACCATCGTTGAAAAGCTGAAGACTGCCTCGATCATCGCTGGCGCCGCTCTGCTCGTCGTCGCTTGCGGCGAAAAGAAGGCCGAAGAAGCTCCGGCCGCTGAAGCTCCGGCCGCTGAAGCCGCTCCGGCTCCGGAAGCCGCTCCGGCTGCTGACGCCATGGCTCCGGCTGCTGACGCCGCTGCTCCGGCCGCCGACGCCGCCGCTCCGGCCGCTGAAGCCGCTCCGGCTGCTGAAGCTCCGGCTGAAGCCAAGTAATTTCGACTTTTCGTCGAATTGCTATAGGAAGGGCCGTCCCGCTTGGGGCGGCCCTTTTTTCTTGTTTGGGGAAGGAATTATCATGAGCCTTGCACAGATTACGGAACAAATGACCGAGCGTATGGGTGCCGGTGGCCAGTTCAAGAAGTCCGTGAAATTCGACTTCGGCGCCGATGGTCTGGTGCGCATCGACGATACCGTCTCGCCTGTCGTCGTCAGCAATGAAGACGCCCCTACCGCCTGCAGCATCAAGGTTTCGATGGCTGATTTCATGGAAATCGCCACGGGCAAGCAGAATGCGCAGATGGCGTTCATGATGGGCAAGCTCAAGATCGAAGGCGACATGTCGGTCGCACTGTCGCTGGGCAGCATTCTGGGCTGAACCGGCCGTTACGGTTCACCGGGCGTGGGCATTGCCCGGCCCGGTGGCCTCAGGCAGCTTTTTTTGAATGGGTAATTGATGCGTTCAATTTTGTGGCTGGCGTTAAGCTCTATTCTTGTTTCGAGTGCTGCCGATGCTGCGCCGCGCAAGGGCAAACGTCCGGTTCGCAAGGCCCCAGCCAAGGCCGCCAGCCGGATGCCCGCCAAGCCAGTGGCACCAGCACCGCCTACAACAGCCGGCATCATGGTGCCCAAGGCGGTGGTCCTGGTCCGGGCGACCGCGGCTGAAACCCGCGCCCATGCGGTGTGGACACTGCGCGCGGCGTTGAACGTCGCAGCGCTCCAGTGCCAATACTCACCCTTCTTGCGGTCGGTGGACAACTATAACCAGATGCTAAAGAAGCACGGTGGGGAACTGGCATCAGCTCAGACAGTTATGCTGAACCACTATATGCGAACAGTGAAACGCGGCGGTGCGGCGGCTTTCGATCGCTACAATACCCGCAGCTACAACAGTTTTTCGACTCTGGATGCGCAGTATAATTTCTGTTGGGCTGCCGGTCAGGCTGGTCAGGCACTGCGTGTGGGCGATGTCGGCGCAATGGGCCGAATTGCTGAATCCATGGTCCCGGAACTTCGTGTTGCACTGGCCTATGTGCCGCAAGCTGCCGGACTTAATGTGCCGCCACTGCCGCCACTGCCTGATGTGCGGCCGGGTCTCGCCAACCTCACCGAAAACTGAACGACAGCCTTCAGGCTGACTGCCTTAGGGGAGACCCATGCCTGCGCGCGCCCGGCAGCTGCCTGGACCAGCCCAGTCTTGCATCAGCCAAAGAAAAGGGGGAGCGGCTGAGCCACTCCCCCCGATTTCAATCAGCCTGATGGCCGCTTACTGCGGCTGGCAGGGGCCCGTCGGGGCCGGCGCCGGAGCGCCGCTGAAGGTGATTTCCACGCGACGGTTCTGCGGTTCACGCACGCCATCGGCGGTATCAACCAGCGGACGGCCTTCGCCGAACGCATTGGTGCCCATCGCATCAGCAGGAACGCCCTTGCCGGCCAGATAGGCCTTCACGGCATCAGCGCGACGCTGCGACAGCTTTACGTTATAGTCGTCCTTGCCCGACTTGTCGGCGTGACCGGCAAGCGCAACACTAGTCTGGCCAGTGGCGGCAAACTGTTCCGCAGCACGATCGAGGATCGCAGCGGCTTCAGCCGTGATGTTCGACTTGTCCCAATCGAAAAAGACCAGGAACGGACCAGGGGTCACAGCAGCCGGCGGGCACGGCGGCAGCTGCGGCGGCGGCGGTGGCGGGGGAGGCGGCGGAGGCGGCGGCGGCGGAGCAGCTGCCGGCGGCGGTTCAGCCTCGAAGAAGTTGTAGGTCAACGTCAGCAGCACGCTATGGCTGCGATACGCGTTGTTCACCGGCAGACCGTTGACGGTGAAGGTATCCACCTTGTTCACGTTCATCCAGCGATACTTCAGGCCGACATCGACGTGATCGCTGATCGGCTTGTAAACGCCAGCCAGAATGTTCCAGGCGAACGACGTGTCTGCATCGTCTTGGAACACCAAGCCCGGGTTGCGCAGGCGCGCAAACTGCTTGACGCGGGCGATACCGGCACCAGCGCCGATATAACCGCCGAAATCCTTGTCCTTACCACCGAAATCGACCAGGCCATTCAGCATGAAGGCCAGCGCGCTGGCAGTGCCACCCGCGTTAGGATATTGAAGCGTCGGCGGAATGCCAACCGTGTTGACGCCCGTGGGTGTCGTGTACGGGATCGCCGGCGGCGGGTTCAGCAGGTTCGACTCACGGTTCTTCGAACGCAGGTAGTTCAGCGCGAATTCAGCGCGGAAACCGCCAAAATCGTAACCGACGTTCCCACCGACATCGAAGCCGGGGAAGTAGGTGTGCGTAATGGAGTTTTCGACAGTTCTCGCGCCATTGGCGGTGGAGATGTCTAGGCTCTGCTTCTGCAGCAGATTCACGCCTGCTTCCAGCCCAATATACCAAGCCTTGTCCTTCGCAGTGGCCGCGCTCGAAAGCGCGGTGGCAGCGAGGGCGAGGCCGATCGCAACTTTGCGCATCGTCTTCCCCTTTAAGTTGAACCAGTCCTAATTCTGGTCTCAGCGCCGTCTGTACCGCAGGCGCTTGCGAGGATGCAAGTCTGGATTGGCAGAGATTGTTGCCCCGGTGCAACAGTTCAAAGGGGAAAATGGCGACAGTGCGTCCTGTTTTCAGGAAATTATGCCCTGTTGTTGCAATGCGGCAAGCAGCGCCGCCAGCGTCGCGCGGACTTCGATGTCGATGGCTGCGCCGCCGCCGGTTGGCGCCAGACTGACCAGCGACACTGCCAGAACATCGTGGCCGGCGATGGCGAGATCGGCAACAGGCAGTTGCCCCTGCCATTTGCCGGGATGGATGAGCATCCCCCCTCATCGGACAGCAGGGTGATCTACCCACCTAGCGATATTTCCGGCAGCGAGGCCTCGTGGCAGCGGCGCGGGCATGAACCCACTCGTTGACCCTGTCCCGGGATTGTATCCGGCCAGAATGAGAGATCTGGCTCTTCATCGGCCGGCGTCATGAACCCCAGTGACGTGTGCGGTCGGGTCTCATTGAAGTCCCTTCGCCACGCCTCGAGTTTGGCCCGGGCGTCGGTCAGGCCAGCCAGCGCCCGCAGTTCGGGCCGCAACTGCGATGCTTCGGGACCATCGTTTGGCCGGATGGCACCGTGTGTGGCGCCGGCTTGTCCCACCGCGCCACCATGTCGAGCGCGAGCCTAGTATCAGTTATGCCCGATCACACGGCCGTCTTGCGCACCGGCTTGCCCGTTTCGTCGGTCGCCTCGGCGTGGCGTTCAGCAGCGCTGCCAGCGCCCGGCCTTCCACCAGTTCCAAGGCATAGTTCACCGCGTTCACCGCAGCCAGCCATTCAGCTGTAAAGGCCGGACCGGCATCGCGGTGGCGGAACAGCACGAACAACGGCAAGCCCAATTGATCCGTCGCCTTGGCCGAATCGCCCTTGCGGGACAGCAATTCCAGAAAGGCCATACGCCCCTTACGGCCGCCACCAACCGCCGCGCTTCGCGGATGCCCGGCCGATAACGGCGCCGTTCAAGCAAGACGTCGCGCGGCTTGGAGGCCGGCGCGGCGCCATTAACCACGACAGACATGTTTCCAGCCATCGCCGGCGCGACAAGCGCATCAAGCATGCAGGAAGCTCTTTAGAAGGCGGCGGCGTCAGGCCGTTTCAGGCTGAAGCCGGAGGTGTGCCATAACGAAAACCAAAAGAGTTAATTTTCCCAATAGCAACATGCCTATTTGGTTATTTTATCCAGCGTTGCCACCACCTCCGCCGCAAAGCGCGGCATCGGAAAAGCAGCGGCGGGCAAATCGAAGCCGCGGCGGATCACGATCATGTTCTGGCCCGGCACGATCACCGCATATTGCCCGCGGTTGCCATTCATCGCATAGGTGCCGGCCGGCAGAGCCGGTACAGCGTCATGCGCGCCTAAGCCGCCCCAACGCCAGAAGCCGGCGCCATAGCCTTCGGGGCGGCCCTGCGGTTGGGTCATCGTTGCGGCTTCCACGAATGCCGGCCAGTCAGCCGGCAACAATTGCTGGCCGTTCATCTTGCCGCCGTTCTGATAGAGCAACGCCAGCCGCGCCAGATCCCGCGCCGTCATCCATACTTGAGACGAAAGCACGAAATCGCCCTGCCAATCGGTTTCCGGTGTGGTGCGGGTCATCCCCAGCGGCCACAGCAATTCGGAGAACGGAAAGGCCAGCGCCGCATGCCGTCCGCCATCCTTCGCCAGCGTGCGCGACAGAGACAGCGCCGCCAACATGATGTCGTTGTTGCTGTAATTGAAATGGCTGCCCGGTGCATGCTCTAGCGGCATCGTCGCTGCCGTCTGCGCGACCAGCGCGCCGCCCACATATACTTCATCGGTGCGGTTGCCCGGCCCTGCCGTCCACAGGCCGCTGTTCATGCGCAGTAACTGGTTCCAACTGATAGCAGCGCGCGGATCGCCGGCCCCCTGCCATTGCGGCACCGGTGCAGGCTGGTTAACATCCACCAACCCCTTCTGCACGGCGCGCCCCACCAGTGTAGCCGTCAACGATTTTGCCACGCTCCAGGTGCGCTGCGGCGTGTGCATCGTCCAGCCGTCACGGTAACGTTCGGCGATGATCTTACCATCCTTCAGCACGATCACGGCGGTGGTGCGATCGCTGGCAAAGGCCGTCGCCACCACTGCTTCCAGCGCGGCGCGGGCCCTACGCTTTTTCAGCGGCTGCACGGCATCGGCATCGCCCAACGGCCAGGCATTGGCATCGGTCGCCGCCAGATCGGGTGCTGTCAGGCCTGGCACCAGCCGTGGAAGGGCGGCAACGGCGTCCGGCCCAGCGCCCGGCGGCAGCTGCGCGCAGCCCAGCAAGGGCCGCCACACGGCGATACGTGGTGGCATGTTTCTATCGAAATGAACCGATACGGTTCGTTTTGCCTCGTCGATCGTAGCGGATAGCGCGGTCATGCTGTCCTGATACTCGCGGTAGACGCCGGTCAGATCATCGCGCGCGATACTGGCTTCGGTCTGCCCGGCATTCCAGCGCCCGGAACACAGGAAGGCAGCCTTGTAACCCGCCGCCAGCGCCAGCTTGTGTGGATCGTCCGCCGCAACCGCCGGTGCTGCCAGCAATGCCAGCGCGATGATTGCCTGGTTCATGCCATCAAGGCTCCCCACACGCCGGCCATCAACATCCCGGCGCGCATGTCACCAACCGTGGTGCCTGCCATCTTGTTCATCACATAACTCATGCACAACCGTGCATCCATGTCGCACACGACGAGGCTACCGCCATAACCGCCCCAGAATATGGTGTTGGGGTTGGGCATCGGCCGTGTCGGCCCGGCCAGGCCATAGCCCATGCCGTAACGCACCGGCATATTAAGCACCTGATCATGCCCTTCGATCTGCAATTCCAGCGCCTTGCGCACGCCAGCCTCGCTCAGCAGCCGCTTGCCGCCGGCCACACCGCTATTGGCCATCAGCGTCTGAACCGCCGCGACCGAGCGCGCGTTGCCATGGCCGCCCGCAGCCGGAATCTCTGCCGCCCGCCAGGCCCGCGTGCGCGTGTCCATCGGATTGATAGGCGGGTTGGTCGCCATGTTTTTCGCCAGCGCCGATTGCGGCCCGTCGCTGATGCTGGCGCCCTGCGGCGGCGGCACCAGATCGGCCACACGGCCATCATGGGCGGCGTTCAGTCCGATATGGAAATCGGCCCCCAGCGGCCCCGCGATGTTTTCGGCAAATACCGTGCCCAGCGACTTGCCAGTGATGCGCCGCACCACTTCGCCCACCAAATAGCCTTGCGTCACCGCGTGATAGCCCGGCGCAGTACCCGGCTCCCAGAACGGCGCTTGCGCCGCAAGGCGGCTGGTTACCAGATCCCAATCATACAGATCGGCCGGCTGCATCGGCTCGTGAAAGCCCGACAGGCCGGCGGCGTGGCTCATCAGCTGCGCCACGGTTACATTAGCCTTGCCGGCTGCCGCAAACTCCGGCCAATAATACGCCACCTTCTCCTCGAACTTCAATGCGCCCTGATCCGACAGCCAAAGCGCGATCAGCGCCGTCATCGTCTTGGTGGTTGAATAGACGTTGACGATGGTGTCCTTCACCCAAGGCCGCGTCTGCTCGGCATCGGCCCAGCCGCCCCACAGATCGATCACCGGCTCCCCATCCAGCGTGGCGGCAAAACTGGCGCCGAGATCATCACCGCGCGCCAAGGCCGCGGCAAAGGCGCCGCGCACGGCCTCGAATTTAGGATGCACAAATCCTTGCACGTCACTCACGTTACCATCTCCTCAGGCAGGGGCGATGGCCCCACCAGTTCACGATATAGTTTCAACGCATATCGGTCTGTCATACCAGCCACGAAATCACCAACGTGGCGCGCACGGCCCGGTTCGCCTGCCGGGCAGGTATCCGCCCAGTCACCTGGCATCTGCGCCGGATCTTCATGAAGCACGGCAAACAGCCCTTCCACCACCGCTTCAGAGGGGTCACGCAGCCGGGCCACCGCCGGCGCTCGGTACATGCGCTCGCGCAGGAAGGCCTTAAGCTCACGTACCTCAGCGTAAAGCCCGTCTGAAAGACCCGCAATCGTGTGGCCGGCGTTGCGAATATCTTGGACCTTAGCCGCATCAATCGCCGCCAGCCGGGCGCGCGTGGTTGCGAGCAGGTCGCTCACCATCCGTCCCATCTGTTCGCGCACCAACTCCGGCACCAATCGCCGCCGAGCGGAAATGCCTGGCCAGCGCCGCGTGACGGCGCCCCAACAATCGGCGACAAACGGCACGGCGGCAACCACCTCGTCAATCTCGAACAGGCCGGCGCGGATGCCGTCATCCAGATCGTGATTGTCGTAGGCAATATCGTCGGCGATTGCGGCAATCTGCGCTTCCAGCCCGGCGCGGCTGGTCAGGTCCAGCGGCCAGACCGCATCCACGTCCGCCAGCGCCCAACCCGGTTCGAAGATGGGTCCGTTGTGCTTGGCCAGCCCCTCCAGCGTTTCCCAAGTCAGGTTCAGCCCGTCAAAGCCGGGATGGCGGCATTCCAGCTTCGTTACTATGCGCAGCGCATGGCCGTTGTGATCAAAGCCGCCCCACGGCGCCATCACCCGTTCCAGCGCGTCCTCTCCCGAGTGCCCGAACGGCGGATGGCCCAGATCATGCGCCAGAGCCAGCGCCTCCGTCAGGTCTTCGTCCACCTGCAACGCCCGCGCCAGGCTGCGCGCGATTTGTGCCACTTCGAGACTGTGCGTCAGCCGCACGCGGAAATGATCGCCATCAGGGGCGACAAATACCTGAGTTTTATAACGCAGCCGGCGGAACGCCCCGGCATGGATTATGCGGTCGCGATCGCGCGCAAACGGGCTGCGCGTGGCTGACGCCGATTCGAAGTGCAGGCGCCCTCGTGACGCCGGCCAGTGGGTGGCGAACGGAGCGAGGGTCAACGAACCGTCCCGGCCGCCTTCAACGCCTCCACTTGGCCAGCGTCGTAACCAAGTTCCGCCAAAATCGCATCGGTATCGGCGGTCTTCGTCATGCGCGGCGTGTCGCTGACGGTGGCGGAATAGCGCGGCGCTGGGGCCGGCTGCATGACACCATCGGACTCCACAAAAGTGCCGCGCGCCACGTTGTGCGGGTGATGCGGCGCTTCGCTCATGCTCAGCACCGGCGCAAAGCACACGTCGGTCATCTCCATGTCCGCACACCATTCATCACGCGTGCGCGTCTTGAACAGCGCGGTCAGCCGTTCCTTCAGCGCCGGCCACTGCGCCGAATTCATCTGCGCGGCAAATTCCGCATCATCGTTCAGCCTGGTCTTTTCCAGCAGCAGCGCATAAAATTGCGGTTCCAGGCTGCCGATGCTGATCCACTTGCCGTCCGCGCACTCATAGGTGTCGTACATGTGCGCGCCGGTATCGAGCAGGTTCACGCCGCGCTCGTCCTTCCAGATGCCGTTGGCGCGGAAACCCCAGATCATCGCCATCAGTGCCGCCGCACCATCGGTCATGGCGCAATCGATCACTTGGCCCTGCCCCGTGGTCTTGGCGTGCAGCAGCGCCGAAACCATGCCGAACGCCAGCATCATGCCGCCACCGCCAAAATCGCCCACCATATTGATCGGCGGTGTCGGCTTCTCCCCGGCGCGGCCATAGGCGTGCAGCGCGCCGGCCAGCGCGATATAGTTGATGTCGTGCCCGGCTGCGTTGGCATAGGGGCCATACTGCCCCCATCCCGTCATACGGCCATAGACCAGCGCCGGGTTCACCGCATGGCACTCCGCCGGCCCCAGCCCCAGCCGCTCGGTCACGCCGGGCCGAAACCCTTCGAACAGCGCATCGGCCGATTTCACCAGATCCAGCACCAGCGCCTTGCCAGCCTCACCCTTCAGATCCACCCCGATCACGCGTCGGCCCCTCAAAAGCGGATCACGCGCATCAATCCGCGCACCCGGCCGATCCACCCTGATCACCTCCGCACCATGATCGGCCAGCATCATGCCGGCAAACGGACCCGGGCCAATCCCGGCCAGCTCGATGATCCTGATCCCCTGCAGCGGCCCGGTCATTTGCATCACTCCCTCATCTCGTTCTGCGCCACACGTGCCACGGCGAGCTGAGAAGGCCAAGCTGTTGGCGATGGGAGGACGCACGCACAAGCGCCGCGCCGACCCGCATGTGGCTTGCCCCCAGCGACAGACCATTCGTCAAACAAGACGAATTGGCAATTTGATACGCCAGTGCAGTGGTTGGCGCGCGCGGCAATGCCGATGCGCCGGCGTCAAACTTCACCAACAGCGTTATCGATATAAGCGAACGCGCCTTGCAGGGGTGCCTGATAAGCTGCTGCGTGATCTGAAAGCCGACCCGCCCTCATCAAAATCGCTGGCTCTCACCGCTGGACTTCGCCCGCCACCCCATGCCAGACTGCAGCAAAACAAGGCCGCCAATCCATGGCGGGCAACGGGGTTGGCATCGGAAACGCGGCATATGGCCACCATTACCATCTGGCATAACCCCAAGTGCAGCACCTCGCGCAATGCGTTGGCCTTGCTGCAGAATCAGGGCCACGACGTGTGCGTGATCGAATATCTTAAAACACCGCCCGATGCCGCCACGCTCGCGAGCGTGGCGGCGGCCGTGGGCGGCGCGAATGTGCTGCTGCGCACCCGCGGCACCAATGCGGAGGAACGCGGCCTGCCCAATGCAGATGATGCAACCATCCTAGCGGCCATGCTGGCCGAC
This sequence comes from Sphingomonas paucimobilis, assembly GCA_943369475.1. Classification (GTDB taxonomy): domain Bacteria; phylum Pseudomonadota; class Alphaproteobacteria; order Sphingomonadales; family Sphingomonadaceae; genus Sandarakinorhabdus; species Sandarakinorhabdus paucimobilis_A. The sequence continues at coordinate 59,927 of CALRNJ020000002.1, read as the reverse complement.
CCCATCCTAATCAACCGTCCGGTGGTGATCGGCGCGGGCGGCACCATGCTCGCCCGCCCGGCCGAACGGGCGCTAGAGGCAGCATGAGTATCCGCCCCGCCCGCATGGAAGATGCCCCGGCTCTAGCCGCCATTTATGCACCTGCCGTAATGAACGGCACCGCCAGTTTCGAGATCGAGCCACCTTCGTCTGCCGAAATGGCACAGCGGCTTATGAAGGTGAAATCCCATGGCTGGCCATGGCTGGTGCATGTGACGATGGGCAAGGTTGATGGTTATGCCTATGTGACCCAGTTCCGGGATCGCCCTGCTTATCGCTACTGCGGCGAAACCAGCGTCTATGTGGCGCCTGATGCTCAGCGCACGGGCATCGGCCAAGCGCTACTGATGGCCGTGCGCAGCACGGCCCGCGCAGCTGGCTTCCGGCAATTGATCGCGGTGATCGGCGATTCTAGCAATGGTGCCTCCATCGGCCTGCACGCGACCTGCGGCTTTGAACGCGTGGGCCTGCTAAAGCAGATTGGGGAAAAATTCGGCAAGCCGCTCGACATCGTGATGATGCAGTGCAGCCTGATGGGCTGATCCGGCCAGCAAGATAACCCTGCACGCTGCCAACAGCGCCGTTGGTCAGCAAGGTGTTTTGTTTGCTGATTTGGGTCAAGGTTAACATCTTTTGCGCGTTGGCGGCGTTGGGACAAGCAACCGCCGCCATGCCTGCCGCCATCGCTTGGCGCAGTCGGATCGGCTTCATTTTGGTCTCTTCCTGATTGTCTGCAGGGAGTTTCATGACCTTTCACCCGGCTGGCAACAGCGGCGGCGCGCTGACAAAGGCCCTTTCCAAAGCTGGTAGCGACTGCGCTATATTGGAGCGTGAGTGCGGCAACCGCACATCTTCCAATTTGGGTCCTGCGACCTCTGGACTTGCCGCCCGCGCGCGAAGCCGCCATGGGGCGGGTTATGGCGATGCGAACACTGTTTCCCACCCCGCTTTGGCAGGACCGGCTTGATGATACGGCCCTGCTGGTCGATCTCGCCCACTCGTGTCGGGCCCTAGCCGAGGACGACCGCGCCGGCCGACGCTGGAGCCGGGAGCATCGTTATCGCGGCTACACCAGCTATGCCTCTTTGAACGATCTGCCAGCCCGCGACCCGGCCTTTGGCGATCTGGCGCGCTGGCTTGCGCGCCAAGCCAGCGCCTTTGCAGCAGCGGTTCATCTCGATCTTGCGGGGCGCAAGCCCAAACTCGACAGCCTTTGGGTCAACGTCCTCAAACCCGGCGGCGGCCACAGCGGGCACATCCACCCTCACAGCATCATTTCCGGAACGCTGTATGTGGAGGTGCCCGATGGCGCCGGCAGCATACGCTTCGAAGACCCGCGCCTGCCGATGCTGATGCACAGCCCCCCTCGCACTGACGATGCACCGGCTGAGCAGCGCAACTTCGTCCATGTCGAACCGGCGGCGGGCGATCTCTTGTTGTGGGAGAGCTGGCTACGCCACGAAGTCATGCCTAGCGCCGCAAAGACAGAACGTGTGTCGATCAGCTTCAACTTTGCCTGAGCCAGCCTGCTCGACCGGTCAGGCAGGCCGCATTGGCCATGGAGCTTCCTTCAGAAAGCTCAGATCGCGGCTACGGCTAAGCGTGAGCGTGAAGCCAATAACGCGCCCCATTGCCCCCAATTCGAGATGCATCAGTCCCCGGGGAAAATCAAAGAGTGGCCACATCAAGCTGCAACTTGCCCTCCCTCACCAACAGCAGCAGCAGGCCAGCGGCCGCTAATAGTTTGGAAACCTAGGCGAAGCAAAAGCGGTTGCCTTGGTCAGCACAAGGACTGCCGCTGGATCGACACAGCCGGCAGCCTTGTGAGCGATGACCTTGCAGCCCCGGCCCACGAGTATCACCAACCCCGGCATGCGAGCACTAACCGTGGCCAGCATTGCGAGAGCAACTGCAGGCGCAAATGGTTCGCCAGTAGCCAACGCCGCTGCGGCCAAGGCGACAAGAATTAACGCAACTCAAGATTACCCCCTATGGTGCCCGGGTATCCTGCGCAGTTGACCTGGATATGGCCAAATCACGTCACGATCCACGTCAGGTGACCTTACTTCACCAACGAACCGTATGTCCTAACAATCGAATGGCCCGTCTCGCCCGGGTAGACTGGTGAGACGGACCGGGATTGTTCGACGGACCAAGCCGCCCTTCCTCGCAAAATGGTTATACCGAGGGGAGAGGTGGCCGGGTCCGAAGCGTGTAATCAGAACTTGAAGCTGACTTCACCACCAATAATGCGGCGCTGGCCCGGTGATATGAAGGATCCACCAAATTCGATAGCCGGGATCACCTCATTCAACCAAAGCTTATCCAGCAAATTGTTGGCAAAGACCGATACCTGCCAGTTGTTGCCCTCAATGCCGGCGCGCAGATTGATGACGCCGAAGGCATCACGCCGGGTCACATCATAACGCGCGTTGCCCACCACCCCCGGTAATTGGAGCGCAGAAATCGGCAGCAGGCCGCTAAACAGCGTCGGCTTTTCCTGGTTCTGCACGCTGTGGAACCAAGTTGGCCCGGTCAGGCGGTAATCGGCACGGAAATTGGCCTTCAGGCGGTCGTTCACCGGCACGCTTACCTGCGTGCCCACGTTCAGCGTGTAATCGGCAGTATAGGGGCTCTTGTTGCCAAGCGTGTCGGGCCGGCTGCGATTGGACTTGATCTCGCTGTCGGTCATGTTGCCGCTGGCAAACACAGTCCAGCCGTCAACGATCTTCGCATTCAGGTTCAATTCGGCGCCCCACAGATCGACGCGATCGATGTTCGACACCACGCGCAGCAGGCCAAAGCCGCCGACGAAGAATTCGAAGAACTGCATGTCGCGGACCTGAGTATAGTAACCCGCCAGATCATAGCTGATCCGGCCATCGAACAAATTGCCCTTTATGCCGCCTTCGAATGCGGACGAGCGTTCCAGGCGATACTGATCGTTGATGGTCACACCGGCATTGATGGTGCCCGGCACGCGACCATTGTTGAAGTTGTTGTTCACAATGGCAGCGGAGCCCTGGTTGTTGAAACCGCCAGCCTTGAAGCCCACACCCCAGTTGGCGAACAGGTTGGTATCGTCATTCACCTTGTACGACAGCGTTATCTTGGGCTGCAGCTGCTTGAACGTGTTTGCTGCCGGCGGGATCGCGCCGCCAACTTGGCCGGGGTTGATCTGCCCGCCGGTGATCGGATCAAGCACGAACGGCACCAGATTTTCGGCGCGCCGGCGTTCGATGTCGTACCGCAGTGCAAGGCCCACAGTGAACTGTTCCACCGGCTTCCAGTCCAGCGAGCCGAAGGCGGCATAGACATCGGTGCGGAAGCGATCGTTGAACAGCTGGCTGGTCGGGTTCGAAGAGCCCGGCGCATTGTAAAGCGTGCGCGACACGCCCTGGCCAATATCAGCGCCAAGGCTGATGCCGGTTTCACGATCGATGTTGAGATAATAAAGTCCTACCGACCAGTTGATCGGGCCATCCAGCTTGGAGGCATAGCGGATTTCAGCTGACACATCCTTCTGCTGGCGTGTCTGCAACTGGGTGCCATCGCACGTTGTCGGACTGTAGGCGCCGAAGGTGGAGCCATTAGCCGGAGCGAAGATGAATGGAACCGGGATCTGGCCGATGAAAGTGGGCGGTGCAAGCGGATAGCCGGTGAGCGCACCCGTAGTGGCAAAGCATTGGTTCGACGCCGCTACGCTGGTCGGCGTCGCACCGGGGAATGTGTAGCGGGCGAAATCGGCCGATGTGCCATCCGCGGTCAGCGACTGATTGACGTCGGAATACAGCGCCCAGGCCGACAATTTGCCGGGGCCGAAATCATGTTCGAGCCGGGCCGAAACCTCAAAGGTTTCCTGTTCGTTGGTGGGGCGGATATTGCCGTAATAACGGAACGGGCGCTGGTTGACGTTTTCATAGAAGGCCGGGTTCACCGCGGCAAAATTCGGCAGGTGGAAACTGGCGTTGAAGTTGATCGACGCGCCTTCCAGCCGGGCAAAACGGCTCTTCACGTCCAGCGTGGTGGCGTCACCCAACTTGGCGACGATGCGGCCATCCAAACCGAAGTTGAACTGGTCGTCCACCACCTTGCGGTTGTCGAGATATTCGTTGCGCCAGAACCCGTCGGTGGTCTGCATGTTGGTAGAAAGCACGACGCCGATCGTGTCAGTCAGTGGGCCAGCGACATAGGCAAAGGCCTGGGCAGTGGCGAGCTCGCCATAGTTGGCGCGCACGCCGCCTTCCCACTTGTCGCTGGGCTTCAGCGTGGTCATCACGATCGCCCCAGCCGCAGCGTTGCGCCCATAGATGGCGCCTTGCGGGCCCTTCAGCACTTCGACCTGCCGTAGAGTGCCTTGCACCTGGTTCAGCTGCGCAGTGTTTGTCTTCAGGATGCCGTCGACCACCAGCGCAACGCTCGATTCGGCATCGCGGGCGCCATTAAGGCCGCGGATGTTGATCTGCGTGTCACCCGCTTCCGCCGAACCAGAAACGATGGTCACGCCGGGGGTGAGTTGCAGGATTTCCTGGCTGCGGAATGTGCCGGTGGCAGCCAATGTTTCGGCGGTGACCACCGAAACACTGGCCGGCACATCAATCAGCCGTTCGCTGTTGCGGCGCGCCGTGACCAGGATTTCGCCCGAGTCGTCTTCAGCGGCCGCAGCCTGCTGGGCCATTGCCGGCATGGCAGCGAAAATCAGGCCGGAAACCCCGATCAGCAGCCGGGCCAAACGCGACGGCAGCAGTCCGCCAGCGGCCGGCAGCGCGCCGCCAGTCATCGGTCCCGCGCCGGCACGTGCCGGCAGCGCCCGGATGCAATTGTCCAGCTTCTGGTTGCAAATCTGCGTCATGTTTCCCCGCTCCCGCACCATAAGGCACCCGTATCGTGACAAATTTATTGGTGCTATTGTATACAAAATCGTCCATGCGCAAGCGAGCTTTCGTCCGTTTCACTGCAATCACGGGGTGCGCGACCATTTTGCAACAGGGTGAAGATGCTGCCTAACGCCACCTCTTCCAGCAGTGCCTCCGCCAGCGCCGCCGATCGCGCCTATGCCGAAATCAGGGGCCTGATCCTGGCCGGCGATGCCAGCCCCGGCACGCCCCTGCGCGAGGAAGCGCTGGCCGATATCGTTGGCGTGTCACGCACGCCAATCCGTGACGCACTGCGCCGGCTGGAGGTGGAACTCTACGCGGTGCGCACCCCGGGCGGCCGCCTGGTGGTGGCCGATTGGGACAGTAACGATGTTACTGAAATCTTTGGCTTACGGGCCATGCTGGAAGGCCATGCCGCCGCCCGCGCCGCCCGCCGCGTGACGCCTGCGCAACTGACTGAACTGCGCCAGTGCAACGCCGCCATCGAAGCCGCCGTGGCGCTGCCGCAGCCGGATATCGCGCGCTTCCTCACCGAAAACCGCCGCTTTCACGATATCATCCTGAGTGCATCGGCCTCGGCACGACTGTCCACGATGCTGGCTGGCCTGGTGGAACAACCGATCGTGCGGCGCACCGCCACCCGCTATGATCGCGCCGATCTGGCCCGATCAGCCCACGAACATGGCCAGTTGATCCAGGCCTTTGCGGCCCATGATGAAGAGTGGGCGCGGGCCGTGATGACCGCCCACATCCGCCGTGCCCTGCATGCCTTTCAGGATGCAACACCCTCGAAATAGGTGATAATTTCCGCCATTCTGCGCAGTTCGGCGGTCTTGGCGGCAAGGTCGAACAGATTGGCGTCGTGCACTTCTGGCAGCCGGTCCCCCACGCCTTCGCGCACGATCACCGGCACCAAACCATAGCAGATCGCATCAACGGCACTGGCGCGCACGCACCCCGATGTGGAAAGGCCGCAGATCACCAGCGTGTCGATACCTGCGCTGTTGAGCCGCACCGCCAGATCGGTGCCAAAAAAGGCGGACGGGAACTGCTTGGTAATCACGGTTTCGCCGGCGCGCGGTTCCAGCGGCGATTCGAAATCGCCCAATGGACTGCCGGTCTCGAACACCTTCAGCGCTGCGATCTTGCGGAAGAACATGCCGCCATCGGCGCCGCCCGGTTTATACTCCACACGCGTGTGCAAAACCGGTACAGCGTGCGCACGCGCCGCCGCCAGCACCTGCGCGGCGGCATCACGGACGGTCTCCACGCCGGCATACAGCGGTGATTCCGGCGCGAAATAGGCGCGCGCGAAATCGATCAACAACAACGCCGGCCGCGGCCCCAGCACCAGCCCCTGGCCAAAGCCGGCCGCCGCGTAATCCGCCTCCGGATTGGCCTGATCCACAGTTTCCTCCGTTCGCGCCGTCTATACAGGCGCAACCCAAGTTTGTATACAAAACCCCATGTCCCCCGCCAGCCCGAACATCACCGATCCGGTGTCAATCGTCGAGGTATCGCCCCGCGATGGCCTGCAAAACGAGTCCGTGCTGGTTTTCAGTGACCACAAACTGGCATTGATTGACCATTTGGTGACCATGGGTGCCAAACGTGTCGAAGTGGTGTCCTTCGTCAATCCGCGCCGTGTACCGCAGATGGGCGATGCCGAACAAGTGGCAAGGGGCCTGCCAGAAGCACCCGGCGTGCGCTTCATCGGTCTGTGCTTGAACGAACGCGGCGTCGCCCGTGCCATCGCCACTCAGCATAATCCACGCCCGCTGGACGAAGCCGGCTGTGTGCTGGTGGCCAGCGACACGTTCGGCGTCGTAAACCAGGGCCAGAGGATAGACGATGGCATCACCGCAAACAGCGCGATGCTGAAAATGGCCAAGGATGCAGGACTTTACGCGCAGGTCACAATCAGCGCCGCCTTTGGCTGCCCCTATGAAGGCCCTGTGCCTGCGGACCGCGTGGTGGAACTGGCAAAGCGCATGGCGGATGCCGGCGCCCAGGAAGTCGCGCTGGCCGATACGATCGGCGTGGCGGTGCCCGCCCAGGTCGGCGACCTCACCGCCCGTGTGATGGAGGCCATTGCCCCGATCCCCATCCGTCTGCACCTGCACGATACCCGCGGCCTTGCCCCGGCCAATGCCTGGGCGGGCTACCAGGTCGGCTGTCGCACTTTCGATTCCGCGCTCGGCGGCCTGGGCGGCTGCCCGTTCGCGCCGGGTGCGGCCGGTAATGTCGGCACCGAAGAACTGCTCTACCTGTTCGGCCGTTCGGGCATCGCCACCGGCTATGATCTTGAAACCACGCTGGAAGCTAATCGCTGGTTCGCTGCCATCATGGGCCGGGGGCTGCCCAGCCGGGCGGGCAAGGCCGGCGATTTCGTGGCACGACCCATCCCAACCGGAGCAAACACGTGAGCTATCGCCTAGGCGTCGACGTTGGTGGCACGTTCACCGATCTGATCGTGATCGACGAGGCCACGGGCCGCGCCGTGCGTGACAAGGTGCCATCCACCCCGCATGATCCTTCCGAAGCAGTCATCACCGGCGCCCGCCAACTTTGTGAAAAGGCCGGGATTTCGGCGGCCGATCTGTCGTTGTTCCTGCACGGCACCACGGTCGCCACCAACGCTGTGCTGGAACACAAGATCGCCCGTGTTGGCCTGGTTGTCACCGAAGGCTATCGCCATATCCTGCAGATCGCCCGCTCCCTGGTGCCGGGTGGCCTTGCAGCCTGGATCATCTGGCCCAAGCCCACCCCGATGGCGCCGCTGGAAGCCACGATCGAAGCGCCGGAACGGATGGGCGCCGATGGCCAGGTCGTGCGCCCGCTTGATGAAGCAGCGCTGCGCAAGAACTTGAAAAGACTTGCCGAAGAGAAGGTGGAAGCCATCACCATCTGCCTGATCAACAGTTATATGAACGATGCCCACGAACGCCGCGTCGCTGAAATCTGCGCCGAAGAACTGCCCGGCATCCCGGTCTCGCTGTCGGCCGACATCCTGCCTGAAATGCAGGAGTATGAGCGGGCCCTGACCACAGTGGCCAATAGTGCCGTACGTCCCACCGTGTCGCGCTATGTTGGCAACCTTGAAGCTGCACTCAAGGATTGGGGCACCACTGCCAAGCTAAACCTGCTGCGCTCCGACGGCGGTTTGATGAGCGCCGAAAAGAGCCGCACGGCGCCGGTGAACCTGCTGATGTCTGGCCCGGCAGGTGGTGTAGCAGGCGCAGTGTGGATCGCCAGGAACGCCGGCTTTCCCAATGTGTTGACGCTCGACATGGGCGGCACCTCCACCGATGTCGCGCTGATCGAGGATTATCAGGCCCGCCTACGCCGCGAGACCAGCGTTGGCCACCTCACCGTACGCGCCTCGTCGCTGGACGTGAAGACGGTGGGTGCCGGCGGCGGCTCCATCGCCACCGTGCCGGAACTGACCAAGGCGCTGCGCGTGGGCCCGCAATCGGCCGGCGCTGTACCCGGCCCAGCTGCCTATGGCCGTGGCGGCGAACTGCCGACCGTGACCGATGCCAATGTGGTGCTGGGCTATCTGCCCGAAAATCTTCTCGGCGGCAGTTTCAAGCTGGATCGCGAAGCCTCCAAACGCGCCGTGCAAAAGGTGGCCGATGCGCTGGGCCTGCCGCTCCTCGAAGCGGCGGCCGGCATCATCGCCATCGTCAACGAGACGATGTTTGGCGCGCTGCGGCTGGTTTCGGTGCAGCAGGGCTATGATCCGCGCGATTTTGCCCTGATGGCCTTTGGGGGCGCTGGCCCGCTGCACGGCAATGCTATGGGCATGCTGATGGGCAGCTGGCCGGTGATCATCCCGCCCTCGCCCGGCGTGCTGTGTGCTTATGGCGATGCCACCACCCGCCTGCGCGTCGATGCGCAGCGCAGCTTCAACAAGCTCATCACCCAGACCAGCGATGCCGAAGTTGGTGCGGTGATTGATGAGCTTATCGTCCAGACAAGCGCCGAGCTGGCTACCGAAGGCCTCGCCGCCAGCGAGATCGAGATCCGCGTAGAAGTCGACGTGCGCTATGCCGGCCAAGCTTTTGAAGTGCCGCTTTTTTCGCCACCTGGTTCCACAATCGCCAGCCTCGCCGAACGCTTCGATTCCGAGCACAAGCGGCTGTTCACATTTAATCTTTCGGTGCCGCAGGAACTGGTAAACATCCGTGTCGTCGCGCTGGGCAAGGCCGCGAATGTCTCGGCCGAACGCATTGCAAAGGGTGACGGCAACCCCATCGCCGCGCGCGTGCGCGACCACGAGGTGTGGATGGACGGCCAGGCCCGCGCGGCCGCGATCTATGACCGGTTGAAGCTGCGCGCCGGCGATGTGGTGGCCGGCCCGGCAGTAATCACCGAGATGGATTCAACTACGCTGGTTCACAATGACCACATCGCCAGTGTGGACGATTTCGGCAATTTGTTGATCACGCCAGCGTGATGTTCCGCTGCCCGCCAGCCAGCACTTTCGCCGTTCCGGTTTCCCGCCCGGCACTGGTGGCTTTTAGCCTGCTGGTGGCCTGGCCCACGCAGGCCAAACTGGTGGCACAGGCCACTGATGGGTTCGTGTCGGTGAGTGAGGCCGCACTACCGCTGCCGCCCGCTGCAGTGTGGGCGGCCCTTGCCAACTGGGGGGCGTGGTGGGATCCGTCGCACAGTTATTCAGGCAAGCCCGGCATGCTGAAACTTGATGTGGACGCCGGGGGCGCGCTTCTGGAGCGCTGGCCGGGCGGCAGCACGCTGCATGCTCAGGTGGTCAATGCGTTGCCTCCCGCGCTGCTGCGCCTGAACGGCGGATTTGGCCCACTACAATCACTACCGGTGAATGCCGTGCTGGATTTCAGCCTGAAAGCCGAAGGCGGCGCCACCCGACTGACCATGACCTACCGCGTTGCCGGCAGCCCTGCGTCGAAACTCGACACTCTGGCCGCCCCGGTTGACGCCGTAATGAGCGCCGGGTTCGCCCGGCTTGTGAACTTTGCCACCAACGGCAAGCCCTGAAGGAAGCGCCCGATGCCCGCCCGTATCATCGAGACCAATCCGCGCCCGTTCGCAGCCAAGAGCATCGATCCGGTCACGCTCGATATCATCGAGAACGCACTGCGCAACGCCCGTATCGAGATGGATGCCACGCTTGTGCGCACCGCCATGTCGCCCGGCATCCGCGAACAGGGCGATGCTTTCCCAATGATCGCCAACCCGGCGGGCAAGATGATCGTTGGCCAATTCGGCAGCTTCATCGATGGTTTCCTGCGCGGTTGGGACGGCAGCATTGAGGAAGGCGACATGATCTTCCTTTCCGACCCCTATAGCTGTGAAGGCGCCATCAGCCATTCTAACGACTGGCTGGTGCTGCTGCCGGTTTATCGCTCGGGCCGCCTGGTTGCATGGACCGCTATGTTCGGCCACCAGAGCGACATCGGCGGCAAGGTTGCAGGCTCCATGCCGATCGACGCGCGCGCGATCTTCGAGGAAGGCGTGCGGATCCCGCCGGTAAAGATCTGGCGCAAGGGCGAGTACAACGAAGACCTGATCAAGCTGGTGATGCACCAGACCCGCAAGCCGGATTGGTGCGCGGCCGATCTGAATGCGCTGATCGCGTCCTGCCGGGTGGCGGCGCGCCGCGTCGACGAAATGTGCGCGCGTTTCGGCGAGGACGAGGTGGTGGCGGCGATGGACCAGCTGCTGGCCCGTAATCACCGCGCCATGAAGGCGCTGATTGCCACGTCCGTCTCCACAGACAAGGTAAGCTTTGAAGATTTCGTCTGCGATGACGGCGTGGGCTATGGCCCCTACAAGATTAAGTGCACCATGCAGCGCGTTGGCGACAAGGTGGTGCTGGATTTCGACGGCACCGATCCGCAGAGCGATGCGGCAATCAATTTCTATTTGAACGAGAACATGTTCAAGATGTTCTTCGGTATCTACATGATCATGGTCTTCGATCCGCAAATCATGTTCAACGATGGTTTCTACGACCTGATTGAGGTCAATATCCCCGAAGGCTCGCTGCTCAAGCCGCGCTATCCCGCCGCGCTGTCGGGCCGCACCCACGCTCTGGGGCGCATCTTTGATCTGCTGGGCGCACTGCTCGGCCAGCGCACGCCGGACTTCCTGTGTGCTGCCGGTTTCTCCTCTTCACCGCACCTCATGTATTCAGGGCGCGACCAGCGGCCGGGCAAGAATGGCGAGTGGTTCCAGCTGTTCCAGATCGGTTTCGGCGGCATCCCCGGCAAGCCGTTCGGCGATGGCCCTGATGGGCACTCGCTGTGGCCGGGATTCACCAATGTGCCCAACGAGTTTTTGGAACGCTATTTCCCGCTGCGCATCGAACGCTATGAGGCGCTGGCCGATACCGGCGGCGCTGGCCTGAACCGTGGGGGCAATGGCATTTTGATGAGCTATCGCTTCCTGGCCGCAGGCAGCGTTTCCATCCATGATGATCGCTGGTTCACCTATCCTTGGGGCGTGAACGGCGGCGCGCCGGGCAGCCGCGCCCGCAAAATCCTCGAAAAGGCCGATGGCACCCAAACGATTGTGGCCAACAAGCTCGACAGCCTTGATGTCGAGGCTGGTGACCAGCTCCATTTCATCACCTGGGGCGGCGGCGGCTGGGGCAACCCTCTGGAGCGCGATCCGGCACTCGTCGGCCTCGAAATCCGCCAAGGGCTGGTAAGCGCCGCCGGTGCCCGCGCCTATGGCGTGGTGGCCGACAGCGAAGGCCGGGTGGATGAGGCAGCAACCTCAGCTCTGCGCGCCGAGCTGGCTGCAGTTCAACCATCAGAGCAGGCGATCTTCAACCGGGGCGGCACGGTGGATGAGCTGCGCGCGGCATGCCAGGCCGAAACTGGCCTGCCAGCGCCCAAGCAACCGGTGTGGCAACACTTGGCCATCGCGGCCGAATAAGGACCAGCGATGAACATTGAGAACAATGGCCCCCTCGCGGGTATCAAAGTCGTGGAAATGGGCCAACTGATCGCCGGCCCGTTTTGCGGGCAATTGCTGGGCGACATGGGCGCCGATGTTATCAAGCTGGAACCACCGGGGCAGGGTGACCCAATGCGGGTTTGGGGCCGCGGCGATTACCCGTTGTGGTGGGAAGTCGTGGCCCGGAACAAGCGCGCAGTATCGTGCAATCTGCGCGAAAAGGAAGGCCAGGCACTGGCCCGCAGCCTGATCGCCAAGGCCGACATCCTGATCGAGAATTTCCGCCCCGGCACGCTGGAAAAATGGGGCCTGTCGCCCGACGTTCTGATGGCCGAAAATCCCGGCCTTATAATTGTTCGGGTCTCCGGTTATGGCCAATCAGGGCCCTATTCGTCCCGCGCCGGCTTTGGCGGCATCGGCGAAGCGATGGGCGGTTGGCGCGCAATCGTCGGTGATCCGGATCGGCCGCCCAGCCGCATGGGCGTTTCAATCGGCGACACGCTGGCCGCTACTTATGGAGCCATGGGCGCGCTGGCGGCGTTGAACCATCGCCATGCGACCGGCAAGGGCCAGGTCGTCGATTCTGCGCTCTATGAAGCGGTGTTGCAGGTGATGGAAAGCCTCGTGCCTGAGTATGTCGCCTCAGGCTATGTGCGCGAACGGTCCGGATCAGTTTTGCCGGGCATTGCGCCTTCCAACGTCTACCCGTGCAAGGATGGCGAATATCTGATCGGTGCCAATCAGGACACGGTGTTCGGCCGGCTGTGTGATGCCATGGGCCGTCCCGAACTGGCGAAAGACCCGCGTTATGTGAACCATGTGGCGCGCGGAAAGCACCAGGAAGAACTGGACGCGCTCATCGGCGACTGGACGCAGACGCTCACGGTCGCCGAGTTGGAAGAGAAGATGGTAGCAGCCGGGGTGCCGGCTGGCCGCCTCTATCGACCACAGGACATGCTGGATGATCCCCATTTCCAAGCCCGCGAAGCCATCGTCTCAGTTCCGCACCCGCGCTGGGGCGAAGTGAAGATGCAGAATGTCTTCCCCAAAATGTCGGCAACGCCCGGCAGTGTCCGCCGCCGCGCGCCTGAGACAATCGGGCAGGACAATGCTGCGGTTTATGGCGAGATGCTGGGACTGGATGCAGCTGCGCTGAACGCGCTGGCAGCACGCGGGATCATCTGACGAACTGCGGCCACAGCGCCGCCAGCATCACCACGCCCAGCAGCGCCAGCACGGCCGCCGCGCCCAAGCGTATGGCCTGCAACGGCACCCGTGCCAGCAGCTTTTCGCCCAAAAGCACCGCAGGCACGTTGGCGACCATCATGCCCAGCGTGGTTCCGATGGTGACGGCCAGCACGTTTTGGAAGCGCGCGCCTAGGGCGATGGTGGCGATCTGGGTCTTGTCGCCAATCTCCACTACGAAGAAGGCGACTGTGGTCGCAAAGAAAGCCTGCGCGCCGCTGGCGACGGTCGGCATGTCGTCCATCTTGTCGGGCACAAGGATCCACGCCGCCATCGCAATGAAGCCCAAGGCCACCGCTAGCTGAAACCACGGCCCAGCCAGCCAGCCGGCCAACGTCACGCCAGCCCAGGCTGCAAGCGCATGATTGGCAAGGGTTGCAACCAGGATCCCAGCAATCACATTGCCCGGCTGACGAAAGCGAGCTGCCAATAGCAGGGCCAGCAGCATGGTCTTGTCACCGATCTCGGCCAAGGTGACCAGCCCGGTGGCGGTGGCGATGATGGCAAGGCTGCTATCCACCGCGTTCGCATAGGCGCTTGGCGTGGCTTTGCAACCAGCCTCTTGCACCACCACCGTATCAGGCAGACAATGCACTCATGTCCATGTTTCCCCTTTTGTTGGCCGCTGCCACCGCTAGCGTCACACCCCCAGCCATTGCCGTGCCTGGCCAGCAGCTGATTGCCCCCGCCACTATCGACAATGGCCTCGAAATCGTCGGCGAAGCGCTGGATGCCGAGCAATTAAAGAAGCGCATGTTCATCGATGTGAAGGTAAATGGTGCTGGACCACACCGCTTTCTGGTCGACTCCGGCGCGGATCGCTCAGTCGTGAGTGATGGCCTGGCTGCCCTTCTCAGTCTGCCGGCTGGCGAATCGGTCCGTTTGCACGGCATGGCCGGTGCCGTGAGTGTAGGCACTGTCGAAGTCGCCGCCCTTACCATCGGCAAATCGGAGATCGGACCGATCACGGCACCGGCGCTTTCAGCCCGGCATCTCGGCGCCGATGGTCTGATCGGCATCGATGCGCTGGCCGATCAACGCTTGATGCTGGATTTCGACAAGCGCACCATCACTGTGCAGGATTCGCGCACGCCCTTTGCTGCCAGTGGCCAGGAAATCGTGGTGACCGCCCGCCGCCGCAAGGGCCAGTTGATCATCACTCAGGCATCAATCGGCAATCGCGCGGTCTCAGCAGTGATAGATACCGGCAGTGAGGTCACGCTGGGCAATCGCGCCCTGCGTGAGCGGCTTTATGGCACCCGCCGACCGGAGAAGATGGTCGATATCGAGCTTCTGTCCGTTACCGGGCAGGTGCTGAAGGCCGAAGCCATGGTGCTCGACAATGTGCGCATCGGCGGGCTCATTCTCAACAATGTCGTGGTGGCCTTTGCCGAGGCGCCGCCCTTCGCTCTGTTCGGATTGAGCACTCAGCCAGCCATCTTCCTGGGATCGGATCTTCTGTCCAGCTTCCGTCGTGTCGCGCTGGATTTCGGTAACCGCAAGGTGCGCTTCACCATGCGGTGAAAAACAGGCGGGGAAGCGCACCCAAGCGGTCCAGGCTCAATCTTGGAACGTGTTGACGGCCAGGCGCTGGAACTGGTTCTGGCAGCCAACCTCCACCAACGCCGTGCTAAGTGCCTCGACATTGGAACGAGCAAGCACTTACTACATGCTGAACGCGGTAAGTGCCTTGCAGTCACCGATCTCCAGCGCACCCACATTGCCAGATACCTCGGCTGGCCAATTGCCAAGCGCCTGACCGGAGCTCAAGATAGGCAATACGTTCGTGCCATCCTTGCGGAGGATGGCATAGGTTTGATCCGTCGTGCTTTCTGCGCGGCTCAGGGTGGTATTAATCGCATCGAAAGCGCGGCTGCGCGCGGCCGTGGCCAAAGCCGTCGGGCTCTAGCGGCGGCCGCGGCCAGATTTGCCTTTGCCAGCGCCGCCACCGTCTTCGAACAGGGCCGCAAGTTGGTCAATGATGGTGCCGCCCAGTTGCTCGGCATCCATGATGGTGACAGCGCGGCGGTAATAGCGCGTCACATCGTGGCCGATGCCAATGGCGATCAACTCGACTGGGCTCTTGGTTTCGATTTGCCGGATCACAGCGCGCAGGTGGCGCTCCAGATAATTGCCGCTGTTCACACTCAGCGTCGAATCATCCACCGGCGCACCATCGGAAATCACCATTAGGATGCGTCGATCTTCGTTGCGGGCCACCAACCGGTCGTGCGCCCACAACAGAGCCTCGCCGTCGATATTCTCCTTGAGCAGGCCTTCACGCATCATGAGACCCAAATTCTTGCGCGCCCGCCGCCACGGCGCATCGGCCTGCTTGTAGACGATGTGACGCAAGTCATTCAGCCGACCTGGTTTTGCCGGCCGGCCGGCCTGCAACCACGCTTCACGGCTTTGCCCGCCTTTCCAGGCCCGGGTGGTGAAGCCCAAGATTTCGGTCTTCACCGCACAGCGCTCAAGGGTACGCGCCAGAATGTCGGCGCATATGGCGGCGATCGAGATTGGCCTGCCGCGCATTGAGCCCGAGTTGTCGATCAGCAGCGTCACCACCGTGTCGCGAAACTGGGTGTCGCGCTCGATCTTGTAGCTCAAGGCATGCGCCGGATTGGTGACGATGCGCACCAGGCGAGCAGCATCCAATATGCCTTCTTCCTGATCGAAATCCCAACTGCGGTTCTGCTGCGCCATCAGCCGGCGCTGCAAGCGGTTGGCCAGCTTGGTAACCGCCGATTGCAGCGGGATCAGTTGCTGATCGAGATAGGCGCGCAGCCGGGTCAATTCCTCATCGTCGCACAGCTCGGCAGCACCCACCACTTCGTCATGCTTGGTAGAATAGGCTTTGTATTCAAAATCCGGAGGCAAGTCGGAAAGCGGCATGTTCGGCCGCCAGGGCATTACGCCGTCCTCGCCTTCTTCGCCCATCTCCGCGTCAGACACCTGATCAGTGTCCATCTCGACTTCGCGCTGCTCCGCCCCTTCAGGTGCTTCGGACGATTCCTCGGACCGGGTTTCGGTGGACTGCTCCTGGCCGCCGTCGTCTTGTTCCTGATCTTCGCTATCCTCGCCGGGCTGTTCCTCTTCGTCCTGCCCGTCGCTCTCCTCGGTTTCGTCACTGGCCTCGTCAGGGTCGGCGCCCAGGCCCAGATCGGCGAGCACGTGGCGGATCAGCTGAGCAAACGCCGCCTGATTATCCATGTTGGCGGCGAGCGCATCGAGATGCCTGCCAGCCTGCGCCTCGATATGGCCACGCACCATGTCCACCGCCTGTTGCGCAGCCCGCGGCATGTCGGCGCCGGTCAGCCTCTCACGCACCATCAGGCTGATGGCACTGGCCAGCGGCACTTCCTCGGCAGTGCGGGCGCGCACGATCGGATCTGTGCGGATGCGCATTTCGGTCATGCGTTCGAGGTTGCGCGCCACCCCGGCCATTTCGGCAGCCCCCAGCGCCTCGAACCGCGTCTGTTCCAGCGCATTCCAGATGTCGCGCGCCAGCCCCGAATCCGGCTGGTCCGCACCGTGCAGCTTGGGATCGTGGAAGCGGCGCTTCAGCGCGAAACTGTCCGCCCAGCCGCGAACTTCGGCCACCTGTTCGGGTGGCATTGCGCGGGCCGGTTGCGGTACGCGGGCCTGATCACCAAAGCAGCCCGGCTTGTCGGCCGTATAGGCCAGCTCCATCCCAGGCGCATTGCCGAGCGCCCGCATGGTCGCGGCCACCGCCTGGCGGAAATCCTCGATGGGGCTGGTTTCGGCCATTGCCTACTTCTTCGCCTTCACCGCGATGCTTTCGGGCAAATCCTCGCCAAACACGCGCTGATAATATTCGGCCACGATGCTGCGTTCGGCCTCGTCGCACTTGTTGAGGAACGACAGGCGGAAGGCGAAGCCGACGTTGTTGAAGATAACGGCGTTCTGCGCCCAAGTGATCACCGTCCGCGGGCTCATTACCGTTGAGATGTCCCCACCGATAAAGCCGGCGCGGGTCATGTCGGCCACGCGCACCATATTCGAAACAGTCTTGCGGCCGGCTTCGGTGTCGAATTCCTTCACCTTGGCGGTCACGATGGCGCTTTCGGTGTGGTGCGGCAGGTAGTTCAAAGTGGTGACGATGCTCCAGCGGTCCATCTGGCCCTGGTTGATCTGCTGCGTGCCATGATAAAGACCGGTCGTATCGCCGAGGCCCACGGTGTTGGCCGTGGCGAACAGCCGGAACCACGGATTGGGGCGGATCACCCGGTTCTGATCGAGTAGTGTCAGCTTGCCTTCCACTTCCAGAACGCGCTGGATCACGAACATCACGTCCGGGCGGCCAGCGTCATATTCATCGAACACCAGCGCCGTCGGCGTTTGCAGTGCCCACGGCAGCAGGCCTTCGCGGAATTCCGTTACCTGCGCTCCGTTGCGCAACACGATGGCATCCTTGCCGATCAGATCGATGCGGCTGATGTGACTGTCCAGGTTGATGCGAACGCACGGCCAGTTCAAGCGTGCCGCGACCTGCTCGATATGGGTAGATTTGCCGGTGCCGTGATAGCCCTGCACCATCACACGGCGGTTGAAGGCAAAGCCGGCAAGGATGGCCAATGTGGTGTCCGGATCGAACACATAGGCCGGATCCAGATCCGGCACGCGATCATCCTTCGCCGAAAAGGCCGGCACCTTCATGTCGATATCGACGCCGAACACCTCGCGGGCGTCCACCGTGATGTCCGGCGCGTTCATCGCCACCGGCGGGGTTTCATGCATATCGCTCACGTCTGGTTCGACTCCGTTCTGTATCCGGCTGCTGCCTTGAGGTGCGTAAAGGCGTTGACCACGGCCTGCAACTTCCCTTCATGGCTTCTGTCCCCCCCATTGCTGTCAGGGTGGTAGCGCCGCACAAGGCTGCGATAGGCGCGACGGATGTCGGCCGCCGTGGCATTGCGGTCAAGCCCCAGTGCGCCCAGCGCCTGCGCATCGCCCTTTTCGGCCCAACGGCCAGGCGGTGGGCGTGAGTGACGTAGCGGCTCATCGAAAAGCCCGTGCGGATCGCCAAAGGTGAAAGCCATCCGGCCGCCGCGCACCACATCCTTCTCCCACCCGGCGAGCGGCGATTGGGCGGCATGAATCTCGTCGGGCGAGAGGCCGTCGAAGAAATTATAGCCTGCGTTGAAGGCACGGACATGATCGAGACACAGATATTGCCAGCCACCGACATCGCCCGGCACCCGATTTGACCGCGGCGCGCGGAATTCACCACTGCCGGCACAGCCCGGCCACGCACAGGCCTGCGGCTCGGGGGTTTCCACCCGTCCGTGCCACCGGGTGTGGCGAGGTTGGCCCTGGCTTGAAATTGCTGTCGTCCTTTTGTCTGCTCGGTCTATAACTGTGCGCAAAGGAGAAGATATGGGCAAGGTTGCCGCAGAAATCCAATCCCGACTGGTGGCCGCACTGGCGCCGATGGCCCTTGAGGTGATCGACGACAGCCACCAACACCATGGCCACGCCGGCCATCGCGGCGATGATGCTGAATCGCATTTCACCGTGAAGATCAGCGCCGCCAGCTTTGTCGGGCAAAGCCGCATCGGCCGCCAACGCGCCGTCTATGCTGCGCTGGGCGATCTGGTCGCACCTGATCGCATCCACGCGCTGCGTATCGTTGCGTCGGCTCCCGGCGACGCCTGATGCGCTTGTCGCTGGCCACCCTTGCCCTGCTGGCTGCTGCACCAGCGCTGGCCGCCACCGAAGCGGCCGGCAGCCTAGACGGTGTCACCATTATCGATCGGCTGGACGTGAATGACATCGCCGCCGGCAGCGTGCAGCGCTTCTGGTTCCGCGCCGGGATGAGCCAGATTGGCCAGCCGTGGCTGGTGCCGGTGATAGTGATCAAAGGCGCCCAGCCAGGCCCGCGCCTGCTGCTGACTGCCGGCATTCACGGCGATGAACTGAACGGCATCGCTGTGCTACATCGGCTGCGAGCAACCATCGATCCTGCGAAGCTGGCTGGCACCTTGACGATGGTGCCCGGCCTAAATCCGCCCGGTCTGTTGCAATCAACCAGGCAATGGACACCCGACTGGTCACGCAGTGCCCCCAATCTCAACCGGGAGCTGCCTGGCAAGGAAGGTGGCTCCGCCATCGCCGATTTTGCCGGCCGCCTCTGGCTCCGCCTGATCCGCCCCAATGCCGACAGCGCGGTGGACCTGCACACCCAGTCGCGCGGCACGGCTTACATGATGTATGCCTTTGCCTCCACGCCACGCACCCGCCGCATGGCCGAACTGGTGGCGCCCGACATCATCAAGATGGACAAGGGCGACAAGGGTACCGTGGAAAACACGCTGACCGATGATGGTGTGCCAGCGATCACGCTGGAACTAGGCCGGCCAGAGATGTTCGACGACACGATGATCGCACGAGCGGAGACGGGACTAACGAACCTGATGCGCGAACTGAAGATGCTGTCCGGCAAACTGACGCCACCGCCGGCAAGCCTGACGGTGGCCAACGACATCATTGCCGCCCGTGCCAGCAAACCGGGCTGGATGCGCCTGCTGCTGCCGCTGGGCAGTCCCGTGAAGAAAGATCAACCCATAGCCGAAGTGCGTGATGCCTTCGGCGGCCTTGTCGAAACGGTGACAGCCCCTGCCGCTGGCCGCATAAACATGATCACCACCGATCCGCGTGTCGCCGCAGGCGACACCATTGCCCGCATCGTCTGGTGGTCCTCCGATCCGGCCTGTGACAACGGCTGTTGAATTACCCGGCCAGCCGGGCTAATCACCCGTTCCCAAGCGTATGCGGGCCGGATTAGCACAGCGGTAGTGCAGCGGTTTTGTAAACCGAAGGTCGGGGGTTCGATCCCCTCATCCGGCACCACAAATTCAATAACTTCCGGGCGTTGCGCCCGGAAGTCCGACGCAAAGAGCGCACAAACCGCCAACAGTAGGGGCACGAAAGGTGGCACAATCCGTGCCCCGACTGTTCCCGTTTTGGTGTTGATTCAATCTGGCGCCCCTCCCCTGCCCTTCTCTGACCTCAGCAGCGCGATCGCTCAGCACTTCAGACAAAAAGGGCGTTAATGACGGCGCGCACGTGTTGCGTAACTGCCTCACAATGTTGTAATCAGGCAACGGTGGCGAGGTGATTGATGGGCAAGGCGACGCGGGTTCGGACGAAGGTTGGCGCGGACCGGGTGGAGCCGACGCCAGAACAGCTGAACCGCGGTTCCTTCGAGCTCGTGCAGGTGAAAGATCCTGATCAGCCAGCAGCTATTCTGGTGCGGCGCAACCTTTCCGGTCGCAATCTCGAGCGCTGGTTCAATCGCAAACTGATCGACGAGCAGCAGCTCGCCGCGGGAAGCCAGTATCGAAGCGACTACGAGCGCGCCGGTTTCCAGCCGCGCGTTACAGCCTGTTACGACATCGTCACTGCCGGTGGAGCTGCGGGCGTATGGCAGCCACCGATGCCCGGTAACATCGCCCAGATGGACGCGTGGAAGCGTTACAGAGCTGCCCGCGACGAGATCGACCCTGCGCTGCGCTGGGGTTTCGACAGTATGATCTTGCACGATGCCGGCCATTCCGACGTGCCGCATGATCACGATAGCCTGCGCGCATTCCACCGCGACAGGTGGGCGCTGGTGGTGCAGATCTGCTTGACCAGGCTGACGCAGTATTACCGGCTGTGATCGATCAGGTCGATGATGCCCCTTGATTTGCTCCGGAGTTTCGATTAGCAGAAATGTGAGTGGTGGAACTCCGCCACGACAGACCCCGGCCCAGCCGGGGTTTTCTGTTTCTGGCCACCAGCGATGGAGGCGGCGATGCGCAATGGTGCTCGCCGATCCTACGCGGAGCGCGTCGACGCACTGGCCGATTTGATCAACCGCATCGCTCTGATGCACAGCGACCCGCACGCGCTACATCAGCGCCGCGATGAAGCGCACCGTGAGGCGCGCCGCATTGCTGCCGCTCTTGCTGCCGATGGATTATGATGGAGGTGCCCAATGCCGAGGGTACAGCCTGAAGAATTGCGCGCGACGCTGGTACAGCTTTACGGCGAGGCACACGTGCTTCGCATGGAAAGCGCCGACGAAGTGCACCCAGATCGAGTGACCGTCGCCACTCAGCCGACTGCCGGTTCGCCCATTCCATCGGCGGCGGCCAGCGACGACGCGTCATTCGATACCGAATTGCAGCGGATCCGCGACGAAGAAGAGGCCGCACGTTTTGCGGCTGAAATCGCGCGCGATGCCGGCTTGGGCGACGATGCCAACTGGCCGCACCTATGAGCGGCCCCAGCACCAACCGGCGCGCAGCCTATCCCACGTGGCTCCCTACGCCGGCCTGCAGAATGCACGCCGTGGTAGGGCCGCCCGGCCCAGCCTTGCGCGCCTATGCCCTGGCGCACGCCGCACCGGGCGCCACGATCATCGACATTGCCGAGATCATCGAGCGCCTATCGGGCGGTCGACCGGGCGCGTGGATCCCACCGGCGCTCGAGGAGCGGAACGCGACGCTGGAGGCGCTAGCGAAATCCCCGGATGACGCCGAGGCCTGGTTGATCTCACCCAGCCCTAAACAATGGCAGCGGGACTGGTGGGCAACTCACCTGAATGCGCGGGTCCACCTGGTAGACCCGGGCCGCGCGGTGGCGCTCGAACAGGCAGGCGCGGTGGGTCTCAACCCGCGATTTGTGCACGCCTGGTACGACGAAACCGCCGATCCGGAAGGCTGGCGCATACCACCGGTACGCGACACGCGTGAGCGCCACCTGACCGGCACGCCGCCAGCGGCCCAGCGGACGGGGGCCAGCGACAGGGGATATGACAGTCGCCACGGCAAGATGCGGGCCGAGTTGCTGGCGCGCCAGCCGTGGTGCGAACGCTGCCAGGCGGAAGGGCGCGGCCGCGTGCCGGCCACAGATCTAAACCACCGCAAGCCGTTCCGCCTGCCCGACGGTGGGCGCGATTGGAAACTTTGGGGCGACCCGAAGAACCATGAAGCGCTGTGCCGCACATGCCACCAGGCGCACGGCGCGCGCACTGACCGCGACGCCAGCCCGCTTGGCAGCGGTGGGGACGGTCGCCCGCTGGATCCGGCGCACCCTTGGAACCGCCGCTGATCCGCAATTAAACGCGCTGTACAGCTTCACGGCTCGGCCGAGGCGCAGGAACTCGCGGTTTACGTTCACGCGGCTGACGAAGGCCAAGGCAAGTCGCCGATCGTATAAACTGACAGATTTCCCCCTCGCGCAACCGGGGGGGCAAGGTGGTGGAACACCTTGAACCGTGGGCTAGCACCCACCCCTGGCCGCTGCGCAAGCGGCTTTAGGCCCCGCACCCGAGCTCGGGCGGGGCAATTCATGGCAGATTTCACAATGGAGAGTCCATCCTACGCGCGGTCCAAACCGGTGCGACCGCCCGCGCCGTACATCGGCGGCAAGCGCGCGCTCGCCAAACGGCTGGTCGAACGCATTAACGCCGTGCCGCACACGCTGTATGCCGAACCCTTCGTGGGTATGGGCGGCGTGTTTCTGAGGCGTGATCACCGGTCTGAGGCTGAGATCATCAACGACTGGTCGCAAGACGTAGTAACGTTGTTCCGCATCCTACAGCGCCATTATCAGTCTTTCCTGGAAGAGCTGAAGTGGCGGCTGTCCAGCCGGGCCGAATTCGACCGGCTGATGCGGCAGGATCCTGACACGCTGACGGATCTCGAGCGGGCGGCCCGGTTTCTATATCTTCAACGCTCAGCTTTTGGCGGCACGGTTAGCCGGCGGCATTTTGCCATGGTGCGCGAGCGCGCCTCGCGCTTCGATCTAACCAAGCTAGTTCCGATGCTGGAAGAGGTTCACGAGCGGCTGGCCGGCGTAGTGATCGAGCGGCTGCCATTCGATCGCTTCATCGAACGCTACGACCGACCGGGCACGCTGTTTTATCTCGATCCGCCCTATTGGGGCTGCGAAGACGATTACGGCTCAGGCATGTTTGCGCGCGAAGATTTCGGCCGGCTGGCTGAGCAGCTGGCCGGCATCAAGGGCCGCTTCATCCTTTCAATCAACGACCGTCCTGAGGTGCGGGAATTGTTTGGCAGCTTCGAAATCGAACCGGTGAGCTTGTTCTACCGGCTCAGCGGTAAGGCCACGGAAGCAGCCGAACTTATCATCTCCAATCGATAAGCCGGCCTATCCGGCGCATCCTCTAAATTCGGCGTCGTTCACGAGGGGAGAGCTAGTATGGATCTCCCCGCGCTCACCGAACCCAACTGGGCGACGGCGGCCGGCGGCTATGGCGCCGACGCAGCCGGTATCGCCAGCCGTAAGTGGCATGAACTGGCCGGCGTTCTGGGCGGGCGTGGAATCATGCTTTGGGAAGTGGCCACCGCGCTCGAACTTTATGCTGTGACCTATGCCCGGATGGTGCTGGCCGAGCGTCACGTCGCCGAGCACGGTCCAGTGATGAAGGCGCAGCGCACCGGCGTTCCCCAGCACAATCCTTGGCTGTCGATCGCCAACAAATGCGCGGTGACCCTTATGAAACTGGACAAGCAGCTCAACCTGCTGCCCAGCGCCGGAGGAGCACCAAAGAAGGCGAGAGCCGGCGCGGGTCTGAGGCTCTGATGCGCGACGAAGTGACTGCGCTTGCGCGGGCTATCATCGCTGGCGAAATTGTGTCGGGCGAGCTGGTGATCGCGGCGGCGCAGCGCCATCTGGACGACCTGGAATCCGGCCACCTGCGGGGGCTGGAATGGCGGGCCGACGAGGCGCAGCGGGTGATCGAGGCCTATCCGGCCAACTTCACCATTACCGACGGGCCCCGCGCCGGCGAGCCGTTCGAGCTACTGTGGTGGATGAAGTTCGTCACCGGCAGCCTGTTCGGCTGGTTCAAGACGGACAAGGAAGGCAACACCCGTTGGCGGTTTGACGAGGCCTATGTCGAGACCGGTAAAGGCCAGGGCAAGTCGCCTTGGATGGCCACGACTGCGCTGATCACGATCGGGGGCTTTGGCCGTAAGCGCGCCCAAGCGGTGGTGACTGGCCCGCGCGACGAGCAGGCGATGGTAACGATGGCCGACGCCGCCGCCGCAGTGCGCGCGACCATCCCGGGCGAAGATGAAGGAGTGAGCCTCGAAAGCGAGGGCCGGTTCAAGGTGCGCGGCCTTGGCGCTAACGCCCACACGGTCGAGCATGCCGCGACGGGCAGCGTGTTCCGAACCCAGAGTGGCAAATCCACCCAAGTCAGCGGGCCCCGCCCCGATCTGGTTTTGGTGGACGAAGTGCACGAGCTGACCAGCGTGGCGCTCATCGATATGTGGCAGGCCGCTCTGGCGAAGAACCCACGCGGCGGCATCCTGATCGAGTGCACCAACACGCCGGCGCAGACGCAAGGGGTGGGTACGTTCTTCAGCGAGCGCGCCCAGCGCGTCGTGCGGGGGCAGGATCAGAACGACAGCCTCTTCGTGTTCATCGCCCGGGTCGACGTGGCCGATCGCGAGGATGTGTTCGACAATGAGGCGGTGTGGCCAAAGCCGATGCCTGCGCTCGGCACCACGTTCCCGATCGAGAATGTACGGCGCGAGGTGGCAAAGGCGCGGCTGAACCCGTCGGAAGCGAACCGGGTGAAGCGGCTGTATTTCGGCATCCCGACCGGCGCCGTCGACTTCTGGCTCGACGATCCAACGCTATGGGAGAAGTCGCTGGCCAACATCGATGAGCGCGTGCTGGTCAATTGTCGCTGCTGGCTGAGCCTTGACCTGTCGGACAAGCACGATCTCACCGCCTTGACGGCTGCATGGGAAGTGCCGGCCGACGGCGACCAGCCGGCGCAGCTGGTGACGAAGACCTGGTACTGGACGTGCGAGGCCAATCTCGAAAAGCGCGAGCGGCAGGACTCGATGCCGTACAGCCTGTGGCGCGACCAGGGCCATCTGAATGTCGTGCCCGGCGCCAGCATCACAAAGGACTTCATCGCTATCGAGGTCGCGCGGCTGGTCGACGAACACGATGTCCAGTTCCTTGCGTATGACGTGGCCAAGATGGCGAGCTTTACCGAGGCCTGTGAGCGCGTCGGGTTGCCGGTGTGGCGGTATAAAGGACCGGATGAAAAGCCGGGCCGCGGGCTGATGCTGGTACCGCATGGGCAAGGGCTCCGCATCGCATTTCAGGACAAGCAGCTTTCGATGCCCACCAGTGTTGAGGCGCTCGAAGATCGCCTGCGGCTGGGCACACTGGTGATCGACGCCAACCCGATCAACACAGCCTGCGCCAGTAACGCCGCGCCGATCAGCGACGCGACGGGCAACCGGGCATTCGACAAGAGCCGTTCGCGCGGCCGGATTGATGGCCTGATCACGCTGGCGATGGCGGTAGGGGCGGCGGACATGAAGTCGCCGAAGCCCAAGGAATCGGTCTACACGAAGCGAGGAGCCATCATGCTATGAGGATCCTCGGCTGGGAGATCACTCGAGCGCCAGCCGCTGCCCCGGCCCAGCCGGCGCCGCAGGCAAACGGCGGCTTTGACATATCGAACATGTCGCCCGACCAGCTCCGCGAATTTCTGCGCATCGGCGGTGGCCAAGAGACAGCATCTGGCGCGATGGTCAACGACACAGCCGCGATGAAGGTAGGCGTATTCTGGCGATCGACGCAGATTATTAGCGGCGCTGTCTCGGCTGTGGCCTCCGACCTGGTGCGGCGCGAGAGCGAAGAGGTCCGCCGCCCGGCTGTGGGGCACTCGCTGCGCCGCGTGCTAACCGTAAAGCCAAACCAGTGGCAGACGCCGGGCGAGTTCAAACGGCTGTTGCAGACGCATCTTTTGGTGCGCGGCAACGCCTATGCGCTCAAGGTGATGGTCGGCCGCGACGTGGTGGCACTGATCCCGATGAACCCGGATCGGGTGCGGGCAGAGCAACTCGACAACGGCAAGATGGAGTATCTGTACACCCGCAAAAGCGGGGCACAGGAAAAGCTGCGGCAAGAACAGGTAATGCACCTGCGCGGCATGAGTTTGGACGGAATTACCGGCCTGTCGCCGATCAGCTTCATGCGCGAAAGCCTTGGCCTTGCGCTGCAGGGGGAACGGGCGGCCGCCAAGGTCATGAAGAACGGCCAGTTTACCGCCGGCGTTATTGAGCATCCTGAGGAGCTCGACGGACCCGCTGTCGAAAGGCTGCGCGCGTCGGTGGATATGTTCTTCTCTGGCGCCGACAATGCCGGGCGCTGGATGATCCTTGAAGAGGGCATGGCGGCCAAGCCGCTGGCTATGAACGCCAAGGACATGGAGTTCATCTCGCTACGCGATTTTCAGCGCTACGACATTGCCATGTTCATGGGCGTGCCGCCGTTTCTGGTGGGGCTTACCGAGAAGTCGACCAGCTGGGGTTCCGGCATCGAGCAACAAGGGATTGGGTTTCAGACCTACACCCTCAATGACTGGTTCACGGTTTGGCAGGAAGCAGTGAAGCGAGATCTACTGCGTGAGGATGAGTGGGAGACATACGATTTCCGCTTCTACCCGCTGAGCCTGCTGCGCAGCGACTCCAACACCCGCTGGAGCAACTACATTCGCGGCCTGCAGTGGGGCGTCTACAGCCCTAACCAGGTGCTGGCGTTTGAAGACTTGCCACCGCGCCCGGGTGGCGATGTATTTTACCAGCCGCCAAACGCGAGCGGCAATGCCGCTGACGCCGGCGGCGAGAACAGGGGTACGCCATGAGCCTGCGACAACTGCCGAAGGTGGAGGGCCCGGAACGGCCAAAGGCATTCAGCTTCGACGCACCGTCGGGTCTACTCGAGCGCTGGGCCGCAACACCGCAACTAGCCGAGACCGGGGACAATGCGATCTCCATCATGGACGTGATCGGCGAGGACTGGTGGACCGGCGAAGGCGTGACCTCCAAGCGGATCAGCGCTGCTCTGCGGTCGATCGGTTCCAACCCCGTGACTGTGAACATCAACTCGCCTGGTGGCGACATGTTCGAAGGTCTGGCCATCTACAACTTGCTGCGCGAGCACCCTGCCAAGGTTACGGTACGCGTGCTCAGCATTGCCGCCAGTGCGGCCAGCATCATTGCCATGGCCGGCGATGAAATCGTGATGAGCATCGGCTCGATGATGATGGTCCACAACGCGTGGGCCATGGTGGTAGGTAACCGCCACGACTTTGCCGACGCTGCCAACGTTTTCGAGACCTTCGATCGTTCAATGGCCAGCATCTATGCCGCTCGCACTGGGATGGACGAGGAAGCTGTCCTTGCGATGATGGATGGAGAGGCCCGGGCCGCTGATGGCACCTATATGACGGCCGACGATGCAGTGGCCAAGGGCTTTGCCGACAGTATCAGCGCCGAGCGCGCAACCGAATTGCCGGCCAGCCAGGGCAACGCCCGCGCGATGGCCAAACGGCGCATCGAGGCGGCGCTGGCCGCCCAGGGCGTACCGCGGCGTGATCGCCACGCCATGATCCAAGAAATTCAGGGTGAGCGCGATGCCGCCCAGAATGCCGTGCGCGACGCCGGCGATGTGACGGCCGGCTTGGCCCGGCTTCTGGCAACCATGCGCCACTGAGGCGCTCACCACGGAGAACAACAATGTCGATCCATCGAGTGGCTGCCCGCGCGGCAGCTTCAACCATGCTTGCGTCCGCCGCATCTGCGTCGTTCCGCGGCGTGGCCTCCCCCGGCATTCGTGCCGACGCAGCTAACCCGGCTGCATTGATCGAGCAGATCAACCAGACCTTCGCCCAGTTCCGCGAAGCCAATGACGCCCGCATCGCGGCGCTTGAAAGCGGTCGTCCCGATCCGTTGCTCGGCCAGAAGGTCGACACCATCAACGCGGAGATCACCAAGCTGCAGTCGCAGCTGGCCGACGTGGCTGCGCAGGCAGCGAGCACCGGCCGGCTGGGCACTGGCGAAACCGACAATAGCGTCAAGGCCGCCCAGGCGTTCTCGCGGCTGGTGGGCAGCGAAGTCACCCCTGAAGCCTATGGCGATTACACCAACGCCTTCAACACTTACCTGCGCCGCGGTTCTTCGACCCCGGCCAGCGTGATGGCGACCATGTCGGTTGGCAGTGCGCCCGATGGCGGTTTCTCGGTAACGGCCGACATGGCTGGCCGCCTGGCCACGCGCCTGTTCGAATCCTCGCCGATGCGTCAGGTGGCCAACGTGCAGACCATCGGCGGCGATGCACTCGAAGGCTTCAACGATCTCGATGAAGCTGACGCCGGCTGGGTCGGCGAAGCGCAGGAGCGCGACGAGACCGACACGCCGGAACTCGGCAAGTACAGCATCTCTTTGCAGGAAATGTTTGCCCAGCCGAGCGCAACCCAGAAGCTGCTCGACGATTCCATCTTCGACATTGAGACCTGGTTGATCGGCAAGGTCTCGGCCAAGTTCATCCGCGTCGAGAACGCGGCGTTCGTGGTCGGCGACGGGATCCTCAAGCCGCGCGGCCTGTTCACCTATGGCACCTCCGCCACAGGCGATGCGACCCGCAGCTGGGGCAGCTTCCAGCACATCAACACCGGCGCCAGCGGCGCGTTCGGTGCCGGCACCGCCGGCGGCGATACGCTCATCGACACGGTGTACGCGCTCAAGGCGGGCCACCGCACCAACGCGAACTGGATGATGGCGCGCAACGTGCTGGCCGCTGTGCGCAAACTGAAGGATGGCGACGGCAACTATCTGTGGCAGCCGAACTTTGAGCAGCGGGCCGGTGGCTTGGTGCTGGGTTACAGCGTCGTGGAAGCCGAAGATGCGCCGCAGCTGGGGGCCAACTCGCTGTCGATCGCGTTCGGCGATTTCCGCGAGGCGTACACGATCGTGGAAAAGCCCACTGTCACGTTGCTGCGGGATCCCTACACCCGCAAGGGCCGGGTGAAGTTCTACACCACCCGCCGTGTTGGTGGCGCCGCTGTCCAGTTCGAAGCGGTGAAGTTCATCCGCTTCGGCACCTGATCGGCGCCGCATCCGTCTGACAATCAACCATCTGAGAGGGGCGCGCGGACCGCGCCCCTTCAACTTCGAAGGAACATACCATGGCAAGTCTTCGTGATTTGGCCTCAAACATCGGCGTGGCGGAATCGATCCGTCCGGCGGTGCACGCGGCCACACTCAACGGCCAGACCGTTGACACCCGCGGTTTCAATAGCGCCGCTGTGCTCATCGCTGTTGGCGCGATCGCCGGCGCCGGCAACATGACCGTCAAGCTCCAGGACAGCTCAAACGGCAGCGACTGGACCGACGTCGCTGCGGCCGAGCTGAAGGGCAGCTTTCCGTCGGCACTTGAAGCAAACAGCGTGGTGAAGGTCGGGTACCTGGGCGACGCCCGTTACCTGCGCGCCGTTGGTACGCTGAATTCCGGCACTTCGGTGGCCTTCTCGGCTGTGATCGTGCTGGGTGATGCTGACCAACGCCCAGTCGCCTGATCCGCTCAAGCGGGTTTGAACCAAAGAGACGGCGCGTTGCCCAGCCGGGTGCGCGCCGTCAATCTTGTGAGGGGATGACGGGCGATGGAAAACAAGAACATCCGGATGCTGAGCGATCAGCTGGGATCCGAGGACGGTGTGACGGTGAACACCTATCGCGCCGACAAAACCTACAGCGTGAGCGCTGCGCTGGCCAAGACATTCATCGATTGCGGACTGGCTGAGCCTGCCGACGATGGAGATGCCTCGTTGGCAAGCATGAAGGTCGCCGACTTGAAGGCACTTGCTGAGGCGGAGGGCGTCACTTTGAGTGAAGCCAAGACAAAGGGCGAAATCGTGGAAGCGATTGAGCGTGCCCGCGCAATGGACGCTGCCGGCGCCTAAAGCGCTGGGCAATTCTTGAAGCTGGCTGGCTGGGCGAATTGCTGAGCTGGCCAATTTTACAAAGGAAAAGGCATGGCCAAATTCACAGCCCAGGCGGTGCAGGACGCGCCGCTTGATCTCATCGCTACGGCGACCGAGCTCTACATCTGCAACGGTCAGCCGACTGATCGCGCAGATGCCATTACGCGCGCCCGTCATGCGTCGGCCATCACGATGGCAGGCGGCGACTTTGGCAAGTCGTCTAGCGGCGGCAATCGCGTGCTGACCGTGGCCAGCAAGACCACGACCGCCAACAGCACGGGCACCATCGATCACGTTGCGCTCTGCACTGGCTCGACCCTGCTGTACGTGACGACTGGCACGGCGCAGACGGCTAACAGCGGGTCGCAGATCACTGCGGCCTCGTTCACTGTCACGGCTACGGCACTGGCGTAATCCATGCCATACGTTCGCCCCTATCGCGTCGCGGAGACGTCAACCACCACTGGCGCCGGCAGCATTACGCTTGCCGGTGCAGTGACTGGCTATGCGTCTTTTGCGAGCGTGCTGGCCAATGCCGATACTGCTACGATCGTCATTGAGGCGGTCAACGCTGGTGGTTTGCCGACGGGCGAATGGGAGATTTGCGAGACGGCGTTCACCTCGCCGTCGACGCTGACGCGGGGCACGCTGGTTGCCAGTTCGACCGGTTCGCGTGTCAGCTTTGCAGCGGGCACGAAGCGCGTGTTTGCAATCACGCCGGCAGATGCTGTGGATCTGGCATCGGATCGGCTGATTGGGTCGTTGCCGGCGGCAAAGGTGAGCGGCCTGCCTGCGGGCTTGTCGTCGCTTGGGGTGTTCAGCAGCGCCGCTGTTGCCGCCACTCCGGTCGCCTTGCCCAATCTGTATTTCGCAGGGGTGCAGGCAGAATATCCAAGTAGTTCTCGCGTCTCTAGTCCGTCTGTTGTGTTTGCTGGTGGCACTGTCAATCTCTTTGCTGCCTGTGAAAATAGTAGCCGAGTTTTAACGAGCCCTGATGGCGTGACTTGGACGCTGCGAACAAACACTATCGGCGGCAACCGCATTGCATGGGACGGCACCCGCGTAATCACGCTGGCGGCAAACAGCACTTCGGTTTCACGCTCTACCGATGCAATTAGCTACACCACTTCGACGGCACTTCCGACTGCCTGCCAGGACGTTGCTGCGCTGACCAACGGCACGGCGCTGTTTATAGATGGCGGTACGCCTGCATTTTATACCACGACTAATGGCGGCGTTAGCTACACGACACAAACTCCGCCTGCTGCGCCCAACGGCGATGCCAGTGGCAAAAGTATATATGCCGTTGGCACTCGCTTCGTTTTTCGCAATGGCGCGAACCTTTATCACAGCACGACTGGTGCAGGCGGCTCTTGGACAACGCTTGCAATCGCCGGCGAATTAGGCGGCACCAACGGAATTGTGGCGCAAGAGCCGGATGGCTGCCTGATTATCCTGTCGCAACTGTCAACGTCGATGGGAACATTCGTCCGCCTGATCCGTCTCAACACTGATATGACATTCACAACGATTGCCGACCTTCCGGGGCAAGGCAACGGTACCGTCAACGTGTCGTCGTCAACGCGGGCAATTCGCTTTGGCAGTGCCACGGTCATTTCATCAAACGGTCAGACTTGGATTAACGGCGTCAATGGGCGATACTTAATTGGCGATTTGCCATCAAGTGGAGAAGCCGGCACGTTTACTCCGGGTTTCTTGAATTGTTGGGTGAATTGGGCGCAGTCAGCGACCCGCATAGTCGGCGTGGGCCAGAACAGTTCCACTCGCGCAACCAACTACGCCATCTCCTACCCCATCGCCGGCCCGACCGGCTTGTATCAGGCATGACCGCCATGCAGTATTTTGACGATTACGGATGGTTTACGGCCACACCGATTGAAGGCCGCGAGGCACCGGAAGCGCCGCCCGTCACCAGCGAGACGACAACGCCTGGCGAAAGCCGCGCCAACTGGACGGGGACGGCTTGGCTTGTGCTGCCCTACATAGCGCCGCCACCGCCTGCCGCGCCTGATACAACCGCAACCGCGATCGCGCTCCAACAGAGCATTGTGGCAGCCGCGCAGAAGCGTTTAGATGATTTTGCCCGCACCCGGAATTACGATGGGATTTTGTCGGCGGCCACTTACGCCACCAGCACCAACGCTAAATTCGCCGCCGAGGGGCAATACTGCGTCTTGGCCCGCGATCAGACTTGGGCCGCGCTGTATGCGATCTTGGTTCAGGTAGAGCTTGGCAACCGCCCGGTGCCTACAGGCTTTGCCGACATTGAAGACGAATTGCCGGTGTTGGCGTGGCCGGCCTGACCCCGCGCTGGATAAGGCTGGGCGATGCGGTCAGCCAGTTTTTCAATGTGCTGATTTTCGACGGCGACCCAAATTACAGCATCAGCGGCGACGCATTCCGGCTGAGGCGGCATCGACTGCGCCGGGTTATCGACGCGCTGTTCTCCCCCTGGGAAAGCGACCACTGCCGGTTAGCGTATGAAAACGACCGCTGGAAGGCGGCGCTGTTGGTGGCGGGGGCTTAAAGAAGAGGCTAAGCCATGTTCCAGGGTGCATTTGCAACCGGCGCACAGCCGACCGGTGGCTTTGCGCTCACGCCAGCTGACGCCACGATCAACGCCGATGCAGGCACGATAGGCCTGACCGGTGGCGATGCCGGGCTGACTGCTGCTGCCAATGTCGCAACTGACGCTGGCACGCTGGGTCTGACCGGCAGCGAAGTTACGCTGACAGCCATCGCCACAGTAATCGGCGAGGCTGGCTCGGTCGGTCTGACCGGGTCTGGCGTAGCGATCATCTCCGGGTCGCAGATCAACCCGGATGCTGGCACGCTCGATCTGACCGGCAGCGACGTCCTCCTGACTGCCGCTGCAACGGTGACAGGTGACGCTGGCACTTTGGGCCTGACTGGTGGCACTACGGCGCTAGACGCGCCGGCCACCGTCTCGCTCGAGGCTGGTGCGCTCGGCTTGCAGGATAGCATCGCAATTCGCGCCGCCGCTAATCTCGCGCCGGCTGCTAGCGATCTTGGCCTGACCGGCACAGAAGTCACGCTGGCGATTAACGATATTTTTGAGCCGGCAGCTGGCAGTGTTGGATTGTCTGGCGGTGGCGCAACATTCACCGCCGCAGCTACGTTGACGGGCGCGACCAGCGATCTTGGCTTGGAGGGATCGGCAACTGCCTTTGCAGCTGCTGCCACTCTTGCAGCTGATGCCGGCACAATTGAACTGACCGCTGGTGAGGTGGTGCTTTCGGCTGACAGCCGCATCGCGCCAGACGCCGGCACGCTTGGGCTGACCGACACGGTAACGCTGCGGGCTGCAGCTGATCTTGCTGGCATCGAGCTTGGCACATTTGGACTTACCGACAGCCTCATCATCCGGGCATCTGCAACGCTGCCGCTTGATGCGTCGACGTTGGGGCTGGCGGGGCAAACGACAACATTCACCGCTGGCGCAACTGTTGCCGCCAACGACGACTTTATCGGTCTGGTGGGCGGCATTGCGGGTCTCGTTATCGACGAGCTGGTGACGGCTGGTCGCCGCACTGCTCGCCTGCCGGGTCGCAATTCAACTGCATTTGTCGCCGGCCGGCAAAAGGAGGTCTCTCTGTGAGCAATGCGCCTCTCTTTGTTGGCCAGCACGATCCGGCTGACGTCGCCGACTATGTGATCCGCTTCGATGATCTGTTGGCGCCAAGTCAGGCTGTTACGCTGACCAACCTTGCCATCGATGCCACCAGCGCCGCTGCTGGCCTTGCGGTCGGTAGTGGCGCTTATGCTGCCTTTGCGATCGGTACACAGGTCAAGTTCTGGCTGACGTGCTCGACGCCAAACGACCCGGCTTTTGCTGCCGGCATCATGGCGGTGGTCACGGCCACCGTTGCGACATCGAGTTCGCCGCCGAGCACCTATCAGCGCAGCGTCTTGGTGCGCGTGGTGCAGTCGGACGCATTGACGGCCCCGCTATCTTTGGCAGAGGCAAAGGCCCATCTACGTATTGTCGACAACGACGAAAACGATCACGTGCTCACGCTGATCCGCGCGGCCGCCGACAAGATCGAGAACAACACCGGGCTGGTACTTCGTCAGCGTGCTGTGACGGTGACTTTCGATGGTTTTTACACCAACGGCATTGCGCGCCTGCCGCTGTGGGCGGCGCCCTTGGTGTCGGTAACAAGTGTTGTCTATGACGACGCCAACGGCGTTGAACAGACACTCGCCGGGAACCAGTATCGCGTTCGCCAGTTCGCCGGCGTCAAATGGATTGTTCCTGCCCATGGCGTGACGTGGCCAAACGCAGAGCCGGGTGGTGGAACGGTGCGGGTCACCTATGAAGCAGGCTATGCCAACAATGATGCGGTGCCTGCTGCGATACGTCAGGCGGCGTTCCTGCTGATCGGACACTGGTACGAAAACCGCGAGGCAGTGAACATTGGAAACATCACCAGCACGGTGCCTTTGGCCTTCAAGGCACTGACGGGCAGCTATCGTCAGCGCTGGGTTATCTGATGCAGATCGGGAAACTTCGCCATCGCGTGCGCGTCGAGAGCGAGATCCACTCCTCCGATGGCGCTGGTGGCGAGGTATCGATCTGGTCGGCTGACACGACGTCATTGCCTGCCGAAGTGCTGCCAACTGGTGGTGGCAAGGATCTGGAAGGTGGCACTGTCAGTATCGGCCAGCAGCGCTTCAAGGTAACGTTGCGGTATCGCGATGATCTGGTCGCAGCCTACACCAAGCGACTGGTGTGGGAACGCGCCGGCATGCCTGATTTGCCGTTGAGGATAGACAGCATCGAGGATGCGGACGGCCGGCGTCGGCACATGATCGCTTTCGTCTCGGCCGGAGTGCCGACCTGATGTCGACTAAGAATGGAAAGAGCCAGTTCCGGGTCCGCGATCGACAACGCATTCGCCGAATACTGACCAGCATTGGGCCTGAAGCTGAGAAGGAAGTGGTGAGCGCCTACCAGCGCCATGCGCCGGCAATCTTGGCCTATGCGCGCGGTGAGACACCCAGCCGCTCCGGAAATCTGCGCGCCCGTCTAGCTTTCAAGATATTCCCGAAGACGCTGAGGCTGCGGGTGGGCCTGTTGACGAAGGCGGTGCAGCGCAAAGCCTGGTATGCGCGGATTCTGGAATACGGGCGCAAAGCGCAGAACGTGCGCGTGAACCGTCGCAAGCCATCCGGCGGTACGACCCAGTACATCATGCGGGTGAAGGCTATTCCAAGTGGCCGACACGACTTTGTTCGTGGCCGGGCCACAGAATTCATGCGGCGGACTTTAGGGCGCGATTTGAACGGCGTGCTGACCAAGGCGCTGCGCCGACTTTCGTCGGGGGGCTGACACGATGGCAATAGACCCCACAGCCGCAATCGGTGCGGCGGTTTTGGCGCGTCTAAGCGGCAGCATCAACTATAGCGAGGGCGGACGCGCAATCGCCGTGCCGGTCTACCAGCGGGTGCCCGACGAAACGCTGCCGGCTGTGGTGGTGATCGACAGCATTGATCTGCAGGCAACTGAGACAAAGGACGCCACCCCGCGCCGGGCGAGCATCAGCATCGTTACAGTCTACCGCGGCCGCAGCAAGGCGAGCGCGCAGGCCATCATCGGCGCGGTGTTTCAGCTTCTTGAGGGCTTCAAGCTGACCGTCTCCGGCTTCTCGGTCAGCGACTGTCGACTGCAGTTCAGCGGTGTCGGCGAAGAAACGACCGAAGCCAATCTCGTCCACGTCGGACGCCAAACATTCGATCTCATCATTCTTTAGAAAGGTTGCGGGCCATGCCGAAGCTGTCTGCCAATGATTACCGCGTGCTCGTCGACAACGGCAGCGGCACGTTCAACCAGGTGCTGGGGCAGATCAGCTGCAGCATCGATCGCGGCGAAACATCATTCAGCACGATCGACAAGGCCGCCCTGGTCGAGACCACCGGGCGCGCGATGCGCAACTATGCGCTGTCGCTGGAATACCGGCCCGATCTGCCTGACACCACCGGCCACACGCGCCTCGAGACGGTCTACACCAGCGGCGCTTCGACCAGCATCCAGATCCGCAAGGCTCCGTTCGGGGCCGGCGATGTCGTTTTCGCCTGCGCGATGCGGGTGGCCACCATGAACGCCGGCAAGCCTCTGAATGACGTCGTCAACGTGACGGCAGCATTCACGCCCACCGCCGCACCCACCACTGACACGCTGGCATAAAGGAGGCTCCGATGCCCAAACTCTCAGCAAACGACTATCGCCTGCGCGTGGACAGCTCCACGCCCGGCACTTTTACCGAAGTAGCCGGTCAGATCAGCGTGTCGATCGACCGTGGCGAGACGTCATTCTCGACCATCGACAAGGCGGCACTGGTGGAAACCACTGGCCGTGCCATGCGGAATTACGCCGTCAGCCTGGAATATCGCCCCGATCTGCCGGACGCCAACGGGCACAGCCGCCTTGAGGCGATTTATGCCAGCGGCGCTTCCACTCAAATTCAGATCGTCAAGGTCGGCACGCCCACGGTCGTGTTCCAGGGCGCAATGCGTGTGGCGACGATGAACGCCGGCAAGCCGTTGAACGACGTGGTGAACGTCACCGCCGCGTTCACGCCGACTGCTGCGCCGACTGTGGACGCGCTGTCATGAAGCTAAAAACAGCTCCAAAGGGGTACGGCACCACTTTCCTGCCGGTGATTGGCGCCACGCCGGTTGACGCGCTCTCAGGGCCAATGCCGCCAGGGTATGGCGTGATGGCCATGATCGCCGCCCCGCTGGTTGATCACGGCGGCAGCCTGCCCGAGCTCGCCGTGCGCATGGCCGGCGAGGCTTCCGAACACGAATGGCGCGCCCAACTGCTGAAGGCGATCAAATGACAGAACCAACCACCCGCGGCGAGGTGTCGATCACGCTCGACGCCACTTACACGATGCGCCCCAGCTATGAGGCCATTGAAGCCATCGAAGCGCAGACGGGGCGTGGCATCGTCGCCCTGGTAAACATGGCCGCTCAGGGGGAGATGTCCCTGCGCAATGCGGCGATCATTGTCACCGAGTGCATCAAGGCTTGGGGCAAGCAGTGCATTGAGGCCGGCGATGCCAGCCCAGAAGCGCGCTCTGCAGCTGGGGCAAAGCCCGAGCGTGTTTCCAAGCTGATCCACGAACACGGCATCGTGCAGGCAACGCAGCGCTGCTCGATCGTGCTCATGGGGGCAGCGTCCGGTGGCGTGACGGCCACGGGGGAGTGGAAGCCGGCGACGGTGAAGGCGACACCCGACGTCGGCTGATGGGTATCTGGACGGCGGTGTTTCACCAGCCGCCCGCGTCGTTCTGGCGCTCGACCCCGCATGAAGTCTGGGCCGCGCTCGAGATTCACAAAGAAATGAACAAGCCGAGGTGACGCATGGCCAATGAGGATGTGTCGCGGCTGCTGCTGCAGATCGACGCCAGCGCCACGCTGCTGCGGCAGGAAGTGAACAAGGCTCGCAACGACATCGATGGGTTCGCCGATCGGGCAGAGTCAAAGCTCGGTAGGATTGACGGCGCATTTGCAGGTCTCGGGAAGGGCGCGGGCTTGGCTCTTCGTGGCCTGACGGGGCTTGCTGCTGGCTTCCTCTCAGTCAGCCAGGCGGCTGCGTTGGCGGTAAATAGCACCCGCGAGATGGAGCGGCTCACCGCTCAGCTTGAAGTCGCCACGGGCAGCACTGCAGCTGCCGGCGAGGCGTTCCAGAGCCTAACTAAGTTTGCAGCCGAAACGCCCTTCACCCTGACGCAAGTGACCGAGGCTTACATCAAGTTGAAGAATCTTGGCATTGAGCCGACCATGGAAAGGCTGGCCGCATTCGGCAACACCAGCGCCGCGATGGGCAAGGATTTGTCGCAATTCATCGAGGCCGTGGCTGATGCCGCGACGGGTGAGTTCGAGCGCCTCAAAGAGTTCGGGATCCGTGCCAGCAAAGAAGGCGACAAGGTTCGCTTCACGTTCCAAGGCGTGACTGAAAGCGTCGAGTTTAATTCCGACGCCATCACTAACTATCTGCAGCGCATCGGGCAGAATAAGTTTGGTGACGCCATGGCCAAGCAGGCTGCCACGATCGATGGCAAGTTGTCGAACCTTTCTGACGCAACAGCTGAGTTGGGTAGGGCTCTAGGCGGCCTTGGCATAGGTGATGCAGCCGGTGCCGGTATTGTAGGCCTGACGCGCCTCATAAACGACGCCGCCTGGGCAACGAAAGGTTTGGGTGACGGGCTATCCAGCTTGGCACGCGAAGCAATCAAGCTCTTCGATCGCGCTGCAGGCGTAGATGCACCCAAGGCTCGGGGACCAAGTGCTCAGTCGATTTCAGAACGCCGCCGTCGAGAAGAGGAAGTTATTCGCCAACTGCCGCAGGGCAGCGCGGTTCGTGCGTCGGTAGAGCAGGATTACCGGCGACGTTATGGCATCGCGGACGGCATTGCGCTCCTTGAAGAGCCAGAGATCGTCGTGACCGGCTCTCGTAAGGTGAAGTCTCCCCCAAAGGGCAAGCTGCCTCGATCAACCGGACGCACCGCTAGCTCGGGCAGTGAATTCCTCGACCCTGCGATGCAAAACGGATGGGCGCTTCAGCAGCTGCTGGGTGCCGGTACGCCTGCGAATATCGAACTGACCAACGAGGCGCTGCAGGGCGTGGCCGACACGATGCAGTTGCTTTCCAACTATAACTTCGACATCCAGCCTATCAGCCTCGACGATATTCGCGTTGCCGAGGATTACACCCGCACTCTGACCGAGGGTTTGGCGCAGGCGGTGGTCTATGGTCGCAACTTCGGCGACGTTCTGAAGGGCTTGGCGCAGCAGATCGCCTCCAGCGGGATAATCAATCTTCTGTCAGGCGGTTCGCTTGGCACGTCGTTCGGCGCCAGCCTTGGCGGCATCCTCTCTATCTTTGGCGGCGGCCGCGAGACCGGCGGCAGTGTTCAGCCGGGTAAAGCCTACGTTGTCGGCGAGAAGCGGGCAGAGGTCTTCGTGCCATCGACCTCCGGCTACATCGTGCCCCGGGTTCCAAGCGGACAGGCCGGCAGCGGTGGCGGGGAAGTTCGCGTGAGCCTCGACCCGGGGTTGGTGGTGACAATGATCGAAGGGTCTGTGTCCGTAGCCAAGTCATCGGCAGGCGACGCGATCCGGCGCGCAACACGGCCGCGTATGATTGGTAGCGCAGGAGCCTGATATGTCGATCACTATTCTCGACGTGCCTGCGGCTGTCCGCTTTCGCACACACAGCTGGCGGCAGATCGGCGGTAAAATCTATCAGCGCAGCGAGTTCACCGGTCGTACCAAGGTCATCCGTATTGGGCCCGCCCCGCGCTGGACGTGTGAGCTCGAGATCGTGCCGTCGAGCGACCCGGCCTATATCCAGCAAGTGCGTTCATTCCTCGCGATCGCGTCCAGGTTCGATTACGCGGTGCGGATCTTCATGAATGACGTGGCCCAGTCGGCGGTGCCCACCTGTCTGGTGGACGGCGCGAACCAGCTTGGCACATCGCTCAACGTCGACGCGCTGCCGGCAAGCCAAACCATATTGCAGCCCGGCGATCTGATGACCGTGCAGCTGGGATCACAGGACGAGCAGACGGTGGTGTTGCTGACCCCGCTGGTGAGCGACAGCAGCGGCCGAGCCACCGCGACATTCAACGAACCGCTGCGTCAGGCGCCGGGCGATAACGCAATCGTTCGTATCTCTGGTGCCGTGGCGATCATGCGCATCGAGGACGCTGTGTCCTTCAACATCAACCCGGGTCAGGTGTTCGACTGGCCACGACTGACAGCAGTGGAGGCGTTCTGATGGCAATCAGTAATGCATCCCTCTCTGAACCGGATGTGATGGCTTGCATCCTGTTCTTCGCGGACTTTCAGGATTTGCCGCTGCGCGGCGCATTCGCACCGCAGCCCATCCACGTGCCTGCCGACTTGACCGACAGCGACGTCGACTGCGCTGGCTTCACTTTCCCGACCGCTAACAGCGATGTGATGTCGCTTGGTGCCGTCAGCCATGAAGACGGCGGCACGGACACGCTGGCATTCCAGTTGAACGTCACCACGCTGGACAGTGCGCTGCTGTCCGCGATCGAGACGCCATCGCTCTATGTCGGCCGGCGCGTGCGCGTGTGGCTTGCCTTGTTCAGCCCTTCGCTGGCAACGGATGGCGGGTTACGCGTGACCGAGCTGCGTCCGCTTTATCGCGGTTACATGACGCAGCCTGGGCAGGAGGCGTCTGCCGGCAGCTACACGATCACAATGCAGGCGGAAAACTATCTGAGCCTGATTAGCGGCGCTCAAGGCCGCACCTATCAGAACAGCACTCTCTACGACCCGGGCGATACGTCCGGCCGTGTGCAAATCACCACATCCCCAGCGCTGCCTGCTGGCACTGGTGGCGGCGGAGGCAACTCTCCATGGCTGGAAGGGCCGGTGCGTCAGCAATGATGAAATTGCCGTCTCGTCATCCGCAATGGGAAGCGCGCCTCGATAAAACCGTGCGCCGTTGGTCGCCTCGTGAGCATCAGCCTCGCTGGGGGCACGATTGCGCTGCATTTGTTCTGCTCTGCGTGAAAGCCGTGGCGGGAGAGAGCCTGACGTTCGAGGTGACGCGCTATCGCAGCGTGGCAGGGCAAGGCCGTGCGCTTCGGCAGCTGGGTTGGAAGTCGCTGCTCAACGGCGCAGATGCCTGCCTTGGCGACCGCATCCCGCCATTGGCGGTTCACCGCGGGGATATTGTCAGTGACGGCGCAATCCTTGGTGTGATGACCAGCAATGGCCCGGTCGCCTTTGGTGAGAACGGGATGGTTCCAATGCGCCGCGACAGCATCGTCGCGGCTTGGCCAGTTGGGCGCAGCGATGGGTAAGGTTCTCAAGCCCCTTGCAATCATTGCCGGTATTGGCCTGCAGTTCATCCCTGGCGTGGGTAACGCGGTTGGCGCGTTGCTGCTTGGTTCGGGTGCTGCTGCAATGGGCGGTGCTCTAATTGGCACGATCGCCGTTGGTGCGCTTGGTGCTGGCCTTGCCGTATATGGCTCATCCCCAAACCGGCCGCGCGGTTCAAACGCGCCCAGCCTGCAACCATTTGACCCAAAGTCAATAAATGCAGACCCTACGGCGCCACGAAAGATCGTGTTTGGTCGGACCGCGTTCCCACTGGACCTGCGCTACGCCGAACCAAGCGGTGAGAACCAGGAGTTCATCGACTACATCTTTGTGTGCGCGGCGCACGGCGTCGATTTCTTCGAGGAAATCTGGATCGAGGACGATCTCGCATGGACAGCGGCACGCGGGGAACAAGGCAAGTATGTTGGGGGGTACTTTTCCGTCGAGGTCATCAAAGAAGCAAGCGCATCCCTGTATCACACCGTGAACGGCGGGACGACATGGGGCAGCAGCACCCGCCTGACGGGTTGTGCGACCATGCGCGTGAGGGTGAAGCGGAGCGACAATAACGAGAACAGCCAGTCGCCATTCGCCAGCGGTATCAATGGGCGCTGGTCGGTAATCGGCCGCGGTATGCCCGTCTATGACCCTGCCCGCGATGACAGCCAGCCCGGCGGCAGTGGCCTGCAGCGCGCCAATGATAACTCGACCTGGCAATACACTGCCGGCAGCGTGACGCGCGGCAATAACCCCGCCCTGCAGCTGCTGTCTTATCTGCTGGGTTGGCGTATCGGCGGTCGCGTGTC
Organism: Sphingomonas paucimobilis; assembly: GCA_943369475.1. Classification (GTDB taxonomy): domain Bacteria; phylum Pseudomonadota; class Alphaproteobacteria; order Sphingomonadales; family Sphingomonadaceae; genus Sandarakinorhabdus; species Sandarakinorhabdus paucimobilis_A. The sequence continues at coordinate 18,279 of CALRNJ020000002.1, read as the reverse complement.
TGTTGGCTGCGGTCTGCCCGCAGACACGATCGATATAGCCTCGTTTGCTGCTGCGGCCGCTCTTTGCGACGAGAGTGTAGCGTTGTCAGGCGGCGGCACTCAGCGGCGGTTTGAAGCCGGCCGCGCGTTCAGTGACGCCGACGATCCGATTGCTGTGATCAAGACACTCTGCGATGCCATGAACGCCGAGCTGGTGGACGATGGTGGCCGTCTTGCACTGCGGATTGCTGTCAACGATTTGACGCCGGTCATGACGCTGACCGACGATGATTTTGTCAGTGGCTATTCATGGCGGCCTGCGCCTCCTGTCGAGCGGCAATACACGGTAGTTCGCGGGCGCTTCTCTCAGCCTGCTGCGCCCACGCTCTACAGCATGGCCGACTATCCCGAAGTCGACGTGCCGCGCACATCGCTGGCGCCGCGACCGATCACGTTGGAACTGACGGCAGTCCAAGACCAGCGCCGCGCCCAGCGAATTGCAAAGCAGACAGCTCAGCGTTCGCTTTACCAGGGCGAGTTTGAAGTAGCGCTCGGCCTGCGTGGCTGGATGCTTCGTCGTAATCACGTCGTGGCCATCACCAGCAGCGTGCGGGGCTGGACATCCAAGCTATTCCGCGTGCGCTCTGCCACGTTCAGTAATGACGGCACCGTGAATGTCCTGCTGCGTGAGGAAAACGCCGCGATCTACGCATGGGACCGCGAGGAAAGCGCTCTCGTCACCCCGGCCGCGCCGGTCGTCTTCGACAGCCGTGCCGCCTCGTCCTGGCTGATGGCGGGTATTGACGCTGGCGCCACCCGCAACGTCGCTCGCGGCAGCTACGACAACGCAACGCTCTACGCTCTGGGCGACGAGGTGATCTTCAGCGGCTCGACCTACCGCCTGAAAGTCACAAGCAGCACTGGCAACCCGCCGCCTGACACCAGCCGCTGGGACTTGGTGGCGGCGATCGGCCAGTCGGGCATCACGATCTCGCTGACCAATGAAAGCCACGTCGTGCCGACAGCGGCAGACGGCACAGGCGGCAACTTCACCACAGCCGGCGGCATCATGCGTCTGCTGCGCGGCAGCAGCACTCTTGCCCCGACGTTCAGCGTTGCAGCCAGTTCGCCGTCGCCGGCTTCGTGGATCTCGATAGATGCGTCGACGGGCGTTTATACGGTGACCGACCCGGGCGTCGATCTCGCCACCGCCACACTCCGGGCTGCATTTGAGGGCGTCAATTACGACCGCACCTACACGGTCGCGAAGTCGAAGCAGGGCAACGCAGCGCAGGGCGTGGTGCTGTCTGCCAGTTCACAATCGTTCACGTTCAACGGCACTGGTGATGCTGTGCCGTCGTCGCAGTCGATCTCATTTGCCGCGTCCGTGCAGAACGTTGCTGGCACCGTGACATGGCAAGCCACAGCCTATGCGGCGAACGGCACCTTGCTGGGCAGCGTTCCGTTGTCTGGCTCAGGCAACTCTCGCACCATGTCGCTGGCGCAGTTCAACACTTATGCCGGCACGCAGTTTGTCCAGGTGCAGGCTTCTCTTGGCGGCTTTGTGGATGCCACGACAATCTACCGCCTGGTCGACGGCACGCCGGCTGTGTCCGGTTTCTTCAATCGCGAGGCCGCAGTTCTGCCCGCACGCGCCGATGGCGTCGTCGACAGTTATGCCCTCGCCACCGCGACGTTCAGCGCGTTCCTCGGTCTGGCCAACGTCAGCAGCCAGTTCTCGCTGTCGGTCATCAGCAACCCGCAAGCGCTGACCGTTGGCGTGTCAGGTCAGACGATCACCGTCACCGATGGGTTCGACGGCAACGAAGACACAGCGACGATCACCGTTCGCGCGACGGGCAGCGGCACGGTTGCCGGCGTTACGATCGACCGCACCTTCAGCCTGTCGAAAGCGCGTAATGGCGTTCCAGTCGTGTCCACACTTCCGACGACTGGCTTATTCGTTGGCCAGCAGGTATTCCTGACCACAGACGGCAAAACCTATCGGAACACGACAGGCTTGTTTGCCGGGTGGACGGCATCGACAGCGGCTACAGATCTGACCGGCCAGATCACGACGCCACAAGTGACCGACAATGCGATCACGAACCTGAGCGGGGCGAACGGCACGACGTCTGTTACGCTGACAAGCAGCACCGATTACACGGTAATCCAGCAAGTGACGTTCACGGTCACAACCGGGGCGACGTTCCTGATCCATGCCAATTTCACAATAAGGTGCGCCTCTAACGCCAACAGTTCAGCCGAGTATGGCGCTGAGTTTGCGCTGGCAATCACGTCGCCCACGCCAACGACGTTCATCACTATCAGCCAGTCCGGCACTCAGATGGCAAACGGCTCGGCGCTGTCTCAGTTCAATCAGACCGTGAACATCACCACCAACCGGTTTTTTAGCCCCGGTACCTACACTGTGGCCGTTGTTGGCCGCCGAAGTGGGGATGCCCAGGCCGCGAACACCAGCGGCTCGTCTGACCGCTACATCTCAGTGACGGAGCTCAAGAAATGACCGTGATCGTCGCGATCTACGACACCATCACGGGCGCGATCGACCGCTGCGTCACCTGCCAGATGAACGATGCCCTCGCTCAATGTCGCGAAGGCGAGGCAGCGATCTGGATTCCGCAGCAGTTCCCGACCCATCAGTATCGCGTCGACCTGGTCACGCTCGAGGTCGTCCCGGCCTGACCTGACCCCGCTTCGTTTGTTTCTTCTGCTCATCGTCGGCCGGCGAGAATGCCGTGCGTCTGGAAAGGACGGCCCCAAATGCCCCCCGATCACCACGGCGCGACCGAGGTCGCGAAATACACGGGTGACTTGCTGTCTTTCACCGTTGTCGTCGGCACGCTGGCGCAGTGGCTGCCATCCGTTGCCGCGCTGTTTACGATCGTTTGGACCGCCATTCGGATCTGGGAAACGCGTACCGTGCAGAGCTGGCTGGGCAAGCCTGGCGGGGACGAATGAGCGCGTTGGCTGCGTCTCGCCGCGGCTGAATTGCGGGATGCGCCATGCTCGATCCCCATTGGCATTGAGAATTCCATAACAGGAGCGCGAACCATGTGGGTTTGGGATCAAAGCGCGGGGACGCTGTCCCGCGGCGGGAACGTCGTGTCTCGTGGCTACAGTGGAAAAGGCAGGGGCAAGAACAACCCGAACCTGCAGGCGCTGCAAGGCATCGGGCCTCTGCCTCGGGGTCGGTATCGGATTGGAGCACCACGCACCAGCCAGCGCACCGGGCCCTATGCGATGGATCTGTTCCCTATTGACGCAACGCCGGGCGACACCCGCCACGACGCCACTGGCCGCAGTGCTTTCCAGATCCACGGCGATTCCGTGCGGGCGCCTGGCACAGCGTCCTCCGGCTGCATCATCCTACCGCGACTGGTGCGAGAGCAAATCTGGAAGAGCGGCACTCATGTCATCGAGGTGGTAGAATGATTGACTGGATCCGCGCCCGTCTGGGCGAGAAAAGCACATGGGCCGGCCTCGTCGCGATCGCGCTTGCCCTCGCGTTGATTGTGGTGCCGGTGCACTTCGAGGGTGAAGTCGCCGCGCAACTCTCGGCCAACATTCAGTGGCTGATCGGCGCGCTTTTCGTGGGCGGACTGGGCGGCGTCATATGGCACCGCAAGCCGTGAAACGGCGTTTGCCAATCTGGGCCTACGCTGCTGGGCTGGCGGCCCTACTGGGCGCTGTCTGGCTGCTGTGGTGGCTTGTATTCGGCCGCGCTGACAAAGCCGCTCAACAAGCAGCTACGGCGCGCGTCGGCCAGGTCGTCGCCGAGAAACGCGGCGCAGCTGCTGTCGACGCCGGCCGCGTCATCGAGCGCCACTACGAAACCACCCGCACAATCGAAAGGACACGCGATGCCGGCATTGCTGAAATTCGCGCGGCTCAGAGCGATGCTGACGCTGGCAACGCTGCCCGTCGCGCTCTGTGCCTGCTTGACCAGGCCAGTTACGGTCGCGATCCCAGCTGCCAAGTGCAGTGAGCTGGTGCCTGCGGGCATGCGTGCTGCTGTGCCTGGCGCTGCTATGCCTGAGGTGGACACTGTGCCGGCCTGGGCGGCGTTCGCGACGGCTGAGGCTGCTGGGCGCGTGATCGCCAATCAGCGCAAGGATGATGCGCTGGCGGTGATCGAGGCGTGTGAGCGGCGCGAGGGGGAGATTGCGAAGGCCGTGCGGCGGTAGATAAGGACGGTCCGCCGCAGTTGACCTCTGTAAAAATCAGTGTTGGATGGTGCTGCTTGGCCCTGTCCCCCTGTGGCCGGCTGGGTGGCACAGGGAAATCTGGCCGGATTAACAGTGCCACCACATTACTCATAGATGCGGCGCGTTCATGTCTGGAACAATGATCCGAGTATCTTTCACCGCGGCGCTGTTCTCGCTGATCGCTGCACCAGCCTGGTCACATCCAGGCGGCCTCGGTCGCGACGGCTGCCATCGCGTGAAGGCTACCGGCAAAGAGCACTGCCATCAGAAGGCGAAGCCTGGCGCTGGCTTGTTGGACGGCATCAGGCCGGCGAAGAAGGCTAAGAAGCGCCGTCGGTAGTCTGAACGCCTGTGTCAGGAGCATGAGGCCGAGCCGCCGGTTTGACGCGGCATGACAAACCAACACGTTCGTTACGGCGGTGGGGGCAAGCGCCTCTGCCGCCCATTTTTCTGTGCGTGCGGCGGCTGGGCGCTTGTCAGGTGAGCCGAGCCATGGGGGGGAGGGCAAAAGTTCGGCGCCGTGGTGCTTAAGACCGCCCGCCAAACTCCATTTTCTCTGAGAGTGAAAAAATCATGGGGGGTTTAGCAAGGTTGAGCTGAGCGTCGCTTGACCTACTTCGGGTCTGCCGGTGTTACAGTTGCCCAGCCCATTATCGGGCGCTAACTTGGGCTGATGAATAAATGCTCTATTCTAGGCCGGCGTTCATTTTCTGCAAAAAGAAAGCGCGAACTCCGTAGACTTTGGTCCAATGAAAAGCGCCGTATTCGGCGTAAGGGTCGGCCGCGTCATTCCCGGATAAGACTGGGAAAACTTTACATGCTTAAGATCACTGCACCGAATGCCCTTGGGCTCCATTCATCGCCTATTCGAAGTCCGACCACAGAGTTTCTAGCGAAAATTCGCGATCATAGTCGAACTCCGGGAGTCGGCTTACATCTCGATTTTTCAGGTTTAGCAAAAATGTACCCGGCTGGCGCAGTGTTGCTATTAGCAGAGCTCGATCGGGCGATGTCAGATAATAGATTTCGTGTTCAAATCACGAAACCGCGCGACATTATTGTGGACGAGGTTCTGCAGCAGATAGGAATATACCAGCGGTTGGGGATCCCTTGTGCTGCTCCTCCTAACCACGAGAGCGTTATACATTGGCGGAGCGCAACTGGGGTGGTTGCTGATACACCCACCAGTGGTCAGATAGTATTGCAGTACCAAGGACGACTTGCTCAGGGAATTAGCAGTGGCCTCTACAGAGGGATTACTGAAGCGATGACCAATACTATTCATCATGCATATGATGGAAGCGAAGGCGAAAAGCTAAGGCACGGAATGGGGCGAAAGTGGTGGATGCTATCACAAGAGAAAGACGGGAAGCTTACTGTTGCCATTGGCGATCTCGGAATTGGCATTCCAAAATCTCTTCCGCGTAGCAAGACGTTCACACTGACGGACATCAGATCACTTTGGTCTCGCCTGAAGCTGGACAAGAAAGACGGAAGCGCCATTCAGATTGCCCTTGAACTTGGAAAGACCCGAACAAACTTGCAGGGTCGGGGCAAGGGCTTGGCAGATATCGTCCAGGCGGTCAGCCGTTCACCGGAAGGGATCGTACAAATTTACAGCAACAAGGGATCGTTTGCGAGTGAGGATGGCAAAGGGTATGCACATTCGCATCCGAGCTCGATTCGCGGCACTTTGATCAGTTGGCAGGTGCCGATAGCAGAGTGAGATGGAGATGATGATGATAGACATCGCTGCCAGTTTCACCCGCTTCCCCGGCGGGCGTTACCGGACCGATGGCAATTTTTCGGGCGAGCGTTTTCGTGACGAATGCCTGCTTCCTGCGCTTAGGCAGAATGAACAGGTCATCGTTCGCTTAGATGGAACATTGGGCTATGGATCCTCCTTCCTTGAAGAAGCATTCGGGGGGATTGTCCGAGCAGGACACTTCACTGCAGATGAACTCCTTGCGAAGCTCTCCTTTGAGTCCGCCGACGGGTCCCTCATCGACGAAATCCGAGAATACATCACAGCAACTCGTCATTAAAATTGAACAACCCCCAGGCCAGGAAAAAGGTCTGGATTGGTTAAGCTTGGCCCCAGCTTTAATAGCTGCTGGCGTTGTTGTTTTCGGCTGGTGGATCGTTGAAAGGTTCGCTCGTGCCCGCGAACGCAGGGCTGATTTGCGCGCGCTCACCAATTCGTTTGGAGACGCCATAGATGGCGTACTGAGCGATGCCACAAAATACTATCAAACAGAAGGCGTGAGCGCTGAGGCTGTGGCTTTGGCTATGTCAATAAAGTCTAAGCTATCACTCATCTCAGAGCAAATAACTGTGCTTCGCGACGCGGGCCTCAACATCGAAGTCAGTGACCAACTGAAACAATTTAGACAAGCTGTTACGGGGGGTGAGTTTGAATCAGCAACGAGAGGCGCGTTGCAAGGAAACCAACAAATTTTTGTTTCGATGGCAGCGGCCGGCCAGAACCTCGATCGAGCGGTGCAGCTCGCCTTTTATCGAGACCTTGTAAGCCCTCGCAAATCGCGATGAAACCTACCTGCTGCGGGATTGCCATGGCTTTCAGCGCAGCGGGCAGGTTGATGATTGGTCATCGGCCTGGGCGCTGTCTGGCTATCTGCTGATCGGCATAGGCGGCAGTGGCGGCGCCACGATCGTCCATCCCTGCCGCCGCAGCTGCTCAGTCAGCTTAGCCGCGATCAGCCGCGCCCCGCGATCGCGCTCATCCGGCAGCTTGCCCGCATACTCGCGCCGCTTGGACTGGTCGATCATGCGCAGCGCGATCTGCAGCGACAGCTCGAAGTCGTCGGGGATCTGGCCAGCCATGCAAGGACGTTGTGGGAACATGAAGCGGGGGTCAAGTTGCGTCCCCGAGATTCGGTTCTTGCAAGTGAAACCGTTTTGCTGCGCCGACTGCCGGCAACCATCAAGCGGCCAAGTCGTGTCCAATCATGCGCAGCAATTTAGCAAAGTCGTGGCGTGCCGCATTGTAACCTCGCAAGAAATCCGTGTCAGTTTCGCTGGATGCTCCTGTTTCGGTCATTTTTGCTGCCCATTCAAGCGTGACCGATGCAGCCGCTTTGGCGGAGACGTCATAGAGCGAATCCAGGCTCTCCCTTTCACTCCACGCCTGTTGTGCTTCCTCAATCGCCGAGGCTACAGACCATATTAGATCGTTCATTCAGGCTCCGTCGTGATGCTGGCCCGCGCGGTAAGACATTGCCACGCCTCTTATTGCCATTTCATTCCCAAGTTCTAGCATGTGTCCACGCACTTACAACAGCGCCTGATCTTGTTCAGTCACCACTTGCTCCCCTCTGCTGATTGCCGCGCCATCTTGATTCGCGCGGCTTAGAGCGATGCTGACGCTGGCAACGCTGCCCGTCGTGCTCTGTGCCTGCTTGACCAGGCCAGTTACGGTCGCGATCCCCGCTGCTCGGTGCAGTTAGTTGGTGCCTGCAGGCATGCGTGCTTCTGTGGCTGGCGCTGCTATGCCTGAGGTGGACACTGTGCCGGTGTGGGCTGCGTTCGCAACGGCTGAAGCCGCCGGTCGCGTGATCGCCAACCAGCGCAAGGATGATGCGCTGGCGGTGATCGAGGCGTGAGGAAAGCGGGAAGGGGAGATTGCGAAGGCAGTGCGGCGGTAGACGGTCGGCTTACTTGGCCGATGTAATGCTCTTGTCCTGCAGTTTGGTAATTTCAACGTCTTGGCGCTGATTAACTTGAACGCTCTCAGCTTGCCTTTCGTACACTGCGGCCATAGCCGAGGTCGTGCCGTCTATCCTGTCTTGGGCCCAAGACAAAATGCCAAAGATGCCGCCGATTGCAGCGAAAACAGTCACTACAATAGTGCCGACGGCTCCCCAAAGGGTTTGCTTTTGCGGCAGGCCACCAAGCTTGCCTTCGATTAAGGCAAATTTCTGATCAAGATTGGATGACAAGCGACTTTCCACGGCTTCAAGCTTAGCATCAATGTAGGCTTGAATATAGGCTGGTGGAAGGCCGCCGCCACTTGAGCTGGACGACCCCATGCCGACGGATGATGAGCCGCCGCCGCGCTGCTTGGTCTGGGCCGAGTTATTCATTACTGGCTGGCCCAACTGGCTCCTGTGGATCAATCAATGAGGAAATGACATCACGAAGGCTGCGCAGGAATTGGATATCAACCCTGTATGATCCAAGCACGTCGTGTGCGGGGTTGATCACTTCAGCGCCGCCGTCGTTTACACCGAATGCCCCGACTGCACCGACAGTTAGAGTTCCGCCGCTTGGGTCAATCTGGATGTGAAAGCGGTTTGCCAAGCGCGCCGAGAACGAAGCCCTCGCTGCATCCACTTGAAAAGCAAGAGCCGCCTTTTCCATAGCTACAGCAAGTTGAGGATTTTCTCCTGCCTGATTCGATGCGTCCGCCATGCAGCAAAACTGCACTTCGGGCTATCGCGCGTCAACCACAGCGCGCTTAGTGGTGCGCTAGTCTTACGTTGAGATATGCTGAGGTATGATCCGAGCATCCTTCATCGCTGTGCCGCGCGCTCTTTGCCTAGTTGGTATCCGTACTCATAAGGCGAGCGCCCGGCTGGCAACGCCCACGCTGGGATAGCAGGCACTGTGCCCGGCTTGATTGATTTCCACCCATCAATGTAGCCGCGTGTAAACTCTGCATCATCGCTCATTCGGGCATCCTCATACAAAAGCGCTCGTCACCAATTGGAGGGCGGAGCGAGTCTATTGCGTTTATGCGCCGCGCCCCGCGATCGCGATCATCGGGCAGCTTCCCCGCATAGTCGCGCCGCTTCGACTGGTCGATCATGCGCAACGCGATCTGCAGCGACAGCTCGAGGTCGTCGGGGATTTGGCCGGCCATGTGATAACGTTGTGGGAACAACGCTCACAGAGTCAAGCTGCCACTTCCAATTCCACCTTGGCTCGCTGACCAGTTGCCGCCAGCGCCGCCTCGATCTGCGTCACAGTGGACACGTGGGTCAGGTCGAACAGCCGATCGATCTGGCGCGGGTTCGTGGCAAGAGACCGGGCAAGATCAGCCTTGCGCCAGCCCTTTGCGCGCATTGCCTCGTACACAGCCAGCTTCATCTCTGCCAACAGTCCAGCGCCCACCATGGGCCTACCGTTTGCCGCCGAAGGTGTCGGCAGATCGCGGCGATCGGTGATGTAGGTGCCGAGCGCGACAGCCAGCGCCTCACTGGCGCGCGCCAAGGCGTCGGCTTCGTCTTCGCCAAACGTGATGGCCTCTGGAACGTCATCGAACGTCACCAGTACGGTGCCGTCATCGGGGGTCAGTGTCGCCGGGTAGCGCATCGCTCAGTCCTTAATGTCTAACTGCTTCATGATCGTTTTAATCAGGCCGGTGCCAAGCTGCTTGGAACCGCCATGCGTTGGCAGAACAGAAACCTTGTCGCCGCGGCGCACCACGATGTGACCGCCCTTGCCCGCGCCCGGCTCAAATGTGCAGCCGTGGGAAGCGAGGTGGCGGCGGAACTGATTGCTGTTCATGCACTATGAGTAGACAATTATGTCTATTACATCAAGAGAAAATAGACACTAATGCAGCATAATACGTCATTTGATCTCGCGATTTCACTTTTGGTTCGTCTCTCATGCGGATTTGCCGGGGGGTTGTTGAAATTAGAATCCGAGCTTGTAACCTGCTGCCAATAGGGATCGATTCTAATTTTGCTGAACGGAATAAATATGCTTCGGATGGCTGCAATTGCTGTGTTTGCTTTGGTTTTATCGGGCTGTACGGCAAATCAGCCAGGTCCCGTTGATCAGCGGATGAACGCCCTGACCCAAGGCAACGTTCAGATGAATATGGTTGTTGGCAAGACAACGAAATCTGATGTTCTCCAAGTCTTTGGGGCTCCAAATATCACTACCAGGGACGCCTCTGGGTCAGAAGTTTGGAGTTATCAGCGCCACGCTACAGTTGCCCAATCGAGCGCCGGATCTAATTATTGGACGATTTTGTTTGCGGGCGGCGCCAAGGAGGTTGCTGGTTTTTCGCAATCTACCCGCACGGCGACGTTGATTATAAAATTTGATGGCAAGGACGTCGTGTCAGACTTCCAAAGCCGGATGAGCGAGTTCTGAGGAGATGATGATGCGTTTTAACTGGCTGATAGCTGCTGCTGTCGTCGCCTCGGTCTCTACACCTGCTCTTGCTGCAAAGAAGCCGCCGCCCCTAACGCCGATGGAACTGCAAGCAATCCAAGCCAAGGAGTTTGAAGCATCAAAGGAGGCACTTTTTGGATCAGTTATGTCCGTATTTCAGGACCTAGGCTACACGGTTGACAGTGCTGATATTCAAACTGGCTTCATAACTGCACAGAGTGCAAATAAGGATAAGACCAATTTCGGTGAAGCTTTGCTTGGAGTGGCATCGTCAGGCAACACAAAGGCAACAGCATTTGTTGAAATGATGCCAAATTCGCGCAGCAGGGTTCGATTGAATTTTATCAACACAAAAACTATGTCCTCTAGTTACGGACAGTCTTCTAGAGAGGACAGGCCGATTTTGGATGCCAAGCCTTATTTGGCTGCTTGGGACAAAATCGACGAAGCCTTGTTTGTGCGGGGCTTTCTAACACGGCCTGCACCTGCAGGAACCACGGCCACCCCAGTGGCTTCAAGCCAATCACCCGCCATGCCGCCTGGCGCAACTCCTGTGTCTGTTAAGCCTGCTTCCGATCCTCGCTGAAGTCTGCCTAGCTACAGAGGCGTCGGCTCCGCCTAATTCTCCTGCCCCCGCATTCGCAGCTACTCGGTGGCGAATTCGCCAGGCGCAGGGTGGTTGGCGTGCCTCATACCGCCGCCTTCTCAGCTTTGCCCACGCTGGCAGTGATGCGGGTAATCGACTGGCCGGCGGCCTTGCTGGCCGCGCGGCGCAGCTGAGAAGCGTAGTGCTGGCTGATCCAATCAGCCTTGAACAGAGTTTGCGCGGTCACCACCAACTCATCGCCGTCGATAGCCAGCCCGCAGTCGCGCACCCACGCCTGGTAAAGACCTTCTCCAATCTCGGCCACGATCGCGTTGCGAAGATCATCGCCCTGGTCGACCGATGGCAAAGCAGTTGGTGCCGGATCCAGCTCGGCCGGCGCATCGAACTGGCCTTCCTGCATGCGTTCAAAAACCATGTACGTCGCCAGGTTGCCGACACCAAACACCATGTCGAACCGCCAGAACAGATCGCCCTGCCCCTTCGGAGCCCGCCGCTCCCGCAGCAGGCGCTCGGTCTTGTCGACCATCATGAGCGTGCTGCCCAGGCCATAGGTCGCAACCCGGGACGCCACAGCAGCCCGGCGGGCCATCACGCTGGCCACCGGTGCCAGCCCGACCCGCTTTTGGAACGCGTTCCAGGCCGCGAAGACCTGCTCGACTGGATCTTCTGAAACCACTTCAACCGCCGGCGCCGCCGGCTCGCGCGCGCGCCCGCACGTCCCGTGGTCTCTTGGTAATGTATTATGGTTCTTATTCTCTTCTCTATAAGACCCCCTGACAGACTGACAGGGGGGGACTGACAGACCGGCAGGCGGGGCTGACACACTGGCAGCGGCTGACACGCCCTCGATGGCCGGGTGCACCAGCGTCATTACCGCGGCTCCGGGCTCTCCTGCCTCGCGGGTGATGTGCCCGGCATCAGCCAGATCCACATAAGCCCGGTGCACAGTACGAGCAGAGAAGCCTGTGCGATCGGCGATCTGGGCGGTGGTGAGCGACGAACGCCCGCCGCGATGGTCGCGGGCCTCATCAGCAAGCACCAGCAACACAGCGCGGGCGGGGCCTTTGATGCCCTTCACCCTGTGCACAAGATTGACGAGGCGGTTACTCACCGGCGCCCCTTCCGGCGGCGTGCAGCCGCGGCGGCTTTCAGAGCAAGCGCATTGTTGATTGCCTCATCGGCCGCGCGATCTGCGGCTTCGGTCTCATCGTGGTCAACGCTGCCGTCGGCGGCGATCATCGCCAGCTGGCCGCTGGCCATGGCCAACCCGGCTGCGGCGCGGGTGATCGATGCAGGCTCTGCTTCTTCAGGCTCAGCCACCATGCCGATACGCGCCAGGCTGGTGCTGGCGCCACGAGTGCCGATGACCGCCCAAATGGACAGCGCCTCGGCAAGGCTGGCGGGGCGGCGCTCCAGGGGGTCGTTGTCGATCAGTTTGCGCAAGCGCTTCTCGGCCATGCCGGCTTCGTCGGCGACGCGCTTGATCGTCCAGGCGGGATCCGCGCGGCAGAACAGGCGAACCGCTCGGCCGAGATCGTCGGCGGCGTGGTCGGGGGAAACCAGCAGCGTGTTTGCCACGGTGTCAGGCGCCGTCATCGGGCACACTCCGGGCACAATGAGCGTTCAAACATGGTACACTTGGCGGCGTTGGGCCGGGCGCTTGCCGCAGTTCTTTCGGCAGCTCCCAGCGCGCGCTGGGTCCGTCCGCTATCTTGCGAGTGCGGCCACTGAAAAGAGGCGCGCTCATGCGGCGGCCTGCGCGCCCGGCGCAAAGCCGGCCATAAAAGAGCGGACGCGCTCGGCGGTCTCTGGCCAGACGCGCCGCCGGCCGCCTCGCAGATCCCTTACAAACTTCCAATCGTTCACCGCTTGGCGACCGAATGTGCTTTGCGACATCCCGGTCTCAGCCAAAAACGCATCAATTTCGGTAAGGAGTGCCTGAGTGCTCATGGCCGGCACTTATCAGCGGGACGTTGCCCGCTTGTCAAGCAACATAAGCGGGCAGTTTCCCGGAATTGACGTCCCGCCAGCAGTGCGGGAAAAACCCCGCATGCTTGAGCTCGACATGGACCTAGTTCGAAAGGTGCTTCTGGAGCGCACGGGAGACGGTGCAGAAGACACGCCTCAAAGCCTGTCCTTGCGCGCCGGTCTGAATCGTGATGCCGTTCGTGACATTTTGCGCCGCAAAAGCAAGAATGCTTCAATGGCTACCCTGCAGGCCTTAGCTAAGGCGCTTGGCGGCGACCTTTCCTTGTTTAGTTCCGGCGAAAGCTTGCCTGCACCGCTTCAGCTATCCCCATCAGTGCGACCCGCCCCCATGCCCGCTGTTCCTCCCGGACAATGGCCGCGTGACGTGCCCGTCGTAGGCGGCGGGCTGGCTGCACCGCTACACATTGTCCAGGCGGGCGCACCACTGGATATTGAACAGACCAGCCTCGATTTTGGTACTGACCCTGATTACGCACCGCGACCGCCCGCCTTTTCCAGCAACCGCCAGCTGTACTGCGTCTATGTATGGGGCGACAGTATGATGCCAAGGTTTGACGCTGGCGACCGTCTTTACGTGGATCCTCGCAGGCCGCCTAGCGTTGGCGATGATGTTGTGGTGCAGCTGCGGGCCGATCCGCAAAGTGACGACACTCAAGTCGTGGTTGCACTTATCAAACGACTGGCGCGGCGCAATGGCAGCACAATAGAGCTGCTGCAGTATAATCCGGCCACCAACATCGTAATCGAGACGACTAGAGTTGCCGCAGTCCATCGGATTGTGCCTTGGCGGGAATTACTGTGATCTCAGTAACCAAAGGATTAGTGCTGACGGGCGCAATGGCGGTGTTATGCGCAGCGATGCCGACGCCTGCATCTGCCGCAGAACTTAAGGAGCCGCGGCGGACCGACATATTGGTTCAATCAAACATCCCGATGGACCAGCTGCAACGCTGCATTACCCGACGCATGTCGCGCTTTGCGAGGGTCACGGCTGTACCAATTGACACCGGCGTCTCACTGGACATGTATGTGCCGACTTTGTTTGGCGTGGCGGGCGATGCGCCATTCGGCCTGGAGATTACCGACAAGCAAACTTATCGCGAGCTGACCGCTGTTTATCGCCACCCCTATTCGAAGAAAGCGGCCGCCAACCTGTTTAAGTCGGCAACTAAGAACTGCTTGGACGTGACACCAACTGAACAAAAATGAGCAGCCAACGCAAAAACGCCTACACGATCATCGCCATCTTGAGTGCGCTGGCACTTGTCACGTGCAGCATCGGTGGCAAGCCTGAGAAGCGCCCTGAACCGACCGCCCAGGAGAGAGCAGCAATCGCTAAGATATCAGCCGAACCCAAGGTGAAGGACGTTTTCTTCGACAAGGACGCAGCCGTCGAATGGAACGTCGGCATCCTCGACGATGGCACGCTGCGCAATGGCTACGGCATGTACATTTGCGAACTGATCAAAGAAGCCGGGGCGCAGACGGCTGAAACAAAGGTGCGCCTGGTCGACATCGCGAAGGTTGTTCGGGACAAGGCCGCCCCGCGTGACGCTGAGCTGGTGACCGTCGACTGCGGCGGGTATTCGGGGGTGGGGTGAATTTACGCAGATTCCTTTTGGGTGTATCCCACTCGCATACATGAACCACGCCGCGAAAATTTGGTAGGTTTAAGTGGTGACGTTTTGTGGGAAGCGCGGCCGATGGAAGACAGTTTCGGTTTAGCGCGGCTTGAAGTCGAGTTTGGGGTGAAGAAACCGGTTGAGCTGATCCAGCTCACGCTTGCGCTTCAAGGCTTTGCGCGTGATTACCGCCGATACGCAAACGATGCCATTTCCGAACAAGGCGGCAAGGTTGCGGATGAGGACGTCCGTCTTTACGTTACCGAAGTTCGCAATGGCAGTGTTATTGCGGAACTGGCCAGCGCCTCCCAAGTTTTGGGCGCGTTTTTGCCGCTGATCGATACCGCTCCCCTGTTTGCAAACTATATCCAGTTTTTTGCTTCGTCTGTTTTGTATTTCCGTGAGTTAGCCCAAAAATCGGAAGTACGCACAAGCGACATATCAACAACCCGCGCGGTAGCTCAGTCCATTTCTGACATCATGGCGGTCGTGGCTGAACAGCGGGGCGGAGCACTCCGCCTTCGCGCAAAGCTAAAGGGCAAGGATGCCAAGGGGGCCACGGTAACGGCTGAAATTGAGATCAGCAGCGATGAGGCTGCCGAGGCTCAACGCGGCGCGCTAATTGCTCAAAAAGTCTTGGATTACAGAGGCGGCGCTCAGCACGAGAACGTATTGCTGTATTTCCAGCGCACCAGCACTGATGCACCAAAGGCGGATGGAAGGACGGATGACAAGGCAATTATCCAGTCTATTTCACCCAAACCCTTGCGTGTGCATTTTTCATCACGACTTGATGCGGCCAGGATTAATGACATGAAGGCCGATCCCAAGCAGAACCCATTCAAGGCGGCATTCCGCGTCGATGTGAACGTTGAAACCGACCGCAATCAGGTGCCGCGTTTTTACCGCGTGCTTCACATCCACGAGGTAATTTTCGATGACGAAAGCGACGCTGAGTGAAGCTGTAAGGGCCGGAAAGCTGGAGCAGTTTATTGCGGAGCGCGCAAACGTTGGCCGTTTGAGCTCTTAAACACCAACCCCCACACCTCTTCAGACGCAAAACCCTCGGGCCCACGCTCGGGGGTTTTTCTTTGGGCGGCGCTGGCGTCAGCTGCAGCGCAAACCCTACGGTGTGGGGCAGGTTCGGCCATGTCCCGCCCACCAAAAAAATAACGCGGGCTCTTTCCCGCTTGATGTATTGACATGCGGGCAACGTCCCGCATACAACCATCCCCACACCCGCTGAACGCCACCAGGCCAAGACGCGGGGTCGGGAGAAACTTATGACCAGCAACGAAGAGCAGGCCGCACCCGGTGCGGGCCCAGTGTGCACCCAGATTGCGCCAAAACCGAATTATCCCGAATGGGTGCGCCCAACGCTGCGCGCAGGTCAGCTGGAGGGTGAAGACGCTCGCCTGGCAAAGCGCGATCTGTGGCCCCAACAGGTGCGGGCGGATCTTATTGTGGCGGCGGCAAAGCAGGCCGGCGATAGCCGCAAAGGCCGCCTGAGCAACCTTGCCCCGCTGATCAACTGCTCCCCCGGCTATGTCGAAAACGTTCTCTCTGGCCGCTTGCCGATTGGCGATACGCTACTGGATGGCTTGTACGGCCCGGTCCCGGCGAACCAGCTGTCAGACACTTCATTGCCGGCCAATTTTGGCCCGATGCTGCATGATGCGCTCTCGGCTGGCGTGGTCAATGGTATCGCTGCCGAGCTGGTCGAGCTGCTCGGCAATTCCGAAGAATTCAATTCCGACGCAGACGGGGGCTTCATTCCTGTTCCCCCACCTGCGCCGGTTGCCGTGGAGCCGCTTACCGACAGCGCGCCCACGGCCTCGCCGGTGGTGGCCATTGCTAACACCCCTGAGGCAGATTCCGCGACCGATGGCGCGGATATGGCCACCCCGGCGTCAGTTTTCACCAGTTCGCTGCGCTTGCCGGAAAGGAGCGTCCCTGGCGGGGCGGCTGGGTCACCGGCGAGCGTGCGCGACGCAGCGGGGGAGGGCACGACGCGCTCGGTCGAACCTTCCCCGCTGCGCACCGATAACAGCTTCACCCGCGTGCTGGCCGAGCTGGACGCCATGCTGGCAGCAGCGATTGACGAGTGCGCCAACGCTGAGGCTGCCTTTGTCCAGGCCGAGAAGCGCGTGGCGCTGGCCCGGCTGACTGTCCGGGCGCTGACTGACGCGTCGCAGAGCGTTGGCTTCGCGCACGAACGTGCCTTGGAACTTCTCGGGAGCCCGTCTGTCCAGCTGCGGAGAGTAGCATGACAGCGCCCCGTTCCCGCTTCGCCCACGGCTGGGTCAATGATCATCAGCGCGACAGCCTAGCGCGACTAATCGATCGGCCGCCACCGTCGACCATGGCCGACGTGCTTTCGCTGACGTTGACCCCAACTGCCCGCTTCATTGCCCGCCACGCCGCCGCCAGTGCGCGTGCCATTTGGGCCGCGTTGCGCGCCGGCTTCACCACCTATCGGGAGAGCATCAATGTCCACCCATGAAAAGCCGCCCTTGCGCGCAGTGCCACCGGTGCCGCCAGCGCCGGCACCGGTCTCAAATGTGCGCCTGATGCGCAGCGATTTCGGACCGCTGCGGCTGGTCCCCGTGTTGGGGAGGATCAGCTGATGCGTCAGCCTCATCCCACCGATGTATTGCGCCGCCTCCGCATGGTCGCCTGCCATGCTCTCCCGGCATTCATGCTGGCCTGCTGTGCTGCCGGCTTGCTGGTGACACTGTTCGGCGGCTTAGGTTTCCTCGCGTCGCGAGTGCTGCCGCTGTGATCCGGCAGATCCTGCGCGCCCTTACTGGCCCACCAACCCCAGAACAGGCCGGCCAGGTGCTTGGCCGCCGTGCCGCCCAGCTGAGAGCCACGGCCCGCCGCAAAGCCATTGCTGCCCACATCGCCAGCTTCGGTGACTGCGCCCGTGGCCTGGACCGCCTTAACGAAGGAACGCCCAATGTCTGAAACCGTCGCCGCTGATCAGTTGCGGCTGCTCATTGAGCGGATTGAAACGCTTGAGGAAGAAAAGAAGGGGATCAGCGACGACATCAAGGATGTCTATGCCGAGGCCAAGGGCACCGGGTTCGACATCAAAACGATGAAGACGCTGGTGAAGCTCCGCAAGATGGAGAAGGCGGCGCGCGACGAGGCAGAGGCGTTGCTGGAAACCTACAAGCCGGCGGTGGGCCTGTGAGCTTTCACAGCGGAGAACCGTTCACGGCAGAGGAAGATCGCGTGATCCTCAACTGCTGGCGCACCCAGAGCGTTCACGCATTGGCAAAGCAGATGGGTCGCCATCATGACAGCCTGCTGCGCCGCGCCGAACGGCTGGGGCTGGATGTCGCCAAAGGCGAGCTTGCCACCGACCGCAACGCTGAACGCGCAGTGCGCGTAGCCACCACCCAGTTGGGTCGGCGCATCCGCGAAGTCGCCTCCAGGCGCGGCGTGGAGTTGCCAATCATCACCGCAAGGGGGCTCTAATGGAGACCCTCTCCCCGCTCGAGGTCGCGCGTCGCGGCGCCCGCCAGTCGCGGTTCGCGAAGAAGGCGCTGGACGCCTACGATACGATTGATCCGCGCGCAGTGACTGCGCTCCGGCCGCACATTCGCGAGCTCACCCGGTTCATCGAGCCGTGCGCGGGCAAAGGCGACCTGATCCGCCAGCTGCAGGCGATCGGACTGGGATGCCAGGACCAGTTCGACAT
>CALRNJ020000001.1:0-872686 GCA_943369475.1 Sphingomonas paucimobilis | reverse complement strand
GGCGCACCTGTGCGGTGCCGGTCTTGCCGGCAAAGAGCACATCACTGATCGGGCTGCGTGCGGCGCGGGCAGTGCCGAACCCGGCGTTGACCACATCGACCATGCCTTGACGCACGAGGGCCAGATGTGCCTCCGGGATGCCCAACGACGGGAATTTCGGTGCCGGACCGTCAGCAATCAGGCGCGGCATAACCTCGAGGCCGCTGGCCAGCCGCGCCGTCATCACCGCGAGCTGCAACGGGTTGGTGATGATATAGCCTTGGCCAATCGACGCGTTCAGCGTCTCTCCCTCGCGCCAGTCGCCTTTCTTAGGATCGGGGCCATACCGGCGCTGTTTCCACGCCTTGTCGGGCACGATGCCCTTGGCCTGGCCAGGCAGCGGCAGCGGATAGCTCTGGCCCAGACCCAACCGTCGCGCCATGGCGGCGATGGCATCGATGCCCACCTTTCGCCCCATGACATAAAAGTATGTATCGCACGAAAGCGGCAGGGCGCGATGCATATTGACCCCACCGTGGCCTCGCCTTGCGTGGCAGTGCCAAGTGTTGTTGCCCAACCGATAGGCACCGGAACAACCGACCGTAGCCGCGGGATCAATACCGGCTTCAAGCGCCGCCAGCGTCGTCACCATCTTGAAGGTGGAGCCAGGCGGATAGAGACCCATCGCGCTCTTGTTCAAGAGCGGGGTGTGATCATCCTTCTGCAGGGCGTTCCACAGCTTTGCCGGGACGCGGCGCGAGAAGATATTGGGATCGTAGGCCGGCATCGACACCATGCACAGCACGTCGCCAGTGACGACATCCATCACGATAACGCTGGCCGAATTGTCCCCCAGCCGGCGAGCGGCATAATCCTGCAGATCCCGATCGATAGTCAACTTAAGCGTGTCGCCGGGCTTGTCGGCATTGGTGCCCAGTTCGCGCACCAATTCACCGCGCGCGGTGATCTCGACACGGGACGAGCCGGCGGTGCCGCGCAACTGCTTGTCGGCAAATCGTTCGATCCCATCCTTGCCGATGCGGAAACCCGGATAGATCAGCAGCGGATTGCGTTCCTCGCGATACTGTTCCGGGGTTGGCGCGCCAACATAGCCGACAAGATGGGCGAAATGATCCGCTTCGGGATAGAAGCGCGAGAAGCTTTGCACCGGGGTGATGCCGGGCAGGGTGGCGAGGCGCACGTTGCAGGCTGAAAATTCCCGCCAGCTGAGATTCTGACGCACCACCACCGGCATGAAGCTGGGCTGGGTGCGCACATCGTCGCGAATGCGGGCGTCTTCGGCCAGATCGATATCCAGCACGGCGCGAATGGCAACCAGCGTTGCGTCGAGGTCTTCCACCTCCGCCGGGCGCAGTTCCAGTCGGTAATCTGGGCGGTTCAGGGCGATGGGCTTGCCGTGGCGATCGACGATCCAGCCACGGCGGGGCGGGATCAGCCGATCCTGAACGCGGTTTGCCTGCGCGCGCAGCTGGTAAGTCTCACCTTCGAACACAGCGAGCCAAGCCAAGCGTCCAGCCAGAAGTGCTCCGGTGCCGGCCATGCCCGCGCCAAGCAGCAATGCTCGGCGGGAGAACGCAATGAGGCGAACAGGATCATCCATGGCGCCAGTGGGGGGCATAGGCTGCCAGCCGGCGTTGAATGGCGGCGCACTGGCGCACCACCAGCGGCCACGCCGCGATGCTGGTGACCCATTGCCACAGCAGCGGCAGCACCGGCGTTGGCCGCCCGGCCAGCGCCATCAGCGGCCCGGTGAGCAGCGTAAAGCCCAGCAGCACGCCTGCAACCATCAGCCAATCAAACGCTGATCCATAGCGCCCCAGCATCTGCCCCGTCAGGCGCATTGTGCCAGTGGCCAGTGCAAACAAGGTGGCGTTAACTCCCACTGGCTGCCCGAATAGCAAATCGGTCAGCGCTCCGATGCAGAAGGCCACCCACGGCGGCATCAGGCCCGGCTGCAGCATTGCCCACACTAGCACTGCCATCAGCGCCAGATGCGGCATTGCCGGCAGGCTGATCGGCACCGGCGCCAGCATCAGCACCAGCAGCGCCACGCTGGTCATCGCAGGGACAGCATAGCGCCACAACGACAGCATCCAGCGCCGGCGTTCAACCGCGGTCATTAGCAGGGCAGGGGGGGGCGGGGTAGCGATCACGGGCCGGCCAGATCAATTCTTCGGGGGTTCGTTGGTTCGCAGGCGCGGGGGCGGCGCGCCGCGGGCGCGGGCTTCCACCGGCACAGGTGCATCGAACAGAGGGCCCTGCGGCTGGGTATCGGGGATTGGCAACCAGGCGCGTTCCACCGTTACAAAGCCTCCGCCTAACGGGCTGGTAGCGAGGCGGATCACCGGGCCCTGGCTGCTTGGATCAACCACCACGCCCACCGGCACGCCCGGCGGATACACACCGCCATCGCCGGAGGTGATGATGCGGTCTCCGACGACGAGCGCCAGTTCCGGCCCGATACGATCGGTGAGCAAAAGCGTGGGTAGGTTGCGCCCGATAGCAAGGCCGGGCTGACCGGTACGCTCGACGATCACCGGCACGCGGCTGAGCGGATCTGTGAGCAGCAGCACCCGGGCTGACTGGCGTCCCACTTCCAGCGTTCGGCCCACAAGGCCTTGGGCGCCGATCACCGGCATATCACGGGAGATGCCATCGCTGCTGCCCACGGCCAGCATGGCGGAGCGGGCGACGCTTCCCGACGTGGCCGCGGCGACTCGAGTAGTGGCCACCACCGTTCGTATTGGTTCACGCACGGCCATCAGCCGCTTAAGCTGTTGAAGTTCGCGCTGTTCGTTGCGGGCGGCGCGCAGCCGGGCATTGGCCTTGTCCAACTCGGCTTCCAATTGATCAGCTCGCGAAACGGCGCCAAAGTAATCGCCGAAATCGCTACCCAGCTTGGCAACGCCATCGATTGGCGCTCGTATCACCGACCACAGGGGCGCGACGATATCCGTGGCCGCGGCGCGCACGCCACTGGCCGTTTCGGGATTGACGCGCGCCACAAGCAGCAGGATCAGCCCAGCCGCGATCACCGCGCCTGACACCACGGCCGAAACCAGGGCTAGATTCTGCTCCCGCCTGATGGCGGTGGGACGGCGAGGGGCGGGAGTCCAGTCCATGGGTCCCCTTGTGCGAGCCGGCTCAGGCCGTAATCAAGAC
The DNA here is from genome assembly GCA_943369475.1 of Sphingomonas paucimobilis. Lineage (GTDB taxonomy): Bacteria > Pseudomonadota > Alphaproteobacteria > Sphingomonadales > Sphingomonadaceae > Sandarakinorhabdus > Sandarakinorhabdus paucimobilis_A. Next base: position 869,524 of record CALRNJ020000001.1, on the reverse strand, counting down.
ACCGCGATACATCGGATCTTCCAGCGCGCGGCCGGTGCCGATGGCAACGCAGGTGAGCGGTTCGTCAGCCACGCTCACCGGAAGGCCGGTGGCTTCGCGCAGCACGACATCCAGATCGCGCAGTAGCGCGCCGCCGCCGGTGAGCACGATGCCTTGATCGACGATATCGGCAGCTAGTTCCGGCTGGGTATTTTCGAGCGCGGCGCGCACGCCTTCGACGATGGTGGCGACCGGTTCGGCTAGCGCCTCGGCGACCTGGCCCTGGTTAATCTGGATTTCGTTGGGCACGCCGTTCATCAGGTCGCGACCCTTGATGAAGATCGTCTCACCAATGCCATCGGCTGGCTTTTTGGAGGTGCCGATTTCCTTCTTGATTCGTTCGGCAGTGGCTTCGCCGATCAGCATGTTGAAGTTGCGGCGCACGTAATTGATGATGGCTTCGTCCATCTTGTCTCCACCCACACGCACACTAGTGGTGTAGGCAAGGCCCTTCAGCGACAGCACGGCGACTTCGGTGGTGCCGCCGCCGATATCGACGACCATCGAACCGATCGGTTCGGTAACGGGCATGCCGGCGCCGATCGCGGCCGCCATCGGCTCTTCAATCAGATAGACCTGCGTGGCGCCGGCATTGTTGGCGGCATCACGGATAGCGCGCTTTTCCACGCTCGTTGAGCCCGACGGCACGCAGATGACGATTTCCGGATAGCGGCCGAAACGGCTGGTTTGCACCTTCTTGATGAAGTGCTTGATCATTTGTTCGGCGACATCGATGTCGGCTATAACGCCATCGCGCAAGGGACGAATGCACTCCACATTGCCGGGGGTGCGACCCATCATCACCTTGGCTTCGTTGCCAACGGCTTTCACGCTCTTGTTACCGCGAATGGTTTCGATGGCGACCACGCTGGGCTCGTTCAGAACGATGCCACGACCGCGCACATAAACAAGTGTGTTGGCCGTACCGAGGTCGATGGCCATATCCTGAGAGAGGAAAGAAAACATCCGGCTGAAAGGCGACATATTGGGGGTTTTACCACGCTGAGGAATTGGGGCACGAGAGTGGGATTCGCGGGCGGCGCGATCAATCTGCCGCCTTTGGCCCCGAATGCCCGATTCTGCAAGGGCGAAGGCCAAAGTGGACCGGGCAGTACATGACACGGCGCCCAATTCCCCTTAAGTTGCGCCGGTGCCAATTCGTCGCCTGCCCGAAACTCTGATCAACCGCATCGCCGCCGGCGAGGTGGTAGAACGTCCGGCGAGTGCCGCCAAGGAACTGGTGGAAAACGCCCTGGATGCCGGCGCCCGGCGGATCCGGGTGAGCTTGTTGAACGGTGGCATCGACGGCCTTGAAGTGGCTGATGATGGCATCGGTATGGCGCCGGATCAGTTGCGGCTGGCGATCGAGCGCCACGCCACTTCGAAGTTACCCGACGAGAACCTGCAAGCTATTGCAACCATGGGCTTTCGCGGCGAAGCGCTGCCCTCTATTGGCTCAGTCGCCACCCTGTCCCTGACCAGCCGACCGGCGGACGGGGAAGGCTGGCGGCTGGTGGTGGACAATGGCCGCATCGTCCACGACGGCCCGGCTGGTGCGGCGCCGGGGACGGTGGCGCGGGTGGATGGGCTTTTTGCGCAGGTGCCGGCCCGTCGCAAGTTCCTGAAATCGCCGCGTTCCGAGCTTGCGGCCTGTCTTGACCATATCCGCCGGCTGGCGATGGCGCGGCCCGAAGTGGGCTTCTTGGTCGAGCATGAAGGGCGGCGCTTGCTGAACCTGCCGCCGCTGCCCGATGCTTCGCCCGGGTCGACGCTGGCGCGGTTGGCGGCAATCATCGGGCCAGATTTTGCCGGCAATGCAGTTGCGGTTGACCTGGAGCGCGAAGGGCTGCATCTGGCGGGTTTGGCCGGCATCCCGACATGGAATCGCGGCATTTCCGATCACCAGTATCTTTTTGTGAATCAACGGCCTGTTAAGGATCGCTTGCTGGTCGGCGCCTTGCGCGGGGCCTATCAGGATCTGCTCGCCCGTGATCGCCATCCGGTGGTTGCGCTGTTCCTCGATGTGCCGTCCGACTTTGTTGATGTGAACGTCCACCCTGCCAAGACGGAGGTGCGATTCCGCGATACGGCACAGGTGCGCGGGATGATCGTTTCGGGCCTGCGCCGTGCGCTTGATGAAGCTGGGCATCGGGCCAGCAGCTGTATTTCCGGCGCCGCCTTGGCGGCTTTTGTGTCTGAACCGCTACCGGCCGCTGCCGGCTATAGGCCGCCTGTTGCCGGGGGTAATCCGGCGGCTGGCAACACGATGGCTTTTGTTAAGGGCGCTGCGCGGGCAGCAGGCTGGGCCGACGCGCCGCGCCTGTTCAACCAATTGCCGCCGGCCTTTGCGGCCTCGGGTCCTACCGCAGCTCCCGCGCCGCCGCCCCAACAATTCCCGTTGGGCGCCGCGCGCGGGCAAGTGGCGGCGACCTATATCGTGGCCGAAACCGAAGACGCGCTGATCATCGTCGATCAACACGCCGCGCATGAGCGGCTGACCCTGGAGCGCATGAACCGGGCACTGGCTGGCGGCGCCGTCGCCTCGCAGGCGCTGCTGGTGCCAGAAGTGGTGGAACTGGACGAGATCGGCGCCGGCCGCGTGGCCGACCGCGCCCAGGAACTGGGCGAACTCGGCCTGGAGGTCGAAGCCTTTGGGCCCACCGCCATCCTGGTCCGCGCCACACCGGCCTTGCTCGGCCCGTGCGACGTAAGGGGCCTGATAACCGATCTCGCCGACGATCTCTCCGCTTTCGGACGCGCGCTGAGCCTGAAGGAGCGGCTGGACGGCGTTGCCGCCACCATGGCCTGCCACGGCAGCGTGAGGGCCGGGCGGCATATGAGCATTGCCGAAATGAACGCGTTGCTCCGTGAAATGGAAATCACCCCCCACAGCGGCCAATGCAACCACGGCCGGCCGACCTGGGTGCGGCTGGCCAAGATCGATATCGAGAAGCTGTTCGGCCGGCGGTGAGGCGTGAAGCCGCCATCCGAGCAGCAGACATCAGAGGGGGCCGCTTCACGCTGCCGTCTTCACTCTGAGAGGCCCGAACCTGCGTTGGTGTGGGCGACGCCGACATCCACTGTGATCGTTTCGCCAATCACATAATCCACGGCCCAGCTGCGTCAAGGCTCATCAGGCTGGGTGGCAGCGATGCCACCCAGCCTTCTTATCGCAGCCTTATATTGCGAACCACTTGCATTAGCAGAAGGGATGGATGATAACGATTCTCAGTAATGCCGTTCGATTCGCGAGGATGCCGTGATCGTTTGTGTCTGTAATGCGCTTAAGGAACGGGACGTGCGGGAGGCCGCGCGGGTGGCCGGCAAGTCATGCCCGAAGGCCGCTTATGCCCAGTTGGGTTGCAAGGTGAAGTGCGGGCAGTGCCTGCCCTTTGCCAAGGAAATCCTAGCGGATGCGCGCAGCTTTGCTTGAGTGTGCACTGCTAATGCAAGTGCGTTGCAGTAATAAACATCAGAAAAACCACGACTTTTCTTGACCTCGACTGGGAATTGGGCCATAGCGATCCCAGCAAAGGGAGACTGGCCATGCGCGGTGACGCCAAGGTGATCGAATTTCTTAATGCAGTGCTCAAGGGTGAACTGACAGCGGTGAACCAGTATTGGCTGCACTATCGCCTGCTCGACAATCTGGGCATCAAGAAGCTCGCCGATTACGAGCGGCATGAATCCATCGACGAGATGAAGCACGCAGACCGGCTGATGGAACGGATCTTCTTTTTGGAAGGCCTGCCCGGCATGCAGGCGCTGAACCGGCTGCGCGTCGGCGAGACGGTGGAAGAAGTGCTGCAGGCTGATCTGGAACTGGAGTTCGAAGCCATCGCCCTGCTGAAGGATGCCATCGAACATTGCGAGAAGGTGCGCGATTTCGCGTCGCGCGATCTGTTTGCGGATATCCTCACTGCCGAGGAAGAGCATGTCGATTTCATCGAGACGCAGCAGGAAATGATCAAGCAGATGGGCCTGGTCAATTACATCCAGCTGCAATCGCGGCCCGCCGGCGACTGAAATTGCTCACCGACCCAAACAAAATGGCCACCGTGGCGTTCCGCGGCGGCCCTTTTGTTATGCGTTTCGCAGGCTCAGCGTGTGCCGGCGTACAGGCTCCACAGATTGGCAATGTCCTTCATGCCGCTCTTTTCGCCCACGGCCTTGAAGGTGGCGATGCCGCCGGCCTTCTGGCCGGCCTTCACCTGCGCGATGCCCTTGAACACGCGCGCATAATCAACATCCACGCCGTTAGCCGCAATCGCCTTGTCATAGGCGGCGACAGCCTTGGTGTAGTCGTTAATGCCCAGCCAGGCGTTGCCGCCCTTGAAGGCGGTGGCTGGGCTTGCCGACAGTTTCACAGCTTCGGCGCCTTCCCTCGAGACGGACGCGGCCGCGGCAGCCGCCAACTTCTGGCTCATCGCGTCGGTACCGCCGCCCGCCTTTTCGAGGGCGAGCTTGGCCACGGCGGCCTGGCCGTTGAGCAGCGCTAGACGGGCGAAATCCTGATAATCGGCCGGGCGATCCAGCGCGCCGGTGGTTAGCATCAGGTGATACAGCGCCAGCTTTGCTTCCGAACGCATGTTCTGGCCCTGCACATCGGTGAGCAGCACCTTCCAGCGCGACGGCGACGGATCGGACTTGATCAGGCGGGTGGTGGTGGCGAGATAGCCCGCCTTGTCACCGGCCTTGAACTGGGCGCCGGACAGGTTCTCCAGGTAGGCGGCCTTGGGGCCGTTGCTCTTGATCAGCGCGTTGTAGGCGGCGATGGCGGCCTTGTGGTTGCCTTGGCGCGTCATCGTCTGCGCGACCAGAATCTGGCTGGCTTCACCGGGGCACTTCCGGGCGATGGCGACCGCCTTGTCGAGCTGTCCGGCGCGATAATAGAGCGGGCCAAGCTGGCCGCACGGGGCGCCAACCTGTTCCAGCGCGGCCGCTGCCTGGCCATACTGGCCAACCGCCGTGAAGGCATAGCCGGCCATCTGCGCGGTTTTTTCCCGCTCTTCAGCTGTGCTGGCGGCAGCGCGGGCCTGGCCGATGGCGGCGGCCACACCGGCCGCATTGCGCGACTTGGCGGCAGCGGCGGCGGCGTTGAGCGCCTTGCCTACGGCAGGCGACACGGCGGCAGCAGCCGGAGTGGCGACAGCCAATAGGCTGGCAGCGATCAGCAGGCGGGCATCAATCTTCATTGGCGATCCTTGGCTGTTCTCGTCCAAAAATTCAGAACCGGCGGCCTGCGTGGCCACCGATCCGCGAACCAAGTTGGTCCCCATAGGATTACGGGCCGGTGAATGGCCGCTGCGAATCCCCCTGAGCCCCTCCCTGAGTGCGAATGGCAGCCCATAACGGAATGTTTGCGCCTTGCAACCGGGCAAAACGCCCCGGTTGATCGTAGGGTCGCAGCCGTTTGGGGCGGGCGGTTGCATGGGCGCGATGAAGCGCCTAATCGGCGGCGCACACAGGATATCCAATGGGAGAGGCACCATTCGCGCTTTCATCTTTCCGGGCCAGGGCAGCCAATCGGTGGGCATGGGCAGGGGCCTTGCCGATGGCAGCCCGCATGCCCGCGCCGCTTTCGATGAGGTTGACGATGCGCTGGGCGAACGCTTGTCGCGATTGATGTGGGAAGGGCCGGAAGAGGAATTGACCCTCACCGCCAATGCCCAGCCGGCGATCATGGCGGTGGGCATCGCCTGCCTGCGCGTGCTGGAAAAAGAAGCCGGTGTGCGGCTGGCCGACAAGGCGGCGTTTGTGGCTGGGCATTCGCTGGGCGAGTATACCGCCCTGTGCGCCGCCGGCAGCCTGGGCCTAGCCGATACCGCCCGCCTGCTGCGGCTGCGCGGGCAGGCGATGCAGGCCGCCGTGCCACCGGGTGTGGGCGCGATGGCGGCGTTGCTGGGCCTCGATTTCGAAACGGTAACAGCCATTGCCGCAGAGGCTTCGCAGGGCCAAGTGTGCGCCGCTGCCAACGACAATGCCAATGGTCAGGTGGTGGTATCCGGCCATATGGAAGCCGTGGCTCGCGCCATGAACTTGGCCAAGGCCAAAGGCGCGCGCCATTCGGTGCTGCTGCCGGTTTCCGCACCCTTCCATTGCCAGTTGATGCAGCCGGCGGCCAATGCGATGGCAGAAGCGCTGGCCGCCGCGCCGTTGGCCGCGCCAACCGTGCCGCTGGTCGCCAATGTGACGGCTGAGCCGGTGACCGATCCTGATGTGATTCGCCGCCTCCTGATGGAACAAGTATGCGGCACCGTGCGCTGGCGGGAATCGGTCTTGGCCATGGCCGCACTGGGGGTGACGGGTTTCGTGGAACTGGGTGGAAAGGTGCTGGGCCCGATGATCCGGCGCATCACGCCCGACGTGCCAACCATCACGGCAGCCGACATGTCGGGTGTGGAAGTCATCGCAAAGGAGCTTTGAAGCCATGTTTGATCTGACCGGCATGACCGCGCTCGTCACCGGCGCTTCGGGCGGCATCGGCAGCGCCATTGCCAAGTCGCTCAGCCAGTGCGGGGCTCGCGTGGCCTTGTCCGGCACACGCGCCGAAGCGCTGGCGGCGGTGGCGGCCGAATGCGGCCCCGATTCGGTGATCCTGCCGTGCAATCTTTCTGACAGCGTCGCCGTTGATGCGCTGGTGCCGCAGGCCGTGGAGGCCCTTGGCGGCCGGCTCGATATCCTAGTCGCTAACGCCGGCATCACCCGCGACAATCTAGCGATGCGCATGAAGGATGATGAATGGGCGGACGTGATCCGTATCAACCTGGAAGCCACCTTCCGCTTGTATCGTGCTGCCGCCAAGCCGATGATGAAGCAGCGTTTCGGTCGTATGATCGCCATCACCAGCGTGGTGGGCGTGACCGGCAATCCGGGCCAGGCCAACTATGCGGCGTCAAAGGCGGGCCTGATCGGCATGTCGAAGGCGCTGGGCCAGGAACTGGCGTCGCGAAACATCACGGTGAACTGTGTCGCCCCTGGGTTTATCGTTTCGGCGATGACCGATGCACTGCCTGACGCCCAGAAGGATGCGCTGACGGGGAGGATTCCGGCCGGGCGCCTGGGCGAAGGCGCAGATATCGCGGCCGGCGTGGTGTATCTGGCGTCCCGCGAGGCATGCTATGTCACCGGGCATACGCTTCACATCAATGGCGGGATGGCAATGCCTTGACCTGCTTCCCTCTCCTTCAGGGGAGAAGTTGGGGCTGGGGCTGTGTCGCGGGGCCTGAATACGGCCTTGCGGGCGCTTCCGGCAGCGAAGCCGCCGAGCCCGCTGCTATTGCCAAAGAATAAAAGGAAGAAAGTGCGTGGCGGAGCCACGTCGTCAGACGTTTCAAAGCCGCCTGGCCTGAGGGCAGGGCGCTTTGCACGGCGCCCGAGCTGGCGCTAGTCCGCGCGCGGCGCGCGCGCTAGCCGCGCTGCGCTCTTGCCACAATTTCGCCATCACGCTATCGCCGCCGAGTAACTTTAAACTAACCCACCGGCGATCACACCGCCGCCAACATAGGGGACTTAAAATGAGCGATGTCGCCGAGCGCGTGAAGAAGATTGTTGTCGAGCATCTGGGCGTGGAAGCCGACAAGGTGACCGAAGCCGCGAGCTTCATCGACGATCTGGGCGCCGACAGCCTCGACACGGTCGAGCTGGTGATGGCCTTCGAGGAAGAATTCGGCGTGGAAATCCCCGACGATGCTGCCGAAAAGATCCTGACCGTGGCCGATGCGATCAATTTCATCGGTGCCAACGGCAAGTGATTTCAGGCTGAAGACCGTGCCTGCCGCGGCCTTCACGCTATGTTGACAGGGCTGGCCGGCTGAGCCGGCAAAACAGGAAACGGCCCATCGCTTGCACACAAGCGGCGGGCCGTTTCTTGCCAAATTGGCCATTCCTTTCCACAGGTGGCCCAACACCAAGCACCGGCAGGGCAAGCCGGTAGCGCAGTAGAATGGAATGCCGATGCGCCGTGTTGTCATCACTGGTCTGGGTCTGGTCACTCCATTGGGGGCGACTGTCGAAACCACTTGGGCCAACATCCTTGCGTCGCAATCGGGCGCCGGCCCGATCACCCGTTTTGACGCGTCGGATCAGCTATGCCGCATTGCCTGCGAAGTGAAAGCTGGCGACGGCACCGGGATGACGTTCGACGCCAACAAGCGCGTTGATTACAAGGTGCAGCGTCAGGTCGATCCGTTCATTACCTATGGCATTGATGCCGCTGGCCAAGCCATTGAAGACGCCGGCCTGACCGACATGACTGAGGAAGAGCGTTTCCGCGCTGGCTGCTCCATCGGCAGCGGCATCGGCGGCCTGCCCGGCATCGCATCCGAATCGATCGTGCTGCATGAAAAGGGCCCGCGCCGCGTGTCCCCGCATTTTGTGCACGGCCGGCTGATCAACCTGATTTCCGGTCAGGTATCGATCAAATATGGCCTAATGGGCCCCAACCATGCGGTCGTTACCGCCTGCTCCACCGGCGCCCATGCCATTGGTGATGCTGCACGCATGATCGCACTGGATGATGCAGATGTGATGCTGGCCGGTGGTTCGGAAAGCGCGCTGTGCCCGCTGGGCATCGCCGGTTTCGCTCAAGCCCGCGCACTGTCGACCAATTTCAACGATGATCCCACCCGCGCCAGCCGCCCTTATGACAAGGATCGTGACGGTTTCGTGATGGGCGAAGGCGCCGGCGTGGTGGTGCTGGAAGAATATGAGCGGGCCAAGGCGCGCGGCGCGAAAATCTATGGCGAAGTGATTGGCTATGGTCTGACCGGCGATGCCTATCACGTGACGGCGCCGCATCCGGAAGGTTCGGGCGCATATCGTTCTATGCAGATGGCGCTGCGAAAGGCCGGGCTGAACCCGGAAGAAATCGATTATATAAACGCCCACGGGACCTCAACCCCGATGGGCGACGAACTGGAACTGGGCGCGGTGAAGCGGCTGTTTGGCAGCGCCATCGACAATGTCTCGATGTCGTCCACCAAATCGGCCATCGGGCATCTTCTGGGTGGCGCAGGCGCTGTAGAAGCGATCTTTTGCTTGCTCGCCCTACGTGACCAAGTGGTGCCGCCGACGCTTAACCTGGACAATCCGTCAGACGCCTGCATCGGTGTTGATCTCGTGCCGCATTTCGCCAAGCAGCGCAGCATCCGCGCCGTGCTTAACAACTCGTTCGGCTTTGGCGGCACCAACGCGACGCTGGTGATGCGCGGCGTCTGACGCCATGCGTCGCGCTTTTCTGGCATTTGTCGCCCTGCTGATCCTGCTGGGCGGGCCGTTGGCCATTTCGCCGTGGTTTGGTTGGGGCAGCACGCCAGAGCCAGCGCGAGCGTTCGAAGTGAAGCGCGGGGCCAGCCTCTCAGGCGTGGCGCGTGATCTGGAAAAGGCCGGGATCATTGCCTCGGCCGAGCGGTTCCTTCTACTCGGCCAGATGATGGGCAAGGTTTCGCCTGTGCAGGCCGGGCGCTATCGATTACAGCCTGGTGCGGCTTGGAGCGTGATCCTAGGCGCGCTGCAGAAAGGCGAGGTGGAGCGTTTCACCGTCACCATTCCCGAAGGCTGGCCAGCGGTGCTAGTGGCGGAGCGGTTGAACGCGGTGCCGGGGCTTACCGGGAATGTCAGCGTTCCGGCCGAAGGCGGCATCTTGCCGGACACATACGAATATCAGCCCGGCGAGGACCGCGCCGTGGTATTGAAGCGCATGCAGACGGCGATGACCAAGACTTTGGCTGAACTATGGCCCAAGCGCACGGCGCGGGCCGTGGTGGAGAGTGTAAGTGAAGCCGTGGTGCTGGCCAGCATCGTGGAGAAAGAAACCGGCCAAGCCAGAGAACGTCGAATGATTGCAGGGGTTTATAGTAATAGACTGCGGATCGGCATGAAGCTCGATGCTGATCCCACGGTGATCTACCCGATTACCCAGGGTAAGCCACTCGGCCGTCGCATCCGCCAATCGGAATTGAGGCGCGATACCGGCTACAACACCTATCTCAAGCCCGGTCTGCCGAAAGGCCCCGTCGCCAATCCCGGGCGGGACTCGATCATGGCCGTGCTCGATCCGGCAGAGACGGAAGCGCTCTATTTTGTCGCCGATGGCAGTGGTGGGCATGTGTTTGCTAAGACTTTGGCCGAACAGAACGCCAATGTGGCGCGCTGGTTTGCTCTGCGCCGCCAGCGCGGTGAGATGTGAGCCGCCGTTCATTCCCGAATAAAATGCGCCGAGCGGCCACCAAACGCCGCAAGACCGGGCCATTGATGTCGTTGGCGCGCGTCGCGGCAGTACCAGTGCTGGCGTGGATGCTTGGCCTGATCTTGTTCAGCCTCACCCTGCCGGGGCCGGTGCCGCTATCGGTGAAAAGCGATGGGGTGGTGGTGCTGACTGGCGGGGCCGGGAGGTTCCGGCGGGGGCTGGCGGTGGTGGAAGCCGGCGCGGCGCGGCGCATGCTGGTTTCGGGCGTGGGCGAGAACACCAGCCGCCGGCAACTGGCCGCGGCCTTCGGGGTGGCAACGCGGCGCTTGCGTTTCACCGATCTGGGCTATCAAGCGGTCGACACGCGATCGAACGCCGAAGAGACTGCGCGCTGGGTGGCAAAGCACGAGTATAAATCGATCCGGCTGGTGACCAGCGCCAGCCACATGCGCCGCGCCCGGCTGGAATTGTCGCGCGTGTTGCCTGCGCAAGTGAAGGTGCTTTCCGACGCAGTGCCATCGGAACCCAAGGCACCTGGCTTGGCGTTCGAATACTCGAAATGGTTGGCGCGCCGGGGTGCGCTGCTGCTGGGGGCGGCGTGATGCGGCATCACCCGCCGGCAATCCTGCTGGCCCTGATTCGTACCATCATCTTCCAGATCATGTTCATGGGCGGCTCCCTGATCTTGGTGCCGCTGGCCCTGCTGCTCGGCCTATTGGGGAGAGGGCAAACATTGTTCATCGGGCCAAAGCTTTGGGCGGGCTGGTTCCGCCTGTGCAGCCGGGTCATTACCGGCATCAGTGTCGAGCTTCACGGTGAAATTCCGTTAGGACCACAGTTGTTTGCGCTGAAACATGAAAGTGCGCTGGAAGCCATATTGACGTTGTGGTGGTTTGAACGCCCGGCGGTGGTGATGAAGCAGGAACTGCGCAGGATCCCGATCTGGGGCTTAGCTTCGGCGCGGCATGGTTCGATCTTCGTCGATCGATCCGGCTCGGCCGGGATGCTGCGCGAAATGATGCGGCAGGCGCAGTCCGCGGTGGCGAGCGGACGCCCGGTGGTGATCTTTCCGGAAGGCACGCGGGTGCAGGTGGGCGAAACGCCGCCGCTCGCCGCCGGGTTCGCTGGACTGTACAAGATGCTGAAATTGCCGGTGGTGGCCGTGGCGCTGGACAGCGGCAGCGTGTGGCCGAAAAGCTTCATCAAATATCCCGGCACCGTGCACATGAAGGTGGCAGCGCCGATCCCGCCCGGCCTGCCGCGTGACGAGGTGGAACGCAAGGTCCATGCTGCCATCAACGCATTCCAGGCAAAGGGTCGATCATGAAACGCCGCTGGCCGCTGCTGTTGAGCCTGCTGCCGCTGCTGTTGGGGCTGGCGGCTTATGGCCATTTCTGGCGCGGCTGGGCGGCGGATTTCGAAAACACTCTGGCCGGCTGGTTCCCTGGCCGGCAAGTGGAGGTGACGGGCTTTCCCTATAGGATGGAAGCCGAACTGGCCGGGGTGAAGCTGGCGCATGCAAGCGCAACCAGCGTGGCGCTGGCGGTGGAAAAGCTGCGGCTCAACCGCGGGCCATGGCGGCCGGAATTGACCGTGTTTCAAGGCCAGGGGGTGGCGCTGGCGGCGGGTGCTGCTGGCCTGCAGGGCAGCGTGGCGGCGGCTTCGGCGACGGCCAGCCTGAAGCTGGTTTCCGATTCTAGCGGGCAGCAACGGCTTGCTCGCCTGTCTATTGTGCTTCCCGGCGCGCGCGGGGACAGCGGCCTTGGCCCGGATTTCCGCGCCGAGAGTCTTGAACTGCACCTGCGCGAGGTGTTCGGCGGCAAGCCCGCCGATCCGACCAGCCCGCGCCTAGCCCAGCATGGCCAACTGGTGATCGGTGCCACCGGCTTTGCGCTGGGGCAGGGCGCGCCGATCAGCCTAGCCGCCGATGTGACTGCGCGCGCTGCTGGGCGCATGAACAATTATCGCCGCTGGTCAGAAGGCGGCGGCAGCCTTGATCTGGTGTTGACAGGCAGCGATGCCACCGGAGAAATCTTCAAGCTGGATGCGACTATGGTGCCGCTGGGAACCGGGACTTCGGGCGGATTGCGCCTGGCCGGTACCATCGCCACGGTCTGCCCGCTGGCTGTGCAGGCGGTGTTGAACGGCAGCGTGGCCCCGGCCGAACAACGGCTGCGCAGCGCGGTGCGGCTGGCGCTGGAAACGGCGTTGCCGGCGGGCGGAGCAGTGGCGCTGTCCGGCCTTCCTTCCAATCTCGCCACGCGTGCGCGGCGCGGGCAGTTGCCGGCCTGTCCCAGATTGCGCTGATTGCCTTAGATAGCAGAACGGACTGTTTCCTGGGCTGGGCCCGGTTGGTTCGCCCCAGTTACTTCGCAATCCCGATGGCGACTTCGCTCACCCAGCCCTTGGTGCCCAGTTCGTCGGCCACTTCCCAGAAGCCGCCTTGCTTTGCACCGGTGGGATAGAGCATGGCACCGCCATCTAGCGGCTTGACAACCTTGGCGCTGAGCGCTGGGCCTGCAAACATGCGGCCCGGGTTCTTCATCACCACGGCGCGTTCTGCCTGCGGGCCACCGGCTGCAGCTTCCAGGCCGCCTAGATCGCTGACCAGTTTGGTGAAGGCATCGAGATAAGCCAGCGCGATGACCTGGCCGATTTCTGAATCGGCATAACCACTGGCGCCGCCCGCGCCTAGGAAACCGCCGGCAAAGATACCGCCGCCGGCGCCAAAGCCCACATCGGTCTTGGTAGCCTGGCCTTCGGTGACGAACTCTTCCGAAGACTTGTTGTTGACGACTTCCAGTGTGACGTTGGCAGAGCGTTTCTTGATATCAAGCCCGCTGAGCAGAGCGCCGCCGATGCCCGGTACGACTCCCCCGAGCAAGCCACCGATCCGCATACCGCCCTTGTTGCGGTTGGCGGTGACGATGTTGGGGATCAGGGTGAAATCGGCTTCCACCATCTGGCCCTTGCCTATGGTGCCGCCGCCACGCGTTTCGCCGCCTGCGGCGAGCGCACGCTCTTGCTGCATGGCGGCCATGCCGCGTTGCGAACGGTTCACCAGCCGGAAACAACCGGATTTCTGGGCGTAAACGCGCAACAAGGCTTCGGGCGAACCGAGGTCAAGGCCTTCCCACCAGCGGGTTTCGGGATCGCTGATCCCCAAGGTGCCTAGCGCCTTTGAGCACCGGGGCAATTCGGCGGTCTTGGCGGCGCGGGCCTTTTCAATGCCGCCCTTGCGGCCGGCAGCGATCTGGGACGTTGCCGGCACGGCCGACAATGCCAAGGCGGCAGCAGAGATCTTGGCCACGGTCTGAATGAAACGCTTCGTCATCATTTCCCCCAAACAGGTTCCGATGGTGCGGCGGCCGTTTTCGGCTTCCCTGCGCAGTTACGAAATCCCAATCCTGTGAGCGCAGATATCGCATGGCTGCGGCGCAAAAGGCAAAGCCCAAAATGGGTAAACGGCGAAAATCAGGCTCTCGGCCGGTTTACCGACCGAAATCCGGCTTTTCGGTGTCTTGGCCTTCGTCAATGATCGAACGGCGGATGGCGCGGGTGCGGGTGAACAGGGTTTCCAGCGCGTCGCCTTCTCCCCAGCGAATGGCGCGTTGCAGCGCCACCAGATCTTCGGTGAAGCGGCCGAGCAGTTCCAGAACCGCCTCCCGATTGTTCAGGAACACGTCGCGCCACATCACCGGATCGGAGGCGGCGATGCGGGTGAAATCGCGGAAACCACCGGCGGAATACTTAATCACTTCGGCTTTCGTTACCTGCTCCAGATCGCTAGCGGTGCCAACAATCGAATAGGCGATCAGGTGGGGCAGGTGGCTGGTGACGGCCAGCACGCGGTCATGATGCGGCGCGTCCATCAGATCGACCTTGGCGCCCAGCCGTCGCCAGAATTCGGACAAGCGCCCCAACATGATTTCATCGGCGCGCGGCGGCGGCGTAATGATGCACCAGCGGCCCTTGAACAGGCTGGCAAAGCCGGCATCAGGCCCGGATCTTTCGGTGCCCGCTACCGGGTGCGCGGGGATCACGTGCACACCCGGCAACGCCGCGGCGAGCACCTTAAGCACGCTTTCCTTCACCGAACCGACGTCGCTCACTACCGTATCGGGGGCGAGTTCCGGGGCGATTTCGGCTGCCACGTCGGCCATGGCCCCCACCGGCACGCACAGGATGACCAGATCGGCATCCACCACGGCGGCGCCGGCACCATCGGCCACGTCATCGGCAATGCCCAGTTCTGCCACGCGTTCCCGCACCACCGGGCTGGCATCGCTCACCGTCAGTTGTACAGTGGGCATGGCTTCCCGCACGGCGCGCGCCAGCGAGGAGCCGATCAGGCCCATGCCGATGATGGCAACGCGCGCGAAGGGCAGCATCAGCCGGCCACTCCCGCGCCTTCGATATAATCGCGCAGGGCGGCGGCGACGGTGCGGGTTTCGGTTTCGGTGCCGATGGAAATGCGCAGGCAGCGCGGCATGTTCTGGACGGCGAGGTAGCGGCAGATGATGCCGTGATCGAGCAGATACTGGTTGCAATTTGCCGCCGTGACTGGGCCATCTTCGGGGAATTCGATGAGGATGAAGTTGCATGCCGACGGCATGGGGCGCAGGCCGGCGTTGCCCATGGCGGCGATTTCGCCTTCCAGAAACGTACGCAGGCGAATGGTTTCGCGGCGCACCATGTCGAGGTGGGCATTATCGGCCAGGGACGCGACGGCGGCGGCCTGGCCGGTGGTCGTCACGTTGAATGGCCCGCGCACCCGATCCAGCGCGGCGATGATCGGCAGCGGCGCCACCGCCCAGCCGATGCGCTGCGCGGCCAGGCCGTGGATCTTGGAGAAAGTGCGGGTGACGACTAGATTGGGAAGGCTCTGCGCCAGTGCGAGGCCATCCTCATAATCGCATTCGACGAACTCGGCATAGGCGCAATCCAGCACCACCACCACGTCGCCCGGCACACCCGCGATCAGGCGGCGTATCTCGGCCGCCGGCAGCAGTGTGCCGGTCGGGTTGTTGGGATTGGCGATGTAGATGATGCGTGTGGCCGGCGTGATAGCAGCCAGGATCGCATCGATATCGCCGGTGTAATCCACATCCGGCACCACCACCGGTGTCGCACCCACGCGGCGGGTGGCGCCTTCATACACGGCGAAGCCGTGGCGGACGTGGATGATCTCGTCACCCGGCCCGGCGAAGGCGGATGCGATCATGTGCAATATTTCGTCGCTGCCGGTGCCGCAGATGATGTGAGCCGGGTTCACGCCATATTTGGCGCCCAGCGCCTCACGCAGCGCCGTGGAGGCCGGATCGGGATACCGATGCCCTTCGGCAATCACCGCCTGCATCGCAGCGACCGCCATGGGCGATGGGCCCCACGGATTTTCGTTGGACGACAATTTGGCCACCACGGGCGCGCCGGCGCTTGATTTGCCGGGCACATAGGCGTGCATGGCTTCGATCCACGGTTTCATCTTGGGTGCGGAGATAGTCATGGCAGCGCGTTAGCGAATATCGCTGGCACAGTCACCCCTTCGCCATTATTCCCGCGTCGCAATGGACGAACGTTTTGGCCTTGATCGCCGCGTGACCTTGCTAGGCGATTTCCCGCTGGCGGGCGGCGGCGTGCTACCCGAACTCACCATCGCCTATGAAACCTATGGCAAGTTGAACGCCAACCGCACCAACGCCATCCTGGTGTGCCATGCGTTGACAGGTGATCAATATCTGGCCAGCGCTCACCCAGTCACCGGCAAAGCCGGCTGGTGGACGCGGCTGGTTGGGCCGGGCAAGCCGGTGGACCCCGAGCAGTGGTTCGTGATCTGCGCCAATGTGCTGGGCGGCTGCATGGGTTCAACCGGGCCATCGAGCATTGATCCGCGTTCCGGCCAGCCGTTTGCCATGAAGTTCCCGGTGATCACGATTGCCGACATGGTGGAAGCACAGGAGCGGCTGCTTGATCATCTCGGCGTGGGGACGTTGGCGGCGGTGATCGGCGGCTCGATGGGCGGCATGCAGGCGCTGACGTGGGCGGTGAAGCACCCCGCCCGGGTGAAGAAGGTGGTGGCGATTGCGACGGCGGCCCGCCACAGCGCACAGAACATCGCCTTCCACGAAGTTGGCCGGCAGGCGATCATGGCTGATCCGATGTGGGCGGGTGGAGCCTATGTTGCCGACCAGCCGCCCGCCGCGGGGCTGGCAGTGGCGCGCATGGCGGCACACATCACCTATCTTTCGGAAGAAGGGCTGACCGAAAAGTTCGGCCGGCGCCTGCAGGATCGTGACGCCGTGAGTTTCGGGTTCGATGCTGATTTCCAGGTGGAATCCTATCTGCGTCATCAGGGGCTGAGTTTTGTCGAGCGCTTCGATGCCAACAGCTATCTCTATATCACCCGTGCGATGGACTATTTCGATCTGGCCGAACCGTACGCCGGCAACCTGGCGCGGGCCTTTGCCGGGGTGCAGAGCCGCTTCTGCCTGGTCTCGTTCACGTCCGACTGGCTTTACCCCACCGCCGAAAGCCGCCGCATTGTGCGCGCGCTGAACGCGGCGGGCGCGCCGGTGAGCTTCGTCGAACTGGAAAGCCCGTTCGGCCATGATGCCTTCCTGCTCGATGCGCCGGAAATGAACCGGGTCGTCAACGGCTTCCTGGCGGCATGACACCGGTTCCGTTGCGCCCTGATCTGGCCGCCGTGGCCGCCGCCGTACCGGAAGGCGCGCGCGTGCTGGATATCGGTTGCGGCGATGGCCAGTTGCTGGCCTGGCTGCGCGATACCAAGGGCGTGGAAGGCCGCGGGATCGAGCTGGATGCCAGCGACGTAGCGGCGGCCGTTGGGCGCGGGCTGGCGGTGGTGCAGGGCGATGCCGATACCGATTTGGCCGATTATCCCGATGCCGCGTTCGACGTGGTGGTATTGTCGAACGCGTTGCAGGCCATGCAGCGCCCGGCGGCAGTGATGAGCGAACTGGTGCGCATCGGGCGCAGCGCCATCGTTTCCTTCCCCAATTTCGGCCATTGGCGAGTGCGGCTGAGCCTGTCGCTGAGTGGCCGCATGCCCGTCACCCGCAGCCTGCCGGTGAGCTGGCACGAAACGCCCAATATCCATTTCTGCACGATCGCTGATTTCGAAGCGCTGGCGGTGGAGATAGGGTTGACCGTGGAACGCCGCGCTGGCCTTTCGTCGGGCCGGCAGGTGGCGCTGTGGCCCAATCTGCTGGCGGATACCGGGGTGTTCGTCCTGCGCCGATAGGCTAATGTCGCGGCGTGGATGACGATCTTGATCCTGAACTGATCCGCTTCCTTCGTGAGGAACTGGGGCATGAACTGCCCACGGCACGCGAATGGACGTTCACTGGGCCGTTGTGGATCTGGAAGGGGAAAGCCGCCGACGGCAAGTCTTCACCGATGAGTTGGCATTTCCTGACCATCACGGGCGATGTGGCAGCCGGCATCCGTGCGGCGGCGCCGGGACGATCGGCGGCGTGGGGATCGCTCTATGTGAAGGTTGTGCTGGGCGGCACAGCCTGGGCAACCTCGGTGTTTCCGTCGAAGGATGTGGGCGGCTATCTGCTGCCGGTGAAGGCGGCGGTGCGGAAGAAGGAGGGCGTGGGTGAGGGGCATATGGTGACGGTGGCGCTCAGTCTTTGACCGTCACCCCGGCTAAAGCTGGAGCCCATCTCCTCAGTGTGGTTACAAGGCGGCACGGGCGGACGATGGAATCCAGCTTTCGCCGGGGTGACGGCTCTGGATCAGATCGCCATCTGCGTCTGCGTCGTAACGCTGGCCAGCTTGCCTTCGGCGCTTTCCACCCGCGTCACCCAAACGCTGGTGCGCCGGCCAACATGCAGCGGTGTCGCGGTGGCCACCAGCGTGCTGCCAACCGGGATCGCCCTCATCATGTTGGTTTTCGATTCGATCGTGGTGGTGCTTCTCGCGTCGTCGGGCAGCACCTGGAACGCGCCCACCGCGCCGGTGAAATCCGCCAGAGCCATCAGGAAACCGCCGTGTGCGGTGCCGCCGCTGGTGCAATACTCGGACTTGATGAGGGCGTGGACAACAACGCGGTCCCGGCCCAATTCCTGAATGGTCAGATCAAGATGGGCTGCAAACGGCACCATCTTCACAATGGCGGCAAGCGATTCAGCTTCTATCAATTGATGGTCCTGGGCACCATCGCCGGATCGGCCGCGCCAACCAGTACCGGCTTTTGCCAATCTGTCTTGGCCACCAGCACGACGTGGTGGCGTTCGGGCAGTGTTTCCACCCGCCAGTCCAGCACTTCGAACATGGCTTCATCCAGCCGCAGTTGCAGCGGCTCGCGCAGCCAGCCGATATCCTTGATGTGCCACGGCCGCCGCGCCCGCACGATCAGCACAGCAAGGCCAGCGGGGCTCAGCACCCGCCACAGTTCGCGCAGCATCAGCCGCGGTTGCACCAACGGCGCGGAGAGCAACGCCTTGTCGAACAGGGCTTCGTGGAAAGGCAGATGATGCGGATCGGCGCGCACCGTACCAGGGCGCAGTTCCTCGTCACTTGCCGCTACGCAGGCGATATGTTCCCAACCGTCTAATGCCAGCGGCAGTTTCTCAGGCGGCTGGCCCAGCACCAGCAACCGCCCGTTGGGATGTTCGGAGCGATGGCCGGCAAACAGCCGCTCTACGGGCGTGGCTTCGCGGATCAACATGCGGTTCAGCGCTCGACAGCGTTTAGCGTTCGACGGCGAGGGCGATCCCCATGCCGCCGCCGATGCAAAGCGTGGCCAGGCCCTTTTTCGCACCACGGCGGCCCATTTCGTGCAGCAAGGTCACTAGCACGCGGGCGCCCGAAGCACCGATCGGGTGGCCTATGGCGATGGCACCGCCGTTTACATTGAGCTTGGTGGGATCGAGGCCGAGTTCCTGGCCCACGGCCAGTGCCTGCGCGGCAAACGCCTCGTTGGCTTCGACCAGATCGAGATCAGCCACGCTCCAGCCGGCCTTGGCCAACGCCTTGCGGCTGGCGGGCACTGGGCCGATGCCCATCACGGCGGGATCGACGCCCACGCTGGCGAAACCGGCGACGCGGGCAAGGATGGGCGCGCCGCGGCGGTTGGCTTCCTCTTCGCTCATCAGCACCAGAACGGCGGCGCCGTCGTTGAGGCCACTGGCGTTGGCGGCCGTAACGGTGCCATCCTTCTTGAAGGCGCCGCGCAGGCCCGATACGCTGTCCAGCGTCACGCCATCGCGGATATATTCATCGGTATCAACCACGGTATCGCCCTTGCGGCCCTTGATAGTGACGGGCGCTATTTCGGCGGCAAAGCGCCCGGCGGCGCGGGCGGCGCTGGCCTTGTTCTGGCTGGCGACGGCGAAATCATCCTGCGCGGCGCGGCTGATCTGGTACATCTCCGCCACGTTTTCCGCCGTGATTCCCATGTGATAGCCGTTGAAGGCATCCCATAGGCCATCCTTGATCATGGTATCGACCAGTTCCATATGGCCCATTTTCTGGCCTTGACGTAGGGCTTGTGCATGGGTGGAAAGGCTCATCGATTCCTGGCCACCGGCAACCACGATGCCGGCGTCGCCGTTGGCAATCCCCTGGACGGCCATGGCCACTGCGCGCAGGCCGGAACCGCAGACTTGGTTGACGCCATAGGCCGGCGCTTCCAGCGCAATCCCGGCAGCCATGGCAGCCTGCCGCGCCGGGTTCTGGCCCTGCGCGGCGGTGAGCACCTGGCCCAGAATAACTTCGCTTACCTCGCCGGGGGCAACGCCGGCGTCCAGCAGCGCCGCTTCGATCGCCGCCTTGCCGAGCAGATGGGCTGGCGTGTTGCCGAAACTGCCCATGAAACTGCCCACGGCGGTGCGGCGGGCGGCGGTGATGACGATGTTAGTCATGAGTATCCCCTAGATGTGCGAGTCGTTGTGACAAGATTAGGCCGGTTCGGCGCCGTTGGCGAACAGCACAAAGCCTTCGGTATTGTTTTGCCGGTGCTGTACGACGGCCTTGTATTCGGGTGAGTGATACCAGCCTTGGGCCGCATCCCGGTTGGCAAAGCGCACCACAATGCTGACCGGGTGGGCGTTGCCTTCAACGATGGTGCTGTCAAATTCGGCAACCAGCACTTCGGCATCGTGCGCTGCCGTGGTGGCGCCCACCAGTTCCAGATAGCGTTGATAGGCTTCGGCATTGGTGACGCGGTAATTGGCGATCAGATAATGGGCCATCATGGGCTTCCTTCAGGCAGGTGTACGGGCAGACCCTGCCGCATCCGCCAGCCAGTGAACAAGCGGTTCCCACAGCATTTCCGGCGCGCGGCGGCCAACGACCATGCCGACATGGCCGGCATCAAGCCGCAGCGCGGTGCCCATGCCCAGTGTGGACACGGCGGCCCCCGGTGGCACGATGCGATCTGTGCCGGCGATGATATCCAGGATGGGTGCCGTTATTGCGGCGGCGTCCACACCGCTCCACTGGCCATTGGCATAAAGCGCGGCCAGATCCTGCGCGGCGGCGAGGCTGAGCGGGGTGCCGCCATTGGCCCAATCCTCCAGCCGCACGAAATCCGCCAAATCATGGGCATTGGTGGTGGCGAGTCGCACATATTTGGCCGCCAATCCGTCGGGATCGAGCGACCAGAAGGCCGGTTGTAGCAGATCGATCGGCAGTTGCCCCATCGCTTGCGCCATCGGCGCGGCGCTGGCCCACCAGCCAGCCAGTGCGCTGCGCTGGCCATCGCCATAGCCGGAGAAGTTCCACGGCGTCGCGATCAGCGCGAGCCGGGTGATTGGGGCCTCGGCCGCAAGTGCCAGGGCTAGTGTGCCGCCAAGGCAATAGCCTAACAGGGCAACGGGTTGCGCCAGGCTGTTCACCAGCGGGCACAAGCGTTCGCTGACGAGGGATGCAAGGCCCAGCGGTTCCGGCGCGTCACCCCAATCGATGATCAGCGGATTGAGGCCGGCCGATTCGAGATGCCCCATCAGGCTGCGGCCGGGCAGATCGAGCACGTGCGCAGCGTTGATCAGCGACGGCACGATCACCACCGGGCGTGGCCCAAGCGTGCCGAGCAGGGATACCTCGCCGATGCGGGCGAGTTCCGGGCGCTTGGGCGGCGGGCCTGGGCGCATGGCCTTCTGGTAACGGGCAAGGCCGGCCAGCGCGGCGGCGAGGCGTGCCGGATCATTGGCGCAGGCAGCCTGCAGCGTGGCGAGGAAAATGGGGAGCGGGTGGGGGCCGGGGGGGCGGTTCATTGATGTGGTGCTTGTGCGGCACAGCCGGCGGCGGAGCCGCCGAGCCTTTGCTGGGTGTGGAAGGGAGGAAAAGGGAGAACGTGGCGGAGCCACGCTATCGAAGCTGTTCTGCCGGTTTCAGGCCGGCAGCCAGTGGGCCCCATCGAAGTAAAATTTCGATGGGTTCCCGAAGCCCGGCCGAGCTTGCGCCAGTCGGCGCGCTGCCCGCGCACACGCTGCGCCGCGCTGCGGCATTGCGGCGCAGCATGCCATTTGCTACGCCAATGTCGACAATCCATTCTGGGAGCTCCCATGGCCAATGCCTCTTCCTCCCCAGACGCCAAGGCCGGCACAGCCGGTCAAGCGCCCGTGATCATCAAGAAATACGCCAACCGGCGGCTCTACAATACCGAAACCTCCAGCTACATCACCCTCGATCATCTGGCAGAAATGACGCGCCGTGGCCGTGATTTCCAGGTGTTCGATGCCCGCACTGGCGAAGACATCACCCGCAGCGTTCTCACCCAGATCGTAATGGAAGGCGAAGCGGGCGGCCAGACCATGCTGCCCACGTCGTTCCTGCGCCAGATCATCGCGCTATATGGCGATTCGATGCAATCGATGGTGCCGCATTATCTTGAAGCCTCGATGGCGGCCTTTGCCGAGAATCAGGCAATGTTCCGCAGCGCCGCGCTGAAGCCGTTCGAACAACTGGCGCGGCAAAATCTGGCGATGTTCCAGGCCGCGACCGACATGATGACCGGCGGATTGCTGCGCGAAGGCGGCGCCAAGCCGACAGAAAAGCCCGGTGAGAAATCCGGTCCCACGGGCGACGATGTAGCCCAGTTGAAGGAACAGCTTGCCGCGCTGCAGTCCCGCATCGACGGGTTGAAGGGCTGAGCCAGCCGCTATGCGCGGATGCCTGACAATCGCGCCAAACGAAACTTTCGTGTTAATCTTGCTATGCCCGTATCACCGCTTGCCGCTGAGCCGGCAGAGGTTTATGGGGCCGGCAGGGAGATGTTTTGCCGGAGGGGTCTGGCAGGACGGAGGTTCGGGGCTGGCTGTTGTCCCGTAGTGGACGGCATCTCGGCACCGTTTTTGGGGTGTTGGTATGAAGAGCGAATCCTATGGTGCGTTTTCCGGACCGGGTACCAACGATGATGGGGTGTTGATCGTGCCAGCCGACCGTGATGATCTGCCGCCAGGCTATCGTCCGAGTGCGGGCGAGGAATTCATGAACCCGCGGCAGCTGGCCTATTTCCGCAAGAAGCTGCTGGCCTGGAAAGACGAAATACTGAAGGAATCGGAAGGCACGCTCGAAGCCCTGAAGGCTGAACCGCTGCGTGAGCCCGACCTGACCGACCGTGCCGCCAGCGAAACCGATTGGGGCATCGAACTGCGCACCCGTGATCGCCAGCGCAAGCTGATTTCCAAGATCGATGCCGCGTTGCGTCGCATCGAGACCGGCGATTATGGCTGGTGCGAAATGACCGGTGAACCGATCAGCCTGCAGCGTCTGGAAGCCCGCCCGATTGCCACCATGACGATCGATGCGCAGGAACGGCACGAACGTGATGAAAAGGTAAGCCGCGACGAGTGAGCCAATTGGCCGCGGCCCCGGTTTCTTGATCCGGGGCGCGGCCGCTGTTCGAAGATCAGTGCGCTGATGCGCCGATGCTGATCTCATCCTTGAGCTTGAGTTTCTCCCGCTTCAACCGGCGCAATGTCGTCGGATCTGGCAGCGGCCGCTTCAGTTCGGCGGCAAGGCTGGCATCCAGCCTGGCATGACGGGCAATCAATTGCTCCCGATGGGCATTGGCCATTGGCACGCTCCCTCTTGCATTCCCCGCCAGCAACGACTGGCGGTGGGACCGTTGAGTGCATCATGGAACTGCGGTGCTGTCCATCCCCCATGTGGCTATTCAGCGCCCGTTTGGCATGATTTCATCACAGCGCCAATGCCCCCCCCCTTGCCCGCCGACATGAAGAACGGTTAACGCAGATATGCAGGCCTGCTTGCGCAGTGGCAGCGGTGAAGGAGCGTTCAGGGTGGACGAAGTCGAGATCCGCGACCGGATCGAGATGCTGAAGCAGGATCACCGCGACCTTGATGCCGCGATAGACGCCCTGCGCTTGCTGCCTATGCCCGACATGATCCAGCTGCAGCGTTTCAAGAAGAAGAAGCTGCTGTTGAAGGATGAGATCGCCATGCTTGAGGATCTGTTGATCCCTGACATAATCGCCTGACAGGGTGCATATGATGCGCCGGGTGCTGATCCTGATCTGGCTGGCTGCAGCCCCGCTGCGGGCGCAGGAGCCGACCGGCGATGACGAACTGGCCGCGCTGTGCCGGGAAGCCGCGGTGTCGGACCGGCCCAGCCGCACCCAGCTTGGCCGTTGTGACCGTGCCATCCGCCAACCCGATCTGCCGGCGCCGCAGCGCCTCGCCATGCTGATGAACCGCGGCATTGCCCTGCTGCGTGCCGGCAAGCTGGAAAAGGCGGAAAGCGATTTCGATCTGGCCATCCGTTCTGCTCCCGGCCTGGCCGAAGCCTGGATCAACAAGGGCGTCGTGCTGGCTCGCCAGCCTGGTCGCGAGACCGAGGCGGTGGCGCTGATCAGTCACGGCATCGAGATCGGGCCGAAGGAGCCTGCGCGGGCGTTTTTCGCGCGGGCACAGGCATTGGAAGTGGCTGGCAAGCTGCGTGAAGCGATGGACGATTATGCCGCCGCCGCAAGAGCCGACCCGGATTGGCCGGCGCCCGCCGAGGAACTGAAACGGTTCCGCGTCGAGCGCCGGAAAGTGCTTCGCGGCTGATTACTCGGCTGCGAGTGCGGTCGTAGTGGTTGTCATTAGGACATCAACGGCGGGCGCGATGTCCACCTTGCGCGGCTTCTTGTGTTCCGGAATCTCACGTACCAACTCGATGTTGAGCAGCCCGTTCTCGAATCCGGCGCCGGTCACCTTTATGGTGTCGGCCAGCTGGAAGCGGCGTTCAAAGGCGCGCTTGGCGATGCCGCGGTGCAGGAACACGCGTTCCTTCGCATCGGCTTCCGGCGCGGCCTGGCCAACTACCACCAGCATGTTTTCCTGCACCGTGATGTCCAGCTCGTGGCGGCCGAAACCGGCCACTGCCATCTGGATGCGATAGGCGCCGTCGCCCAGCTTCTCGATGTTGTACGGGGGGTAGGCGTCGCCGGGTTCGACGCGCCCGGCCAGTTCCACCAACCGGTTCAGATTCTCGAATCCGATGGACGAACGCAGCAATGGAGAGATATCAAATCCACGCATGGCAAAATCCTCTTCAAGCAAAGTTGCCGTTGGTCCCGCCCACCATGGGCCGGGAGGCGCCGACGCCCCATCTGGCAGCGTTGGCAATTTCAATTTGGGCAGCGTTGGTGCTGTTTCAAGACGACGCAATGCACGACGGGTGGTGCCGCTGGCGCTGCATCGCGATACTATCGCCGCTTCTGAAGCCGCCCGCCGCTGGCTTGACGGCCCGGGCGGGCTGTGGGGCGAAGAACTGCCACTCGAACCCTCGCTTGTCACGTCGATGGAGGCGCTGGGGGTGACGACCAGGCTGCTGGCTGTGATGCACTGGTTGCTCGATCCTGCCAATGATGATGAGGTGACGATGCAGATCTCGATTGATTACCCCGAACCGGAGCCGCTGCCGGCTGATAACCCCTTGGTGGCCACTGACTGCGACCCGATTGCTCTTGCCAGCCGCCAGATCTTGGTGCGCGCCCACCAGCTTGCCATTGCCCACGGAGACACGCCTTGAACCCGTTCCACCTTGCCATTCCGGTTGATGATCTAGCCGCTGCCCGTCAGTTTTATGGCGCGGTGCTGGGCTGCCCCGAAGGCCGATCTTCCGAAACCTGGATCGATTTCGATTTCCACGGCCACCAATTGGTGGTGCATAAGGCGCCCAAATCGGCCATCCACCGCAATCCGGTTGATGGCGACAGCGTGCCGGTGCCCCACTTCGGCCTGGTGATGGATTGGGCCGGCTGGGAAGCGCTAGCCAGTCGCATCCGCCACGCCGGCCTGGCCTTTGAAATGGAACCGCACGTGCGCTTTGCCGGCAAGCCGGGGGAACAAGGCACCTTCTTCCTTTTTGATCCGGCCGGCAACGCGCTGGAATTCAAGGCGATGCGCAACCCGGAAAATCTGTTCGCCAAGCAGGTATGACCCAAGCTCAAGGGCAGGGCATGGTGCCACACCCGGCTAACATTCACAGCCTTCTGGGCTAAAGCCCTAGCATGCGACCTAATACCCCCTCCGCCGGGCCGGCGGTGGCTGCTCCGTTGCTGGCAGCCACCGGGCTGACGCGCGCCGTGCCATTGGCGGCAGGCGGGCGGCGTAGCCTGTTTTCGGGCGTGAATATCGCGCTGGCGCCGGGCGAAGTGGTGGCGATCACCGGCGAATCCGGGGTGGGCAAATCGACGTTGCTGAACGTGATTGCCGGGCTGGACCCGGCTGATGCGGGCGACGTACTGATCGGTGGCCGCAACGTGGCGGCGCTGCCGGAACCGGAAAAGGCGGCGCTGCGGGCTTCCGCGTTGGGCTTTGTGTTTCAGGCCTTCCATGTGCTGCCGCATCTCAGTCTTGCCCGCAACGTGGCGTTGCCCTGCCTGCTGGCCGGCATGAACGCCGCCGATGCGCTGGGCCGCGCCGAGGCGACACTGGTGCAAGTGGGCCTGGCTGGGCGCGGCGATGACTGGCCGGCGGTGTTGTCGGGTGGGGAATTGCAGCGCGTCGCCATTGCGCGGGCGCTGGTGCATCGCCCCGGCCTGGTATTGGCAGATGAGCCGACCGGAAATCTCGATCCTGAAACGGCATGGCGCATTCTTGATCTACTGTTGGCCCAAGCGCGGGAACGCCGGGCCGCGGTGCTGATCGTGACCCACAGCGAGATGGTGGCGGCGGCGGCAGATCGGGTGTTGCGCCTGTCGGCCAATGGTCTCTTTCCCGCGTAATGCAGCACTCGGCGGCAATGCGCTGGCTGATCACTGGGGAATGGCGCGCGCATCCGGTGCGGATGGGCCTGGCCGTGCTGGCCATTGCGGTGGGCGTGGCGCTGGGGTTTGCCGTGCACATGGTCAACAGCGCGGCGTTGGCCAGTTTTGGCCGCGCGGTGGCCAGCGTGCAGGGCCGGGCCGATGTGTCGGTACGCAGCCGTTCGGCAGCTGGGTTGGACGAAGGGCTGTTTCCGAAATTGGCCCGGTTGCCGCAGGTACAGGCGATCAGTCCAGTGGTGGAACTGGCAGCAAGCTGGGGCCAACTGGCGCGGCCAGGCTCAGAGGCAAAAGGTGGCAGGTTCACGCTGATCGGTCTGGATCCGTTGCGCGCGATGAGCGTGACGCCAAGGCTTGTGGGACTGTCGCGCGCGGGCCAGTCCGGCGTGGGGAGCCGGCCAACATGGCATGGCGATGCGGTATGGCTGTCCCCGGCCTTGCAGCGCGCCACCGGGTTGAAGCTCGGCGCGGTGTTCACGCTCACGGCGGCTGGCCGGCAGGCGCGTTTCACCGTGATGGGCGGGCTGGCCGCGGCGGGCGACGAAGCGCAGATCGCGGTCATCGACATTTCGGAAGCGCAGTGGCGGTTTGGCCAGATGGGCCGCCTTCATCGGCTTGATCTGAAACTGACCAATGGCGCGGGTGCGCGCGCGGCGGTTCAGGCGGCGCTGCCCGCCGATGCGGTGTTGGCAACGCCGGAAGCCGAAGCCAGCCGCGCTGATGCGTTGAGCCGGGCCTATCGGGTGAATCTGGGCATGCTGGCGCTAGTGGCGCTGCTCACTGGAGGTTTTTTGGTGTGGTCCGCACAGGCGCTCAGCGTAGCGCGGCGGCGGCCGCAGTTCGCGTTGCTCGGCGTGCTGGGTCTGCCGCGCGCTGGGCTGGTGCGGCAATTGCTTGCCGAGGGCCTGCTGCTGGGGGTGGCGGGTGCCTTGATCGGCGTGGCGCTGGGTTACGGGCTGGCCACGCTGGTGGTGGAACGCTTCGGCGGCGATCTGGGCGGCGGCTACTTCAGCCGGGCGCAGGCCCGGCTGGGCTTTGATCTGCCGGCGGCGCTGCTGTTTGGCGGTCTGGGCCTGGGGACGGCAGTTGCGGGCAGCATTGCGCCGGCATTGGCGGCCGCTCGTACGGCCCCGGCGCAGGCGTTGAAGGGCCTGGGTGATGCGCCCGATCCAGCCAAGGCGCCGCGGGCTTGGCCCAGCCTGGCCCTGCTGGCGGCCGGTGGCCTTGCGGCGTTGGGGCCGCCTTTGTTCGGACTGCCCTTGTTGGGCTATGCCGCGATGGCGTTGCTGCTGGCCGGTGGCGTAGCGGCGATGCCGGCGCTGGCGCGGTTGCTGCTCGCGCCGCTGGCCCGCAGAGGCAGTGCCTGGCTGCCGCTTGATCTGGCGGTGCGAAGGTTGTGGGGCGTGCCGCAGGCCGCCGGGTTGGCGCTGTCGGGCATTGTCGCATCAACCGCGCTGATGGTGGCGATGGCGGTGATGGTCGCCAGTTTCCGCCAAAGTGTGGATGATTGGCTGGTCGCGGTGTTACCGTCTGATCTCTATCTCCATCTGGAAGGCGCAGAGGCTGGCGGGCTCGACCGCCAAGCGCAGGCGCAGTTGGCGGCGTTGCCGGGATTGGCGCATGTGCGGTTCCAGCGCGTGATTTCGGTGCGCATCGATCCGGCGCGGCCAGCGGTGGCGGTGATGGCGCAGGGCGGCCATGCCTCCGTGCCGTTGATTGCCGAAACGGATGCACCAATGCCGCCCGGCACCACGCGTGCGCTGATTTCGGAGCCGCTGGCCTGGCTGTATGGCTGGCGGCAAGGCGAGGTGCATGAACTGGTGATCGGCGGGGTGCCGCGCAGGTTGTTCATGGCGGGGACCTGGCGCGATTACGCCCGGCAATGGGGGGCGATCATCCTGCCGATCAGCGATTATCGCCGCTTTACCGGTGACGCCACCGCGACGGAGGCCGCGTTCGACTTGAAGGCCGGCGCCGATGCGCGCGCGGTGCAAGAAGCATTGCAGGCGGCGCTGCCCCCGGCCGTGCAAGGTCAGGCCCAGTTCGGCCGCCCAGCGGAGATGCGGGCCGTGGCGCTGACCATCTTTGATCGCAGTTTCGCCGTCACCTATGCGCTGGAGGCGATTGCCATCATCATTGGCCTGATCGGCGTGGCGACGAGTTTTTCAGCGCAAGTGCTGGCGCGGATGCGCGAGTTCGGCATGCTGCGCCATGTTGGTGTGCCGCGTGGGCAGATACTGCAGATGTTGGGGCTGGAAGGCGCCGGTCTTGGGCTCATTGGGGCGCTTTCGGGCCTGTCGTTGGGGCTGGTAATGGCGCTGGTGCTGGTCCGCGTGGTGAACCCGCAGAGCTTTCACTGGACGATGGATCTGGCGCTGCCGTGGCCGTTGCTGGCCGGGCTAGTGGCAGCGCTGGTGGCGTGCGCGTGCGGTACCGCGGTTGTGGCCGGGCGGCGGGCGTTGGGCAAGGGCGCGCTGCTGGCGGTGCGGGCGGATTGGTGATGCGGCGGCTATTACTCCTGCTTTTGGCTCCACTGCTGCTGGCGGCGACGTTCGCGCCGGTGCGGCCGGGCGTGCCGCTGCGCTTCCCTGTCGATCACGGCGCGCATCTCGAATTCCGCACCGAATGGTGGTATGTGACGGGTTGGCTGAATACGGCGCAGGGTAAGAAGGGTTTCCAGATCACCTTCTTCCGCACGCGGCCGGATCTCGACACACAGAACCCGTCTAGGTTCGTGCCGCGCCAAGTGATCTTTGCCCACGCCGCGCTCGCTGATCCGGCGCACGGCAAGCTGCGCCACGCCGCCCGTATCGCCCGCGCCGGCTTTGGCCTCGCCAATGCACGGGTGGGCGATATGGATGTGACGCTGGATGATTGGCGGCTGTGGCGCGGCAAGGATGGCCGGCTGCACGCAAAACTGGCCGGGGATGGTTTTGCCTTCGATCTGGCCTTCACGCCGACGCAGCCGGTAATCCTGCAGGGCGAGGGCGGCTTCAGCCGCAAGGGGCCGGGCGCGGGAGAGGCCAGCCATTATTACAGCTGGCCGCAACTGGCGGTGATGGGGCGGCTGGCAGAAAAAGGACGCTGGCAGGCGGTGATCGGCACGGCTTGGCTGGACCGCGAATGGTCGAGCAGCCTGATGAATGCCCGCGCGGTGGGTTGGGACTGGTTGGGCCTCAACATGGATGATGGCAGCGCTGTAACGGTGTTCCGCATGCGTGATGGGAAAGGCGCGGCGCTGTGGGCCGGCGGCAGCCACCGTAGTATGGCTGGTGTGCTTACTGTGCTGAAGTCTTCAGATGTGCGCTGGCTGGCCGACGGCTGGTGGCAAAGCCCGCGCAGCAAGGCGCGCTGGCCAGTTCGGCCCAGTGTGGCGCTGCGGGTTGCTGGAGCTTGGCGGACACTGCCCGTCACGCCAATGTTGCCAGATCAGGAACTGGACAGCCGGATGAGCGGCGGGCCGGTCTATTGGGAAGGCGCTGTCACCGTGCCGGGCGGGCGCGGCTATCTGGAATTGACGGGTTATGCAGCACCCTTGCGAATGTGATGTTGCGGATGTGAGGGGGGAGCGGCTAACAGCCGTGTCGGGCAGGGGTGTCGATTATCGTGGGGATTGAAGTGACTGAAACCGGCCTGATTGCGCCCGAATTTGCGCCCGCCGCTCCGCGCGGGCTGTGCACCGATTGCGGCGTGTCGCGCACGTCCACCCCCACGGATTGCGGCACCGCCTGCCAGTTCATCAAGCCGGATTATGCTGCGATGGAAGCTGCCGTGCATGGCCGCGCCCGTGATGAAACGCGCGCCGATGAACTGTTCTTCGGCCCGTTCCAGCGCATGGCCAAGGCGCGGCTGAAACAGCCCAGCGAAGGCGCGCAATGGACCGGCATCACCAGCCGTCTGGGCGAACGCTTGCTGGAAACCGGCGCGGTGGAAGCTGTGCTGACCATGGCGCCCGATCCGGACGACAAGTGGAAGCCGCGCCCCGTCATGGTAACCAAGGCCGAAGCCATGGCGCAGGTGCGCGGCATGCGCATGGGTTATGCGCCGCTGCTGGCGCTGCTGGAGCCGGCTCGCGCCGCCGGGTTCAAGCGCATCGGCATCATCGGTATCCCCTGCCAGATCCACGCGCTGCGCCGGCTGGAAGCGAAGCTGGGATTCGAGCGCATTTACGTGATCGGCACGCCGTGCAGCGACAATACGACGACGGCGAATTTCCACGAGTTCCTGGCACTGCTTTCGGACAAGCCGGACAGCATCACCTATCTGGAATTCAAAGCGAATTATCATGTCGAGCTGCGCTTTGATAACGGCAGCAAACGGGAAGTGCCGTTCCTGATGCTGCCGCTGTCCGATCTGCGGCCGGATTTCTTCCCGCTTACCTGCCGCACCTGCGTGGATTACACCAACAGCCTCGCTGATATCACCGTGGGCTACATGGGCGGCACTGGCGGGCAATGGTTGCTGGTGCGCAACGATCGCGGCGCCGAACTTCTGGGCCTGCTTGGCGACGAGGTGGCGCTGTCCGAACCCGATGACAATGGCAAGCCCGACGGATCGAAGCGTGCCGGGCCGGTGGAGGGCTTCATGGCCAATACCGAGCGCGCCGCCGGTGGCCTGCCCTTGCGGCGCATGCCCAAGTTCATTCGGCCGCTGGTGGGCAAGTTGATGCCGCTGGTTGGACCCAAGGGCAAGGAATTCGCCCGCACCCGTGTGGAGATGAAGGCGATCGAAACCATCCTGCATATGCGCCGTGAAGCGCCTGCAATGATGAAGAATATGATCCCGCCACATGTATGGAAATTAGTGGCACGTTATGGGATTGTGCCGGGACCAGGCGAAAAACATTAAATTTCGTTGTGTGTTGTTCAAGTGCAATATGCGAAGGGGAGGTGCAAACTAGCAACTTGCCTCTCTTCAAGGGCATATCATCCAATGAAAATCAATTTTCTCTATGCTGCGGCGACCGTCACTTTGTTGATGGGCACGGCCACTTCAGCGCAGCTGCAAAATCAGGCAGCACAGGGCAATTTCCTCGAGCAATTGTTCGGCAATGTGTTTGGCAACAACCAGGCCGCCGAACAGTCGCTGGAATCCGATTGGAACCAGGGCCGCCGTCCGTTCGAACAGCGCCGTGAAAAGCTTGATGAGCGCATCGATGCCGGTGTTCGCGATGGTGCGTTGAGCCGCAACGAGGCCGATCAGATGCGTCGCGAGTATCAGGACATCGTGCGGTTGGAGGCGCAGTATTCCGCCAATGGCCCGATGCAGAGTCAGGAACGCAATGATCTGCGCACCCGTTATCGCGCGCTGTCCCAGCGGGTTGGCTATCAGAACCAGAAGAATGGCCAGTACGGGGGCCAGCCCGGTTATCAGAATGACGACCGTTGGCAGCCGCTGGCGCAGCAGAGCGGCCTGTTCGAACAGCGCCTGAGCGAGGCTGTGCGCAACCGCAGCATGAGCCAGGCCAATGCCACCCGTCTGCGCACTGATTGGCGCACCTTGGGCCAGTTGGAGCAACGCTATCAGTATAACGGCATCGATGCCCGCGAAGAGGCCGATCTGCGTGCGCGTTATGCCCAGATCGACAACCGGATGGGCGGCATGCTGGCCAGTGGTTTCGGCAATGATCGCAACACCCAGCGTTGGGCCCAGATGGAAACGCGGCTGCAAGCCGCCCAGCGTGCCGGGCGGATGAATGCGGCTCAGGTCGTGCAGATGCGGGCGCAAATGGGCGATCTGCAGCGGCTGGATGCCGCCTACGGCCGCACCGGCTACAGCGCCGAACAGAGCAGTTACCTGATGCGCCGTTATGGCGAGCTGGACGCGGCGATCGGCTTCTATCGCCGCTGAAGGAAAGGCTGGCGGTTCAGGCCGCCAGCCCCACTGCCTTCAGCGTCAGATCCCACAGTCGCTCGTTGCGCGCCTCGTTGGTGCCACGCGCTGACAGTGGCTGGGCGAAGGGCATGCGGCCTTCCTTCTGGCGGTTGCCCCAACTCCAA
Organism: Sphingomonas paucimobilis; assembly: GCA_943369475.1. Lineage (GTDB taxonomy): Bacteria > Pseudomonadota > Alphaproteobacteria > Sphingomonadales > Sphingomonadaceae > Sandarakinorhabdus > Sandarakinorhabdus paucimobilis_A. Next base: position 837,050 of record CALRNJ020000001.1, on the reverse strand, counting down.
TGCACGCCGGATTGGCTGGCGAAGGCCGGATCGGCGATCACCTGCGCGGTGCGCTCACCGGCCAGCGGCTGGGACACATAGCCCTTGGTGATGTTCTTCTGGAACCAGGGGAAAATCGTCTGGAAGGCCTTTGGCGTGTCGCGGAATAGCGCTGTATCAGCGACGCAGCCCGGATAGAGAGTGTTGAACACGACGCCGGTGTAGCCCCAGCGCTTGCTGAACTCGCGGCTCATGATCATGCAGGCGAGCTTGCTGTCTTTATAGGCTTTGCCGGGCTTGAAGGACTTGCCGTCGATCATGGCGATCGGCGCCTTGAAGCCGGCTTCCAAGCCGGCCAAATTGCCGAGTTCAGCCGGCGCCGGGATCGGCACCTTGCCGCCGAATTCCTCGCTGTTGGCCGTCACCGTGCCCAGCGTGATCAGGCGCGGCGGCGAACTGAGGCGACCGCGGGCCTTTTTCAGATTGTCGATCAGCAGATGGGCCAGCAGGAAATGGCCGAAATAATTGGTGGCGACGCTGATTTCATAGCCTTCCGGGGACCGCATCGGCGCTTCGAGGCGCGGCAGATAGACTGCGGCGTTGAGCAGTAGCGCATCGAGTGCCAAGCCAGTCGCGTGGAATTCATCAGCGAATTTGCGCACGCTTGCCTGATCACCCAGATCGATATGCATAATGCGGCGATTGTCTGCCGGAATGGCGACCTCGTTGGCGGCGGCTTCGGCCTTGGCGAGATCGCGGCAGGCCATGATCACCAGCCAGCCCCGTGTCGCAAGCGATTTTGCGGCCCACAGGCCCACGCCCGACGAAGCGCCGGTGATGATCACCACAGGTTGAATGGACATGGAGTCTCCGTATTGCGCGGCCCTGTTCGAGCCGCTCTTTGACTCAAACACCGTGGCGCGGCAAGACGCCGCTATGCAAAGCACTGCCGAATTCCTGTCCAAGGTGAAACCTCCCATCACGCCGGCGCTGGTGGTGCGGCGCGCGGTGATGATGGAAAATCTGGCCGCCATGCAGGCCGCCTGCGCCGCCAAGGGCGTGCGGCTGCGTGCGCATGGCAAGATGCACAAGTGCAGCGCGATTGGCCGGGAACAGCAGCTGATGGGCGCGGTGGGCCTGTGTTGCCAGACGGTGGGGGAAGCCGAAGCCTTTGTGCATGGCGGCATCAGGGATGTGCTGGTGACGGCACCGGTGCCGGTATGGGGCTGGCTGCGGCTGGCGGCGCTGGCCCGGGTTGTGCGAGTGGGCGCAGTGATCGACAGTGCAGCGCAAACAGCACAAGCAGCAACGGCCGCGCTGGCGGCGGGCGTCGTGCTTGATGCCTATGTTGATGTTGATCCCGGCATGGCGCGCGCCGGGGTGGTGCCGGGTGCTGCGGCGGCGCTGGCGGCGCGGATCGCCGGCACCAAGGGGCTGCGCTATGCCGGGATCCAGGCCTATTGCGGGCACCACCAGCATCTGATGCCGGCCGAACGCGCGGCTGCCAATGCCGAATGGACGGAACGGCTGCGGCTGCTGGTTGCGGAACTGAAGGCGGCCGGGCTGGCGCCCGCGCAGGTGACCGGCGGCGGTACCGGCACGGCGGCAATGGATCTGGCAGCGGGCGCTTACACGGAGCTTCAGCCCGGCAGCTATGCGGTGATGGATGTGGAATATGGCGATCTGGGCGATCTGCAGTTTGCACCGGCGCTGTTCCTGGCGGCCAGCGTGGTTTCGGCTCAGCACCAGAGGCACGTGACCTGCGATGCCGGGCACAAGGCGTTGCATCCCAATGGGCCGGCAAGCCGCGTTGTGTGGCCAGCGGGCAGCGCCTATCGCCCGATGGGTGATGAACATGGCGCGATCGTGCCGCCGAATGGGGTGGGTGAGGGTGATCTGGTGTGGCTGCAGCCTGGCCATGTCGATCCCACAGTGGCCTTGCATGATGCGTTCTTCGTGGCGGACGAGGATGGCACGCTGGAGCGCTGGGCCATCGATGCGCGGCGGGCTAGCCGTTGAGCTGGAAGATCGGCATCATCGGCGGCTCCGGCCTATATGCCATCGACGGGCTGGAAGATGCGCGCTGGGTGAACGTGGAGTCGCCGTGGGGCGAACCGTCTGACGCGATCTTCACCGGCCGCATTGCCGGCATTGATGTGTGTTTCCTGCCCCGGCACGGCCGCGGCCACCGCATCCCGCCGCACCAGTTGAACGTGCGCGCCAATATCGATGCGTTGAAGCGGCTGGGTTGCACCGATGTGCTGGCGGTGTCGGCGGTGGGGTCGCTGAACGTCGCCATGGCGCCAGGCGATTTCGTGGTGGTGGACCAGTTCATCGATCGCACCAGGGGCCGGCCTTCGACCTTCTTTGAAACCGGGCTGGTTGCGCATGTGCCGATGGCCGATCCCACCTGTCCGCGCTTGTCTGCCCTGGCGGCTGATGCCGTGGCGACGGTTGGCTGCGCCGTACATCGCGGCGCCACCTATCTCGCAATGGAAGGCCCGGCGTTTTCCACCCGCGCCGAAAGCCGGCTCCATCAGGCGTGGGGCTGCGATCTGGTGGGCATGACGGCGATGCCGGAAGCCAAGTTGGCGCGTGAGGCGGAGTTGCCCTATACGCTGGTCGCCATGGTGACGGATTTCGATTGCTGGCACGATGGCGCGGATGTTGACGTGACCGACATCATGGCGGTGATGCACGGCAACGCGGCGCTGGCCCGGGCGATGATCGTGTGCCTTTGCGCCAGCCTGCCCAAAGCAAGGGCGGCCAGCCCGATCGATACCGTGCTCGATGCCGCCATCATGACCGCGCATGAAGCCCGCGATCCGGCGATGCTGACGAAGAACAGCGCCATCCTGTCGCGCTGGCTGGCAAAAGGGCGCACTGGCTGACCCGCCAACGCCTGCTATCGAAGGCAGCATGAAGCGCATCACCATCTCCACCCCGGCCGGGCCGGTTTCGGCACTGCAGGACGGGCAGGGCCCACGCCTGCACTTTGCCCACGCCACCGGCATGAATGCCCAGCTTTACGAGGCCGTGCTGGCGCCGCTGGCGGATCGGTTCGCCATCACCATCAGCGATGCGCGCGGGCATGGCTTCACCGGGCTGGATCGTGATCCGGCGCATCTGACCAGTTGGGAGGATTTCGCGCACGGTCTGGGCCAGTTGCTGGACGTGATCGACAGCGGCAGCGCTTGGATATTGGCCGGCCATTCGATGGGAGCGACCGTGTCGCTGCTGGCAGCAAGCCTGCGGCCCGACCGGGTTGCCGGGCTGGTGCTGCTCGATCCGCCGATGCTGCCCTTCGATGTGGCGACGGCGGTACGGGCCGGCGCTGAGGTCGCCAATCCGATGGCCGATCAGGCCGCCCGGCGACGCGGGATGTTCCCCAGCCGCGCCGATGCCCGCGCAGCCTATCAGGGCCGCGGCGTGTTCCGGACCTGGAGCGAAGCCGATCTGGATGCCTATCTTGATGGCGGGCTGCTGGAGACGGATGAAGGCGTAGAGCTGGCCTGTACCCCGGCGTTTGAATCAGCGACCTTCCGCGCTGTGTCGCCCAATGTCGAACCGGCGCTGGCCCAGGTGCGCTGCCCGTTCGTTCTGCTGGCCGGGGAGCATGGATCGACGGTACGCGATCCCGAACTGGCGGTGTTTGGTGCCCACAATCAGTGCTTGAGCTCCGAGCGTATCCCTGGCACCAGCCACTTCCTGCCGCTGGAGTGCCCCGAACAGGTGCGCGCCGCAATCGAACGGGTTACGGCTGCTTCTTCTGCGGAACGGTGAAGCGGCCGGTCACGCGGCCGCCGGGATTGCTGGCAGTGCGGGCATCGAAGCTGGTGGTTCGGGTGGCGAGGTTCCACACCACGCGGGCGCCTTCCAGATGATCGCTGCCGCGGTCCAGCTTCACATTGCCGATCAGCGTCACCAGCTTGCCGTTCACATCATAGACGCCGCTGTTCGACGTGGCGCGCATCGTGTCCTGTCGCAGCCGCACGCTGCCCAGCGCGTCCAGCCGCTGCACCTGCGGATTGCCCGCACCGTCTTTGGAATACATGATGCGCACGCGATCGGCGTTCAGCGTCATGCTGCCCTGCCGGATCACCACCGCACCGGAGAAAATCGCCTGATTTTCATCGTCGGTGATGTCGATACGGCCGGCATCAACATCGATTGGGGCGTTGCTGTCAAACCGCTGGGCCGCAGCCGGACCGGCGACCACGAGGACCAAAAAGAGAAAGGCGCGCATGGTCATCCTCTGCCGCCGCGCTGGTTGATGCGCAAGTGGACATTGCCGATCAGGCTCATCCGATTGCCGGCCAGATCGCCAGTCATGCCGTTACTGCGGAAGGTGCCCATCGGTAGCCGGCCCGAAACCGGCGCATCGGTTTTCACGGTTCGGCGCTTCAGATCGATGGCGACGGTATCGGCATCCAGCATGTAACCGCCGTCGGAGCGCAGCTGCACCGGGCCGGCGACTTCCAGGCGATCTTCATCGAGGAAATAGCGGCCCGACGGGGCGGAGACGGTGGCCGGGCCATCCTTGCCTTCCAGGCGTGCAGCAAGTTCGGTGAGCACCACCACAGGTTCGGCACTGGTGCGCTGGATGGCGCTGCCGGCCGAGATAGAGAAGGCCTCGCCGGCGGCGGTTTTGCCGCGATATTCGGCACGGTTCACGCGCAGCCGTTCCCGCGCTACCGCCACCTGGTCCTTGGCCAGCAGGAAAGAAAACTCCTGCACGCCCGTCAGCGGCCAGATCAGGATAGTCATGCCGATCAGGAAGGCCGATGTCGGCAAAACCCATTTCAGCCGGGTCATGCGCCGATCATGAGCGCTGCCCGGCAGCGCGGCCTGCTGGCGCCGTGAAAGTGCCGGGGGCGACAGCGGGCGGCTGATCTGGGCAGGCGGCGTGGTGGCCACGGCGGTTCAGGCTTTCAAAGACGGCTCAGATGTGAGCGAAGATATCCTGTTCGGCCCAGCCGATGAGATCGAGTTCGGCGCGGGCGGCGAGGAAATCGAAACAGGCCTGTGCAATGCGGGTGCGGCTTTCGCGGGCCAGGCGCTGTTCCAGCACGGCGTGGGCGCGGTGCAGAAAACGCACGTCGCTGGCGGCATACTCCTTCTGGGCGTCCGACAGTTCTGCGGCGCCCCAGTCGCTGGACTGCTGCTGCTTGGAGATTTCCACGCCCAGCGTTTCCTTCAGCAGATCCTTCAGCCCGTGGCGATCGGTGTAGGTGCGCACCAGTTTCGATGCGATCTTGGTGCAGAACACCGGGGTGGCCCAGACGCCCAGGAACTGGTGAATCACCGCCATGTCGAACCGAGCGAAGTGCATCAGTTTCAGGCGCTGCGGATCGGCCAGCACCGCCTTCAGATTGGGCGCGTCATACTGGCCGTGGGCAAAGCGCACCAGATGTTCATCGCCGTGGCCATCGCTGATCTGCAGCAGGCACAGCCGGTCGCGTTGCGGGTTGAGGCCCATGGTCTCGCTGTCCACAGCCACCGGGCCGGGAGCAAGGATACCGGCGGGAAGATCACCTTCGTGAAGATATACGGTCATGGCCACGGCGTTAGCAGGCGGGAACGGTGCTGTCATCCATCGTGCTGTTCGGCGCCGCGCGTTGGCGGTATCGTAGCTCCCCATGGTGACCGCAGCTGATCTGCCCGATGTGAAGGCCCTGTTGATCGCGGCGGCGAAGGCTGGGCATGATTTGTCCTATTCCGAAATGCTGCTGGCACTGGGTTATCGTTTTTCGCGGCCGAAGATGCGCAGCCTGTGCCGGCTGCTCGACGCCATTGATGATGCTGGCCGTGCTGCGGGGGAACCGGAACTGGCGGTGCTGGTGGTGCGCGAGTCGGATCGGCTGCCCGGCCAAGGCTGGTGGTTTGGCCGCCGCGATGCGCCCGCTGATTGGACCGGGCCCGCGGCCCGCGCCTTCGTTTTCGAACGGCAGCGGGCGGCCTTTGACTGGTGGCAAGATCATTAGGGCTAGGGCCTATTGTGGCCGTTCGTTCCTGTCGCTGCCTGAGCGCGGGCCATTGCCGCGCGACGGCTGGCCGCCATCGTTGCGGCCGCGCCAGCCACCACCGTCATTGCCCCGATCGTTGCTAAGATCGGGCCGCCCGCCTTCATAACGCGGCTGCGGCTGCGGCTGCGGCTGCGGCTGCGGGCGGGGCTGCGGTTGGGGCTGAGCCTGAACCTGCGTCTGCTGCTGCGCGGCTTGCCGATTGCCACGCGGCGGTGGGGCCATGCCGCCGGCGATGCGATCGGAAACAGTGCCCTGGGGTGCCACGCCTTGCCAGCCGACACCGCCATTGCCACCATCAGCTTGGCGCGGCGGGCGGTTGCCGTTCCAGCCACCAACCGGAGGCTGGCCGGTGCCGTTGTTCCAGTTGCCCGGTTGCCCGCCACCACGCTGGCCCCGATTCCCACCGCCATTCCAGCCGCTGTTGCCGTTCTGGCGGAGCGGTCGCCCTGTCATGTCGCGGCCGATGCGATCACCCACGCTGCCGGGCCTGCCCGAACCTGCCTGGCCGCGGCGCGGATCGTTCCGGCCACGCCCGTCGTTCCACCGCGGATCGTTACGGTTATTCCAGCCGGGATTGTTGTTCCAGTTGCGGTTGCCGTTCCAGCCACCACCGTTCCAGCCATTATTGCCATTCCAGCCGCGATTGCCGCCAAACCCCGGCACGCGCCAGCCCCAGCTGCGGTCCCACGGCTGGTTCCAGCCCCAATAGGGCGCATGCTGCCAGCGGCTGCGGCCCCACCAGTTGGAACCGGTGTTCCACGGATAGATGCGGCCGCCGAAGCCGCGCGCATAAAGGTTGTTGCGCGGCACCCAAACCCACGACGGGCCGTACCAGCTGTTCCAGTTGTCAAAGCCAAAGCCGGAGCCGAAGCCCCCGCCAAAGCCGACGCCCACGCTCCAGTTGACGCGCGGCGGGATCGGCGCCCAGCCCACAACATCATCGGCCTCGCGCCAGGCGACCCAACTTGGCCCCCAGGTCACATCGGGCACCCACACCCAGCCGATGGCTTCATCAAAGCCCCAGCGGCCATAGTGATCGGTGGCCCAGCCCCAGGGATCGGCAGACAGCCAGAAGCGGTTTTCCAGCCATTGACCGTTCTGATAGGGGCGCCAACCCTGCTGCGCATTGGGCACGAACACCACGCCCCACTGCGGCGATTGCAGCCAGCGGCCATATTGGCTCAGCGGCTCGCGGAACACCTCGATGCCGGGCACATCCTCTGGCCCCCACTGTGCACCAGACTGTGCCGGCCAGTCACTGGCATATCCGCCCATCGCCGGCTGATAGCCCGACGGATAGTTCGGCGCGACGCCGGAGGCGTAATCAGGATAGACGCAGCCTGCCAGCGAAACAGCCAGCAGCAGCAGTGCAGTGCGCGGTTTGAAGATGGCGGGGAACATTGGTAGCTTGGCCTTTCACCAGGGAATGGCCAGCTTTTCGCAACCTTCTGCTTTCGCAACGCTGAATACTACGAAATTGTTTCCGCCCGTTCTGGCACACCACGGCGCCCGGTGCGGAACCGGACGCCGTGGCTGCAACCAGCCTTACATCTTGAAACGCATGCCGACCCGGTAGCTGCGGCCTAGCAGGTCATAAACCGGCGAGACGCCGAACGACGTGCCGTTGCTCGGCACCGGCGGCGGGTCCTTGTCGAAAAGGTTTTCTACCACGGCAAACAGCGTCACCGTGCGGCCGCCAAGCTTTACATCGACGTTCTGCGCCAGTTCCCAATACCACACGGCTGGGATGTCATTGAACGCCGGATCGATGCCGTTACGCTCGGTCGGGCGCAGGTTGCTGACAACACCCGGGCCCAAGTACCGCGCGGTCACCGTGGTGCGGCTTGGGCCAACCGAATAGGTGGCCGAAGCGAAACCGCGCCATTTCAGGCTGGTGGGCGTGCCCAGATCGGGCGGGGTGGTGTCGCCCGGCAGGGCGGTGCGGTCAGCCAGACGCTGCGAAGCCAGCACGCGCAGGTTGAGCGAGCCCGGCAGTTTCTCCGAGATGTTGCTCAAGTTGGTGCGGTAACTGATTTCATAGTCGATGCCTTCCACTTCTACGTTCTGGGCGTTGATGGCCCCGGTCAGCAGAGTGGCACCGGACAGGCCGTTGCTGCCCGCAACCGGAACGATCGACTGGCAGGCCGAAGGGCTGGCCGGGCGGTTGAAGCCATAGCACAGGTCGAGCAGCAGCTGGCCGCCAACACCGAAGATCGCGTCCTGGATGTCGATCTTGTACCAATCAATCGTAGCGGTCAGGCCCGGCGCCCAACTCGGCTGATAGACGCCGCCAACTGTCCAGGTGTCGGCGATTTCGGGCGTCAGATTGGGGTTGCCGCCGTTCAGCGTCACGAACTGCACCAGCGGGCTGGTCGGCAGGCTGCGATCCAGGAACTGGTTCACGAACTGGCTTTGCGGCGCAAACAGATCGTTCAGGTTGGGCGCGCGGATGTCACGCGAGCGGGTGGCGCGCAGACGCAGATCGCCAAAGCGATAGGCACCGCCCACCTTCCACGTCGTCACCGCGCCGCTGGTCGAATAATCGGTGCGGCGGACGGCGCCGTTGAGTTCGAAATCGCCAACCGCCGAGTCCTTCAACAGCGGCAACAGCACTTCGCCGAACACTTCCTTCACGTTGTAACCGGCAGCGCCAGGCTGCGGGTTGCCGACGAACCAGCGGCGCGCCTGTGAGGTAGTGTCCGAGGTCGCACGGAAGGATTCTTCGCGATACTCAAAACCTGCCGCGAACGACACCGGGCCAGCCCAAGTGGAGAACGGGCTGTATTGGGCATCGATGGCATAGACGTCGAGCGCGATGTCGAGGTCTTGCCGGGTGCGAAGACCGTCGCTTTCGCCCGTCACCCACGCGGTGGCACCCGCACCCAGCGAGCCTTCGCCGAACAGGTTCAGCGGCAAGCAGCCGTTGGTTGGGTTGGCGATCGTGGAACGACACACTGGCGCGCCAACGGCAGTACCGGCTATGCCGCCTACGGCCGGGTTGCCCGTCACGTCCACCGCTTGGTTGAAGCGATCGACGATCACGTTGTTATCACGCGTGTACCAGACGTTGCTGCGGCCGCGCTGGAAATAGGCGCGCCACTTGCCGCTGTCAGCAAACGAGCCTTCCAGGGCGAACAACAGGCGGTTCTGGCGGCGGTTGTAGCCAGCTTCACCGATGTTCTCGCCGGGACGGTTGACCAGATCATAGAACAACCGGTTCATACGGAACGAGGTGAGGCCGTTGGCATCCATGGCGGTACGGATACCCAACGGGATGAACGGGTTGTCGCGCTGTACGGTGATCGCGCTGGTCGCGCCGCCACCCTGACGGTTGTAAACGGCGGACCAGTTGATCGTGTCATTACCGGCATAGGTAGCTTCGAAGATCGCCTTGACGTTGTCGGTCACTTCATAGCTGAGGCGGCTGTAGACGCTCCAGTTCGACACGTCGGGCAGAATGGCGCCGCGGCCCGAAATCGGTTCCACCGTGCCCCCAGCCTGTACGCTGCCCGCGGTCAGGTTCGGAATGCCGAAGATGAACTGGCCAACGCCGCCGCCGGGTAGAAAATTGGTGCCGGCCAACGGGCCGCCAACGATCACGCCGCCCGGCGTGCTCGTCAGGCCGGCATCCGTGCGCACGATCTGGCCTGGCTGGCCATTGCTGGCGGTCCAATTCGGGTTCTGGATCAGGCGCAGGCCCGGCTGGAACCAGTCGCGCTGATTTTCCAGCATGGACACGCGTTCGCCCTGGATGAAGTTGCCGCTCACCAGCACGTGTCCGCGGCCACCGGCGAATGCCGAGCCATAGGCCAGATCGCCACTAATCAACCGGCCGTCGCTACGGTCGGTCTGGTTGTAGTTGATCGAGCCCTTGAAGCCTGTGAACGTGGTATCAAGGATGAAGTTCACCACACCGGCAACGGCATCGGAACCATAGGCTGCAGACGCACCGCCCGTCACCACGTCGACGCGCTTGACCAAATTCTGCGGCAGCATGTTGACGTCAACGGCCGGCTGCAGGCCCGAACCGACAACGCGGCGGCCGTCCAGCAGCACCAGCGTGCGGTTGATGCCCAGGCCGCGGGCGTTGATCTGGTTGGCACCGCCGTTGGCGTTGGCAAACAGCGTGGTAGCGCGCGGCGACTGGCCCTGGCCGATCGCTGGCAACTGGTTCACATAATCTGCGATGTTGACCGGGTTGCGCTGGATGATGTCTTCCATTGTCACGACGGTGGTAGGCACCGGCGCGCTGGAACCATCGCGCACGATGCGCGATCCAGTAACGACCATTTCGCCGGGAGCGGCTTCATTGGCTGCCGCGTTGGCAGCAAGGGTGGTGATAGCCTTGTCTGCTGCGGCGCTCTCGACTGCCGGCGGTGTCTGCCCGCCTTCTTGCGCCATGACCGGCATGGCGGCCAGCGCCACAATCAGCGCTGCAATTGATGATTGACCCGAACGCAAAAATTCCCGGCGATCCCGCATTTATTTTATTCCCTGATTGCCGGCAACAGGCCAGCCCTGTCCGTTCCCATGCCCGGAACGGAAGGCGCTAAAGCCCCGTGCGGGCTGAACAATGCAATGAGGCAAATGACGGTGCGGCGTCTGGCCGCAGAAGCTCCTGTCAATCCGGATCGACTTCCGGCACCGGCATTTCGCCATGAAGCGGTCAATACCCAGGATCAGCGTCATGCCTGCAATCGGCATGTCCAGTTTCTGAAGGCGGTATCAGCGCGGTATTTTCGCCTGCTGTATGCATACGCCGCCGATGGGCAGTGGGCCGGCACGCAGCAGGCGGATGGCATAGGGGGCCATGCCGCCATTGTCGTGGCCGATATCGGGCACCAGCGCGCACGACCAGCCGAAACGCACGCCGGCCAGCCTGGCCGCGTCCTGCGCGGCCGCGTAAAACGCCTTGCCGCGCGCCAGTCGGTGCGGGCCCTGCGCCATGGCTTCGGGCTGGCGCGGCAGGCTGGGGTAGTTGGGATTATTGTCGGCGGTGCCCTGCATGATTAGCATCGGAGCCGCGAACGCCTTGGCCGGTTGCCACAGGCCATCGGGCAGGCCGGAGACGCCGAACGGCCAGCGATTGGGGCCGAGGGGCCAGGTGTAGCTGCCACTGTTGGCCGAAATCGCCCGGGCCATCTTGTTGCCGCCGCCCAGCAGCACATAACGGTGCACGAACTGCGCGCCGGCGCTGTGCCCGAACAACACATAGGAATTTGCGGTGAGGTTGGCCCGCGCCACCACCCGATCAAATATCATATCGATGGCGGAATAGCTCCACTTGTCGCGCGGGCGCAATTTGCCGGCGGCATCGAACACGGCGCCGAAATTGTAATTCTCCGCCCCCGGATAGCCGCCCTTGGTATATTCCGGCACCACGATCACCAGGCCTTCCCGGGTGGCAATTTCCACCCATTCCGCAACATAGCGATCGGCATCGCGGCCCACCCCGTGCATCACAAACATCACCGGTGCATCGGCCTTGGCGGTGGCCGGGCGCAGCAGCCACACCGGGATTGGCGCGCCGCCCCAATCATCGACAACGAACCGCGTCACGCCTGCAGCGGCCAGCACGGCCGGCACCTGGTTGATGCCGGTATCGGGCACGCGCTTGCCGGTGTTCTGGGCGGCAAAATCCTTTAGCAGTTCAGTCACGCTGGCCGGTTCGGCGGCATTGGTGGTGCCGGCCAGAAGGGTTGCAGCAAAAATGGCGATGAGGCGGCGCATGGAATGGTTCCTTATTGGTGGGCGGCTGCAGCCATCAGCGCATGGCGGCGACGGAAGGTGCGGGCAGCGCGGCTGGTGCCGAGCAGCATATCGGTAAAGCGGGCAAAGGCCTGTGGCCCGGTGGTTTCGGGCGGATGCTGACCGAGTGTTGATCGGCTGCCATGTTAACGGCCTGCGGATCAAGGCGAACGGCCGGAGCGCCCGGTTCCGCTGACCACGGGGCATAGCGGTGGCGACTTTCCCCGTAGTGCAGGGTGACGCGCATGGCGGCCGGCGCATCACTTGTCACCACCAGGCCATACCAGGGGCTGGGGTTGATCGGCGTGTTTTCGGGCGTGATGGCCACCTGCACATGGCCATCGGGATCGATTGTGCAGGCCGCCGCCGCTGCCCGTTCGAATCCGATGTGCACGCGCCGGCCGCTGCCTGCGCACAGCGGCGCAGAGGCGGTGAACCAGGCGGGCGAAAGGGCGGCATCGGCCGCCAATGCCGGCAGCGGTGCCGCCAGGACCGCCAGCACGCTGCCCCATCTTGCCACCGCCACCGGCCTCCGCATCCGCCAACCCCCTTCTTTAGAAGGTGCCGCGCAACTGCACGTAGAATTCGCGGCCCTTGAGCTGGTGATAATCCGGGCGATAGCCCAGCGATTCATCAACCAGCGGCGGGATGGTGTTGAGCACATTGTTCATGCCTAACCGCAGCCGCACATTCTGGCCCTTGGCGATGGGCAGGCGATAATCGGCAAACATGTTCACGCGCCAATCTTCCTTCACCTGCCAGAACTGCGTTTGCCCGTTCACCGTTATATCGGCATTTGTGTCGGTGAAGCCGGCGATATAGCGCACCGAACCGCCCACGCCGAAGTTGCCAAGGGTCCAGCCCCAAGTGGTGCTGGCGCGCCAACGCGGATTGCCATCCAGCCGCACGCGGTTGACCTCAAGGATGGTGAAATCGGTGCCAAAGGCGCTGTTGCCGTTGCCGGCCAGCGAGTTAAGCAGTTCGTTGCGTTCCACATCAAGCGTCATCAGATAGGTGGCTTCGATGTTGATGCGGAAATCACCCAGCTTGCCCCAATCGAACGCCATGCCCAGGCTGAAATCAAAGCCGTCGGCAATCTGCTTGTCGAGGTTGATGTAGGGATCGCGGATGAACTGCACGGCGCCCGCCGCGGTGCGCTGATCGCCCGGGTTGGCCAGATTCCAGGCGGCAAAGGCGGCCAGATCTTCGGCCGTCGGGTCGGAACGCACAACGTTGGCGTTGGTGCGGCCCTGCTTGCGCTCGAGGAAATCGAGCGCGAGGGCTTCACGGTCGCCAAAGGCGCCGATCACGCCGGTCTGTTCGAAGCGCCAGTAATCGACGCTCAACACCAGGCGCTTGACCGTCGGGCTGTTGAACAGCTTGCCGGCATCGAGCACGCCGCCGATCACGATGGTCTTGGTATCCTCATTGAGGAGATTGGGATTGGCGCTTCGGATCGAGGGCAGATAGGCATCGCCGGTGGAAGCCGGGTCGTTCGTCACAGCCGATCGCCAGTAGTCTTCCACGCCAAGGTTAAGGCGCGAGATGTCGCCGCGATTGAGCTGCACCATGTTGGGCACGCGGAAGCCTTCGGAATAGGCGGCGCGCAGGTTGAAGGCGCGCACCGGGAACCAGCTCAGCGCGATCTTGGGCTTGACCGCGCCATCCTTGATGTCGTCGAAATATTCGCCACGCACCGCAAGCTGCAGATTCAGCTTGTTGTAGAAAACGCCGTCATTGCCTTCGATCAGTGGCACCAGCGCTTCGGCAAAGGCGGCATAGACGTTGCGGCTGGCCGAACTGTCGTTGGTGGGGCTGACGCCAACCACGTCGGACCGGCCCGACACATTGGCATTGTTGAATATGATGGTGCCATCCAGGCGCGGATCGCGATCTTCCACATAGGATTCGCGGCGCCATTCAACGCCGGCAGCGATCCCGATGGGCCCGGCCCACAGATCAAACGCATTGGCGTTGGAAATGCGGAAATCGCCGGTGGTCAGCGTCGTCTTGCCGGCGTTCAGACTGGAAATGCGCACCCGGTCCCACTGGGCCTGGGTGTTGGCATTGGGGCCGCCGAACGGGTTGATGGCATCCGGCGTCGATTTGGCCAGTTCCGCCTGCAGCAGCGTCTTCGACAGACGGTTGCTTTCGATGTCGGTCGTCTTGTTGGAGCTGTTGGCGAAGGCGCCTTCCCAATCCCAGTTGCCGATCTGGCCGCGCAGGCCGGCCATCACGCGATAGGTGCTGGTATCGGTGGAGATGAAGCGCGGGCCCAGATCAGTGGGGCGCCAGTTCTGCAGCAGCACGTCAACGCCGCCAGCCGGGGCGTCGGTGGTGTTGAGGCCCGGCAGCCGGTTGGGGCTGGAGGTCGCGCCGAAGGGGTTCCAATAGTTGCTGGCCGGGATGATCAGGAAGGCCAGACCGCTGTCGAGCGGCTGGGTGGCGCGGTTGCCGCTGGTGGTAGCCTTGTAATAGAGGCCTTCGGCAAAGAACTGCACGCCGCTGGCAAATTCATGTTCGAAAATGCTGTATACATTGATGCGATCAGCATTGGTGATCAGCTGGCGGCCGCGTGCCGTGACCGGATCATTGGGGATGTTGACCCCTTCACCGCGCACATTGTTGGGCTGGTTGGCATTGAAGTCATAGCGCAGACCGGTGTCGAGCGTTGCATCGTCAAGCCCCATGCAGCCGCCGGGCCGCTCGCCCAATTGGGCGCGGGTGCCGGAGAACAGGCAAGGCTGGATGTGGAACACGCCGGTGGTGCTGGTCAGCGCCGTGGTGCCCTGGCGGATGCGGCGGCCGACGAAGACATTCTGCGAATTGATCGCGCCGGTCTGGAACTGACCAAACGGCGACGAGGTGGATGTGTTGCGGAAATCGGTGGTTGTTGTGCCGAAGGGATCGTCGCCAAGCACACCGCGTTTGTCTACCGTGTTGAACTGGCCGCCCAGTTCAGAGGCATAGAGGCCGTTGCGCTCGAAATAGCCGCCGGTGAACATCACCTTGGTGCGGCCTTCGTTGAACTTGAAGCCAAAGGCCAAATCGGCCTGGAATTCGTCACTGCCGGTGCCTTCGACGCCCGAATAGCGCAGCGTGGCGCGCAGCCGATCGAAATTGGCATCGAGGATAGTGTTAACGACGCCCGCCGTCGCATCCGAGCCATAGAGCGCCGAGGCACCGTCGCGGAGTACTTCGACACGATCAATGCCGGCGGCTGGGAAGGCGTTGACGTTGGTGATCTGGCGCGGCGTGGAGCCGATGTCCTGATTGACCGCGTGGGCCGCGATGCGGCGGCCGTTGAGCAGCACCAGCGTGTTGCCGGTGCCCAGGCCGCGCAGGTTGATTGTGGCCACGTCGCCGCGCGCATCATTGGGACCATCAGCAGCACCGTTGATTTCGGCGGCACCGGCCTGAGCGATGTTTTCAAAGATCTCGCCTGTGGAGTTGACGCCGAAGGCCGCGATATCGTCGGCATTGAGGACGGTGACGGCAATCGCGCCGCTGTCCGATGCGCCCTTGATGTTGGAGCCGGTTACGACGATCAGTTCTTCGTCCTTGGCCGCGGCTGCGGTGTTGGCCGCTTGCGCCAGTGCAGGGCCGGCAAGCAGGGCGATGGCGAGGGCAGCGAGGCTGCTGGAGTTGGTGATGCTAATGGTGTGTCCCCTTGTTTGCTTCTTGTCAGTCTGGATCGGATTCGGGGCCCGGCAGCGCGCTGTCGGGCCCAAACTTGTGGTGGGTGAAAACGGCGGCGAACTGGTCTTCGTCGATGGCCTTTTCCCAGCGCGAGACCACGATCGTGGCCACGGCATTGCCGGTGAAATTGGTCAGCGCCCGGCATTCGGACATGAAGCGATCAATGCCCAGGATCAGCGCCATGCCGGCAATCGGTACGCTGGGGATGATCGACAGCGTGGCGGCCAGTGTGATAAAACCGGCTCCTGTGACGCCGGCGGCGCCCTTGGAACTGAGCATGGCAACGCCGAGCAGCAGCAACTGATCACCCAGGCTAAGCTTGATGCCGGTGGCCTGCGCGATAAACAGCGCGGCCAGCGTCATGTAGATGTTGGTGCCATCCAGGTTGAAGCTGTAGCCGGTGGGCACGACAAGGCCCACGATGGGCCGCGGGCAGCCGGCCCGCTCCATCTTGTCCATCAGGCTGGGCAGGGCGCTTTCGGAGCTGGAGGTGCCCAGCACTAGCAGCAGTTCGGCCTTCAGATATCGGATCAGCGTGAAGATCGAGAAGCCCGCCCCGCGCGCCACCAAGCCGAGCACGACGATGACGAACAGTATCGAGGTGAGGTAGAAAGTGGCGACCAGCGCCGCCAGATTGGCGATGGAGCCGATACCATATTTGCCGATGGTGAAGGCAAAGGCGCCGAACGCCCCGATGGGGGCAGCGCGCATGAAGATCGCCACCAGCCTGAACAGGCCGGCGCCCAGTGCCTCGAACAGCCGCACCACCGGCCGTGCCGCTTCGCCAGCAGTGGAGAGCGCGATGCCGAAGCTGATGGCGAGGAACAGCACTTGCAGCAGATTGCCGTCAACGAAGGCGCCAGCCATGGTTTCGGGGATGATGCCGAGCAGGAAGGCAACAATGGTCTGGTCCTTGGCCTTCTTCACATAGTCGTTGACCGCGCCGGTCTCCAGCGTGGCCGGATCGATGTTCATTCCGGCACCGGGCTGCACGACATTGGCGACGACAAGGCCAACGATCAGCGCGATGGTGGAGAAGAAAAAGAAATAGGCAAAGGCCTTGCCGGCAACGCGGCCAACGCTGCCCAAATTGCGCATGCCGGCAATGCCGGTGACGATGGTGAGGAAGATGACGGGGGCAATAATCAGCTTGACCAGCCGGATGAAGCCATCGCCCAGCGGCTTCAGCGCCACGCCGGTTTCGGGCGCAAAATGGCCGATCAGGCCGCCAATGACGATAGCGGCCAACACCTGCACATAAAGTTGCGCATATAGGGGCGTACGCTGCAGCGGCGTCGCCTGAACTGATTCCCCAAAGGCGATGGCTGCGATCCCCCGATCCGATTGCCTGCAGGCCTGTGCCGGCCGTTCACGTGGAGTGGCGATGTATCAGTTGCCCTGGCTGCGCAAGCATCAGGAGGCTCCGATGCGGTCTTGGCGGTCGCTTCCTTGCGCAAAAAACGTCAGTGTGGCCAATGTGCAACGGGCCGTTGCCGATCGGCAGATAAGCATGGTTGGGCGTGCACCGGCCCCCGGTGTTCAACCGGGGGCAGGGTCCGCTTGCCTGGGTTACATCTTGAAGCGCAGGCAAGCGGACCCTGCGGCCCAGCAGGTCATAGACCGGCGAGGAACCGAAGCCGACGCCCAGTACCGGCGGCGGATCCTTGTCGAACAGGTTCTCCACCACGGCAAACAACGTCACCGTCTTGCCGCCGATCTTTACATCGACGTTCTGCGACAATTCCCAGTACCAAACGGCCGGGATGAGATTGTCTGCCGCGGACAGACCATTGCGTTCCAGCGATGGCACGTTGCTGACCGCGGCTGGGCCCAGATAGCCCCCGGTGATCGTGGTGCGGCTCGGGCCCACAGCATAGGTGGCCGAACCAAAACCGCGCCACTTCAGGCTGCCCGGCGTGCCCAGATCGGCGGGCGTGGTGTCGCCTGGCAGGGCGGTGCGGTCCTGGATACGCTGCGAAGCCAGCACGCGGAAGCTCAGCGCGCCCGGCAGCTTGGCCGAGATATTGCTGAGGCTGGTGCGGTAGCCAAGCTCGTAATCGATGCCTTCCACGTCCACGTTCTGGGCGTTGATGGCACCTGTGAGAAGGGTTGCGCCGGTGAGGCCGGTACTGCCGGCCACGGGGATGATCGGTTGGCAGGCCGACGGGCTGGCCGGACGGTTGAACCCATCGCACAGATCGAGCAGCAACTGGCCGCCCACGCCGAAGATCGCATCCTTGATGCTGATCTTGTACCAGTCGACCGTCATGGTCAGGCCCGGTGCCCAGCTCGGCTGGTAGGCGCCACCCACCGTCTAGGTGTCGGCGATTTCCGGCGTCAGATTGGGGTTGCCGCCCTTCAGGGTTACAAACTGCACCTGCGGGCTGTTGGGCAGGCTGCGATTCAGGAACTGGTTCACGAAAGTGCTTTGCGGCACGAACAGATCGTTCAGGTTCGGCGCGCGAATGTCGCGATAACGGGTGGCGCGCAGGCGAAAATCGCCAAAGCGATAGGCGCCGCCCACCTTCCACGTCGTCACTTCGCCGCTGGTCGAATAATCGGTGCGGCGCACGGCACCGTTCAGTTCGAAATCGCCAACCGCCGAATCCTTCAGCAGTGGCAGCAGCACTTCACCAAAGACTTCCTTCACGTTGTAACCGGCAGCGCCGGGCTGGAAGTTGCCGACGTTCCAGGCACGGGCCTGCGAGGTGACGTCGGACGTGGCGGAGAATTTTTCTTCGCGACATTCAAAGCCTGCGGCAAAGGAGACTGAGCCGGCCTAGGTGGAAAAGGGGCTATAATGCGCGTCGATGGCATAGACATCGAGCGCGATGTCGAGGTGCTGCTGCGTGCGCAGGCCTTCGCTCTCACCGGTTGCCCAGGCGATCGACGCCGCGCCCAGCGAGCCTTCGCCGAATACGTTCATCGGGACACAACCGTTGGTGGGGTTGGTCAGCGTCGAACGGCAGACCGGTGCCCCCAAGGCCACGCCGGCAATGCCGCCTACGGCCGGGTTGCCGTTCAAGTCCACCGCCTGGTCGAAGCGCGCGGGGATCACGTTGTTGTCGCGCGTGTAGGTCACATCGCTGCGGCCACGCTGATGCTAGGCGCGCCACTTGGCGCTGGCGGCAAACTTGCCTTCCTGTGCCAACAGGATGCGGCTCTGGCGGCGGCTGTAGCCAGCCTGACCGATTTCCTCGTCAGGGCGGTTGACCATGTCGTGGAATAGCCGGTTCATGCGGAACGAGGTGATGCCGGTTGAATAAACTCATGAGAATGGATTCTTCGGCCAAGCAATCAATTAGATGGACCCTTGGTTAGTCCATGATGGCTTCCGCCGCCAGTGGTGCTGGCTGACAGCTTCAATGCAAGATCTGCCAATTTAAGAGAATTCCAGTTTGCTGAGGGAAGATGCCAGCGCCGGGCAATCTCAAACTCAAACTACTATCTGTGGCAAAGGGTGGGATGGCCGGCACGGCCTTAAAATGGGCTTCTACAGCGTATCGCCGCAAGACGCGTGCCGGAAGGACCCGCGAACCGGGGTAGGTAAAATCCCTGCCGGCCAGCGAAGGCGAAACCGTTTGGCCTCCATATCCCCGCCCATCTACATTTCAGACTTCAAGCTGCCCAATGATGTTTCGCAGCCTTGCGCGCGCACGCGCGTCCGCAATCGGGCCGGCAAAGCCTTTATCCGCCGCGCGGGTAAGGCGTGCCGTGGATTGCAGCGAAGTGCCGAGCGATCAAGCGCGCGGATGCAAGATATGCATGTCCATTTGCATTGGCGTAGCCTAGCCCGCTCACGCGTGCGCTGGCGGCATGGAGGACGAGCGTCGGGGCGTTGTGGCGCCCCTCACCCAGAAGCGCCGATATGGCGGGACGCGGGTGATCGATACCGACATGGACGATTTCCAGTGATGCTTTCAGTTCAGGAAACCAGGCGATCAGTCCCCATAGCTCGGAACACTCGGGACAAAACTGACACTGACCATCTGCAACAAAGCTCATCGGCAAAATAAAGAGCGTATCCTGCGGCATTACCTTCTGATCTCCCCGCGTTCCAAAAGCAGGCTTTTCTAGCGTATTTGGCTGCGCCCTTGCTGGGAAGGGCCCGCCAAGGCAGGGCGGGTGAAATCCTTGCCCGCCAAGGTAGGGGAAATCGTCTGCTCCCACTTGTTGCCCATCCACTGTTGAAAATCCGGGGGCGATCCGGCCTAGCCGCCCGCTGCCATTACCCCATCGCGCGCGTAAGATGCCCGGTGGGAAATCAGTGTTAGCGATTGTGCTACCGAATCCGGGCGGTTTGTTGGCCTTCCAAAGATTCCGCCCCGACCGGGGGTTTTCGATGCACGGCCGCAATTCGCTGCGCGCTGAGGCCCAGCAGGCGGCCTAGCAGCGAAAAGTTTTATGGGACTATTTGGGGGACTGGAGGGGGTGCCTGAAATAAATCAGCGCAATATCAAGCCAATAACTTCCCACGCTGGCTCCCCGGGCAGGATTCGAACCTGCGACAACTCGATTAACAGTCGAGGGCTCTACCGCTGAGCTACCGAGGAACAGCGTGGGAGCGCTCCCTTAACGAGGGGAGGGAGGCTTGCCAAGGGCAAAATTCTAAGAGGCGAACTGTTCCAAGCTGATGCGGTCGTCCAGAGCATACTCGGGATCGAATAACAGGGTCAGGCTGATGCTGCGGTCCATCGCCACCTTCACATGGGCAACGTTGCGCACTTCCATCTGATCGGCGACGGCCGAGACGGGCCGCTTCTTGGCCTCGCGCACTTCGAATTCGATCTGGCTGGCCGACGGCAAGAGGGCACCCCGCCAACGCCTGGGGCGAAAGGGGGAGATGGGCGTGAGGGCGAGCAGATCGGCTTCGAGTGGCAGTATGGGTCCATTGGCAGACAGATTGTAGGCGGTGGAGCCGGCCGGCGTCGCCACCAGAACGCCATCGCAGATCAGTTCCTCCATGCGCGTCTTGCCATCGATGATGATGCCGATCTTGGCAGTCTGGCGGGTTTCCCTAAGCAGCGACGCCTCGTTGATCGCCGGATGGGTAACGCTTTCGCCCGATGTCGTGGTGGCGGTCATCTGCAGGGGGTGGAGAACGAAAGGCTTGGCGGCGGCAACCCGGTCTTCCAGCTTCGTCGCCTTGAAGTCGTTCATCAGGAAACCCACGGTGCCGCGGTTCATGCCGAACATCGGCTTGGGATCCTGAAAGCCCATTGCCTCGTGTAGGCAGTGCAGCAGATGGCCATCGCCGCCCAGCGCCACCACCACATCGGCTTCCCGTACTTGTACGAAGTCGTACTTTGCTCGCAGCGCGTCGCCGGCCGCGCGAGCGACATGACTGTCGGAAATGATCAGCGCGAGCTTCATGCGTTGGGAATCCTTAGCCGCCGGTCAGGCTCATGTGGCGGGCTACAGCGGGGCTGGCGCCACGCCGGTCGATCACGAAATCATGGCCCTTCGGCTTGCGGCTGATGGCTTCATCGAGGGCGGTGTCGATGGTGGCTTCGTCAGCACCAGCTCGGCGAATAGCTGCCTTCAGATCGGCCTGATCATCCTGGCCCAGGCACATGAACAATTGCCCGGTAGCCGTCAGCCGCACGCGGTTGCAGCTTTCGCAGAAATTGTGGGTGAGCGGCGTGATGAAGCCCAATTGCAGGCCAAGTTCCTCAACATGGACATACCGCGCCGGACCGCCGGTGCGGTGCAGTAGATCGCTCAGCGTATAGCGCTGCGCCAGATCGCGGCGCACGCGGGACAGCGGTAGATACTGATCCACCCGGTCTTCGCCGACTTCGCCCAAGGGCATGGTTTCGATCAGCGTCAGATCATGGCCACCGGCGGCTGCGAACTGCATCAGCGACTCGATCTCGGCGGCATTTTCATGGGCCAGCGCCACGGTGTTCAGCTTTACCTGCAGCCCGGCTGCTTTCGCTGCCGCGATGCCGTCCAGCACCTGGGCCAATCGGCCCCAACGGGTGATGCGGGCAAATTTGTCGGCATCCAGCGTGTCGAGGCTGATGTTGACCCTGCGCACCCCGGCGGCAAATAGCGCCTCTGCATGGCGCACCATCTGGCTGCCGTTGCTGGTGAGGGTGAGTTCTTCTAGCGCACCGCTTTTCAGGTGGCGGCCAAGGCTGTTCACTAGATCCATGATGCCACGCCGCACCAGGGGCTCGCCGCCGGTCAACCGCAGCTTGCGGGTGCCTCGCCGGATGAATGCGCTGGCGATGCGGTCGATCTCCTCCAGGCTCAGCACTTCGCTTTTCGGCAAAAAGGTCATGTCTTCGGCCATGCAATAAACGCAGCGGAAATCGCAGCGATCGGTGACCGAAACGCGCAAGTAGGTAATGGCGCGGCCGAACGGATCTATCAGCGGCCGTTCTGATGCGCGCACCCGCCTATTGCCTTCACCAAACATGCACCGAGCCTGTGGCACGCCTGCATCGGTTGGCAAGCGCTTTTCGTATGGACCTTGCAGCCGCTTGATTGTCGGACTGGACAAGCAGAGCGTTAACCAGCTTCGATGCGTGTCTTAAAGAGCGTACAACAGGGCAGGTTCCGGACGTAATGGGCGCGATGAACGCCGATCCGGTTTTGCTCATACCACCTCTGTACGCGGATGACCTAGCGGCAATTGTTGCGTCTGCTGGCCTGACCCCGCATTTAGAAAGCCGCCCCGAACTGGCTGCCAGCGGGTGCAAGGCTATTGCGTCGCCCCGCCGCACGACCGGATGGCGCTGACCGCTTTCTGCAATCGCCGCAAATCCAAGACCAGCGTGGCGTGAGGCTGTGGGCCTCCGGCGGGCAGGGGCGATGCCCCTGCACCAGTTCGCTTCAATGTGCGCCCTTTTCAAAGCGAGCTCATCATACTGGTACAGGCCAGCATCCACCGTGGCGCGCGGTAAGCCATAAACGCGCCAGGTGCGCGATGAATGGTGGTCTGCGCCAGCATGACCGGTCTGTGGTTTTCAGGCTCACCCAAAACAAGCGGGTGCAGGGATAAGTCCCTGCCCGCCGGAAGACACTTCACCCTATCTCTTGCCGAACTTAGATTTGAACACTGCAGGCCGAATCGGCGCTTTCGACGGCGGCACCGGCTTGGTGGCCGGTTTGGCCACGGGTTTAAGCTTGGCGCCCGCAGCCAATTTGCTCAACGCTGAAGCGATGGCAAGCGCACCTTTTAGGCGGGTGCGATCGTCCCCCCAATCGGCCGCGATAAACAATTTCTGATCTGGCCGCACCTTGGCGCGTTCGCCGAGGCGGGTGATGTAGTCCATCAGCGCATCGGGGTTGGCGAACCGGTCGTCGCGGAAAGTGACGAGGCCACCCTTGCGGCCTGCTTCCAGCTTAGCGATGCCGGCGGTGATGCAGGCCTGCTTGATCTCGATGACGCAGAGCAGGTTTTCCACTTCGGAGGGCAATTTGCCGAAGCGGTCGATGATTTCGGCGGCGAGGCTGTCGATGCCGGCGCGGCTGTCGATCTCGTTGAGGCGGCGGTAGAGCGCCATGCGCACGTTCAAATCCGGCACATAATGGTCGGGGATCAGGATCGGTACTTCGGCGGTGATTTGGGGGCTGAAGGCTTCTGCCGGTGGCTTCATGCCGGCGGCTTCGGCCTTGGCTTCCAGGATCGCCTCTTCTAGCATGGACTGGTAGAGTTCGAAGCCGATCTCCTTGATATGGCCGGATTGTTCGTCGCCCAAGAGATTACCCGCCCCCCGCTGATCAAGATCGTGGCTGGCCAACTGGAAGCCGGCGCCCAGCGTGTCGAGCTGGCTCAGCACTTGCAGGCGTTTCTCGGCGCCTTCGGTTATGGTGTGGCCGTCGGCGGTGGTGAGATAGGCATAGGCGCGGGTCTTGCCCCGGCCAACACGACCGCGAATTTGGTAAAGCTGAGCGAGGCCGAAACGGTCCGCGCGGTGCACGATCAGCGTGTTGGCCGACGGAATGTCGAGGCCGGATTCAATGATTGTGGTCGAAAGCAGCACATCATAGCGCTTGTCATAAAAGGCGCTCATGCGCTCTTCCACTTCCGATGGCGCCATCTGGCCGTGGGCAGTGATCGGCTTCACTTCCGGCACCTGTTCGCGCAGGAATTGTTCGATATCCGCCAGATCAGCGATGCGCGGCACCACGAAAAAGCTCTGCCCGCCGCGATAATGTTCGCGCAGCAGCGCCTCGCGAATCACCACTTCATCGAACGAGCTTACATAGGTGCGCACAGCGAGGCGATCGACCGGCGGGGTGGCGATGATCGACATTTCACGCAAGCCCGTCAGCGCCATTTGCAGGGTGCGCGGGATCGGTGTGGCAGTGAGGGTGAGCACATGCACATCGGCCTTCAGCGATTTCAGCCGCTCCTTGTGGACGACGCCAAAGCGCTGTTCCTCGTCCACGATAACCAGGCCGAGCCGTTTGAACTCCACCGATTTGGCCAGTATGGCGTGGGTGCCGACGATGATATCCACCGTGCCATCCGCCAGCCCATCGCGAGCCGCCTTGGCATCCGCAGTGTTCACCAGGCGGGAGAGGTGACGCACTTCGACGGGCAGGCCCACGAAACGCTCGCGGAAGTTCTGGTAGTGCTGGCGGGCGAGCAAGGTGGTTGGGCAGACGACGGCGACCTGCATGCCAGACAGAGCGGCGGCATAGGCGGCGCGCAGGGCGACCTCCGTCTTGCCGAAACCGACATCGCCGCACACCAGCCGGTCCATCGGCCGGCCGGAGGTGAGATCGTCCACAACATCGCCGATGGCCTTCAACTGATCGTCTGTTTCGGCATAGGGGAAGCGGTCCACAAACGCGGCCATGCCATGCGGATCGATGCTGACCGGTTCGCCTTCGCGTAGGGCGCGCGCCGCCGCAGTCGCCAGCAATTCGCCGGCAATTTCGCGGATACGGTTCTTCATCCGTGCCTTGCGCGTGCTCCATGCGACGCCGCCCAATTTGTCGAGGCCAACGCCTTCGGAATCGCTGCCGTAACGGGTGAGAACGTCGATATTCTCGACCGGCACATACAGCTTGTCGCCGCCGTCGTAGGTGAGCGCGACGCAGTCGTGCGGCTTTTCGCCGATGGGGATGGCCAGCAGGCCATCGTATCGCCCGATGCCGTGATCGCGGTGGACGATGAGATCGCCGGGCGTGAGCATTGCCAGTTCTGCGAGGAAGGCATCGGCCTTGCGCGCAGAGCGGGCCTTGCGGACGAGTCGGTCGCCCAGCATGTCCTGTTCAGTGAGCAGGCAAAGCGGTCCGCGCGGATCAATCCGGGTGAAGCCGTGGTCCAATGGCAGCACGGTGAGCACGATCTGGCCGGCGTCGGCCAACCCTTGCGCTTCCTGCCAGTGATCGGCGGTGACCAGGCGTTGCACGCCTTCATCCGCGAGCAGGCCACGCAGCCGTTCGCGCGCGCCATTGGAATAGCTGGCCAGCACCACCCGGTCGCCGGCGGCGCGGCGGTCTTCGATGTGTGCCTTGATCGCGGTGTAGACCGGCGGGCCGCCATTGGCCTGGCCGACGCGTTCCGGGGCGAAATCGCGGGGGGGCACGGCGTCGCAATCGATGGCAAACAAGGTGCCGGGCGCCACGCTGTGCGGGCTGGTGCCATGAACGGCGTGAGCGGTGAGCCGTTCCGCCCATTCCTCGCGTGACAGGTAGAGTGCGTCTGGCGGCAGCGGGCGGTAGCTGCCTTTCTTCTGGCTCGACGCGGCGACGCGGTTGTCGTGATAATCGGCGACGGCGTCGAACCGGTCGGCGGCGGCCTTGTCCGCACCCGCATCGCGCACCAGCACATCGTCAGCGCCCAGCCAGTCGAACAGGGTGACCAGTTCCGGCTCGAACAGCGGCAGCCAATGTTCCATGCCGGCCAGTCGGCGGCCATCGCTCACCGCTTCGTAAAGCGGATCGCCGGTGGCGGTGGCGCCGAATTTTTCCAGCCAACCCGACCGGAAGGCCCGGATACGATCGGCATCCAGCATGACTTCGGAGACGGGCAGCAGATCGAAGCCTTCGGCTGGGCCAAGGCTGCGCTGGGTGGCGGGATCGAAACGGCGAATCGATTCAATCTCGTCGCCGAAGAAATCGAGCCGCAAGGCATATTCCTCGCCCGATGGCATCACGTCCACCAGGCCGCCGCGCAGGGCATATTCGCCGGGTTCCACCACGGTATCGACGCGCACGAAGCCATTGGCGGCGAGCTTCAGCGCCAGCGAATTGCGATCGATGCGGCTGCCGGGTTTCAGCCGCGCCGCCATCCGGGCGATCTGCGCCTTGGGCAGGCAGCGCTGGGTGATGGCGTTGACGGTGGTGATGATCAATTCCGCGCCGGCTTGGCGTTCGGCCAGTGCTGCCAGCGCCGCCATGCGCTCGGCCGCCATCTTCAACGACGGAGAGGCGCGGTCATAGGGCAGGCAATCCCAAGCCGGCAGCATCGTGATGGCTATTTCGGGTGCAAAGTAAGTGGCGGCTTCGGCCATGCTTCGGGCCTGCGCTTCGTCCGCTGCGATGAACCAGGCGCGGCCTTTGGCGGCACGGGCCACGTCGGCCATCAGCCACGGCAGATAGCCGCCAGCGCAGCGCGCCAGCGTGACCGGCCGCTTGGCATCGACGAAACGCGGCAGATCGATCATTTGGTCACTTCGACATAATCGAGATTTTTCAGAAGCTTCATCTGGTCGCCATCCAGCCGGGCTGGCACGGCGGTGGAGCCGAACGCCCAGGCCAAGATATCGACATCCTGTTCTTCCAGCAGTTGCTCGAACCAGGCCAGATCGGCCTCGGTCCAGCTGGCGTGGTATCGATCGAAAAAGCCGCCGACCACCAGATCGGATTCCTTGGTGCCGCGATGCGAGCCGCGATACTTGGCCTTGCGGATGCGCAGATCCCAAGGATCGATCTGCCCATCCTCAACCTGGTTGTCGTTCATCTGGCAGCCCTTCAAACGCAAATGCCGCGCAGGCGTTTCAAACGGCCAGCGCGGTGTTACAACCATGCCAATATCATGCGCCCTGCCATCCTCAATCCCCTGTTTGCCGAAGTGGCCGCGCTGAAGGGCGTCGGTTCGGCACAGGTGCGGCAATTGGCGCGACTGAAGATAACACGCGCACTCGATCTGGCGTTTCACCTGCCGACGATGGTAATCGACCGGCTGGCGGTGGAGACGGTGGACGAAACTATGGTGGGACGGCCCATTGTGGTGCCGCTCACCCCGGCCCGTCACGAGCGCGGCGGCCCGCGCAGCCCCTTGCGGGTGGCGGCGGTGGGCCGCGGTGGCCAGTGGGTGGACCTGACGTTTTTTGGCCAGACCGCGAGTTGGGCGGCGACCAAGCTGCCGATCGGGGTCGAAAAGCGCATCGTCGGCAAGCTCGACCGTTATGGCCAAAAATTGCAGATCGCTCACCCGGAAGTGCTTGCGATGGACAGCGCGGCACCGCCGGGGCTGCGTGAGCCGGTCTATCCGCTGACGGAAGGTGTTACCAACCGGCGCATGAGCCAGTTGGTAGCCGAGGCGTTGACCCGCGTTCCTGTTCTTGGTGAATGGATCGAGCCGAGCGTGATCGAGCGTTACGGTTGGGCCTCGTTCGCCGAATCGCTGCTGGCCGCGCATCGGCTGGAAGGGGGGCGTGACCGGCTGGCCTATGATGAGCTGCTTGCCAACCAACTGGCGCAGCTGCTGGTGCGCGCTGACACGCGGGCGCGGCGCGGGCGGGCGCTGGCGGGCAGTGGCCGGCTGGTGCATGCGCTGAAGGCTAGTTTGCCGTGGCAACTGACCAACGCGCAAAGCCGCGTGATCGGCGAGATCATGGGTGACATGGCGCAGGCCCAGCCAATGTTGCGGTTGCTGCAGGGCGACGTGGGATCGGGCAAGACCCTCGTTGGCCTGATCGCCATGCTCACTGCGGTGGAGGCCGGCACGCAGGCGGCCTTGCTCGCGCCGACGGAAATTCTCGCTCGCCAGCACCATGCGACACTCACCAAGGTTGCTGCAGGCCTGCCAGTGCGGATCGAGCTGCTCACCGGCCGTGACAAGGGCAAGGCGCGCGAGGCGTTGCTGGCCGATCTGGCGGCGGGGCGGATCGACATATTGGTTGGTACGCACGCGATTTTTCAGGAAGCCGTGGCCTATGATGATCTTGGCCTCGTGGTGGTGGACGAACAGCACCGGTTCGGCGTCGCCCAGCGGTTGATGCTGGCCAACAAGGGCCGGGTGCCGCCGCACGTGCTGGCGATGACCGCCACGCCGATCCCGCGCAGCCTGGCGCTGACCCGCTTTGGCGAAATGGATCAGAGCCAGATCGACGAGCGTCCGCCCGGCCGTCAGCCCATTGAAACGCGGGTGACGGGGCGGTTCGAGGATGTGGCTGCCGGCCTTGCCCGTCATGTCGAAGCCGGTGGGCAGGCCTATTGGGTATGTCCGCTGGTGGATGGCACCGAGGATGCAGACGAAGCCGCGGCTACCACCCGCGCCGCCTTCCTGAAGGGGCGGATAGGGGAGGGCAAAGTCGGCCTCGTTCACGGCAAGATGAAGGGGCCGGACAAGGATGCGGTAATGGCCGAATTCGCTGCCGGGCGGTTGGCGGTGCTGGTGGCGACGACGGTGATCGAAGTGGGAGTCGATGTGCCCAACGCCACGCTGATGATCATCGAGGCCGCCGAGCGCTTTGGGCTCGCACAGTTGCACCAGTTGCGCGGGCGGGTCGGGCGCGGCAGCGGCCACAGCGTGTGCATGTTGTTACGGGGTGAGGCACTTTCGGAAACCGCGCGCAGTCGGCTGAAGCTGATGCGCGAAACCAATGATGGGTTCCGGATTGCCGAGGAGGATCTTCGCCTGCGCGGGGCCGGCGAGATCCTCGGCACGCGCCAATCGGGAGAGGAGGCGTTCCGCTTCGCTGATCCAGAGCGGGTGCAGAAGTTCGTGACGATGGCGCGCGATGATGCGCGGCTGTTGCTGGATCGCGATGGCGGGCTGGATGGGGCGCGCGGGCAGGCGGCGCGGGTGCTGCTCTATCTGTTCGAGCGGGATGCGGGGGTGGCGTTGCTGCGGAGTGGGTGAAGGTGCGCGGCCGGCGGCGGAGCCGCCGGGTCCTCTTTAGCGTCCAAATGAGGAAGCAAGGAAGTGCGTGGCGGGCCACGCCGTCAGACGAGCCGAAAACGTGAGCCTGATGGCCGCCGTTTTCGCTCGCTGGCCGATCTTGTCCGAGTCCGGGCGCAACGCGTTGCGTTGCGACCTGGCCGGGCTGCGATGCGATCACGCCGCCTGTAAGCCGGGTTCTGTCCAGGGCTTTCACCCCTGGGCGACCATTCCTCTCGGACGGCGGTTACCCGCCGCCTCCAGCAACCAACCCGGATGACTGGGCCGGTTCCTGCCCTGCATGCCGAAACATGCGCGCCATCCCTATTCGGTCTTGCTCCCGGTGGGGTTTGCCGTGCCGCTTTGGTTGCCCATCGCGCGGTGCGCTCTTGCCGCACCGTTTCACCCTTGCCTGTCCTCCCCGAAAGGAGCCATCGGCGGTCTCTTCTCTGTGGCACTGTCCCTGATCCAGGTTTCCCTGAACCGCCGGGTGTTACCCGGCACCGCGTTCCGTGGAGCCCGGACTTTCCTCGGCAGGATTGCTCCCGACGCGGTCGCCCAACGACGTGATCGCGATGCTACTCTAGCATTTTCAGTTCACCCGCGCCATGGCAGCGGCATGATCGAAATCGAAGGCAGCGGAGAGAGCTTTACAGTCTCGGCCGAGGTGATCGCAGAAGGGCTGAAGTTGCAACCGGACCAGGTGCAGCCGATGCTGGCTGGCCGCCTCATCTCGTCTTGGGTGGAAGCCGGCATGGACGAGGATTTTGGCACCTTCCGCCTGACTTTCGCTACCGACAAGCGTCGCCTGCGCCTGATCGTCGATGCACTGGGCAGCGTCATTTCGAAATCCACGCTCGATTTCGGCGGCCATGATCTGCCGCTGGGTGCGCGCAAGCCAGGCGCGGTGTAAAAAACGTCGCAGGCAAACATTACGGCGTTGCAATGTTTGCGCGCTGACGGCAAAATAAAAACGTCGGGCCGGCCCCCCTATTTCACCGGCCCGCTGGTTGGCAGCCCTGCCAGCGCCCGCAATGACGATGGTCTTCCCCCTGTTGGACCATCTGCGGAACCCTCGCGGCCGGTGCTCCCTCGGGCGCCGGCCGCCTTTTTCTACAGTCCTTCGGCCAGCAACAGCCCGCGCAAGATCGTGCGGGTTTTCGCATCGATCGCGCCGTCAAGGCGCGCCGGCCTGTGGTGGCGCTGGAAGGCGATGACGGCTTCGGTTGGCGCGAAAACGTCATAGCCATAGCGGCTCAGTGCGGCCATGAAGCCCATGTCGGTCCAGTTCGGGTCCATGCAGGGCTTTGGCGCAGCCGCAAGGCCGGCGCGGGCGAGGCGGGGCCAGTCGAACAGTTCGCCCGGGTCTTCCTTGCGGGTGGGGGCGATGTCGCTGTGGCCCACCACGTTGGCCGGCTGGATGGCGTGGCGAGCGCAGATTTCGGCCACCAGCGCGTGCACCGCGTCCATCTGTGGGGCCGGGAAGGGCGCATAGCCGAACTCGTGTCCGGGATTGACGATTTCGATGCCGATGCTGGCGCTGTTCACATCGGTCACGCCGCGCCACCAACTGCGCCCGGCGTGCCAGGCGCGCTTGGCCTCGTCCACCATTTGCAGCACCGTACCGTCTTCGGCGACGACATAATGGGCAGAAACACCTGAAGCCGGATTGGCCAGCCAGTCGATGGCTTCGGCGCTGCTCTGCATGCCGGTGTAGTGCAGGACGAGGATGCCGATGGGCAGTTGCCGGTCGTTGAAATTGGGGCTGGCCCGCTGGATCATGTCGGCTCCACTGGCATGTCGCTGTCACGGCGTTGCGCGGTACGGATGGTGATGATGGCGACGCCAATCAGCGTCAAGAGCCCGCCGACCATCATCTGACCGGTGATCGGCGTGTCATAGACGGCGACCGCAATGGCGACGGAGATCAGCGGTGTGGGCAATGTGAGTGGCGAGACGACGGCGACCGGGTAGCGCTGGAAAAGCCAGGTCATCCCGCCATGGCCAACAATGCTGGACATGATGCCGGAATAGGCGATCCAGCCCCAGGTACTGAGCGGCAGATCGGGGATGGCGGCAAGTTTGGCGGGCTCGAACGTCCATGCCAGCGTGGCCATGATCGGGATGGCAACAATGCCGAGCCAGCCGTGGATGACCAGCACCGGCACGCCCTGCAGTTTGCGGAACAACAGATTGCCCACCGCCCAGCTGAGGGCGGCGCCCACCGTGAGCAGGATGCCGATGCGTTCGTTGGCGATGGCCGGATCAAAGCCCATCACCACAACACCCAGGAAGCAGAGCGCGATGGCCGTGATGCGCGGCCAGCGGATTTCTTCCTTCATGAAGATCACAGCGAGGATCAGGCTGAACGGCACCCCCAATTGGCCGACGATGGACAGGGCCGAGATATTGTCTGCCAGTGCAAAACTCACCGCGCCCAACGACATGAACAACGCTCCGGCGACAAAACCGGTGACGAGGATCAATCCCATCCGCCCCGGCAGCCAGCGTAGAAAGGGCAAGCAGACCACCGTGGCGACGACATAGCGCAGCAGCACCGCTGTCATCGGCCCAGCGCTCATTACGCCTTCCTTCACGGCGACGATGTTGCAGCCCCACACCACGTCGATGGCAAGGATAGCGGCCAGATGCAGGGGCTTCATCGCCGTCTCCCGGTCAGCCGGTCATAGGCGGCGTTGATATCGGCCATCCTGAGTTCCGATACGCGGATGAATTCGGAGGGCACGCCTTCGGCGAGGGCGCGATCGGGGTGATAGCGCTTCACCAGCGCATGATATGCCGTGCGCAGAGCAGCGGCATCAGCGCCCGGCTCCACCCCCAGCACCGCCCATGGATCAGCAGCAGCCGGCGCGAGGTGGCGGCGGCGGATACGGGCTTGCGCTGCTTCATCAAAGCCCAAGATGGTGGCGACTTCGCCCAGATAGGCCAGTTCAGCCTCGTGAAAGCCATCCACCGCTGCAATCATCCACAGCGCATCGAGCAGATCTTCCAGCGTAGCCGAACCCTGGCCGAGCAGATCCGCGGCCTGGATGGCGTAGGCCTGAAAACCCGCGATCGAGCCCTTGGCCAGATCATAGAAGCGCCGCGCGTTGCCGGCTTCGGCCGGATCAACTTGGAACAGGCGCTGGAAGATGGCGAATTCTGCGGCGCTGGCATTGCCATCGGCGCTGGCCATCTTGGCTGCCAGCGCGATGGCGGAGATGGAGAAGGCGACGCGGCGGCGTTCAGGATTGGTGGCGCGGGCCCGCATGGCATCCATGGCGCCGCCCGCCGCCGCGCCGGCCAGCGCCCCCAAGGGGCCGCCGATCAGCAGGCCCAGTGCCGTGCCGGCCAACGTTGCCCAGATGCTCATACACCAAGGGGCTTAAGGGATAAGCGGCTGGCTTGCCAGAGGCCTCAATGCCCGATTTCGACCGCCGCCACGCCAGACAGTGCCAGTTGCTCGTTCAATTCTGCCAACAGCCGGGCGATGGCGGCGGCATCCTGCGCTTCAACGCGCGCGGTGAGCACATCCTGCGTGTTCGACGCCCGCAGCAGCCACCAGCCATCGGCACGCATCACGCGGGCACCGTCGATTTCGTTAACGCGGGCGCGCTGTGCCTTCAGCCGGGCCAGCACTTCGGCAACCACGGCAAACTTGCGAGGTTCGGGGCAGGGGAAGCGGAATTCAGGCGTGTTGATCATCGCCGGCATGGCGTCTTTGAGTGCCGTGAGCGAGCCGCCGAGCAGCGTAACCGCCTCGATCAGGCGCACGGCCGCCAATATGCCATCGTCCACGCCGTACCAGCGGTGGGCAAAGAAGATGTGGCCGCTCATTTCGCCGGCGAGCGGCGCGTTCAGTTCCAGCAGCCGTGCCTTCATCAGGCTGTGGCCGCTCTTCCACATGTCGGGCACGCCGCCCAGCGCGGCGATACGATCGAACAACGCCTGGCTGGCCTTGATGTCGCCGATGATGGGGCTGCCGGGCAGCTCGCGCAGCACCGGCTCGGCCAAAAGGCTCAACAGTTCATCGCCCCACACCACGCGGCCCTCGGCATCTACCGCGCCGATCCGGTCTGCATCGCCGTCAAAGGCCACGCCGAAATCGCAGCCTTGCTCGCGCACCACGCGTTTCAGATCAGCAAGATTGGCTTCCACCGTGGGGTCGGGGTGATGATTTGGGAAACTGCCATCGACATCGGCGAACAGCAAATGGTGGGTGCCGGGCAGCAGGTGGGTCAACCGCTCCACCACCGGGCCTGCGGCGCCGTTGCCGCAGTCCCAAGCGATGGTAAAATGACCACCGCGAAAATCGGCAAGCATCGCATCGACATAGCGATTCATGATGGCGACCTGGCTGGCCGTGCCGCTGCCCACCTCCCAATCACCCGCCGCCGCCAGGGCACCGAGCGCCTGGATTTCAGCGCCATGGAACGGGCCGGTGTTCATCATCAGCTTTATGCCGTTCCAGTCGGCTGGGTTGTGGCTTCCGGTGACCATCAGGCCGGCATCGGCCCCCAGTTCGAACACGCTGAAATAGAGCATCGGCGATGGGCCGAGACCGATATCGATGACGTCACAGCCTGTGCTGAGCAGACCTTCGGTTGCCGCAGCGGCAAGGCCGGGGCTGCTGTGACGGCCGTCTCGACCCAGGCAGACGACCGGGCTTGCTTTGGGCCCGCCCGCCCGGCGCAGGATTGTGCCGAAACTGCGGCCAACGGCATGGGCGTCGGCCTCGTTCAGGGTTTCGCCAACTATGCCGCGAATGTCGTAGGCGCGAAGGGCGCTGGGATCGATCATGTGGCGGTTGGGCATACGTGCGTTCAATCGCCTGATTCCCGGCGCTTTTCGGCCGCCATGATCAAAAGGTCGCGCGCGGCGGTGAGAGTCTGGACGGCTTCGGTTGTGCCGCCGGCATCAGGGTGGGCGCTGGTCATCGCCTGGCGCCACGCCTGCCAGATGGTTTCGGACGGGGAGTCGGGGGCAACGCCGAGCAGACGCGCCGCCTGCGCCAGTTCGCCGTTGCCCTGTCCGTCCTTCTGGCTCCACATCCACCACGCCCAGCCGC
Source organism: Sphingomonas paucimobilis (assembly GCA_943369475.1). Lineage (GTDB taxonomy): Bacteria > Pseudomonadota > Alphaproteobacteria > Sphingomonadales > Sphingomonadaceae > Sandarakinorhabdus > Sandarakinorhabdus paucimobilis_A. The sequence continues at coordinate 803,458 of CALRNJ020000001.1, read as the reverse complement.
CCGCTGTCACCAGCGCAGCCGGCACAATACGGCCGCTGGAAAGGAAACGAAAGGCTAGGAGACCGGCGACACCAAGGCCGCCATACAGCATCAGATCGGGCATCAGCCTGCCCTTCTGGTGGAGCCACCAGGCAAGGCCAAGCATGACGATGAGCGCGAGGCCCATCAGGCCGCCATCTCGATCCCGCCGGGCAGGTTCAGCCCGGCGATCAGGGCGCGCAATTCGTTGCGGGCAGCGACGTGGGAGAGCGAGAAATCGGTGAGGGCGGCGCGATCCAGCAGGGTGAGCCCACGCGGGAAGAATTCGCGGAAGATGACGCGTTCCGAAAGGCCCGGCAGGACTCGGAAACCGATGCGTTTCGACAGCGTATCTAGTGCTGCGCCAACCCGCTGCTTGTTGCGGGCATCGAGCGTGGACAGGCGGTTCCGCAGCACTACCCAATCCATCGGGCGGCCTTCCTCGCGGGCGCGGCGGGTGCGCGCTTCCCAGACCATTTCGGCATAGAAGCTAGGCTTATTCACCTCGAAAGTTTCGCCGTCGACTTCGCCGATAAGATCGAAGTCGACGAAACTGTCGTTGATTGGTGTCACCAGTGTGTCAGCCCGGGCCATCGCGGCGCGGGCCAATGCCGAATCGCGGCCGGGCGAATCGACCACGATGAATTCCTGCCGGCTGGCTTGACTGAACCGCATCGCCAATTCGGCTTCGGCGCCGTCGCCATCGGCCACCACCACCGCGGCCGGGCCGGGCAGGGTGATACCGTGCCGCTGGGCGTGGTTCCAGCGGTTTTCCAGATAGCGTGTGGAGGTGCGCTGACGGGTGTCGAGATCGATCAGCGCGGTTTGTTTTCCGGCAAGCGCCAGGGCAACGCCGATATGCACGGCGGTGGTGGATTTGCCGGTGCCGCCCTTTTCATTGGCGAGCACGATCACATGAGCAGTCACAATCATCCCTTGTTCTGACTTGCACTTCGATCCCGTATCGCTCACAGCGCCGCCAGCCTGTCAACGCCCCATGGGGTGCTCCTTTATGAAGACTGCATGACCAGCACGCTGCCAACCGTGCGAACACCCGGCGAACTGCGCGCCCTAGTGCGCAACTGGCAGGCCGCGGGCAAGCGCGTTGCCTTCGTGCCCACCATGGGCGCATTGCACGCCGGCCACCTGGCGCTGGTGACAAAAGGCCTCACGCTGGCCGATGTCGCGGTCGCCTCCATATTCGTGAATCCCAAACAGTTCGGGCCGAACGAGGATCTGGCTCGCTATCCGCGCGATGAAGCCGGCGATGCCGTGAAGCTGGCCGGCGCGGGCTGCAGCCTGCTCTATGCCCCCGATGTCGCCACCATGTATCCGCCGGGCTTTGCCAGCTTCGTGCGGGTGGGCGGCCTGCCTGATCTGTTGTGCGGCCGGGTGCGGCCTGGGCACTTCGACGGCGTGGCAACAGTGGTGGCCAAGTTGCTGAGCGCGGCGCAGGCCGATGCGGCGGTGTTCGGGGAGAAGGACTGGCAGCAGCTGGCCATTGTCAAGCGCATGGCAGCCGATCTGGACATCGGCACGGAAATCCACGGCTGCGCGATCGTGCGAGATGATGGTGGTCTCGCCCTGTCCAGCCGCAACGCCTATCTTTCGGCCGACGAACGGAGCCGCGCGCTTGCGCTGCCCCAAACTCTGCAGGCGACCCGTGCGGCGATCCTTGAAGGTATGCCAGTGGCCGCTGCGTTGGCCGCCGGCGAACGCAGCATCAAGTCCGCCGGTTTCGTGCGCCTTGATTATCTGGAACTTGTTGATGGTGAGACGCTGCACAGCTTGGGCACTATGGCGCCGGGTGCACGGCTGATGGTGGCCGGCGTGATCGGTACGACGCGGCTGATCGACAATATCGCCCTGCACTGAAGGATTGGCCCATGCCGCTTATCAGGCCGGACGCGATGCTAACCGAGAATGACGATGCGCCAGGCGGCACCATCCAGTCGCAATGGATCAGCGAGTCTGGAGGGCTTCAGCAGTTCGGCGCGCTCATCCAGACCATCCCGCCGGGGGCATCCACCTCACGCAATCACTGGCATGCCCATGAAGACGAAATGTTATTGCTGCTTGAGGGTAGCCTGCTGCTGCACGAAGGCGGGGTGGTGACGCCGATGCAGCCCGGCGATGCCGCGACCTTTCCGGCCGGGGTGGCCGCCGGGCATCATCTTGAAAATGTGAGTGATCAGCCGGCGCGATTGCTGTTGGTGGGCACGCGTGCGCCCACCGATATCATCACCTACACCGAAGACGGCCGCCGCTGCGTGCGGGTTCGCGCCTTGCCGGATGATTTGTGGATCGACGCCGAAGGGCGGCCGCTCTAGCGCCGCCGCATCCGCAGAGCCGGCTGCCAGGTCTGGCCGTAGGGGGTGGTCCAGGGCCCGCCGAACGGACCGCCAAAGGCACCGAAGCCACCATAGCCACCGAAATTGTTGCCGATGATCATATTGTTCTGCGCATCACCACTGGTGAAGCCAAAACCGAATCCTGAAAGGCCGCCCCAGCGACTGGTGCCCTGCATCACGGAGAAGGCGGCGGTGCCGGTCTCCCCTAAGGGCACCGAGGCGGTGCCGCTGACGCCGAACGTGCCGCCGCTGCCGGCAAACATGCTCATTTCGCCATGCACCTTGCGATCCTGTACCGCGCCGCCGCCGTCCTGATAGAATTCCGGATAAAGTGAGCGATCAAGGACCGGCTGGCGCTTGGCCTTTTCAGGCGTGAGCACCGGCATTCGTTCCGGGCCATTGGCGGCGGCCGCAATCACCGCCTCGCGCTGCGCATCGGACAGGCGAATCACCTCGGTGGCCGTGGCTTGAGTGGCCAGCAGGGCTAGCAGGAGCATGAGTCGCATCGCTTATACTAGCACGGATTAGTCTTGCGGTTGCCTGAACGGGCCGTGGGCATCCAGATATTCAATTTCCTCGATCACCGCTTGGGTTTCGCGGGCGAGATAATCGGCAACCGCTTGCCGGAACCCGGGATTAGGGATGTAATGGGCGGAGATCACCGGCGTGGGGCGATAGCCGCGCGCCAACTTGTGCTGCCCCTGCGCGCCGGCTTCGACCCGGGCGCGGCAATTGGCGATGGCCCACTCGATGGCTTGATAATAGCACAGCTCGAAATGCAGGAAGGGTACGTCTTCGGTGCAGCCCCAGTAACGGCCATAGAGGCACTCATCCCCGATGAAATTGAGTGCGCCGGCCATGGGCTTGCCATTGCGCAGCGCCAGCATGAGCAGCACGCGGCTGCCCATCGTCTCGCCAATCACCGAGAAGAAGCTGCGTTTCAGATAGGGCTGGCCCCATTTGCGGGCGCCGGTGTCTTGATAGAAGGTCCAGAACGCATCCCAATGGCTTTCGGTGATGGCACTGCCGGTGAGATGGACGATCTCCAGGCCAGCGAGCGCGCGCTCGCGTTCCTTGCGGATCATCTTGCGGCGCGATGAGGACAGGGCACCGAGGAAATCGACGAAATCGCGATAGCCCTCATTCTGCCAATGAAATTGTTCGCCGGTGCGGATCAGCCAGCCGGCATCGCGGAACATCGCCTGCTGTTCGGGCGTGAGGAAAGTCGCGTGGGCGCTGGAGAAATTGTTGCTCTCCGTCAATTGCTCGGCCGCGCGGATCAGGGCCGGGCCTGCGGCTTCGTCACGCAGCAGCAACCGGGGCCCGGTAGCGGGCGTGAACGGAAAGGCGGCCTGCAACTTGGGGTAATACTGCCCGCCTGCTCGTTCCCACGCATCGGCCCAGGCGTGATCGAACACATACTCGCCCTGGCTGTGGGTCTTCAGATAGACCGGCATGATGCCCGCTGGGCGGCCGTCCACACCATCGGCGACCAAGTGGACAGGCTGCCATCCGGTACGGCTGCAAGCGCTGCCTGATTCTTCCAGCGCGCGGAAGAATTCCCCTTGCGCAAAGGGGTTCACGGGGCCGGCGCAAGCGTTCCAATTGGCCAGCGAAATCTCGCTGGCTTTGCCCACCACACGCACCGGCACGGCGGCCATCAGGCGATCTCGACGACGGCGTCCACTTCGACAGCCACGCCGCGCGGCAGCACGGCGACGCCTACAGCGGCACGGGCATGGCGACCGGCATCGCCGAACACTTCGACCATCAGATCGGAGGCGCCATTGCCCACTTCCGGCTGGTCGGTAAAATCCGGATGGCTGGCGACGAATACGCCCAGCTTCACCACGCGCTTGACGTGGGAAAGGTCGCCCAACGCATTCTTCATCTGCGCGATAAGGCCGACAGCGCAGCGACGCGCGGCGGCCTGACCATAGGCTACTTCAACCGTATCGCCTAGCCGGCCCTTCATCAGGCTGCCATCCTCGGCAAAGGGAATCTGGCCGCTGATGTGCATTAGGTTGCCGGCCGTCACCGTCGGCACATAGTTGGCGGCGGGCGCAGCAGCGCTGGGCAGGGTGATGCCGAGATCGGCGAGCTTCTGTTCGGGAGTCATTGATCAGCCTTTCAGGATGGTTTCGATGTGCGACAGCATCGCCGGCCAATCATCGTGGCGGGCATGAGCATCGGGTGATTGCGGGATCAGGTGGCGCACTTCCAGTTCGGCCACCATGTGCAGGCGGTGGACATGCGGCACATGCGCCTTCACCGATGTGTGGTTGGGCGGCAGATCATCTATGAAGACGGCTTCTGACGGCTGGAATTCGTCGAGCAGCCTCTTCAACGGCGCGCCCTTGCCGCCCTGGTTGCCGATCACGCGATAGGGCATGCCCAGCCGCGCCAGTTCCAGCGTTCTGCGCTCCGCATGATGATCGGCGATGTTGGTGAGCACCACCAAGTCGCAATCTTTCGCCAGTTGCCCCAGCGAATCCGCCGCGCCGACGATTGGGCTTTGGTTGTGCATCCAGTCGGCAAAGAAGCCATCGAGCAGCGGCGGGAATTCTTGTGGCGCCACCGCGCTGCCATCGGGCCGCTTCACATTGCCGGTAAGCGCGAAACTGTCCATGCTGAGCGTAAGGCCATGCACGCTGCGCAGATAATCCACGAACGGCGCGATGAAGTGCAGCAGCACGCCATCGCAATCGGACACGATGAGCGGACGCGTCTTCACCAGTCACTCCCCAGTTTTCGGGCGGCGAGCGCCAGGACTTCGGGTCGCACCCCGATGGCTTCGGCGGTGGCCAGGAGATCATTTTCATTGGCCATCAGATAATCCAGCAAGGCGGTGAGCGTAGCCGGCTTTCCGGCGTTGGCGCGCAAGGCATCGGCATCCATGCCGGTGAGCGCCAGGAAGCGCGGCCCCATTGCCTCGGCGCCGGCCACATGGGCAAGGGCCTGCAAGGCCAGTACAGCCGGATCAGTGGAAGAGGGTTTGTCGCGCAACACGAATGCTGCCTAACGGTTGACGGCAGGGCTGCCAAGCAGGGATGGCGTCGCGGCCAAACGCAAAAAGGGCCGACGTTACCGCCAGCCCCCTGCATGCCGTCAGGCTGCGCGCGAAGCGCTTACTTGATCTTGGCTTCCTTGAATTCGACGTGCTTGCGGGCCACCGGGTCGTATTTGCGGAACAAGAGCTTTTCGGTTTTGGTGCGCGGGTTCTTCTTGGTTACATAATAGTAGCCAGTGTCGGCAGTGGACACGAGTTTGATCTTGATGGTCGTCGGCTTGGCCATGGTTCCGGTTCCGCGTAAATCAGGTTGCGCGCGGGAGGCATGGCCACCGCGACGAAGGCGGCTCCAATGATGGAATTGACCGCCTGAGTCAAGCGTTGCGGCGCCGCTTTTGGCTGGCAGCATTGGCAGCGCGGGCGATATTGCCTATCTCACTGCCGATGAACCCCATGTTACTTGAAAATCGCGCCGTGCTGGCGGTGGACGGCCCTGATGTCGCGGCCTTTCTGCAGGGGCTGATCACCCATGATGTCGCGCTGGTGGCGCCGGGCCGTGCCGTGTTTGCCGGGTTGCTCAGCCCGCAGGGTAAGGCCTTGTTCGATTTTCACCTGCATGCCGGCGAGGGTGGAGCGATCCTGATCGATGTGGCGGCCGAAAAGGCCGATGCCCTGCTCAAGCGGCTTGGCATGTACAAGCTGCGCAAGGCGGTAACGCTGGCGCGGCGCTATGATCTGGCGGTGCTGGCCAGTTGGCCGGATGGAAAAGCCGTCGACGCCCGCACGCCGGCATTGGGCGCGCGTTGGATCGACGCGGCCGGCAGCGCGCTGGCTGGGGCGGACGCCTATAATGCGCACCGCCTTGCCGTCGGCGTGCCGGACAGCGTGGATATCGGCTCGGACGATCTGCTCTGGCTGGAAACCGGCGCCGATCTGCTGGATGGCGTGTCGTTCACCAAGGGCTGTTATGTCGGCCAGGAAAACACGGCCCGCATGCACCACCGCGACAAGGTGCGTCGCCGGCTGGTGCCGGTCACGCTGGCCGGCGATCCCGGTGATGCGGTGGAGGTGAAGGATGGCGAAGGCCGGGCCTGTGGCAAATTGCGGAGCCGGCGCGGCAATGCTGCCATCGTGCACCTGCGGCTGGAGGAGGCGGTCAAGGCACTGTTTGCGGGCGATGCAGAAGTAAGGGTGCGGCGGCCGGCCTGGCTGGAGAGCGCCTGGTGATGGCCGATCCGCTCGCACGGGCGGCGACCAAGGCCGAACAGGTGTTCGGAACCAGTTGGACCTGGATCACGCAGGGCAGCGGCGAGGCGCTGTTCGGCGTGGCGATTGCTGGCGCCCTGCTGGCGGCGCTGCTGCTGTTGAAGTGGGGCGCGCTGCGCGTGTTGCCGCGGGAGTTCGCTGGTATCCCCAGTTTGCTGCGCGCACTGGTGGCACGCACGCTGTTGCTGTTCCTGATCGCGGCAGCGCTGGATGGCGCCACCCATGCCGTGGCCTTGCCCGGACCGTTGATGCGGCTGGTGGATAATATCTTCACCATCGCACTGGCGGTGCAGGGCGCCCTGTGGATCCGGGAACTGGTGCTAGGCCTTGTGCATCGCCGCGCTGGCCATGGCGGCGAGGATGCCGTCGCGCTGGGCAACGCCATGGGCATCATTACCGTTCTGGTCAATGTCGTGGTCTGGCTGCTGGCGGCGATCCTGATTCTCGATAATCTTGGCGTGAATGTCACCGCACTGGTGGCGGGTCTGGGTGTTGGCGGCATCGCCATCGGCTTGGCCGCCCAAGGGATTTTTTCCGATCTGTTTGCCGCGCTGGCCATATTGTTCGACCGTCCGTTCCGGGTGGGGGACACGATCAGCTATGGCACCTCAACCGGCACCGTGGAGCATATCGGCCTGAAGACCACCCGCATCCGATCCTTGTCGGGCGAACAATTGGTGATGGCGAATACAAAGCTGCTGGAACAGCAGGTGGCCAATTTGCACCGCATCGAGGAACGGCGCGTGGTTCTGAACCTTGGCATCATCTACCAGACCGCGCCTGACCTGCTGGAGGCGCTGCCCGGCTATCTGCGGGCCATCGTGGTCGCGCAGGCAGATTGTCGCTTCGACCGCGCCGCCTTCACGGGATTTGGCCCGTCCAGCCTGGATTTCGAACTTGTCTTCTTCGTGACCGTTCCCGAACTGGAGGCCATGACCGCAGCGCGGCAAGCGGTGGGCTTTGCAATCGTGCGACGCTTTGCCGAACTGGGCGTGGAGTTGGCCTATCCCACCCAGACGACCTTCACCGCCGCGCCTGATGGCCGGTTGATTGATCCAACCCAGATCGCCGAACGCCCGCGCTGACTGCCAATGTGTCGCCTCCAGCGCTGCGCAGCGATCATCTGTATCGCATCTTGAAATTTAGTATTTCGTCAACAATTAACTATCCAAGTCTTTCAAAATAATGAAGAATACCTTACCTGTCCTACTGCCTGCGTGAGCCGTCTTCGAAGCGTAGCTGTTTGTTTGTAAATGTTGCGGGAGTTTACACATAAATTATTGAAATTGGCAGTATTTTTGCCACTCGGGCTGAGTGTTCCGCTCGCTGCGGTTGAATTCAACCTTGGCATCAATGGCGATTTTCGTACGTTTCAGGCCGGCAATGTGTATCAGGCGCAACTCGCTGCACTTGGGCTGACGCACTACACCACAACGATTGCATGGCTCCTTTTGAGCAGCAGCGCGACCTTCAGCTTTTCCTTCATGGGCTCGCACAGCGGGCCCATAGACCAATTCGTTTCTGCAAACGGGCGGTTGTTCATGACCGAGAACACGGGTTCATGCCGTGGAACCCGATCGCGCCGGGAGTGATACGCTACCGGATCGGCATGCGCGCTCGATGCAAAGCCAAAGCGGGAGCTGTTCTGGGCTGGCGCGGTGTGTATCCTGGTGGCGGCGCCGATGGTCTTGGCCAGTCCACCTGTCCAGGTGAAGCCGGGCGCGACCGGCGTGTGGAACGTGACGACCAATTGCTGGCTGCGCAGTGGGCCGGGATCGGGGGCGCCGGCAAGGCTGGCCACCGTCACGGCACCGGCATCGGCGCTCATGATCAGGGCGAGCGCGGCGAGGGCGAAAGCGGCGGCAGGGTGATGGCTGGTCATGGCGAGCGATAATTTTTGATCGGCATGCCGGGGGCGGCACTGCGGATGCCCAGCTCCAGTAACTATGGATTATGGTTAATGCCAAGTAATCATAAAGTTAACGGTGAAGGGTTTGCTGCGATTCTGCTGGGTTGACGCGCACGTAAGCCGGGGCCTAGGCTGCCGGAAAGTAAGATTATGGGGAGAGATGTGCATGGCCGGAAAATCACTGACGCTGGATGAGTTTCGCGCACTGGTTGGAAGCGAGGTTGGCGTGTCGGACTGGATCGAGGTCCCGCAGGAAAAGATCAACGCTTTTGCCGAAGTGACGGGTGATCACCAGTTCATCCACGTGAACCCGGAACTGGCGGCGCAGACACCGTTTGGTACCACCATTGCGCACGGTTATCTCACGCTCAGCCTGCTGTCGGTGATGGCCTATCAGGCGATGCCAGGCATCAAGGGCACGCGCATGGGGGTCAACTATGGCCTCAACAAGGTGCGCTTCATGGCGCCGGTGAAATCGGGTCGCAAGGTGCGCGGCCGCTTCACCATCGCCGATGTGTCCCAGCGCCCGGATGGCGCCTGGCAGACCACCACCAACGTGACAGTCGAGATCGAAGGCGAAACCAAGCCCGCCCTCGCCGCCGAATGGATCACTCTGCAGTATGTCGGCTGAGCCGGCCTGACCTGAAAGGAATTTCTCATGCGTGAAGCTGTTATCGTTTCCACCGCCCGCACGCCGATCGGCAAGGCGTTTCGCGGTGCGTTCAATGCCACCCCGTCGCCAACGCTCGCCGGCCATGCCATTGCCCACGCGGTGAAGCGCGCCGGCATCGAAGGCGCTGAAGTGGACGACGTGGTGATGGGCTGTGCCCTGCAACAGGGTGTGCAGGGTGGTAACATCGCCCGCCTGGCGCTGCTGCGCGCCGGCCTGCCGGTGACGGTTTCGGGCCAATCGATGGATCGGCAATGCTCGTCGGGCGTAATGTCCATCGCCACGGCCGCCAAGCAGATCATGGTTGACGGCATGCAGATTTGCATCGGTGCCGGTGTGGACAGTATTTCGATGGTGCAGAACGACAAGATGCGCGTGGGCATGGATCCCAGCCTGGTCGCCATGCACCCCAATATCCACATGCCGATGCTGCAGACCGCCGAAGTGGTGGCCAAGCGTTACAATGTCAGCCGCGATCGTCAGGATGAGTATGGCTATCAAAGCCAGGTGCGCACCGCCGCAGCCCAGGCTGCCGGCAAGTTCGACGATGAAATCGTGCCGATGACCGCGACGATGGCGATGATCAACAAGGAGACCAAGGAGGTCACCACTCACGAGATCACGCTGAGCAAGGATGAAGGCAACCGCTCGGAAACCACGCTGGAAAGCCTGCAGGGTCTGAAGCCGGTGATCGAAGGCGGCTGCATCACCGCCGGCAACGCCAGCCAGCTATCCGATGGCGCGTCGGCCAGCGTGCTGATGGAAGCCAAGGAAGCCGCCCGGCGCGGCCTCACCCCGCTGGGTGCTTATCGCGGCATGGCGGTGGCGGGTCTGGAGCCCGACGAAATGGGCATCGGCCCGATCTATGCCATCCCTAAGCTGCTGAAGGCCAACGGCCTGACCATGAACGATATCGGCCTGTGGGAACTGAACGAAGCCTTTGCCGTGCAGGTGATCCACTGCGCCGACGTGCTGGGCATTGATCCTGATCTGCTGAACGTCAACGGCGGTTCGATCTCCATCGGTCACCCCTATGGCATGACCGGCGCCCGCTGCACCGGCCATGCCCTTATCGAAGGCAAGCGCCGCGGCGCCAAATATGTGGTCGTCACGATGTGCGTGGGCGGCGGCATGGGCGCGGCCGGCCTGTTTGAAGTGTACTGATCAACGGCGAGCGGACGGTGCCCCGGCGTCGTCCGCTCTCCGTCCGCTTCCGCCTGTGCGGAGTTTGATCTGCTTCGATTCGCCTTTCGCTGGCATTTGCCCCATAGGCCGCGCATGACAATGGAAACGCTCCCCGCGCCGCTGGCACAAGCCATCGCACAGCGCGGCTATGAAGAACTCACCCCGGTCCAGTCCGCCGTGATTGCCGAAGAGGCGCGCGGCCGGGATCTGCTGGTTTCCGCCCAGACCGGTTCGGGCAAGACCGTGGCCTTTGGCCTGGCCATGGCCGAAAACCTGCTGGGCAGTGCCGATGCGCTGCCAGCACCCGCCCGCCCGCTGTCACTGGTGATTGCGCCAACGCGCGAACTGGCCCTGCAGGTCGCCAAGGAACTGGCCTGGCTTTATGCTCCGGCGCGTGGTCGCATCGCCACCTGCGTGGGCGGCATGAACCAGCAGGTAGAGCGGCGCTCACTCAGCGCCGGGACGCATATCGTGGTCGGCACGCCTGGGCGGTTGCGCGATCACCTCGAACGCGGCGCGCTGTTACTGGATAACTGCAAAGTCGTCGTGCTCGATGAAGCTGATGAAATGCTCGACATGGGCTTCCGCGAGGATCTGGAAGAGATTCTGGATGCTGCGCCGCCGGAACGCCGCACTCTGATGTTTTCGGCGACCATGCCCAAGGGCATTGCTGAACTGGCCCGCGATTATCAGAAGGATGCGCTGCGCCTCGCCACTGCCGGCAGAGCGAGCCAGCATGCCGACATCGCATATCAATGCGTCGCGACCGCGCCCGCCGATATCGAAGCCGCCGTGGTCAACCTGCTGCGTTTCCACGAAGCGCCGACCGCTATGCTGTTCTGCGCCACGCGCGACAACGTCCGCCGCCTGCACGCCAGTCTGACCGAGCGGGGATTTGCCGCCGTCGCACTGTCGGGTGAGCATAGCCAGTCCGAGCGCAACCAGGCGCTGCAGGCGCTGCGCGACCGCCGCGCGCGGCTGTGCGTGGCTACCGATGTGGCGGCGCGCGGCATCGATCTGCCGGGCCTGAGCCTCGTGATCCACGTCGAAGTGCCGCGTGATGCAGAAACCTTGCAGCACCGTTCGGGCCGCACCGGCCGCGCTGGCGCCAAGGGCACGGCCGTGGTCATTGTGCCCTATCCCGCCCGCAGGCGCGTGGAGCGCATGCTGCATGGGGCCGGCGTGAAAGCCGAATGGACCCCGGTACCAACGCTGGAAGCCATCGCCGTGCAGGATCGCACCCGCTTGCTGGAAAGCATCGGCGAAGGCATCGGCGCGCTGGACGATGAGGACAAGCGCCTGGGGGAGGAACTGCTGACCCGACACGGTGTGGATGAGATTGCAGCTGCACTGGTGCGCATGCACCGCGCCCGCTTGCCACAGGCCGAAGAGCTTGTGGATGCCGGTCCGGCGCCTCGTGCCGAGCGCCGCGACAGCCGGCAAGGCAATGATGCCGGCCGCGGCCACGATCGTGGCGGCGAACGCGGCGGCGAAGGTGTGTGGTTCCGCCTTGATGTTGGCCGACGCGATAATGCCGATCCGCGCTGGATCATCCCGTTGCTCTGCCGCCGCGGCGGCGTGACCAAGCCCGATATCGGCGCCATCCGCATCTTCCCCGGCGAAACCATGGTGGAAATCGCGCCCGACATGGCCGAACGCTTTGTTGTGGCCCTGAAGCGCCACGCCACCCGCAAGGGCAACAGCGCCGAAGACCAGATCGATATCAGCCCGGCCGGCGGCCCGCCACAACAGCGCGCGCCGCAGCAGCGCACCTTGTCTGCGCGTCCGCCCGGCGCCCCCGGCTCTGATCCGCGCCCGCCTCGCGGCCCGCGGCCACCGCAAAAGCCGCCCTATCGCGGCCGCGGCTGAAGCATCGGCGCATAATCCAGCCGGGCGCTGCCAGTAGCGGTGACCGGCAGGTAGATGCCCTGGCCTAGCACCACCGCCTTGCCATGGCGCACCTCGTCCAGACGGATGGCGAGGCGGAAGTCGCCGATCTTCACTTCGGCCAGCGCCCGATCAATCTTGCGCAGCAGCTTGGTGTAATCGTGGGTGAAGTCCTGGGTCAGCGCCTCCTCGAGCGCAGCCTTTACCTCGGCTGATTGCGCCACCGCCACCAGCAGCGGCAACTGCAAATCGTCGCCGGGTTGAGCGGCCAACGCCAGATCGCGCACCAGCATCCGTTCGCTGTCTGGCCGGGTTTCCGGCCGGGCCGTTAGCCACAGTCGCCCGCGCGTGTCGAGCAGCTGTCGCGGCCCGCGCGCCCTGATGTACAGCCCCAGCGCCAGCTTGCCGTCATCTGTAGCATAGAGAGTGGACGGGCCAAAGCGCACCTTCACCCGGCCCCATTCCGGCACCAGAATGCCGCGCGCCGCCACCTTGGCCAGGGCCTTGTCGATCGGGCGCTGCAACGTGGCCGGATCGACGAGCACGGCACTGTGCAGCAGCAGGCCCGCCGGGCCGCCCGTCTTGCCGATGGCCGGCAGCGGCGCGGCGGCAGATGCGGTTGGCTGCTGGCCAAGCACCACTTCGGCCAGTGCGCCCAAGCGTGCGTCAATGCGCAAGTTCTGGCGCTCCACCGCGATGCAATCCACTGCCAGCGCCTGCGGAGTAAGGCGCAGCCACGCTGCCGGGTTGCGGCGGTTGACTGATTGCACGGCAAAGCCCTGCCGCCACAGCTTTTCCATCTCGGTTCGCACCGGCAGCTTTGCCAGCCGGCGCGGCAGTTCGGCCCCCACAATGGCCAGCACCGGCGCGAGTTTCTCGTCGGCCTTCTCGGTCAGCCTGATCTGCTGGCCGAGCACCGAAACGGTCGGTTCCTGACGCCAGTCATAGCGCAGGCGAACGCGCGCCGTCAGCCGGCCTTCCGGCGTCAACGCTGGCACCAGATCGGCCGTTATCAGGGCTTTGGCTTCGGTGCCCTTGCGCGCGATCACGCCGCCGATATCGCGCGCCTCCAGCCTGGCGGCCACCGGCATGGCCAGGTGCAATTTGCCGCCCTGGCTAGACAGGCGGATCGGGCCGCGTGTCACGTCGCCGACGATGCGGCACTTCACATCTGGCGTCAGCTTCAGTTTGGCGCCGAACAGGTTAACCCGGCCGGCCTTCAGGCACACGCTGCCGGGTTGATCCACCTGCCACAGATGCAGCGGCACCGCGTCGTTCACCGCCGCTTCCAGCACGGCCAGCGGCACTCGCACCGGCAAAGCGACGCTGGATGGCGGCGGTGGTGGCAAGGGGCTGGGTGCGGCTCGGGGTGGAGCGGTGGCGACGGCGGCGGTGTGGGTTTCACGCAACAACTGCCAGCTCAGCCCGCCGACGGCCGCAAGTATAAGGGTTCCGCCAACCAGCCAAAGGCGGGTGCGGCGGCGCATCCCTTTCAGGCCTCCAGCGCCAGTAGGGCAAAGCTGGCCAGCCAATGTTCTCCGGCATAATCGCCGGCAATGTGGGGCAGGGCGGTGGCGATATGGGCATCTGCCGTCGCGCGCAGCACCGGTGCGGCGGGATCGCGTATGCCGAGTTTGGTCGCCAGCGCACGGAACGCCCAAGCACGGGAGAGGTTGAGGCCATCGAGATGTGCGATTTTACCGTCGCTGCGATCGGTAACGGTGGCGGGCGTGAACAGGCTGGCCGGGTGTTGCGCCTTGGCCTTGGGCAGGAAGGCACGGAACCAGCGACGGAATTCGGGTGCCGGCAGCAGGGTCGCCATAGCCAGCGCTTCCATCAGCGTGGGTGATAGGAAGGCATCACCATCTGGCTCCCACGCCTGAGCGCCCTGGTCAGCGCCGTACCAGGCGCGTGCCTTGCTAGCCATCAGCACGAAGAGTTCGGGATCACGATCGGCAGCCCAGTGGGCGCTGAGCACCAAGGCAAAGGCCGTGTTGCCGTGCGCGCCGGTGCGGATGGGATAGGTGAAGCTGCCCAGCATCGCGCGCCAGTGTTGGGCGAAATCCTGCGCGAAGGGTTCTAGAACTGGCCCCAAGGGATTGCCAGAAATAGCCATTTCAGCGTGGAGCTTGAGCAGCCAGGCCCATCCATAGGGCCGCTCGAACCCGCGTGACAGCGGCCGGGCGAGATAGGCGCGCTCCACGGCCACCTTTTCAGGGGTGAAAGTTTCGGCGGCCAGAGCGCGGGTATCATCCGCACGGGCGTGATCGGGAAACAGATGCGCCAGCCGCATAAGCATCCACCAGGCATGCACGCAGCTGTGCCAATCGAAACTGCCAAAGAACATTGGGTGCAAATCCCGCGGCGTGCGGGCATCGTAATCGTCGGCCAGAACATGATCGAGCTTGTGCGGGTATTCGCGCGTCACATGGCCCAGCGCGAGATTGGCCATGCGGGCCGCGAGGTTGGCGTCGAGCGTCATCGGAAGGCGAACCCCCAGATCATCGCGGTGTTGAACAGCCATAACATCACGGCGGTGGGCCACTGGGCCCGGATAACGGCATAGCGGTCGGGCAGATTGAGCAGCGCGGCCGGCACAATGTTGAAATTGGCCGCCATCGGCGACAGCAAGGTGCCGCAGAAGCCGGCCAGCATGCCAACAGCGCCCACCACCACCGGATCGCCACCCAGCGCCATCACCAGCACCGGCAGGCCGATGCCGCCCATCATTACCGGGAAGGCAGCAAAGGCGTTGCCCATCATGATGGTAAAAATGGCCATGCCGCCGGTGAAGGCCAGCACCGCGGCAAGCCGGTTGCCAACGGGAATGGCGAGTGGGGCCAGAGCGCCAACGATCTCGCCGACACCAGCCACCGTGAACAGCGCGCCCAGGCTCGCCAGCAGTTGCGGCAGGATCATCGCCCAGCCCACACCTTCGGCCAGGCGGCGGCCTTCCTGCACCGGGGCGACCACGGTCGGGCGCAGCCACATCAACAATACTGCAGTGGCGATGAGTGCACCAAGACCGAGGCTGATGAGCGTGACCTGCTTGGGATCGACCAATCCAGGCAGCAGTGGAAACAGGAAGGTGCCGGCTAACGCAACGCCGGGCATGATCAGGGCAGGCAGAAACAGGCGATTGCCGTGGCGGGCGACGCTGGCGAGATGCTCGGCGATTGTTGTCGTGGCAGGCTGGCCCTTGCCGGGTGCGCCCAGCAGTGCCAGCGCGACCAGCGCAAGGAGCAGCGCGCCGTTGCCCATATCGCCCAAGGTATCACCAGCGAGGAATTCGGCGGCCAGCAGCGCCCAGAAGGCGGCGCCAAGCCAACGCTTGGGGTGCTGGCGATCGAGCAGCGTGGCAACGGCCCAGCTGCCGAATACCAGCCCGGCCAGTGCATAGAGAATTGGTAGGCCTATCATGGTTTCATCCGCAGCAGCCGACCGCCATGCACCGCAAAGGCCGCCAGCGCAGTTGGGATGGCCCACACCGAAAGCTGCAATGGCTGTACGATGATGCCGGCGCTTTCGAGGAAGCCCTTGATCAGCAGGATCGACGCGATGGCGAGAAAGATGTCTTCACCAAAGAAGATGCCAACATTGTCGGTGGCGGCGGCCATAGCCTTGACCTTGTTGCGGCCATCCTCGCTGATCGTCGGGTTATCGCGGCTCGCCGCAGCTTCGGCCATGGGGGCGAGCAGGGGCCGCACCGTCTGGGCGTGGCCGGCAATCTGCGTAAGTCCCAGCGCCGCCGTGATCTGACGGAAACCAAGATATATCAGTAGGATCCGCAAGGTTGTTGCAGCCCTTGTTCGGGAAATCAGCGCTGCGGCCTGTTCCTGCAAGCCGGCGCGTTCCATCAGGCCGATCACCGGCAGTGCCAGCCACGGCACGGAAACATAACGGTTCTGGTGGAAGGCCTTGCCCAGCGCCGCCACCACTTCAGGCATCGACAGGCCGGCACCGAGACCCGATCCGAAGGCAGCGGCCACCACCACGGCGAGCGGATTGGCGCGCAGGGCAAAGCCGATGACCACGATGGCGATCCCGGCCAGCGGCCACAGGCTGGGCAGAGTACTCAAGCGCCGAAGCCGCCGCCGCCGGGAGTTTCGATGATGATCATGTCGCCGTGGGCCACTTCAGCGCGGTCGCAGGCGGCGAGATGGTCAATCCGGCCATCGGTGCGCTCCACCCGTGCGCTGCCGGGTTGGGCGTCGCCGCCGCCGGCAAGGCCAAACGGCCGGGTGCGGCGGCGGCCGGAGAGCAGGGAGGCGGTCATGGCTTCGCGGAAGCGGATGCGGCGGATGACGCCGTCGCCGCCTGACCAGATACCTTTGCCGCCAGAACAATGCCTTGTACTGAATTCTTCAACCAGAACAGGAAAGCGGGTTTCAAGCACTTCCGGATCTGTGAGGCGGCTGTTGGTCATGTGCGTCTGCACGGCGCTGGCCCCGGCAAAACCCTTGCCAGCCCCGGCGCCACCGCAGATGGTTTCGTAATATTGGTAGTTTTTGTTTCCAAACGTGAAATTGTTCATGGTGCCTTCGGACGCCGCCAGCACGCCCAGCGCACCGAACAGGGCATCGGTGATGATCTGGCTGGTTTCGACATTGCCGGCAACGACGGCGGCGGGCGCCTGGGGGCGCAGCATGGAGGCTTCGGGCACGATCAGGCGCAGCGGCCGCATGCAGCCATCATTCATTGGCAGATCATTTCCAGCCAAGCATCTGAAAACATAGAGTACAGCCGCTTGCGCCACCGAGAAGGGGGCATTGAAATTGTCGGGTAGCTGAGGGGAAGTGCCGGTGAAATCGATGGTGGCGCTGCGGCTGGCAGGATCGATGCGGACGGCGACCTTGATGCACGCGCCATTGTCCATCTCAACCGTCTTTTCGCCATCAGTCAGGCGAGAAATCGCTGCACGAACAGCCTCTTCGGCATTATCCTGCACGTGACGCATGAAGCTGGTCACCACCGGTTCGCTTTCCGCACGGCACAAGGCTAGCAGCGCCTGGGCGCCGCGGGTGCAGGCGGCGGTCTGGGCCTTGAGGTCGCCAATGCAGCGGGCCGGGTCACGGGCTGGCCAAAGGCCAGAGCCGAGCAGGGCCAACATCTCCGCTTCGAGGAAATTTCCTTTATCAATCATAAGGATATTGTCGATTAACACGCCCTCTTCGTCGATCGTCCGGCTATCGGGCGGCATGGACCCGGGGGTGATGCCGCCTATATCGGCTTGGTGGCCACGGGCGGCGACCCAGAATGACGGAGCGCTGCCATCGACGAAAACCGGTGTAACAACAGTGACATCGGGAAGGTGGGTGCCGCCGGCGAAGGGGTTGTTGAGCACGAATGTGTCACCGGCGTGGATACCGCGGGCCGAACCAGCCCATTTGCCCATCACCGTGCGCACGCTGTCTCCCATCGAGCCAAGGTGCACCGGCATGTGCGGGGCATTGGCGATCAGGTGGCCTTCACCATCGAAGAGCGCGCAGGAAAAGTCGAGTCTTTCCTTGATGTTGACCGACCAGGCAGTAGTCTTTAGCGCTTCGCCCATCTCTTCTGCGATGGCCATGAATCGGTTGGCGAACAGTTCGAGGCGGATCGGATCGGGGGCGGCGGTCAAGGCTGGCGCAATGGCCCTGGCAGCCGAGGCGAGGCGGGTCAGCACCAGGTTGGCGGCGGCGTCCACTTCGGCTTGCCAGCCGGGTTCAACCAATGTCGTGCCGGCACTGTCGATGATCACGGTGGGGCCGTCGATGCGCCAGCCGGTGGGCAGGGCCGCGCGGTTGTAAAAGGTGCAACGCCGCCAATTGTTTCCCATATATGCCAGATGGGTGGCGATATGTGCCGGGCCGCTGGCGGCGGCTGGTGACGTGCTGTCGGCGGCTGGCGGCGCGGGTGTAGGGCCCACAGCTTCGGCGATCAGCGCATCAACCACCAGATCGGCACCCGATATCGCGAAGCCGAACCGCTGCGCCTGCTCTGCGGCAAATTCCCTGGCCATGGCATCCGGCGGGCCAAGCGGCAGGTCCACGCCGCTGTCTGAACCGGCGTAGCGCAGCCGCGCCTTCACCTGCACGCTGGCTGCTGCTTCGCCTTGCGCAAGCAGCGCGGCGCGGGCCTGTTCAGCCAGTTCTGCCGCCGTACGCGAGAGATCAGTGTTCGGCACCAATGACCAGTTCAGCGTGCGCTGCCGCACCACCCGCACTTCCGCGAGGCCGATCCCGAACGCCGAAAGCAGCCCGGCCAGCGGGTGGATCAGGATGCGGGTCATGCCCAACTGGTCGGCGATGGCGCAGGCATGCTGGCCGCCGGCCCCGCCAAAGCTGGTGAGCGTGTAGCGCGCTGCATCATGGCCGCGGGCGATGGAGATACGGCGGATGGCCTGGGCCATGGTCTCGGTCGCGATGGCCCGCGCGCCCGCGGCGACCTGTTCTGGCGGCTGGCCGATGGCCTGCCCCAATCGTTCAAATCCGTCCCGAACCGCGTCTATATCCAGCGGCTGGTTCCCGCCCGGGCCGAACAGGGCCGGAAAATGATCGGGCTGCACGATGCCGAGCATGACATTGGCATCGGTGATGGTGAGTGGCCCGCCGCGCCGATAGGCCGTCGGGCCCGGTACGGCGCCGGCGCTTTCCGGGCCCACTTTCAGGCGCCCGCCCGTGTGGCTGATGATCGATCCGCCGCCGGCCGCCACCGTATCGATCTTCAGCATCGGCACCCGCATTGGCACCCCGGCGATGATCACTTCTTCGGCGCGTTCATATTGCCCGTCGAACAGCGAGATATCGGTGGAGGTGCCGCCCATGTCGAAGCCGATCAGCCGATCTTCCCCGGCACTGCGCCCGGCGGCCGCCATGCCGACAATCCCACCAGCCGGACCCGAAAGAATGGCGTCGCGGCCGTGGAAATGCCCGGCGCGGGCAAGGCCACCGTTGCTCTGCATGAAGGCCAGGTTCACCCCCGGCAGGCCGGCGGCGACCGTGTTCACATAATCGCGCAGCGGCGGTGACAGATAGGCATCCACCACAGCGGTGTTGGCGCGCGGCACCAGCCGGATGACGGCGCCCACGTCGTGGCTGGTTGTCACCTGGGTAAAGCCGATGTCCCGCGCCATCGCCGCCACCTGCGCCTCGTGCGCCGGGTGGGCGTGGCCGTGCAGGCAGGCGACGGCGAGGCTGCGATATCCTGCATCAAACGCGCCTTGCAGCGCGGTGCGGGTGGTGGCCTCATTCAGCGGGCGCAGGATTTCACCTTCGGCGGTCACCCGCTCGTCAATTTCCACCACTGTTTCATAGAGCGGCGCGGGCTTCCTGAGTTCCAGCGCGAAGATATCCGGCCGGGCCTGGTGGCCGATCAGCAGCGCATCACGGTGGCCGCGCGTGATGGCCAGGCAGGTGGGCTGGCCGCGCCGTTCGAGCAGCGCGTTGGTAGCCACCGTGGTGCCCATCCGCACAGCCAAGATCGGCGCGGCATCTACCCCGCGCAGCCGCGCAATCCCGGCAAGCGCCGCATCGTCATAATGTTCCGGTGCGTGGCTGAGCAGCTTGGCCGTTTCCAGCCTGCCATCAGGGCGCAGCGCCACGATATCGGTGAACGTGCCGCCGCGATCGATCCAGAATTGCCAGCCTGACATGGGGATTGTGGTGGCTGGGGGCTGGGCCTGGGTCAAGGGCAGAAAGCAGCACTCACTACGCAACCACCCGGACTGGCTGGCGTGTGCGTGGCTGCCAACATGGACGGCGAAGGAGAATGACCATGACGACACGCAACTGGCGCGACCTGATCACGGAAATGAACGGCGCAGTGAAGACCCTGCGCGGTGCCAACCCAGATTTGATGAAGGCGTTTGGCGACATGAGCCGCGCCGCGCATGCTGGCCCGGCGCTGGACCAAGCCACCCAGGAATTGATTGCGCTGGCGATCGGCGTTGCCACTCGCTGCGAGCCCTGCATCGCCTATCATGCCGAAGGCGCGATCAAGGCCGGGGCGAACCGTGAACAGGTCGCCGAAACGCTGGCCATGGCGGTGTATATGGGGGCGGGACCGAGCGTGATGTATGCCGCCAAGGCGCTGGAAGCCGTGAACCAGCTTGCGCCGCCGGCCTGATCGCAGTGCTGCCGCGCTTGCCGCGCCTAATGAACCCACGTAAACTTAGGGATAACGTTATCAAGCTGGATTTTACTGGCAGGCTTTGATCAGGAAGTGGCATGCGGATTGGCCGACGAACAGGGTTGATGGCGGCCGCAATGGCTGTGCTTGCCGACTGTGGTGGCAGTAGCGCGATTGCTGCACCTGCGCCCGCACCCACCTTTCGTCTGGTGTTTGCCGATGAATTCAATGCCGGCACGCTGGACCGCAGCAAATGGAATGTCGAAGGGCCGGCCTTCTGGGTGAACAACGAAGTGCAGGCCTATGTCGACAGCCCGGAAACCATCAGTTTTGTGACGCCGGCCGGTGCCGATGGCGGTGCGCTGGTGCTGAAACCGGTGCTGCGTCGGGGGTATTTGACGCCCGGTGGCCGCAAGACCGATTTCGTGTCGGGCCGCATCAACACTGCGCGCCGGCTCGAAGTCGTCGACGGCCGGGTGGAGGCACGCATCCGCCTGCCTGACGCGGTAGGGGCATGGCCAGCGTTCTGGATGCTGGGTTATGGCAAATGGCCAAATGCCGGCGAAATCGACATCATGGAATATATTGGTGACAAGGCGTGGACGAGCTCTGCCATCCACGGCCCCGGCTATTCCGACGAAACGCCGCTCAATCAGGAACATCGCTTTCCGGCCGGGCCGGATGCGACCGGCTGGCATGTCTATGGTGTGGAGCGCAGCCCGGATGCCGTGATCTTTTTCGTTGATGGCCGCGAAGTGTACCGGGTGACGCGGGCGATGGTGGAAAAACACGGGCCGTGGCGCTTTGACCGCAAGCAATATCTGATCCTGAACGTCGCCATTGGCGGGGTGTATCCGCGCAAGAAGAACGGCATTACGTCACCGCTGTTCGGCCTGCCGCAGTCCACGGTGGACCTGATTGCGCGCGGTGAAGTGGACATGGCGGTGGACTGGGTGCGGGTTTGGACGGCCGAATGAGGTGAGGGAGGCGGGTGGGTGCCTTTGCACATTCAGGCCTTCATCCCGGCGAACGCCGGGACCCACCGCCCTGACGTGGGCCCCAGCACCAGTTTCGGGTGATGGACCCCGGCTTTCGGCGGGATGACGGTTGAGATCGGAAGCGCTTCAGTCTTTCGCCGCGGCCAGCGCCTTCAGGTCCGCCAGCAGATCCAGCGCTTCGCGCGGGGTGATGTTGTCGGGGTCAATGCTCGCCAGTTTCTCGCGCAGTTTGTCGCCAGTCGGCGCAGACGGGGCGGCGAAGAGGGGCAACGAATCCACCCCGGCGGCAATCCCGCCGGTCTGATCGCGGCGGGTTTCGAGGCGGGTGAGGACGGCGCGGGCGCGGGCCAGCACCGGCTGGGGCACGCCGGCCAGCCGCGCGACGGCGAGGCCGTAGCTCTTGTCGGCAGCGCCGGGGGCGACCTGGTGCAGAAAGACGAGATCGCCCTTCCATTCGCGTACCTTCACCGTGACGCTGACGAGGCCGGCGAGCTTTGCGGTGAGGGGAACGAGTTCGTGATAATGGGTGGCGAACAGGCAGCGGCAGGTGAGGTCGTCGTGGACGGATTCGAGCACTGCCCAGGCGATGGCGAGGCCGTCGTAGGTGGAGGTGCCGCGGCCGACTTCATCTAGGATGACGAGGCTGCGGTTGGTCGCGCCGGTGAGTATGGCCGCCGTCTCGACCATTTCAACCATGAAGGTGGAGCGGCCTTCCGCCAGATCATCGGCTGCGCCAACCCGGCTGTAGAGCCGGTCAACCACGCCAATATGCGCTGACGTGGCGGGCACATAGCTGCCGGCCTGAGCGAGGACGGCGATCAGCGCATTCTGGCGCAGGAAGGTGGATTTGCCGGCCATGTTGGGGCCGGTAACGAGCCATACGCGGCGGTCAGCGGACAGGTCGCAATCATTTGGGGTGAAGCGAGTGCCTGATTTGCGCACGGAGAGTTCGACCACCGGATGCCGGCCGGCTTCGATGTGGAAGGCGGTGCTGCCGTCCACCGTGGGCCGGCACCAGTTTTCGGAGGCAGCCAGTTCGGCCAGGGCGGCGGCGACGTCGAGGCGGGCAAGCGCGGCGGCCGTGGCGGCGATGCTGGCGGTGTGGGCCAGCGCCTTTTCGCGCAATTTTTCGAGATGCGCGGCTTCGGCGGCAAGCGCGTGATCGGCGGACTGGGCAATACGGGTGCCAAGTTCGCCCAGTTCAGGCGAGGAAAAGCGCACCGCGCCGGCCATGGTCTGGCGATGGATGAAGCCGCTGTCGGCACGGAGCAGCGGGTCGGCGCGTTGGGCTGGGACTTCGATGTGATAGCCAAGCACATTGTTGTGGCGGATTTTCAGCGCGGTGATGCCGGTTTCGGATTTCAGGCGGGTTTCGAGGCCGACGACGGCGCTGCGGCCATCGCGGGAAATGTCGCGCAGGGCATCGAGCGCCGCGTCGAACCCCGGGCGAATGGCGCCAGGGAGTTCGATGGGGGGCTCCTCCACCAGTGTGCGGGCGAGTTGCTCGACCAACGCGTCGAGGCAGGCGCCGATGTGCTCGAGCGTTTCTGTGAGCAGTTCGGGCGGCGCCGCACGGGTGGCGAGCGCGTTCTTGAGGGCCAGCGCGCGGGCGAGGCCGGTGGAAAGTTGGCCAAGGTCGCGCGGGCTCCAGCGGCCGATGGTGAGGCGGGCGAGTGCGCGGGCGATATCGGGCAGGCCGGCGAGCGTGTCGCGGGTGACACTGCGGGTGAGGGGATCGGCGATGAACCATTGCGCCAGATCGAGGCGGGCGGTGATGGCGGCGGGATCAGTGAGCGGCGCGGCGATATCCTGGCCCAAAAGGCGGGCGCCGGCGGCGGTGACCGTGCGATCGATGGCGACTTCAAGGCTGTGACGGGACGTTGTGCGTTGCAGTTCGAGGCTGGTGCGTGTCGCGACATCGATTGCCATGCGGCTGCCGGGCAGTTCTTGACGCGGCGGCAGGATGAGCGGCGCGGCAGAGCGGGCGGTTTCCTGAACATACGCCAGCAGCACACCGGCGGCAGCGAGTTCGGGACCGGAAAAATCGCCCCAACCGTCGAGCGTGGCGACTCTGAAGCGGGATTTCAGCGTGGTTTCGGCGCGGGTGGCGGAGAAATCGGTAGCGGGGCGGGTTGTTCCCTTTGTCGCGTGGCCTTCGGGCACCAGCAGTTCGGCCGGCGCGAGGCGGGCGATTTCGCCCTTCAACTCAGCGACGTTGCCGGCGCGGGTGTGGAAAGCGCCGGTGGAGAGGTCGAGCCAGGCGAGGCCGGTCGCATCGCCGTCGCCAGCAAGCGCTGCCAACCAGTTGGAGCGTTTGGGTTCAAGCAGTGCGGTTTCGGTGATGGTGCCAGGGGTCACGATCCGCACGATGGCGCGGGCGACAACCGATTTGCTGCCGCGCTTCTTGGCTTCGGCCGGATCTTCCACCTGTTCGGCAATGGCAACGCGGTGGCCGGCGCGGATCAGGCGGGCGAGGTAATTTTCATGGGCGTGGACGGGCACGCCGCACATCGGGATGGGCTGGCCACCATGTTCGCCGCGCTTGGTCAGCGCGATGTCGAGCGTGGCGGCAGCAGCAGCGGCATCTTCGAAGAAGAGTTCGTAGAAATCGCCCATGCGATAGAACAGCAGCGCGTCCGGAACTTCGGCCTTTATGCCGAGATATTGGGTCATCATGGGGGAGGCGCCGGTCACATTTCAGCGATAGCGCGCAGGCGTTGCGGTGCAAAGGGGCGCGTGAAAGCGGCACAGGGCCGCCAATTTTGGCCAAAGCGCTTGCCCCTTTGCTGCCACAATCCTATCCGGGGTACATCCACGCTTCAGGACAGGCCATGAGCAGCATCGACGACAACGATTTTGGTGACCGCGAGGCGCTGGCCTATCACCGCATGGGCAAGGCCGGGAAGATCGACATTGTCGCGTCCAAGCCGATGGCGACGCAGCGTGATCTGTCCCTCGCCTATTCCCCCGGTGTCGCCGCCCCGGTGCGCGCCATCGCCGCTGATCCCGACAGCGCTTATGATTACACTATCAAGGGCAATCTGGTCGCCGTTATTTCCAATGGCACCGCCATCCTAGGCCTGGGCAATCTGGGCGCGCTGGCATCAAAGCCTGTGATGGAAGGCAAGGCGGTGCTGTTCAAGCGCTTTGCCGATATCGATTCGATTGATCTGGAGGTCGCGACCGAAGAGGTCGACAAGTTCATCGCTTGCGTGGAACTGCTGGAACCGTCGTTCGGCGGCATCAACCTTGAGGATATCAAGGCACCGGAATGTTTCATCATCGAAACCACGTTGAAGGAACGGATGAACATTCCGGTCTTCCACGATGATCAGCATGGCACTGCGATCGTTGCCGCCGCCGGCATGATCAACGCCATGCACCTCACGGGCCGCAAGCCGGAGGACGTGAAGCTGGTGGTGAACGGCGCCGGGGCCGCTGCGATTGCCTGCACCGAACTGATCAAGCTCTATGGCGTCAAGCATGTCATCATGTGTGACACCAGCGGCGTCATCTATAAGGGTCGCGAAAAGGGCATGAACCAGTGGAAATCGGCCCATGCCGCCGATACCCCGGCGCGATCGCTGGAAGAAGCAATGGTGGGCGCGGACGTGTTCATGGGCCTGTCCCAGAAGGGCGCCGTAAGCCCCGAGATGGTCGCGAGCATGGCGCCCAGTCCGATCATCTTTGCAATGGCCAACCCCGATCCGGAAATCACGCCGGAAGAAGTGCACAAGGTGAGGCAAGATGCCATCGTAGCGACGGGCCGCAGCGATTATCCAAATCAGGTCAACAACGTGCTGTGCTTCCCCTATCTGTTCCGGGGCGCGCTGGACGTGCGGGCAACCGCGATTAATGAGGAGATGAAGCTGGCGGCGGCCAACGCCATCGCATCGCTGGCCCGCATGCCAGTGCCCGATGAAGTGGCCGCGGCCTATGGCGGCAAGGCGCGCAATTTCGGGCCGGAATATATCATTCCTGCCCCGTTTGATCCGCGCCTGATCGAACATATTCCCACTGCCGTCGCCAAGGCCGCCATGGCTTCGGGCGCAGCGCGCAAGCCATTCTTTGATGAAGACGCCTATCGCCAGGAACTGCGCGGGCGGCTGAATCCCACCACGTCCATCCTACAGGGCGCCATCGAAAATGCCCAGAGCCGCCCGCGCCGGGCGGTGTTTGCCGAGGCCGAGCAGGACGTGGTGCTGCGCGCCGCGATGAACTGGAAGAACAGCGGTTACGGCACACCGGTACTGGTGGGCCGCGAACAGCCGGTGCGCGAAGGCCTGGCGCGGCTGGGCGTGGAAGACATCGACAGTTTCGAGATCCACAACAGCGCCATCTCGCCGCTGGTGCCGCGCATGGTGGAGTTTCTCTATGAACGGCTGCAGCGGCGCGGGATGCTGCACCGCGACGTGCAGCGCATGGTGAACCATGAACGCAACGTGTTTGGCGCCTTGCTGGTGGCGATGGGCGAAGCCGATCTGATGCTGACCGGCGTCACCCGCAATTTTGCCACAACCTACCGCCAGGTGCGCCAGGTGATCGATCCGGCACCCGGCTGCCGCCCGTTCGGCATCCACATGCTGGTGGGCAAGCAGCAGACGATCTTTGTAGCCGATACCACGGTGACGGAGCGGCCGTCGGCGGAATCGCTGGCCACCATCGCAGTGGAAACCGCCGCTGTGGCGCGACGTCTGGGCCAGGAACCGCGTGTGGCGTTCCTGAGCTATTCCAATTTCGGCAATCCGCGCGGCGAGTTTGTCGATAACGTGCGCGATGCGGTGAAGCTGCTCGACAGCCGGCAGGTCGGTTTCGAGTATGAAGGCGAAATGTCGGCCGACGTGGCGCTGAACCCGGCCATGCGGGCGCAATATCCGTTCAATCGCCTGTCGGGCCCGGCCAACGTGCTGATCATGCCCGGCCTGCACAGCGCCAATATCGCCGCCAAGCTGATAAAGGAAGTGGCCAATCTGCGCGTTGTTGGCCCGATGCTGGTCAACATGTCGAAACCGGTGCAGATCGTGCCGATGAACAGCAGTGCATCGGATATCGTCACGTTGGGCGTTTTGGCCTCCACGGGCGTGGTGTGCTGAAACCTCCCGTCCTGCTTATTCACGGCATGTGGTCCACACCGGCCACATTCGATCGCCTGCGCCCCGTGCTGGAAGAGGCTGGCCATCGCACCCATGCGCCGTTCATCCTGTTCCATGATCGGCCGGTTTCGCTGCCGCCGGCGCCGGCGCTGAGGGAGTTGTCGATCACGGCCTATGTGGATCACCTGGTGGCCGAAGCCGGCAAGCTGGGCGCGCCCCCAGTGATTTTGGGCCATTCGATGGGCGGATTGCTGGCGCAGATGGTGGCGCAGCGGATCCCGCATGCCGGGTTGGTGCTGTTGTCGCCAGCTGCGGCGGCCAACAGCCAGTCCCCCAGTCTTGATCCGGTCAAGACGCTAAAGACTGTGGTACTGAAATGGGGCTGGTGGGAAAATCCAACCCTGTGTGACGAAGTCGGCGCGCGCTGGGGCATTTTCAACGGCGTGCCCGAGGATGTGACTCAAAAGGAAATTGCCGCGCTAGTGTGGGATTCTGGTCGCGTGTTGGCTGAAATGGCGCTGCCTCCGTTGTTCGGCAATGTCACGCGGGTGGATTATGCCCGGCTGAACCAGCCGGCGCTGGTGGTGGTGGGTCTAAATGATCGCATCACCCCGCCTGGCATCGCGAGGGCTACGGCCCGCAATCTCACTGGCCAGGTGGATTATCAGGAACTGCCGGGCGCGCCGCACTGGCTGTTCTGGGGTGAACTGGAAGACCGGGTGATGGCGATGGTGGTCGATTGGCTGAAAACGCTCAGCTAATTGCGGCACTGAAGGCCGAGGCGCTGAACCTGTGCTTTGCCGATATCCGCATCACCACGGCCGATGCGATCCCGCAAGCGGGTGCGCGGCTGCGGGCCTGGCTGGCCGATGGTTGCCATGGCGACATGATCTGGATGCCGGAACGCGCCGACGAACGTGCCAGCCCCAAGGGCCTGTGGCCGGAGGTGAAAAGCGTCATCATGCTCGGTACCAGCTATGCGCCGCCGCTTGATCCGCTGCGGCTGGCGGGTTCGGTCGATACGGGCGTCATCTCGGTTTATGCTTGGAACCGCGACTATCATGATCTGATCAAGAAGCGGCTGAAGGCGCTGGCGCGCTGGCTTGTTACGGAGGCCGGCGGCGAGTTGAAAGTGTTCGTCGATACCGCGCCGGTAATGGAAAAGCCGCTGGCGGCCGCTGCCGGTCTGGGCTGGCAGGGCAAGCACACCAATCTGGTGTCGCGCAAACACGGCTCGTGGCTGTTTCTCGGGGCCATCTACACCACGCTTGATCTGGCGGCGGACGAACCGCACGCAGACCGCTGCGGCAGTTGCACTCGCTGCCAGACGGCGTGCCCGACGCAGGCCTTCCCGGCACCCTATCGCCTCGACGCGCGGCGCTGTCTGGCCTATCTGACCATCGAGCACAACGGGCCGATCCCCGAAGAATTTCGGGCGCCGATGGCCAACCGCATCTATGGCTGTGATGACTGCCTGGCAGTCTGCCCGTGGAACCGATTTGCGCAGGCGACGGAGGAACCGGCCTTCCTGCCCCGCGCCGAACTGATCGCGCCGAAATTGGCGGAGCTGCTCGGCCTTGACGATGCGGCCTTTCGGGCGCTCTTTTCCGGTTCGGCGATAAAGCGCATCGGGGTGGGACGGTTCATCCGCAACTGCCTCTATGCGGCAGGCAACAGCGGCGAGGCGGCGTTGATCCCGGCTGTGCAGGCGCACGTGGGTAGCGATGATCCGGTGGTGGCCGATGCCGCCGCTTGGGCGTTGGCACGATTGGAGGTCGCATGACGATACCCACGGGCAAAGCGCGATTGGCGGCGCTGCAGATCGGCAGCCGGGCAACCACCGCCGAGACGCTGGCCGCGCTGATGGAACGGCGGGACGAGTTGAAGGCGGCAAAGCCTGATCTGCTGGTGCTGCCCGAAGCGCTGCTGGGTGGCTATCCAAAGGGCGCGGATTTCGGCGTGCGGCTGGGCTATCGCACGCCGGCTGGCCGTGATGCCTTCCAGCGTTATTGGGAACAGGCGATCGATATTGACGGTCCGGAAGTGGCGGCGCTGGGCGAACTGGCGGGCGATCTGGGTTTTTCTATGGTGGTGGGTGCGATCGTGCGCAAAGGCGCAACGCTGCATTGCTCTGCGCTGCATTTCACCCCCGATGGCCGCATGGCCGGGCAGCGCTGTAAGCTGATGCCCACGGCGGCTGAACGGCTGATCTGGGGGCAGGGCGGGCCGCAGGACGTCTGCACTTTCGACAGCCCGGTGGGGCGCATCGCGCCGGTGATCTGCTGGGAAAATTTCATGCCGCTATACCGAGCGGCGCTCTACGGACAGGGCGTGACGATCTGGGCGGCGCCCACCGTTGATGATCGGCCGCAGTGGGAGGTCGCCATGCGCCACATCGCGCATGAAGGCCGCTGTTTCCTAGTATCGGCCTGCCAGTGGCTGCCGCCAACGCAAATGGCGTTGGGTGAGCCGATCACGTTGATTGACCGTGCCGAGGATGTGCCGATCATCGGCGGCGGCAGCATCATCGTGTCGCCGATGGGCGAAGTGCTGGCCGGGCCGTTGCGCGGTGGGGAGGGCTTGCTGGTGGCCGAAGTCGATCTCGGCGAAATTGTCCGCAGCCGCTTCGATTTCGATGCCGCTGGCCATTATGCCCGACCCGACATCTTCCGGCTGGACGTGACGCGCCCGTCGCGCTGAAACTGGCGCGCAAATGGGAGAGCCAAGTGACTGATTCTTTGTTCATCGGCCTGTCGGATCAGGATGCGCCGCAAAGCCTCGTGTTGAAACGCGCCAACCGCCACGGCCTGATCGCGGGCGCCACCGGCACCGGCAAGACGGTCACGTTGCAGGGCCTGGCCGAAGGCTTCAGCCGCGCGGGCGTGCCGGTGTTCTTGGCCGACGTGAAGGGCGATATCGCCGGCATGGCCAAGGCCGGCAGCGAGACCGCTGGCTGGACGGCCAAGCGCGCCATGGAACTGAAGATGGAGGATTACGACTGGGAACCGATGCCGGTCGTGTTCTGGGATCTGTTCGGCGAACAGGGCCACCCCATCCGCACCACCATTTCCGAAATGGGGCCGCTGTTGCTGGCGCGCCTTATGGGCCTGAACGAAACTCAGGAAGGCGTGCTCACCATCGCGTTTCGCTATGCCGATGAACATGATCTTCTGTTGCTCGATCTGGAAGATCTACAGGCGATGCTAGCCTGGTGTGCGGACAATGCCGGCGAACTTTCGGCCAAATATGGCAATGTGACGAAAGCCAGTGTCGGCTCGATCCAGCGCCAACTGCTCACGTTGGAAAGCCAGGGTGGCGCGGCGTTTTTTGGCGAGCCTGCATTCGATATCACCGATTTCATCGCGCTGGATGGCAAAGGCCGGGGCCGTGTGAATATACTGGCCGCCGACAAGCTGATGAACAGCCCACGCCTTTATGCGACCTTCCTGCTATGGCTGTTGGCCGAACTGTTCGAAACGCTCCCCGAAGTGGGTGATCCCGACAAGCCCAAGCTGGTGTTCTTCTTTGACGAAGCGCACCTGCTGTTCGACGAGGCGCCCGATGCGCTGATGGGGAAGGTGGAACAGGTGGTGCGCCTGATTCGTTCGAAGGGTGTGGGCGTCTATTTCGTCACGCAGAACCCGATCGACATTCCGGAAAAAGTGGCTGGCCAGCTCGGTAACCGGGTGCAGCATGCCTTGCGCGCCTTCACTCCGCGCGATGCCCGCGCCATCAAGTCGGCCGCCGAAACTTTCCGGCCCAATCCGCGGCTGGATGTGGCCGCAGTCATTACCGAGATGAAGGTGGGCGAGGCGCTGGTTTCGACGCTGATGCCCGATGGCGCGCCCAGCCCGGTGGAGCGCACCCGCGTCGGGCCGCCGCGCAGCCGGGTGGGGCCGCTGACGCCGGGTGAGCGCATGGACGTGATCAACGCCTCGCCCTACGCCGGCAAATATGAGGAGCGCATCGACCGAGAGTCCGCCGCCGAACTGCTTGTGATGAAACGAGAGGAAAGCGCGGCTCAGGCCGAAGCCGAGAAGGCGGCAGCCGTGCGGGCCAAACTGGAAGCGCAAGCCGCGAAGGACGAAGCAAAGCAGCAGGCCGCGCGTGAACGCGAAGCCGCGCGGCTGGAGGCGGCGAAAGCGCGCGCTGCCGCCCGGCCGAGTGCGACGGAAAAGGCCGTGGCTTCGGCCATGACGGCGGCGGCAAGCACTCTTGGCCGGCAGGTGGCGGGTTCGCTGGGCAAGAGCCTGGTGCGAGGGATTTTGGGGAGCTTTTTCAAGTGACGACGACACGCCGCTGGTTACTGAAATCCCGCCCGAATGGCCCGCTGAAAGACAGTGATTTCGATCTCGTCACCGTGCCGATTCCGGACGTCGGCGAAGGGCAGTTCCTCGTAACGCTCACTCATTTCTCCTTCGATCCCACCCAGCGCGGCTGGCTGGGCGGAGATACCTATCTGCCCGCCGTTCCCATTGGCGGCGTGGTGCGGGCGGGCGGCATCGGCGAAGTGGTGGCGAGCAAGCATCCGGGTTTCGCCGTTGGTGACGTGGTGCAGGGCACGTTCGGCTGGCAGGAACATGCCTTGACCGACGGGATGACCGAAACCGGCCCGGTGACGAAGCTGCGCGCCGGCATCACCCCGGAGCTGGCGCTGGGTGTGTTCGGCGTGACCGGGCTGACGGCGTGGTTTGGCCTGACCGAGATCGGCCAGCCCAAGGCCGGTGAGACGGTGCTGGTATCGGGCGCCGCCGGAGCAACCGGCAGCGTGGTGGTTCAGGTGGCGAAAGCGCTTGGCTGCACCGTTATTGGTATCGCTGGAGGGGCGGAAAAATGCGGCTGGGTGGTCGAACAGGCCGGCGCGGACGCCTGCATCGATTATCGCGCCGGCAATGTGGCGAGGCAGATCCGCGAACATGCGCCCAAGGGCGTGAACGTGGTGTTTGAAAATGTTGGCGGCGAGATATTGGACGCGGCGCTGGCCAATCTGGCGCTGCGGGCGCGCGTCGTGCTGTGCGGCGGCATTTCTAGTTACAACGACACCACCGAGGATCGCTCACCTGGCCTCAGGAACTACATGAACCTGACCGTTATGCGCGGACGGATGGAAGGCTTTATCATCCTCGATTTCGCCAAACGCTATGGCG
The DNA here is from genome assembly GCA_943369475.1 of Sphingomonas paucimobilis. GTDB lineage: Bacteria > Pseudomonadota > Alphaproteobacteria > Sphingomonadales > Sphingomonadaceae > Sandarakinorhabdus > Sandarakinorhabdus paucimobilis_A. The sequence goes on along the minus strand of CALRNJ020000001.1, from coordinate 771,815 downwards.
AAGGCGTGGCGGAACTGGCCAAGCTGATGGCCGAGGGCAGGCTGAGGACCGCCGAAGATGTGGCGCACGGGTTCGAGAATTGCCCGGCCACGCTACGCCGGCTGTTTGAAGGCAAGAACTTCGGTAAGCAGTTGCTCAAGGTCTAGCGACATAACACGTCACCCCTGCGCAAGCCGTGGTGACGTTACTGGTTCTAGAGCGTCCCCGGCATCTTGCGCTGGGCGGCATTGGGCGGGCGGGCGGGCAGCGGCTAGCAGCCCAAGGATTGTTCGCGGATCGTTTCTGCTCTCTTCGGGGATCGGCAGGCAGCTTTCGCTGCGAAAGGACGCGATGGCCCGGACGGTGAAGGCTTCAGCCGGATTGCCCATCTGATTGTTTAAATCATCGCTGGCAGTGCAGGTGCGCCCGCCGCGTGGTAGCAAACAGGGTGCCAAGCCGTCACAATAGTCGCCCTGCCGGTCGCGGCTCTGGGTGGCAAAGGCAAACAAGAATGCGAAGCCTTTCGTTACACGCGGCGCGGTAGATGGCGATCTGGACAACCGTTTTGCTGGAGGTGTTTGCGCTCACCAGGTTCAGCCGGTTGTGGAAACAGGGCATAATGGAATTGATCACCAGTTCACTGGCCGAAGCGCTGGCGTCAGTGGTCATGAACGCGAGATTATATGGCGGCAGGGCTTTGGGGGTGGCGCGGAACGGGCGGGTGCTGTTTCCCACGGATTTCGATGGCCGATAAGCGGTCAAGCTGAACGGGTCGCTGGCCAGCCGGTCGCGGCCCATCAAGTCGCCCATCACTTCAGCGAGCCGCACGGGGCTGCCGCCGTTGTAGCAGGAACCGGCGATTATGTTTGCGGCGCGTTTGTTGCGGAAGCAGGCGAAGGCATCGCGCACCGGGGTTTCGGCGGTGCTGGTGATAAGATAGCCCACTTGGCCCAGCCCCGGCTGATTACAGGTCTGCACGCCAAAATGGACCTAGTTGTGGTGACCAATTAGCCGCCGTGCTTAGAAGATAAAATGACATTTTCGCGACAGGCGCGCATTCGCGCGGGCGGGCCCTTGACGACTCTTAAGGCCGGACCCATATACCAGATCAGCCGCTGGCACTCGCTTCTGGTGAGTGCTAACAGCGGCCGAATTTTCGCAAACAATGCAAATCGAAAGAGGGAAACATGGCATTCCGTCCACTCCATGACCGCGTGCTGGTTCGCCGCGTCGAAGCCGAAGCCAAGACTGCTGGGGGCATCATTATACCCGACTCTGCCAAGGAAAAGCCGCAGGAAGGCGAAGTTGTAGCCGTTGGCACCGGCACCCGCGCCGACAACGGCACCGTCACTGCGCTTGAAGTGAAGGCCGGTGATCGCATCCTGTTCGGCAAGTGGTCGGGTACTGAGGTCAAGCTGAACGGTGAAGACCTGCTGATCATGAAGGAAAGCGACATTTTGGGGATCATGTAATCCTTTCATTCAAGTCGCTGAACCCATTATAAATTCAAAGGAGCAAGGCAAATGGCTGCCAAGGACGTGAAATTTGGTCGTGATGCGCGTGAACGCATCATCCGTGGTGTTGATATCCTCGCTGATGCCGTGAAGGTGACGCTGGGTCCAAAGGGCCGTAACGTTGTTATCGAAAAGAGCTTCGGCGCCCCGCGCATCACCAAGGACGGTGTGTCAGTGGCTAAGGAAATCGAACTGAAGGACAAGTTCGAGAACTTGGGCGCCCAGATGGTGCGCGAAGTTGCCTCCAAGACCAACGACGCTGCCGGTGACGGCACCACTACCGCCACCGTGCTGGCCCAGGCCATCGTGCGCGAAGGCATGAAGTCGGTTGCCGCCGGCATGAACCCGATGGATCTGAAGCGCGGAATCGATCTGGCAGTGACCAAGGTGGTGGCTGATCTGAAGGCGCGTTCCAAGCCGGTTTCCGGCTCTTCGGAAATTGCTCAGGTCGGCACGATTTCGGCCAATGGCGAAAGCGAAATTGGCGATATGATCGCCAAGGCCATGGAAAAGGTTGGCAAGGAAGGCGTCATCACCGTCGAAGAAGCCAAGGGCATGGACAGCGAGCTGGACGTGGTCGAAGGGATGCAGTTCGACCGTGGCTATCTGAGCCCTTACTTCATCACCAACGCCGAAAAAATGCAGGTGGAACTTGAGAACCCCTACATTCTGATCCACGAGAAGAAGCTTTCGAGCCTGCAGGCGATGCTGCCGGTGCTGGAAGCCGTGGTGCAGTCGGGCCGTCCGCTGCTGATCATCGCTGAAGATATCGAAGGCGAAGCGTTGGCGACCCTAGTGGTCAACAAGCTGCGTGGCGGCCTGAAGGTTGCCGCGGTAAAGGCGCCTGGCTTCGGCGATCGCCGCAAGGCAATGCTTGAAGATATCGCTACGCTGACCGCTGGTGAGATGATCAGCGAAGACCTGGGCATCAAGCTGGAAAACGTCACGTTGGCTATGCTGGGCAAGGCCAAGCGCGTCACCATTGACAAGGACAACACGGTCATTGTTGACGGCGAAGGTGCTGCCGACGCGATTAAGGCGCGCGTCGAACAGATCCGCGCTCAGATCGAAGTCACCACAAGCGATTATGATCGTGAAAAACTGCAGGAGCGGTTGGCTAAGCTGGCGGGCGGCGTTGCCGTGCTGAAGGTTGGCGGCAGCACCGAAGTGGAAGTGAAGGAGCGCAAGGACCGCGTTGATGATGCCCTGCACGCCACCCGCGCTGCTGTGGAAGAAGGCATTGTTCCGGGCGGCGGTACCGCTCTGCTCTATGCCACCCGCGCGCTGGACGGTATGAAGGGTGCCAACGACGATCAGACCCGCGGCATCGACATCGTGCGCCGCGCGATCCAGGCGCCGGTGCGCCAGATCGCCGTGAACGCCGGCCATGATGGCGGCGTGGTGGCGGGCAAGCTGTTGGAAGGCAATGATGCCACCATCGGTTTCAACGCCCAGACCGAAGTGTATGAAAACCTGGTCAAGGCCGGCGTGATCGATCCGACCAAGGTCGTGCGCACCGCATTGCAGGATGCTGCTTCTGTGGCCTCGCTGCTGATCACCACGGAAGCCGCGATCACCGATCTGCCGGCTGACGACAAGGGCGGTGCCGGTGGCATGCCCGGTGGCGGCATGGGCGGCATGGGCGGCATGGATTTCTGAGATTGAGGTGGCCGGGAATAGCGAAAGCTATTCCCGGCCCCACCGAAATCCGGCCAGCGAACGAAAAGGGCGGCCCCAACAGGCTGCTCTTTTTGATTCGTCTGACGGCGCGGCTTTGCCGCGCACCTCTTTATTCTGCCTGCCGTCACCCAAAGCGGACCGGGCGGCTCCGCCTCCGGCCGCGCCTACTTGGCGTCAGCCTCCGCCTCCGCCGCCATGACATCCGCATTCGCCTTGTCGATCACCGCCTGCTCCTTGCCCGCCGGCGCAGCGGCCTCCTTGTTGCACGACACGAGCAAAACGGCGACGAGGGAGAGCATGATCCGCATGAACTGACACTATCCCCGGCTTGGCAGCGCGCCAACCCCGTGCAACCATCATATTCATGGGGCTCTATTCCGAAACAATCTTCCCGTGGCTACTCGATCGGGCGCTGGGCCATCCCAACATCATGCGCCGGCGGCAGGCACTGGTGAGCCAGGCGACTGGCGAGGTGTTGGAGATCGGCTTTGGTTCAGGCGCGACCCTACCCTTTTACGATCGCGCCAAGGTGAGCAGTCTGACCGTGGTGGAGCCATCCGAAGGCATGAACCGGCGCGCGGCGGCGCATCTGGCGGGATCGCCGGTGCCGATCAAGTCCGTGCCCGGTGCCGGCGAACGTCTTCCCTTTGCCGATGCCAGTTTCGACACGGTGGTGTGCTGCCTGACTCTGTGCAGTGTGCAGGACGTCGGCCAGGTGCTGGCCGGGGTGCGGCGGGTGCTGCGGCCGGGCGGGCGCTTCCTGTTCATGGAACATGTGCTGTCTGACGATCCCGATCGGCAGCGCTGGCAGCAGCGGCTGAACCCGATCCAGAGGGTGGTGGGCGTTGGCTGCAACCTTAATCGCCCGTCGGCGCAGTTGGTGCGCGATGCCGGGTTCAGCCTTGATCCGATGCTGGTTCAGGAAGAAGAATATGCCTTTGGCGCGCTTAAGAAGCTCACCCCGCTGGTGATGGGCAACGCCATCAAGGCTTAGGCGGATCTGCTTTTGCAGGCTCTGCGGGAGGCTCCTCCGCCGGTTCCGCGAACGGGTCTTCCTCGGCCGGCAGCTTTCCATCGAACAGTTGCAGGCGGCGGCGCTGCAGCCAGGCGGATTTGGCCAGCGTGTAATCATCCAGACTGTCGGCGAGCAGTTTGTCCGCCCCCGTTTCGATCAGCGCGTTGCGGAAATTGATGATTCGCCCGCCGGCCATGCCGATGCGCACGTCCCAGCCGGGACGCAGCAATGAATTGCGACCAAAATCGGCCGGATCGATGAAGAAATCGAACGGCGTCATGATGCCATCGCGCAAGGTGGATGGCCCGAACAGCGGCAGCACCATGTAGGGCCCGGATTTGACCCCCCAGCGCGCCAGCGTCTGGCCGAAATCCTCTGCCTCCTTCGAGCGGCCGAGATCGGTGGCGACATCGCTGATCCCGGCAATGCCGAGCGTGGAGTTGAGTAGGAACCGATCGAGCGTGCGGAAGGCCTGAGCGAATTTGCCTTGCAAGAGGCTGTTGAGGAAATTCGCCGGCTCGCCATAATTGCCGTAGGCATTGTTGACGGCGGCGCGCACCGGTCTGGGCGTGACAGCGCGATAACCGCTGGTGACGGGCTTCACCACCCAGCGGTCCAGCCCCTTATTGAAGGCGTGGACGCGGCGGTTGCTTTTCTCCCAAGGATCGGCTTCGGCACGGGTAAGATCGGTGCTGCCGGTGCTGGCGCAGGCCGTGAGCAGCAGCGCCGCAAGCATGGCGACGGGCGCGAGTAGAGGGCGGCAGCGCATGCGGGCAGGCTTGGCATGAAGATCGCCTTTCTTCAATCGCAGCACATCACATAAAGATTGCTTTATGTCTTTAAGTGCGTGTAAAGAGACGGCCATGGAGCCGCTTCTCGCCATCTTCCGCGCCATTGGAGATCCCAGCCGGCTGCGCATCCTGCTGCTGGTGAAGGGCATGGAACTGGCCGTGGGCGAAATTGCCCAAGTGCTGCAGCAAAGCCAGCCGCGTGTGTCCCGCCATCTGCGTATCCTGGCCGAATCGGACCTGGTGGAACGGGTGCGCGAAGGCGCCTGGGTGTTCGTGCGACTGGGCCCGGCGGCAATCAGCGGCCCGGCGCTCAGCGCGATCGAGGCGCTGGCGCAGGTTGTGCCCGGTGCTGCTGATCTGGGTGCCAGCGATCGTGCCCGGCTGGGCCAGGTGCGCGCCGACCGTGCCGCGGCGGTGGACAGTTGGTTTGCGGCGCATGCCGGCGAATGGGAACAGGAACGCAGCCTGCACACGCGCGAGGCCGGCGTGGAACAAGCCATCTCGGCCGCGCTGGCCGGTGAACTGGGTGATCTGGTGGATGTTGGCACCGGCACGGGGCGAATGGTGGAACTGCTCGGTCCGCGTGCCCGCAGCGCGCTGGGGCTGGACCGCAACCCGGAAATGCTGCGCATCGCCCGCAATCGGCTGGAAGCGGTGGGCCTGACCAGCGCCCGCGTGCAGGCCGGCGACATGTATGAAATGCCGCTCAGCCCCGCCAGCGCCGATACGCTGGTGCTCCACCAGGTGCTGCACTTTGCCGATAATCCCGCCGCCGCCATCGCAGAGGCCGAGCGTGTGCTGCGGCCGGGTGGGCGCTTGCTGGTGATCGATCTGATGCCGCACATTCGCGAGGAGCTGCGGGTGGAACGCCGCCACCTGCGCCTGGGCTTTGCCGACGAGGCGGTGCTGGGCTGGATGGCGGACGCTGGCCTTGCTTGTGACGTGGTCGGGCGGCTTCCCGCTGAACAAGCGGATCAACTGGGCGTGACATTGTGGCTGGCAACGAAGCCGGTCGTGAAGGTGAAGTGATGACCCTGACCCTCAATCAGATGGCCGAAGCCGCCCGGGCGCTAAACGGCCCATTGTTTGCCGATCTGCCCGGCGACCTGGCGGTGAGTTTCGAGTTTTTCCCGCCGAAAACCCCGGCGATGCAGGAAAGCCTGTGGCAGGCGGTGGAAGCGCTGGTGCCGCTGGCTCCACGCTTTGTGTCGGTCACTTATGGCGCTGGCGGCTCGACCCGGGAACGCACCCACGCCACGGTGGTGCGCATTGTGCAGGAAACGCCGATCCCGGCCGCCGCGCACCTCACCTGCGTGAATGCCACTGCCGAGGAACTGGATGGAATCGCTGACGAATATTGGGCCGCTGGTGTACGCCATATCGTGGCGCTGCGCGGTGATCCGCCCGGAGGTGCCAGCGGGTTCCAACCCGTGACCGGTGGCTATGCCAGCGCCGCCGAACTGGTGGCGGCCCTTAAGCGCCGCCATGATTTCGAGATTTCGGTGAGCTGCTACCCGGAAACCCACCCGGAAGCCGGCAGCCTGGCGGCCGATCTCGATGCGTTGAAGGCCAAGCATGACGCCGGCGCGACGCGGGCCATCAGCCAGTTCTTCTTCGAACCCGATACCTTCTTCCGCTTCCGCGATAAGGTGGCAGCGGCTGGCTTGGATTTGGAGCTGGTGCCGGGCATATTGCCGGTGAGCAATTATGCCAACCTGAAGAAGATGGCAGTGAGCTGCGGCACGCACCTGCCGGAGTGGATGGGGCGGCTGTTCGATGGCCTGGACGACAAGCCAGCCGCCCGCCAGCTGGTTGCCGCCACCGTCGCCGCCGAAATGTCACGCCGGCTGTATGCGGGCGGCGTGCGGCACTTTCATTTCTACACGTTGAACCGCGCCGAGCTGTCGTACGCCATCTGCCATCTGCTGGGCGTGCGGCCCGCGCAGGAGACCCACGCATGACCGCCGCGCAATCCCTCCGTGCCGCTGCTGCCCAGGGTATCATCGTGAAGGATGGCCCTTACGGCACCGCCATCCAGAATCTGGGCCTGACCGCCGCTGATTATGCCGGCCACATCGCCAGCAATCACGACCAGAAGGGCAACAACGACATATTGAACCTCACGCGGCCCGATGCAATTGTCGGCATCTGCAACCGTTATATTTCGGCGGGCGCCCGGCTGCTTGCCACCAACACGTTCAACGCCAACCGCATCAGCCAGGCCGATTACGGCATGGAAGACCGGGTACGCGAGATCAACCTCGCCGCCGCCCGCATCATGCGCGAATGCGTCGACGCCGCCATCGCTGCCGATGGCATCCAGCGCTGGGTGGCAGGTTCTCTGGGGCCGACCAACAAGACGCTGTCGCTCTCCCCGCGCGTGAGTGATCCCGGCTACCGCGAAGTGACGTTCGACGGCGTGAAGGACGTGTATCGCGAACAGATCGATGCGCTTCTGGATGGCGGGGTGGACTTCATCCTGATCGAGACCGTGTTCGACACGCTGAACGCCAAGGCGGCGGCTTTTGCGGCGGCTGAAGCGGCGGATGCGCTGGGCTACGAGGTGCCGGTGATGCTGTCGATGACGCTCACCGATCTTTCGGGCCGCAACCTCAGCGGCCAGACGGTGGAGGCCTTCTGGCACTCGATCCGCCATGTGAAGCCGGTGGCGGTTGGGCTCAACTGTTCCTTCGGTGCAACTGAACTCAGGCCCCACGTGCAGGCTCTGGCCAAAGTGGCTGATACGCTGATCATGACCTATCCCAACGCCGGCCTGCCCAATGATCTGGGCGCCTATGACGAGCAGCCGGAAACCACGGCGGGCTTCATCCGCGGCTGGGCCGGTGAAGGCCTCGTCAATATCGTTGGCGGCTGTTGCGGCAACACGCCGGAGCATATCGCCGCCATGGCGCGCCAGGTCGCCGGCCTGGCGCCGCGCACCATCCCGAAACCCGAAACGGCCCTGTATCTCACGGGCCTTGAAGCCCACAGGTTTGCCGCGTGAGCCTTGATTCGCTCTCCCCCGACGCCTCCGGCGCCACCCCCTCTCCAATAACAGCAGAGGGGCGGGCAACCTTCATCAATATCGGCGAACGCACCAACGTCACCGGCTCTGCCGCGTTCAAGAAGCTGATTTTGAACGGCGACTACACCGCCGCCGTCGAAGTTGCGCGCCAGCAGGTCGACAATGGTGCGCAGATCATTGACGTGAATATGGACGAAGGGCTGCTCGACAGCGAAGCGGCCATGGTCACCTATCTCAACCTGATCGCGGCGGAACCTGATATCGCCCGCGTGCCGGTGATGGTGGACAGCTCGAAATGGACGGTGATCGAGGCCGGGCTGAAGTGCCTGGCGGGCAAGGGCGTCGTCAATTCGATCAGCATGAAGGAAGGCGAGGCGCCGTTCCTGGAACAGGCGAAGAAGTGCCTGCGCTATGGCGCCGCTGTGGTGGTAATGGCATTCGACGAAAAGGGCCAGGCCGACACCGCTGCGCGCAAAGTCGAAATCTGCGAGCGCGCCTACAAGTTGCTGACCGGCATCGGTTTCCCGCCGGAAGATATCATCTTTGATCCCAACATCTTTGCCGTCGCAACGGGGATCGAGGAGCATAACAACTACGGCGTCGATTTCATCGAGGCCTGCCGGGAAATCCGCAAGCGCTGCCCGCATGCCCATATCTCGGGCGGCGTTTCTAACCTGTCGTTCAGTTTCCGCGGCAATGAACCGGTGCGCCGGGCGATGCACAGCGTGTTCCTCTATCACGCCATTCAGGCTGGGATGGACATGGGCATCGTCAACGCCGGCCAGCTTGACGTGTATGATGCGATCGATCCGGAACTGCGCGAGTTGTGCGAGGACGTCGTGCTCAACCGCCGCGCGGATTCGACCGATCGCCTGCTGGCCGTGGCCGACAAGTTCAAGGGTGGCCCTCAAAAGGCCGCCGATCCGGCTGCCGAATTGTGGCGGACATGGCCGGTGGAAAAGCGGCTGGAACATGCGCTGGTCAAGGGCATGGATGCCTTTGTGGAAGTGGATACCGAGGAAGCGCGCCTGACCGTCAATCGGCCGATCGAAGTGATCGAAGGCCCGTTGATGGCTGGCATGAACGTGGTTGGCGATCTGTTTGGAAGCGGCAAGATGTTCCTGCCGCAGGTGGTGAAATCCGCCCGTGTCATGAAGAAGGCAGTGGCGCATCTGCTGCCCTATATCGAGGCGGAAAAGAGCGAAGGTTCATCGTCGAAGGGCCGCATCATCATGGCGACCGTGAAGGGTGATGTGCACGATATCGGCAAGAATATCGTTGGCGTCGTGCTCCAGTGCAACAATTTCGAGGTGATCGATCTGGGCGTGATGGTGCCGGCGCAGACCATCGTGGATGCCGCGATCAAGCATGATGCCGATATGATCGGGCTATCCGGGCTGATCACGCCCAGCCTGGATGAAATGGTGCATGTCGCCAGCGAAATGCAGCGCGCCGGCATGACAATGCCGCTGCTGATCGGCGGGGCAACCACCAGTCGGGTGCACACCGCGCTGCGCATTGCGCCGGCTTATGAGGGGCCGGTGGTGCATGTGCTGGATGCCAGCCGCGCGGTCGGCGTGGCCGGCACGCTGGTTTCGGACACGCTGAAAGAGGCGCTCGTGGCCGAAACGGCGGCCGAATATGAGAAGATCCGCATCCAGCGCGCCGGCGGTGGGCAATCAGCGCTGGTGTCGATCGCGCAGGCCCGCGAAAACGGCTTCCCCACCGATTTCACCGCGCATCCGCCGGCGAAGCCCGCTTTCACCGGGGTGCAGACCATCGACGATGTGACGGTGGAAATGCTTATCCCCTATATCGACTGGACGCCCTTCTTCCGCGCCTGGGAACTGCATGGCAATTATCCGGCCATCCTCACCGATGCGGTGGTGGGCGAAAGCGCCACCAATCTTTTTGCCGATGCGCAGGTCATGCTGAAACGTATCGTGGTCGAAGATTGGTTGCACCCCACGGGCGTGATCGCCATCTGGCCGGCGCGGCGTGAGGGCGATGATGTCGTGCTGTTCGATGACGAAAGCCGCACCAGCCCCGTCAAACGCCTGCCGTTCCTGCGCCAGCAGATCGCCAAGCGCGATGGCAGAGCCAACATGTGTCTGGCGGATTTCATCCATCCGGAAGCCGATTGGTTGGGCGGCTTTGCCGTGCAGGCGGGCGAGGGCATTGATGTGCAACTGGCCCGCTTCAAGGCTGGGCATGATGATTACAACGATATCCTCCTGAAGGCCCTGGCCGACCGGCTGGCCGAAGCCTTTGCCGAATATCTGCACGAGCGCGTGCGCCGCGAGATCTGGGGCCACGAAAAGGGCAACAAGCAGTCGAACGAGGATCTGATCCGCGAACGCTACACCGGGATCCGCCCGGCGCCCGGTTATCCGGCCTGTCCCGAACACAGCCTGAAAACCCATCTGTTTGATCTGATGCAGGTGGAAAAGCGCGCCGGCATCACGCTTACCGATAGCTTCGCAATGTGGCCGACGGCCGCTGTTTCGGGCTTCTACTTCGCGCACCCTGAAAGCGCTTATTTCGGCGTGGCGCGCATCGGGGAAGACCAGTTGCTTGACTATGCCGGGCGCCTCGGCGTGAGCCGCGAACGCGTTACCCAGTTACTGCGGCCAAATCTCGACTAGCCGGGTAGGGCGGGGGCGGCGTATGGAGAGCAATCCTGCTCGCCGCCCACATAGTGAACGCACCCGCCTCCTTCCCGGCTCCGGCCGGATATCTGGCCCGCCCGCGCAACCTGTGGGCGGAACGGCGGCGCGTGCCGGTGCTGGCGGTGGTCATCGCGCTGCATGTCGGGCTGATCCTGTTGCTGCTGTTGCTCGCCCCGCCGCTGCCCAAAGGCAAGCCCGGTATAACCAGCATGGTGGCGGTGAACGTCGCCGCGCCAACGCCGCAGCGCGCACAGCCGAAGCCGCAGCAGCAGAAGCGGGCAGAGAAGGCGCCCAGCAATCCGCAGCCCAAGCCGATGGTGACCGTGCCCGATGCGCCACCGGCCAAGTGGAGTTTTGGCGATCCGGCGCTCAGGGATTTTGATCTGAGCAAGCTGCCAGCGGCGGACAGTGCGCCGGCGCAGATGGCCGAGGCCGGCCCGCCCGACAGTGCGGTGGTGGGCGTCGCGCCGGATGGGAGCAAGCTTTACGCCGCCGAATGGCAGCGCGAGCCGACCGATGCGGAACTGGGGTTTTATCTGCGCAAGGCGCGCTATGCCGGGCCGGGCGCCTATGGCCTGATCGCCTGCCGCACCGCGCCGCGTTTCAAGGTGGAAGATTGCCGCCCGATTGGTGAATCGCCAGGTTCTGGCATGGGCTATGCGGTGAACGAGGCCGCCTGGCAGTTCCGCGTGAAGCCGCCGCGGGTGAACGGCGACTATCAGGTGGGGACGTGGGTGAGCATCCGGATCATGATCACGCCGCCCTAAAATTAGACCATCTTCGCCGCCACCTTGGCCGCATCGATCAGGCTGATGGTGGAACTCGCCTTGGCCAGAATCTTGCCGTCCAGCGTAGTAAGCCGGCCTTCGGCAAACAGGGTGCGGCCACCGGCGCGTTCGATCCAGCCTTCGGCCAGCACGCGGCCGGGATTGGCGGGGGCGAAGAAGCTCACTTTCAGCTCGAGGCTGATCGGCACCCGGTCAAAGCCGAACTTTGCCATCACCGCGTGGGCCATGGCGGCATCGATCCAGCCCGAAACGAAACCGCCCTGGGCGACGCCGCCCGAATGGCACATGGCGGGCAGCACTTCATATTCCAGCACGGCGTGGCCGGGATCGAAGCGGACAATGCGGCGCTGGGCGAGGCTGCCTTGCAACGTGCCGGGCTGGCCTTCGTCGTGGGGTTTGGGGATGGCCGTCTCGCTCATGCTGGCTTGGCCACCTTGTCTTGCGTCTTGGTATCGAAATCGCTGGCGTCGTGGCGTTCGAGCAGCTGGCTCGACGGCTCGCCATAGACGCGGTTGACCATGCGGCCGCGTTTCACCGCCGGGCGGGCGCCGATCTGTTTGGTCCAGCGGATGACATTGGTGTAGCTCGCCACTTCTAGGAACTCTCCGGCGTCATAGAGTAGGCCCAGCGCCAGCGCGCCATACCAGGGCCAGATCGCCATGTCGGCGATGCTGTACTCGCTGCCCGCCATATAGTCGTTGTCCGCCAGATGCCGGTCGAGCACGTCCATCTGCCGCTTCACCTCCATGGCATAGCGGTTGATCGGATATTCCTGCTTGGTGGGGGCATAGGCATAGAAATGGCCGAAGCCGCCGCCCAGGAACGGCGCCGAACCCATCTGCCAGAACAGCCAGCTCAGCGCTTCGGTGCGGGCGTGATGGTCCGTCGGCAGGAAAGCATCGAATTTTTCCGCCAGATAGATCATCATGGCGCCGCTTTCGAAGATGCGGGTGGGCGGGGTGGTGCTGTGGTCCACCATTGCCGGGATTTTGCTGTTGGGATTGACCGCGACAAAGCCGGAGCCGAACTGATCGCCGGTGCCGATGTTGATCAGCCAAGCATCATACTCGGCGCCCACGTGGCCCAGCGCCAGCAGTTCCTCTAGCAACACGGTCACTTTCACGCCATTGGGTGTGCCTAGGCTGTAGAGCTGGATCGGGTGCTTGCCGACCGGCAGGTCCTTGTCGTGGGTGGGGCCGGCGATGGGACGGTTTATGGCCGCAAAACGCCCACCGCTTTCCTTGTCCCAGGTCCATACCTTGGGTGGCACATAATCAGTCATCAGTCAGTCTCCGGGGGCAGTGATCAATCGTCCAGCGCGGCGTAGACCATGGTGCGCATTTCCTTGCGTACTGGCCAGGTGGAGGACGGGATGAGCTGGGTCATGAAGATTCCGATCAGGTCTTCCTCCGGATCGATCCAGAAGAAAGTGCTTGCCGCGCCGCCCCAGAAATAATCGCCGTTGCTGCCGGGCATCAGCGTCTTGTGGGCGGCCGTACTGGTGGCAAAGCCAAGGCCGAAGCCGACGCCATCATAGGCGGCTTCGGAAAACAGGCTGCGGCTCATGGCGGGCAGATCGACGCCGCCGGGCAGGTGGTTGGCGGTCATCAGATCGAGCGTCTTGCGGCTGATGATCCGGTTGCCGTTCAGCGTGCCGCCGTTCAGCAACATGCGGCAGAATTGCAGATAATCGCTTGCCGTCGAAACCAGCCCGCCGCCGCCGGAGATGAAGCTGGGCGGCTTGAGGTAGGACGATGTGGTGGGATCGTCCTGCAGGGTGATGGTGCCGGTCTTGTCCGGTTGATAGCAGGCGGCGAAGCGGTGCTGCTGGCCTTCACGCACGTGGAAGCCGGTATCGACCATGCCCAACGGTCCGAAGATTTCTTCTGCCAGAAACTGATCGAACGGGCGACCGGAGACGACCTGCACCAGCCAGCCCAGCACGTCAGTTGCCACTGAATAATTCCACGCCTCGCCCGGCGAGAATTCCAGCGGCATATTGGCCAGCGCCTGTATCATGGATTCCAGCGTGCCGGCCTTTTCGATCTCGCCGATCTTTTCGCGGCGATAGGCTTCGTCTACGTTGGTGCGCAGCTGGAAGCCATAGGTGAGGCCGGCGGTGTGGCGGAACAGATCGACCACCTGCATCGGGCGCGTGCAGGGCCGCGTCTGGAAACCGAGCTTGTGGGTGCCGGCGACGAACACGCCGAGGTTTTTCCATTCCGGGATGTACTTGGCGACGGGATCATCCAGCGCGATCTTGCCCTGTTCGACCAGCATCATCAGCGCGACGGAGGTGATCGGCTTGGTCATCGAATAGATGCGGAATATGGTGTCTTCCCGGCACGGAATGCCGCGTTCGACATCGGCAAGGCCCTGCGCGTGGCTGTGCGCGATCTCGCCATGGCGGGCGATCAGCGAGAGGGTGCAGGGCAGGCGGCGCGTGGCGATGTATTTTTCGGTTAGGTGCGCATCCAGCCGGGCAAGCCGGGCCGGCGACAGCCCCAAAGTATCGGTCATCGCGGCATCCCCCTCATGTTGGTGTGGCCGATCAGAAGGTCGGCTGGTCGTATTTGCGCGGCGCCACCTGGCGGTGCAGTTCGCAGATCGCATCGGAACCGGCGGTCTTATAGAGGCCGGGAACAAGCCCGTGCACAAAGCATTTCAGGCTGGCGACGAACATGCGGCCGCCCACGCCAAAGGCGGCGCCCATATGCTCTGAATAGGTTTCATTCACGACGCGCGGGTGTTCGAGAAACAGGCGGGTGAACATGCGAACCTCTCAGCCGGGAATCGGTGAATTCATATTGGCCGCAGCCGCGCGATGCCGCAACCTTGCCGTGCCGCCCAGCAGGCGATTGATCAGCAGCGCCACCGCAATCGTGGCCAGTAACGTCACCAGCATCAGGTGGATATAGTGGGTGGGCGTCCACACCCAGGTGAACACGGCATAAAGCCCGACCCCAAAAACCAGCGCCATCATCACGGCGCCGGCGCGGATGCCGGTGAAGACCAAGCCGCAGATGAAGGCAGCGAGGATCGGCATGGAAAGCAGGCCGTTCAGCTGCTGCACCAGGTTAATGATCGACGCGGCCCCGCTGTAGAGCGGCACAAGTGCTATGGAGATCGCCACGAAACTCAATGAGATGAAAGTGTTGAGCCGGCCGACATTGGGCGTGCGGTTGATATAGGCTTCGTGGATGTCACACACCCACAGCGTCGTCGTGCTGTTGAGGATCGAGGTATAGTGGGTAAGAACGGCCGCCGCCATGAAGGCGGCGAAGGCGCCGCTGGCCCAGGTGGGCATCACTTCGGCAACGATGCGGCCATAGGCTGAGTCCCCCAAGGACCCGAACAATTTGTAGCTGGCGATGCCGGGCAGCACGACAATGGCCGGCACGATCATCAGCCGGATGATGCCTGCGGCAAACACGCCGTTCTGGCCTTCGCGCAAGGACGGTGCCGCCATCGCGCGCTGGGTGATGTTCTGGTTGGTGGACCAATAGAAAGTCTGGATGAAGATCATGCCGGTGAACAGGGTGGGCCACGGGATCGGGCTTTCGGGGCCGCCAACCAGCGTCAGCCGTTCTGCCGGGATGCCGGAGAAATCCCAGCCGATGGCCGACAGCGCCAGCCAAACGATGGCGAGCGCCGAGCCGAGCACGCCCACGCCGGCGATGGTGTCATAAACGGCAACGGCGCGCAGGCCGCCGAGGATGGCATAAAGCGAGCCGACCACGCCCAGGACCGCCGCCAGAGGCAGCAGCGGCAGATCGGTGCCCGATACCGTGCGCAGGAAAAGGGCGCCGGTGTATAGGGTGATCGGCAGATAGATCAGCAGGTTGCCGGCCAGAAACAGCGCTGAGACAAGGGCGCGCAGGGCCGGCGAGTTGTATCGTTTCTGGAGGAGTTCGGTGGTGGTGGTGCAGCCTTCGCGATAATAGACTGGCAGGAAGACGAGCGCGAGGATGGCAAGACCGGCGACGGCGGAGAGTTCCCACCAAGCCAGCAGCAGCATCTGCTGCCCGTTCATGCCGACCAGTTGATCGGTCGAAAGGTTAGTGAGGGTGATGGAGCCGGCGATGAACGGCCAGGTGAGCCCGCCGCCGGCAAGGAAATATTCGCGGTTGCCGTTGGCCTGGCTGCGGGTGCCCTGTTTGCGGCCCATGCGACGCACCTGCCAGATG
The DNA here is from genome assembly GCA_943369475.1 of Sphingomonas paucimobilis. GTDB lineage: Bacteria > Pseudomonadota > Alphaproteobacteria > Sphingomonadales > Sphingomonadaceae > Sandarakinorhabdus > Sandarakinorhabdus paucimobilis_A. The sequence goes on along the minus strand of CALRNJ020000001.1, from coordinate 756,167 downwards.
GTGGCGAGTGCCATGAGGCAAGTGAGGGCGATGAAAACAACGGTTTGCGTAGTATCGAGCGTGGCCATCGCGGCCAAGGTTGCACGATTGGCCGGGTGCGGCTAGGGGCAGTCGGCAGACGGCTTCACTGGCGGCATGGGCGCTTAGCTCAGCGGTAGAGCATCTCGTTTACACCGAGAGGGTCGGGGGTTCGAAACCCTCAGCGCCCACCATGCCGCCTAACACGCTGCCGGGCGCGCAATGTGCGCTGCCATTTGCCGGTTCAGGCCGCGCTTGCGGCGCTGCGCGGTGTTGCTGCACTGCAACAGTTAATGGGCAACTGGCGTTCCAACCCCAGGGGTCATGAACTGGCCATGAAGCTGTAACGGAAGCGTCACAATTCACCGGCAGAGCGCAACGCAGTTATTGCTAAAGGGAAGTGATTCCCGGTGCATTGCCGTCATTTTTCGAAATCCCACCGTCCAGAAATCCCATCCTCCAAAGGGGCCTTTCACATGCGTCATCTTCGTCTTGGTGTTGCGCTTGCAGCGCTTGCCGTTCCGGCCGCTCTCATCCCGGCCGCCGTGCAGGCGCAGGAAACCACTTCGGCCATCCGCGGCGCCGTGGTCAATGAACAGTCCAAGCCGATCGCCGGCGCGGCCGTGACGATCATCCACACCCCGTCGGGCACCCGTATGGTGCAGACCTCGGGCGCCAACGGCGAATTCAACGCCACTGGCCTGCGTCTGGGCGGCCCATACAGCATCACCGTCGAAGCGCCCGGCTATGACGCTGCCACCGACACGCTGGACGGCCTGGTGGCCGGCACTCCGCAGCGCGTGGAAGTCATGCTGGCGTCGACCGGCCGCACCATCACCGTTACCGCCGCCCGCCAGCGCAGCGCCATCACCATCGGCACCGGCGCCGCCACCGTGCTGACCGCGCGCGACATCGCCGGGGTGGCCAACGTCAACCGCGACATCCGCAACCTTGCTGCCCGCGATCCGCTGGTGAACATCGATCCGACCAATGGCGGCGCCATCTCGATCGCCGGCCAGAACAACCGCTTCAACCGCTTTACCGTCGACGGCGTGGCCTTCGGCGATCCCTTCGGCCTCGAAGCCGGCGGTCTGGTTTCCACCCGCGGCCCGGTGCCGCTGGATGCCATCGGCGAATTCTCGGTGGAAGTGGCTCCAGTCGATATTCGCCAGGGCTTCTTCCAGGGCGGCGCCATCAACACGCAGCTGAAGTCGGGTTCCAATCGCTTCACCGCGCTGGCCGGCGCCTATTACAACTCGGACAAGCTGCGTGGTGACAATGCCCGCGGCGTGTTGCGTATCGGCAATTTCGAATCGCAGATCTACACTGCGCAGGTGACCGGCCCGATCATCAAGGATCGCCTGTTCTTCGCCGTCACCTATGAACGCACCCGCGACACCGTGCCGGCTGCTTTGGCACCGAGCCAGTTGAACATCACCGATGGCCAGATCAGCCAGATCGGCCAGATCGCGCAGAGCGCCTATGGCTTTGATACGCTGGGCGTCGCCAACGACATCGTCGAGAAAGATGACAAGCTGATCGCGAAGTTCGATCTGAACATCGCCGATGGCCACCGTGCCGCTTTCACCTATGTTTATAACGAAGGCCTGGTGATCGCCGGCCAGACCGGTGTGGGGGCGCTCAATGCCACCAACCCGAACTTCCAGTTGCTGTCCAACAACTATAATCAGGGTGCCACCAACCACTTCGGCATCTTCGAACTGAACGACCAGTGGACGGACAATTTCTCCACCCAGCTGCGCGTGTCCTATGCGGATTACGTGCGTCTGCAGCAGCCGGTGGGCGGCAACACCAGCTTTGGTGAATTCCGTACCTGCCTGGCGCCCACCACCACGACGCCGAACAACACCTGCCCGGCCGGCACCCGCCAGCTGACCTTTGGCCCTGATATCAGCCGCCAGGCCAACGAGCTGGAATCGCAGTCGCTGAACATCGAATTCAACGCGACGCTGAAGATGAACAACCACACGTTGAAGGCGGTGGTTGAACGTCGTACCCAGGATATCCGCAACCTGTTTGCGCAGCGGGTGTCGGGCGCCTGGTATTTCGACTCGATCGCCGATCTGCAGGCTCGTCAGGCCAACGAACTTGATATCGCCGTGCCGCTTCGCGGTGGTATCGATACGGTGACGGCGCAGTTTGCTAACAACAGCTGGACCTTCGGCCTGCAGGACACCATCGATCTGGGTGACAATTTCACCCTGATCGCCGGCTTCCGTTATGACCTGTTCGACACGCCGGATGAGCCGTTCTTCAATCAGGCGTTCCTGGACCGCTTCAACTTCCCGAACAACAGCAGCCTGAACGGCATCGGCCTGTTCCAGCCCCGTCTGGGCTTTAACTGGAAGGTTTCAGATCGCCTGCAGATGCGCGGTTCGGCCGGCCTGTTTGGCGGCGGCAGCCCCAACGTGTGGATTTCGAACAGTTATTCGAACCCGGGTCCGACGCTGGGCCGCATTCAGGTGCGCCGTGCCGACAATGGCACCTTTACCATCTCCGGCCTCACCGGCCTGAGTGCTGCGCAGATGCAGACCTTGGGCGCTGCCACGCTGAACAACGTGTCGGGTGGCACCGGCGTGCCGCAGGCGCTGATCGATGCGATCCGCACCACCGGTACCGCCAACTCGCCGACCAATGCGCTTGATCCCAACTTCAACGTGCCGTCGCAGTGGCGTGTGTCGGGCTCGCTCGATTACAACGCCAACCTCGGCCCGCTGGGTGACGATTGGCGCCTCGGCGTTGACGTGATCTGGAGCCGCGCCAAGGACGCGCTGGACTGGACAGACCTGCGTTCGGTGGCCTCTGGTACCCTGCCGGATGGCCGCACCCGTTATCAGGTGCTGCCGGGCCAGGGCACGACCACCAACACCGACATCCTGCTGTATAACGTGGACAAGGGCCACAGCTGGAACATCGTCACCCGCTTCAACAAGCGTTGGGACAACGGCCTGCGTCTGCAGGGCAGCTACACCTTCCAGCGCGCACGGGACTTCAACCCGGGCACCTCGTCGGTGGCGTTCTCCAACTACACCAACTCGGCAGCCGGTATCGATCCGAACAGCTCGGCCTATGGCATTTCCAACTATCAGCGGGACAACGCGTTTCGTCTGGTTGCTGGCTATGACACCAACCTGTTCGGTGACAACAACACCCGGTTCGAGCTGTTCTTCAACAGCCAGTCGGGTCAGCGTTTCAGCTACACGATGGCCGACCAGGCATCGGGCAACAACCGTTCCAACGTGTTCGGTGTGACCGGTACCAACAACCGTTATCTGTTGTATGTGCCGAACGTCAGTTCGCCGGCCGCAGATCCGCGCGTTGTCTATGGCGCCGGTTTCGATTTTGCCGGCTTCCAGCAGCTCGTGCAGAATTCGGAACTGAACAAGTATCAGGGTGGCATCGCGCCGAAGAACATCGGCCGCACGCCGCGCTACAACCGCATCGATCTGGCGGTCCGCCAGGAAGTGCCGTTCGTGTTTGGCGGCAAGATCGAGCTGAGCGCTGACATCGAGAACGTGCTCAACCTCGTGAACAAGGATTGGGGCACCATTCGCCAGGTGGCCTTCCCCTACTATGGCACGCTGGTGAACGTGACGTGCGCCACGGCTGCCTGCACCCAGTATCAATTCGCTAACCGCACCGGCACCACGGTCACGGCGCCGACCGAAGGTGTGAACCTGAACGGCTCGCTGTGGGCGGTCCGTTTCGGTGCCCGCGTGAAGTTCTAAGCGCAGTCGGTCGCGTGGCTATCGCAGCGCGATAGCCACCGGCTCCGACAAGCTTGGACAGCGGAAGGAAAAAGGCGGCCCGAACAGGCCGCCTTTTTTCTGTTCGTCTGGCCCCGGATCAAGTCCGGGGCGGGCATTGCGGCTTTGCCACGCTCCTTCTTTCTTCTTGCTTCCTAAGCAAAAGCGGACCCGGCGGCTCCGCCGCCGGCCGCGTCTAAAAGCGCCCCCTCAATACGCCTCCCGCTTCTCCAGATTCCGCTCCACCTCCGCCCGTGTCAGCCACAACTGCCGGAACCGCTTTTCCCCCACCAGCGCCAACTGGTCACTGCGATGCGCCGTTCCGGGCTGGCTGCTGTTGCCATAACTCATGCTGGCAATCGCCTTCATCGGTGTCGAAAATTCGACCAGGTTCACCCATGTCTCGCCGGCGATCGGCACGCGGGTGGCGCCGCTCCACGGCGCCCAGCTAATGGTGCGAAACAGGCCAAGGCCGCCTTCGCCGCCGTTGCCCGGAACGCTGACAGTCTCTCCAGCGCTGAACCGGCTGGTGTCGCCATAGGCCGGATCGAGGCGACCGAAGCGGGACTTCACGGCCTGAGCCGCGGCTTTCAGCATGGCGGTGGCGGCGGCGGGATCCTTGATGCCGCTGGGTGTGTTGAGCGGATCATCCAGCGTCCAGCGCTGGCCATAATTGCTCTGATCGTTCAGTTCGGGGCCGGCGAAGCTCTTCGCCCAATGCTCGAACAATAGGGCGGCGCGGGCGTCGGGTTCGAAGCGATTGTCCCACCCGGCCAGCAGGTCACGGGCAGCGGCCACGTCGGGATCGACACTGCCGGCGGTGGCGGCGAGGAGTGGCCCCTTCATCCGCTCGGCCAGCAGCGACGTGGTTGTCAGCTTGCGGCGGGTGAACTCGGCAAAGCTCAATCTGTCCGTGCCCATCAGCAGCCGCGCCGACATCTGGGCGCGCAGGCTCATCGGCAGCGGCGGCGCGGCATGGGCGGGGTAATCCTTTGGATCGATCACGCGCGGCACGCTGTTCACCCACGGCGGGTCGTTGGCGTTCTGCACAAAGCCGCCGGGCGGATCGAGCGCCTTGGGCAGGCTTTCATAAGGCTCGATCTCGGTGGAGATCAACTCGCTGCGGTCGCCGGGGACGAGGCCGGCCCAGAAGGCGTGGCTGCCGCCGGTCTTGTGGCGGGGCAGGATGCCGTTTGAAATATGGAACACATGCCCGGCCCTGTCGGCATAGACGATGTTGAAGCTGGGAATCTGCAGGCGTTTCAAAGCGCTTTCGAAGCCGGCGAAATCATGCGCCTTGCCCATGTCGAGATAGGCCTGCAGCACGCCGGGGCGATCAAGGCCGGCGATGCGGACGGCGATGGGTTTGCCGCCGACATCGAACACTGGGCCGTGCACGCTATGGCGCTGGATGAAGCTTTCGCGCTTCAGGCTGCCGTCGATCTGGCGGATCAGCAGCGATTTGGTGATGCGGCGATAGGCCGTCACCTTGCCGTCAAGCCGATAGCCGCCGGCCGATTCCTCCAGCGCAAAGCGCGTCGCACCCAGCATGTTGTTGACGGTGTTGGTAAAGCCGAGGTTGTTGTTGAAGGCAAAGCGCAGCACCGGCAGGCCAACCTGCGTCGCGCCATAGACGCTGTAGCCTGGCGCGGTGATCTGCGCCTCGTAGTAGGTGAGCAGCGACGGTGCCCATGGCAGATGTGGATTGGCCAGCAGCATCGCCGCACCATCGCTCGTGCGCTGCGGCGCAATGGCCCAACCGTTGGAACCGCCGGCATCACCATCCCCGTCATCGCCGATACCGGTTGGCTTGAAGTCTGCCGGCGGCGTGAGCATGCGGGCCATGGGGGCAACATAGAGGAACTGCATCAGCCGGTGGGCGTGGGCCATAACGTCCACTCCGGTGATCGGCAGAACGCGTTTGAGTTCAGCCGTCACATGATCGGGGTGTGCCGCGAGATAGGCGTTGATGCCTGCGGCAAAGCCATCGAGATTGGCGCGCATCTGGGGCGTTTGCGCCTTGTACCACGTACGGCTGCGTTCCGGCGCGTCATGGGCGATCAGGTAGCGATCGAGCGGGGCATATTCGGCCCCCCAGTATTCCGCCGCCCGCGCCCGGCTTTCGCCATACATGCGGAGCAATATGGTGCCGTGGCTTGCCGCCTGCGCCCAGCCAAAGCCCTTGAAGGCGCCGGCTTCGGTGCTGGCCTCGATATGGGGCACGCCATAGCGATCCCATAGCACCTCATCGGCCAGAGCGGGTGCAGCGCTGGCCAGCAGCAGCGCGAACAGGGCAGGCTTCATTGGCGCCTCACTTCTTCAGAAAACGATTGTACCAGTCGATCACGGCGAGGTTGGATTGCAGCCATTGCGAAGGCCGGCCCATGCCGTGATTGGCTTCGGGCAGGCGCACCATCATCGCCGGCACGCCGCGCACCTGCAGGGCCTGATAATAAGCTTCGGTCTGGGCGATGGGCGTGCGGAAATCGGCCTCGCCGGTGATCAGCAGGGTAGGCGTCTTCACCTTTCCGACCAGGGAGAAGGTGGATCGGCGCCAGTAGAGGTCGCGATTATCCCACGGGTTGCCGACTACCCAGTTCGACAGAGTGACGGCGCTTATATCGGCGGTGAGCGCCTGGATCGACCAATCGGTGACCGGGCGAAGCGCGGCCGCCGCGTTGAAGCGGTCGGTCTTGCCTATGGCGAAGGTGGTGAGCACGCCGCCGCCGCTGCCGCCGCCGATGAACTGGTTTTTTGCATCGGCCCACGGGCGTTTCAGCACTTCGTCGACGCCGGTCATCAGATCATCATGATCGGGGCCGGGATATTCGCCGCCATATTCGGGCGTAATGCCGTTGGCGAATTTTTCGCCATAACCCGTTGAACCGCGTGGGTTGGTCCACAGCACGACATAACCGGCTGCGGCATAAAGCTGGTGGGTGATGGAGAAATAGGGGCCATAATCGCCGTTCGGGCCGCCGTGGATTTCCAGCGCAACCGGGTATTTCTTCGCCGGATCGAATTTTGGCGGATATTGCAGCCAACCTTCGATGCTCAGGCCATCAGGGGCTTTCCAGGTGAGCCGTTCCATGGCGCCAATGGTCTTTTCCGTGCGCCATTTTTCGTTGAAATCGATCTTGCCCACCAACTTGCCGGCCTTCATCACGCCCAGCGCCGCCGGGCGATCGGCTTCCACGGTGGTAAAGGCGTGGACGTCGCCTCCAACACTCCAATCGCCGCCCGAGGAGGGCAGATAGAGGCGGGTGCCGCCGATGGCCGGAACGATGGTTTTCGCAGCGCCGCCGCTGACCGGGATGGTGGCCACCTTGGTGAGGCCGACATCGCCGTAGAAGACGTGCAGCGCCTTGCCGTCCTTCGCCCATTCGAACGCGCCCACCGGCCGGTCGAGGCTGGCGGTGAGGTGCATGGGTTCTCCGCCGCTGACCTTGCGCAGCCACAGGCCTGGCTGGGCATAGAATTTCGTCGTCTTGGGTTGGCCGATCCACGCCAGCCACTGGCCGTCGGGCGACAGGCGGGCATCCTGCTCACCGCCGTCGATGCTGGTCAGGCGTTCAGGCGCACCACCACTTGCCGCAATGCGATACAGGTCGCTTTCACCGGCGATGCGGTCATTGCCGGGGCGGACAGCGGCGGCATAGACGAGGCTTCGGCCATCAGGGGCCCAGTGCGCGCCGCCTTCGATCTGGTCGCTTTCACCCTTGGTCAACTGGGTGGCGGTGCCGCCTGATGCGGCCACCACGAACAGCTGATCGGCGCCGGCCTTGATATAGCCGCCTTCGTTGGTGCGGTAGCGAAAGTCGTCGATCACCCGCGCATCAGGTGCCCAGGCCGCGCCGGCCGGCTTTTCCGGCATGCCGGGCACTTTTGGCATCGGCGTTTCCACCCGGGCGAGGAAGGCGATGCGGCTACCGTCCGGGCTCCATTCAAGGCTGCGCGGGGCGACATTGCCGCTGGTGATCGGCTTGCCCACACCTTCGGTCACGTCCATCACCCAGATCTGCGGCTTGCCCAGATACGGCGCGACATAGGCGATGCGCTTGCCATCCGGCGCCCACACCGCGCCGCTGGCACCGGCCGCGCCGCCGATCAGCAGGCGCTTGTCGAGGCCGGACGGGTTCACCTTGGCCAGCCACCATTCGGTGACGCGGCGATCGGTCTGGATATCGAACTGCATCCGGGTGAACAGCACGTGCGCGCCATCGGGGCTCACTTCCACATCGTCGGTCATGCTGATGCGGTAGATGTCGGCGGCTTCGAACGGGGTGGCAGCAACGGCGGCGCTCGATGCCAGCAGAGCGAGCGCGAAAAGAACAGCTTTCATGGTTGTCCTGTCGTTTTCCCAAGGCAGATTGTGCAGGCTAGCAAGGGCACACTGGCCTGAATAGTGAGGAAGCAGACATGACTATCAGCTTTGATGAATGGCGCGCGCGCTCGCCGTTCTACGATGAAACCCACGAGGCGGTGGCGCAATCGGTGCGCAAGTTCATGGCAGCTGAAGTGCTGCCCAACATCGACAAGTGGGAGGCCGATGGTGAACTGCCGCGCGAGTTGCACAAGAAAGCGGCGCAGGCCGGCATATTGGGCCTGAACTATCCGGAAGAATATGGCGGGCATAGCGAAGGTTTCGACGTGTTCCACGGGCTGACCCAAACGGAAGAAATGTCTGCGGCCGGCGCCGGTGGGCTGGGCGCCAGCTTGATGACCCATGGCATCGGCCTGCCGCCGATCCTGGCGCTGGGCAGTGACGAGATGAAACTCCGTATCGCGCCAGCGGTACTGGCCGGCGAGAAATTGATCAGCTTGGCCATCACCGAGCCTTCGGGCGGATCGGACGTGGCGCAACTGAAGACCCGCGCCGAGAAGGTGGGCAACAAATATGTGGTGAACGGGCAGAAGATGTTCATCACCACCGGCATGCGCGCCGATTACATGACGGTGGCGGTACGCACGGGCGGGCCGGGGATGAAGGGCATTTCGCTAATGCTGATCGAAACCGATCAGCCTGGCGTGAGCCGCACGCGGCTCGACAAGATGGGCTGGCGCTGTTCGGATACTGCAGCCGTCTATTTCGACAATGTCGAGGTGCCGCCGGAAAACATGATCGGGCCGGAGAACGGCGGCTTCATCGGCATCATGCGGAATTTTAATAGTGAACGGCTGGGCATGGCGCATGGCTGCTGTGCGATGGCGCGGGTGGCGCTGAAGGAGGCGATGGACTGGGCGCAGCAGCGCGAGACGTTCGGCAAGAAACTGGGGGCGCATCAATCGATCCGCATCAAGCTGGCCGATTGCGCCCGCCAGATTCAGACGACGCAGGCTTGGGTTGATCTCTGTGCTCATCAGCATCGTTCCGGGACCGGCGTTCCGGCTGATTATGCCATGCTGAAGGTGCAGGCGACGCGCATGCTGGAACATGTCGCGCGCGAGGCGGCGCAGGTGCTGGGAGGGGCGAGCTTCATCACCGGTTCAAAGGTGGAACGCATCTACCGCGAAGTGCGGGTGAACGCGATCGGTGGTGGTTCAGAAGAGATCATGCTCGATCTGGCCGGGCGGCAGATGGGGCTGGGTTAAGGGTTACACCAGTCGCAGCTGGCCGGGCTCTCGGCGGTCACGCCGTCCGGGCGGGGGCGTGACGCGCGGTGATCGCATACGCCGCAGCCGTCGATGATCGCCATCACGCCTTGCGTGGGTTGATTGCACGAGGAGCAGGGCAGGCCGCGCCGCAGATCGACCTGGCCCCAGCCGGGGGCGCCGCAAGCCGGACACAGGGCGGCCAGTCGCGCCGCCATCCGGCCGGCCAACGCCCTGATCGCGGCCATGCGGTTGGGGTTCATATGGGCGCGCATGTCGGTTTCGAGGCGGTTGCCGGGCCAGGCCAGGGGCGAAAGCGTGGCCATGTCCTGCACGCCGGTGGCCAGCACCGCACCGTCCTGTCCCTTCACCACCAGCGCGTGGGAGGGAAAGCCGATGCGGGTGAGGAAGGCGGCGATATCAGTGCCGGCGCTCACCTCGTGCCGGGCGAAATTGGTGCGGCGCGAGACGGCGGAGAGGGTGAGTTCAAGGCCGCGTGATGCGTCGATGAAGGCCAGTGTCTCCACCCCGCCAGCGCCGAATGGCAGCCACGGATGCGGGCCGAAACTGCCTTCACTGGCCAGGCCCAGATCAAGGCCGGCGGCGACCATCCCGGCGCGCGCTTTGGCCAGCGCGGCTTCGGTTGCGGTGCCGGTGCGCGCGGTGGTGCCGGTGAAGGTGCCGAACTGATCGGTGTCGATGGCGACAGGTTCGACAATCACGCCCAGCCGGCGGGCTAGTGGCGGTGCCAGCGCGCGCAGCTTGCCGTGCTGCGTGGCCAGCGCGACGCGGCGGCCGTGATAGGGATGTTCAGGCAACGAAGCGCCAGTCCAGCACCTCGCCAGCGTGGAAGGGCACGATTTCGGTGCCGGCAGCCGGAATGCGGGCGGGCACGAGCGTCGCCACGCGTTCCAGCGTGATGAAATCGGGGTTCAGCGGCAGGCCATAGAAACGCGGACCATGTTCGCTGGCAAAGCCTTCCAGACGATCCAATGCACCTTCTTCCTCGAACACGCGCGCGTAGGATTCGATGGCAAAGGGCGCACAATAGATGCCGGCACAGCCGCAATCGCTTTCCTTGGTTTCGATGGCGTGGGGCGCACTGTCAGTGCCGAGGAAGAATTTCGGATTGCCGTTGGTGGCCGCCGCCCGCAGCGCCTGGCGGTGCAGTTCGCGCTTGGCCACCGGCAGGCAATAGAAATGCGGGCGAATGCCGCCTTCAAACATGGCGTTGCGGTTGATGGCGAGATGGTGCGGCGTGATGGTGGCCGCGATGTTGTGGCCGCTGTCGCGCACGAATTCCACCGCATCCTTGGTGGTGATATGTTCGAACACGATCTTCAGCGCCGGGAAATCGGCGACGACGTGTCTGAGGATGCGTTCGATGAACACCGCCTCGCGGTCGAAGATGTCCACCGTGTGATCGGTCACTTCACCGTGGATCAGGAGTGGCATGCCGATGCGCTGCATGGCTTCCAGCGCGTGGTAGATGTGCTTGACGTCTGTAACGCCGTGGGCGCTGTTGGTGGTGGCGTGGGCCGGGTAGAGTTTGGCGGCGGTGAAAATGCCTTCCGCGTGGCCGCGCACCAGTTCGTCCGGTTCGATGCCGTCGACCAGATAGCAGGTCATCAGCGGCTCGAAATTCAGGCCCGGCGAGACGACGCCGCGGATGCGGTCCCGATAGGCAGCAGCAGCAGCGGCAGTCGTCACCGGCGGCTTCAGGTTCGGCATCACGATGGCGCGGGAGAACTGGCGGGCAGTGGCATCGGCAACTGCGGCCAGCATTGGGCCATCACGCAGGTGAACATGCCAATCATCGGGGCGGCGCAGCGTGAGAGTTGCAGTCATGATCGGCCTGTTACGCGCTTGTGTCGTGCGGGAAAAGCCCTTCGGAACCGGCCCACTCCGGAATGATGCGTAAAGCCTTGGATTGGGCGACGGCGTAGAAAGGGCGTCAGGATGGAGGCTGGCCGGTAACGGCCTTTCGGATTGGCGTCGCATGAAAAATATCCTGCTTCACATTCATGATGATGATGCCCAGTCCGATCGCATGGCGGTGGCGCTGGATGTGGCCCGACAGACGGGTGGGCATCTCAGTTGCGTGCAGGTCGCGCCGGTCGAGGCCTATGCTAGCGATCCCTATGGCGGCCTGTTCGGCATGGCGGCACTGATCGACACCATCCATGATCAGGAAAAGGCGCTGCGCCTTGCGACCGAAGCCCGGCTGGTGGGCAGCGGCGTTGCATGGGACTGGCGCAGCCATGATGGCAATGTGGTGGAAACTCTGATCGATCAGGCGATGCTGGCGGATCTGGTGGTGTTGTGCCAGCCGGCCGTGGCGCAGCGCCGGGGTGTCCGCCAGCCATTGGCCATCGTGGGTGATGTGGTGATGTACACGCGCTGCCCGGTGCTGATGGTGCCGCAGGGGCAAGGCCAGCTTGATCTGGCCGGTCCCGTGGTGGTGGCATGGAATGGCTCTGCGGAAGCGGCGCACGCGCTGCGCCTGGCGCTGCCGCTGCTGAAACGCGCCGAGGCCGTGCACCTGGTGGAGGTGAGCGACGATAATCCGGGCCTGGCCGCGCGGGAGGCGGCGCAATGGCTGTCGCGGCACGGCATATCGGCGGATGTGCATGAATGGCCGGCCAAGGGTCGCCGGGTCAGCGTGGCCCTGCTGCATGCGGCCGCTGAGTTGTTGGCCAGCTATATCGTCATGGGTGCCTATGGTCACAGCCGCCTGCGCGAAACCGTGCTGGGCGGTGTGACCCGGGAGCTAATTGCTTCGACCAACGTGCCGCTGCTGCTGGCGCATTGATCACTGCCAGAATTTTGCGTTGAAATTACCGGCATTTGCGTCAGTATCATTCGCTGTGTGCCCATTTATCGAACAACAGAAAAAAGCCAATCCGGCGCTGCTGCACAGCGCGGAAGCGTTGCAGAACACCATTTTGGCCACCGTTCCCGATGCGTTGATCGTGATCGATGAAGCTGGCACCATCCTGTTGTTCAGTGAAGCTGCGCACCGGATGTTCGGGTATGACGATGCGGAAGTGCTGGGCCAGAATGTCAGGATCCTGATGCCCAATCCGGATCGTGATCGCCACGATGCTTACATGCAGCATTATATGGAGACCGGCAAAGCGCACATCATCGGCATCGGCCGGGTGACGACAGCGCGTCGGCGCGATGGCAGCAGCTTTCCGATCGAGTTGGCCATTGGTGAGGCGCAAACCGAAAGCGGCCGGCTGTTCACCGGTTTCATCCGCGATCTCACCGAGGCGCAGCGGGCCGAGCGCCGCCTGAACGATCTGCAGACCGAGCTTTCCCACATCAGCCGGGTCTCGGCGATGGGCAGCTTGGCCAGCGCGCTGGCTCATGAGCTGAACCAGCCGCTCACCGCCATTGCCAGCTATGCCGAAGGCGCGCGGTCGCTGCTGGGCGAAGAGGGCGCGCCGACGCAAGACAATATCGACATGGTGCGCGAAGCGTTGGCAGAAGCCAGCGCAGAGGCATTGCGCGCCGGGCAGATCGTGCGGCGCCTGCGCGAATTCATCAGCCGCGGCGAAAGCGAACGCCGCGTCGAGCGCCTGCGCCGGCTCGTAACCGAAGCGGCCGCGCTGGCGTTGACCGGGGCCGGCCAGACGGCCATGGATTTTGACATCCGGCTTGATCCATTGGTTGATCTGGTGCTGTGCGATCGCATCCAGATCCAGCAGGTGCTGCTTAACCTGATCCGCAACGCGGTGGAAGCCATGCAGCGATCGGCGCGGCAGAGCCTTGAGATCCGAAGCCGCCCAGCGGGCAGAGGCCAGGTGGAGGTGGTGGTTGCCGACTCCGGGTCCGGGCTGGCACCGGACGTGGCGGCCGTGCTGTTCCAGCCGTTCAACACCTCGAAGGAAAAGGGCATGGGGCTCGGCCTTTCGATCTGCCGCACTATTGTCGAGGCCCATGGTGGCCGCATCTGGGCGGAACCGTCGGATTTTGGCGGCACCGCCTTTCATTTCACTCTGGAACTGGCAGAGGAGCCGCAGGATGGCTGAGAAACGGGTTTATCTGGTTGATGATGAAGTGGCGGTGCGTCGCTCCGTTGGCTTCATGTTGAAAACCTCGGGGTTCGAGGTTGAGAGCTTTGAGTCGGGTGAAGCCTTCCTGAAAGCAGCGCCGCACCTGGAACCGGGCTGCGTGCTGCTGGACGTGCGTCTGGGCGCGATGGATGGCCTCGGCGTGCAGCAGGCCCTGAAAGACAAGGGTGTGGTGCTGCCGGTGATCATCATCACCGGCCATGGCGATGTAGGCCTGGCCGTGCGGGCGATGAAGGCCGGGGCCGTGGATTTCCTTGAAAAGCCGTTCGAGAAGACCGCCGTGATAGCGTCGCTGGAACAGGCGCTGCGGCACAATGATGGTCGCGCCGAGCTCAATCGCCTGTCCGATCAGGCGCGTGCGCAGTTGAACGGCCTCACCCCGCGCGAGCGCGATGTGCTGAACGGCCTGGTGGAAGGCCAGTCCAACAAGGTGATTGCCTATGATCTGGGCATTTCCCCGCGCACCGTGGAAATCCACCGCGCGAATCTGATGTCCAAACTGGGGGTGGGATCGCTGTCGGACGCGCTGAAGATCGCCTTTACAGCGCGCATGGCCGATCTGGCCGGCGCTGCGCCGGCGCCGTCAGAGCCGGCCTGAAGCACGCTTTTCGCGGCTGCAACCGATGTGGCAGGCCTGGTCGCAATCGCGGCTGGGCTGACTGGGCAGACTTTTGCCACTGCACAGGCTGAGCAATTGCGCCTCGGAGCGCGCCGGCAGTGATAGCGATGCCAGCACGAGCGCCAGCAGAGCCGGCAAATGGGCCAATGGCTCACTCCGCAGCATCTGGCTTTTCCGGTTGGGGTTCATCGTCCATGAAGATGCGCAGCGCGGCGCCATCGAGATCGTCGAACTGGCCGCGCCCCACCGCCCAGAAAAAGGCGAGCAGGCCCAGAAGGCCAAGGCCGAGCGCCACCGGTATCAGGAATAAGATGCCGTTCATCGCGTCGATCCCTTCAAACGCAGCGCGTTGGCCACCACAATGATGGAGGAGCCAGACATGGCGAGCGCGGCCACCAGCGGGGTGACGAGGCCGGCGATGGCTAGCGGAACGGCGATGATGTTGTAGCCGATGGCCAGCGCGAAATTCTGACGAACGACGGCTTGCGTCGCCCGTGCGGCGCGAATGGCGGTGGCGACCGGGGCGAGGCTCCTGCCCAGGAACACCGCATCGGCTTCATTCTGGCTGGCATCGGCGGCCGAACCCGGCGCCATCGAGACATGGCCGGCCGCCAGCGCCGGGCCATCGTTGAGGCCATCGCCGACCATCAGGACGCGGCGGCCTTCTGCGCTGAGCGCCTTGATGGCGGCAAGCTTGTCAGATGGTGTGAGCCCGCCCTGACCGTTGATGCCCAATGCTGCCGCCACCTCGGCCACCGGTCCGGGGCGATCGCCGGACAGGATACGGGCGGGAAGGCCCAGATGGGCTAGATCAGCGACGGTGGCAGACGCGGTCGGGCGCAGCGGATCGGCAAAGCGGATGAGGGTTTCGGGATGATCGCCGATGGAGAGGGCGGTGGCCATCAGATCCCCGTCGGCGCTGGCCGGGCGGCCGAGGCGCACGACCTGGCCTTGCCATTGCCCTGTCAGGCCTTCGCCCGGTGCTTCGCTCACCAGAGTCACGCGCTGGGGCACGGTGCCGGCGGCGGTGAGCGCGGCGCGCAGGGCTTCGGACAGCGGGTGGCGGCTGCACTGGGCCAGGGCCAGCGCAATGCCGGACTGCGTGGCATCGAGAAGATGCAGATCAACCGGTTCGGGCGAACCAAGCGTAAGCGTGCCGGTCTTGTCGAACACTGCAGTATCGACTTCGGCTAGCCGTTCGAGGGCACTGCCGTCCTTTACCAGCACCCCGGCCTTCATCAGCGCGCCGGTGGTGACGATCTGGGCGGCGGGTACGGCGAGGCCAAGGGCGCAGGGGCAGGTGATGATCAGCACGGCCACCGCGATCAGCAGACTCTCGTGCCAACTCGCGCCGGCCAGCATCCAGCCGATGAAGCTGCACAGCGCCAGCGTGTGGACAGCCGGCGCATAAAGCCGCGCCGCCTTGTCGGCGATGCGGACATAGCGGGATCGGCCCTGGGCGGCATCCTGCATCAGCCGGGCGATATCGGCGATGCTGGTATCTGCGCCGGCAGCGGTGACGGTGACTTCGACCGCATCGCCAGTGTTGAGGGTGCCAGCCAGCACCGGGCCACCGGAACCGATGGCGACCGGCATGGCCTCGCCGGTGATCAGCGACTGATCGAAATGGCTGCGGCCATTCAGGATCACGCCATCGGCGGCGAGGCGCTCACCACTGGCGACCAGCATCTTCATGCCGGGCTGGATGTCGGCGGCCTTCAGCCAGTTGGTCTGGCCATCATCGCCCACCACGAGCGCGCCGGCGGCCATATGCTTCAGCAGCGCTGACACACCGTCACGGGCGCGGTCACGCATCACGGCATCGAGCCAGCGGCCGGCGAGCAGGAAGAACAGCAGCATCACCGCGCTGTCGAAATAGGCGTGGGCACCGTGGGTGATGGTTTCAAAAAGCGACAGCGCGGTGGCCAGCGAGACGCCGATGGAGATCGGCACATCCATGTTGGTGTGGCTGGCCTTCAGCGCGCTCCACGCCGAACGGAAGAAGGGCCGGCCGGCATAGGCGACCGTGGGCAGGGCGATGAGGGCTGACAGCCAGTGGAACAGATCGCGCGTCAACCCGCCGGCGCCGGACCAGACCGAGACCGACAGCAGCATGATGTTCATGGCGGCAAAGCCGGCGACGGCCAGCGCCTTCACCAATTGCCGGGCTTCGCCATCAGGGCCGGCGAGTCCATCGCCGAGCGGGCTGGCTTCGAAGCCGAGGCCGGCAAGGGCCTTGAGTAGCGGCGGGGCGGCGAGCGCGGGGTCATGGCTGATCTGCACTTGTTTGGCGGTGAAATTCACCCTGGCCGCTGCGATGCCGGGCACGGCGGCGAGGCCGTTTTCCAGCTTGGCGATGCAGCCGGCGCAACGCATGCCGGGGACCGCAAAACGCGATACTGCCAAGGCTTCGCCACCGTGCAGAGGTGTGGGCTTGTTCATGCCAGCACCTCGAGCAGTCGCTTCACATCACGGCCGCTGCGGACGTCGATGCGCACCTGCCAGCGCCCAGCCGGCAGCGGTGTGGTGGAAACAAGCCTGCCATGTGCGTCGGCGGCGAAGGCCAGTGGCACATCTGCCAAGCGGCCCAGCGGGTGATGGGCGGTGCCGGTGGCAGCGAAGCTCACGCCCGGCACGGAAATCACCAACCGGCGCGCGCCGTTCAGGCTGACCGGGGTGGCCCAGCCCAGTTGATCCTGTGCCCGCGCCTTGGCCAGCCAGCCATTGTATTTCTGGCTGGCGACATAGGAGTTGTCGACCACGGTGCCGCCGAAGGTGCCGCTGGCTAGTCGTGCCATGGTGATGTTCACGGCCACCACCACGCCGAAAAAGCCGACCATGATGGCGAGGAACATGCGGCCGGTGAAGGCAGGTTTGCTGTGTGCGGTGCCGTTCATGTTCCGGGGGTTCCTTATTGGCGGATGAACTTGATGTCGCGTGCGGCCTCGCGGCCATCGTTGGTGCCAGGCGTGACATCCAGCGGGCGGGCAATCAGCGCGAACGGGGTTTCGCCGGCCGGCCCGGCTGGTGCCGCCACATAAAGGTGCAGGCGGGTGGTGGCATCAGCGGCCAGATTGAGCAGCACACTGCGCGCGGCATCTTTGCGGTCCATTGCGTCGGTCCACATCCGGCCCTCGGGCAGGCCGGCCATGGTAAGCTCCACTTGGCGCGGGCGGCCTTCCATGTTCCGCATCTTGATCGTCCAGCCGTTGCGCACCTGCCCATCTGACATGGTGACCACCACCGGGTTGCGATCCTGGGCACTGTCGATGGTCAGCCGGGCACGTTCGCCCAGCGTGAACAGCATGGCGAGGCCAATAGCGCACCAGATGCCGAAGTATATCAGGGTACGCGGGCGCAGCAGCGTCTTCAGGATCGGCCGGGCAGCACCGCCGGCACGTTCGTGCTTTGCATCATCAAGGTTGAGATAATCGATCAGCCCGCGCGGGCGGTTCAATTTGCCCATCACCTCGTCGCAGGCGTCTATGCAAAGCGCGCAGTTGATGCAGCCCAGTTGCGGCCCTTTGCGGATGTCAACGCCGGTGGGGCAGACGGACACGCAGGCATTGCAATCAATGCAGTCACCGACTTTCTCTCCGGCAGCGGCGGCCTTCTTCACACCCTGCGTGCGCGGTTCCCCGCGCCAATCGCGGTAGGTGACGATCAGCGATCTTTCGTCGAGCATCGCCGTCTGGATGCGCGGCCACGGGCACATGTAGATGCACACCTGCTCCCGCATGAAGCCCCCAAAGATGAAGGTGGTCGCTGTGAGCACACCGACGGTGGCATAGGCAACGAACGCCGCATCACCAGCCACGAACTGGCTGGCAAGCGTCGGCGCATCGGCAAAGTAGAAGATCCACGCCCCGCCGGTCGCCATGGCGATGACGAGCCAGATGCTCCACTTGGTAAGGCGGCGGCCCAGCTTGGCGGCCGTCCACGGCGCGGTGTTCAGCTTCAACTGGGCATTGCGATCCCCATCGATCCAGCGTTCGACATGCTGGAACAGATCGGTCCACACCGTCTGCGGGCAGGCATAACCGCACCAGGCGCGGCCCACCGCGGAGGTGACGAGGAACAGGCCGATGCCGGCCATGATGAGCAGGCCTGCGACATAGTAGAATTCCTGCGGCCAGATCTCGATATCGAACATGAAGAAGCGGCGATTGGCCAGATCAACCAGCACCGCCTGATTAGGGGCATAGGCGCCTCGATCCCAGCGCAGCCACGGCGTGATATAGTAGACCGCCAGGCAAACGATCATCACCGCCCATTTGAGTTGGCGGAACCGGCCTTTCACTACACGGGGAAAGACCGGCTCACGCTTGCGATACAGACCGCTGGTCGGGTTGATGAGATCAAGAGCCGACATTTGCCTCGCCAGTTGCGGTATCTGCCGTGACGGGGGCGGCCGGCGCTGGGTTGGCCTCTCCACCGCCGAGCGAATGCACATAGGCGGCCAGCATCTTCATGGTCGCCGCATCCAGGCGCGTTGCCCAGTGGGGCATCACCCCGTAACGCGCCTTGGCGATGGTCTGGGTCAGGCTGGCGCGATCACCGCCATAGAGCCAGATGCCGTCTGTCAGGTTGGGCGCGCCCTGCTCGCGCATGCCCTTGCCCTCGGGCCCGTGGCAGCTGGCGCAGTTTTCGGCGAACAACTGCGCGCCAACAGTCGAAGGCTTGCCCTGGCCGGAAATGGCCTGCACGTAGTTCACCAGCGCGCTGATCTGGCCTTTCGATAGGATGTCGGCAAATGAGGGCATCTGGCTGAAACGGGTTTCGTCCACGCCGGGGCTGCGGATGCCGTGCACCAGCGTGGTGTGGATCGACGTGATGTCGCCGCCCCACAGCCAGTCATCATCGTTCAGGTTGGGATAGCCCTTCGATCCGGCGGCGCCCGAACCGTGACACTGAACGCAATTCACCTTGAAGGCAGCGCGGCCGCCTTCGATGGCGCTGCGCATCAGCTGCGGGTTGGCGACAAGCTGGTCGATCGGGGTAGCAGCGATCGCCGTGGTGACTTTGGCGCGCGCCACGGTCTGTTCCTTCAGTGCCTCATCTAGCTGGCCGCGGCTGGACCAGCCGGTGCCACCCGCCACATCCGGCAAGGACGGATAGGCCACCACATAACCGGCGGCAAACACCACGGTGGCGGCAAAGATATAGACCCACCAGCGCGGCAGCGGCGTGTCCAGTTCCTCGATGCCATCCCATTCATGGCCCACCAGGTTGGTGCCGGTGGCTTCGTCAACGCGTTTGTTGTGATCAGTCATCACTGTCACTCCGGAAGATCAATTGTGCAGCTTCGTCATGATGGCGCCGGGCACTGGGCCGGAAGGTCCAGCCAACAAAGCCCAAGAACAACAGGCACATGCCCAGCAGCGCCCAACTGTCGGCGAACTGGCGCAGCAGTTCATAGCGGCTCATTTGGGCTGCTCCTGCGCTTCGGCCGCCTTGAAGTCGACCAGCGTACCCAGCATCTGGAGATAGGCCACCAGTGCATCCATCTCGGTCACCACTGCCGGATTCCCGTCGTAATCGCGCCCTTGCGACTTGGGATAACGCGCCTGCAGATCGGTCACGTCCCCATTGGGGGTGGCCTGCAGGGTGAGATCGGCGTTGGCCTGTTCGATATCCTTGTCGGTATAGGGCACACCCACGATTCGCAGCGCCTTCAGATGTTCGCGCATGTCGCCGGCTTTCAGCGGCTTTTGGGCGAGGAAGGCATAGGGCGGCATGATCGATTCCGGCACCGCTTCACGCGGGTTCTTCAGATGGCCAACATGCCATTCATCCGAATAGCGGCCGCCCACGCGGGCCAGATCGGGCCCGGTGCGTTTGGATCCCCACTGGAAGGGGTGATCATACATGCTCTCGGCGGCTAGGCTGTAGTGGCCATAACGCTCCACCTCGTCCTTGAACGGGCGCACCATCTGGCTGTGACATAGGTAGCAGCCTTCGCGCATGTAGATATTGCGGCCCGCCAGTTCGAGCGGGGTGTAGGGGCGCACGCCCTCCACCTTGTCGATCGTTGAGTCGACCCAGAACAAGGGCGCGATTTCCACGATGCCGCCGATGGCGACGGCGACGAGCGACAGCAAGCCCAACAAGGTGACATTGCGTTCCAGCGTGCGGTGAGAGAAGCCCTCTTTGGGTGCCTGATCAGATTGCATTGCCATTTTTCTGCTCCCTCATTCAGCCGGTTTCATGCCGCCCAAGCTGCCGTTGCGGGCAGTGGCTGGCAGCGGCCGGTCGGCGGCGGCGTTGTAGGGGGTCTCGGTCATCGCAGCTTCCTTGCGGATGCGGCCGGCGATGGTCATCGCGATGTTCCAGGCGAACACCAGCGCACCGGCGAGGTAGAGGCTGCCACCAAAGGCGCGCAGCAGATACATCGGGTGGATGGCCGCGATGGTTTCGGCAAAGCTGTTCACCAAGTAACCGTCGGCGCCATATTCGCGCCACATCAGACCTTGGGTAAGGCCAGCCACCCACATCGATGCAGTGTAAAAGACGATGCCGGCGGTCGCGAGCCAGAAGTGCGCGTTGATCAGGCGCAGGCTGTAGAGGCGCTGCCGCTTCCACAGGCGCGGTGCCAGGTAATACATGCAGGCAAAGGTGATCATGCCGTTCCAACCGAGCGCACCCGAATGCACGTGGCCGATCGTCCAATCGGTATAGTGAGACAGGCTGTTGACCGACTTGATAGACATCATCGGACCTTCAAAGGTGCTCATGCCGTAGAAGGCCAGCGCCAGAACCATCATGCGGATGATCGGATCGGTGCGGATCTTCTCCCAGGCGCCGTTCAGCGTCATCAGGCCGTTGATCATGCCGCCCCACGACGGCATCCACAGCATGACCGAGAACACCATGCCCAAGCTCTGCGCCCAGTCGGGCAGCGAGGTGTAGTGCAGGTGGTGCGGGCCGGCCCAGATGTAGAGGAAGATGAGCGACCAGAAGTGGATGATCGACAGGCGGTAGGAATAAACCGGCCGTTCCGCCTGCTTGGGCACGAAGTAGTACATCATGGCCAGGAAGCCGGCAGTGAGGAAGAAGCCCACCGCGTTGTGGCCATACCACCATTGGGTGAGCGCATCCTGCACCCCGGCAAAAACCGAATAGCTCTTGGAACCCGCCCAGCTGACCGGCATCGACAGGTTGTTGACGAGGTGCAGCATCGCCACGGTGATGATGAAGGCGAGATAGAACCAGTTGGCGACATAGATATGCGGTTCGCGCCGCTTGATGATGGTGCCGCCGAACACGATCAGATAGGAAACCCACACCACGGTAAGCCACAGATCCACATACCATTCCGGCTCGGCATATTCCTTGGCTTCGGTGACGCCCAGCACATAGCCGGTGGCCGCCAGCACGATGAACAGTTGATAGCCCCAGAACACGAAGCGGGCGAGGCTTGGGAAGGCCAGCCGGGCCCGGCAGGTGCGCTGGACCACGAAGAAGCTGGTGCAGATCAGCGCGTTGCCGCCAAAGGCGAAGATCACGGCCGAGGTGTGCAGCGGCCGCAACCGCCCGAAGGTGGTATATTCAAACCCCAGGTTGAGCACCGGGTAGGCCAGCTGCAACGCGATGAAGAGCCCGGCGAGCAGGCCGACTACGCCCCAGAAGGTGGTGGCGATCACGCCCCAGCGCACCGGCGCATCGTCATAATGGCTTTCGTCAGAGCCCAATTGGCCCGTCACACGGGCACCGGCCATCACTGCTAGCGCTGCGATCAACGCCGCCAGCGCCATGATGGCCATGTGCACCGCAAAGGCGGTGTCTTGCGCCTGGGCCATGCCAAACAGCGCGATGATCATGGCCAGAAACAGGCCGCCTGATTTTGCCAGGGTCGCCGGCATGTGTTTGCCCCCTAATGGTTATTGCAGCTTTGGCCCTTTTGGCGCGCCGTGTTGCGCTGCGGGAATACGGGCAAGCCCTATTAGGTATTGCAACGGAGGGCGTTTTTTCCCAGTCTGGCAGCAGAACAACAAAAGGCCTGTGCAGTGCAGCAGGCCGGGGGCGTGCATGCATCAACTGGCAATTGTTCATGACCATCCAGATGGCTTCCAGCCGCTGTTTGCGGCGCTGTCGCGGGCCGGGATCGATTATCTACCGGTGCACACCGCCGGCCACGGCTTTGATCCGATCGGTGGCCAGCCGCCGGCGCCGGTGATCTTCAACCGCATCGCCATGAGCTCGGCCCGGCACGGTGTGCATCACCCGGTCTATTACGCAATGGCCCTGCTCGATCACTGGGCCGGGCAGGGGGCGCTGGTACTGAACGGCGCCGATGCCATGGCGATTGATGCCAGCAAGGCCCGGCAGCTGGCGCTGATCAACCGGTTGGGACTGGCGGCGCCCGCAACCCGCGTGGTGCACGATACGGCGGCGCTGCTGGCGGCGGCCACGACCATCGGCTTTCCGGTGGTGGTGAAGGCCGATGTGTCGGGCTTCGGTTCCGGCGTCACCCGTTTTGACGACCGGCAGTCGCTCGCCGCAGCCGCCGAAGCCGGCACGCTGCCGCCGTCGGCCAATGGTGTGTGGCTGTGCCAGGCGCTGGTCAATCCGCGCGGCGGCACCACCACCCGGATCGAAGTGCTGGGTGGCCGCTATCTTTATGGCGTCGATGTTGCCGCGGCCGAGGATGCACTGATGCTGGCCAGCCCTGATGACCGCTTGCAGCGCCTGGCCCAGCGCCGCCGCCGCCGCGCTGAACCGCCGCCCAACCTGATTGCCGCCGCCGAAATGCTGGCCCGCGAATCCGGCATGGAGGTGTGCAGCATCGAATATATGATCGACGATGTCTGCGGCACGCCGCGCTTCCACGATATCAACGGCCTGTCACCCTTCGTTGAAAATCCGATGGACGTGCTGGGCTGGGATCCGCACGACCGGTTGGTGGAACGGCTGTGGCACCATATCCGCCGGATGGGCGGATGAAGACCAGCGTCTGAAAATTGCCGATTGGCAGGCCTGGCAGGGAATAATCCGCCTGCGTCGTCGTTCTTGCAGCAATCCTCATTGCACCGCAGCAGCGGCCCCCGTAAGGGCTGCCCTGCGAAAGGAACGCCCTCATGAACCGCACCTCTGCCGCCATCAACCGCATCCAGCCGTCGCCCACCATCGCGGTGACCAACAAGGCGGCCGAGTTGAAGCGCCAGGGACGCGACATCATCGGGCTGGGCGCCGGCGAGCCGGATTTCGACACGCCGGATTTCGTCAAGGAAGCCGCCATCGCCGCCATCCGCGCCGGCCAGACCAAATATACCGGGGTGGACGGCACGCCCGAGTGCAAGGCCGCGGTGCAGGCCAAGTTCAAGCGCGACAACAACCTTGATTACAGCCTCGACCAGATCAGCATCAATTCTGGCGGCAAGCACACCATCTTCAACGCGCTGCTGGCCACGCTTGATCCGGGCGATGAAGTCATCATCCCGGCGCCCTACTGGGTGTCCTACCCCGATATCGTGCTGCTGGCTGGCGCCACTCCGGTGGTGATCCAGTGCGGTGTGGCGCAGGGCTTCAAGTTGACGCCTGAGCAACTCGAAGCGGCCATCACGCCGAAAACGCGCTGGTTCATCTTCAACTCGCCCAGCAACCCCACCGGCGCCGCCTATACCCG
The DNA here is from genome assembly GCA_943369475.1 of Sphingomonas paucimobilis. Lineage (GTDB taxonomy): Bacteria > Pseudomonadota > Alphaproteobacteria > Sphingomonadales > Sphingomonadaceae > Sandarakinorhabdus > Sandarakinorhabdus paucimobilis_A. Next base: position 732,467 of record CALRNJ020000001.1, on the reverse strand, counting down.
CGCCGAACTCAAGGCGCTGGCCGACGTGCTGATGCGCCACCCGCAGGTGTTGGTGCTGGCCGACGACATGTACGAACATATCGTCTATGACGATTTCGATTTCGGCACCCTGGCCGAGATCGAGCCCGGCCTGTACGACCGCACCCTTACCGTCAACGGCGCCTCCAAGGCCTATGCCATGACCGGCTGGCGCATCGGCTTTGCCGGCGGCCCGGCGTGGATCATCAAGGCGATGGCCAAGCTGCAATCGCAGAGCACCTCCAACCCCTGTTCCATCTCCATGGCCGCCACCGTCGCCGCCCTGAACGGTGATCAGAGCTTCCTCGCAGAGCGCAACGCCGCCTTCCAGCGCCGCCGCGATCTGGTGGTGTCCATGCTCAACCAGACGCCCGGCCTGATCTGCCCACGGCCGGAAGGCGCCTTCTACGTCTATCCCGATTGCTCGGGGCTGATCGGCAAGACGACGCCCACCGGCACCGTGCTCACCAACGATGAAGAAGTCGCGGCCTACCTCCTCGAAGCCGAAGGCGTCGCCGTCGTCCACGGCGCGGCGTTCGGCGGCTCACCGGCATTCCGCATCAGCTACGCGACGTCCGACGCAGCGCTGGAAGAAGCCTGCAAACGCATCCAGCGGGCGGTGGGCAATCTGCGCTGAACCATGCGCATCGCGCTGTTTGAACCCGAAATCGCCGGCAATGTCGGCGCCGTGCTGCGGCTGGGCGCCTGCCTGGGCGTGCCCGTCGATCTGATCGAACCGCTCGGTTTCCTGTGGGATGATGCCCGCGTCCGCCGTACGGCGATGGACTATATCGATCACGTCTCCATCACCCGCCACCGCGACTGGCCCGCCTTCCACGCCACCATCGGCGCCGCCCGGTTGGTGCTGCTCACCACCAAGGGCAGCATCTCCGCCTATGATTTCGCCTTCCGCCCCGATGACGTGCTGCTGTTCGGCAAGGAAAGTGCCGGTGCGCCACCACATGTCCACGCCGCCTGCGCTGGCCGCATCCGCCTGCCGATGCGGGCCGACGTGCGCTCGCTGAACCTCGCCATGTCGGCGGGGTTGGCGGTGGGGGAGGCGCTGCGGCAGACGGGCGGATTGCCGGGCTGAGACTGCAGCTTCAATTCCAACGCTGGTTCCAACGCTGCCACCAACGTGGGGCAGGCAGGGCGGGTGCACGCAACCCCCTCGGAGCCTGTCATGCGACCTCTTCTCTCGTTCATCCTCCTTTTGCCTCTCGCCGCCTGCAGCGTCTCTGCCGCGCATATGGCGCTGCCCGCCGGTTTCAGCCAATCGACAACGCAAATCGCCATTACCGGCATGGGCGGCGGTCAGAGTGGCAGTTTCACGGTTGGCACCAGCAGCGGGCGCTTTTCCCGTCGCGCCGATCTCCTGGGCGTGATGGACCCGCTGTTCGTTTCCAACCATGGCAGCAGCAGCTTTGAACTGGCTGGCCCGGATGTGACGGGCGCCTTGTCGGCCCGCTGCGGCTTCTCCCGCCAGCAGATGAACATGCGTGTGATCAGCATCACGCCGGGCCAATTGCGCTATTCCTGCCAGTTCCGCCGTGACGGCCAGCCGCTGGCGGCTGCGCTGGAATTGCAGGGACGCGGCGGTGTGCTGTGGTCTATTGACGGCCGCGAAGCCCGAGACGGCATTTTCGAGTATGAGTGAGTGCGGCTGACCTTCCGCTCGGTGCGCCGGGTGGCGGGAAGCCCGTTGCCGCTGCCGCAGCCGATTGGCTACAGCTTCTCGCTCAACGGCCGCGAAATTGGCGCGGTCGAGCTCAACGGGCCCAACAGGCAGGTTCATGCCCCAACCGAACCGCGCCTGCGCGAGGCCATGCTGGTCGCTGCCATGGCTCTGGCGGTGTTTTCGGATCCGGCAGAGGTCGACCCGGGCCAGTGACGCCGCCAATCAACCGGTCAGATCCGAATGCCCTTGCGATTACAGCTGCGCTGGCTGAACCTTGCCATCGTGCCCGGACGTGCGAGGGTGACGGCTCGGGCAGTCGGGCCGTCTATCCGTGCCAGCGTGATCGGTGGTCAGCCTTCGTCCCTGAACATCAATTTGCGGATCTGCTTGAAGGGAAGATCCCCGTACGTCAGCAGCGTATCGTGGAAATGCTTCATCGAATAATGCACGCCCATCCGGCGCTTGTATTCCTCGCGCAGCTTGATGATCTCCAGCTCGCCGATGATTTCGCGGCCCGGTGATGACGGGGATTGGGAATCGCGCTGAACTTCGATGAAGGCATTGGCCGGCTCCATCCCCATCTTGTCGACATAGGCCTGCACGGCCTGATCGAAGCTCATCTCGCCCTTCGCCATCTTCAGCTTGGTCAGGATACGCTGCACCCGCCACATGCGCATCTGGCGCCGCGCCATCTTGGTCTTCAGCTCCTCCATATATGGCAAGCTCTTGTAATAACCTTCTTCTTCCATCAGCCGTTCAAGGTAGAACGACCATGACTGGCTGAAATAGGCACTGCGATAGGCGCGCCGCATCTGCCGGGTCACGTGCTGGTTGCGCGCCGCAATCTGCACATTGTGGCCGAGCCATTCGTGATACGAGATCACGTGCGTCCAATAGGGGTTATAGGCCTTGATGCGGCTGGCCTTTTCCTGCGGCGTCAGCCGGTCTTCCAGCGGGGTGAGGATGTAATAGCCCGATTGCCGGCCGGCTACGGTTGGTCCGCCGGTGGCGCCGCCGAAGGACAGGATGCGCCGTGCCATCGGCGGTGACTGCCGCGCGCCATAATCGATATAATCCGGGATGGTGACGATGTGGGCGCCGGGCCCCTTCAGCCAGGCGCTCATCATGTCGACATAGCGTTGCGCCATCGGGATCACCCCCTCCCACGGCGGCGCTTCGTCCTTCATCACTTCCCACGCCTTGCGCAGATCGCCGCTAGGGTGAATCTGGCGCGCCAGATCACGCATTTCGGCGGTCAGCACGCGCTCTTCGTCGCTGGCGATGCGCAACATCTCCTCGGTGCCATACTCGTCCAGCTGTTCCTGCACGAACTGGAAGAATTCGATTTCCTGCGGTTTCCACGCCGGTGAACGGGTGGAGCGCGGCAGCAGATCGCTTTTCAGCCAGCGTTCGAAATCATCAACGGCAGCCAGCGCGGGGCCTGCGGCCGAAACCAGATCGGCCTTCACGTCCTTGCTGTCCGCAATCGCGCCCGGCACGGAATCGCGCAGCAGCAGACGGGCGTAATAGGCCTGGTAGAGGGCGTTTTCGGTCCAGGTGCGCGCCGGGTTCTTCAGGGTCTGCTTGGCGCGGGCCAGTGCGGCCGGCAGGCGCCGCAGTTCGGCCGTAGCCTGCCGCACCGCGCTGTCCGGCAGCGCGCCGGGGCGTAGGAACAACTGGCTGGTCTGGCCCAGCGCGAACACCGATGCGGGGCTCACCTCATGCAGCCGCAGCGTCTCCATCTCGAACAGGCGCGTTCGGACATGCGCGATCAGCAGATCATGATCTACCTGATCATCAAGGTTCAGCCGGGTGCGATCGATGCGCTTCGCTTCTTCCAGCACGGCGCGATAGCTGTCGGCGGCTGCCGCAAAGGCCGGCGTTCCCGGCTCCCCTTCCTTTACCGACAACGCCGCGGCGATCACCACTTCCAATGCCGGCGGGGCAGGCTGTGCGGCGACGGGCATGAAGGCGAGGCAGCAGGCCAGGAGGCAGGACAATAGTCGGATCATTGCAGTGCATCTCCAGCGCATCCGCGACGGGAAGCGTCCGCTGCATCAGACGCTATTGACGGGCTGGCGCGCGGTCAATGTGCCTATCTGCGCACGCACCTGTTCCGATCACCGCGGCACCGAAGGCTTTGATGCTCCCTGCGATGGCCCTGCCGCTGTCAGCAGCTTCGAGTAACGTGGGTCCTTGCGCAACGCATCCCAGCGCGGATCGCGTTCCAGCCACAGCAGCCAGCTCGCCAGCCCGTCGATTTCCCGCAAGTATCGGTGCAACCAGCGGAACGCGGCGTCGCGGTCTCCCAGCGCCTCGTAAACGGCGGCGATCTTGTAGGAGACGACATGCTGGCCACGCCGGTCGCGGTCGAGCAGCCGTTGCAGATTGGCCAGTCCTTCCACGCGCGCGCCGCCCAGTATCTGCAGGCGCGCCTGGTTGGCCAGTGCGCCGGCGTCGCCATCGGGGCCGGGCGGCGCCAGCATTACTTCACGCAAGGCCTGTTCGTTGTTGCCCAACGCCGAAAAGGCGAGACCACGATAGAAACGTGCCAGCCAATTCCGACTGTCCAGCGGATTGGCGGCGATGAGCAATTCGTAATGGCTGATCACGCGGGCGTGATCGCGCGCCATCAAGTAAAGACGGCCGCTGTTATACTGGAAAGCCAGGCGCTGCGCCGGGGCTGCGTTGGCGATGGCCAGATCGAGATCGGCATAGGCGGCGGCAAAATCGCCGCGACTGCCGCGCAGGCTGGACAGACCAAAGCTTGTATCGGCGTTCAAAGGGTCTTTCCGGCGCGCCCGCAGCAGGATCCGCTCTGCACAAGCAAGATCGCGGCCATTCACAACAACGGCATTGGCCAGCGCCTGCAGCACCGGCAGATCATCGGGCGCCAGCGCATAGGCCCGCGACACCGCCTGCCATTGCTGCGCCTCGGCCACTGGATGCGGAACATCGGCATAACGGGGTGAGAGGCCGTGAACGTTGGCCAAGCGGGCGAAGGCGGCGGCATTGGAGGGGTCTAGCTGCGCCGCCTGCTGCAATTTTGCGATGGCCTCGGTGACCGTGCTTTTGCTGCGGGTGGCAACCAGCGCCGTGGCTTCGGCCGTCAATCGCGCCGACTCGGCTTTCGCCGCGGGTGATACGCTGACGCTGGTTGCGGCCGACGGCGGATGATCAACAGCGGCGCAAATTGCGGCCACGGAAGGCGGGGACGCCTGTGCCGCCATCAGTCCCGCCGCAGCAAGTAAGCCCACAGCCATCACCATCTCCCCGTTACCAGCGCGTATCGGCCAGCAGCGCGGCATAAATCTCGATGCCGTCCCACAGATTGCCGAGGCGGATATTCTCGTTGGCGGCGTGCTGGTTGTCGTCGGCATTGGCCACCGCGACGCCGATCATCGGCGCGCCCAGCGCTTCGACAATTTCGGCGAACGGCGTGGTGCCGCCCATCAGCGGCATCTCCACCGGCGGGCCGCTGCTGCGAGTGATCGCATCGATCACCGCCTTGGCGGCGGGCGTATCGAGCGCGACCTTGACCGCGACCGAGCCGCCGTCGCCCCAATCCAGTTTGAGCAACTTGGGGTGGGCCTTCCGCATCGCGGTATCGGGATCGGCGCCAATGATGTGCCAGCCTTGGCTCGTCAGGTAGGCTTCGGTTGTCTGCTTGACGTGCGCCATGGTCTGGCCGGGAGCGAGGCGGATGTCGAAGCTGGCCCAGGCCTGGGTGGCAATGGCGTTGGTGGCCGGCGAGCGGGTGTCGCCGCCGTGGATGGCACGGACATTGAGCGTGGGGGCGAGGTAGCCATCAGCGATGCGGGCCGTGCCGATGTGGCGACCCAGGGCGAGTTCCTGCATCAGTTGCGGCTCTACGGCGGGCAGGGCGGCCAGCGCCGCCTTGTCAGTGGCGCTGGGCGGCGGCACTTCGCTGGCGAGGCCGGGCACCTTGATGTTGCCGGAATCGTCGCGCAACTGCATCACCAGATCTGCGATCATCACCGTGGGGCTGGGCACCCAATTGCCATAATGGCCATCGTGGAGCGCACGGGCGGGGCCATAGACGGTCGCTTCGAAATCGACGATGCCGCGGTTGCCGCCGCTCACCAGCGGGCGGCCGGACTGGTGGACCGGGCCATCGCCCATGATCAGCAGATCGGCGGCGAGCAATGCCTTGTTGGCGCGCACGATGGTGCCGAAATTGGGTGAGCCGGCCTCTTCCTCGCCCTCCCACAGGATCTTGATGTTCACATTGGGCTTGATGCCCTTGGCGGCGAGCGCATCGAGCGCCCAGAGGGTGACGGCGATGGCGGCCTTGTCGTCGCCGGAGGCGCGGCCGTGCAGGCGCCATTCCTTGTCGATGGCGGTGGCGGCGGCCAGCTCGACCTTGGCACTGGCCGGCGGGGCGGTGCGCAGCGTGGGCTGGAACGGCGGATCGAGCCAGCCGGGCTGGTTTACCGGCTGGCCGTCATAATGGGCATAGAGGAGGAGGGTGCGTTTGGCGCCGGGGGTACGGCGCTCGGCAAACACACTCGCGGGCGTGCCGGGGCGGGCGCGAAGTTGGCTTGTGGTGAAGCCGCGCGATTTCAGCTGGGCTTCAAGAAAATCGGCGTTGCGGTCCACATCGGCCAGGTTGCTGGCGATGCTCGGCATGGCGACGAACGCGCTGTAATCGGACACGAGCTTGCGTTCATTGGCTTCGCGCCAGCTGCGGACGGACGCGCGCAACTTGTCAGATGCCGGGCTGGCCAAGGCGGGTGCCGCCACCAGCGCCAGCAGCGCCCATCCGATCAAAGCCCGACTTTTCATTGCAATTCCCCTTTGATTCCAGACTGGCGCAGGCCGCCGCGCTTGGCAACTGCCCACCGCTTTACATATCTAATACAGCTGTTATGAATTGCCGCTTCAACGGGAGGAATTTCGCATCATGCTGCAACTGTCGGGCGTCACCCATGTCTATGCCAATGGCACCCGCGCGCTGGATGATGTGAACCTGGTGGTGCCCAATGGCATGTTCGGCCTGCTCGGGCCGAATGGCGCCGGCAAATCCACCCTGATGCGCACGGTGGCGACGCTGCAGACGCCCACAGCCGGCACGATCATGTTTGGCGATATCGATGTGATCGCCCAACCGGAGAAATTGCGCGAGACGCTGGGTTATCTGCCGCAGGATTTCGGCGTTTATCCGCGCGTGTCGGCCTATGCCATGCTGGATCACATGTGTGTGCTGAAGGGCATTGCCAGTGCCGGGGAACGCAAGGCGACGGTGGAGACCCTGCTCAATCAGACGAACCTTTGGGCAGTGCGGAACAAGGCCATCGCCGGGTTTTCGGGCGGGATGCGGCAGCGGTTCGGCATTGCCCAGGCGCTGATCGGCAATCCGCGGCTGATCATCGTGGATGAACCGACGGCCGGGCTTGACCCGGAGGAGCGCAACCGTTTCCTCAACCTGCTCGCCGAGATTGGCGAGAATGTGGTGATCATCCTTTCGACCCATATCGTCGAAGATGTCGCCGATCTGTGCCCGCGCATGGCGGTGCTGGCCGGCGGGCGCATCCAGCTGGAAGGCGCACCGCTGGAGTTGATCGAACGGGCGCGCGGCAGCGTGTGGGCCAAGACGATCGGGCGTGACGAACTTGAGGCGACGAAGGCCGCGCATGAGGTGATCTCCACTCGGCTGTTTGCGGGACGAACGATCGTGCACATCCTGTCCGACCGCGATCCGGGCGCCGGGTTCACGGCAGTCGAGGGCGGGTTGGAGGACGTGTATTTCGCCACGCTAGCCAGGAGCCGCCGCACCACCACCGCTGCTGCGGCCTGAGGCGGGGACGACCGATGTTTGGCGCCATCACGCTGTTCGAATTGCGGTATCAGCTGAAGAACCCGGTGTTCTGGGTTGTCGCGATCCTGTTTTTCCTGCTCACCTTCGGGGCGACCACGGTTGACCAGATCCAGATCGGATCGGGCGGCAACGTGCACAGGAATGCGCCTTTTGCCGTGGTGCAGGTGCACCAGATTCTCTCCCTGTTCTTCATGTTCGTGACGACGGCGTTCGTGGCCAATGTGATCGTGCGCGACGATGAAAGTGGCTTTGGCCCGATGGTGCGGGCCACGCGGGTTTCCAAGTTCGATTATCTGTTCGGCCGCTTCACCGGGGCGGCGTTGGCCGGGGCGCTGGCGTTCCTGGTGGTGCCGCTGGCCATCGTGATTGGCTCTGTGATGCCCTGGCTCGATCCCGAAACGCTGGGGCCCAACCGGGTTGCCGATTATGCCTATGCCTATCTGGTGCTGGCGCTGCCCAACGTGCTGCTCACCTCGGCGATTTTCTTTGCGGTCGCCACGCTCACCCGCTCGATGATGTACTCCTATGTGGGCGTCGTCGTGTTCCTGGTGCTTTATCTGGTGCTGAACGGCTTCCTGCGCACCAAGCCGGAACTGCGTGAGACGGCCGCGCTGATCGAACCCTTTGGTTTTGCCGCCATCGGCAATGCCACGCGTTATTGGACGGCGGCTGAACGCAACGGCCTCACCCCGCCGCTGACCGGGGCCTTGCTGGCCAACCGGGCGATCTGGATGGGCGTGGCGCTGGCGGCGCTGGGCTTTGCTGGCTGGCGCTTCCGTTTTGCCGAAGGCGGGCTTTCGGCCCGTGCTGCGGCGCGTTCGGCCAAAAAGGAGGCCAAGGCCGCTGCCGTCCCACCGCAAACCGTGGCCGTTTTGCCCGCGGCGCGTCCGGCGGCGGCCGCCGGCGCCCGGCTGTGGGCGCGTATCCGGTTCGAAATGGCGCTGGTGTTCAAGAGCCCGGCCTATCTGGTGTTGCTGCTGATCGGCCTGTTCAATGCGGCCGGCGGGCTGATCTATGCCAACGAGATTTATGGCACGCCGGCCCGCCCGCTCACCTTCGCGCTGATCGAGCAACTGGCCGGCAGCTTCACCATCTTCCCGATCATCATCGCCATCTATTATGCCGGCGAAGTGGTGTGGCGTGATCGCGACCGCCGCTTCCACGAGATCGTGGACAGCACCTCGCTGCCCAACTGGGCCTATCTGGTGCCCAAGGTGCTGGCGGTGGCCGGCGTGCTGTTCACCAGCCTGATCGTTTCGGTACTGGCGGCGATGCTGGTGCAGCTGTGGCGCGGGGTGACGGCGCTGGAGCCGCTGCAATATCTGGCCTGGTATGTGCTGCCCAGCGGCATCTTCGTGGTGCAACTGGCGGTGCTGTCGGTGTTCGTGCAGGCGCTCAGCCCCAACAAATATGTCGGCTGGGCGGTGATGGTGATTTACCTTGTTGCCTCGATCACGCTGGGCAACATCGGCTTCGAACACCCGCTTTATAATTACGGCGGCACGCCGCCGTCGCGCTTCTCCGATCTCAACGGCAACCAGATCGGCGCGATTGGTGGCCTGTGGTTGCAGATCTACTGGAGCTTTGTCGCGCTGTTGTTGGCGGTGCTGGCGCATCTGTTGTGGCGGCGCGGCACCGATGTGGCGTTGTGGCCGCGGCTGCGGGCGTTGCCGCGGCGGCTGGCGGGTGTGCCGCTGGTGCTGATCCTGATCAGCCTGGCCGGCAGCGCCGCCAGTGGTGCCTTCATCTGGCACAACACCAACGTGCTGAACGACTATCGCACCCGCGACGACAATGAAGCGCGGCAGGCCGAATATGAAAAACGCTTTGCGCGCTATCTCGGCCTGAAACAGCCTTCCACCACCGATGTGAAGCTGCGGGTTGATCTGTGGCCGGAACACCGGCGGATGCAGGCAAAAGGGCTGATGCGCCTGGTGAACGATACTGGCGCGTCATTGACCGAACTGCATGTGCGGCTGGGATCGATCAAGAGCGAGATCGCGCGCATCTCCGTGCCGGGCGCGCGGCTGGCGATGGACGATGCCGAAAACAAATATCGCATCTACCGCTTTGACCGGCCGCTGGCGCCGGGTGCCCGGTTGGCGGTGGATTTCGCCATCACCCGTGAACAGGCCGGCTTTCCGGCGCGCGGTGAAGACACCAACCTCATCGCCAACGGCAGCTTCATGAACAACAGCGATTTCATGCCGCAGATCGGCATGAGCCAGGATGGATTTCTGGCGGATCGCGCCAAGCGCCGCAAATATGGCCTGATTCCCGAACGCCGCCTGCCGAAACTGGGTGACCAGACGGCGCTGGAACGCAACTATCTGGGCAATGCCGATTGGGTGAACAGCGACATCACGCTGGCCACCAGTGCCGGGCAGACGCCAATCGCGCCGGGCCGCAAGGTGGAAGACCGGGTGGAAGGCGGCCGCCGCATCGCGCGCTTCGTCTCGCCGCAGCCGATATTGTCGTTCTTCTCGGTGCAATCGGCCGCCTATGCCGAAAAATCCGCCGATGCCGATGGGGTGAAGCTGACGGTCTATTACCATCCGACCCACGGCTATAACGTGGACACGATGCTGGCCTCCATGAAGACCAGCCTTGCCTATTTCCGCAAGAATTTCGGCTCGTACCAGTTCGATTATGCCCGCATCATCGAATTTCCGGGCTACGAAACGTTTGCGCAGGCCTTTGCCGGCACCATCCCGTTTTCGGAATCCATCGGCTTCCTGGCGGCCAATGATGATCCGGAAAAGATCGATTACGTCACCTATGTCACCGCGCACGAGGTCGCCCACCAATATTGGGGCCACCAGATCATCAGCGCCGAAATGCAGGGCGGCACATTGTTCGTGGAAACCATGGCGCAATATTCGGCACTGATGGTGATGAAGCAGCTCTATGGCGAGGACAAGATCCGCCGGTTCCTGAAATATGAGCTGGATAACTACCTGCGCAACCGCGGCGGCGAGATCATTGAGGAACTGCCGCTGAACCGGGTCGAGAACCAGGGCTATATCCATTACCGCAAGGGCAGCTTGGTGATGTATCTGCTCGCCGACCGGCTGGGTGAGGATCGGGTTAACGCCATGCTGGCTGGCATCCTCGCGGCCCACAAGTTCAAGGGGGCGCCCTATCTCACCTCCACGACACTGGTGAACGGCTACAAGTCGCTGGCCCGAAATGACGCCGAACGGCAGCTGGTGAGCGACCTGTTCGAGCGCATCACCCTGTATGATCTGAAGGCGACGGCGGCGACGACCCGGAAACTGGCCGATGGCCGCTGGGAAACCCGGCTGATGGTTGATGCTGCCAAGCTCTATGCCGATGGCAAGGGCGTGGAGAAGGCCGCACCGCTGGCTGACACCATCGATGTTGGCCTGTTCACCGCCAAGCCGGGGCAGGGGGCGTTCAGCCGCACCGACGTGCTGGCGATGACGCGGCTGCCGGTGAAATCGGGCAAACAGGTTCTGGTACTGATCAGCAAGGCCAAGCCCAGCGTGGCCGGGATCGACCCCTACAACAAATATGTCGACCGCAATTCGGACGACAATCTGGTGGATGTCAGCTGATCCGTTGTTCCCAAAGCGGGTAAAGCGGACCCGCGGCAAAGCCGGCGCGATCGATGCTGTAATACAGGTGGGTGACCGGCCCGGTGGAAAGCTGGGCGGTCATCTGCCGGTCGGTCAGCGTCGCCCCAATACGGAGACAAGCGGTGCGGCTGCGGATATTGGTTTCCCCGATCAGGAAGATCACGCGCTCCACGCTCTGCAGCGCGTGGCCAACCATCAGCGCTTTCATGATGTGATTGGTGCGGCTGCCCCAGTGGCGGCGGACCAGAAAGGTCCAGCCCACTTCAACTTCACCGACTTCGGCGCGGCCGAAATCAAAGCGTGATGAGCCGATGAGGACGCCAGTTGCCGGCTCTTCGGCGACCAGCATGCCGCCGCTGGCGAGGCCATCGTCGAAGAAGGCGCGAAACACCGGTTCCTGCCAGCGATCATGCGCTGGGTGGCCTTCCCAGATGCCGGGATCATGGGCGGCGGCAAACAACGCCGGCCAGTCGTCTGCGGTGGCGGGGCGCAACGTGACGGCGGGATAGTTGAGGGTAGGCTTGCGGTTCAGCATGGCGGGCCTCAGTGCGGCAACAGTACGAACCGGGCGCTGGCATAGATGACCACGCCGATGCAGCCGCCGATCAGCGTGCCGTTGATGCGGATGAACTGCAGATCACGGCCCACCGCCTGTTCCACCTTGTCGGTGACAGTATCGGCATCCCAGCTGCGCACGGTTTCGGAGACCAGCTTCACGATCTCGTCGCCATGTGTCTTGGCGAGGCCAGCAGCGGCGCGGCGCAGGGCGGTGTTTAGCCCCGCTTTCAACGCGTCGTCCCCTTCGATGCGGTTGCCAAGCGCCACCAGCGCACCGCCCAGCCGATTCTCGCCGGGTTGTTTCAGGCTGGTGGCCAGCGCGCCGCGCGCTGCATCCCACAGGCCCTGCACCCAGCTGCCCATGGCCGGATTGGCGAGCAGATCATCCTTGAAGCCTTCCACCCGAGCCTGGCTTTCTGGGAAGTGGCGCAAATCGAATGTCCATTGCTTGAACGCCTCGACCAGGCGCTGGCGCACCGGGTGCCAGGGATCATGCTTGATCTCCACCAGGAGGCGCTGCACCGAGCTGATCATCGTGTCGGACAGGCTTTCATCGGCGCCGGCGAGGCGCAGCAGCCAGTTGGTACGCTCCGTCACCTTGCCGCGAATGTTGGGGGCTTCATCGACGATGGTCGCCAGCCCCCATTCGACAGCGGCATCGATCAGCAGTTCGTGGCGGCCACCTGCCACCAGCGTGTCCACCGCATCAGCAACGATGGGAGACAGCTGCATGGATCGCACCCGGCCACGCGCCAGATCTTCGACCGCCTTGGCGATGGCGGGATCGTCCAGCCCGTCGATCAGCTGGCTAACCAACGGCGCAAGGCCCTTCTTGCGGTTCGGGCCTTCCGCTGGCGGCGCGGCCAACCAGCGCGACAGCACGCCGGCCAGATCGGCATCGTCCAGCCGGCGGGCGATGACCTGGGGTTTCAGGAAATTGTCTTTCAGGAACTGGGCCAGCGTTTCGCCCAGCCGGTCCTTCTGCCGGGGAATGATGGCGGTGTGCGGGATGGGGAGGCCCAGAGGGTGACGGAACAGCGCGGTGACGGCGAACCAGTCGGCCAGGCCGCCCACCATCGCCGCCTCGCTGAACGCCATGAACCACGGCACAATTGGATGTGCCCTGGGCCAAATCAGACAGGCGATGAAAATCCCGGCCATCGCTGCCAGCAGCAGCGTCGCCATCAAGCGCATCCGGTGAAAGGGCGATTCCGGCAGCAGGCTGTTCAGGGCAAGATCACTCCGCAGGCGAGATGCCGGGAAGCTTAGCAGCCCCTTCGTTATTGGTGAACCACCGCTTCATGCGTGGCGCCAACCATTCTTCCACCGAAACGGCGATGGAGAAGCCAGCCGGCACGATGATAAGGGTGAGGGCGGTCGAAACGATCAGGCCGCCGATCACCACAATGCCCATCGGCGCACGCCACGAACCATCGCCGCCCAGCGCAAGCGCCACCGGCATCATTCCCGCGACCATGGCGACCGTAGTCATGATGATCGGCTGCACGCGCTTGTGACCGGCTTCCAGGATGGCTTCCAGCTTGGGCACGCCCTTCTCCATTTCCTCGATGGCCATGTCGACCAGCAGGATCGAGTTCTTGGCGACGATGCCCAGCAACATCAGCAGGCCGATGAAGACCGGCATCGAGATGGCATTGCCGGTGAGCCCAAGGGCGATCAGACCGCCCAGCGGCGCCAGCAGCAGCGACATCATGTTGACGAACGGTGGCAGCACCCGCTTGTAGAGCAAGACCAACACCGCGAACACCATCACCACGCCGGCGATAACCGCTAAGATGAAGTTCTGCACCAGTTCGCCGAGCCATTTCTGCATGCCCAACTGCACCGTTTCGACGCCCGACGGCAGGTTCTTCAGACTGGGCAGCTGGTTCACCTTGGCCTGAACATCGCCTGACAGCAGGCCGGGGGCCAAATCGGCGCCCATTTGGATGCGGCGCTGCTGATTAAAGCGGCGAATTTCGGTGGGGCCGGCGCCAAAGCTGATTTCAGCGACCACCTTCAGCGGCACGGTGCCGCCGCGGCTGGTGGGCACCGGCAGATTTTCTATGGTGGAAAGATTGCGGCGCGCGGATTCAGCCAGCGCGACGCGGATCGGGATCTGGCGATCGGCCACGCTGAACTTGGCGACATTCTGGTCGATATCGCCCAGCGTGGCGATGCGAATGGTTTCCGACAGCGCGGCGGTGGTCACGCCCAGTTCGGCGGCTAGATCGAGCCGCGGCTTGATGGTGATTTCCGGGCGTTGCAGGCCGCCATCGATGCGGGCCTGGCGCAGTTCGGGCATGGAGCGCATCTCTGCGATCACCTGCTGTGCAGCCATGTCTAGCTTCAGCGGATCACTGCCGGTGAGGGTAATGTTGACGTCGCGGCCACCGCCTGGGCCACCACCATTCTGGCTGGCAAAGCCCACGCGGGCATCAGGAATTGCGGCCAGCTTGGGCGCCATGGCGCGTTCCCAATCGATGCGGTGCATCGACCGGTCCTTGCGGAGCGTGAGGTACACACTGCCACTGCCCACATCAACGTCTGCAAAGGCCAGTGCCAGCTCTGGCGAGCTTTCCAGAACGGCGACGGCCTTGTCGACAATGGCTTCGGTCTGCGCCAGCGTGACGCCCGGAGGCAGCGCGATTGTTACCTGGCTGCTGTCATTGTCTTCGTCTGGCTGGAACGTCATCGGCAGTATGACGAACAGGGCGATCGTTCCCGCCAGCGCGACGCCGCCGATGCCGAACACCGTTTTCATGCGGTTCGCAAGCGCCCAGTTTAGGATCCCCATGTAGACATCGACCCACTTGCCGGTGCCATGTTCGGCCTGGCCCTCGCTTTTCAGGAAGAAGGCGGCCAGCATCGGCGTGATCAGGCGGGCAACGGCCAGACTGATCAGCACGGAAACGGCCACGGTTGCGCCGAAATTCTTAAAGAACTGCCCGGAAATGCCAGGCATCAGCGCCACCGGCAGGAACACCGCGACGATCGACATGGTGGTGGCAACCACGGCCAGGCCAATCTCGTCAGCCGCGTCCATGCTGGCCTGCCAGGCCGATTTGCCCATGCGCATGTGGCGCACGATGTTTTCGATTTCCACGATGGCATCATCGACCAGCACACCCGCCACTAGGCTGAGCGCCAGCAGCGACAGCTGGTTGAGGCTGAAGCCCAACCAGACATCGAGAAACCAGAAGGTGGGAATGGCCGACAGCGGGATCGCCAACGCCGAAATCACCGTGGCGCGCCAATCGCGCAGGAACAGCCACACCACCAGCACGGCGAGGATCGCGCCTTCGATCATTGCATCGATGGCGCCGTGATACTGCATCTTGGTGTAATCGACCGTGGTGAAGATCAGCCGGAAGGTGACCTTGGGGTTCTGCGCCCGCAGCTTGTCGATTTCCTTCATCGCTTCGTCATAAACGGTGACGTCTGAGGAACCCTTGGCCTTGGCCATCGAGAAACTGAGCACCTGGCGGCCATCGAGTTTGGACACCGAGCGCTGCTCGGCATAGGCGTCGCGCACATCGGCAATATCGGCAAGGCGGATGCTGCGGCCCTGGCCCAAGTTGATCTGGGTTTCGCCTAAGCCGATGGCGTTGCGGGCATTGCCCAGAACGCGCACCGATTGTTCGGCACCGGCGATTTCGGCACGCCCGCCAGCGGCGTTTAGATTGACCTGACGCAGCTGGGCGTTCACCTGAGCAGCGGTCACCCCATAAGCCTGCATGCGATCGGGATCGAGGATGACGCGGATTTCGCGGCTGACTCCGCCCGAGCGGCGCACCTGGGCCATGCCAGGCACGGCCAGCAGCCGTTTGGCCACCGTGTTGTCAACGAACCAACTCAATTCCTCCAGCGTCATGGCGGTGGATTCAACCGAGTAATAAGCGATCGGTCCGCCGGCGATGTCCACGCGGTTGACCTGGGGCTGCAGGATGCCCTGCGGCAGATCCGAACGGATGTTGGCCACGGCGTCGCGCACATCGTTGATGGCACGATCGATGGGCGTGCCGATGGCGAACTGCACCATGGTGCGGCTGCTGCCTTCGGAAACGAAACTGTTGACCTCATCAACACCAGTGATGTTGCGCACCGCTGCTTCAACCCGCTGGGTGACCTGATTTTCCAGCTCTTCCGGCGCGGCGCCGGGTTGCGCCACGATGATCTGCGCGCCTGGGAATTCAATATCGGGCTGATTGTTGATGTCCATCGCCCGGAACGACAGGATGCCGGCCAGCATCAGCAGCGTAAACAGCACCAGTGGCGGCACCGGATTCTTGATCGACCAGGCAGAAATATTGCGCATATAGGGCGTGTCCTGTCGAAATCAGCGCGTGGCGGGGGCGGCCAGCACCGGCTTGATTTTGTCGCCCGGCTTCAGGAAGGCGCCGGCACTGGCCACCACCCGTTCCGTGCCCGTCAGGCCCGATGCGATGCCAACGCCGGCATCGCCGATCGCGCCCACTTCGATGCTGCGGCGTTCCACCTTGTTGTCCTTGCCCAGCACGTAAACGAAATTGCCCTGCGCGTCGGCCAATACGGCTGATTGCGGCAGCAAGGGGCGGGTGGTTTCGCCGCCTTCGATGCGGGCGCGGGCAAAGGCGCCAACCCGCAGGCCCGGAGCATAATCCAGTTGGATGCGCACGATACCCTGTCGGTTGGCCGGATCGATGACGGGATCGATCAGCCACACCTTGCCCTTGAAGCCTTCCGTCGCGCCCACCGGGGTGACCATGGCTGTCATGCCCACCTTCAGCCGGGCCAAATCCTGTTCGGCAACCTGAGCACGCATTTCCAGCGCATTGCCTTCCGCCAGCCGGAACAATGCGCCGGAGCCGGGGCCGACCACCTGACCGGTTTCAACATTGCGCGCCAAAATCAGGCCGGCAGCCGGCGCCCGCACGTCGAGCCGGTCAGCCCGTTCGCGCGCGGCACCCAACTGGGCGCGGGCCACGCCAACGCGGGCCTGCGCGCCATCACTGGTGGCGACGCGCTGATCAATATCGGCGCGGCTGATGAAACCCTTGGCCACGAGGCTTTCGGCGCGGGCCAGATTGGCCTGCGCCAAGCGGGCTTCGGCTTCAGCCTGACGCACACCGGCGGAAAGCTGTGCGATTTCCTGAGTTTGCACCTGGCGATCGATCTGGGCTAGCACCTGGCCGGCGCCAACACGCTGGCCGGGTTCAACCATAACGCGCACTACGCGGCCGCCTTCGCCCTGTACGCCTACGGCGGCATCGCGCTTGGCGGCGATGCTGCCCGGGGCAGTGATGGCATCAGCCAGCATGGTGGTGCCCGGTACCAGCACAGTCACTTCCGGCAGGTTGCTGGCGGTTGCGGCCGGCGGTGCGGCGGCGGGGCCGAGCAGCTTCCAGCCAGCCACGCCAGCGAGCGCGACGGCCAACGCAATCAGGCCCGGCTTCAGCCAGCGGTTGCCCGCGGACGCCGCATCACCTTCGGCCGGCGGAAAAGAATAGATCTCCGCCGCGGCTGGCGAAGGGACGGACTGATGGGCGTTCATTGACATAAGTTCCTCTGCGAGGGTGTATTATCGAAATACATCACCGCATGCAAGACCATTCCATAAACCAAGTCGATGGCAGCAAAAAGGCAAATTTGAGCGATACTCGATGTTAATTCGCCGCACATACTGAAGCGAAAATTGCAGGGGTGACGGCGACAGCCAGTCGCGCCATCATGTCGGCCTTCGCAAACCGGGAGCTGATCCATGCGCTTTTCCGCCGTTCTGCTGCTCTTGCTGGCTGCCGCCGCCGCCGCCCCCGTTGTTGCCCAGGATGTCACACGAGGCTTGCCGCCGCCCGGGTTGCCGCCTTTGCCTGCAGACGGCCCAATGCGCATCATGATGCACCGCGCCGCTGCTATGCCGGCCGTGCTCAACGTCACCGCCAGTGCAGATGTGGCGCGGGCGCCCGACCAGTTGCGGATGACGGCCGGCGTGCTGACCACGGCGGCCACGGCGGCCGAGGCGATGGCGGCCAACGCCGCCCGAATGAACGCCGTGCTGGCGGCCCTGAAGGCTGCCGGCGTTACCGATCGGGATGTGCAGACCACCGGGCTCAGTCTCAATCCGCAGTATCGTTACGAACAGAACCAGTCGCCAATCCTCACCGGTTACCAGGCCCGCAACAGCATCAGCCTGCGCACCCTGAAGCTGGCCGATGCCGGCAAACTGATCGACGTGGCGATCAAGGCCGGCGCCAACGAGGTGCAGGGGCCGGAATTCACCTTGGCCAATCCTGACGCTGCGCTGGACGAGGCGCGCACCGCTGCCGTGGCCAAGGCCCGGGCGCGGGCCGAGCTTTATGCCAAGGCCGCCGGGCTGAAGGTAAAACGCATCGCCAGCATCAACGAAGGCGCTGGCACGCCGGAGCCTGGCCCGCGGCCGTTGATGCGCATGGCGATGGCCGAAGCCGGTGCGGCGCCGCCAGTGCAGCCGGGCGAACTGTCATTGTCGGCGCAGGTGACGATCAGCTTTGAACTTGAAGGCCAACTGTGACGGCGTTCACGCCCGGCTTTACCCGGGGCCTGCACGAAATCGGCGACGGCCTGTTTGCCTGGCTGCAACCCGATGGCGGTTGGGGTTGGTCCAACGCCGGGCTGATCGTGGAGGGCACGCCGGGCGATGGTGCGGCGGCGCTGGTAGATACGTTGTTCGACATGCAACTGACGGCGGAGATGCTGGCCGGCATGGAGCGTGCGACCGGCTTTGGCGCGGCAACCATCGGCCAGGTGGTCAACACCCATGCCAATGGCGATCACACCCACGGCAATCATCTGCTGGAGAAAGCGGAAATCATCGCGTCCGAGGCTTCGGCGCGCGAGATGGAGGCGTTTTCACCGGCGCTGCTGGCGCAGTTGAAGGCGGCAGGTGCGGCCGGGCAGATGGGCGTGGCTGGCCGCTATTTCGCGGACGTGTTCGCGCCTTTCGATTTCTCCGGTGTGCAGGAGCGCGCGCCGACCCGCACCTTCTGCGGCCAGACCCAACTGGACGTGGGCGGCCGCGCGGTTGATCTGATCGAGGTTGGCCCGGCGCACACGGCCGGCGATGTGCTGGTGCATATGCCGCAAGCCAAGGCGGTATTCACTGGCGACATATTGTTCATCGAAGGCACGCCGATCATGTGGGCCGGGCCGGTATCGAACTGGATCGCCGCCTGCGAGCGGATCATCGCCATGGATGTGGACGTGATCGTGCCGGGCCACGGCCCGCTCACCGACAAGGCCGGCGTGCGCGAGGTGGCCGATTATCTGGCCTATATCGATCGCGAAGCCCGCGTCCGCCACGCCGTTGGCCTGTCGGCGGAGGACGCAGCGCGCGACATCGGGCTGGGCCGATATGCGACGTGGAAGGACGCCGAACGCATCGCAGTCAATGTGGACACGCTCTATCGCGAGTACAACAACGACCAGACCCCGCCCGATGCCATCCGCCTGTTTGGGCTGATGGGGCAGATCTACTACAACCGGCGCTAGGCGCCGCGATCAGGCAGCCGTCACACCGCCATCAATCACGAAATTCTGCCCCGTCGTGAACGCCCCGGCCTTGCCGGCCAGGAACACGGCCATGCCGGCGATTTCATCGGGCACGCCGATGCGCTTCAACGGCGCGGTGGCGGTGGAGCGCTTCAGGGTTTCGGCATCATCCCACAGCGCCTTGGCAAAATCGGTCTTGATCAGGCCGGGCGCGATGCAGTTCACGCGCACATTGTCGGGCCCATATTCGCATGCGAGGTTGCGTGCGAGTTGCATGTCGGCCGCCTTCGATATGCAATAGGCCCCGATGATGGTGCTGCCGCGCAGGCCGCCAATGCTGCTGACGATGGTGATGGTGCCATCCTTGCGAGCGCGCATCGCCGGGGCGACCATGGAAATCAGCCAGTGGTTGGAAACGATATTGTTCTGCAGGATCTTGGTGAACTGCTCATCCGAAATGCCGGCTTGCGGGCCGTAATAGGGGTTGCTGGCCGCATTGCAGACAAGGTGATCGATCTGGCCCCATTTGGCGACGGTGGCATCAACCAGCGCCTGCAGGCTGTCCTTGGCTGCGATGTTGGCCGGCACGCTGATGGCGGCTTCGCGGCCCACGGCGGCGTTGATCTCGTCCCGCGCGGCTTCGCAGGCATCGGCTTTGCGGCTGGAGATGACAACATTGGCGCCATGTTCGGCCATGCGATGGGCAATGGCCTTGCCGATACCGCGGCTGGAACCGGTGATGAGGGCGGTTTGCCCGGTCAGATCGAAAAGGGCTGGTAGGGCCATAGTGAAGTCTCCCCAGTGGTTGTTTGACGCAATCTAAGCCGCTGCTGCAGCATCTGTCCACGCGCCAAGAGTGACAGGGTGATGACAGCCTGCCATCAAAAGCCATGATCGAATCATCCCCCGCAAAGCTCAGCTCCAACGGCGTGCGAGCCACCTTGCTGTCGTGCCTGTTCTTTGCGGGTTTCGGCGCGCTGATCCCGCATCTGCCGACCTGGCTGGATGCGGCGCAGGGCTTCACCGGCGTTCAGATCAGCCTAGTGCTCACGGTTGGCGGCCTGTCACGCATCGTCGTGGGGCCGCTCACTGCCGCCTGGGCCGCAGGCCAAAGCGATAAGCGCGCGCCGTTGTTCCTGTTCGCTTTCCTGCTCACGGCGGGGTTTGCCTCGTTGTGGTTCGTCGAGGGCTTCTGGCCGGTCTTTGCCATCATCCTGTTGATGGATGTCGGCTTCTGGGGCCTGCTGCCGGCGGTGGAAGCCGCGCTGATCCGACTGACCAAGACCGGCCTGCCGCCCTATGGCTTTGCGCGTGGCCTTGCTTCGGCGGCGTTCATCGTCGGCTCGTCCAGCGTTGGCGCGCTGGTGACGGATTTCGGGCCGTGGGCGATCTGGGCCTGGCTGCTGGGCGTGTCGATCGCGCTGATTGGCGCGGCGTTCGTTATGCCGAAGGAGCCGGTGCGCGGCAATGACGAAGGCGACTTCATTGGCCGCCTGAAGGAAGGCGTGGGCCTGCTGAAGAACCGCCGCTTTGCGCTGCTGATCTTTGCGGCGGGCATACTTCAGGCCACCCACGGCTATTTCTACGGCTTTGGCGTGCTGATCTGGACGAAGGACCAGGCCATTTCGCAGACGGTAGCAGGCAACCTCTGGTCGGTCGGCGTGGCGGTGGAAGTGCTGTTCCTGATGTTCCTGGGCGGCTGGTCGAGCAAATTCGCGTCGGAAACGCTGATCCTGGTCGGCGCTGTCGCCTGCATCATCCGCTGGACGGCGATGGCCTTCCTGCCGCCGGAAATCCTGCTGTGGCCGCTGCAGGTGCTTCACGCCGGCACCTTTGCGGCGGTGTTCCTGGGCGCGATGCGGCTGGTGAACCAGATGATGGGCGATGAACAGACGGCGACGGCGCAGATGATCTACATGGCGCTGGCCTCGGCCCCGGCGCAGGCGTTTACCACCTTCGTTTCCGGCTATCTCTATGATGCGCTTGTGGCGGATGGCGATGCCGCTCTCGGCTATCTGGCGATGACGGGCGTAAGCGTGGTGGGCCTCGTGCTAGCGCTGATGCTGTGGGTGACGCGGGCGAAGTCCAACGCCCAACTGGCTCCTGCCTAACTGCGCAATTCTTGTTCAGGCTGGCTGGCGTATTGCGGCAGCGGGATGGCGGCAGCAGCAGCGCGCAGGGCGTTGCTCCAGCGGTTGTTCAATTCGCTGTAGTATTCATCATCCACCTCGATACGGTGGATCAGCTCCAGATCGGAAACGCCGCTGCGGATGGTGGCGATGTCCACCGGCAGGCCCACGGCCAGATTGGACCGCATGGTCGCGGAAAAGCTGATCAGCGCGATCTTTAATGCTTCGGCCATCGGCGTTTCATAGGTGAGCATGCGATCGAGCACCGGCTTGCCATATTTGGTCTCGCCAATCTGCAGGAAGGGCGTGTCGGATTGGCACTCGATGAAATTGCCGGCGCCGTAGATCTGAAACAGGCGCGGCCGCCGACCGCCGATGCTGCCGGCCAGCAGCAGCGTGGCATCGGTGTAGACGCTCTCGTCCTTTACCACCCGGTCAATCTCTTCCTTGGCGTCAGAAAGCGCCTGGCCCACCAGTTGCGCGGCGCGGAAAACAGTGGGCACGTCAGCCAGCACCTCCTTCTCGCCGGTGTCGGGCATCACCACCCCCAGCGCCACGCGGGAAAGCGCGCTCTGCGTGACCGAAAGGGAGCCGGCCGATGCGCACATGATCACCCGTTCCGGGCCATGTTCCATCACCCGCAGCTTGCGATAGGTGGAGATATTGTCGACCCCGGCGTTGGTGCGGGTATCGGCCATCAACACCAGTCCTTCGCGCACGAGAATGCCGATGCAGTAGGTCATGAGTGGTTTTCCGGGTTCCTGTAATCTTCGCCAAGATTGGCGGCTTTGCCGGCCAGCGACAAGGGGGCAGGTCAGCTCTGGCTTTGCACCTGGGTCTGGCTGCCCAGTTCACCCAGGCCGGGATGCTGACCGCCCGCCTGGCCAGTCGCCTGGGTGGTGACAGCCACGTTCATGGTTTCCATGCCGCCGCCGCGCCGGGCGCCGCGCACGGGCGCGCAATCACGATAATCTAGCCCTACCGCCACGCGCAGATAGGCTTCGGTGGCGCACATGCCGTTTGTAGGATCAAAGGCGACCCAGCCCAGATCAGGGATCAAGGCTTCGGCCCAGGCGTGGGCGGCCGGTTGGGTGATCAGGCCATCGGCGCGCACCAGATGCCCCGAAACATAGCGCGCCGGGATGCCCATACAGCGGGCCACGCTGAGGAAAACATGGGCATAATCCTGGCACACGCCGGCCCGGATCGCGAAGGCATGGGCAGCATCGCTGTGGGCGTGGGTGACATCGGCATCAAAGGTCATGCTGTCATACAGCAGCCCGGTCAGCCGGTGGCAGCTGGCCAGTGCGTCGCCGGCATCGAGCTGGCGGGCCAGCGCCTTTATGGCGTCATCGGGTTGAGTAAGCTCGGTCTGGCGCAGATAGACGGCAGGCGGTAGCCGTTCATAGCTGCCGGTGAGCACGCCATGGCTTTCGAACGTGTCCACTTCGCCGGTCACGTGCAGGGCGATGCGCTGAACTGGACCATCGGGGTAGAACATGTGGGTGATGTTACCAAAGGCATCCTCACCGCGGCGCAGATGGCCATCGACTTCGGTATCGATGCGCCAGTGCACGACATGCTGGCCATCGTGCCCGGCCGGCTGGAAACGCAGCAGTTGCAGCACGTCGCTGGCGGCCTGCGAATACTCGTAGATGGTGGAATAATCGACCCGGATGCGCATGGCGGCTTTCAGAAAAGATATTGTTCGGCAATGGCTTCACCCAGCCGGTTATTGTCAACGATGAACTGGGTCAGGAATTCGTGCAGGCCGCTGGCAAAGATGGAATCGATATTGCCATTGGCCAGTCGCGCGTGGCCGGTGCTGGCAAGCCGGTGTGCCGGGCCGCGGCGGCCGCTGCCACTCGCCAGCAAATCGAGGTGGCGCAGGATATCGTCATAACAGGCGGCGAGGCTGCGCGGGATCTGGCGGTTGAGGATGAGCAGATCGGCCACCAGCCACGGCTTCACGCTGTCGTTGTACACCCAGCGATAGGCGGTCATGGCGGAAACCGTGCGCAGGATCGTCGTCCACTGAAAATAGTCGAGGCTGCCGCCCACCGGTTCATCGCGCGGAAGCAGCAGGTGATATTTTACATCCAGCAGCCGCGCCGAATTGTCGGCCCGTTCGATGGCGGCGCCCAGGTTGGTGAACCAGAAGGCATCAGATCGCAGCATGGTGCGATAATTGGCGCCATCAAAGGCAGCGATGGCGTGCTTCACATATTCGATCAGCTGCGCCAGCGTTTCGCGGCTGGAAAGATGCGTGCCATAGCGGCTCACCTCCAGCCAAGCGGTGTTGATCGCCTCCCAACCTTCCTCGGTCATCGCCGTGCGTACGGCGCGGGCATTGTTGCGCGCGGCTTCCAGGCAGGAGCGGATGGAGGAGCTATTGGAGGCGTTGAGCGTGAGATATTCCGTCACCTCATGTTCGTCGAGGGCAAGGCCGGTGGCGGCAAAGCCATCGGTCTGGCAGGCGGCGGCCAGCGCAGATTCCCACGCGTTGGACGCGCCACCGTAGGAAGAGGGCAGGGCGGCCAGCCGCTGCGTCGCCTCGATCAGGCGAGCGGTGAAATCAGCGCGCTCCAGATAGCGCCCGATCCAATAGAGGTTGCCTGCGGTGCGGCTCAGCATGTGCTCATCCGTCGATGATCCACGTGTCTTTCGTGCCGCCGCCCTGGCTGGAGTTCACCACAAGCGATCCCGCTGTCATGGCGACACGGGTCAGCCCGCCCGGCACGATGCGCACGCCGTCTGCGCCGGTCAGCACGAAGGGCCGCAGATCGACATGGCGGGCGGCCACGCCGCCATCGGTGGCGGTGGGGCAGGTGGAGAGCGCCAGTGTTGGCTGGGCGATGAACTTTTCCGGATTGGCCTTCAGCTTCGCAGCAAAGGCAGCGATCGTGGTTTTGGAGGCATGCGGGCCAACCAGCATTCCATAGCCGCCCGAACCATCCACTTCCTTGACCACCAGTTCGGGCAGGTGATCGAGCACATACATCAAGGATGCCGGTTCGCGGCAGCGCCAGGTCGGCACGTTGGCCAAAATGGGCTCTTCGCCGGTATAAAAACGCACGATCTCCGGCATGTAGCTGTAGATCGCCTTGTCATCGGCAATGCCGGTGCCGACCGCGTTGGCCAGCGTCACATTGCCAGCGGCATAGGCCGACATCAGACCTGGCACACCCAGCATGGATGTCGGGTTGAACACCAGCGGATCGATGAAGTCATCATCAAGGCGGCGATAGATCACGTCCACCCTTTGCGGGCCTTCGGTGGTTCGCATGAATACGATATCGTCGCGCACGAACAGGTCGCTTCCTTCCACCAACTCGATGCCCAATTTGTCGGCCAGGAAGCTGTGTTCGTAAAAGGCGCTGTTGAACTGGCCCGGCGTCAGCAACACGCACGTGGGGTGGCTGCCGCGCTGCTTACGCGGGCTCACGCTGGCCAGTGTTTCCAGCAGTTTTTCGGGGTAGGTCTCGACAGGCGCCACCTTCACCTGGTCAAACAGTTCCGGCACCAGCTTCAGCATCACCTCTCGGTTTTCCAGCATATACGACACGCCGGATGGGGTGCGGGCGTTGTCCTCTAGCACATAGAAATCGTCGGTGCCGGTTCTCACCAGATCGATGCCGGCGATATGTACCCAAACGCCGCCCGGCGGGGTGCGGCCCACCATATGCAGGCAGTAGGCCGGGTTCATAAGCACCAGTTCCGCCGGCATCAGGCCGGCCTTCAAGATTTCCTGCGCGCCATAGATATCGGCCAGAAACATGTTGAGCGCTTGCACCCGCTGTTTCAGGCCCTGTTCCAGCCGTGTCCATTCCGTGCGGGTAATGATGCGCGGCACGATGTCGAACGGGATCAGCCGCTCGGTCGCCTGCGCGTCACCATAAACGGCAAAGGTGATGCCGATGCGGCGGAAGAAGAGTTCTGCTTGAGCACGCCTTGCGGCCATGAGATCGGCCGGGCTGTCGGCCAGCCATTGGCGGATGGCGCGATAAGCATGGGTCACACTCGCCGGCGAGCGGCTGCCATAGCTTTCGCCGGAACCGAACATCTCGTCAAAGGCCGGAATGGCCTGCATTTTCCCTCCCCCACAGCATTCGCAGCTTTTGTGCGTAGTTGCCGGCCCCAGCGCAAGGTTATTATTGCGTATTGGTCAGATCAGACCCAATCAAATCAGGCGTTGGGCCCGAATGGCCACATGTCCGCCCAAAACGGTGATGACATTATCATGCGCGGTCAGGTCCAGACGCCGCCCGGCCGCGATGATGGCGCTGGTAATCTGGATATTGTCCCCGCTGGGTGGCGGATCGTCTGACAGATAATTGTGGACCAGCCACGGCCGCAGGGCTCATATCGAGCGCGCGGGTCTTCAGTGTCCATAGTATTACCGCCTCGACGAACTTTATCGCGGCTGCCGTACCATCGCCTAGGCTCTCGACGCGTTTCAGTTCCTCCGGCATTTCGGCCATCGGTGCGGCCAGGTTGCCGAGTTTATCGATCAGTCGCTTGGCCAGCGGCTTTGTGCTCTGCCGGGGGATGGCATGTTCCCACCCAGGCCAACGCCGGTCATGGTCTGGGCCGAAAGCCAGTAAACGGCCTTGGGCGGGGGCAGCATCTGCATTCTGGCAGACGGCTTTGCCGGCGGCTTGTGGGCTTGGCCTTGTGTCACCACCGGTATCAGCGTCGTTGTAGCCGAAGCCTGTGCTGCCATTGACAGCGTCAGGATGCGCCGCATCGTCCGTCCACCCTCGCTTGTCCATCTGGAGCCAGAATATCATGCAGGCCCGCCACGCCAATTCAGCAGCAATGCCGATCCCGCTTGTTGCGGCCCTGCTGCCATGACAAACTGGATCAAAATCGTATCGAGAGGATCCAATGCAACAGGTGGACCGTATTTTCGGGGAGAAATTCCTCACCGCCATCGATGATTTCTACCGCTATGGCGTCCACCTGCTGTTCAACGAATGGTGGGAAACCGCCCCGCAAGACACGATCGATAAATATGTGGCGGCGATCACCGAACATCCCGAACACGGACCGCTGGCCGCGGCCGGCTGGACGGCGCCGGATTTTTCACTGGCCATGGTCGCCGCTTGTGCTCCGGGCACTTTGGGCGCGGCATGGCGCGAGCATATGGTGACGAACGGCCTGGCCGAAAAACTCGCCGCCGGTTACGCCGATCTCACCGCCGATTTCGAAGCCAGCGGCAAGCTCGCCCGCCTTCCGGCCGTGCTGAAATACAAGGTGCTGCGCGGCTACCAGACGCACGATCTCCACCACGTCCTCACCGGCTATACCACCCATCCATTCCACGAACTGGCGCTGCAGGCGTTCAGCCTGGCGCAGATGGACTATCCCTATTCAGCGATGACCCTCTCCGTAATCATCAGCCACGCCACCCTGGTCGATCCCTGGCTGATCCAGCCGGCGATGGACGCCATCACCGATGGCTGGGCGCTCGGCCGCCGCTCGAAATCCATCCAGTTCATCGATTTCGAAAACCAGATTCATCGCCCGCTGGCGGACGTGCGCGCCGAATATGGCCTGACCCGTGAAACGCCGTTCGTGCCGATGGCACCCAAGGTTTCGGAACTGGTGGCGCAGGAACTGGTGGTGCAGGAAAAGATGCGGGAAACGGCGGCGGCGGCCTGATGCGGCTGCCATGCTGACCGAACTACTCATCGCCACCGCCATGGTGCTGGCCACCGTCTTCATACACGCCGTCGGCCTGCTGCTCCTCGGCCGGCTGACGCGCTATGAAATGCTGGAAGAACGCAAACTGGCGATCAAGCCGCTGTCGCTCGCCGCCGTCGGACTCACTATGTCGGTGGTGCTCGGCCTGTTTGTCCTCCATGCCCTCGAAATCTGGCTCTACGCCGCGCTCTACCTGCAACTCGGCGCACTCGAAACGCTGCGCGAAGCGGTCTATTTCTCCACCCAAACCTATGCCGCCATCGGTTTCGGCAATGAAGCGCTTAATCCCGAATGGCGCCTCGTCGCCGCCATCGAAGGCGTCAACGGCGTCATCTTGCTGGGCTGGTCAACGGCCTTCTTCGTGACTGGGATGCGGCGGCTGGGGCATTTGTGATTGGCACAACATCGTCTGTACTTGCCTGACCACATTGGCGGTTTCCATGCCGGATTTTTCCGTTAGGCTTGCAGCGAGGCAAAGCCGGAGCAGGCAGCGATGGATGGCATTCACGATCTGGCTGGCTTGCAGGGCTTCGGCGCGGTCAAGGTCGAAGCCGATGAACCCGTGTTCCATTCGCCATGGCAGGCGCAGACGTTTCAGTTGCTGCTCTATATCAGCCGCTTCAACATAACCGCCGACGAATATCGCCATTCCGTCGAACGCATGGTGCCGGCGCATTATCTGGCCGTGCATTATTACGAGCGGGTGCTCACCGGGATCTCCACCCTGCTGGTTGAAGCCGGCACCGTGTCTCACGCCGATCTTGAGGCCCGTGCCGGCGGCCATTATCCTCTGGCCCGGCCCGTCGCCGCCGATCCGGTGGTGCCCACCACGCCGCAGCCAGAACCACGCTTTGCCGTGGGCGACACTGTGATGGTGCGCAACATCAGCCCTGCCGGCCACAGCCGCACACCGCGTTCGGTGCGCGGCAGGAGTGGCACCGTGCTCCATGTCGCGCCGCGCTTTGGCTTGCCCGATGTGTCTGCCCATGGCGGCATTCACCGCCCCGAACACAGCTATCACGTCGAATTCGCCGCCGCCGATCTCTGGCCCGATGCGCCCGGCCACAGTGTGATCGTCGACATCTGGGACAGCCATCTGGAGCCCATCGCATGACCAACATTGCTTCCCCCGCCGCCCGCACCGCCGCGTTGATGGGCGCCCTGACCGACAAGGACCTGCTCGATCCCGCGATGATGGGCCAGATCGATGCGATGGTGGACAGCTGGAGCCCGCAGAACGGCGCCAGGGTGGTGGCGCGGGCGTGGACCGACCCCGCATATCGCACCCGTCTGCTCGCCGATGGCACCGCCGCCTGCGCCGAACTTGGCTATGGCGGCCCGCAGGGCGAATATATCGTGGTGCTGGAAAACACGCCGTATCTGCACAATGTCGTCGTCTGTACACTTTGCTCCTGTACGCCCTGGCCGATCATGGGGCTGCCCCGCGACTGGTACAAAAGCCCCGCCTACCGTTCCCGCATCACGCGCGAGCCGCAAGCCGTGCTGCGCGAAATGGGGCTCGAACTGCCCGCGGATGTGAGGTTGCGCGTGTGGGATACCACCGCCGAGACGCGCTTTATGGTGCTGCCAATGCGTCCGTCCGGCACGGAGAAGATGAGCGAAGCCGAACTGGCGGCGCTGGTGACATATGAGACGATGGTGGGCGTGGCATTGCCCGAGTGGTTAAGGCGATAAGCGTATCTTGTGTGAGCAGGCTTGCGGGCGGCGGCGCGAATGGGGTTCTTGCCCAATTGGCCTTGGATCGAACCAAAAAGGACGGAAGCCTTTCTACTTTCGTCCCTTTGATGGTCAAATGGCCTGAGGTTCAAGCATCGGCCACGGCCCGGCGGCGGCGGGCGGCGAAGCCAACCAGGCCAAAACCGGCGAGCAAGATGACCCAGTTTGTGGGCTCAGGCACGCCGGCGGTGGCCACATTCACAATGCCCTCATAGCCGGGGCTGTTGCTGTCGCTGAAGTGGCCACCGTTAGCAGCAACGGCATCACCCGTGCCAAAGCTGAAGAACCGGACGGTGGCCGGATTTACAGCGGAAAGCACGGCAAACCCGGTCGTCGATTTGCCGGTTGGCGTTGCGCCGAATGAGCACTGTCAGGTCTTTGCATACACGGTGGCCAAACCGCTAAATTCGGCGCTGGACCAATTGGCATTATGGTTGCCAGAACCCGCCCGGTTGGCCGGCGTGCCAACAATAGTGCCAGCGAGGTCAACGCCGAAGAAATACAAGCTGTTGTTGCCCGCAATGTTGTTGGTCAACGAGAATGTATGGCTGTATGCGCCCGGTCCCCCGATCACAACCGACGTGGCGATCACCACAGCAGCATTGGCATTTGCAACAGTCGCTGCCACTGTAATCGCACCGGCAACAAGAATAGCAATTCCAATTTTACAAAGCCCTATCAAAACGCAACGCAATCTTTGGATAACGCGCGAAAAAATCGGCATGAATCGTACCAAAATACCAAGGCATTGATATTGATAATAAAATGCTGCCATGATTTGACTGGAAGTGTAAGGTTCTCCAACACTTGACCATTCAGGAGATCGGGATGGCGGCTCCGATGGACGCGCCCTCTGCACAAAGGCCAACAAGGCACTGGCCTCGGTGGTCAGCCACGGCAGCTCGTCTGCCGTACCGAGCGTGAGCAAGGGCCGCAGCCTTTTGAAGCAGCCGTTTACTCCGCCGCCGGCAGGTATATCTCCCCGCCCTTCGCCCGGAACTCGGCGCTCTTTTCGGCCATACCGGCTTCCAGCATCGCGTCCGTGTTTTGCTTGGCCGCATAATCGCGCACGTCCTGCGTGATCTTCATCGAGCAGAATTTCGGCCCGCACATCGAGCAGAAGTGCGCCACTTTCGCGCCTTCGGCGGGCAGGGTTTCGTCGTGGTAGGCTAGGGCGGTTTCGGGATCTAGTGACAGGTTGAACTGATCGCGCCAGCGGAACTCGAAGCGAGCGCGGCTCAAGGCGTCGTCGCGGAGTTGAGCGGCGGGGTGGCCCTTGGCGAGATCGGCGGCGTGGGCGGCAAGTTTGTAGGTGATGACGCCGACTTTTACGTCGTCCCGGTCTGGCAGGCCGAGATGTTCCTTGGGCGTGACGTAGCAGAGCATAGCGGTGCCGAACCAGCCAATCATGGCGGCGCCGATGCCGCTGGTGATGTGATCGTAACCTGGCGCGATATCGGTGGTGAGCGGCCCTAGCGTGTAGAAGGGGGCTTCGCCGCATTCTTCCAGCTGCTTTTCCATGTTCACCTTGATCTTGTGCATCGGCACGTGGCCGGGGCCTTCGATCATTACCTGGCAATCATGTTCCCACGCGATCTTGGTGAGTTCGCCCAATGTTTCGAGTTCCGCAAACTGCGCGCGATCGTTGGCGTCGGCGATGGAGCCGGGGCGCAGGCCGTCACCAAGTGAGAAGCTCACATCATAGGCGCACATGATCTCGCAGATCTCGCGGAAGTGCGTGTAGAGGAAATTCTCCTTGTGGTGCGACAGGCACCATTTCGCCATGATCGAGCCGCCGCGCGACACGATGCCTGTGACGCGCTTGGCAGTGAGTGGCACGTAGGCCAGGCGCACACCGGCGTGGATGGTGAAATAATCGACGCCCTGTTCGGCCTGTTCGATCAGCGTGTCGCGATAGACTTCCCAGGTGAGGTCTTCCGCGACGCCGTTCACCTTTTCCAGCGCCTGATAGATCGGCACGGTGCCGATCGGCACGGGGCTATTGCGCAGAATCCATTCGCGGGTGTTGTGGATGTTGCGGCCGGTGGAAAGGTCCATGATGTTGTCCGCACCCCAGCGGGCAGCCCACACCATTTTTTCGACTTCTTCGGCCACCGAGGAGGCGACAGCCGAGTTGCCGATGTTGGCGTTGATCTTCACCAGAAAATTGCGGCCTATGATCATCGGTTCGGCTTCCGGGTGGTTGATGTTGGCCGGGATGATGGCCCGGCCGCGGGCGATTTCGCTGCGCACGAATTCGGGCGTGACATAATCGGGGATTTCGGCGCCGAAGCTTTCGCCGTCGCGGATCAGGCCATCACGCTGGGCCCGGCCAATGTTTTCGCGGATGGCGACATATTCCATTTCCGGCGTGATGATGCCGCGGCGGGCATAGGCGATCTGAGTGACGGCGGCACCGGCCTTGGCGCGCAGCGGGTTTTTCACGATGTTGGGGAATTCGGCAACGTCGGCCTTGCCGCCCGGCACGTTGGCGACGCCATTGTCTTCGGGCTTCACTTCGCGGGCGGGGTAGCGTTCCACGTCGCCGCGCGCTTCCACCCAGGGCGTGCGCAGCGGAGGCAGGCCGGCGGCGATGTCGATCACGGCGTTGGCATCGGTGTAAGGGCCGGATGCATCGTAAATGCGCACCGGCGGTTCATTCGCCGACGAATCGAGCGCGACTTCGCGCATGGCGACGCGGATGTCTGGATGGATGGTGCCGGCAACGTGGATCTTGCGGCTGCCCGGCAGCGGCCCAGTTGTGACCGGCATTTCCAGTTTGGAGTTGATATCGGCCATTGTTGTGGATCCTTCCAATGTTCGGAATGGATGGTGCGCGGCTGCCTCACACGCTCCCTCCCTCCGCCGGGGTCAACCGGATCAGGTTCAGCGGGTTGCGCATTCGCGCTCTCAGCCGGCTATGCGGCACCCCGGGGAATAGGTCTGGATTAGGCCTGCTGGCTCCAGTTGGCAAGGCCGCGATCGGTGCCGCACAGCTTGTCCCAGAAACGGAAATAGAGGCCGTAATTGCAGTTGTAGTGGCGATGATGGGCCTCATGGTGGCTGGCTGAAATGATGTGGCGGCCGAACCAGCCGTTGATCCACGAACGCGGGAACATTTCCCAGCCCATGTGGTTCGTAACGCCCATGATGGTGGCGATCAGCATGACGATGCCCAGCGCGCCGATGTGGATCGGGATGATGTACATCAGCGCTGGGATGATGATGGCGCCGGAGATTGCTTCCCACGGGTGGAAGCTCATCGCGGCCCAGGCGGTGGGCGGCCGGCTGGCGTGGTGGACGGCGTGGGCGGCCTTGAACAGTCGCGGCATGTGCATCCAGCGGTGGGTCCAATAGAACCAGCTGTCGTGCAGGAAGAGATAGGTGAGGATGGACGCGGGTACCCAAGCAGCCTGCAGGGGGCCATCCACGCTCACCATGATCTGGGTGAGGCCGTGCCCGCGCCAGGCTTCTATGGCGAGGCCGGCGGGAATGGCGTAGATGAAGGCGGAGATCAGCGACCAGCGGATTTCGGCGCTGATCTGGCGCTGGCGCTTGGCCGGATCGGCCGGGCCGGCCTGCACGCCGCGCCGCTGTGTGAGCCAGGCAAAGCCGCCCGAAACCGCGAGGTAACGGACGGCGATGATGGCGGCCATCGAGACGACGGCAAGAACGAGGGTTACAGCGGTGTTCACCCCGGCGGGTTTAGCGCGCGGGCGCCCACCCGCCAAGCGGCGCAAGGTCGCGTTTGGCGTCGCGGCTCAGAAACTCACGATGCCGAAGATGCGCAGCAGCCAGACGATGACGGCGATGATCACGACGATGTTGATGATCGACTTGATGGTGCCGTCCATCGGGATCTTGTTGTTGACCAGCCAGAGCAGGACGCCGACGACGATGAGAACGATGATGGTTTGGATAAGCATGTGTTGCCTCGCGGATTGTGGATGCGAAGCAGGATAGCGAACCGGCCGGGAACCGCGCGTTGTGGCTTGTACGGGTGAAGGTGGGGCACCACCATGGTGAGATCTACGCAGGGCCGCGATGTGGGCTGCACCGGGCCGCAGGGGCGATCAGCAGGGGAAGGAAATGGTGGAGCAGAGGGGGATCGAACCCCTGACCTCAGCAGTGCGATTGCTGCGCTCTCCCATCTGAGCTACTGCCCCGCACCAAATCCTGATCCCCCGTTCGGGAGGGCCGCCGATATAACGCGGCGGCGGCGCTTTGCAACGGGCTATTTATTGTCCGAACCCGTGCGCCAGATACTGCTCCGCAATGGCGGCATGCAGGGCGGCGCCGCGGGCCATGGCGCTTTCATCGAGGTGCATGTGGGTGGAGTGCAGGCCGCAGCAGGCGCGCCAATCCGTGCCAGCTTCCGCCACGCCAAGGAAGAACATCGCGCCGGGCACTTTTTCCAGCACATAGGCGAAATCTTCGGCGCCCATGATCGGGTGGGCCAGCGTCTGCCATTGGTCCTCGTCAAACAGGCGCTTTGTCACCGCTTCGCCCAGCGCCACGGCGCGGCCGTCGCAATTGGTGACCGGGAAGCCGGGGATGAACTCCACCGTTGCGCTGGCGCCGTGGGCAGCGGCGATGCCCTGGGCCAAGGCGGGCAGGCCGGCGTGCAGCTTGGCGCGCGTGGCGGCGCTGAGCGTGCGCATCGTGCCGAACAACAGGGCGGTTTCGGGAATCACATTGTCGGTGGTGCCGGCGCTGATCTGGCCAATGGTGATCACCGCGGGATCGAACACGCTGATCTGCCGTGTTACGAACGTTTGCAATGCCAGCGCGATCTCGCAGGCGATGGGGACGGGATCGAGCGCATCGTGCGGCATGGAGGCATGGCCGCCGCGCCCGGTGATGACGATGCGCAACTTGTCGTTGCTGGCGAGCAGCGCGCCGGAGCGGCCCGCCACCACGCCCCACGGCGCGTTGGGCATGATGTGCAGGGCAAAGGCGGCATCGGGGAGCGGATCGATCAGGCCATCATCCAGCATGAAGCGGGCGCCGTGATGGCCTTCCTCGCCGGGCTGGAACATGAACATCACGCTGCCGGCCAAGCTGTCGCGGCGTTCGCACAGGATGCGCGCAGCACCGGCCAGCATCGCCACATGGGCATCATGGCCGCAGGCGTGCATGGCACCGGGGATGGTGGAGGAAAATTCCAGGCCCGTCTCCTCCGGCATCGGCAGTGCATCGGTGTCGCCGCGCAGCAGCACGGTGCGGCCATTGGCGGGGCCCTTGAGGGTTGCAATGATGCCGCTGGTCGAGGGGCCTGTGCGGATGTCGAGTGGCAGGCCGGCCAGCGCCGCCATGATCTTTTCGGCCGTGCGCGGATTGCTGAGGCCCAGTTCCGGTTCGGCATGAATGGCGCGCCGCAGCGCGGTCATGTCGGGCAGCACGGCTTCGGCGGCAGATGTCCAATCAATCATGTCGCAAGGGTAGCGCCTTCCCTTGTCGCCCGCCACCCGCTACGCGACCCGCCATGCATGATGTGATCATCCTGGGCGCCGGTGGTGCCGGCCTGTTCTGTGCCGCCACGGCGGGGCAGATGGGCGTGCGGGCGCTGGTGGTTGATCATAACACCCAACCGGGGCAGAAGATCCTGATTTCCGGCGGTGGTCGCTGCAATTTCACCAATGTGGGCGCAGTGCCGGATCGCTATCTGAGCGAAAACAAGCATTTCGCGCGATCGGCGCTGTCGCGCTACACGCCAGCCGATTTCGTTGATCTGGTGCGCCGCTACAATATCGCCTTCCACGAAAAGACGCTGGGGCAGTTGTTCTGCGACGGGTCGGCGAAACAGATCGTTGCCATGCTGATGGACGAATGTTCAGCCGGGGGCGTGGATTTCTCGTTCGGCACGGCCATCACCGACGTGAGCCATGCCGATGGGCTGTTCACCGTCACCACCACGTCTGGCGTGTTCACTGCGCCCAATCTGGTGCTGGCCACCGGCGGCCCGGCGATCCCCAAGCTGGGCGCCACCGGCTTTGCCTACCAGCTTGGCAAGCAGTTCGGGCTAAAGATCATCCCGCCGCGCCCGGCCCTGGTGCCGTTCACGCTGCCGGGCACGGAAAATCTGTTCCGCGAACTGGCCGGGGTAGCAGCCGAAGTGGTCGCCAAGGCTGGCAAGTCCGCTTTCCGTGAGGCGGCGCTGTTCACCCACAAGGGCCTCTCCGGCCCGGCCATGCTGCAGGTATCGAGTTACTGGCGACATGGCGAGGCGATTGCGGTCGATTTCCTGCCCGACGCGCCGGCCGACTGGCTGATCAGCGCCAAGCGTCAGCGCCCCAAGGCGGGGCTTAAATCCGTGCTGGGCAGTGCACTGCCCGAACGGCTGGCCACCGCGCTGGCCGGCACGCTGGGGCTGCCTGGTGACATGGCGAGCCAGAAGGACGCGGCGCTCATGGCCGCGATGCAGCGCCTGAAAGCCTGGGCCTTTCGTCCCGATGGAACGGAAGGCTTTGCCAAGGCCGAAGTGACGGCTGGCGGCATCGACACCGCCGGTCTGTCGTCGCGCAGCATGGCGGCCAATCACATTGAAGGGCTGTTCGCCATCGGCGAGGCGGTGGACGTTACCGGCTGGCTGGGGGGTTATAATTTCCAGTGGGCCTGGGCCAGCGGACACGCCGCCGGAACGGCAATCGCGGAGAGAGTGAATAAATGATGAGCTATGACGAAGTGGTGATGGGCCGCCGTTCCATTCGCGGTTTCAAGCCCGATCCGGTGCCGCTGGAGCTGATCAAGGAAATTCTCACCATGGCGATGCGCTCGCCATCGTCGATGAACACCCAGCCGTGGAACTTCACCGTGGTGACTGGGGAACCGCTCAATCGCATCCGCGCCGGCAACACCGAACGCAACATGGCCGGCGTGCCGCACAGCCGCGAATTCCGCACCGGCACGGCGTTCGAAGGCGTCCACCGCGAACGCCAGATTGGGGTGGCCAAGCAGCTGTTCAGCGCCATGGGCATCGCGCGGGATGACGCGCCGGCCCGCATGGACTGGGTGCTGCGCGGCTTCCGCCAGTTCGACGCGCCGGTGTGCGTTATCATCACCTATGACAAGACACTTTCGGGCAGTGACGACACGCCGTTCGATTGCGGCGCGGTTTCGACCGCACTGGTCAACGCCGCGTGGTCGCGGGGGCTGGGCGCCGTGATCAACAGCCAGGGCATCATGCAATCGCCGGTGGTGCGCGAACATGCCGGCATTGCCGATGATCAGGTGATCATGAAGGCGATTGCGATCGGCTGGCCGGAGGAAAGTTTTCCGGCCAACGCCGTGGTTTCGGAGCGCAAGAGTGTCGAGGAAGCGGCGCGGTTCGTGGGGTTTGAGGACTGATTTCGCGGTGGCTGGCGGCTGACCATGATCAGATGGCTCCTGCCGCCGGCTCACTTGCCTATTCGATCGTGATGCCCACGACGCGCCAGTTGCCGCCTTCGTCGGCCAGCGACAAAATCTCGGTGGCGTCGGCCTTGTTGGCGTAGCGCGCACGGAACTTGACGACCCAATAGCCGGCGGGCGGTGCCGGGGCGAACTCGGCGCTGACAAGGGCGCGACTGACGGGCGCGCCGAACTGGGCGCGCACCTTGTTTGAAACTTCGGTCCATACGGCGCGGGTGTTCAGCACTTTCATGGCCTGGCCAACGGCGTTCCAGCTGCCGTCCCAATCATTGGCATCAACCAGCGCCAGAAACTGCCGGGCGGCGGTGACGGGCGCGCTTTCGGCGGCGGCAGCCGCCTGCGGGTCGGCGGCCGGCGTGGCGGTTGGCGCGGACAGGGTGACAAGGGCAAATACGGCAAGGACGGTGGACATGGTGACAGCTCCGGTCTGCCAGCTGAACAGCGGCCGCGGGATGCGACCCTTGGGCTGGCGAAGATCAGGCTGCACGAGCCCGAATGACGGCGATGCCCCCAAATCCTTGTCCCCAAGATTTTCAGGGCCTTCGGCTTCCAGGTCGCGCAGTAGGCGGGCGGCCTCGCGGCTGCTCGATGTTCCCAGCTTGCGCCGCGCATCGCGCAGCCGTTCGTGGATGGTATGCACCGACAGCCCGAGGAGACGGGCGATGCTTTTCGCATCATGGCCTTGCCCAAGCAGGCGCAGCGCCTCTTTCTCCTTGGTGGTCAGGGCAGGCAGGCCGATCGTCATGGCCAAGGGCTAACCCGCGGCGGCAATCGCGGCCACCCCAAATTTTTCGGGCCTCACCGGACGGTCAACGACGCTTGCAGGGAAAGCGGGCGGCCATGGTGCGGCTGAACACCTCGATCGACGGGCGAGCGAGATCGGCCGGATGCTTGTCGAGCTACGCAAGGATCAACGTGCGCGTGGCGGCCAGATCAAAATCGCGGCTGGGCGGGCAATGAGCCGGCGTCAGCCTGGGATCGCGGGGCGTGAACCAGCCATTGCCCTGGGAAGCGCCGTTCAACCACGACAGGCAGATGATCCGGCTGGCACGGTCCTCGCTGCGGCTGCACACGGCTTTCAGATGGGCGCCGGTCGCAATAGCGATGGGATTATCGGCCGGCTGGGCCGATGCGGCGGCAGACAGCAGCAGGGATGCAAGGGCGACGCGCATCTGTCAGGCCGCCGGGCAGGGGAAGGCGGCGGCCATGGCCTTGCGATAGGCCATCAGGGCCGGCGTGCCGGTCTCGCGCGGATTGGCTGCCAGCCAGCCGAGCAGCAGATCGCGCTGCCGGTCCAATGGCAGAGCATCGGGGGGCGGGCAGAAATCCGGCAGCAATTGCGGGGAGAGGCTGCGGAACCGGGCGTTGATCTGCGACGCGTCGTTCAGCCACGACACGCAGATCAACTGGTTGGCGACATCCTTGGCATCGCCGCACACCACGCGCAGATCATTGGCCAGATTGAGCGGAAGCGGGCTGCGCGCTGCTGGTGCTGGCACGTCGATCATGGCCGGCGGTGCGGCTGCCGCCAGCAGCAGGGCCAACGTTAGCGCCGGCATCACACGCCATTGGCCTTGAAATGCTTCAGCAGCCGGTCCCACGCGTCCTTGCCGGCAGCCGCGTTGTAGCTGGGGCGGTAATCGGCGAGGAAACCGTGATCGGCGTCCGGATACAGCACGATGCTGCTCTTGCTGCCCTTCAGCTTGGCCTGCATGGCCTCAACGTCGGCCACCGGGATGCCCTTGTCGAGCGCGCCATAGAGGCCGAGCACCGGCGCCTTCAGATCGTCGACCACGTCCATCGGGAAGCGGCGGTTTTCCGGGCCGGGGTTGCCCTTCAGGCCACCATACCAGGCGCCGCCGGCCTTCAGTTCGGGGAAACGCGCAGCTGCCATCCAGGTGATGCCGCCGCCCCAGCAGAAGCCGGTGATGGCCAGTTTTTTCGCATTGACGAACTTCTTGGTGCCGAGCCAGTCGAGCGTGGTCTTGGTGTCGCCCATCACCTGTTCCAGCCCGGCCTTGGCGACGATGGCCCGGATGGCGGGGAAATCCTTCAGGGTGGGCAGCGTCTTGTCCGGATCGCCGCGGAAGAAATATTCCGGTGCGACGGCGACATAGCCGGCCTTGGCAAAGCGGCGGCAGACATCCTTGATCCATTCATGCACGCCGAAAATCTCGTTCACGACGATCACGGCGGGGTGCTTGCCCTTGCCAGCGGGCCGCGCGACGAAGGCCGGCAGGCCGCCAGGCAGGGTTTCCCAGCCCGTCACCAGGCCATCGGCGGGCGTGGTGATCGGTTCTGCCTGGACGGCAATATCGAACACGGCATAGCCGGCAGCAGCCAGAACGGCGCGGCGTGAAAGGGCGAGATCTTCGGGTTCGGTGCCTTCGGGGCGGGTGAGCGTGGCCATGATCCGGTTCCTTGCTGGTGATGCAAGGCAGGATAGGCGCTGGCAGCGGCCTTGCAAGCAAGCGGGCCTTGCGGCGGCTTCAAAGAAGATTACATTATCGCAATCTTTCCTATAAAGGTGCCTCCATGCTGATCGCGCTTGTCTCGCTTGCCCTAGCCGCTGCTCCGGCTGCTGTAAGTCAGGGCAAACCCGCCCCGGTTGATGCCGCGATGACAGCCCAGCATCGCGGCTGGATCGATGAACAGGCGCGCTGGAATGCCCAGCACATGGCGGCGGCGCGCCGGCTGGAGACTGTTGCCGCCGCGCTGCGCCGGCACGACACCAGTTTCGATCAGCATGGCAGCGAGTTGCGCGACCATGAACGCCGCATCATTGCCAGTGGCCACGGCAGGGACGACAAGGCCCGGCACTTGGCGCTGGCGGCAGCCCATGCGCGGGCGGCGGAAAGCCACCGCCGGTTGATGGCGGAAGTTGCTGATCTGGAACGCACGATCACCCAGAATCTGGCGGCGGACCGTTTCCCGCCGCGCTGATGCCGGGTTTCAGTCCGAACGGCTTCCGCTTCAGAGCAGGAACATCCCCGCGGCCGAAAGCGCCATCAGGACAACGGCCCCCCAGCCCAGCAGCGCTTGCGCACCGCGCGCCCGGAAATTGCCCATCACGGCACGGCGGCTGGCCAGCAGCATGATCGCCAGCATCACCGGCACCGCCACGAGGCCATTGACCACGGCCGTCCAGAACAAGGCCTTCATCGGATCGATGCCGATGATATCCAGCGCCAGCGCCGCGCTCACCGCCACGAAGATCACCCCGTAAAAGCCGGCGGCTTCGCGCGGTTTCAGCTCCAGCCCGGCGCGCCAGCCCATCACTTCGGAAAGCGCATAGGCGGCCGAGCCGGCCAGCACCGGCACCGCCAGCAGCCCGGTGCCAATGATCCCCAGCGCAAACAGCGCGAAGGCGAAATCGCCGGCGATCGGCCGCAAGGCGGCGGCGGCATCGGCAGCGGTGGCAATGGTGGTGGTGCCGGCGCCGTGCAGCGTGCCGGCGGTGGCTGCGATGATGCACAGCGAGATCGTCATGGTGACCAGGAAACCGCCGGCGCTGTCTTTCACCAGCCGCGTCAGTTCGCGCGGTGCGGCGCGCGGGCGTTGCAGCAGCGGGCGGGCATGTTCGAGGTTCATCTCCTCCAGTTCCTGCGCGCTTTGCCAGAAGAAGAGATAGGGGCTGATCGTGGTGCCCAGGATGGCGACGACGGTGGTGGCGCTGCCGGCCGGCAGGCTGGGCCACAGGCCGCCCAGCACGTCGCGCCAGTTCACGCCCACCGCCAGCACCACCAGCACATAGGCAAACAGGGACAGGGTGAGCCATTTCAGCAGGCCGACATAGCGGTGATATGGCACGAAGATCTGCAACCCCAGCGACAGTACGGCAAAGCCCACCATCAGCGGCAGCCGCGGCACGCCGGTGACCAGCCGCGCTGCCTCGCCCATCGCCGCGATGTCGGCCGCAATGTTGAAGATGTTGGCGCCCAGCAGCAGCAGCACCACCACCCACACCACGTCGCGCGGCAGGTGCGTGGCCAGATTGGCCGCCAGTCCCTTGCCGGTGACGCGGGCGATTTCGGCGCAGGTGAACTGGAAAGCGGTGAGGAACGGCCAGGCCAGCACCACCGGCCACAGCAGCGCAAAGCCATAGGCGGCACCGGCCTGGGAATAGGTGGCAATGCCGGAGGGATCATCATCGGCCGCGCCCGTCACCAGCCCCGGACCCAGCGCCGAATGATAGGCCGGCTTCTTCAGCCGGTGGGTGAGGGGTGGGCGCCGCTGGTTCATGGCCGATAGCGGATCAGCCCTTCCTGCATCAGCGTGGCGACGGGGCGGCCATTGATATCGTGCACGATGGCCCGGTTGATGCCGCGCCCGCCGCCGGCCATCGGCGAATCCTGATCGAACAAATGCCACTCGTTCATGTTTGGCGTCTGGTTGAACCAGATCGCGTGATCGAGGCTGGCCGATTGCAGCGCGGGGTTGGCCCAGCTGATGCCATGCGGGGCAAGGCAGGTATCGAGCAGGGTCATGTCGCTGGCATAGGCGAACAGGCAGCGTTGCAGCACTGGATCGGTGGCCTGTTCGGGTGTGAGCGGGGCCGCCAGCCGCACCCAGTGGCGCTGCTGCGGCGGGCGCTTCTGCGGGTTGAAAAAGTCTTCGTCACTCTCCACCGCGCGCACGTCCAGTGGCCGTTCCCGGGTCAGCCAGATGGTGCGCCAGGGTTCGGGTGCCTGCGGGGCGTTACGGCGGGACCATTCCGAATCGCTTTCCAGGCCATCCGGGTGCGGCACGTCGGATGGCGGAGTGATGGCGTGTTCCAGGCCCTCTTCCGGCACCTGGAAACTGGCGGCCATGTTGAAGATCGGCCGGCCCTTCTGGATGGCGACGACGCGGCGGGTGGTGAAGCTGGCGCCATCGCGATCGCGTTCCACCTTGTAGACGATGGGCAGTTTCGGATCGCCAGGCCGGATGAAATAGCTATGCAGGCTGTGGCACAGGCGGCCTTCCTCCACAGTACGGCTCGCCGCCATCAGCGCCTGCGCCACCACCTGGCCGCCATAGACGCGGATCCAGCCTTCGTCGGTGGATTGGCTGCGGAACAGATCGGTTTCGACCTCCTCCAGATTGAGCAGGCCAAGCAGGCGGGTGACGGCACGTTCAGGGTCGGGGGTAAAGGCTTGCGGTTCCATATGCCCTCCCTAGCCGATTTCCGCTTGTCCACAACATCCACGCATAACTCTGCTTGACAGGGCGGCGTACCCTCCATATCAGCGCGGCTCCACAGCGCTTGCGGGTGTAGCTCAGTTGGTTAGAGCGTCGGCCTGTCACGCCGAAGGTCGCGGGTTCGAGCCCCGTCACTCGCGCCACTGTTCCTATGGGGACGTGGCCAAACAAGCCGCCGGCGCCGTGGAAATTCGATCAATTGCCTGATGATTTGAACGGTTGCAGCAGCAGCCGATCGAGCCATTGCGCGCGTGGCTCGCGAAAATCCTTGAGGCCGATCATCATGCCGCTGTGGCCATCACGCGGTTGGGCCGCCAGTGAGCCGAACAGCCGATCCCAGACCGACAGATTGAAGCCGAAATTGCGGTTCATCTCATCGCCGTGCACGCTGTGATGTACCCGGTGCAGATCGGGTGTGACCATCAGCCAGCGCAGCCGCCGTTCGATGGCAGCGGGTAAGCTGACATTGCCGTGATTGAACATGGCCGTCGCATTCAGGATCACTTCGAACAGCAGCACGGCCAGTGGCGGCGCGCCCAATGCGGCCACCACGGCCAGCTTGATGATCATCGACACCATGATTTCCAGCGGGTGGAAGCGCAGCGCGGTTGTCGTGTCGAAGGCCGGATCGGCATGGTGGACGCGGTGCAGGCGCCAGAACAACGGCACGATGTGGAACATGCGATGCTGCCAGTAGATGGCAAGGTCGAGCAGGATGATGGCCAGCAGTACTGCCAGCCAGTGGGGCAGGGCGATGATGTTGAACAGACCTATGCCGCGCTGTTCCATCTCGCTGGCGAAGCCGACAGCCAGTATCGGGAACAGCAGTCGAACCAGCAGTGTATCCAGCCCGACCAGCGCCAGATTGTTGAGGCGGCGTGTCGTGTTGCCGGCGCCCGGAGCCCGTCGCGGCGACAGTTGCTCCCAGAGCAGCATGACCGCCAGCACGCCGGCAAAGGCAGCGAGGCGGGTGATGGGCTCGTTCGCCAGCATCAGGCGACTTGGGTGCGCAGCTTATCCCAGCGGTCGAGTTCGTGGGCGATGGAGGTTTCCACCAGTGATTCCCACAGATTTTCCGCCAGGCCCGGCGGTAGGCCGGCAGCGGCGGCGGCGGCGCTGGCGTTGGCGATCACCTGGGCCTTGCGGGCTTCGTCGCGCACATCGCTGCGGCTGGGCTTGATGCGGGCGGCGGCGTCCATATAATCGAAGCGGCGGGCAAGCAGCGCGACCAGTTCCTGATCGAGCGCATCCACCCCGGCGCGCACTTCCAGCATTGTCTGGCAGGCTTCTGGCGGCAATACGCTCATTTCTGCCTCCAGCGGCCGGTGTTCATCCACAGGAACAAGGGTTTCAGCGGTGCCACCCAGGCGATGCCGGCCACCCCATAGGCCAAGGTTTCCAGCCAGCGCGGCAGGCCAATGAGTTGATCGGCCAGCACCGATACGATGAGGGCGTAGATCGCGATATAGGCGATCAATCCCAACATGCCGACAGGCTTGCGCCAGCTTGGTTCGGGCGGGATGCGATGGGGAGCAAGGTCCATGAGCGGCCCCTAACGCGATTTGCGGCAGTCGACCAGACGCTGCGGCGTCGCAATCATGTTCAGCGGCATGTCCCAAGGGTCGGCCGGCAGGGCCGGCGCAATCTGGCATTCCCAGGCCAGCCCGATGGCCAGCACTGGTTGCCGGCGGCGCAGGGCGGCCAGTGCGCGATCATAATAGCCGCGGCCCTGGCCCAGCCTCACGCCGGAAAGGGTGACGGCCAGCAGCGGCACGAGCAGCACATCGGGATGCACCATCGGCGCCGTGGCTGGCGGTTCGGGGATATTCTGGAAGCCGGGCTTGAGCTCGCTCCATTCGGCCTGGTGAAACACGATGTCTTGCCCGGCGATGCGCGGGAATGCGTGCGGGCCGATCCGCTTTTCGATCCACATGGGATCGATCTCGTCCCCCACGGCGGCATAGCTGCCGGCCATGCGCAGGGCGGGGAGGGCAAGGGCCACCACCGCGGCCAGGTTCCGCTCCAGCGCTTCGCGTTCGCCGGCGGGCAGGGCGGCGACAAAGGCCTTGCGGGCAGCGCGATAATGGCGGCGCAGTTCGGTCTTTGTCACAGCGTGATATCCGGATGGTCGGTTGGCGGGACCACCATGGGCCGTTGGCCTTGAAGATCCTCTGACGCCAGAACGTCAGGTGGGAACCAGTTGTGGTGGACCACGGTCCACCCAGTGCCAGCCCCCGATAGGATGATTATCGCCTCAGGGATGCTTGCTCGCTCGTACCGGGCAGTGCCCGCCAAATGTTGATATAGGGCACAAGGCCCGGAAGCTCAAGCAGATGCGCGTTTATGAGCCTGCTCAGACGCGGGCGAGTTGTTCCATACGCTCGACGATGCGGGCAAGGCGGGTGATGTCCACCACGGGCGCAGCGGCGGCAGGCGGCGCAATGCCGGCGCGGGCATCGGCCAGTTCATCGGCCAGCATCAGCGCGGTCATCACCAGCAACTGGCCTTCGGGCACGCTGCCGAGCGATCCGGTGATGCGATCGGCACGGCCGGCGATCTCGTTGCCCAGGCGCGATATCCGATCCTCGTCGCCGTCACGGCAGCTGATGCGATAACTGCGCCCACAAATGCTCAAAACGGCCTGACCCACGCTTGTCACTCCTGCCCGATGAGGGAGTCGAGCGCGCGCACGGCCTCGGTGGCGGCGGCTTCGATCCGAGCCAAGCGCGCGCGGTCATCGGCGGCGGCGGCCGCTTCGGCACTTCGGCGAGTCTCGATTGCGGCCAGCGCCGTTTCGAGTCGCACCAACAGGGTCATCAATTCCGAAATCGACCTGCTCCCCCGCCAGCTCAAAGGCTTGCGCGACGTTTATAAGACGGGATATCAGCCCGGGTCAAGCCGGCTGCCTGCGGCAATCACGGTGGACTGCAACTGGAAGGTTGACGCGTGCGCGAAGGGTAGGCCAAAGCCGCCCGCAACGAATAGTCACCACCGGGAATCGCTCCCGCCCGTACCGGCCACAGCGCCAGCGCGGATGGTTAACAGGAACGGCCTCATGACCGATCTCGCACGCTGCGCCAATGCCATCCGGGCGCTGGCAATGGATGCGGTGGAAGCTGCCAACAGCGGCCACCCCGGCATGCCGATGGGCATGGCCGATGTCGCGACCGTGCTGTTTGCCAATCACC
Organism: Sphingomonas paucimobilis; assembly: GCA_943369475.1. Lineage (GTDB taxonomy): Bacteria > Pseudomonadota > Alphaproteobacteria > Sphingomonadales > Sphingomonadaceae > Sandarakinorhabdus > Sandarakinorhabdus paucimobilis_A. The sequence continues at coordinate 687,918 of CALRNJ020000001.1, read as the reverse complement.
TGAAGTTCGATCCTGCGGCGCCGCGCTGGCCGGATCGTGATCGTTTCGTGCTGTCGGCCGGCCATGGTTCGATGCTGATCTATGCGCTGCTGCACCTGACCGGTTATGACAAGCCGTCGCTGGATGACATCAAGCGCTTCCGCCAATGGCACAGCCCGTGCGCCGGCCACCCGGAAAACACCGAACTGCCGGGCGTGGAATGCACCACCGGGCCACTGGGACAGGGCCTGGCGATGGCCGTGGGCATGGCGATGGCGGAACGGCATCTGAACGGCGTGTTCGGCAATAACCTTGTCGATCACCACACCTGGGTGGTGGCGGGTGATGGCTGCCTGATGGAAGGCATCAGCCAGGAAGCCATCTCGCTGGCCGGCCACCTGAAACTCGGCCGCCTTAACGTGATCTGGGACGACAACAAGATCTCCATCGATGGCCCGGTCAGCTTGTCGTCCAGCGAAGACATGGCCGGGCGCTTCGCCGCTGCCGGCTGGCATGTCGTCGCCTGCGATGGCCATGATTTCGCGTCCATCGATGCCGCGCTCACGGCCGCAAAGGCCGATCCGCGGCCCAGCCTGATTGCGGCCCGCACCACCATCGGCAAGGGTGCACCGACCAAGGCCGGCACCAGTGGCAGCCACGGCTCGCCACTGGGCGCCAGGGAAATCGAAGGCGCCCGTTCTGCATTGGGCTGGGAATATGGCCCGTTCGAGATTCCGGCCGACATCAAGGCCTGGTGGGAAGGTCTGGGCGCCCGCGGCAAGGCCGCCCGCGCCGATTGGGAAGCGCGCCTGACGGTCAACCCGCAGGCTGGCGAGTTTAACCGCCGCATGGCAGGCGAACTGCCCGCCGCCGATCCGATGCCGGCCTATCTGGCCAGCCTGATCGCCACGCCGCCCAAGGTTGCCACCCGCAAGTCCAGCGAAATGGCGCTGGACGCACTGGTGCCGGCGCTGCCCGAATTGCTCGGGGGGTCGGCCGATCTGACCGGCTCCAACAACACCAAGGCCAAGGGCCAGCCGCTGTTCACCGCCGATGATTATAGCGGCCGCTATGTCCACTACGGCATTCGCGAATTCGGCATGGCCGCCGCAATGAACGGCATGGCGCTGCACGGCGGGATCATCCCTTATGGGGGCACCTTCCTGGTGTTCACCGACTATATGCGCAACGCCATCCGCCTGGCCGCGATCCAGCAGATTCGCGTGATCCACGTTGGCACGCATGACAGTATCGGGCTGGGCGAAGACGGCCCGACCCACCAGCCGATCGAGCATCTGGCGTCCCTGCGCGCCATGCCCAATTTGGCGGTGTGGCGGCCGGCTGATGCGGTGGAGACGGCGGAAGCCTGGGCCTTTGCCCTGAAGGACGAGAAGCGTCCGTCCGTCCTCGCCCTGTCGCGGCAGAACTTGCCGCCACTGCGCGATGATGTGACCGAAAATCATTCAGCGAAAGGGGCTTATCGCCTGAAGGCCGCCGCCGCGCCGCGCGCCGTGGTGCTGGTCGCGACTGGTTCGGAAGTGCATATTGCCGCTGAAGCCGCCGCGCTTCTGGAGGCAGACGGCATTGGCTGCGACGTGGTATCGATGCCGTGCTGGGAAGTATTTGCGGTGCAGGACGCGGCTTACCGGGCCGATGTGCTGCCGCCGAGCGTATTGAAGGTGTCGGTGGAAGCCGGCGTGACGATGGGCTGGGAACGCTGGACCGGTAGTGACGGGTTGAATATCGGTATCGATCACTTTGGTGCATCGGCGCCGGCGGAACGGCTGTATGCCGAATATGGTTTGACAGCGCCGGCGATCGCCGCGCGCGTGAAGCGGCGGCTGGACCGCTGAAAGCCAAGAAGGATCAATGACATGGCTGTGAAAGTTGCAATCAACGGTTTCGGGCGCATCGGCCGCAACGTGCTGCGCGCCATCATCGAATCCGGCCGCACCGACATCGAAGTGGTGGCGATCAACGATCTGGCGAGCCCGCAGGCCAATGCCCGCCTGCTGGCGCGCGACAGTGTGCATGGTGCCTTTCCCGGCACGGTGAGCGTGGATGGCGATGCCATCGTGGTGAACGGCAAGCGCATCGCGGTGACCGCAGAGCGTGATCCGGCCAAGCTGCCGCATGCCGCCATGGGCGTGGATATTGCCCTGGAATGCACCGGGTTCTTCACCGATGCCGCCAAGGCCGGTGCCCACATCACCGCTGGTGCCAAGAAAGTGCTGATCTCTGCTCCGGGCAAAAATGTTGATCTGACAGTGGTTTACGGCGTGAACCACGACAAGCTGACGGCAGAACACAACATCGTTTCCAACGCCTCGTGCACCACCAACTGCCTGGCGCCGGTCGCCATGGTGCTGGACCGCGAGTTCGGCATCGTGAAGGGCCTGATGACGACGGTGCATGCCTACACCAACGATCAGAAAATTCTTGATCAAATTCATGATGATCCGCGCCGCGCCCGGGCCGCTGCGCTGTCGATGATCCCCACCACCACCGGCGCGGCCCGCGCCGTGGGTGAAGTGCTGCCGCAACTGAAGGGCAAGCTGGATGGTTCGGCGATCCGGGTGCCGACTCCGAATGTTTCGGTGGTTGATCTTACCTTCGAATCGGCCCGTCCGACGACGAAAGATGAGGTGAATCAGGTGCTTGCGGTTGCTGCTACAGGTGAATTGAAAGGCGTCCTCGATTTCACCGTGGAGCCGCTGGTCTCCATCGACTTCAACGGCAGCCCGGCATCGTCCACCGTGGACAGCCTGGAAACCGCGGTGATCGGCGGCAACATGGTGCGCGTGCTGTCGTGGTACGATAATGAATGGGGCTTCTCCAACCGCATGGCCGATACCGCCGTCGCCATGGGCAAGTTCCTGTAAGAACAATGGCTTCGTTCCGTACCATCGATGACATGCCGGCGCTGGCGGGCAAGACCGTGCTGGTCCGCGCCGACTTGAACGTACCGATGGCCGATGGCCAGGTAAGCGATGACACCCGCCTGCGGGCTGCCGTGGCGACCATTGCGGCGCTGGCCGATGCCGGGGCCAAGGTGCTGCTGCTCTCGCACTTCGGCCGGCCCAAGGGTCGCGACGAGAAGAACAGCCTGAAGCCGATTGCGGTGGCACTTGCTGCCGTTCTGGGCCGGCCTGTGTCCTTTGTGGCGGATTGCGTTGGCCCTGTGGTGACGGCGGCTGCCGGGGCGCTGCCGGCGGGTGGCGTCGCGGTTCTGGAGAACACCCGCTTCCATGCCGGTGAGGAAGCCAATGATCCGGCGTTTGCGGCCGAACTGGCTGCGGCCGGCGATTTTTACGTGAACGACGCCTTTTCTGCCGCCCACCGCGCCCATGCCAGCACCGAAGGCCTGGCGCATGTGCTGCCGGCCTTTGCCGGGCGGACGATGGAAGCCGAACTGAAGGCGCTGGAAGCCGCGCTCGGTTCGCCGAAGCGTCCGGTGGCGGCGATCGTGGGCGGCGCAAAGGTGTCGAGCAAGATCGACGTGCTCACCCACCTCGTCGAAAAGGTCGATCACCTGATGATCGGCGGCGGCATGGCCAACACCTTCCTGGCGGCGCGCGGCATCGATGTTGGCAAGTCGCTGTGCGAGCATGACCTGAAGGACACCGCGCTCGACATCATGGCGCGGGCGGAAGAGGCCGGCTGCACCGTCCACCTGCCGTACGATGTGGTGGTGGCCAAGGAGTTCAAGGCGCATGCCGCCAACCGCGTCGCCAATATCCACGATATCCAGGCCGATGAATTGGTGCTCGATATCGGCCCGGCCGCGGTCGAGGCGCTGGCCGATGCGCTGAAAACCTGCGCAACGGCGTTGTGGAATGGCCCGCTGGGCGCGTTCGAGATTCCGCCCTTCGATGCCGCCACCGTGGCGCTGGCCCGCACGGCGGCTGCGCTCACGCAAGGGGGCACGCTGCTCACCGTGGCGGGTGGCGGCGATACCGTGGCGGCGCTGGCTCATGCCAGCGTCACTCAGGATTTCAGCTTCATTTCCACCGCTGGCGGCGCCTTCCTGGAATGGATGGAAGGCAAACCGCTGCCCGGCGTGGTCGCACTTCAACAGGCATAAAGGGGACACACCATGTCGATCACGCCCACCGTCAAGGCGATCCTGGCCAATTACGAGAGCGACAATCCCGGCACCAAGGGCAACATCGCGCGGCTGCTGATGCAGGGCCGGCTGGGCGGCACCGGCAAGATGGTCATCCTGCCGGTCGATCAGGGTTTCGAGCACGGCCCGGCGCGCAGCTTTGCGCCCAACCCGGAAGCCTATGATCCGCATTACCACTATCAGCTTGCCATCGATGCCGGACTTTCGGCCTATGCCGCCCCGCTGGGCATGCTGGAAGCCGGCGCCGACACGTTCGCCGGCCAGATCCCCACCATCCTGAAGATGAACAGCAGCAACAGCTGGGCCACCGGCATCAACCAGGCGGTGACCGGCGGCGTTGACGACGCGCTGCGCCTCGGTTGCGCCGCCATCGGCTTCACCATCTATCCGGGTGCGGACGACGTGTTCGACATGATGGAGGAGTTCCGCGAACTGGCCGCCGAAGCCAAATCGGTCGGCCTCGCCACCGTGCTGTGGAGCTATCCGCGTGGCGGCATGCTGAGCAAGGAAGGCGAACTGGCGCTCGACGTTGGCGCCTACGCCGCCCACATGGCGGCGCTGCTGGGCGCGCACATCATTAAGGTGAAGCTGCCGTCTGCCCATATCGAGCAGAAGGATGCGCAGAAGGCCTATGAAGGCGCCGACTGGTCCGGCCAGGCCAAGCGCGTGGCGCACGTGGTGAAATCCTGCCTGAATGGCCGCCGCCTCGTGGTCTTCTCCGGCGGCGCGACCAAGGGCACCGATGCGGTGTTCAGCGACGCGGTCGCCATTCGTGACGGCGGCGGCAACGGCAGCATCATCGGCCGCAACACCTTCCAGCGCCCGCGCGCCGAAGCGCTGGCGATGCTGGACAAGATCGTCGACATCTATCTCGGCAAGGCCTGACCTTGAGCAGCACGGACGACGAACTGGTTCCCCTGCCGGCCGACTTTGCTGACCGCTTCGAACAGGATGAGCGGCCGGCCTGCCAGCTTTACATTGTCTCGCCGCCGCGCATCGAGATCCCGACCTTCACCGAAAGCCTGAAGGCCGCGCTGGATGCTGGCCCGGTGGCGGCGTTCCAGCTTCGGCTGAAGGATGTGAGCGATGCCGACGTGCTGCGCGCCTGCGAGGCATTGCTGCCGGTGTGCCAGGCGGCTGATGTGGCGTTCATCCTGAATGACCGCGCCGATCTGGCCAAGCAGGCGGGTGCCGATGGCGTGCATCTGGGGCAGGGGGACGGCAGCATTGTCGAGGCCCGCGCGCTGCTCGGCCGCGAGGCCCAGATCGGCCGCACCTGCCACGACAGCCGGCATCTCGCCATGGAAGCCGGCGAGGCTGGCGCGGATTATGTGGCGTTCGGGGCGTTTTACGACACCACGACCAAGCCGTCGCACTACCGCCCGCAGCCGGAGATCCTGAGCTGGTGGATCACGCTGAGCCAATTGCCCTGCGTCGCCATCGGCGGCATCTTCCCTCACAACGCCGCGCCGCTGGTCGACGCCGGGGCCGATTTCATCGCCGTGGTGCGGGCGGTGTGGGATCATGAAGGCGGGCCGGGCGCCGGCGTGAAGGGGTTTGGAGACGTGCTGGGCTGGTAATCGCCGCCGGCATCCGCTAAGGCGCGCCCCGTTCGCTCCTCGCTCTTTCGCATCCCTGTTCCCCAATCGCTGCCCGCGCGCCCGCGCCGGCTGCAAGGATTTCGCCATGGTCGCCCATAGTTCGCTCATCACCGTCATGGAAAAGGCCGCGCGTAAGGCTGCGCCCAAGCTGCGCCGCGATTTCGGGGAAGTGGATGCGCTGCAGGTGTCCCGCAAAGGCCCGGCCGATTTCGTTTCCAATGCGGATCGTGCCGCCGAAGCCAGCGTGGTGGAAGTGCTGCGCCATGCGCGCCCGGATTGGGGCCTGCTGCTGGAAGAAGGCGGCGAGATCAAGGGTGAGGATGAACGCTGCCGCTGGATCGTCGATCCGCTGGATGGCACGTCCAACTTCCTGCACGGCATTCCGCATTTCGCCATTTCCATCGCCGCCGAAATCGATGGCGAGGTGGTCGCCGGCCTGATCCACCAGCCGCTCACCGGTGAAAGCTATTGGGCGGAAAAGGGTCGCGGCGCCTGGCTTTCCACCCAGCGCCTGCGCGTGTCGGGCCGGCGTGATCTGAATGATTGCCTGATCGCAACCGGAATACCCTATCAGGGCCATGGTGACCGTTCCCAGTTCAATGCGATCCTGAATGCCGTGATGCCGGAAGTGGCCGGAGTGCGCCGTTTCGGGGCGGCCAGCCTTGATCTGGCCTGGGTGGCGGCCGGGCGCTTCGATGGCTTCTGGGAAACCGGCCTTTCCTATTGGGATATTGCCGCTGGCATGTTGCTGATCCGGGAAGCCGGCGGCTTCGTCAGCGATTTCCGCGGCAGTGATGGCATGGTCGGCCGGCGCGAGATCATTGTTGGCAACCAGTCCATCCAGTCGCGATTGCACAAGCTGATCGCCGGCGCGCTGCGCTGAGCGGCCGCACCTGTCACTTGCGGCGGGGACGGGGCCGTTCAACGCCGCAGCCTTGACAAAATGTCGCATTTTTCGCGTGTCAGAGGTTGCCGCAGCGCAGCAGGACGGCTAATCACGCTGCGTCGCAACAGCTGTTGGAAACCCTCAGGCCATGTCGGCCATAGCCTCTGAATATCTGCCGGTGCTGCTGTTCTTCGCAGTGGGCATCGCTTTTGCGCTGATCTTCGTCAGTGCGCCCATTGCCGTGTCCGGCCTGATCGGCACGTCCAAGCCGGAAGCGGTGAAATTGTCGGAATATGAAAGCGGTTTCCCCGCCTTTTCCGACGCGCGCACCAAGTTCGATGTGCAATTCTACCTCGTCGCCATCCTGTTCATCGTGTTTGATCTGGAAGCGGCCTTCCTGTTTCCGTGGGCCGTCAGCCTGCATTGGGGCGGCGAAAGTGCCTGGTGGGCGATGATGGAATTCCTTGGCGAACTTGGCATCGGCCTGGTTTATGCTTGGAAAGTGGGAGCGTTGGAGTGGGAGTGAACCAGCCCGGCGATGACCTGATGGTCACCAATGGCGGCATTCTGCTGCCGGCCAACAACCGCGATCAATTCCTGGGCGATGTGTCCCAGGAAGTGGCGGACAAGGGCTTCCTTGTCACCTCCACCGAAGATCTGTTCCACTGGGCCCGAACCGGCAGCCTGTGGTGGATGACTTTTGGCCTCGCCTGCTGTGCGGTCGAGATGATGCACAGCTCCATGCCGCGCTATGATCTGGAACGGTTCGGGATCGCACCGCGCGCCTCACCCCGCCAGTCCGACGTGATGATCGTGGCCGGCACGCTGTGCAACAAGATGGCCCCGGCGCTGCGCCGTGTGTACGACCAGATGGCCGAGCCGCGTTACGTGATCTCGATGGGCAGCTGCGCCAATGGCGGCGGCTATTATCACTACAGCTATTCGGTGGTGCGCGGCTGCGATCGCATCGTGCCGGTTGATATCTATGTGCCCGGTTGCCCGCCCACGGCCGAGGCTTTGCTCTATGGCATTCTTGCCCTGCAGCGGAAGATCCGCCGCGTGGGCGTGTTTGAACGGTAACCGCCATGGGACATGTTGCTCCTGAATTGGGCCGGCACAGCTGGCCGGTGATGGCCACCCATGATGCGCTCAGCGCGCGCTTGGGCGAGGTGCTGGGCGACGCCCTGATCGAGGTGATCGAGCATGCCGGCGAAACCACCGCCGTGGTGCAGCGCGAGGCGTTGGTGACTGTGATTGCCGCGCTGCGCGATGCGGCCGATCTGAAGTTCAACCAACTCACCGATCTGTGCGGCGCCGATTATCCGGACCGGGCCGAACGCTTCGAGATCGTGATCCATCTTTTATCGATGACGCACAATCTGCGGCTGCGGGTTAAGGTTTCGACCGATGGCCGTGCGCCGGTTCCGTCGTTGACCGATCTCTATCCCAACGCCGGTTGGTATGAACGCGAGACCTGGGATTGTTACGGCGTGATGTTCGCCGGCAACACGGACATGCGCCGCATCCTGACCGACTATGGTTTCGAAGGCCATCCGTTCCGCAAGGATTTCCCACTCACCGGCCATGTCGAGCTGCGCTGGTCGGAAGAGCATAAGCGGGTGGTGTATGAGCCGGTGAAACTGGCGCAGGATTTCCGCAGCTTTGATTTCCTCTCCCCGTGGGAAGGCACTGATTATGTGCTGCCGGGCGATGAGAAGGCGGGTGCCAAATGAGCAGTCTTGGTAATGCTGGCGCCGCGTGGACGGCTGAAGATACCACCGATGTGCTGCCCGCCAGGGACGGCAACGAAATCCAGAACTACATGATCAATTTTGGGCCGCAGCATCCTGCGGCTCATGGCGTGTTGCGGCTGGTAATGGAGTTGGACGGCGAGATCATCGAACGCTGCGATCCGCACATCGGCCTGCTGCACCGCGGCACCGAAAAACTGATCGAATACAAGACCTATCTGCAGGCGCTGCCCTATATGGACCGCCTCGATTACGTGTCGCCGATGTGCATGGAACACAGCTATGTGCTGGCGATCGAGAAACTGGCCGGCATCGAGGTGCCGCTGCGCGCCAAGTATATCCGCACGATGTTTGCGGAAATCACGCGCATCTTGAATCACATCCTCAACACCACCGCGCATGCGATGGACGTGGGCGCGATGACGCCGATCCTGTGGCTTTTCGAGGAACGCGAGAAACTGATGGAGTTTTACGAGCGTGTTTCCGGCGCGCGCTTCCACGCTGCCTGGTTCCGCCCCGGCGGCGTGCACCAGGATCTGCCGGCGGGCCTGCTGGACGATGTTGGAGCCTGGTGTGACCATTTCCCCAAGATGCTTGACGAGATGCAGGGGCTGGTGGCCGAGAACCGCATCTTCAAGCAGCGCAATGTCGATATCGGGGTGATTTCCAAGGACGATGCGATTGCCTGGGGCTTTACGGGCCCCTGCATCCGCGCCAGCGGCGTGGCCTGGGATATCCGCAAGAGCCAGCCGTACGACGCCTATCACCTGATGGATTTCGACGTGCCGGTGTCGAACGATGGCGATTGCTATGCACGCTTTATGGTGCGCATGCAGGAAATGCGCGAGAGCCTGAAGATCATCAAGCAGTGCGTGCGTGACATGCCGGCGGGCAGCCACATCACCGACAACCGCAAGGTTGCACCGCCGTCGCGCGGAGAAATGAAGCGCTCGATGGAAGCGCTGATCCACCATTTCAAGCTCTATACCGAGGGGCTGCACGTGCCGGCCGGCGATGCCTATGTGGCAACCGAAAGCCCCAAGGGCGAATTCGGCATCTACATGGTCGCCGATGGCACCAACAAGCCGTGGCGCTGCCATATTCGGGCGACCGGCATGGCGCACCTGCAGGCGATGGATTTCCTGTGCAAGGGCCATCTGCTGGCCGATGCGCCGGCCGTGCTGGGGTCGCTCGACATCGTGTTTGGTGAGGTTGACCGGTGAGCAAGCTCGCCATCGCCGAAGCGATGATCGCGCATTACAACGCGCAGGATGCGGACGCCTATGTGGCGCTGATGACCAAAGATGCGGTGGAAGCCGGCTACCGCGGCGCGACGCTGCGTGAAGGCAAGGAAGGCGTGCGGTCCGGACTGAAGGCGATGTTTGCCCAGTTTCCCGAAAACCGCGCCGAGATCGTCACCGGCTATGAGTTGGGGCCGTTCGCGGTGCTGCACGAGAAGGTGTGGCGCACGGCGGCCGGCGAGCCGTTCGAGGTGATGAGCGTGTACAGTTTCGAAGGCGACAAATGCAGCCGCGTGGAGTTCATCCGGTGAGCGATTTTTCCGATTTCAGCTGGACTGCTGAGAACGCCGCCGAAGCGCAGCGCCTGATTGGTCTTTATCCGCCCGGCCGGCAGGCCAGTGCGGTGATGCCGCTGTTGTGGCTGGCGCAATATCAGGTGCGGGACATGACAGGCGTGGCTTGGCTGCCAGTGCCGGTGATCGAGTTTGTCGCGAACCAGATCGGCATGCCCTATATCCGCGCCTACGAAGTTGCCAGTTTTTACACGATGTTCAATCTGAAGCCCGTCGGCCGTTTCCATGTGCAGGTGTGTGGCACGACGCCGTGCATGCTGCGCGGCAGCGATGACATCATGAAGGCCTGCAAGGACAAGGGCATGAAGAAGGGCGCCACCACGGCGGATGGCCTGTTCACGCTCACCGAAGTGGAATGCCTGGGCGCCTGCGCCAATGCGCCGATGGTGCAGATAAACGATCATAATTATGAAGACCTGACCCACGACAGCATGATTGCCATCTTGGACATGCTGGCGCGCGGTGAGGAACCCAAGGTGGGCAGCCAGATCGGCCGCACCGCCTCGTGCCCCGAAGGCGGCCCGACAACATGCAAGGAGATGGTGTGATGCTGAAGCAACTGTTCACCCTCTCGGCCCTGCTGCTGATCGTTTCGATCGGTCTGCTGATCTACGGCATCGTTTCGGGTAAGAGCATGGTGGCGATTGCCATGCCGTTGATGGTTGTGGGCATTTCGCTGGGCACTGTCGCCAACGCCCAGAAAAACAAGAAGCAGAAGTGACCCGCCATGCTGGCTGACAAGGATCGCATCTTCACCAACCTCTATGGCTTCCAGCCGTGGAACCTTGAAGCGGCGCGCACGCGCGGCGATTGGGCCGGCACCAAGGATCTGATGAGCGTTGGCCCCGATGCCCTGATCGATGCGGTGAAGGCCAGCGGGCTGCGCGGGCGTGGCGGCGCGGGTTTCCCGACCGGCATGAAGTGGAGCTTCATGCCCAAGACGCCGAACCCGGATCGGCCTTCCTACCTAGTGGTCAACGCCGATGAATCGGAACCCGGCAGTTGCAAGGATCGCGAGATCATTCGCCACGATCCGCACAAGCTGATCGAAGGCGCGTTGATCGCCGGCTTTGCCATGCGCGCGCGCGCCGCCTTCATCTATATCCGCGGCGAATATATTGCCGAAGCCAAGGTGCTGATGGCCGCCGTGCAAGAGGCTTATGCCGCTGGCCTGATCGGCAAGAATGCCTGCGGCACCGGTTATGATTTCGATGTCGTCGTCCACCGTGGCGGCGGGGCGTATATTTGCGGCGAAGAAACTGCGATGATCGAAAGCTTGGAAGGCAAGAAGGGCCAGCCGCGCCTGAAGCCGCCGTTCCCGGCCGGCGCCGGCCTGTATGGCAACCCGACGACGGTGAACAATGTCGAATCCATTGCCGTGGTGCCGACCATCCTGCGCCGCGGGCCGGAATGGTTTGCCGCCATCGGCCGGCCCAAGAACGAAGGCACCAAGCTGTTCCAGATCAGCGGCCATGTGAACAAGCCGTGCGTGGTGGAAGAGGCGATGAGTATCCCCTTCCGCGAACTGATCGAAGCCCATTGCGGCGGCATCCGCGGCGGGTGGGACAATCTGCTGGCCGTGATCCCGGGCGGTTCATCGGTGCCGCTGGTGCCGGCGCACCAGATCATCGACGCGCCAATGGATTTCGATGGCCTGCGCGATCTGAAGTCTGGCCTGGGCACCGCCGCGGTGATCGTGATGGACAAGACCACCGACATCGTTCGGGCGATTGCGCGGCTGTCCTACTTCTACAAGCATGAAAGCTGCGGCCAGTGCACGCCGTGCCGCGAAGGCACTGGCTGGATGTGGCGGGTGATGGAACGGCTGGTGACGGGCGACGCCGAGCCGCACGAGATCGACATGCTGCTGGAAGTGACCACGCAGGTTGAAGGCCACACCATCTGCGCGCTGGGCGATGCGGCCGCCTGGCCGATCCAGGGCCTGATCCGGCATTTCCGCCCGGAGATCGAAGCGCGGATTGCGAAGCGCAAGGGCTTCATCCAGGTGCCGCACGCGGTGGCTGCGGAATAATTCGCTGTCATGCTGGCGAAGGCCAGCATCTACCGTGCCGCCGGGGTCCTTTTGGTTGCTGAGTGGGCTCCCGTTCCACAGTGGATGCTGGCCTGTGCCAGCATGACGGTGAGGGCGTGAAATCTGCCCTTTGTGCTGGCATTTTCGTACCGTTTCCCCTAATCCAAATGGGCTTCTGAACACCCACCGCAAGGTCCAAAAAAACCCCAATGGTATCAACCACTACACCCATGGCCGGCGAGCCCGACATCCAGCCGATCTCCATCGTTTCGGAGATGCGGACGAGTTTCCTTGATTATGCCATGTCGGTCATCGTTTCCCGTGCGCTTCCGGATGTGCGCGATGGGCTGAAACCGGTGCACCGGCGCATCCTGTGGGGAAGTTACGAAAACGGCTTTACGCACGGTAAACCCTATCGCAAATCGGCCCGTATCGTTGGCGATGTGATGGGCAAATATCACCCGCACGGTGACAGCGCTATTTATGACGCGTTGGCGCGCATGGTACAGGATTGGTCGATGCGGCTGCCGCTGATCGACGGGCAGGGCAATTTCGGATCGATGGACCCGGATGCCCCGGCAGCCATGCGCTATACCGAAGCGCGGCTGGCGAAATCGGCCGAGGCGCTGCTCGCCGATATCGAGAAAGACACGGTTGATTACGTCGCCAACTATGACGGTTCCGAACAGGAACCGACCGTGTTGCCGGCGCGCTTCCCCAACCTGCTGGTTAATGGCGCCGGCGGTATTGCGGTGGGAATGGCGACCAATATCCCGCCGCACAATCTGGGCGAGGTGATCGACGCGGTGCGGGCCTGGCTGGCCGATCCGTTGATCAGCGTCGAAGGGTTGATGCACCATATCCCGGCTCCGGATTTCCCCACCGGCGGCATCATCTTGGGCTCCAGCCAACTCAAACAGGCTTACGAGACCGGCCGCGGCAGCATCCGCATCCGATCGCGCCACGTGGTGGAAGAAGGCCGCGGCGAGAAGCGGGCCATCGTGCTGACCGAGATTCCGTTCCAGCAGGGCAAGAACGCCTTGGTTGAAAAGATCGCCGAAGCGGTGAAGGACAAGCGCATCGAGGGCGTTTCCGATCTGCGCGACGAGAGCAACCGCGAAGGCGTGCGCATCGTGCTCGATCTGAAGCGCGATGCGACGCCGGAGGTGGTGCTGAACCAGTTGTGGCGGCACACGCCGGCGCAGCAGAGCTTTGCACTGAACATGCTGGCCATCCGCGGCGGCCGCCCGGAACTGATGGGCCTGAAGGACATCATCCACGCTTTCGTGGAGTTCCGCGAGCAGGTCATCACCCGCCGTTCCAAGCATGAACTGATGAAGGCGCGTGAGCGGGCTCACCTGTTGATCGGCCTGGTGATTGCAGTGGCCAATCTGGACGAAGTGGTGCGCGTTATCCGTGCCAGCGCCAGCCCCGCGGAAGCGCGCGAAACGCTGATGGCGCGGGATTGGGATGCTGCGGAAATCCGCCCTTATCTGGCGCTGGTTGAAGCCGGCACGGTTGATGTGGACGCGCCCACCATCCGGCTTTCGGATTTGCAGGTCCGCGCCATTCTTGATCTGCGGCTCAACAAGCTCACCGCGCTGGGCCGCGATGAAATCGGCAGTGAACTGAAAGAACTGGCCGATACCATCGCTGATCTGCTGGATATCCTGACCAGCCGCATGCGCCTGCGTTCCGTGCTGAATGCCGAGCTGGACGAGGTGGCAAACGAGTTCCAGTCCAAGCGCCGCACCGAACTGGTGTTCAATGCCGAGGATATCGACGACGAGGATCTGATCGAAGTCGAGGACATGGTGGTGACTGTGACTCGCGACGGCTGGATTAAGCGCGTGGCGCTGGCCGAGTATCGGGCGCAGGGCCGCGGCGGCAAGGGCCGCAATGCCATGGGCACCAAGGATGAGGATGCTGTGACGACATTGTTTGTCACCTCCACCCATAATCCGGTGCTGTTCTTCTCGTCAGCCGGCAAGGTCTATCGCATGAAGGTGTGGCGCCTGCCGCACGGTTCACCCCAGGCCAAGGGCAAGCCGATCAACAACCTGCTCCCCCTTTCTGATGGCGAGACGATCATTACTACGCTGGCGCTGCCTGAGGACGAGGCCGATTGGGGCCGCCTGCACGTGATGTTTGCTACCGCCAACGGCAGCGTGCGCCGCAACGCCATGGACAGTTTCACCAGCGTGCCCACCGGCGGCAAGCTGGCGATCCGTTTTGAAGAGGGCGATGAGGACCGGCTGATCGGAGTGGCGCTGTGCGACGAGGCTGATGATGTATTCCTGGCCGCCAAGAGCGGCAAAGCCATCCGTTTCCCGGTGGATGATGTGCGCGAATTTGTGTCCCGCACCTCCACCGGCGTGCGCGGCATGGTGCTGGGTCCCGGCGATGAAGTGGTGTCGATGGCAATCCTGAAGGGCTTTGCTGCCAGCACGGAAGAGCGCGAGGATTATCTGAAGGCCGCGGCCTGGAAGAATGAGCCGGGCGAGCGCGTGCTTTCGGAAACCCGCATTGGCCAGTTTGCAGCGGCCGAGGAGTTCATTCTGACGGTGACCGCCAATGGCTTTGGCAAGCGCAGTTCGGCGTTTGAATATCGCCAGTCGGGCCGCGGCGGCCAAGGCATCCGCAACATCGCCGAAAGCGACCGCAATGGCGACGTGCTGGCTAGTTTTACAGCGCGCGATGGCGATGATGTGATGCTGGTGACTGATCAGGCCAAGCTGATCCGCCTGCGTGCGGGTGATATCCGCATCATGGGCCGCGCGGCGCAAGGCGTTACCCTCTTCAAGGTGGCCGATGATGAGCATGTGGTTTCGGCCGCGCTGATCCCCGCTGATGACGAAGCGGACGCGGGCGACGTGCCGGACGTGCTGGAAACGCCGGGCGAAGAGGCCTAATCGGCGCGGGCGGCGCGGGCGAGGAGTCCGCGCCCCACGCCCAGTGCGATCAACCACTGGCCGCCGAAGTAGAACGCCCACACCAACGCGCCATCCGCTGTTGGCCCGATCAGCCGGCCGCCGCCCAGGCGCAGCACCAGGATCGTATCCGACAGCACGAAGGCCAGTGCACCCAGGGCCGCCAGACGGGGAAAGCGGCTGAGCCACAGGCTGGCCGCCATGCTGGTAAGCAGCACGGCATAGAGCAGGGTCTGGCCAAATGGCAGGCCGGCCGGGGTGAGCAGTGGTGGCATCGCCAGCCCGAACAGCAGCAGCAGCGCCGCCACCAGCCAATTCCTGGCCGCCACGGCGCGGCGGTGGCGGGCATAAAAGGTGATCGCCACCAGGTGCCCGGCGGCAAAGCTGGCCGCGCCAGCAATGAACAGCCCGGGCAGGGCCAGCAGCACATCGCCCAGTGCGCCCAAGCCCATGATCACCGCCAGCCAGCGCGCGCCATCGGTGCGCAATTGCAGGGCCGATAGCGCCAGCAGCGTGACGCCGCTGCCTTTCAGCACGACACTGGCCAGCCCGTCGAGCATGGGCGACAGCAGCAGATAGGCCAGTCCGGCGGCAAGCGCGGCCGTGAGCCCGGCGCGGAACCGCACCGGCAGGCCGGCCAGCGGTAAAGAGGCAGCAAGAGCCGGCATATCGGCCTCGTGTCTCGCGCGTTGTTGCAGGCAGGGCAAGGGCTGGCCGCACGCTCACTGCCAAACTCACCTAATGTTCATGTTGCAGATGCAAAAGAGCAGTATCACCTGTTCCTGTGGCTGGTTGACGCGGCGGCCTGTGCGGCTTAGCTCAACCGCGTACTGCTTGAGGGAGGCTATAATGAAGACGTTCGCAACTGCCTTGGCACTGGCGCTGACGACCGGCACCGCTTTTGGTGCGGCCAGCCCGGCGCTGGCCCAGAAACAGGAAAAGCCGCAGCCGCCGAAGCTTTCCAAGCCGATCTTGGCCGTAGTCGTGGCGGTGCAGAAGCTGCAACAGGCTGGCGATCATGCCGGAGCGCTGGCCAAACTGACCGAAGCCGCCGCCGTGCCGCGTACCGAAAAGGATGACGCGCTGATCATGGCCAAGCTGAAGCTGTTTTCGGCGCAGAATCTGAAGGACAATGCCAAGCTGGAAGAAGCGCTGCTGGAAGCGGCAGAGGCACCGTCGATCACGCCGGAAGAGAAGCTGAACTTTTCCAAGTTCATCGCCGGCCTCGCTTCGAACCGCAAGGATTACCAGCTGGCGTGGAAATGGTATGAATTCTACCTCGCCCAGAAGCCCGACGATGTGGACATGCTGGTGCAGGCCGCCAGCGTGAATGCCGCGCTGGGTGCCAAGCCACGCGTGGTGGAACTGCTGGGCAAGGCCATCGATCTGCGCGAAGCCGCTGGCCAGAAGGGCGATCGCAGCTGGTATGAATTCCGCGCCCAATCGGTGATTGACGGCAACATGACCGACAAGATCATGCCGGCGCTGCTGGGTTGGGTGAAGGCCTTCCCGGAACCCAAGAGCTACAATCTTTCGATCGAGCTGGTGAAACAGCGCGCCGGCAACATGGACAACAACCTGCTGCTGGATTGGGGCCGCCTGATGTGGGCCGCTGGCGCCATGACCACCGGCAACAATTATCTGGAATATGCCGATGCGGCCATCGAACGCGGCATGCCCAACGAAGCCGACATGGTGCTGAAGGAAGCCATCGTCAAGAAGCTGATCGATCCCAGCAAGCAGAATGTCGGTGAAATCGTGCGCCTTGCAGCGTCCAAGAACACCGAGACCAAGGCGGCGCTGCCGGGCCTAGAAAAGGAAGCCGGAACCAACCCGCGCATCGGGCTGGTGGTGGCCGACACGCTGGCCAATCTGGGCCAGCATGAAAAGGCCGTTGGTTTTTATCAGAAACTCGTTGGCAATGCGGCAGTGGATCAGGACACGGTCAATCTGCGGATGGGCGCGGCCATGTTGAAGATGGGCAACAAGGACGGCGCCAAGGCCGCCTTTGCCGCCGTCAGGGCTGGTCCGCGCAGCCAGATCGCGCAATTCTATGGCGTGCTGGCCGGCGCCTGAACTGGGTTGAACGCGACAGGATGAGGGAGCGCGCCGTGGCGACACGGCGCGCTCTTTTCATGTGCGCCCTTCACCCCTATGGAAGCCCACCGCCGCAGCCAAAGGAGTCGCCCCATGTCATCGCGTATCAAGGAACCCCGCCTGGGCCTGACCTTCGATGACGTGCTGCTGGTGCCGGCGGCCTCTGCCGTGCTGCCCAGCATGGCCGACACCTCGACACGGGTCACCAAGGGCATCAGCCTCAATATCCCGGTGCTTTCCGCCGCAATGGACACGGTGACCGAGGCCGACATGGCGATCACCATGGCGCAGTTGGGCGGGATCGGCGTGCTGCACCGCAATCTTACCGTGGCAGAACAGGCGTTGGCCGTGCGGCAGGTGAAGCGGTTTGAAAGCGGCATGGTGGTCAATCCGATCACGCTGACGCCGGATCAGACACTGGCCGACGCTCGAGCACTGATGGGCAGCCACGGTATTTCCGGTTTCCCGGTGGTGGAAAAGGTTGGCCCCGGCGGCGCACCGGGCCGGCTTGTCGGCATCGTCACCAACCGTGATCTGCGCTTTGCCGAGAATGACGCGCAGCCGATTGCCGAGCTGATGACGAAAGAAAATCTCGTCACCGTGCGCCCCGGCGTGACCGAAGCCGAATGCCGCCGCCTGCTGCACAACCGCCGCATCGAGAAATTGATCGTGGTGGATGACGACGGCCATTGCATCGGCCTGATCACCATGAAGGACATCGTGCGCGCGGTGAACCATCCCAGCGCCACCAAGGATGCCGCCGGCCGCCTGCGCGTCGCTGCTGCCACCACCGTGGGCGATACCGGTTTTGAACGCACCGAGGCGCTGCTGGATGCGGAATGCGATCTGATCATCGTTGATACCGCCCACGGCCACAGCGACCGCGTTGCCGAAGCGGTGGCGCGCATCAAAAAGCACAGCAATTCGGCCCAGGTGATTGCCGGCAACGTGGCGACCGCCGCCGCTGCCATGGCCCTGATCGATGCTGGTGCCGATGGCATCAAGGTGGGCATCGGCCCGGGTTCGATCTGCACGACGCGTGTGGTGGCGGGCGTGGGCGTGCCGCAATTGACCGCGGTGATGGACACCGCCGAAGCCGCCTGGAAGTTGGGCATTCCGGTGATCGCCGATGGTGGCCTTCGTACCAGCGGCGATGTGGCCAAGGCGCTCGCTGCCGGCGCCAGCGCGGTGATGGTGGGCAGCCTGCTCGCCGGTACCGAGGAAGCGCCGGGCGAAACCTTCCTTTGGCAGGGCCGCACCTATAAATCCTATCGCGGCATGGGCAGCGTAGGCGCCATGGCGCGCGGCAGTGCTGATCGCTATTTCCAGCAGGACATCAAGGATCAACTAAAGCTGGTGCCGGAAGGCATTGAAGGCCAGGTGCCCTACAAGGGCCCGGCAGCCAATGTGCTACACCAGTTGGTGGGCGGGGTGAAGGCGGCGATGGGCTATACCGGCTCTGCAACCTTGGAACTGTTCCGGGAACGGGCGGAGTTCATTCGCATCACCAATGCCGGCCTGAAGGAAAGCCACGTGCACGACGTGACCATTACGCGCGAAGCCCCCAACTATCCGACGGGCGGATGATCCCCGCTGCACGCCTTCAGGCCGCCATCGAAATACTGGACCAGGTGATCACCGCCGCCCGCGATGGCGGGGCGGCGGCTGATACGATCATCCAGCGTTATTTTTCCACCCGTCGTTATGCCGGTTCCAAGGATCGCCGCGCCGTGCGTGATCTGGTGTTCGCCGTCATCCGCTCGCTGGGCGAACGCCCGGTTACGGGGCGCGCCGCCGTTATTGGCCATGCTCGCGCCCATGATCCCGAATTGCTGGCTCTGTTTGGCGCATCCGGCCATGCGCCGCCGGCGTTGGTGCACGGCGAACCGGCAGCCATACCGGGCCTGGCCCCGGCCTGGCTGGAGCGTATGCTGATCGAGCGGTTTGGCGATGATACGGAGCGACAGGTGACGGCGCTGCTCGATCGCGCGCCGCTTGATGTGCGGGTGAACGCGATGCAGGCGATGCGCGAGGCCGTGCTGGCCAACCATCCCGATTGGGCGATCTTGCCGAACACCGCCCATGGCGTGCGACTGCCATCGGGCACCAATGTCGAAGCACTGGCGGAATTTGAGGCCGGCCAGATCGAAGTGCAGGACGCTGGCAGCCAGATCGCCGCCGCCGCACTGGCGGCGAAGGCGGGCGAGACGGTGGTGGATCTGTGCGCTGGCGCCGGCGGCAAGGCTTTGGCCTTGGCCGCCGACATGGCCGGAGAGGGCCGGCTGATCGCCTGCGACACCGATCGCGCGCGGCTGAGCCAGTTGTCGCCGCGGGCAACACGGGCAGGCGCTTCTGTTGAAACGCGGCTGCTCAATCCCGGCGCGGAAGCCGGCGGTTTGGCCGATCTGATGGGCAGTTGCGATGCTGTGCTGATCGATGCGCCCTGTTCAGGCAGCGGCACCTGGCGGCGCAATCCGGAAAGCCGCTGGCGGCTGAATCCGGCGCGGCTGGATCGGCTGGTGGCGACGCAAGCCATGCTGATCGAACTGGCCACGCTGCTGCTCAAGCCCGGCGGGCGGATTGTGTATGTTGTCTGTTCGCTGCTGCCGGCCGAAGGCGAAGCGCAACTGGCCGCCACGCCGCACCTCCGGCCGTGGCAGATCCGGGTTCTCACCCCGGCCAATAATGGGTGCGACGGCTTTTTCATCGCACAGTCATCCCGGCTTTGATAGAAACAGTGGCAGGGAGACATTTGATGCGTTTCACGTTCCTGTTGCCGCTGGCCCTACTGGCCACTGCCGCTGTCGCTGCGCCGGGCCGCGACGATCAGTTGAAGCCGGTTTCGTTGCAGATGGCGGCTGCCGGCCAGGCCGCGCTGGCCGCCGGAAAACCGCAGGACGCCATCGACAGTTTCGAAGCCGCGCTGGCCAGTGATCCGCGCAATGTTGCTGCCTTTGCTGGCATTGCCGCCGCCTATGAAACGCTTGGCCTGCCCGGAAAGGCGGTGAAATATTATCGCGAAGCGTTGGCAATGAACCCGTCTGACATCGTGTCGCTGGAAGGCCAGGGCCGGGCGCTGGTGGCGCGCGGCGCAACGGCGCGAGCGCAGATCAATCTCGCTCGCATCAAGGCATTGTGCAAGACAGACTGCGGTGCCGCGACGCGCCTCGAAGGCGTGATTGCCAAGGCGAACGCGCAGGCCAGCGTGGCGCCGCTGAAGGCGAAGACGTCTAAGGAGTAAGGGAACGGCCTGCGGTGTGGGCCTAACTCAACCGTGCCGCCGCCTTCGCAAACGCCTCCACCGGCACGGTTTCCGCCCGCGCCTCGGCCTTGATACCTTCAGCTTCCATCGATTCCAGCGCTCCAGGCAGGCCGCGCAGGCTGGCGCGCAGCATCTTGCGGCGTTGGCCGAAAGCAGCAGCGGTGAGCGCAGCGAGGCGGGCCGGGGTGGCGGCGCTGAGCGGCGTTGTGGGCACGAGGTAGACCACGGCGCTTTCGACCTTGGGCGCCGGCACGAAGGCACGGGCCGGCAGGGTGAGAGCGATCTTTGGCGTTGATCGCCACTGGGCCAGCACCGCCAGCCGGCCATAGGCATCATCGCCCGGTGCGGCGATGATGCGCTGGGCGACTTCCTTCTGGAACATCAGCGTCAGGCTGGCCCACCACGGCGGCCATTCCGGGTTTTCCAGCCAGCCGGTGAACAGTGCGGTGCCGATGTTGTAGGGCAGATTGGCGACGATGTGCGCGCCATCGCCAGCCAGGGCGCAGGGATCGACGGCCATGGCATCCCCGCCGATCACCGTGAGCCGGCCATCGGCCGCACCGGCGAGTTCGGCCAGGGCGGGCAGGGCGCGATCATCGCGTTCCACGGCAAACACTTGCGCGCCGGTGCGTAACAGCGCGCGGGTCAGGCCGCCGGGGCCAGGGCCGACTTCATAGACACGCGACTCAGGCCCCAGGCCGGGAATGCGGGCGATGCGATCGAGCAGATTGGTATCAGTGAGGAAATTCTGGCCGAGCGATTTCTTGGCGTTGAGGCCGTGCCGGGCGATGACCTCGCGCAGCGGCGGCAGGGTGGTCAGGCTCATGGCTTTAGCCGGCGGCGCGGCGGGCGGCGCATTCACCGGCCATGCGGATGGCGGCAATCATGGCGCTGGGGGTTGCCAGCCCCTTGCCGGCGATATCGAAGGCGGTGCCATGATCGGGCGAGGTGCGCACGATGGGGAGGCCAAGCGTGACGTTGACGCCATCATCGAAATGCAGTGCTTTCAATGGGATCAGCGCCTGATCATGATACATGCACACCGCCACGTCGTAACGGGCGCGGGCATGGGCGTGGAACATGGTATCGGCGGGCAGCGGCCCGATCACGTCCACGCCCTCGGCGCGCAGGGCCTCGATGGCCGGGCGGATGATCTCCACCTCCTCGCGGCCGAGCGTACCCTGCTCGCCGGCATGCGGGTTGAGGCCGGCGATGGCCAGACGCGGGTTTTCGATGCCATAATCGCGGGCCAGAGCTCGGGCGGTGATGCGGGCGCGGGTGATGATGAGATCGGCTGTGACCAGCCGCGGCACCTCGGCCAGCGGCACGTGCACGGTTAACGGAACGGTGCGCAAGGATGGCCCCGCCAGCATCATCACGGCGTTGCCCGGCGCAATGCCGCAGCGTTCGGCCACAAATTCGGTCTGGCCCGGGTAGGTGAAGCCGATGGCGAACAGTTGTGCCTTGGATACCGGCCCGGTAACAAGCGCCGATGCCATTCCCTGGCGGGCGATGCCGGCGGCCAGTTCTAGGCTATCCAGCGCGCAGCGGGCACCGGCCAGATTGGGTTCGCCCGGCACGATTTCTCCGGGATCATCAACCTGGATTAGCGGCAGTGCGCCATCGAAGGCGGCGGCAGCCGCGGCCGGATCAGACAGGACGGCAATCGGCCCATGCCACACGGCGCGGATCGACCGGGCATCGCCAATGGCGAGGAAGGGCGGCAGCCCGGTTTCGTGGCGGCGCTCCCAGGCGCCAGCGATGATTTCCGGGCCTATGCCGGCCGGATCGCCGATCGAAACGGCCAATGGCGCCGGGGTGAGAGACATCAACGATAATCAACGATCGCGTCGCGCCGCAAATCGCGCAGGTAACGGCGGGCGCGCATGTTCACGCGCTCATCGTTCATCTGTGCATAGATTTCCTCAAAATTGGGCGCCTTTGCCTGCACCTGGCTATCATCGCGGCCGCACAGCACCAGCACGCGCAGGCCTTCTTCAGCCGAACCGAAGGCCGGGGTGGCTTCGCCGATCGACATGCGGCCCAATATGGCCTGCAGCGGCGCCGGCAGATCCTTCATCCGTACGGCATCGTTCACAGCGACTTCGCCGCCCACCTTCCGCGCCAGTGCCTCGACACCGCCGCAGCCGCCCATGTTTTGGCTAAGCACACCAACTTCCTGCACCTTGGCTCGCGCCTGGTCTTCGGTGGTATCGGCCTTCAACGGGATGGTGAGCTGTTTCAGGCTTAGTTGCGCCATCAATGGATCTGCGGCCAGCACCTGGCGCTTTTCGATCAGCGCCATGATGGCGACACCGCCCGCCACCGGGATGGCATCGGTGACCTGCCCTGGCTGCAGCGCTGCCACTGCCGCAGACACGGCGTTGTTCAGCTGTTCACCGCGAACCCAGCCCAGATCTCCGCCTAGGCCGGCCGATGAGGCTTCGGAAAACTGGCGGGCATAAGCGACAAAGCTGGCGCCGCCGCGCACCTGGCCGACGATGCGCGAGGCATCCTGCATCACCGCATCAAGTGTTTCGGGCGTGGCCGACAGGAAAATTTCGCCAACGTGATATTCGTCTTTGCCCTTGGCGGCGTTCAATTTGTCGATCACCTGCTGCACTTCATCGTCGCCGACATTGACCATCGGTTCGACCTTGCGGCGCAGCACCCGGCTCCACGCCATTTCCGCACGGATCTGGGCCTTCAGGCTGTTGGACGAGCTGTTGTTTTCGCGCAGATAGGCTTCGAACTGGACCGGCGTGCGCTTGAAATTCTGGGCGATGCGTTCGAACGAGCGGGTCACTTCCGCTTCGTTGATGCGGATCTCGTTTTCGGCGGCTTCCTGCAGCTGCAGTTTTTCATCAATCAGGTTGCGGATGATCTGCAGGCGCAGGCGCTGCTTTTCGGCGTCGTCAATGCGACCACCATTGGCCGCCAGCACCAGCGACAGGCGCTGATCGATATCAGTATCGGTGATCACGTCGCCATTGACGATGGCCTGGGCCTTGCGCAGCGTTGGATCGACATCGCCCAGCATTACCAGCTCAGGTAGATCGTTGGCCGAAAAGGTGCGGGTTTCCGCCTGGGCGAACAGGCTGGCGTTGCCGGTGGGCACCGCGAGCGCGAGTGCCACCACAGCCAGCGGTCCGTTCAGAAACTTCACCTTCATTCACATGCTCCGAAGCGCCGAAGCGCACCCCCCGATGCCATGCCCTTAGCGCAAGGGCAGCGGCCGGGGAAAGCGCTTGTTTGGGCCCAGTGGTTTGGGCAATGGTGGGCCACAATGAAGCCTGCCGCCTGAACGGCCGCTGAAAACATCATTGACCCAGCGTCTTGAAGGCGATGCTGATCTGGAAATTGTTGCCGGGGCGGAAATCGCGGTCGCCCACATAATCGCGGCGCCAACCAATGCCGAAGCGGAAACATTCATCCTCATACTGGATGCCAACCCGGTGCCGGATGCCGCGGAAGCCATCGCTGTCGGACAGCGGGTTTTCCGCCTTGGTGGTGAGATCGATGATGGCATTGCCGAACAGCGCCCAATAACGCGCGATCGCCACACGCCCGGCTATGCGTAGTTCCTGGCGGTCTTCCAGATCTTCCAGCGTCACGTTGCGATTGAGCCGGATATAGGCCGCTGACACATAGGAACGCCTGCCACCCAGGGTAAGATCGATTTCGTTGCGGCGAACAGCGAAATTGTCCTTGTCGAGCCGGAAGCGGTGGGTGAGCTCCACCAGGCGGCCGATCTTCAGGCTGGTGCGGCCCACCACGTCAGACACGCGGCCGCGAAAGCCTGTACCATCGGCAAACTCACTGCCATCACCGTTCAGGCGCAGCGACTGGCCGATTTCGGCGCGCAACTGCCAGCCGGGCCGATCCAGCGTATATTCGGCGCCATAGGTGAGGCGGCTGCCGCTTTCGACGCGATCAAGGCCGGGCGTGCGGTTGAGATCGAACAACGACACATCTTCCAGTTCGAAGGCGCGGGCATCTTCGTTGGCAAAGCCATTATTGGCGACGCGCGGCGCCGCCACCAGCTGGATGCGCGGGCTGATCACCTGCTCGCCGCCAAAGGCCGGGCCCGCAAACGGCCAACTGATGTCCACCGCCGCCAGCGCCACAGCGCGCCCGCGCCAGCCATCGCGGCCGGCATATTCGGGGAACGTGGCCTGGGCCGAATTGCGCACGTCATACAGATCACCGCGCACCAGGCCGGTGAAGCTGATGCGCTGGCCCAGCTGCGTGTACAGGCTGCGATCCCAGCGGCCCCAGCCGACAGCACGAAACATGTCCTGCCCGCTGGACCGGGTGAGCAGTAGCGTATTGGCGCCCAGTCGCACTTTGCCGCCGGCCACATTCCAATCGGGCCGCCAGTCATAATCGATCAGCGGCAGTGCCAGCGGTATCTCGCCGGCACGATCGCTGGCGCGCAGGCCCTGGAAATACCAGGCCGAGATCGACAGCCAGCTTTCATCCGTCACGCGTTCCAGCGCATAGGAAGAACGCAGCGTATCATCAAAGCCCAGGCCATAACGGCGATTGAACGTATCGTCGGAGGTTAGCCGCACCGAAAAAACCGATCGCCATTTGCTGTCGTGCTGCAACCGACCCTTCACGCCCAGATAGCCGCGGAAGCGTTCACCTTGGTCCACTTCTGTCACGCCGTCGGCAGCCAGATCGAACCGGCGCGAGAAGGTGAACATGCCATCGACCTGGATCGGGCCATCCTTCAGCAGGCGCCGCGCTTGAAAGGCCAGCGCCGGATTGGTGGCGGTATACAGCCAGGGAGTAATGGTGAAATCCTGATCCGGCCCGGTGGCGAAGTGGATCGGGGCCGATATGCCCAGGCCCAGTTGCCGCTGAATTTCCACTGCCGGCACCAGCACGCCCGACGCGTGCGGGGAGTCGCCGTCTGGGTGGGACAGGCTGGGCAGCCAGAACACCGGCACGCCAAACATTTCCAGGCTTGCATCGCGATAGGAAATGCGGTGGCGGGCCTGATCATAATTGATCTTCACCGCCTTGATCTTCCAAACCGGCGCCTGCGGGCAGCCTTCGCTGTCCACCACGGCGCAGGGGGAATAGACGGCGCGATCCATCGTATAGTGGCTGTCGTTGCGCGTGGCGGCCTTTGCGCCCAGCCGGCCGCCATCGTTCAGCACCAGCAGCATGTTGGCAATGGCGCCATCCTTCAGGCTGTCTGACAGGGTGATGCGATCACCCAGCGCCTGGTTGCCTGACGGATCGGTGATCTGCACATTGCCGATTGCCACCACCTCGCCGGCCCTGGTGTCTGAACCGCGGGCATATTCAACGCGATTGGCCAGCAGTGCATAGCCATCGCGCGACACCTTCACGCGGCCGCTGGCAACCACCAACTGGCGTTGTTCATCATAGCTGAGCTGATTGGCTTCAAAATCCACCACATCGCCGGGCGCCGGCAGATTGGCGCGGCGTGGCGGCGCATCGGGATCACGGTTGACCGGATCCTTGTTGCCCAACAGGGCCGGAGACATGCGCTGGGCCAGCGCCGGCGCCGACAGGAACATCAATGTGACCGTCGCCAGCAAAAGGCAGGCGCGCAATGCAGGCTGGGCGGCGGGAACGGGCACTTCCGGTCGATAGCCGGGCGATGCTTAGCCTGCAACCATCTGCTTGGCGAAGGCGAGAGGCGCGCCTAATCAGAAGCCCTGTTCGAATCGAAAGGGATTTTCATGCTCGCCATTGCTTATTTGCCTGCCGTTGCCGAGCCTGCTGTGGCGCTGGTGGTGTTCGCCGGCCCGGATGGCGCGCTCAGCGATGGGGCGAAGGTTGCCGATGCCGCCACCAAGGGCGCCGTGCAGGCAGCTGCCAAGGCTGCACGGTTTGAAGGCGTGGTGGGTGAAGTCGTAGAATTGCTGGCCCCGGCCGGCGTGACGCACCGTCGCCTGCTGGTGGTTGGCACCGGCTCTACCGACAAGATCGATGCCAGCGTGGCCGAACGCATCGGCGGGGCCATTGCCGCTCGCCTGCTGCTGAGCGGCGAGACGACGGCGATCGTGGACGTTGCCAGCGTGCTGGCTGGCGACTTGGCGGCACATCTTGCGCATGGCGCTGTTCTTCGCTCGTGGCGCTTTGATCAATATCGCACCAAGCAGAAAGATAAGCAGAAACCGACGCTGACCAGCTTGCATATCTTGGGCGCGGGCGAGGTTGCGGCGCACGACCGGCTGATGGCGATTGCCGGTGGCGTGGCCCGCACCCGCACGCTGGTGTCCGAACCGCCGAACGTGCTCTTCCCGGAAAGCTTTGTCGAAAGCGCCCGCGATCTGGCGGCGCTGGGCGTGGAGCTCACCATTCTTGACGATGCCGAGATGAAGAAGCTCGGCATGGGTGCGCTGTTGGGCGTGGCGCAGGGTTCGGTGCGCCCGGCCCGCATTCTGGCCATGCGCTGGAACGGCACGGGCCGTGATGATGTGAAGCCGGTGTGCCTGGTGGGCAAGGGCGTCACCTTCGATACCGGCGGCATCAGCCTGAAGCCGCCGGCCGGCATGGAAGACATGAAATGGGACATGGGCGGCGCTGGTGCCGTGACGGGCGCAATGCACGCCATTGCCGCCCGCAAGGCGAAGGCGCACGTGGTTGGCGTGGTTGGCCTGGTGGAGAACATGCCGGACGGCAACGCCCAGCGTCCCGGCGACGTGGTGACCACCATGAACGGCCAGACGGTGGAAGTGATCAACACCGATGCCGAAGGCCGGCTGGTGCTGTGCGATGCGATTTGGTGGGCGCAGGAAACCTTCGGGCCTGAAGTAGTGGTCGATCTCGCCACGCTGACGGGCGCGATCATCATCAGCCTGGGCCATGAGCACGCCGGGATGTTCTGCAATGATGATGGCCTGGCCGGGCAGCTCAACGCGGCCGGCGCGGCGGTAGGCGAGAAGCTCTGGCGGATGCCGATTGGCGAGGCTTATGATAAGCTGATCGACAGCGACATTGCCGACATCAAGAACGTCGGCCCGCGTGAAGGCGGCTCGATCACCGCGGCGCAGTTCATTGGTCGCTTCATCAAACCCGGCGTGAAGTGGGCGCATCTTGATGTCGCCGGTACGGTGTGGGCCAGCAAGCCGGGCGCGCTGCATGACAAGGGTGCCACCGGTTACGGCGTGCGTCTGCTCGATCGCTTCGTGGCGGACAATTTCGAAGGCTAAAGCTGCCGCTCACGGCTTGCAATCAGGGGGCGCGGCCTGTAGGGGGCCGCGCAACCATTATCCCCTATCAACAAGATGGAATTTCCCATGGCGATCACCCGCACCTTCTCGATCATCAAGCCCGATGCCACCCGTCGCAACATCACCGGCAAGGTGAACGCGATGATCGAAGGCGCCGGCCTGCGCATCGTCGCGCAAAAGCGCCTGCAGCTGACCCAGGCCCAGGCCGAAGGCTTCTACGCCGTCCACCGCGAGCGCGGCTTCTTCGGTGAACTGGTGCAGTTCATGATCAGCGGCCCGGTTGTGGTCCAGGTGCTGGAAGGCGAAGACGCCGTTCCGGCCTATCGCGCCATAATGGGCGCCACCAACCCGGCCAACGCCGATGCCGGCACTATCCGCAAGGAACTGGCCGAATCGATCGAAGCCAACACCGTGCATGGTTCGGACAGCGACGAGAACGCCGCGATCGAGATCGCCTATTTCTTCGGGCAGACGGAAATCGTCGGCTAATTCGACGCGCTTCGCGATTTCAAAGGGCCGTGGCAGCGCTGCGGCCCTTTTTATTTTGCATTTCCAGAGGTTTGCAACCTTCCGCAACTGCTCGGCGCAGGCTGGCCGGCAAAGCTGGCGTCCAGCCAGTCAAGCGTGGCGGTGGCGGCATCGGCGGCGCTGGTTTCATGGCCTTTGCCGGGCACCATCCGATAGGTGAGCCGGGCGCCGTTGCGGCACAGTTTGCGGGCGTGAGCGAGCGTGACGGCGGGGGCCACGATTTTGTCGGCCGGGTTCTGGGTGATCAGCATCGGCATGCCGGGATCATTGGCGAGCGCACTGTTGCTGCTGGCAATGGCAGACCAGGGCGGCGGGCTGCCGAGATCAGTGTTCCG
Organism: Sphingomonas paucimobilis; assembly: GCA_943369475.1. GTDB lineage: Bacteria > Pseudomonadota > Alphaproteobacteria > Sphingomonadales > Sphingomonadaceae > Sandarakinorhabdus > Sandarakinorhabdus paucimobilis_A. The sequence continues at coordinate 659,580 of CALRNJ020000001.1, read as the reverse complement.
CATGTCACGCTTGACCGTGACTATGCCCAGGATGGTGCTCAGGCGGGGCTTCATATCGAGCGAGATGCAGTTGTTCTTTGCAAGGCGCGTGATGACGCCGGGCGTGGCGAAATTGCTCAGGCCCTTCAGCGGCACGCCATAATGTTGTGACCAACTGTAAGCGGTCAAGGCGGTGAGCATGCCTTTCACTGTCGGATCGCTGCCTTCATCAAGGTTGCGCGGCAGATCGGTGGGTGGCGCGGCCGCCGCTGCGCCCAGCAGCGGAAGCCCGCCGGCATAGGCCCCGGCACGGCTGGCGGTCCACAAGGCGGCGTGGCCACCCTGCGGCTCGCCCCACACGACAAAGCGCGATCCGGATGCGGCGCCAGTTATTCCCCGCGCGGCGCGGACGGCGTCGAACACCGCATTGGCTGTCCCGATACCGCCCAGATACGGGTGCGGCATCGTGCTGCCCAAGCCGGGATAATCCGGCGCCACCACGACATAGCCCCGCGCTATGGCTTCGGCGAGGCCGGGGGGCTTGAAGATTCCGGCACTATGGGACGGCGCGCATTTTTCGACCACGCCCCACGTGCTGTGCGTCGATGCCAGTGTCTTGCGTGGGCGGGGTGGCAAGGCTTCGCGTGGAGCCATGACCATGCCGGTGACTTCAATCGGGCGGCGCTTGTCGCTGGCGGTCCAATAGCGGACACGCCACGCCTGCATGCCAGCCGGCGTCTGCTGCACGGATTAGGCGCTGGCCAGCGTGCCGGGTGGGGAGGCAGTCACGGGGGTGGGTATGCAGGCGAGCAATGCCGCTGCCATGATCAACAGCATCGGCCTTTGCGCCTGTGCCCAAAATTGGGGACAGACTGGCAGAGTTCAGACGAATGGCAATCCCGCCAGACGCTTGGGCGCACACAGTCGCCACGCCGCGCTCAGCATCGCCTCGATCATCGCCCAGTCCGGCCCGTCGGTCAGCACGATGCCAACCCAGCCGGCGGTGCCGAAATATTTTGGGCGGAAGAAACGGTCCGGGTCCTGCTCGATCAGCATGGCGGCTTCGTAGAGGCCGGAGACTTTCAGCAGCAGGGCGGTGATGCCGTCGCCGTGGTGGTTTTCGGAGAAATAGGCGAAGAACTTGCCGCCCTCCACGAAGAAGGCGGGGGAGCCGTGCGAGAGTTTTTCCGCCGCCGCCGGCAGGTTCAGCGCCAGGCCGCGCACGCGGGTGAGCAGGGCTTCGGGGCGCTGATCGGCTGAAACCCAATCGGCGAGCACGCGCGGGTAGAGCTGGTGTTCGGCATATTGCACCCGCACGGCGAGGCTATCGGGCGTGTCGCCGGGCAGCACCTTGATGCGGGCCTGGCTCAATATGGGCCCGTCATCCAGTTCGGGGGTGACGATGTGGATGGTGCAGCCGGTCTCGGCCTCGCCGGCGGCCAGCACGGCTTCGTGGGTGTGCAGGCCCTTGTGCCTGGGCAGTAGCGACGGGTGGATGTTGAGGCAGCGGCCCTGCCAGTGGGTGACGAATTCGGCGGACAGCAGCCGCATGTAGCCGGCCAATGCGATGTGGGTGGCGCCGGCCTGTTCCAGTTCGCGCGTCATGATGGCGTCAAACTCGGCGCGTTTCAGGCCCTTGTGGCTGTGGGCGAAGGTGGGGACGCCTTCCGCTGCCGCCAGCGCAAGCCCGGCCGCATCGGGATCATTGCTGCCGACGACGACAATCTCATAGGGGCAATCATAAAGCCGGCTGGCGTAAAGCAGCGCGGCCATGTTGCTGCCGCGCCCGGAGATGAGGACGCCAACGCGCGCCTTTTCAGGCATCGTGGCTGGCCGTCCAGGCGGCCGTTTCGCCCCACTGGCCGGGACCACCGTGGATTTCGCAGCCCTTCTGGCCAGCGATGATTTCGCCGATCACGCAGGCCTGTTCGCCGGAGTCCACAAGTGCCGCGATCACAGCGTCGGCCTCGGCGCGGTCCACCACCAGCACCATGCCAGTGCCGCAGTTGAAGGTGCGCGCCATTTCAGCCGCCGCAACGCCGCCTTCCACGCGTAGCCAATCAAGCAGCGGCGGCAGGATGGGGGCAGCGACGAGCGCGCGCGAACCGGTGGGCAACACGCGCGGGATGTTTTCGAGGAAGCCACCGCCGGTGATATGGGCCAGCGCCTTGATACGGCCCGCGCGGATCAGCGGCAGCAGCGGCTTCACATAGATGCGGGTGGGCTCCAACAGCGCCTCGGCCAGCGTGCGGCTGGGATCGAACGGGGCAGGGGCGTCCAGATCGGCGCCGGAACGCTCAAGAATGCGGCGGATAAGGGAATAGCCGTTGCTGTGCGCGCCGGATGAGGCGACGCCAACCAGCAGTTGGCCCGGCGCAACGCCGTCGCCGGTGAGCTGCTCGCCGCGTTCGACTGCGCCAACGGCAAAGCCGGCCAGATCATAATCGCCGGCGGCATACATGCCGGGCATTTCCGCCGTCTCGCCGCCGATCAGCGCGCATCCGGCCTGACGGCAGCCATCGGCGATGCCGGCGACGACGCGGACGGCGACACCGTTCTCCAGCTTGCCGGTGGCGAAATAATCGAGGAAAAACAGCGGCTCGGCGCCCTGTACGATCAGATCGTTGACGCACATGGCAACAAGATCGATGCCCACCGTATCGTGCCGTCCAGTATCAATCGCCAGCTTCAGCTTTGTGCCCACGCCATCATTGGCGGCGACCAGCAGTGGATCCTTGTAGCCGGCGGCCTTGGGATCAAAAAAGCCGCCAAAGCCGCCCAGTTCCGCATCTGCACCCGGCCGCGCGGTAGCGCGGGCGAGCGGCGCAATCATCTTCACCAGTGCGTTGCCGACAGCAATGTCCACGCCGGCATCAGCATAGGTAAGAGGGGGGGGGAGGGGGCGTTTTTCGCTCATGGGCGCCGCCATAGCGCCAGTTGCGGGGGAGCGCCAGCATCCGTGCTTGGCAATTGCCGCTCCGCCGCCCTAAACAGCGGCTGTGAAGCGCATCCTTGCCCTGTTTGCCGCTGCCGGCCTGATCGCGGCGATTGCCGTTGCCCAGCAGGCCAGCCGCAAGGCCGAACGCCCGGCGTCTGATCCATCAGGCGGGGCGGGCAGTGCCTATGCAGTGGGCGGCATTGAGGTGGATGTGACCGCCAAAACCGTGGACGACGCCCGCCGCGCCGCGTGGACGCAGGCGATGCGCCGGGCCTGGCCGGTCCTTTGGGCGCGACTGGCGAACCGGCCGGAAGCCGAGGCGCCACGGCTTTCGGATGGGCAGATTGATGGCATGGTGGCCGGCATCGAAAGCCAGGGCGAACAGTTTTCCGCCACCCGCTACATCGCGCGGCTGGGCGTGGTGTTCGATCGCAGCCGGGCCGCGGATTATGTGGGCGGCGTGGCCAGCCTGCAATCGCCGCCGATGTTGCTGCTGCCCTTGCTGGTGGATGGCGGCGCCGGGCAGGTGACGCAGGCCAAGACGCCGTGGCGCGATGCATGGGGGCGCTGGCAGGGCAATGTTACGCCGATCGATTATGTGCTGCCCGGCGGCACCGCGGCCGACAATCTGTGGCTGAGCGCAGCGCAGGTGCGGCGCACCGATCCGGCCGGCTGGCGCAGCATCATCACAAGATTCGACACTGTGGACGTGCTGGTGGCCGAAGCCCGATTGATGCGGAGCTATCCCGGTGGCCCGGTCCGGGCGCTGTTCATCGCCCGCCACGGTGCGGCCGGTACCGAATTGGGCCGGCTGGCACTGCGCGTGGGCAGCGAGGCGGGGCTGGCCCGCCTGCTGGATGAGGGGGTGAAGGGCATTGACGCACTTTATGCCAAGGCACTGCGCGATGGTCGGCTGCGCGCCGATCCCGATCTGGCGGTGGATTTGGGGGCGATCATCGCGGCCGATGTGCAGATCGGCACGCCGCCGCCGGAATCGGCAACGCTGCTGATTGCCGCCATCACACCTGATAATGCCGCCCTGGCGGCGGCTGAACGCCTGTTGCGGGGGATTGCCGGCGATGTGCTGGTGAAACAGTTGGCGGTGGGCGGCACCAGCCGCATTGAAATCGCCATGCCGGGCGGGGAGGCAGCCTTGCGGGAAGCGCTGAGCGCGCGCGGCTGGGGGCTTGAACTGGTTGGCAGCGATCTTGTGCTGCGCCGTGTACCCTCCTTGCCGCCGGGGGCAAAGCCCGCCGTGCCCTCTGCCCCAGCACCCAGAACGCCCGCTGAGGCGCCCCCTGCGCCATGACTCAAACTCCATGACCCAAGCTCCATGACGCTGGCGCCTGAACCGGCGCTGCCGCTGGCTTGGCCGGTCGATCTCAGCCCGGACCGTTTCGCCATCACCGAAGCCAATCGCGCCGCGGCGGCCTGGTTGGCGGCTCCCGGCCTGTGGCCAGTGCCGGTCACGCTGGTTGTTGGCCCGGCCGCCAGCGGGAAGACCCACCTGGCGCGCTGGTTCGCCGCCCATCACCGGGCAATTGTGATCGAAGGCGCTGAACGCGAGGATCCGGAACGCCTGTTTCATGCCTGGAACGCCGCCAGCCGCGATATGCCGCTGTTGCTCACCAGCCCGCTGTCCCCGCGCGACTGGGGCCATGGCTTGCCCGATCTGGCCAGCCGGCTGGCCGCGACGCCACTGGTGAATCTGGGGGAGCCCGATGATGAACTGCTGGCCGCCGTGCTGGCCAAGCTGTTTGCCGAACGCGGGATCAAGGTGAGCGATGATCTGATCGACTGGCTGGTGGTGCGCATCGAACGCAGCCTGGTGGCGGCGCAGGCAGTGGTGGACACGCTTGATGCTGCCGCGCTGGCCCGCCGCCGCGCCATTACCATCCCGTTGGCCCGCGAAGTGGTGGACGGGCAGGGCGAATTCGGCTTTTAGAACCGCCTGTCCCCCTACCCAGAAGGCCCGTTGCGGGCTAAGGCTATGGGCGATGCCCACCTCTGCCGCCACCCCGCTTGTCGCGCCCGCCATTCCGGCCAGCGAGCGCTATTTCAATCGCGAACTGTCGTGGCTGTCGTTCAACGAGCGGGTGCTGGCCGAGGCCATGAACCGCGCGCATCCGCTGCTGGAGCGGCTGCGCTTCCTGTCGATTTCGGGCAACAACCTCGATGAATTCTTCATGGTGCGCGTTGCTGGCCTGCGCGGCCAGGTTCGGGCCAACATCGATACGGTAAGCGCGGAAGGCATGACCCCCGCGCAGCAACTGGTGGCCATCGCCGAACAGGCCGATCATCTGATGGAAGAACAGCAGCGGGTGTGGAGCCTGCTAACCAGGGAACTGGCGCGCACCGATTTTCACGTCATCACCGCCGGGAAACTAACCAAGGCGGAGCGGGACTGGCTACAGACGCATTTCCTTGATCAGATTTTCCCGGTGCTCACGCCGCAGGCGATCGATCCGGCGCACCCATTCCCGTTCATCCCCAACAAGGGATTTTCGCTGATCCTGGAACTGCGCCGCCAGTCTGACGATGAACTTTTGCGCGCGCTGCTGATGTTGCCGGCGATGCTGCCGCGCTTCATCCGGCTGCCGGGCAGCGGGCGCAATAGCGGAACGGTGCGCTGGATCAGCCTGGAAAACACCATCCGGGCGTTCTTTGATCAATTGTTCCCCGGCTATCATCTGGTGGGTGATGGCGCCTTCCGGGTGATCCGCGATTCCGATATCGAGGTTGAAGAAGAAGCCGAAGATCTGGTGCGCTTTTACCAGACCGCGCTGAAGCGCCGCCGTCGCGGTGAGGTTATCCATCTTACCATGGAAGAAAACGCGCCGCCCGGCCTGCTGATGCTAGTGAAAAGCCAGTTGGGCGTCGACGATCGCGACACCATCCTGGTTTCGGGCGTGCTGGGCATCAATGATCTGGCGCTGCTGGTTGATGAAGACCGGCCCGATCTGAAGTTCGAACCGCACACGCCGCGCTTTCCCGAACGTATCCGCGAGCATGGCGGCGATTGCTTTGCTGCCATCCGCAGCAAGGATCTGGTGGTTCACCACCCCTACGAAAGTTTCGAGGTGGTGCTGGCCTTCCTGCGCCAGGCCGCAGCCGATCCCGATGTGATCGCCATCAAGCAGACATTGTATCGCGCCGGCAAGAACAGCCCGATCGTGCGTGCCCTGATCGATGCCGCCGAAGCCGGCAAATCGGTGACGGCGGTGGTGGAATTGAAAGCCCGCTTCGACGAGGAGCAGAATATCCGCTGGGCCAGCGAGCTGGAACGCGCCGGCGTGCAGGTGGTCTATGGTTTCGTCGAATGGAAGACGCACGCCAAGCTGAGCATGGTGGTGCGGCGCGAGGGGGCGGCGATCCGCACCTATGTCCACTTCGGCACCGGAAATTATCACCCGATCACCGCGAGAATCTATACCGATCTGTCGTTCTTCACCGCTGATCCGCTGCTGGCCCGCGATGCGGCGCAGGTGATGAATTACATTACTGGCTATGTGCAGCCGACCAAGCTGGAAAAGCTGGCGATGGCGCCGTTGGCCATGCGCAGCCGGCTCTATGGCCTGATCGACGAGGAAATCGCCCACGCGAAAGCGGGCCGGCCAGCCGCCATCTGGGTGAAGCTGAACAGCCTTGTGGATGCCGGCATCATCGAGAAGCTGTATGAAGCCAGCGCGGCGGGCGTGGAGATTGATCTGATCGTGCGCGGGATCTGCTGCCTGAAACCGGGCGTGCCCGGCCTTTCGGACAATATCCGCGTGAAATCCGTGATCGGGCGTTTTCTGGAACATAGCCGCATCTGCGTGTTCAGCGGCGGCCACGAACTGCCTAGCCGCCATGCACGCGTGTTCATTTCCTCGGCGGACTGGATGCCGCGAAACCTTGATCGCCGCGTGGAAATCATGGTGCCGATCGAGAACCCGACGGTTCATGCCCAGGTGCTGAACCAGGTGATGCTGGCCAATCTGAAAGACAATCAGCAGAGCTGGGAACTCAGTGCCGATGGCCGCTATTCCCGCGTGACAGACGACCGCGAAGAGCCGTTCAACCTGCACCGCTATTTCATGACTAATCCCTCGCTATCGGGGCGCGGCCAGATGAAGGATGCGAAAGCCGTGCCGGTGCTGATGCTGCCGGATGAAGATGAGGACCTGAACGAGCAGAGCGATGCCGCCGGGCTTGCCTGAACCTGTGCTCAACCTGGCGCGCAGGGTTGGCCTGAGCCCGGCGCCGGCTGGCGATGACCGCTGCGCCATAATCGACATCGGCAGCAATTCGATCCGGCTTGTCGTCTATCACGGCCGCACCCGCATGCCGGAAACCATGTTCAACGAAAAGGTGATGGCCGGGCTGGGGCGCGGGATCGCCGCCAATGGCCGGCTGAGCGACAATGGCATGGATGTCGCTGTAGCAGGGCTCCGCCGCTTTGCCGCGCTGGTGCGGGCGATGGGCGTCACCAATGTGCGCACTGTCGCCACCGCCGCCGTGCGCGAGGCGAAGAACGGGCAGGCGTTCATCAAACGGGTCACCGCTGAATGCGGGCTTGCGGTTGAGGTGATCGATGGCGAGGCTGAAGCGCGCGGGGCCGCCATGGGTCTGGTTTCGGGCATTCCCTTTGCCGATGGCGTAGTGGGTGATCTGGGCGGCGGCAGCCTGGAATTGATCCGGGTTTCGGGTGGCGAGATGGGCAACCGCATTTCGTTGCCGATCGGCGCGCTGCGGCTGGACGCGGTGCGCAAGCGGGATCGCCGCGCGCTGGGGCCGTTCATCGCCAAGGCGCTCGACAAGGTGGAATGGTCGGGCGAGGGCAAGGGCAAGCCCTTCTACATGGTGGGCGGATCGTGGCGGGCGTTGGCGCAGATCCACATCTGGATGACAGGCCATCCGCTGCCCATCGTCCACCAGTATGAAATGCCCACCACGGCGCCGGGCAAATTGTTTCGCAGCCTGTCGCACACTGATCTCGCCACGCTGAAGGCGGTGCCGCATCTTTCCACGTCGCGGCTGCCGTCGCTGCCGGGCGCGGCGATGCTGCTGGCGGCAGTGGTAAAGAAATTGGGCTCGTCCAGCGTGATCGCCTCAGGCTTTGGCCTGCGCGAAGGGCTGCTCTATGCCGATCTGTCGCCGCAGGATCAGGCGCTTGATCCGCTGATCACCGCCGCCCGTGCGGAAGGCGCGCGGCAGAGCCGTTTTGCTGAACATGGCGACATGCTGTTCGACTGGATGGACCCGCTGTTCGCTGACGAACCAGCCGGGGATCGGCGCTTGCGGCAGGCGGCGTGCCTGTTGTCTGACATCGCCTGGCGCGCCCACCCGGATTTCCGCCCGGAACGCGGTGTGGACGTGGCGCTGCACGGCAATTGGGTGGCTGTCACTGCCGCCGAACGTGCGGCGCTGGCTTGTGCCCTGCATTATTGCTTTGGTGGCGATCCGGAAGCGCCGGTGATGGCGACCTTGATCGCTTTGGCCCCGGTGCCGCTGCTAGTGCGCGCCCGCGCCTGGGGGCTAGCGCTGCGGCTGGGCCAGCGCTTGACCGGCGGTACCGCCGTAGGCCTGGCGGCAAGCCGGCTGGAACGCCATGGTGATACGCTGGTGCTGCGGCTGGGCCAGTCCCACGCCGATCTGGCGGGTGGCGATGCCGTGCAGCGCCGGCTGAAACTGTTGGGCAATGCGCTGAGCCTGACGCCGCGGCTGGAACTGGCTTAACTCCCGCTCAACTGGCTCATCTTCAATTTGCCATCGGTCACGGCGAAGCCCAGCCGGCCTTCGACCAGCGCCAGGGCATCGGCGCCAAAGATTTCGTGCCGCCAGCCCCGCAGCACATCCAGCCCATCGCGCTGACCGGCAGCGAGCAGTTCTAGATCATCGGCGCGCACGATCAGGCGCGGCGCGACGCCGGCTTCTTTGGCGCGGATCTTCAGCAGCAATTTGAGCAGATCGGCAATGAGCGCACCTTCGGATGAGAGGCCGGGTCGCTGCGGTTCGCGCGCCGGCATCTCGTCGGCCTCCAGCGGCGGAGCATTCTCAAGCGCGGCCATCAACCGGGCGCCAATGGCATTGCCGCCCCACGCCGCCGACAGGCCGCGCACCTTGGCCAGATCGGCCTGGGAGCGCGGCGGGGAGGAGGCGAGATCGGCCAGCGTTTCGTCTTTTACGATGCGACCGCGCGGCACATCCTTGTCTTGCGCTTCCAGTTCGCGCCAGCGGGCCAGCGCCTTCAGCCGACCCAGCACATCGGCTTTGCGGCTAGGCAGTCGCAGTCGCAGCCAAGCGCGTTCCGGATCATTGGCATAAGTGGCCGGATCGGAAGCTCTCGACATTTCATCGTCCAGCCATTCGCCGCGGCCAGTACGGCGTAACTTGTCCACCATTCGGGGGAACAGCCGGGCAAGGTGGGTGACATCACCGATGGCATAATCGATCTGGCGGTCGTTCAGCGGCCGACGCGCCCAATCGGTGAAGCGGGCGCCCTTATCCACCTGGATATTGGCGTAAGCCGCCACCAGATTGGTGTAGCCAATCTGTTCACCCAGCCCTAGCGCCATCGCAGCAATCTGCGTGTCGAATAGCGGCTGCGGCGTCTTGCCGGTGAGATTGTAGATGATTTCCAGATCCTGCCCGCCGGCGTGGAACACCTTGAGCACCGGTTCTTCCACCAGCAGCTTCAACAGCGGCGCCAGATCGAGATCGGGGCTCTTGGGATCGATGGCAGCGGCTTCGTTCGGGCAGGCGACCTGCACCAGGCACAGATCGGGGTAATAGGTGCTCTCGCGCATGAACTCGGTATCCACCGCGACAAAGTCGGCGGTGGCCCAACGGGCGCAAAGTTGTTCGAGAGTCGCGGTGTCCGTCACCAGCGGATGAATCAGCATGGCGCCCGTTACTCCAATCTCGCCGCTTGACAAAGCGGTGAATGACGTGTGCTAGCCCAGCTTCAAAACAAGGCTTCCGGAACGCGGGATATATGCACGTTTATCGCACCCATAACTGCGCCGCCCTGCGCGCCGCCAATGCCGGCCAGTCGGTGAAATTGTCGGGCTGGGTTCACCGCAAGCGCGATCATGGCGGGGTGCTGTTCATAGATCTGCGCGATCATCATGGCCTGACTCAGATCGTCGCCGGCCCGTCGTCGCCAGCGTTTCCGGTGCTGGATCGGATCCGGGTGGAATCGGTCGTCACCATCACCGGTGAAGTCGTGCTGCGTGATGCCGGTGCCATCAACAGCCGGCTGCCCACCGGCGAAGTGGAAGTGCGTGCCAAGGAAATCGTGGTTCAGTCCACCGCCGATGAACTGCCGATGCCGGTGGCGGGCGAGGCAGAATATCCGGAAGACATCCGCCTGAAATATCGCTTCCTTGATCTGCGCCGTGATCGGTTGCACCAGAACATCGTGTTGCGTTCGCAGGTGATCGCGTCCCTGCGCCGCCGGATGATCGATCAGGGCTTCACCGAGTTCCAGACCCCGATCCTCACCGCCAGCAGCCCGGAAGGTGCGCGCGATTATCTGGTGCCCAGCCGCGTGCACCCCGGCAAGTTCTATGCGCTTCCCCAAGCGCCGCAGATGTTCAAGCAGCTGCTGATGGTCGCCGGCTTTGATCGTTACTTCCAGATCGCACCGTGCTTCCGCGATGAAGATGCGCGTGCTGATCGTTCGCCGGGCGAATTTTACCAGCTCGATTTCGAGATGAGCTTCGTCACGCAGGAAGACGTGTTTGCAGCTATCGAACCGGTTCTGGCCGGCGTGTTCGAGGAGTTCGCCGGCTTTGGCGGCCGTGATCCGTGGAGCGTGACCAATGGCGCGTTCCCCCGAATTCCCTATGCAGAATCGCTGCTGAAGTACGGCAATGACAAGCCTGATTTGCGCAACCCGATCGTCATCAGCGATGTAGGCAGCCACTTCGTCGGCTCGGGCTTTGGCCTGTTCGCCAAGATGGTGGAGAGCGGTAATGTCGTGCGCGCCATTCCGGCGCCGGGCACGGCCGAGAAGAGCCGCAAGTTCTTTGACGACATGAACGAGTGGGCGCGCAGCGAAGGCTATGCCGGCCTTGGTTATGTCACCCGTAAGGGCGGCGAATTCGGCGGCCCCATCGCCAAGAACCATGGCGAAGGCGGCATGTTGGCGCTGTACGACGCGCTCGGCCTTGGCCCAGATGATGGCTGTTTCTTCGCCGCCGGCAAGGAAGCCCAGGCCGCCAAGCTGGCTGGCCTGGCCCGCACCCGTATCGGCACGGAATTGAACCTGATCGAGCAGAACGCGTACAAATTCTGCTGGATCGTCGATTTCCCGATGTTCGAGTATGACGAAGACGCCAAGAAGATCGATTTCAGCCACAACCCATTCAGCATGCCGCAAGGCGAACTGGAAGCGCTGGAAACCCAGGACCCGCTGACCATCAAGGCGTATCAGTACGATATCGTCTGCAACGGCGTCGAACTGTCGTCGGGGGCCATCCGCAACCACCGGCCGGATATCATGTACAAGGCGTTCGAAATCGCCGGCTACACCCAGGAACAGGTGGACGCGAATTTCTCGGGCATGATCAACGCCTTCAAGTTCGGCGCGCCGCCACACGGTGGTTCGGCACCAGGCGTGGACCGCATGGTGATGTTGATTGCAGACGAGCCGAACATCCGCGAGGTCATCGTGTTCCCGATGACGCAGAAGGCCGAAGATCTGATGATGAACGCGCCAGCGCCGGCGACGCTCAAGCAGCTGCGCGAACTGCATATCCGTATCGTCGATTAAGCAGGGCTTGCCTCCATGCCGGCGGGCTGCCAGCCTGCCGGCCATGAGCCCGCACAATCTCGCCGATTTCGAAGTCGATCATGATCTGCAGCGCGGCGATTATGAGACGCAGCTGGAAGCCCTGCAGCACCGGCTGGAGTTGATCCAGGCCGCCTATATTATGCAGGGCCTGAAGGGCATCGTGGCCATCGAAGGCTGGGATGCGTCGGGCAAGGGCGGGCTGGTGACGCGCATGAACGCCACGCTCGATCCGCGGTTCTGCAAGGTCTGGTCCATCGCGGCGCCCACGCGTGAGGAAGCAGCGCGGCATTATCTGTGGCGGTTCTGGCAGCGGCTGCCCGGCAATCGCGAAATCGCCGTTTTCGATCGCACCTGGTATGGCCGGGTGCTGGTGGAGCGGGTGGATGGCTTCACGCCGGAATCGCGTTGGCGCGAGGCTTACAAGGAAATCAATGAGTTCGAGGCGCTGCTGTTGGCCGATGGCGTGCGGATGGTGAAGATCTTCTTGCACATCACGAAAGACGAGCAGGACAAGCGTCTTGAAGAACGCATCAAGACGCCGTGGAAGCGCTGGAAAACCGGCACCGACGATTACCACAACCGGTCACAGCGGGCGGCGTATATGGCCGCCTATCACGACATGTTCCGTGAATGCTCCCCACCGCACGCGCCGTGGCACGTGGTGGCCGCCAACGACAAGAAATGGGCGCGGTTGCGCAGTCTGGAACTGATCTGCCAAGCGCTGGACGCCGGCGTCGATTTGCGTTGGCCGGAGCCGGACGCAGAACTGGTAAAGATTGCGGAGAAGGCGCTGGGGAAGAAGCTGGATTAACCGCCCTGCATCACCCTGGCGTGTCCTTGCCCAGCCATTCGCTCAGCCGGTTCGGGCCTTTTGTTGTCGCCCGCTCCGTGTAGAGCGTTTCATAGACCACGGCATTTTCCAACACGCGCTGCACATAGTTGCGGGTTTCCGCAAAGGGGATGCTTTCGATCCAGTCGACCATGTCGCCATTCCGGGGGTCGCCGTTCTGGGCAATGAAGCGCCGCACATTGCCCGGCCCGGCATTATAGGCCGCCACCGCCAGCGGGGCGGAGCCGCCGTAACTGGCGCGCAGCCGTTCGATGAAACCGCTGCCCAGCGTGACGTTCCACACCGGATCCTGGGTCAACCGGCTGGCGGGGCTGGCGGGCATGCCCATCTTTTGGGCCTGTTCGGCCGCCGTCGCCGGCACCAGCTGCATCAGGCCGAGCGCATTGGCGCTGGAGCGTGCTGTTCGGTCAAACTGGCTTTCCTGCCGTGTGATGGCGTGGATGATGGTAAAGCGGGCGCTGAGATTGTCAGGCAGTGGCAGCACTGGAAAGGCTGCAGAAATCAGCGCCAACTCGGCCGTGCCGCGCGCCGCCTTGCCGGCGTGGACACCGGCATCGGGGCGGTTCAGGGGCGCGGCTAGCCCCGCCACCAGCGCGGCACGCTGTGGGGTTTCGGCGGTATCAGCCAGCTGCTTCAGGAATGTGGTTTGCCGGCCGCGATCGATTTCGGCCAGGGCAAACAGGGCGCGCACACGGCCTTCAGCACGGAAATTGCCGCTGGTTACGGCATCAACGGCGGGCAGGGGCCGCGCGCTGAGGGCTAGCGGCTGGCCTAGGCGTTCTGCCGCCAATTGCCCGTAGAAATAATCCGGATGGCGGGCTGCAGCGGCGAAATAGTGGCGTGCGGCTTCGCGCTGGCCGGCGGCTTCGGCGGCGCGGCCGGCCCAGTAATCGCCGCGCGCCTGGCTGATCGGCGTTTGCGCCACGGCGCGGGCATTGCTGAAATGGGTGAGGGCCTGGCCCGGCTGGTTCAGCTTGCGCAGCGCCAACCAGCCGGCCAGCCACTCCGCATCAAGCAGGACGGCGCGTTCCGCAACCGGCCGCGAAACCATGCGTGCGGCATCTAGCCCGTGCCCGGCCAGAATGGCGCGGGCGCTTGTCAGATTGCCGGCCCGCCATAACGCCCGGCCGATATCGAGCCGTGCCTTCAACCAGCTTTCTAGACCGATGCTGAGCAGTCCGCCGGCCACGCGCGGTGTTGCGGGCCCAGACAGCAATGCATGGCTCTCGGCGGCGCGGCCCTGGCGGATCAGCCATTGCGCTTCGTCCAGCACCAGCCCGGCCTCGCGGCGCAGACGATCAGGCACCACGCCCAGTCGGGCGGCCACATCGGGCGCGTTGCGCTTTACCGCGATTCGGGCCAGCGCCCACAGACGGGTATCGGTATCGACGCGGGCCAGCATGCGCCCCGCCGGCGTGATGCGATCGGCCCACAGCAACCGGTCCATGCGGCTGGCATGGTCTTCGGGCCGCAGGCGGTCTCCGAACTTTGCCAGCAGCCGCGCTTCCTGAACGTCATCCAGCCCGGCGGAATCCCAGGCATCGCGCGCCCAAGTGGCAGCCGTGGCGGCTTGTCCAACGGCCGCCAGTGCCTCGGCATGACGCCATTTTCCCTCGGCCATGAGCGGCGGCAACTTTCTGAAATGTCGCACGATCTGTTCGGCCGATGTGTCATCGCTGATGCTGCGTTCGGCCAACCGGCGGATGGTGGTGGATGCCGGCCAATCGGCATGGCCGGCCAGAAAGGCGGCATATTCGCTGAAACTTGCCCTGTAGGTCTCGCGCCGGAGCCGATCCCATGTCACCACTTCGTCTAACACTGGCACAGCCTGACCGCCGGTAAGCGGGGCACCCGACAACTGGGCGAAGCGGCCGCTTTCATTGTCGGCCAGACGCGCCTGATAGCGCGCAATAGTGGCGGCATCGAGCGCCTGTGCGGACACGGGCGCGGCCATTACAACTGCAATGCTGGACAGGGCGGCATACCCGCTTCTATTGCGATCTCTATGCATGCCGACCGTGATAGGGTGTGGCAGAGGAACAGGCAATGAATGGACTTACCCTGAAAGGCTCAATGCCGGCGCTGGTCACCCCGTTCAAGAACGGCGCGGTGGATCTGGATGGCTTTATCGCCCATGTGGAATGGCAGATCGCTGAAGGCAGCCATGGCCTGGTACCGGTGGGCACCACGGGCGAATCCCCGACGCTGGCCCATGATGAACATTATGCTGTGATCACCGCCTGCGTGGAGGTGGCCGCCAAGCGCGTGCCGGTGATCGCGGGCTGCGGCAGCAACGACACCCGCACCGCACTGGCGCACCTTGCGCACGCCGAAAAGGTGGGTGCCGATGCAGCGCTTATCGTTGTTCCTTATTACAACAAGCCAAGCCAGGCCGGGCTGATCGCGCATTTCATCGCGCTGCATGATGCCACGACGCTGCCGATCATTATCTACAATATTCCCGGCCGTAGCGTGGCCGACATGTCTGTAGAAACGATGGCGGTGCTGGCGAAACTGCCGCGCATCATCGGGGTGAAGGATGCCACCGGCAACATTGCCCGTGTGGCGCAGCAGCGGTTGGCCTGTGGCGCCGATTTCATTCAGCTCTCAGGCAATGACGACATGGCCGTTGGTTTCAATGCGCAGGGCGGGGCCGGAGCCATTTCCGTTACAGCCAATGTTGCGCCAAAGCTGTGTGCCGAGATGCAGCAAGCGACGCTGAAGGGCGATTATGCCACCGCGCTTGCCATCAATGATCGGCTGCAGCCGCTGCATGCCGCGCTGTTCAGCGATGCCTCGCCCGGCCCGACCAAATATGCGCTCAGCCGGCTGGGCCGGATGACCACCGAAGTGCGCCTTCCGATTACCGAGCCCTCGGATGCAGCCAAGGCCGCCGTCGATGCCGCGCTGGTGTACGCTGGCCTGATCTGATGGCGCGGCCGAAACCTGCCGTTGGCGTGAAAGTGAAGACGGTTGCCGAGAACCGGCGGGCGCGGTTCGAATATTTCATCGAGGATGTGGTGGAAGCCGGCATCATGCTGACCGGCACGGAGGTGAAATCACTGCGCAAGGGCCAGGCGAGCATCGCCGAAAGCTTTGCCGAGGTGAAGGATGGCCAGATGTGGCTGATCAACGCCACCATCCAGGAATTTTCCCACGGCAACATCTTCAATCACGAACCAAAACGGCCGCGCAAATTGCTGCTGCACGCCCGCGAAATCGAGAAGATGGAGACCGCCGTGACCCGACAGGGCATGACGATCGTGCCGCTATCGATCTATTTCAACGGTACCGGCCGCGCCAAGATCGAGATTGCACTCGGCAAGGGCAAGAAGCTGCACGACAAGCGCGAAACGTCGAAGGAACGCGACTGGCAGCGCGACAAGGCTCGGCTGATGCGGGATCGCGGCTGATGAGCGAGAGCGGCGGCCTGAAGGACAAGCTTGTTGCCATCAAGCAGGCTTGGGCGCAGGCCGGGCGCTTGCTCACCGGGCAAAGCGATCCCGAACACGCCAACCGGCTGCCGCCCGGCCAACGCCTTGTTACCAAATGGCCGGTGCTTGATCTGGGGGTGAAGCCCGATATCGCTAAGGACGATTGGCGGCTCAGCGTCGATGGCGCCGTGGCCAACCCGATTATCTGGGATTGGGCCGCCTATCAGGCCCAGCCGCAGTTGGAGGACGTGTCGGACATCCACTGCGTCACCCAATGGTCGCGCTTCGACAACCGCTGGTCGGGCGTTGCCACCAGCCATTTGTTGAGCCTGATGCAGCCGCTGCCCAATGCCAATGTCGTGGTGCTGCACGGCGCCGATGGCTATTCCACCAACATCACGCTGGAGCGTTTTGCCGGCGATGATTGCCTGATCGCCCACGCCCATGATGGCGTGCCGCTGTCCCGCGATCATGGTGGCCCGGTGCGGGCGATCATCCCGCGCTGGTACTTCTGGAAATCGGCCAAATGGCTTACCCGCATCGAAGTGCTGGCTGTGGACAAACCGGGCTTCTGGGAGCTGCGAGGGTATCACAATGAGGGCGATCCTTGGACGGAGCAGCGCTATAACTGAACCCACCGCCCCCGCAGCCGTGAACGACTGGATGAGCTTTCAGCCCGTTCAAGCTGCCTAGCCTGCGCCCTATGCCTAAGAGCTGGCCAGCCCGTGGATCGGCTCGTTGCTGATGAACCTGCCGATCGCATTGGCGCTGCTCGATTCCTCGGGCCGCATTGTTACCGGCAATGATGCCATGCAGGCCACCGCCGGCACCGGCTGACGCCCCGGAATGCGCCCGGAAGCGATGGTGGTGGGCGATGATGCCGGCATGCTCTCACGCGCCGTTGCCGATGTGCTGGCCGGCGGCGAACCGCAAGTGTTGCGGCTGGCCCTGGCAGAGCGTCCTGATGAAGTGCGCGATATCAACGTGATGTCCACGCTGCCAGGCTATGGTGCCTCGGCCCTGGTAGTGATGCGTGACATTCGCGAACAGATGCGGCTCGAAGCGTAGGTTGCCGTCGTCACAAGGCTGCAGGCGGTGGGCCAGCTTGCCGGCGGGGTGCGCATGATCTCAACAATCTGCTCACGGCCATCCTGGGCCGCGCTGAACAACTGCTGGAACGCTTTCCCGCTTCCGGCACCTAACATGATGCGGTGGTCGAGATCCTGCATAACGCAAGCGCGGCGCCAATCTGGTAGCCCAGTTGCTGTCCTTTGCCCGCAAGCAGCCGCAGAACCGTCAACTTCTGTGAGTGCGTGAAATGGTGGAGTGGCTGCGGCAGCTGCTGACCAAATTGCTCGGTCCGGCGATCGAACTCGATATTTCAGCGCCGCCGGGGCTGTTCTTCGTGCGGGCTGATCCGGGCCAGCTGGAACAGGTGATTGTCAATTTGGCTGTCAACGCCCGCGATGCCATGGAAGTCAATGGCCGCCTGGTGATCAGCATTACCAATATCCTGCGCCGCGATGTGGCCGGGCTGGGCCGCGCTATTATGCCGGCCATCGATTTCGTTTCCATCGTCGTCAGCGATACCGGCAGCGGCATTCCGCCCGATATCGCCGCCAAGATTTTTGAACCCTTCTTCAAGACTAAGCCACAATAACAGGGCACCGGCCTTGGCCTGTCCACAGTGTATGGCACCATGAAGCAATCGGATGGCTACATTTTGCCAAGCCGGGGCCGGGCGGGCGTTGCACCATCTTCTCGCTCTATCTGTCCTGCCGGCCACAGCCTGCCAAGCCCGCACAGGGCCGGGCCGTGGCCGATGTGGCGCCCGAACCGGTTGTCGCCGACCGCCGCGTGTTGCTGGTGGAAGAGGAATCATCGGTGCGCGTGGTTTTTGCCTGTGGCCTTTAACGCAAGGGCTGCGTGGTGACCACGGCCGGCGATGCCATGGTGGCGCTGGCCATCCTGCGCGACGGGCAGACGTTTGACGTTCTGTTATCCGATGTGATGATGCCCGGCATCGACGGCGTTGAACTCGCTTTCGAAGCGGCTCGGATTTGGCCGTAAATGGGCATCGTGCCGATGTCGGGCTATGCCGAACTGCCGCGCCACCGCGAAGCCGACGCGCACGGAATCTGCTTTCTAACCAAACCCTTCGCTTTAGCCGAGCTCGTTACCGCTATCGCCACTGCTCAGCCATTGAAGAGCTGAACGGACGAATTTCTCCGCCTCCTGTTCTTCTCTTGTTCCATAAGAACAATTGGTGTACATCAAAACCCGTTGACGAACTTCGACAGCGGCTTCAGGGAAGGGAACGGGTCATGGCATCTGCTCTTAAAGTGGTGGAATCGGGAATGGATCGGCAAAAAGCTCTGGAAGCGGCACTGGCCCAGATTGATCGTGCGTTCGGCAAGGGCTCGGTGATGAAGCTTGGCCAGCGCGACGCGATGGAGGTGGAGGCGATCTCCACCGGTTCGCTCGGTCTGGATATTGCACTCGGCATCGGCGGCCTGCCGCGTGGGCGTGTTGTGGAAATCTATGGCCCGGAAAGCTCGGGCAAGACCACGCTGGCGCTCCATGCCATCGCCGAAGCGCAGAAGAATGGCGGCACTGCGGCCTTTGTGGATGCCGAACATGCGCTCGATCCGGTCTATGCCAAAAAACTGGGCGTCAACATCGACGAACTGATTGTTTCGCAGCCCGATACCGGTGAACAGGCGCTTGAAATCGTCGACACGCTGGTGCGTTCCAATGCTATCGATGTGCTGGTCATCGATTCGGTCGCCGCGTTGGTGCCGCGCGCCGAAATCGAAGGCGAGATGGGCGACAGTCACGTTGGCCTGCAGGCCCGCCTGATGAGCCAGAGCTTGCGCAAGCTCACCGGCTCGATCAGCCGTTCGCGCTGCTTGGTCATCTTCATTAACCAGCTGCGCATGAAGATTGGCGTGATGTACGGTAACCCGGAGACAACGACAGGCGGCAACGCGCTGAAATTCTATGCCTCCGTCCGTCTCGACATCCGGCGCACAGGCCAAATCAAGGATCGCGATGATATCGTGGGCAACACCACCCGCGTGAAGGTGGTGAAGAATAAGGTGGCGCCGCCGTTCAAGCAGGTCGAATTCGACATCATGTATGGCGAAGGCATCTCCAAGATCGGTGAAATCCTCGATCTCGGCGTGAAAGCGGGCGTGATCGACAAGTCTGGCGCCTGGTTCAGCCATGACAGCATTCGCATCGGCCAAGGCCGGGAGAACGCCAAGAAATATCTGAAGGAAAACCCGGAGATCACGGCCAAGATCGAGAAGATCATCCGTGACAACGCTGCCGGTATTTCCGAAGCACTGCTGGTTGGCCCTTCGGCTGATGACGACAGCGGTGACGACGAGATGTAAGATTTGGAATCATTTCCCACGAAGAAGGGGCGGTCAGTCAAATGGCCGCCCTTTTTGTTGCCAGTGGCTATTGCGGCGACCGGGGTTTCGCCTTCACCGGCTCCACAGCGGCATCAGCCATGCGGCCTGCAATGTCGGCC
Source organism: Sphingomonas paucimobilis (assembly GCA_943369475.1). GTDB lineage: Bacteria > Pseudomonadota > Alphaproteobacteria > Sphingomonadales > Sphingomonadaceae > Sandarakinorhabdus > Sandarakinorhabdus paucimobilis_A. The sequence goes on along the minus strand of CALRNJ020000001.1, from coordinate 640,062 downwards.
CGCTGACGCCAGCCTTCCGCCGTGGCGCGACTGCCGTACATGGCTTCGATGAACCGTTCGTCCTGATCAGTCAGCCCGTTAAAGCGCGGCGCGCCGGGATCGAATAGCGCCAGGATGCTGCCATCGGGTCGTTCGCGAGCATTCATCCGCAACCGCGACAGCGCCACCAGCGCGACATAATCGGTGAGCGCCGCCATCGACACCGTGCCGATCCGATCAATGTCCACCACGATCACGGCCCCGGTGATACCCACGCGCGATGGCAGGTCGAGCCGTGAGGCACGGGCATTGTTGTTGTAGGTGATTTCGCCTGGCAGGCCGTTGGCGCTGGCGCCCAGTCCTAACGGGCCAGGGCTGAACGGCTTGCCATCTCCGCTTTCCGGGGCGGTGAAATGCCACCAGCGCACTGGTAGCAACGGCGATTTCAGCAGCGCCCGTTCCGGCCCCGGCAGCCCATCAAGGGCGCCATTCTGCCGGCGATTCACCGTTTTCACCAAGGTGCGTGCATCGCGAGTGAAGACCACGGCAATATTGGGATCACAATCCCCTACCGCCAGCTTCAGCCCGACATGATGCACCACATCGGCAATCCGGCTGGTGAAAAGCCGGCCCACCCGATCCTCTACCCCCAGTGCGACCGGGCACAGCGGCGTGAACCAGCGCGCATCCTGGCCGTTTCGGGTGTCGGCCAGCGCTGTCCGCACGAATTTCGTCGCCTGTGCCCGCAGGGCGCCACGGCTGAGCCGTTCGGCGGTCACGGTCATGGTGTCGGCCGGCGCAGGCTGGGCCAGCGCGGCACCGGCGGACAGGATCGAAAGGATGCAGACAAGCGCACGCATGAAGCAACGGTAATCTTTGGCTGCATCCCGTCAAGCGCGGCCGATTGACCGCAAGCGTATCTGACGCCACATCCGAATCAAGACAGCAAGCAAGGGCCTGGCCGCGATGAGCAACGCCGAACAGATCGATTATTGGAATGGCAAGGTTGGGGAGATCTGGGTGCAGATGCAGGAGCGTATGGACCTGGCGCTCACCCCCGTCACCGCCGCCCTGCTGGCCGCCGCCAGCCCACAACCCGGCGAGATGGTGCTTGATATCGGCTGCGGCGCCGGCGAGAGCACGCTGGCGGTAGATGCGGTAGTAGGCGAGGGAGGCCATGCCATTGGCCTCGATGTTTCCGAGCTTTTGCTGGCCCGCGCCCGAACCCGCGCGGAAGCCTTGCTCAGCGAAGCCGAGTTCATTGCCGCCGATGCGTCGGTCTGGGCGGAAGAAACCGGCTTCGATCTCATCCTGTCGCGATTTGGGGTGATGTTCTTTGCCGATCCGCAGGCCGCCTTCACCCGCCTCCACGGCCTGATCGCACCCGGCGGCCGTCTGGTATTTGCCTGCTGGCAACCGGCATCCCGCAACCTTTGGGCCACGCTGCCTATGACAGCGCTGGCCGGTCTGCTGCCCGCCCAGCCGCCATCCGATCCGCATGCGCCCGGCCCCTTCGCCTTTTCAGATGCCGCACGGGTGGCGACCTTGCTGGAAGCCGCAAGCTGGCAGGATCTGGCTTTCCACAGCCTGCCGTTCGAAATGATGGTGGGGGATGGTGACGATCCGATCGCCAGCGCCGTGCAGTTCAACCTGAAGATCGGCCCTGCCGCCCGCGCGGTGCGCGATGCCGGCATTGGCGATGCGGCCAAGCCCATCCTGGCCGCCGCATTGCAACCTTTTCTGAACGACGGCGAGGTGCGCTTGCCAGGGGCCGTATGGCTGGTAACAGCGCGGGCCTGAGCATCCGCCGGCTTTGCCCGGGCGATCTTCCGCTGCTGCTGGCTGCACAAGGTGTGTTTGATGATGCCCTCTGCCCTGACATGGCGCAGCGCTTCCTGGCGCACCCGGATCATCACCTGTTTGCCGCCATCACCGATGCGGCTATCGTCGGCTTCGTCAGCGCCATCACCTATCTCCACCCCGATAAGCCTTGGAATATTGGATCAACGAGGTCGGCGTGGCGGATGGCTGGCAACGCCGCGGCATCGGCCGGCAACTGCTGCTGGCCACGCTGGCCCAGGCCTGGTCGCTGGGCTGCGACGGGGCCTGGGTGCTCTCCAACAGCAGCAACCGTGCCGCGCGCGGACTCTATGCCGCGTGCTGCGGCGAGCCGACACCGGCAGCTCGCCACGGTGATGGCGTCATCATGTTCAGCTTCCGGCCCTGAAGCTGGCCTTTACGCTGGCGCTTCACGGCGTTAAGCGCTCATCCCATGATCTCGTCCAACGACATCCGCCGCAGTTTCCTCGATCACTTCGCCAAGGCGGGCCATATGGTCGTGCCCTCTGCGCCGCTGGTACCGCAGAATGATCCGACGCTGATGTTCGTCAACGCCGGCATGGTGCCGTTCAAGAATGTCTTCACCGGTCTCGAAACTCGGCCCTACACTCAGGCCGCCAGCAGCCAGAAATGCGTGCGCGCCGGCGGCAAGCACAATGATCTGGACAATGTGGGTTACACCGCCCGCCACCACACCTTCTTTGAAATGCTGGGCAATTTCTCGTTTGGCGATTATTTCAAGGAACAGGCCATCACGTTGGCCTGGGATCTGCTGACCCGCGAATGGGGCCTGGACAAGAACCGGCTGTGCGTCACCGTCTATCACACCGACGATGAAGCCGCCGCCTTGTGGAAGAAGATCGCCGGGCTTTCCGATGACAAGATCATCCGCATCGCCACCAACGACAATTTCTGGTCGATGGGCGATACCGGCCCCTGCGGTCCCTGCTCGGAAATCTTCTACGATCACGGCGATCACATCCCCGGTGGCCCCCCCGGCAGCCCGGACGAGGATGGCGACCGCTTTGTCGAGATCTGGAACCTGGTGTTCATGCAGTATGAACAGGTCGATCGCGACACCCGCCTGAACCTGCCGCGCCCCAGCATTGATACCGGCATGGGCCTGGAACGCATCGCAGCCGTGCTGCAGGGCGTGCACGACAATTATGATACCGACACGTTCAAGACGCTGATCGCCGCCAGCGAAGACAAGGTGGGCAAGGCTACCACCGCCGAAGCCCGCGCCTCGCACCGGGTGATTGCCGATCATTTGCGCTCGTCAGGCTTTCTGGTCGCCGATGGCGTGCTGCCGGCCAATGAAGGGCGTGGTTATGTCCTGCGCCGCATCATGCGCCGCGCCATGCGCCACGCCCATCTGCTGGGCGCCAAGGAGCCGTTGATGCACCAGTTGGTGCCGGCGCTGATGGCAACGATGGGCCAGGCCTTCCCCGAACTCGGCCGTGCGCAGGCGCTGATCGAGGAAACGCTGAAACTGGAGGAAACCCGTTTCCGCCAGACGCTGGAGCGCGGGCTGGGCCTGCTGGATGACGCGACCGCGAAGCTCTCCGCCGGGGGCACGCTGCCCGGCGATGTCGCCTTCAAGCTTTATGACACGTTCGGCTTCCCCTATGACCTGACCGAAGACGCGCTGCGGGCGCGCGGTATCGCCGTTGATCGTGCTGGCTTCGATGCGGCCATGGCCGAACAGCGCCGCCTGGCCCGCGCGGCGTGGAGCGGTTCCGGCGAAGCCAAGGATGCCTCCGTCTGGTTCGATATCGTTGAAGACGAAGGTGCCACCGAATTCACCGGCTATGCCAGCCTGACCGGCGAAGCCAAGGTTGTGGCGCTGGTGAAGGATGGCCAGCAGGTCACGACAGCAAACGCGGGTGAGAAGATCGTCGTCGTTACCAACCAGACGCCGTTTTATGCCGAAAGCGGCGGCCAGGCTGGCGATGGTGGCAGCATCAGTTGGGGCGAGGGCCTGACTTCGCGCGTGGCCGATACGCGCAAGGCGCTGGGCAAGTTGCATCTGCATGACGTGGCGCTCACCGCTGGTCCGCTCGCCGTAGGCGACGTGGTGAAGCTGGACGTGGACGCCCCGCAGCGTGGTGCCCATCGCCGCGCGCATAGCGCCACCCACTTGCTGCATGCCGCGCTGCGGCGCCGTCTCGGCACGCATGTCACGCAGAAGGGCTCTTACGTCGGCGAAGATTATCTGCGCTTCGACTTCTCGCACCAGAAGGCGATGACGGCGGCCGAACTGGCGCAGGTGGAAGCCGATGTGAACGCCCAGATCCTGGGCAATCGCCCGGTTTCGACCAAGCTGATGACGCCGGACGCCGCCATCGAAGCCGGCGCCATGGCGCTGTTTGGTGAGAAGTACGGCGAGGAAGTGCGCGTGCTTTCGATGGGTGCCGATGACGCCGGCGACACTTATTCGGTGGAATTGTGCGGCGGCACCCACGCCGAAGCGCTTGGTGATATTGGCTTGCTGAAGGTCACCAGCGAAAGCGCTGTCGCCAGCGGTGTGCGCCGCATCGAGGGCAAGACCGGCATCGCCGCACGCGAATGGCTGAACGAGCGTGAGGCGCTGCTGCTGGAAGCCGCCGCTGCCATCAAGACGCGGCCCGAAGAAGTGCCGGCGCGGCTTGCTGCCCTGATCGATGAGCGCAAGCGGCTTGAGCGGGAACTGGCCGATGCCAAGAAGGCACTGGCATTGGCGGGCCCCGCTGGCTCCAAGGCCGGCCCCGAAATGGTGAACGGCATCTCTTTCCAGGGGCAGGTTCTGGATGGCCTGGAAGCCAAGGCGCTGCGTGGGCTGGTGGATGAAGCCAAGCAGGCGCTGGGCAGCGGCGTTGTCGCGATCGTGGCCGTGAACGACGGCCGCGCCAGCGTGGCGGTGGGCGTGACCGACGATCTGGTCGCGACGCGTTCGGCGGTGGATCTTGTCCGCGTCGCTGCGGCGGCACTGGGCGGCCAGGGCGGCGGTGGCCGGCCCGACATGGCGCAGGCCGGTGGCCCCGATGCGGACAAGGCTGCCGATGCAATTGCTGCCGTGAAGGCCGCGCTGACCGCTTGACCTTGCCGCATTGACCGTCCAAAGCCGGCCGCCCGTAGCCAAGGGGGGCGATGTTGGCGGTTGATTGGGATGCTTCTGCGGCAGCGTGGATCGCCATTCAGGGTGAGGCCGGCGATTTTGGCCGCGTGCACGTGCTGGATGAACCGATGCTGGCGCTTGTGGATGAACTCGGCCCTGCGCGCGTGCTGGATGTTGGCTGTGGGGAAGGGCGTTTCTGCCGCATGCTCAGCGGGCGCGGGCTCGCCACCACCGGCGTGGACCCGGCCGCCGCGCTGATCGATCGTGCCTTGGAACTGCACCCGCACGGCGATTATCGTATCGAGGCAGCCGAAGCGATGTTGGTCGAATCCGCCGGCTACGACATGGCGGTCTGCTATCTTTCGCTGATCGACATGCCCGATCTTGATGCCGCCCTTGTCCGCATCGTCGCCGCGATCCGGCCGGGCGGCCATCTGCTCATCGCCAATCTCACCGCCTTCAATACGGCGGCGGTTGAACTGGGCTGGGTGAAGCCCCTGATCGGCGAGCCCAGTTTCCCGATCGATCATTACCTCACCGAACGCCCGCGGCGCACCGCCTGGCGGGGGGTGGACATCATCAATCACCACCGCCCGCTGAAGCGTTACATGCAGGCGCTGCTAAACCTTGGCCTGATGCTCACCCACTTCGACGAGCCGCCTGCCACTGGGGGCCCGGCTGACAAGCGTGATCGTTACAATCGGGTGCCGAATTTCCACATCATGTGCTGGCAAAAACCCGCCGTCGCCCTCGGCCGGTTTTGACAGTTTTTCGGCACTTGGACGGTTTGAACGTCTGTGAACTCACCCTTTAAAAGAGCCGAACCTGCGCGGCAACCATAACCCGGTTAGACGTTTGTAGGACAGGCCGCCCGGTGCGGTTCAGGCCGGTGGTGGCCGGCGCAAGGCCCGCAGCGGTGGGCGCTTGGGTGTGACGCCACTGCCCTTTATCTGGGCGCGCAGTTCGTCACGCTTTTCGTGCACCGAGGCGATCACCGGCCCCATCGCGACACCCAGATCCACCAGCACGGCTTCGGCCAGTTGCAGGCTGCTCTCCACGGTTTCGGGCACGGCATCGGTCGCCCCGGCGCCATAGAGCGTGCCGGCATGTTCGGCATCGCGGGCGCGCACCACGATGCACAGATTGGGGTTGCTGGCGCGGATGCGGCGGACGAGCAGATCCAGCATGCGCATGTCGTCGATAGTGAGCACCACGGCGCGGGCATGATCCAGCTTCAGGCGATCGAGCAGTTCGGGCCGGCGGGCATCGCCGTAGACCACCGGCTTGCCGGCGCGGCGCAGGCGCTGCACCTCGTCAGGGTCGCTGTCCACCGCCAGCCAAGGCTGGCCGTGCATGTCCAGCATCTGCGCCACCAACCGCCCAACGCGGCCATAGCCGATGATCACGGTCTGCTGGGTGGCCGCTTCCGGCGCCGGCTCCTGCTGGTCTTCGTTGCTTTGGACCTCCAGCCGCGCGCCGGCCAGGCCCAGCAGCGGCGCCAGCGCCAGGGTGAGCGAGGCGACAGCCAACGCATATTGCGCCGTGATGCCGCCGATCAAGCCGGCGGTAAAAGCGGCGCCCAGCACGATCAGGCTGGTTTCAGACGGGCTGGCCAGCAGCAGCGCAACATGGCCGGCCACACCGCGCCGCGCTTGCCGCACGCGCAGCAGACCATAGATGGCGCCGCCCTTCACCAGGATCACCGCCGCCGTGCCGCCCAGCACCGGCCAGGGATTGGTGGCGATGGCGGCCAGATCGAGGCCGCTGCCCACCCAGATCAGGAAAACGCCAAGCAGAAGGCCCTCGAAAGGCTGGATTGCCGCTTCGATCTGGCGGCGGTAATCGCTGGTGGAGAGCATCAGTCCGGCAGTGAGCGCGCCCACGGCGGGTGACAGGCCGGCCACGGCAGCGGTGGCGGCCGAACCGATCAGCACGACGAGCGCGGCAGCCAGGAACAATTCGGAACGGCGGGTGCGTGCTGCCTGCAGGAATAGCGGCGGCACGATGTGGCGGGCAAACAGCGCGATGCCGATGAGCGCGCCGACACCGACAATCAAGCTCTTGCCGAAATTGACGCCGCTTCCGGCCCCGATCAGCAACAGCATTGGCGCGATGGCCAGATCCTGAAACAGCAGCACGCCCAGTGCCTTGCGTCCGGCCTGGCTGTTGATGCGCCCGCTGGCTGACAGCAGTTGCAGGCCCACGGCGGTGGACGACAACGCAAGCGCCCCGGCCAGTGCCACCACCGCGACGGGCGGCAGGCCGGCGGCATAGAGCGCTGCTCCGATAAGGCCAGCGCACAGCAGCATCTGCTGGCTGCCCAGGCCAAAGATCAGGCTGCGCATGGTGCGGATGCGATCAAGGCTGAGTTCCAGCCCCAGCGCGAACAGCAGCAATGCCACCCCAAGTTCCGCCGGTGCCGCCAGCGCCACCGGGTTGGAAAGTTCCAGCCAGCCCAGACCCGGCAATTGGCCGAGCCCGAACGGCCCGGCAGCCACGCCGATCAGGATGAAGCCGATGACGGGCGAGATGCGCAGCGCGGCAAAGGCCGGGATAACCAGACCGGTGGCGCCGAGGACCAGCGCCATGTCCTTGAAGGCCGAGCTGTCGAGGTTGAACGCCATGGGTGTACCATGGCGGCTGAACCTGCATCTGTCACGCTTCAGGCATGTTTCTGATTGGCGCGCCTCACGCGCGGCGCAACGCTTCGCGCTCGAACAGCACCAGCGGCATGGCGCCCAGCCGCAGAATTTCGTGGAACTGGCGGATATCGAAGGCGGCGCCCTGCTTGGCCTTCACCGCCTCGCGCACCGCCAGCCACTTGGTATGGCCGATCTTGTAGCTCAGCGCCTGGCCCGGCGCCGCGCAGTAACGCACGATCTCGCGGGTCGTGCGACCGCGGGCAAAGCCGGTGGCGCCCACCATCCAGTCGATGGCCTGATCCTTCGTCCAGCGTTTGTGATGAATGCCAGTATCGACCACCAAGCGCGTGGCGCGGAACAGCAGGCTTTGCAGATAGCCGATGCGGCCCAGCGGATTGCCGTCGTAATAGCCGATCTCGTCGGCCATGGTTTCGGCATAGAGCGCCCAGCCTTCGGTATAGGCCGAATAGCCGGCGCGGCGGCGGATCGGCGGCACATCCGGGCTTTCCAGTGCCAGCATCACCTGGAAATGGTGGCCGGGCACACCTTCGTGGAAGGTGATGGTGGGCAGGCCGAACTTGGGCCGGTCGAAACTGTCGGTCAGGTTGATGAAGAAGGTGCCGTTGCGCGTCCCATCCGGTGTGCCAGCCTGATAATAGGCGCCAGCACCGCCTTCCTGTATCGCCACCGGTACGCGCTTCACGTCCAGCTTTGATTTCGGCTGGCTGATGAACAATTTCTCAAGGCTGGGATACATGCGGGCGGCATGGCTGCGCAGTTCGGTCAGCAGCTCTTCCTTGCCGGCATCGGTGTTGGGGTAGGTCTGGTCCGGCCGTTCGTTCAGCGCCACCAGCCGCTGCCCCACCGTGCCCTGCGTCAGGCCCTGGCCCTTCAGCAGCACATCAAGTTGAGCGGAGATTTCAGCAACCTGCGTCAGGCCAAGCTGATGCACGTCTTCGGCGGTGTCGTTGGTGGTCGTGGAGGATTTGACCGCGGCATCATAATAGGCCGCGCCTTCGGGCAGTTTCCACACGCCGGCATCCATTGTGGCGCTGGCGCGCAGGGCAGTGACGGCGGCGATCTGGCGATCGAGTGCCTGGAACACCTCCTTTTCGACGATCTCCAGCGCGCGGCCACCCCAAGTGCCGGCCACATTGGCGGCGACCGTCTTGCGGGTGAGGGCAGCCACCAGCACTGTCTCGCCGGCCGGGGTGCCGCGCAGGCGCTGCATCTGCGGCAGCGCCAGATCGAACAGGAAGGCCGGCGGCAGCACGCCCGTGGCAGCTTCTTCGCGCAGGCGGGTGGTGTTCTGATCGATTGCGCCGGCAAAGGCGGAAAGGCGGGCAAGCCATGCCTCGGCATCGTCTGCGTTGGTAATGCGGTGCTGGCTGTCCAGGAATCCCGGCACCTCGCGATAGGCGCCTTCGCTGTGGGTGAGCACATAGGGTGCGAAATTGCCGCCGGCGCTGCCGAAGCCGAAGCGCGTTTCGTTCATCACCCGGCGCGACAGATCATATTCCACCACGTCGCGGTCAAGCCGGCGAGCTTGGGAAAGGGCTTCGACCGGAATGGCGCGCAGCCGGTCAAGCTGGCTCTTGGCGCGGGCCAGATCGGCGACGCGACCGGCAACGCTGTAATCCGACAGTTGCGATTTCAGGCCGGCATGGGCACCCGTATCCAGCCCCAACGCAGTTGCGCGTTCCGGGGACGCGGCGATGCCTTCAGCAAACATCGCATCGAATAGGCCAAGCAGCCGATCATCGGCCGTTGGCTGCGCCAGCACTGGCCCGGTAATGGCAGCAGCAGCGGTGCAAGCCAGCAGTTGGCGGCGGTTGATGGCGAAATCCGTCATGTCAGTCTCCCCTGCGAAGCCTGCCTATTGGCGGGCCGGGCAGGGGAGGGCAAGTGCGGCCTGGAAGCCGCAGTCGTTACAAACCCTTGACGATGGCGGCATCAAGATTGGCGCGAACGGCCTCGAAGAATTTCTCCGTCGTCATCCAGGCCTGATCGGGGCCGATCAGCAGGGCAAGATCCTTGGTCATCGCGCCCGATTCGACAGTCTCGACGCACACACGTTCCAGCGTTTCGGCAAATTTCGTCACCATCGGCGTGCCGTCCAGCTTACCGCGATGCTTCAGTCCGCCGGTCCAGGCAAAGATGCTGGCGATCGGGTTGGTGCTGGTCGGCTTGCCTTCCTGATGCATGCGGTAATGGCGGGTGACGGTGCCGTGGGCGGCTTCGGCTTCCACCGTCTTGCCATCGGGAGTGAGCAGGATGCTGGTCATCAGGCCCAGGCTGCCATAGCCCTGCGCCACCATATCCGACTGCACGTCGCCGTCATAATTCTTGCAGGCCCACACGAACTTGCCCGACCATTTCAGGGCGCTGGCCACCAGATCGTCGATCAGGCGATGTTCGTATACGATACCAGCCTTGCGGTATTGGGCTTTGAAATCGTTGGTGTAAACTTCCTCGAATAGATCCTTGAAGCGGCCATCATAGGCCTTCAGGATGGTGTTCTTGGTTGAAAGATAGACCGGCCAGCCGCGATCGAGGCCGTAATTCAGGCAGGCGCGGGCGAAATCACGGATGCTGTCATCAAGGTTGTACATGCCCATCGCGACGCCGGACGAGGGGAATTCGAACACCTCTTCCTCGATCACGCTCGAACCGTCCTGCGCTTCCCAGCGCATGGTCAGCTTGCCTGCGCCGGGCACCTTGAAATCGGTGGCGCGATACTGGTCACCAAAGGCGTGGCGGCCGATGACGATGGGATCGGTCCAGCCCGGCACCAGGCGCGGAACGGACTTGATGACGATGGGTTCGCGGAACACGACGCCACCCAGGATGTTGCGGATGGTGCCGTTGGGCGATTTCCACATCCGCTTCAGCCCGAACTCCTTCACGCGCGCTTCGTCCGGAGTGATGGTGGCGCACTTCACGCCAACCCCGAATTCCTTGATCGCGTTGGCCGATTCAACCGTTACTTTGTCGTTGGTGTCGTCACGGTTTTCCATGCCGAGGTCGTAGTACTTCAGATCGATGTCGAGATAGGGCAGGATCAACTGCTCGCGGATCCATTGCCAGATAATCCGGGTCATTTCATCGCCGTCCAGCTCGACAACGGGATTTTCGACCTTGATCTTGGGCATCGTAGCTTCCTGAATCTTGTGCGACGGAATGTAGCAATCTTCTAGGGGTTAGGGACCGCTGCGGTCAACGGTTACTGACCCGAGCTTTTCCGACAGGGCCGCCAGATCGGTCAGCGGTTCGGCAAGCATGGCGAGATGCGGCGGGCCAAAGCCCGCGGAACTGATATGGGCCAGAAGCGCGGTGAGCGGATCCCAATAGCCGTTCCCGCCCAATAGCCAGATCGGCTTGTCGTGAATACCCAGTTCCCGCCACGTCAGGCTTTCGAAGAACTCATCCAGGGTGCCGATGCTGCCGGGCAGGGCGATGATGGCGTCGGAAAGCCGGTGCATCAGTGCCTTGCGTTCGTGCAGCGTCTCCACCACGTGCAGTTCATCAAGCCTGTCCGGAGCGATTTCGGTGGTCATCAGCAGGCGCGGAATGATGCCGATCACGCGGCCTCCGCCATCCTTGCAGGCCCGTGCCGCCACGCCCATCAGCCCGACGCGGCCGCCGCCATAAACTAGGGTGATTCCGTATTCGGCACACAGGCGCCCCAGGCCCGCCGCTAGTTCGGCATGGGCCGGATCATGGCCGGGGCGGGAACCACAGAACAGCAGCAGGGATTGGATCATCGCCGCCCTGTGGCGCATCGGCGGGCCGTGCGCAATGCAGGACGAATTGCCAAGCGGCGTATGACGGGGCTAAAGCAGCGGATATGACTGATCCTGACAAGAAATTGACCAAAGAGGAACTCGAGGCCGAGCTGAACGCGCTGACGGTGACGCCGGACGCGGAACCGCAACTGCCGTCTGCGCCGCCGCCACCCCCCGAAGTGCCGGCTGGCCCGCTGCCGCTCGTGCCCGGCGAGAGCGCCAAATATCGCCTGCCCGACATGCACCCTGAAGGGCGCAAGTTCCTCGGGATCGCGCTGGCTGCCGTGCTGTTCAGCGGGCTGGTGCTGGAGTGGACGGCGCTCAGCTTCGTGCTGCTCGGCATTGCCATCTGGGTGGCGGCCTTCTTCCGCGATCCGGTGCGGGTAACGCCGCTGGGCGACAATCTGATTGTGTCGCCGGCCGATGGCCTTGTCAGCCTGATTACCAATGTCGAGGTGCCGCGCCAGTTGCTGGGCGAGGGCGGGCTGGGCGAAGGCTTGGTGACGCGGGTGACGGTGTTCATGAACGTGTTCGATGTGCATGTGAATCGTGCACCGATCGCAGGCCGGCTGACCCGGATCGTCTACGTGCCGGGCAAGTTTTTGAATGCCGATCTCGACAAGGCCAGCGAGGAGAATGAGCGCCAGTATTTCGTGATGGAAGATGCCAGCGGCGTGCGTGTGGCCTTCACCCAGATCGCCGGTCTGGTGGCACGGCGCATCATGAAGTGGGTGGATGTTGGCCAGGCGCTGAAGGTGGGCGAACGTTTCGGCCTGATCCGCTTCGGCAGCCGTGTGGATGTGTTCCTGCCGGCGGGCTATGTGCCGGCGGTGGCAGTGGGCCAGCGGGCGATTGCCGGCGAAACCGTGCTGGCAGTGAAGGGTGCCCCGCTTATGCAGGGCGCGCAGGCGCAATGATCGCGGCATGAAAGAACCCGAACCGCCCCGCCGCCGCGGCATTCCGCTGCGCGCCGTGGTGCCCAATGCCGTCACCGTGCTGGCATTGTGCGTTGGCCTTACCGGTGTGCGCTTTGCCATCGGCGGTGAATGGGAAAAGGCCGTGGCGGCGGTGATCCTGGCGGCGGTGCTGGATGGCATCGATGGCCGCATTGCCCGGCTGCTGAAGGCCAGCAGCCGCTTTGGTGCCGAACTGGATTCGCTGTCGGACGTGACGGCCTTTGGCGTGGCACCCACGCTCATTCTCTATCTGTGGGCGTTGCAGCATCTGCCGGGACGGCTGGGCTGGATGGTGGCGCTGGCCCAGGCCATCGCCTGCGCGCTGCGGCTGGCGCGCTTCAACGCGCAGATCGATGCCGTTGATCAACCGCACAAGCGGTTGGGCTATATGACCGGGATTCCGGCGCCGGCGGGAGCGGGGCTGACGCTGTTGCCGCTTTATGTGCATTTCTGGCTGGAGCCGGCGTTTCTGGCGGACCTCACCATCAGGGCAAGTGTGGTGGCAGTCACCACCCTGATCGTGGCATTTCTGATGGTGTCCAACCTGCCCACCTACGGCTGGGGGGCAATGCGGCTGCGGTCGTCGTGGCGACTGCCGGCGCTGGCCGGGATCGGCCTGTTCGCGGGCGCGCTGGTCACCAATCCGTGGCCGACGCTGGCGATTGTTGCCGTCGTCTATGCCGCATTGGTGCCACTGGCCGTCAGGTCTTACGCCCTGGTGAAGGGGCGAGAAGCGGCAGGCCATCCCGCCGTGGCGCACGTCGGCGACGCCGACGGCATCCAGCCGCCAGTCTGAACACCGCACAGGGCGTCGAGCAGCCGCACGCGGGCGTCGCCCAGCATCAGCGCCACCAGCGCCCAGATCGCGACACAGGCCAGCAGCATCAACAGCATCATCATCGTATGGTTCCTCTGGCGCCCGAATCACGCCTGTGTTCTTTATTTGTTCCACTGTCTATGTTCTATAAATGTTCCGTTCGTCAAGTCCCCCTTTTCCCTGGCCGGCGGCGCGGCTATGAACAAATGGAAAGGTGCCGTGGCCGGGGAGGCGACAGGTGCAGCAACATTGGGGAGGACATATGTTGGGAACGATGCAGGATTGGCCGCTGCTGGTGAGCAAGCTGATCGATCATGCGGCCATTTATCATGGCCAGCGCGAGATCGTGTCGCTGAGCTGTGAAGGGCCGAAGCATCGCACCAACTGGGCCACCGTGCGCGGCCGTTCCCGGCAGGTGGCCGGCGCGCTGCGGCGGCTGGGCATGCAGCCGGGCGATCGTGTTGCCACGCTGGCCTGGAACACGTGGCGGCACGTGGAAAGCTGGTACGGCATTTCCGGCATGGGCGGGGTGGCGCACACCATCAACCCGCGCCTGTTTGAAGAACAGATCATCTATATTGCCAACCACGCCGAGGACCGGGTGCTGTTTTTCGATCTCACTTTTGTGAAGCTAGTTGAGAAGCTGGCGCCAAACCTTTCCACCATCGAACATTTTGTTCTGCTCACAGACCGGACCCACATGCCGACGGATTCCAGTCTGAAACTGCTGTGTTACGAGGAGTTGCTGGCCTGCGAGAGCGTTGATGAGCCATGGGCGGACCTGCCGGAGAATGCGCCCGCTGGCCTGTGCTATACCAGCGGCACTACCGGCAATCCCAAAGGGGTGCAGTACAGCCACCGTTCCAACGTGCTGCACGCCATGGCCGCGGCGGCCACTGATACGTTCGGCATGGGCGCAAGCACCGTCGTGTTGCCGATTGCCCCCATGTATCACGCAAATGCCTGGTCGATCCCTTATGTCGCCGCACTCACCGGCGCCAAGCTGGTGATGGGCGGCCCCAATTTCGATCCTCCAACATTGCACACGCTGATTGTCGAGGAAGAGGTGGACCTCGCGCTGGCGGTGCCGACCATCTGGCTGGGCATGATGCAGCATCTTGAGAAAACCGGCCAAACCCTTGGCAAGTTGAACAGAACGGCCATCGGTGGTTCGGCTGTGCCGCGCGCCATGATCGAAGCCTATGACAAGTTGGGCGTGCGCGTGCTACAATTGTGGGGGATGACCGAAATGTCCCCGCTCGGCACAGTTGGCGCAGGTGTTCCGGAAACGGAATCAATGAATTATCAGCAGCAGCTTGATGTGCGTATCAAGCAGGGCCGCGGTGTTTTCGGTGTCGAGATGAAGATCGTCGACGACGCGGGCACGGAACTGCCGCGTGATGGGCTGGCTTTTGGCCGGCTACTGGTCCGCGGGCCGTGGACAGTGGGCAGTTACTTCAAGGGCGATGGTGCGTCCGCTTTTGAGGATGGCTGGTTCGACACCGGCGATGTCGCGACGCTCGACCCGCTTGGCTATATGCAGATCGTCGACCGCGCCAAGGACGTGATCAAATCGGGCGGCGAATGGGTGTCGTCCATCGATCTGGAAAATGTCGCCGTGGGTGCGCCGGGCGTGGCGGAAGCCTGCGTGATCGGCGTGCACCACCCGAAATGGGACGAGCGCCCTCTGCTGCTGGTGGTGCCCAAGGACGGCGCCGAAGTGAGCAAGGAAAGCGTGCTGGCCTATCTGGATCGCAAGATCGCCAAATGGTGGACGCCGGACGATGTATTGGTCGTCGCCAGCCTGCCGCACACGGCGACCGGCAAATTGCTGAAGACAGCGCTGCGCGAACAGTACAAGGATTACAAATTGCCGACTGCTTGATCGGCCTCTCGCCAGTGGGCTGCACGGCGCCGTCAACCGGGAAGGACGCCTTGATGAGACCGGCATTGCCCCTGATGTGCGGTCTCCTGCTGGTGGCCGGCTGTGCCACTCGGCCGGACGCACAAGCCTTTGAAGCACCAACGCTGGCGCGGCTGGCGATTGTTTCGGCGGCCGATGCCGATGGCACGCCGTTGGGTGATCCGCCGCCGCCGCGCCAGTTGGGCAAGCGCAATGATGTGCTGCTGCTGTCGGGCGGGGGATCGGTGGGAGCCTTTGGTGCCGGCGTGCTGGTGGGCTGGACCGCATCAGGCAAAAGGCCGCAGTTCGACGTTGTGACCGGCATTTCTACCGGGGCGCTGATGGCCACCCTGGCCTTTCTGGGGCCCGCGCATGATGCCGAACTCACCCGGGCCTATACCCAGATCACCGACAAGGATGTGATGAAGCGCCGCGGCATCATCGGCTTTGCCCGCAACGCGTCCGTCTATGATCGAACGCCGCTGGAGAAGATGATCGAGGCCATCGTTACCGAACAACTGCTGGACGAAGTCGCCGCCGAACATCGCAAGGGCCGGCGGCTGTATGTGGGCACCACCAATCTGGACAATGGCGCTGCCACCGTTTGGGATATGGGACGGATCGCCAGCGCCGCCTTGCCCAATCGGGTTCAGCTTTACCGCCGGGTGTTGGCGGCGTCGGCGGCGATCCCCGGTGTGTTCTCGCCGGTCTATATCAGCCAGACCGATGGTTTGCCGACGATGCATGTCGATGGCAGCATTAAGCAGGGTTTGCTGCTGCGCAGCTACATGGTCGATCCGCGTGGCGCCAACGAGCATGTTTGGACGATCGTGAACGGCCAGATGCGCCTGATCGGCAACGATGCGCCGAGCGGCACCAACAGTGGCAGCATCGCCGGCCGCACGGTGCGCGAGATGCTGCGCACCATCACGCAGCGCGCCGTTGCACGCGCCTATACCATGGCCCGCAACGCCCGCGCCGAATTTCACCTGGCCTATCTGCCCGACACGGTGGAAGAGCCCAGCCCGATCCGGTTTGAACCGGCAGCGCTGCGGCGCCTGTTCGAGGCCGGCCGCAGCATCGGTGCCAAGGGGCAGTGGCAGACCGAGCCACCGCGGCTGGAACGCTATGAACGGATGGCGCAGTAACCGCTTACCCTAGTGCATGCGTCCGCCGTTGGAGACGGGCAGATCCGGGCCGAGCAGCGCAACCACGCCATTGGCATCGGGCAGGCCGAGCACCAGCACTTCGCTCATGTATTTGCCGATCTGGCAGGCTTGACGGCTTCCGGGAAAGGCTGGGCATCGATCACGATACCAGCGTGGATTTCGACGGTGGGGAAATCTCGCGTGCTGATCATGGGGTTGTTCTGCGAGTGGCTAAAACAGGTCAAGCTGGTCGCTGGGCGGGCGGAACTGGCTGCAGTCGAGCGGGATGCGCTCGCGGCTTAGCTGGTGGGCGGCGCAGGCCCTTTGGAAGCGCTGGCGCATAAGGGTGGCGTAAGGGCCTTGGCCCAGGAAGCGGGCGAAGAAGCGCGGATCGTTATCCTTCCCGCCGCGCATGTCGGCGATGTAGTGCATCACGCGGGCGGCACACCCGGTCTGACTTGGTAGTGATGGTGCCGGGGTGATGGCAGCCATCCAGCATGGCCAAGATCTGCTTGGTAATGGTCCAGTCGCGCTCGATGGGTTGATAGGGATCGGTATTGGTGCACAGCGCAATCGGCTGACACCGATAACCGCGCTTGCCGAGTTCGGCCTGCAGCAGCGCCGGGGCGTCGGGCTTGGTGAACAGCCGGCTTTCGAAATCCAGGCCCGGCGACAGATCATGATAGGCGTGGGTGGGCCGGGCAAAGCAGAAGACGCAGCGCACTTTTATATCTCGTGCCTTCTGTTCACAGCCGCGATAGGCGTTAATCGAACGATCAAACGGCACACCGGGGGACCGGTTGCGGGTGGTAATGGTGCGCGGGCGTTCCACCGTCACCGTGGTGCGCAAGGGGGCGGCGCGTCGTCAACTGTGGTGGCGGCATCCAGCCAGTCACCATCGGCTTCGCGGGCGGCGAGGCCGAAGCGGGACGGCGTGGCGTTCAGCGTGGCGCCGCCTCCGCGCACCGCCTCAGGGTGCAGCGGGGAGGTCATAGGACAGCGTGTAATAATGCTGCCGGCTTTCGATCCGGATGACCATGCTGCCGGTGATCCCGGCCAGCGCGCCGGTGCCGGAGCCGGGCACGACGACGATATTCAGTTTCTGGCCGCCTGCATCCATGGTGCCATTGTGCTGCAGGGCAAAGCCGCCGCTGCGGCCTGCGAGGGTGGCCGTCAACACCTCCATCGCGACATAGCCGGCAATGCCCTTGGCCGGGTCGCCCGCGCTCATCATCACGCCCTCGCTGGTGCCGGCCAGATCGCCGCTGAACTGTTTTTCCAGCCGGTGCTGCGCTGCGCCGCCGGGGGCCGCGGGCAAGGGGGTGAGGGTTACGGCGAAGCTGCCACTGGCTTCGGCGGCTGCAACCGGGCTGGCCATCATCGTCATCATCAGCAATGTCCCCAGCGTCCGCAGCATCACGGCTCCCAATCGGTGTGAACATAGAAAGAACAAATCCGATTGACCAGCCCAAATTTTATGGCTTGTCATTGGCACGCGGGCATCGCCTTATGCCAGTCCAAGGCGGCATTCGGGAGGCGAGGATGATGATCGGAACAGCGTTCAAACGGCCCGCTGCTTTGTCGCTGGTTTTGGTGCTGGCGGCATGCAGCGCCGACGCTCCGGCCGCCGTTGATCGTGCGGCCGTTGCAGCGGAGGTGAAGGCGGCGATCAGGACACAGATCGACGCTTATGCCGCTCGCGACCCGCAGAAGGCCATCAGTATCGCTTCGCCCGACATGCTGGGCATGTTTCATGGCGAGGCCAACAACGTCGGCCGTGATGCCGTGCTGGCCCAGATCAAGGCCCAGATGGCTGACCCGGCGGTCAAGCTGGAGGCGTCTGACGAGACAGTGGATGTGGCCGCGTCGGGCGTTATGGCCGTGTATCGGGCGGTCTATCGTTTCACTTTCACCAACCCGGCCACCGGCCAGCCGGCCGTTGAAACCGGCAACTGGGTGGCTGTGTTCACCCGCCAGGCCGATGGCAGCATGAAACTGAGCAAGGACATGGTGCTGGATCTGCCGCCAGCGCCGGCGGCGGGGCCGACCGGTTAGGTCCTCCCGGGACAAGCCGCCATCAGGCCGCAACATTCCCCAGGTCCAGCGCCTCGCGGGCGAGCACTTCGCGGCGCAGGGCGTGGGCGTCGGCCAGGGCGTTATGGGGCAGGGTGCTCGTGGTGGCGGTGTCGAAACCGGGCAGGTTGATCAGATCGAAACGCACATGTGGCACCATGCGCCGGCCTTTGTGCACCAGCATCGCCGCGGCATGGGCGATGTCTTCTGGCCAGTCGGCCACCAGCACCGGTTCCGGATCGGCGGCGAGATAGGCGGACAGGCCGGCCACCACGTCGGCCCGGCTTTGCGCAGCGGCGCCCAGTTTCGGCATCACATGCGCCTCCACCCAGCGCTGCGGGCGGTGGCAGGACAGCACAGCGTAAAAAGTGCCATGGCCTTCCACTTCCGGCACCAGGGCGATGGAGATCAACGGGCCATCGAAGCCGTTGAATTCGCAATCGAGGAAGTAGCGCATCGGTTCAGCGCTCCCGGAGCCGGGGGATGAGCTCGACGAAATTGCACGGCCTGTGGCGGGCATCGAGCTGGCTGGCAAGGATGCCGTCCCACCCGTCCTTTACGGCGCCGGTGGAGCCGGGCAGGCAGAAGATGTAGGTGCCGCGGGCCAGGCCGGCGCAGGCGCGGGACTGGATGGTGGAGGTGCCGATGCTCTGATAGCTGAGCCAGCGGAACAGCTCGCCGAAACCGGGGATCATCTTTTCTGCCACCTGATCAAGCGCTTCTGGGGTGACATCGCGGCCAGTCACCCCGGTGCCGCCGGTGGTGATGATGACATCAACCGCCGGATCGTCGATCCACGCGTTCAACTGCGCGACCAGCAACGGCACCTCGTCCCGGATGATGGCGCGGGCAGCCAGGCCGTGGCCGGCAGCGGTGAGCCGGGCGACCAGCGTGTCGCCCGACGTATCGGTCGCGGCCACGCGGGTATCGCTCACCGTGGCGACGACGATGTTGAGCGGCACGAAGGAAAGCGACTCATCGATGGGCATGAAACAGGCTAAGCTGTTTCTTGCCACTTTGTCATGGTGGTAGAACGGCGATGAGGACGGCGATGGCCCCGATAATGGCAATGATCTGCGCAAGCGACCGTGAACGGGCGCGGACTTTCTACCGTGATGTGCTAGGGCCGGTGTTCGGCATCGGGGCACCGGCGGTCGATCCATTTGGTGACCAGTTCACGTGCGGCGATGCCTTTATAAGGCTGACGGCGCTGCCCGATTGGGCGCCCGGCAAATATCCGGTGCTGGGCTGGAAGGTGGCGGATGCCGGCGCAGCGGTGGCCGGATTGGTGGCGGCGGGCGTGGAGATGCTGATCTATCCCGGTTTTGGGCAGGACGAGCAGGGCATCTGGAACGCCCCCGACGGCGGCACCCGCATTGCCTGGTTCAACGACAGCGAGGGCAATCTGTTGAGCCTGACACAGCAGCGCTGACAGGCTTGTGCTGACCGTTTGTTCTTGATATGTTTTGAGTCTTGAAGCAGGCGAACATGATCGAAGCCAGAGGCTGCCAGTGCGGCGCGGTGCGCTATGAGGTGAGCGGTGCGCCAAAGCATGTGGCGCTGTGCCATTGCCAGGATTGCCGCAAGAGCAGCGGGGCGCCAGTGGTGGCGTGGGCGGCCTTTGCCGAAGCCTCCTTTCGGGTGACAAAGGGCGAACCCATTGCATTCAACTCGTCTGGGCAAAGCTGGCGATACTTCTGCGGGCGCTGTGGCAGCGGGATGTATTATCGCAACGCCGAGAATCTGCCCGGCATCGTCGATGTGCAGTCGGCCAGGCTCGACAATCCCGATGTGTTTGTGCCCGACGGCCACATCCAGCTTGCCGAGCGTATCGGCTGGATGGCCACGGCGCATGAATTGCCGGGCTATCAGCGCTTTCCGGGTTAGGCTGGCTATTTCCCGCCGGCAACGGCGCGATCGTCGCTGGGCCAGGCTTCGGGGCTGAAGCTGCCCGGTTCGGGGCGCGGACGGATCGGCAGCGGCTCGCGCTTTACCGCCAGTTCGCCGCCGATGCCGGGCAGGCGTGGCCAGAGGCCCTGGGCGATGGCGTCCATCGATACCGGCGTGTGGCCATCGCGCAGTTCATACATCCACAGATTACGCAGCACGATCTCGACATAGTGCCGGGTCTCACGATAGGGGATGGATTCGATGAACAGGAGCGGATCGCCCTGATCATCCAGCGTGAGGTTCCACGTTTTCACCGAACCCGGCCCGGCATTGTAGGCCGCAATCACCTTGGGCAACAGCCCTCCGGTAAGCCCCATGCGGCCGAGCACCTCAAGATAGGTCTGGCCCAGTTCGAAATTGTAGGCCGGGTCGGCCATGTCGCCCACGACGCTGGCGGCATCAGGGGTTTCCTTCAGGATGCGGCGGTTCACAAGATCGCGAGTGTCGGGCATCAACTGCATCAGGCCCTTGGCACCGGTACGGCTGGTAGCGGTCGTAATGAACGCCGATTCCTGCAGCGCGTGGGCAAAGGCCAGGCTGCGTGGCACCCGCCAGCCGCGGAACGGCACCCAATCCGGCGCGGGATAACGGGCCGACAGCGGCGCTTCCAGGCCCACCGGGGGATTGGTGGCCAGACTGTATTGCGTTGCCGGCAGATCAAGCCGGGCGGCCAGCCGCAGGATCGCCGGATAGGCATCGGCCGGCGCAGTGGCGGCGAGGTGCCTGAGTTCGCGATCAGCCAGGCCCAACTGGCCGATCTCCACCAACGCAGCGCTACGACGGGCGCCAGCCACGTCTTTCAGATAATTCCAGTCTGCCGTGATGAAATCCGGTTCGCGCCAATCCAGGCCTTGATCCACGCCCAAGGTGCGGCGGGCCAGCAGGCCATAGAAGCTGGCGACCGACGTGGCGGCCTGATTCAGGCGCGCGGTGCGGTTGGCCTCATTGCCGACCAGGCCCCAACTGCGGCCGGCCCAGAAGGCAGCCGCTGCCCGCGTGTCGTCGCGGCCCATGGTTACCCGATCAAAGGCTTCGGCGGCATCGCGCCAGCGGCCGAGGCGGAAGGCAGCAAGACCGGCCGACCAGGCCCCATCAGACGCGCCCTGTCCCAGCCCGGCGGTTGCTTCGAGTCCCATGCGCCAGGCAGCAAGATCATCGCCCATGCGATAGTGGTTCCATGCAATGCGGGCAGCGAGATCGGCGCGGGCGAAGGGCGACAGCGCCGAGGCCTGTGCCAACCATAGCCGCTCCGCCTCGTCATTGCGATCGGCCGCGAGCAAGGGCTTTAGCCGGGCGGCAAGATCGGCATCGGCGGGCAGACTTTCAGTACGGAAGCCTGCAGCACTGGCGGTGCGGAACGGGCGGACTTCGGGCAGCAGCGGCAACGGCGCGGCATCGGCGCCAGGCAGCGCTTCGGCAAGCCGGGCAATTTTTGGCGACAGCGGCAGATCGGGATTGGCGGAGAGCCATGCCGCAAGATCAGCGCGGGTCAGCTTGCCAGTGCCGCGCGCGACAATCAGTGCGGCGCGGGCGGTTTCGCTGAGCAGGCTTCCAGCACGTTGGGCGTTCAGTGCGCGCTCGGCCACCGCGTAGCGGCCGGCATCAAGATGGAGAAAGATCTGCTGAAACGCGGTGCGTTCTTCATCAGTGAGTTGCGGCGGTACCATGCGCTGGCGTGTGGTGATGCCGGTGCGCAGGCCGGTTACCGTCTGCAGCGGTTGCGCGGCCGGCGGCAGGGTGGTTAGCGGCGGCGGCGTGGGCGGCATCAGCGCCGGCGGCACGGTAATCGCGGCGGCCGGGCCAGCCAGAACCATGGCAATCAGTGCCGATGCGCGCCTCATGCGATGGCCGCCCGGAATAGTTTCAGATGCTCGAATGCCTGGCGTTTCAGATCCTTGTTGCCGCCCATGGCGCGCGGGTGGATCGATGGCAGCAACTGCGCGCCGCGCCAATCAAACCAGCGCCCGCGGCTGCTGCCCAGCCGCGCTTGCGTGCCGGCGAGATCGGCCGCGACCTGGCCCAGCGCCAGCACATGCATGGGTGGCGCCAGTTCGGCCAGCCGCTCCACAACCGGGGTGAAACGGGCCAGAGCGCTGGCGGTGGGCTCGCCATCGCCCGGCGTAGGCCAGGGCAGGCGGCTGACCAGCGCAGCCCGGCTCCAGTCGAGATCGATGGCGGCCAGCATGCGATCGATGGTCTCGCGGTGCGCAGGATCAGTGTCTGGCCGGTCGATTAGCACCCACACCCGGGTTTCCAACGCGCCTTGATACAGCAATGGCGGCCTTTTGCGGGCATCGGGGAAACGGCCAAGCAGGGCGAGCAACGCCGGGACATCGGCACAGACATGGGCCGGGTGAACCGCGGCCGGGGCGGGCGAGGGCGCTGCCACGCGCGGGGCGGCTGCCGGTGGGGCCGCTCGCGCCGCTTCAGGCTTGGGCGTTGCTGTGGGTGGGGGCGCATCCAGCCAGCGGCATGGCTGTTCGGTAACTGCCACATCGGCGCCGGCACTTGCCAGAAAGACGAGCGCAGCGGCAGGATCGGCAGCAACATTAGACGCAAAGGTGGCAGGGGGCAGTGTCACAAGCGACCAAAAGCATCAGCGTGCCCCGTCTGGTCAAGCCTTTGCTGTGCCGCTATCTGGTGAATGATGGCAAGTCTGCGCCAGCCCGATGCGGCGCGGCAAGGATGGGGAACGCACGTGAGCGAACGGGAATCAATGCCCTACGACCTGGTGATTGTGGGCGGTGGGCCGGCTGGCCTTTCCGCGGCGATCCGGGCCAAACAGGAAGCGCAGCGACTGGGGGTCGAGCTTTCGGTATGCATCTTGGAAAAGGGCAGCGAAATCGGCGCGCATATCCTGTCGGGCGCTGTGGTTGATCCCAAGGCGCTAGATGAACTGCTGCCGGAATGGCGCACGATGGACAGCCCGCTCACGGTTCCCGTCACCGAAAACCATCACTGGGTGCTGACCGAAACGAAGAAGTATGATTTCCCGCACGCGCTGTTGCCGCCGTTCATGCAGAACAAGGGCTGCTACACTGTCAGTCTCGGAAATCTCACTCGTTGGCTGGCCACTCAGGCCGAAGCACTGGGAGTGGAGATCTTCCCTGGGTTTGCTGCGGCCGAGGTGCTTTTCAACGGTGATGGCAGCGTGAAAGGGGTCGCCACCGGCGACATGGGCATCGCCAAGGACGGCTCGAAGAAAGACAGCTGGACGCCGGGTCTGGAAATCCACGCCAAATACACCTTCTTCGCTGAAGGCGCACGCGGGCATCTTTCCAAGCAGATCATCAACCGGTTTGATCTGCGCAAGAACAGCCAGCCGCAGATTTACGGTATCGGCCTTAAGGAATTGTGGGACATCCCGGCCGAAAGGCATGTGCCCGGCAGGGTAATCCACAGCCAGGGTTGGCCGCTGAGTGACGCGAATGGTGGTGGCTTCCTCTATCATCAGGCCAATGGCCAGGTGGCGCTCGGTTTCTCGGTGTGGCTCAATTACGACAACCCGCATCTCTCGCCGTTCGAGGAGTTCCAGCGCTGGAAGACTCACCCGGCGATCCGTGAGATCCTGGAAGGCGGTCGCCGTGTTTCCTATGGCGCGCGCGCCATCAACGATGGCGGCTGGCAGGCAGTACCGAAGCTGGCCTTTCCGGGCGGCGCATTGATCGGCTGCGCCGCAGGTTTCCTTAACGTGCCGCGTATCAAGGGCAGCCATACAGCCATGAAGACGGGCATGATGGCCGCCGAATGCGCGGTCGCTGCCATTGCCGCCCAGCGCGGTGGGGACGAGTTGAACGACTATGACGACGCGTACAAGAAGAGCTGGGTGTATGAAGAACTGAAGATGGTGCGCAACGTGCTGCCGGCGGTCGAGAAGTTCGGCACAACGGTTGGCACCGCCATGGGCGGCATCATGATGTGGATGGAATATCTGGGGTACGAGCTGCCTTTCACCTTTAAGCTCAGCCCTGACAATACCCATATGCGCCGCAAGGACGATGCGCCGAAGATCGAATATCCGAAGCCGGATGGCGTGATCAGCTTTGACCGGCTGTCGAGCGTATTCCTCTCGAACACCAACCATGAGGAAGACCAGCCGGTTCACCTGACGCTGAAGGACCCGTCGGTGCCGATCGAGGTCAACTACGCTTTGTATGACGAACCGGCCCAGCGTTATTGCCCGGCGGGCGTGTATGAGATCGTCGGCTTTGAGGAGAATGCCCCCCGCCTGCAGATCAATGCGCAGAACTGCGTGCACTGCAAAACGTGTGATATCAAGGACATGACGCAGAACATCAATTGGGTCGTGCCGGAGGGTGGCGGGGGGCCGAACTATCCGAATATGTAATGCGCAGCCGGGGGCGTGCGGGTGCTGCGCACCGGCACCGGCAAGCACGTGCGGCGCCCTTTCTGATTCGTCAGACGGCGTGGCTCCGCCACGCTCTTTCCTTCTTCGTCTTTCCAACACGCCTCTAAGCGGACCCGGCGGCTCAGCCGCCGGCCGCGCCTCCAAAGCCCCCCCCGGGCTCTCGCCCCCCTCGACATTCCCCCCGCAGCCCGCCATCTTCTGCGCACATGTGTAGCCGTCTCACCATTGCAGCTCTGCTGGCGCTTTTCGCCATGCCCGCCAAGGCCACCAAGCCAGCTGCCCCACCCAGCGACTCCGCGCTGCATGCCTATGTGATTGGCCGCTATGCCGTGCTCGACAACGAGGTTGGGCTAGCGGCCCGGCTGATGGAGGAGGCGCGCGCCGCTGATCCGGCAGCCGCCAACGTCAAGCGCCGCAGCTGGGAACTGGCGCTGGCCAACGGCGATCAGGCCCGGGCGTTCCAGCTGGCGCGCAGCCTGGCGGGCGACGGTGCCAGCGATCCCGATGTGACGATGACGCGCATCGCGGAAGCCATGATCCGCAAGGATTGGGCGCTGGCGGCAAGTCTGCGCCAGAAACTGGGCGGGCAGGGTTGGCCAAACGTCGTTGGGCCGGCGGTTGATGCCTGGGTGGCGCAAGCCCGCGGTGATATCGGGGCGGCACTGAATCTGCTCGATCCACAGCGCCACCAGGGGTTCCTGCGCGCATATATCGCCGAACAGCGCGCCCATCTGCTGGCCAGCTTGGGCCGCTGGGATGAAGCCGCCACCGCCTATCGCCTGGCCCGCGCCGGCGGCGGCCCGTCGCTGCTGTTCCTGCGACAGGGGCAGGCGGATGCACTCACCATGGCCGGCCGCAACGACGAGGCGCTGGCCGTGCTCTACCCAGGCGACCGGCCCTCAGCGGTGGCGCGGGAACGGCTGCAGGCGGGGAAGCGGTTAGGGCCCTTGGTGGCCGAACCCCGGCAAGCTCTGGCATGGACGGCGGCGCGGCTGGCGGTGGATCTGGCACGGGAACGTTCCGAACCAATGGCGCTGATGTTTGCCCGGTTGGCCAGTTTCCTGGCGCCCGAACTGCCGATCACCTGGCTGACCTTGGGCGATATGCTGGGCAAGGCGGATCAGACTCAGCCGGCGCTGGCTGCGCTGGACAAGGTGCCTGCCGGGCTGGGGTTGGAAGAGGCCGTGCGCGCTCGCCGCGCCGAAGTGCTTGAAGCGGCCGGCCAATCTGCTGCAGCCGGGCAGTTGCTTCTGGGTGCCGCGCAGGCGCCGGGTGCTTCGGCCGATGACTGGGCCGGGCTGGCTGCTTGGCACAGCCGTGCCGGTCGCTTTGCTGAAGCTGCCACCGCCTACGGCATTGCAATTGATCGCTATGGCAAGGGGTTGGGCGCTTCGGCGTGGAATTTGTATTATCTGCGCGGCATGATGCGGGACCGTTCGGGGGATTGGCCCGGCGCGCAGGCGGATTTCCGTGCCGCGCTAGTGCTGTTCCCCAATGAGCCTGGGGTACTGAATTATCTTGGCTATGGTCTGCTGGAACGCGGTGGCGCGCCAGCCGAAGTGCCCACTGAGGCCAGGGCCATTATCGAAAAGGCCGCCCAGTTGCGCCCCGGCGATGGCGGCATTATCGATTCCTTGGGTTGGGTGCAATTGCAGAACGGCGAGGTGGACAACGCGGTGGCCACGTTGGAACGCGCCGTCAGCCTGGAGCCGCAGGATCCCAACATTATTAGTCACTTGGGCGATGCACTGTGGCAACAGGGCCGCCGCATCGAAGCGCGTTTCCGCTGGCGCCAGGCGCTGGCACTGGATGCCCCGGCAGAGGACAAGCGCAAGCTGGAGGCCCGGTTGGACTATGGCCTGGATGCCGCACCGGCGATGCTGGCCCAGAAATAGCCCCCTTGCGCGGTCGCGCTTCCCGCGCCACAGCCTGCCTGCGATGCTGACCGAACATGCCCCGGCCAAGATCAATCTGGCGCTGCACCTGCGGGGGCGGCGGACCGATGGCTACCATGATCTGGAGAGCATTTTCGCCTTCACCGATTTTGGCGACACGCTCCACGCTGCGCCGGCCGATACGCTCTCGCTCGCGATTTCGGGTCCGAATGCCGGCGCAGTGGGGCCGGACAGTGAGAATCTGGTGCTGCGCGCTGGCCGGGCGCTGGCGGCGGCTGCCAAGGTGGTGCCGGGCGCTGCCATCAGCCTTGAAAAGCGTATTCCGGTCGCAGCCGGGCTGGGTGGTGGCTCGGCTGACGCGGCCGCCGCGCTACGGCTGCTGAACCGGCTTTGGGGTTTGGATTGGGCGCTTGATCGGCTGGCGGCGCTGGCCGAACCGCTGGGCGCCGATGTGCCGGTGTGCGTGTGCAGCCAGACGCGGTTTGGCGCCGGCAAGGGCGAGGCGCTATCGCCCTGGCCGCACAATTTCGCCGGCACGCCCGTCCTGCTGGTCAATCCGCGCGTGGCTGTCGCCACTGGGCCTGTATTCGCCGGTTGGAACCAGCGCGATCTTGGTCCCATCGATCCCGCCCTGCCGCTGGATGCCCTGCGCAACGACATGACGGCGGCAGCCATCGCCCTGCAACCGGTGATTGCCGATGTGCTGGCGGCGCTGGAACGGGCAGGGGAGGCCGGCCTTGTGCGGATGAGCGGTTCCGGCGCCACGTGCCTGGCGCTCTATCCCTCCCCGGCGGCGCGTGATCGGGCGGCGGCCGCACTCTCTGGCAGCGGCTGGTGGCTCTGCCCCACGCACATCATCTGATCCGGTTCCAACAGTCCCGAGTCGCGCTCAGCTTAATGGAGTCGGACTCGGAACTCTGCCTTAGTCGTGCTCGAATAGTCTGTCATAGTCATGGGTGGAGTGCCACATAACGGCTACGTCATTCGTCCAACGTATTGAAAATGCTATGCCGCAGCGCGACAATCTGACCAAGGCTCAAAATAGCTGTTGACGGGCTTCTGAGTGCTACTTAGATGGACTTCAGTTGATTTGAGCAGCGCTCAGCCTTTGCTCAACTCCCCCCCCTCGGTCGGAGGCGGCGGTGTTCAAATCAATCGGAGTTTTGTTTCATCCCGTGGCCAGTTCAGCCGCAACAGGAGAAGACCCATGTTGAACCGCATTATCGCTCTCGCCCTCACCGCCGTTGCCGTTGCCTCCACCCCCGTCTCCGCTGCCGCTCCGGTAAGCTGCAAGGCCACCCCGGCCCAGATCCGCACCCTGGCTGCTGCCAAGGGCGGTGAAGACGCCACCAAGGCCATCAAGTTGGTCGCCACCGGCGAAAAGCTGTGTGCTGAAGACGCCAAGTTCGAAGCCGGCAAGAAGTTCGCTCAGGCCGCCAAGCTGCTCGGCACCGAGCTGGCCGCCCTGCCGACGACCGGCCAGTAATTTCCGGTTCCATCCTCCCAAGGATGCCCTTTTGGGCCCGGTGGTTCGCCACCGGGCCTTTTTTCTGTCGCCCGTGCAGTCTATGCCGGCGGTGATGAGTCTGCCCGAAATCCTGCCCGGCACAGCCGATCTTCTGCTGATCGCTGATCATGCCTCGACGCAGGTGCCGCCCGGCATCGATCTGGGCATCCCGCCCGCGCTGCTCAATGATCATATCGCCGTCGATATTGGCACCGATGCGCTCACCCGCCGGCTCGCCCGCGCGCTCTCGGCTCCCGCAATCATCGCCACCGTCTCGCGCCTCGTGGTCGATCTGAACCGCGATCCCGCCGACCTGGGGGTCGTGCCGGCCAGCAGCGACGGCCACATGATTCCCGGAAACTGGAACCTGCCGGCAGAAGAACGCGCGCTCAGATTGGAGGCCATCCACGCCTCTTATCACGCCGCCATCGCCCACCAGATTGCGCGCGTGCGCCCGGCGTTGATCCTTTCCATCCACAGCTTCACGCCAAAACTCGCCACCCGCCCGGAAGAACAACGCCCCTGGCCGATCGGTATCCTCTACAATCAGGATGACCGCGCCGCCCGCTTGGGTCTGGTCGCCTTGGTGTCGCGCGGACTGCATGTGGGGGACAACCAGCCATATTCGGGGCGCGACCTTAACTACACGATGGATCGCCACGCCGAAGCGGCCCACATCCCCTATCTCGGCATCGAAGTGCGCAATGACGGGTTGCAGACGCGCGAAGGCGTCGCCCGCTGGACCCACATCCTCGCCGATTGCATCGCGATGGTGCGGCGGGGGCTGTAACTGGGGCGAGACCATCGATTCGGCTTGCGCGTCCAGCAGCGGCTGGTTGCACTGCCCGTCTGGCATGCGATAGTGCCCGCCTTTGGGACTTGGGGACATGATCATGGAAGCAAGAGCCATATTGACGGCAGCGACGGCCTTGGCGTGCATGGCGGCGGCGATGCCGGCAGCGGCCAGACTGTCTCCAGCAGAAGCAAAAATGGTTGCCACCGTCGATACGGGGCAAGACGAAGCGCTGGCTCTGCTCGGTAGGCTGGTCAATCAGAACAGTGGTTCGCTGAACATCGATGGCGTTACGAAAGTCGGCGTGATGGTGCGGGCCGAACTGGATGCGCTGGGGTTGCAGACGCGCTGGGTGCCGATGCAGGCCGCCGGGCGTGCCGGCCATCTGATTGCAACCAATGCCGGGCGCAAAGGTGGCAAGCGTCTGCTGCTGATTGGCCACCTCGATACGGTGTTCGAACCTGATGCCCCGGCTGACCCCTTCCACCGCGACGGCGACGTTGCGGGTGGCCAGGGGATCGGTGACGATAAGGGTGGAGTGGTCGTGATGCTGCTGGCGCTCAAGGCGATGAAAGCGGCGGGCACCCTGGCGGGCACCAGTATTGAAATCGTGCTGACGGGCGACGAAGAACGCGTGGGATTGCCGATCGAGGTGGCGCGCGCCGATCTGGTTGCGGCGGGCAAGCGCGCGGATGTGGCGCTGGATTTTGAAGGGCTTGCGCAGGAGAACGGCAAGGACATGGGGTCGATCGCGCGGCGATCGGGAAATAGCTGGCAATTGCGGACAAGCGGCAAGGGGGGGCATTCCAGTGGTATCTTCAGCGCCTATGCTGGCGATGGCGCGATCTTTGAGCTGGCGCGGATTATCGCTGCGTTTCGCTCGCAACTGCCCGAGACAAACCTGACCTTCAACGTCGGATTGGTGGCGGGCGGCGCGACCGCGGGATTGGACAATGATGGAGTGCGCGCGGTCGCGACGGGCAAGTCCAACATCATCCCGGGAGTAGGGTTGGCGTTCGGCGACTTTCGTACCCTTTCGCAGGAACAGACTGACCGGGTTCGAGCGAAAATGCAGGCAATTGTCGCTGAGCATGCCCCGCGTACCGATGCCTCGATCGAATTCAGTGAACATTATCCGCCAATGGCGCCAACACCGGCCAGCCGCGCCTATCTGGCGAAATTAAACGTGGTCAATCGCGACCTTGGGCTGGCCGAAATGGGCGAACTTGATCCCCTGAAACGCGGCGCCGGTGACATTGCGTTTGTTGCAAAGGATGTCGATGGGCTGGTCGGGCTTGGTACGGGGGGCAGAGGGTCTCATGCGCCGGGTGAGACGATTGAAATTTCGAGCATTACCCGCCAGGCGAAACGCGCTGCAATTTTGATGACGCGACTGGGTGCCGAGAAGTCGCTGAAATAGCGTGGGCGCACACTCTTGACCCCATCGCCGCGCTGCGCCAAGGCAAGATTGTTAGCCAAAGAGGCATTGAAATGACAAGATTCGACAAGTCCAAGCTGCCTAGCCGTCATGTGTCGGTGGGGCCTGAGCGCGCGCCGCATCGCAGCTATTATTATGCGATGGGGTTGACCGAGGAGGAGATCGGGCGGCCGTTTGTGGGGATTGCGTCGGCGGGGAATGACTCGGCGCCGTGCAATACCACGCTGGATGCGCAGGCTGATGCGTCGCGGATCGGGGTGAACGAGGCGGGCGGGATGCCGCGGCGGTTCAACACCATCACGGTGACGGACGGTATTGCCATGGGGCACCAGGGCATGAAGGCTAGTCTCGTCTCCCGCGATTGCATTGCGGATAGTGTCGAGCTTTCGATGCGCGGTCATTGTTATGATGCGCTGCTGGGCTTTGCCGGGTGTGACAAGAGCCTGCCGGGCATGATGATGGCGATGCTGCGATTGAACGTGCCGAGCATATTTGTCTATGGTGGTTCTATCCTGCCCGGTCGCTTTGAAGACAAGGACGTCACGGTGGTGGACGTGTTCGAGGCGGTGGGCGGCTTTGCGGCGGGCAACTGCCCGATTGCACGGCTGACGGCTCTGGAAAAGGTGGCATGCCCCGGCCATGGCGCGTGCGGTGGGCAATATACCGCCAACACCATGGCCTGCGTGGGCGAAGCGATTGGCCTTTCGCTTCCCAACAGCAACATGGCGCCGGCGCCCTATCAAAACCGGGCGGACATCGCGATTGCGGCCGGCAAGCAGATCATGACCCTGCTGGAGCGTAATATCCGCCCGCGCGACATCTGCACGCGCGAAGCGTTTGAAAATGCGGCGCGTATTGTCGCGGCAACCGGCGGATCCACCAACGCCGCGCTGCATCTGCCAGCGATGGCCAACGAATGCGGCGTGAAATTCGACCTGTTCGACATGGCCGAGATCTTCAAGACGACGCCTTATATCGCGGACCTCAAACCCGGCGGCAAATATGTAGCGAAGGACATGTATGACGCGGGCGGCGTGTACATGGTGTTGAAAACCTTATTCGATGCCGGGTTCATCCATGGTGACTGCCTGACGGTGACGGGTAAGACGCTGGCCGAGAATATCGACGAGATCGCCTGGAACCCGGACCAGAAGGTGATTTATGAAGTCGCGAACCCGATCACGCCGACCGGCGGAGTGGTGGGGTTGAAAGGCAGTCTTGCCCCCGATGGCGCCATCGTGAAGGTGGCGGGCATGAAGACGCTGCAGTTCCGCGGCCCGGCGCGGGTGTTTGACAGCGAGGAGGCATGCTTTGCCGTGGTGGAGCAGCGCGGTATCGAACCGGGCTGCGTGATTGTGATCCGGTACGAAGGGCCGAAAGGCGGGCCGGGCATGCGCGAGATGCTGTCCACGACGGCGGCGCTTTATGGCCAGGGCATGGGTGAGGAGGTGGCGTTGATCACCGACGGGCGGTTCTCGGGTGCGACGCGCGGGTTCTGCATCGGGCACGTCGGCCCGGAAGCGGCTGCGGGTGGTCCGATCGCATTGATTGAGGATGGCGACATGATTGCCATCGATGCGGAAGCCGGCACGATCGAGTTGGAAGTGGACGAAGCAACGATGACTGCTCGCCGCGCGAGTTGGAGCCCACGCGTCACCAATTACCAATCGGGCGCGATCTGGAAATTCGCGCAAACGGTGGGCCCGGCGCGGCTTGGGGCGGTGACGCATCCAGGGGCGAAGGCCGAGACGCACGTGTTTGCGGATATTTGATGCGCTTCAACCACACGTCACCCCGACGAAAGCCGGGGTCCATCTTCCGACCATCGCGTCTCGCTGAACGTGGAGGCGATGGGCCCCGGCTTTCGCCGGGGAGAGGTCCTAAAGTGCAAAACGCTTCCTGATCCGATGCACCGGCGTGCCGTCTTTCAGTGGCACGGCCGGCACGACTTCGTGATCGATGAAACCCATCCGGCTGTAGAAGGTGAGGCCGCCTATGTTGTCGCCACGAATGGTGGCGTTGATGGCGGAGAGGCCGATGGTTCGGGCGCGCTGGCACGTTGCGGCGAACAGGGCGGAGCCGACGCCGCGCTGCGTGCCGTCAAGTCGGGTGAAGGTGGCGATGTCGCCAATATGCGCCCGCAGGAAGGGTTGCGTGCCGAGCGTCTGGAAGCCGAGCAGGGAGCCATCGGCGGCGGCCACGAAGCAGCAATGCACGCTAGGACCGATCAAATAAGCCTCACGCAGCTTCTCGGCCGTGAACGGCGTTTCAAACGCGGTGGTGCCGCCGCGTGCGATGATCGCATTCAGCAGTTCGGCCAGTTCGGCCGCATCTTCGGCGCGGACGGGGCGGATGTGGAGGGCGCTGGTCATCACCGGCCTTGTGCCGACGCTCTCGCTTTGTGACAAGGCGCGCATGTTGAAATCCGATTCTGGCCCCGCCATCGTCTCTGCCGCTGCCATGCAGGCTGCCGAAGCTGCTGCCATCGCGGCGGGGACATCGGCGCTCACACTGATGGAACGGGCGGCGGAAGGCGCGGCGCGGGCGATGATGGCCTATTCGCCGGCACGGCGGGCGACCGTGCTGTGCGGGCCGGGCAATAACGGCGGCGATGGCTATGGCATTGCCTGCGTGCTGGCCGCAGCCGGTCTGGCGGTGACGGTGGCCGCCGATGGGCCATCCACGTGCGAACCTGCGGCGACCATGGCGCGGCGGTGGACTGGCCGCGTGGTGCCGCTGAAGGAGGCCCCGGCCGCACCGTTGATTGTGGATGCCTTGTTCGGCACCGGCCTCACCCGCCCGCTGCCGGAAAGCGCCCAGGCGGCGCTGGATCGCTTGCGGGGCGTCGGGTGCGTCGTGGCCGTTGATATCGCTTCGGGGCTGGATGCTGATACCGGCAAGGCGCTGGGCCGGGTGCTACCAGCGGAGCTGACGTTGAGTTTCGGCGCGGCCAAGCCTGGGCACGTCTTGGGCGATGGCGCGTTCGTCACCGGCCGGTTGGCGGTGGTGGATATCGGCATTGCCATCGAAAGCCCGCTGGCCTTCACGGCGCGGCCGCAGATGGAGGGGCCGGGGCGCGAGGCGCACAAATATGCCCGCGGCTGGGTGATGGTGGTGGAAGGCACGCCCCGCCATGGCGGCGCCTCGGGTCTTGCGGGCCTGGCCGCGCTGCGCACCGGCGCCGGACTGGTGACTCTGGCGGGTGAGGGCGGCCCGATGCCGGCGCTGGCGCTGATGCGGCGCAATGATGACGAAGCCGCCGCACTGTTGACCGAAAAGCGCCTGGGCGCGGTTGTGATCGGGCCGGGGATGGAGGCCGATGCACGGGCGCGCGGCTGGCTGAAACGGCTGAGTTTGTCTTGCAAATCGCTGGTCATCGATGCCGGCGCCCTGCGCCTGCTGCCGCGCGGGCCGATTGGCGCGCCGGCGGTGCTGACGCCGCACGAAGGTGAATTCACGCAGTTGTTTGGCTCGGTGGGGGATGATCGGCTGGGCGCGGTGCAGGCGGCGGCGCAAAGCTGTGATGCAGTGGTGTTGTTGAAGGGGGCGGCCACCATCATCGCAGCGCCCGATGGCCGCGCCGCCATCAATGCGCATGCAAGCCCGTATCTGGCCACCGCCGGTTCCGGTGACGTGCTGGCCGGCATGATCGCTGCGCTGATTGCGCAGGGGATGCCGTTGTTCGAAGCGGCGCAGGCGGCGGCTTGGCTGCATGGCGAGGCCGGCTTGCGGCTGGGGCCGGGCGGCATTGCCGATGATCTGGTCGCCAGCCTGCCGGCTGTGCTGGGCAGCCTGTGAACGATATTCGCCCCATCGTGCGGCTGGCGGCGCGGGGGGATGGCATCACCGACGATGGCCGCTTCGTGCCGTTAGCGGCGGTGGGCGACAGCGTGGATTTTAGTTGCAATCCGCCGCGCATCGTCGCGGGCCCGCACCACATTGCCCCGGCGTGCGCCCATTATCCTGACTGTGGCGGCTGCCAGATGCAGCATATGGACGAAGCGGCCTATCTGGCCTTCGTGGCCGATCGGTTGGGCCGGGTGGTGGCGTTGCCGGCTGATGTGCGGCCTGTTGCATTGTCCCCACCGCGCAGCAGGCGCCGGGCGAGCTTGAAGGCGTTGAAGCGCGGCGGGAAGCTGATGTTGGGCTTTCACAGCGAAGGCACGCACGCGCTGGTGGATATTGCCGATTGCCCGGTGCTGGCGCCGCAATTGATGGCGCTGCTGGCGCCACTGAGGGCGCTGCTGCGGGCGCGGTTGAAGGACGGGCAGGGAGCGGGGATTGCGCTTACGCTGTCGGATGCCGGGGTGGACGTGTTGCTCGCCAATGTTTCGGCTGAAGGGCTGGCGGCGATCGAGGCGCTCACCGGTTTTGCCGAGGAACATGATCTGGCGCGGCTGAGCGTGGAAGGACCGGGCGGCATCGACACGCTGGTGGAACGGCGGCAACCGGTGCTGAACATGGGCGGCGTGGCTGTGCCGCTGCCGGTGGCGCCGTTCCTGCAGGCAACGCGCGAAGGCGAGGCAGCACTGGTCGCGGCCGTCTGTGAGGCGGTTGGAGATGCAACACGCGTGGCCGATCTGTTCTGCGGGCTCGGCACATTCGCGCTGCCGCTTTCGCAGAAGGCGGCTGTACTGGCCGTCGATGCCGCCGGGCCGGCGGTGATGGCGCTGGGCGTTGCCGCGCGGCAAGCAGGCCGCCGGGTTGATGTGCAGCATCGTGACCTGTTCCGCCGGCCATTGGTGGACAAGGAACTGGTCGGGCTGGGCGTGGTGGTGTTCGATCCGCCACGTGCCGGGGCCGAAACGCAGGCCAGGGCTTTGGCCGCATCGTCGGTGCCGGTGGTGGTGGCCGTATCGTGTAATCCCAACACGTTCGGACGTGATGCAAAGATTTTGATGGAAGGTGGCTACACGCTCACCACGCTCTGGCCGGTGGGGCAGTTCCGCTGGTCAAGCCACGTCGAACTGGTGGCGCGCTTCGATCGGGCGTAAACTGGCCGGCAGGGGAGGATGATGCCATGCTGCAGGATTCGCGCGTCAGCGCCTATATCGAAACCACCCAGCCTTTTGCCCGACCGATCCTGAAACAGGTGCGCGCCGCCGTACACGCCGCTGTACCGGATGCGGTGGTGGCGATGAAGTGGAGCATGCCTTTTTTCACACTGCACGGCCGTAACATCGCCATGATGGCGGCGTTCAAGGCCCATGCGGGCGTTGGGATTTTCGATGGCAGCCCGATTGCCAGCAAGGATGGCATGGGCAAGCTGGCCAGCGTGGACGATCTGCCGGCTGATCTGGCCGCCCGGCTGGCGACAGCGGCGGTGCTGGCGGTAGAGGGCAAGCCGACGCGCATGGCCGCGCCGCGTGTGCCCAAGTCGAAATTGCCATGCCCGATGATCTGACCGCAGCACTGACGGCGCAGCCAACGGCAGAGGCCCAGTTCGCCGACTTTCCGCCCGGTACCCGCCGCGATTATCTGGAATGGGTGACCAGCGCCAAGCAGCCAGCCACCCGCGTCAAGCGCATCGAGACGACCGTGGCGCAGGCTGCCGAGAGCAAGCGCCTCAACTGGAGATATGAGAAATGCTGATCAGGCTCTGGCGATACTGAGCGCCAGCAGGATCAGGCCGAGCAGGCTGAGCGACGCCAGCGCAAACACGACGAAGCGCACGACGACGCGGTTGGACAGTATCTGCACCAGGCTGTGAACGATGCGCAGGCCCGCATAACCCCACGCCAGGTTCACGGCCAGGCTGCCGCCTTCGCCCATCACCGCCAGCGCCAACGCGGTGGCGTAGAAGATGGTCGGCTGTTCCATCAGGTGGTTGTAATTGTCTGCCACCCAACTGGCGCGCACTTCGCCGGCGGCGACGAGATCATCGCGCAGGGACTTGCCGGTGGAGCCGACCATCTTGGTGCCATCGATGCCGGCGCGGCCCATGGCTGGGATGCGCGTGGCATACATCCAGATCCAGACGAGCATCGTCCAGCCGGCCAGCACCAGCATGGGCAGCAAGATTGCCTTGTTCATGAAAAAACCTCCCCGTTTGTGGCGGGGAGGGTTCTTTGCTTTGGTGGGCTTTGTCAAATGGGGAAAGGGGAACCCCTCAACCCGCTTGCTTTCAGGCGAACAGCTTGCCCCACGCACGCTTGGCGCGGGCCTTCCAGTGGCCGCGATGATAGGCGTCGCTGGCGAGCAGTGGCATCACGCTGCCTGCTTCGGCGAACACCATCTGTTCGATGCCGGTGTTGACCTTGCCCCACGAGGCGGCTTCCTGCAACGTCGAGGATGAACAGGCGCCATCGCGCACGTCGGCCACGGTGATCTGTACGGCATATTTGTGCACTTCCACATCGTGGTGGCCCAGGATTTCGGCGCAAACCACCGTGTCCTGGATGAAGTTCTTCGGCACGCCGCCGCCGATCATCAGCAGGCCCGTGGTGCCGGCCTTGATTTTGATGTCGGTCAGTTCGCGGAAATCGGCGATGGCGTCGAGCATCATGTAGGGCTGGCCGGCCTTGGCGCGGTCCACCTGGTGCTTGACGAGGCCGAAACCGGCGCTGCTGTCCACAAAGGCCGGGCAGAAGATCGGCACGTCATGCTCATAGGCGAGCTTAACGAGGCTGTTGTCCTTCTTGCCATGCTCGGCCAGATATCTGCCCATCTCGCGTATGAAGGCGCGGCTGCTGTACGGGCCGGGGGGCAGGTTGTTGGCGATCTCGTAGATGGTGTGATCCGTATTCTGCAGCTCTTCTTCATCAATATAGGTGTCGTAGATGCGATCGATCAGCAGCGAGCGCAGCGTGTCGTCATCCGGCACTTCCAGCGCCTGATAATGCTTGTGGCCAAGGCCTTCGAAGAAGTCCATGTCCACGATCGAAGCGCCGGTGGCGACAATGCCATCGACCATGTTGTTCTTCACCAGTTCGGCATAGAGATCCATGCAGCCGCCGGCACTGGTCGAACCGGCGATCACCAGGAAGATGGTGCAATCGGGATCGGCCAGCATCTGGTTGTAAATGGCGGTGGCGCGTGCCAGATCGCGGCTAGTGAAGCTCATCTTGGCCATGCCGTCGATGATAGGGCGGGCATCGAAGCTCTTGATGTCGATATGTTCGACCAGGGTCGACAGCAGCTCGGCCTTGCGCTGGCGCTCGGCGGGGGTAAGCTCGGTGACGACGGCGTTCAGGGTATCGGTCATGGATTGCTCCCATATTCACAGGGTGGCCCGGCATTTCCAAAAGGAAACGCCGCCCGCGGCCGGGGGAGTCCGGCGCCGAGCGGGGAAAGCGGCCCCCACCGGCAAAGGCGGGAGCGCTGAAGCTTACTTCGTGCGCAGCTGGATAATCTTTTCCGGCGACTCTTCCGTGACAGCATACAGCGTGTCCATCGGTTCGTCCGACACAATCACCGTTTCGCCGGCGGTGAAGCCGTTGAAACCGGTGCGCATGGCAGCGCCATAGGCACCGAGCATGCCGATCTCGATATAGTCACCGGCTGCGATATCGGCGGGCAGGGCGAACGGCCCGCGCATGTAATCCATGTCATCGCAGGTCGGGCCCCAGAAGCTGAACTCCATGTCCCGCGCGCGACTCTGCGTTACCCGCACGTGCTGCACGGGGAAGCGCCAATCGATGTGCGCGGCATCGAACAGGGCGCCATAGGCACCATCGTTGATGTAAAGCACGTCGCCCTTGCGGGCTTCGACACGCACCAGCACAGAGCTGTACTCGGCGCACAGCGCGCGGCCCGGCTCGCACCACAGCTCGGCCGAATAGGAAATCGGCAGCGCTTCGAAGGCGCGGTGGATCACTTCGAAATAGGATTCCAGGCGGCCCGGTTCCATGCCCGGATAGACCGACGGGAAGCCGCCGCCGACATCGACGATGTCCACGGTGACGCCGGCGCCAACGATAGCGGCACGAACCTGCGCCATGGCATCGCCATAGGCCTGCGGGCTCATCGCCTGGCTGCCGACATGGAAGCAGATGCCAAGGCTATCGGCGACCTGACGGGCAGCCATTAGCACGGGGGCAGCTTCATCGGCATGCACGCCGAACTTCGACGCCAAGCTGAGCTTGGAGTGAGAAGAGGAAACGCGCAGACGCACGCATAAGGTAAGGTCCGTCGCCTTGACGCCATCCTTCGAGGTGGCAGCCACAATCTTGTCCAGCTCGTCGATGCTGTCGAGGCTGAACACCCGCACGCCGTGCCGGTGATAGGCTTCGGAAATGGCTTCCGGCGGCTTGATCGGGTGCATGAAGCACAGGACCGCATTGGGAGCCACCTCGCGCACCAGGCGCACTTCAGCGATGGAGGCGACGTCATAATGGGTCAGCCCCGCATCCCACAGGGTGCGAATCAGATCAGCGGATGGGTTCGCCTTAACCGCATACATCGAGGTGCCCGGGAACTTCGACAGAAAGAACCGGGCCGCGCGGCGAGCGGCGTGAGGGCGGACAAGGGTAACGGGCTGCGTTGGACGCAGGAGCCGCGCTACCGATAGCGCTTCGTTTTGCTTGAGCAACTCAAGGGACCTCCGGGTGGGCAAAGTATGTCGCCGCTGCGCGCTTGACCGATTGACCCTTGGAAGGATCAACCGGGCTATCGCCGGCATTGACACCAAAGCTGCCTTGCGGTGGAAGTCCCATGGGGCAGCGGCGCGCTAACTATGGTCTCTGCCCCCCCATGTAAAGAAGAAAATTGTTACAATGCGCCGCTGGAGAAAAACCTGATTTTGGCTTGGCCTTTCAATGGGTTGCCTTGAGGTTTATGGGGGCTGTGACAATCTGTCAGAAGGGCGCTTTTTCAATGACTTCCCCTATCGTTCATTCCGATGTTTTGGCTGCAGCCGAGCGGCTGGGGAGCTGGCCGGTGCGCACACCGCTTTTGAACAGCCCGGCGCTGGATGCGATTTGCGGAGGCCGCATCTGGTTCAAGCCAGAGAATCTGCAGCACACTGGCAGCTTCAAATTCCGCGGCGCGATGAACCGCCTGCTGGCGATTCCCCTCGAAGGCCGGCGCGGCGGGGTGGTGGCCTATTCATCGGGCAACCACGCGCAAGGTGTGGCGCGGGCGGCGAAGTTGCTCGGCATGCCGGCGGTGATCGTGATGCCATCGGACGCACCGAAGCTGAAGGTGGAGCGCACGCGGGCCGACGGGGCTGAGGTGGTGTTCTATGATCGGCTGACCGAAGCGCGCGAGACGATAGCGGCCGGACTGGCCGAAGCGCGCGGCGCGCTGATCGTGCCGCCGTTTGCCGATCCGTTGATCATCGCCGGGCAAGGCACCGCCGGGCTGGAAGCCGTGCAGGATCTGGCCGCCAAAGGTGAGACGGCGGACATGGGGCTGACCTGCTGCGGCGGTGGCGGGCTTTCGGGGGGATTCGCGGCCGGCAGCCAGTTGCCGATCGTGGTTGTCGAACCGGAAGGCTATGATGATGTGTGCCGCAGCCTGGCGGCCGGCTATATCCTGCCGGTGGAAAGCCCCGGCCGCACCCGCTGCGATGCGTTGCAGACGCTGGTGATGGCGGAAATCACGTTTGAAACGCTGCGCCATCACGGCGCCACCGGTGTTGCGGTGAGCGAGGCGGAGGTGGCGCGCGCAGTGGCCTTTGCCTTCCGTGAACTGAAACTGGTGGTGGAACCGGGCGGCAGCGTCACGCTGGCGGCGCTGCTGGCCGGCAAGTTAGATGTGAAGGGAAAGACGGTGATTGCAACGCTGTCGGGCGGGAACATCGACGCCGAAGTGATGGTGTCGTGCATGAAAGAGGCCGGCGCGCTTTAGGTAACGAGGCGGCGGTAGAGGTGCCAGGTGGCGTGGCCGAGCACAGGCAACACCACCAGCAGGCCCAGGAATGCTGGCAGCATCGCGGTGAACAGCGCCGCGGCGATCAGCACGGCCCAGCCCAGCAGGACCACGCCATTGTCGCGCACGCTGGCGAGGCTGGCGATGATCGCCGTCATAAAATCGACATCGCGATCAACCAGCATCGGCAGGCTGACCACGGTGACGGCATAGAAACCCAGCGCCATCAGCGCTCCCACCGCACTGCCAAAAGCGAGCATAACAAGGCCGGTGCCGGTGAGAAGGAAGGCAAAACTGTTCGTCCCGCTCTCGGCCTGGAAGATGGCGAAGATGGCATGGGCGATCATCAGCCAGAAACCGAAGGCGACGAAGATGATGACGCCCATGGAAAGGATCTGATCATCGCCGCGGCCCCTGAGCGCGCCGAGCACCGCGCCCCAGCGCAGCGGTTGCAGCGCCTCGCGGCGGCGGCTGACCTCATAGAGGCCAACGGCGCAGAACGGGGCCAACAGCGGAAAGCCGGCGGCGGCAGGCGCCAGCCACGCCACCGCGCTTTGAGTCGCGAGGGTCCAGGCCAGCGCCAACCCGGCCGCCACATAGATCCCGGCAAAGACCAGGCCGAACTGCGGCGCAGCACGATAATCGGCCCAGCCGGCGGTGAGCGCGGCGCTGAGATCGGCCCACGCCAGCCGGTTCCTGATCGTGACAGGCATGGCCTTGGCTTGCCCCGGCGGCATCATCCTTCCCCCCAAGTGCTGGCGATATCTGCCCGTCATTGTGGTGGATGTTGCCGCAATCGCGGATCAGCAACAATTAGGGATCAATGCTGAGCTTGGCTGGCGTTAGCGGCGGTCTGCTTCAATCAACACCGGGCCGGGCGAAGCGATGGCCGGCGGGTATTTCGCGGACGTCGGCTGGCGTCTCGCCAAACCAGCGGGCCACTTCGGCTTGTGCCGTGGCTTCAAGGTGCAGGCCCAGCTTGGTGCGCCGCCACAGCACGTCAGCGCTGGACCGCGCCCATTCGTGCGTCTTGAAATAATCCAGCTCGGCTTCGAATACGCCACCTAAATTGCGGCCCAGCCCGCCGGCCAGCAGATCTGCCGCCGGTGCGCCGATGGTCATCGCCAGCCGTTTGATCAGCTTGGGATCAAAATTGGCTTCACGCGCCTGCAGCCGGTCGAGCCAGTGCTTGAAGGCGGTCTGGCCATGCTCGCCCTTCGCGCGATCGATGCTACCGCCGGGCAGGGGGGCCTTGCCGGTCCAGCTTTTCGATTTGGGTGCGACGCGGGCCATCACGTCTTCGGCGAGCGCGCGGTAGGTGGTGATCTTGCCGCCGACGATCGTCATCGCGTCCAGCCCCGGATGTTCGACGAGGCGATAATCGCGGGTGGTTTCCTTGTCGCCCTTGCCGCTTTCCAGGATGAGCGGGCGCACGCCGACAAAGCGATGTACCACGTCATCCGGCGTCAATGGGCGGGCGAGATAGCGGTTGGCGGCAGACAGAAGATACTCCACCTCCGCATCGCTCACCTTGGCATCTTCGGGCCGCTGAACATCGCCTTCGGTAGTGCCGATTAGCGAATAATCCTGCTCATAAGGGATGATGAAGATTATGCGGCCATCGGGCTGCTGCAGCATGAAGGCATCGCGGCCAAGGTGAACGCGGCGGGTGATGATGTGGCTGCCCTGCACCAGCCGCAGCGGCGGCGCATCGTTGAGGCCCATCACGCGGCGCGCGACATCTTCCGCCCATGGCCCGGCGGCGTTGATCAGGCGGCGGGCTGCGATGGTGCGGCCATCGGCCAGAGTGAGCTGCCACAGAAAATCTACCCGTTCGGCTCGCGCCACAGGCGTGCGCGGCAGCACGGTGGCGCCGCGGGCGGCAGCGTCTTTCAGATTCTCGACCACCAGCCGGGCATCGTCCACCCAGCCATCCCAATAGCGGAAGGCGGTGCGATACTGGGTGTCGAGCGCACGGCCCGCACGTTCACTGCGCAGATCGATGCGCGCCGAACCTGGCACCACCGCGCGCCGGGCGAGATGATCGTAGAGGAAGGTGCCAAGCCGTAGCATCCACACCGGGCGCATGCCTTCCGCATGCGGCAGCACGAATGGTTGCGGCCATGTGATGTGCGGCGCGATATCGAGCAGCACTTCGCGTTCCGCCAGCGCCTTTCGCACCAGCCCAAAGGCATAATATTCAAGGTAGCGCAGGCCGCCGTGGATCAGCTTGGTGGAGGCCGACGAGGTCGCGCCGCCGACATCACCGGCATCAAGGACCGCCACGGAAAGCCCGCGCCCGGCCGCATCGCGGGCGATACCGGCGCCATTGATGCCGGCGCCGATGATGGCAAGATCCAAAGGCTGGGAAGGCAGATTCACAAGAACTTCCCTAACGGCCTTTGCCGCCATAGAAAAGGCGACATGACAGACCAGCTCATCCTTGTGCTCGATGCCGGCACTACCTCCACCAGGGCGATAGCCTTCACTTGCCGAGGCGAGATCGTCGCTAGCGCCGGCCGGCCGATGACGCAGCATTACCCAGCCAGCGGCTGGGTGGAGCATGATCCTGCCGAGATCCGCGACCTGTCGCAGGCGTGCCTTGAAGAGGTGGCCTCGCAAGTAGGCGTCGAACGCATCGCCGCCATCGGCCTCACCAACCAGCGTGAGACCATCTGTTTCTGGGACCGCACCACCGGCGAGCCGCTGGCCCGCGCCATTGTTTGGCAGGATCGCCGCACCGCCGATTATTGCGCTGGTTTGAAGGCGGCCGAGCCGGCTCTGGAAG
Source organism: Sphingomonas paucimobilis (assembly GCA_943369475.1). GTDB lineage: Bacteria > Pseudomonadota > Alphaproteobacteria > Sphingomonadales > Sphingomonadaceae > Sandarakinorhabdus > Sandarakinorhabdus paucimobilis_A. The sequence goes on along the minus strand of CALRNJ020000001.1, from coordinate 597,273 downwards.
CGCACGTGCAGGCCAAGACCGGGCTCCTGCTTGATCCCTATTTTTCCGGCACCAAGTTTCGCTGGGCGCTGGACAACTGGCCGATGGTGGCTGATGCGGCGCGGGATGGCCGGCTGGCGGTGGGCACGGTGGAAAGCTGGCTGATCTGGCATCTGTCGGGCGCCACCACACACGTCACCGACGCTACCAACGCCAGCCGCACGCTGCTGATGGATCTCGCGACGTGTGAATGGGACGATGACCTGATCGCCATGTTGGGCGTGCCTAAAGCAGCGCTGCCCGCCATTGTCGATTGTGCCGGGGCGTTGGCCGAAACGAATTTGCTGGGCCGTAGGATCCCGATCACCGGCGCAGCGGGCGATCAGCAGGCTGCCGCAATCGGTCAGGCCTGCCTGAGTCCCGGCATGCTGAAGGCGACCTATGGCACCGGCTGCTTCTTGCTCGCCAATGCTGGCGCTGAGCCGCCGGTGTCGCGCAATCGCTTGCTCGCCACCGTGGCGTGGCGGCTGGACGGAAAGTCAGTCTATGCGTTGGAAGGCGCGATCTTCGTGGCGGGTTCAGCCGTGCAATGGCTGCGCGACGGGTTGGGCATCATCGCCAACAGCGCCGAGAGCGAGGCCTTGGCGCAAAGCGTGCCCGACAATGGCGGCGTCAGCTTCGTGCCGGCGCTGGCCGGACTGGGCGCGCCTTATTGGGAACCGGATGCGCGCGGGGTGATCTGCGGGCTTTCGGGTGGTACCACACGAGCGCACGTGGTGCGCGCTGCGCTGGAAGCGCAGGGCCAGCAGACGGCTGATCTGGTCGATTCGCTGGCGGCCGATGGTGTGCCGGCGGCGATGCTGCGCGTAGATGGTGGAATGGTGGCCAACAACTGGCTGTGCCAGGATCTGGCTGACAGCTTGGGCGTGGTGGTGGAACGGCCGCGCGTGATCGAAACTACCGCGATGGGCGCTGCCATGCTTGCCGGCGTGGGCGCTGGCATTTTTGCCGATCTGCCGGCTGCCGCCGATGCCATGGCCGCGGCTGATGTTCGGTTCCACCCGGCGATTGATGGTGCGGCCCGCGCTTCACGGCGCAACCAGTGGCAGGCTGCCATCGCCAAGGTGCTGGCGTGAATCCGCTTTCCGGATTGGCGCTGGTGGCGGCCATGGCCTTGCTGATCGGCGGCCTGTGGCTGTCGCGCCAACCGGGTGGCAACCGCACCAAGGCGCTGCTGATGGTCATTGCCGCCTTTGTCGTGGCCTTCAACGCCTTCATTGCCGCCTTTCCGCCGCCGCAACTGCCGGGCTGACACGCCTGCGACAATCAACGGTTTGCGCTTTGCTATCCATGCCATAGTCTGCTCTCACATTCTGGGGAGGATGATGATGAAGCGTTTGGCAATTGCAGCGATGCTGCTTTCGGGATCGATGCTGGCGGCGGGTCTGGCCGTATCGGGCGGGCCGGGAACCGGCGTGCGCGGCGTGGATGCGCAGCGGCTGATGAACGCCCGCAGCGAACCCGGAAACTGGATGACGCACGGCGGTACCTATGCCGAACAGCGCTTTGCCGATATCAATCAGATCAACGCCGATAATGTAAGCCAGCTGGGCCTGGCATGGTATGCCGATTTGCCCACCAATCGCGGCCAGGAAGCCACGCCGATCGTGGTTGATGGCACCCTGTACACAACGACCAGTTGGTCGAATGTGATGGCGCTGGATGCCGTTACCGGTAAGGTGAAGTGGCGTTATAATCCCAAGGTGGACAAGGCGCGCGGGCACAGCGCCTGCTGCGATGTCGTCAATCGCGGTGTCGCGGTTTGGGGCGGGCTGGTGTATGTCGCCGCGCTGGATGGCCGACTGATCGCGTTGGATGCCAACACCGGCAAGGTAAAATGGTCCACGCAAACCTTCACCGATACGGCCAAGCCCTATACCATCACCGGCGCGCCGCGCGTGATGAAGGGGCTGGTGGTGATTGGCAATGGCGGCGGCGAGCTGGGTGTCCGCGGCTATGTGACCGCCTATGATGCGATGACCGGCAAGAAGAAATGGCGTTTCTTCACCGTGCCTGGCAACCCGGCCAACGGCCCTGATGGCGAAGTGTCAGACAGCGTGATGGCCGGCAAGGTCGCGCCAACCTGGTCGGGCGAGTATTGGAAGGGCGGCGGCGGCGGCACCGCCTGGGATGCGATCGTCTATGATCAGGAACTGGATCAGCTTTATATCGGTGTCGGCAACGGATCCCCGTGGAATCACGAGATCCGCTCCGACGGCAAGGGTGACAATCTCTTCCTGTCGTCGGTGCTGGCGCTGAAACCTGATACCGGCGAATATCTCTGGCATTATCAGGGCACGCCCGCCGAAACCTGGGATTATACCGCCACCCAGCCGATCATGCTGTCGACGCTGATGATCGGCGGCAAACCGCGCAAGGTGCTGATGCAGGCGCCGAAGAACGGCTTTTTCTATGTGATCGACCGCGCAAATGGTCAGCTGATTTCGGCCAAGGGTTTTGCCACGCAAACTTGGACCACCGGTGTTGACATGAAGACCGGCCGCCCGATCGAAGTTCCGGAAGCGCGCTATCGCAAAGCGGGCGCATTGGTGATGCCGTCGCCGCTGGGCGCGCACAACTGGCACCCGATGAGCTACAGCCCGCGCACTGGCCTCGTCTATCTGCCGGCGCAGGAAATGCCGCAGTTTTATCAGAATCAGGAAGCGTTCGAACGTCGTGAGGGCGCATGGAACCTGGGGATTGCGCTTGATCCCGGTACGATTCCCGATGATCGGGCCCAGTTCAAGGCGATCAAGGCATCGCTGAAAGGCAAGCTGATCGCCTGGGATCCGGTGGCGCAAAAGCCAGCTTGGGAAGTTACCTATGAAGGCCCGTGGAACGGCGGCACGCTGGCAACTGCGGGCAATCTGGTGTTCCAGGGCAATGGCGCCGGCGATTTCCAGGCGTTCAACGCCAGCACCGGCGCCAAATTGTGGAACTTTAAGGCGCAGACCGGCATCATCGCGCCGGCCGTGAGCTACAGCGTAAAGGGCCAGCAGTATGTGGCGATCATGGTCGGCTACGGCGGCGCCTTCCCGCTCACCGCCGCCTTTGACGACCCGCGCGATGCCCGCAATGGCCGCCTGCTGGTGTTCAAGCTGGGCGGTAAGGCGGCGCTGCCACGCGCGACCGAGCCGGTGTTTGCAGCGGCCAATCCGCCCAGCGATGCCTTCACGCCGGCACAGGTGACCGAAGGCGGCAAGATCTACAGCGCCAACTGCGCCTTCTGCCATGGCCCCGATGCACATGCGTCGGGCATCCTGCCCGATCTGCGGCGCTCCGGCGTCCTCACCGATGCGGCGGCGTGGAAGGCCGTCGTTCACGATGGCGCGCTGAAAGCAAATGGCATGATCGCCTTCAGTCGCTGGTACACGCCGGAGCAGGTGGAAGCCGTGCGCGCCTATGTGGGCAGCCAATCGAAGAAGTTGCAGGCGCTGGAAACCGCTGGCGGCAAATGAGATTGTGAGGGGCAGGCCTGTGTCGGCCCCCTATTTCTTGCGGCTCAATTCCCGCATGCCGCGATCCAGCCCTTCCAGGGTGAGTGGATACATGCGGTCGTGCATTATCTCCTTGATCATGCGGATTGACTGGCCGTTTTCCCAATGCTTTTCCGGGATCGGGTTCAGCCAGATTGACGAGTGATAGACATCAGTCATCCGGCGCAGCCAGGCCTCGCCGGGTTCCTCGTTCCAATGCTCGGTGCTGCCGCCGGCGTAGGTGATCTCGTACGGGCTCATCGACGCGTCGCCGACGAACACCAATTTGTAATCGTGCGGGAATTTGTGGAGGATTTCCATCATCGGCGTCCGCTCGGTCCAGCGGCGCCTGTTGTCTTTCCACACCGCCTCATAGGGACAGTTGTGGAAATAGAAGAATTCTAAGTGCTTGAATTCGGTTTTGGCCGCCGAGAACAGCTCCTCGCACAGCTTGATGTGCGGATCCATCGAGCCGCCGATATCGAGCATCAGCAGCAATTTCACCGCATTGTGCCGTTCCGGGCGCATGACGATATCGAGCCAGCCCTGCTTGGCGGTGCCGCGGATGGTGGAATCAAGGTCCAGCTCATCGGCCGCACCTTCCCGGGCGAAGCGGCGCAGGCGGCGCAAGGCGACCTTGATGTTGCGGGTGCCAAGCTCGACCGTTGCATCGAGATTCTTGAACTCGCGCTTGTCCCACACTTTCACCGCGCTCTGCTTGCGCCCGTCCTTCTGACCGATGCGCACGCCTTCGGGGTTGTCGCCTTGCGCGCCGAAAGGAGATTTGCCGGCGGTGCCGATCCACTTGTTGCCGCCTTCGTGACGCTTTTTCTGTTCCTCAAGGCGCTTCTGGAGGGTTTCCATCAGCTTGTCCCAGCCCATTTTTTCCAGCTCGGCGCGCTCTTCCTCGCTCAGGTTCATTTCGGCTAGCGCACGCAGCCAGTCTTCCGGAATCTCGGTCTCGCTCTCCAGCGTTGGCTCGATGCCCTTGAACACCTTGGCGAAGACCTGATCGAACCGGTCGAGTAGGCCTTCGTCCTTCACATAGGTGGCGCGGGCCAGATAATAGAAATCGGTGATCGAATAATCGATGACGTCGCCCTGCAACGCCTCCAGCATCATCAGATGCTCCTTCATGGATGCCGGTATTTTTGCGGCGCGCAATTCTTCAAGGAAGGTCAGAAACATCAGGATTTGATAGCAGAGCCAAAGTGCGGAGACACCCCGCCATATCGCGCAGTATTCACCTCTTGAGCGCCTTGAGTGTGCGGTTGGGCGGGATCACCGTTTCGATGCGGCCACCGGGATAGAAGGCGCGGATGCGGGCCTGTTCGGGCAGGGCGGCGAGCGCATCAGCCAGTGCCGGCACTTCCCACTGGCTGTCGCCAGTCACCAACCAGTCCGCGCTCCACGGCTGATACAGCGCCACGTCCGGGCCTTCGCTGCCGAAGATGCGGCCAGTGAAGCGATTGAGCGGCGAGGCGAGATAGACGACCAGCGGGGAGACAAGATCGGGCAGGTGGCGATCGAAACCATCAGATTTGGGCATCAGTTCCTCCACCGCCGGGCTGGCCATCACCATGCGGGTGCGGGCGGCCGGCGCGACCGCGTTGGCGCGGACGCCCAGCTTGGCCAGTTCCTGCGCCGCCACGACCGTCAGCGCCGCAATGCCGGCCTTGGCGGCGCAATAGGGCCCGCCGTTCACCATCGGGTGCACGCCCACCGGCGAGGTGGTGTTGACGATGGCGCGCCCTTCCTTGCGGCCTTCGCGCGCCCACAAAACGGCGGCGTGGTGGCACACGGCGGTGGTGCCCTTCAGGTGCACATTGGTTTCAAGGTCATAATCAGCTTCGGTCAGCTCGATCAGGCTGGCCGGGCGGTTGATGCCGGCATTGTTGACGACGATATCCAGCCCGCCGAATACCGCCGCGGCATCATCTATGATCGACTTCGCACCGGCCCAATCGGCGACGCTGGCGCGATTGGCCACTGCCTGGCCGCCCATGGCAATGATTTCGGCCACCACGTCGGCCGCTGCGCCCCCCTGAGAATCGTCAGGGCCGCCCCCCGTTACCGACCCGCCGAGGTCGTTCACCACCACGGAAGCACCGTGGGCGGCGAGCGCCAGCGCGTGGCAACGGCCCAATCCGCGCCCGCCGCCTGTCACAATCGCGACCTTGCCCGAAAGTAGCGCCATGGCTGAAATCTCCCTGTAATGCAGGGGAGAGTGCGTGTGGGCGCGTTTGCCGGCAAGACCGTGCTAGTGACAGGGGGATCGACCGGTATCGGCAATGCGGCCGCGCGCCGGTTCCTCGCCGAAGGGGCGCGCGTGATCGTGACCGGCACGCGGGCGCGTGCGGCGGATTATGCCGGCACCGATGGCGATCTTTCTGCAATGGAGTATCACCAGCTTGATCAGGGCGATCTGGCAGCGGTGGCGGCGTTTGATCCGGGCGCCGAGCGGCTTGATGTGCTGGTCGTTTCGGGCGCCAAGGTGGCCTACAAGCGGGCGGAGTTTCAGCCCGAGGTGTTTGCCGATGTGCTGGCAACCAACCTGACCGGCCCGATGGCGCTGGCGATGAAGTTTCGCAGCGCGCTGGCGGCGGCAAAGGGCAACATCATCCTTGTCGGCTCGGTGGCCTCGTTTCGCGGCACCGTCTGGCAACCGGCCTATTCGGCCAGCAAGGGCGGCCTGCTCACGCTCACCCGCACGCTGGCGCAGGCGTTGGGCGGGGAAGGGATTAGGGTGAATCTGGTCGCTCCGGGGCTGGTGCGATCTAAGATGACCGCCATCACCTGGGAACATCCGGACCGGCTGGCGGTTACGGAACGGCAGGTGCCGCTGGGCCGTATTGGTGAGCCCGACGATATTGCCGGGCCGATCATTTTTCTCGCGTCGGATGCGGCGCGTTATGTCACCGGCACGTCGCTGGTGATCGACGGGGGCCTGAGTTCATGAATGGCGTAAACAACGGCAGCTGGGCGCGCGGATTGTCCGTGCTGGTGACGGGCGGCACGCAGGGCATCGGCAAGGCGGTGGCGGAGCAATTCCTGGCGCTGGGCGCCAAGGTGACGATCACCGGCACCCGCACCCGGATGGAGTGTTACGACGAACCGCCCCAAGGCGTGACCTATCTGCAGGCCGATCTCACCTGGCCCGAAGCCCGCGCCGAAGTGGCGGCGCACATCGACAATCTTGATGTGCTGGTCAACAATGCTGGCCGCGGTTCCGCCAATGAATATGAGCAGGAAGAGTTCGAGCATGTCATCGACACCAACCTGAACGCGGTGATGGACTTGTCTGTCCGCCTGCACCCGTTGCTGAAGGCAACCAAGGGCAGCATCGTCAATGTGGGCAGCCTAGCCAGTTTCCTGGCGCTGAAGGAAACGCCGGCCTACACCGCCTCCAAGGCCGGGCTGCTGGGACTGACAAGGGCGCTAGGCGACAAATGGGCGCCCGATGGCGTGCGGGTAAACCTAGTGGCGCCCGGCTTCATCGCGACGCGGATGACCGAAGGCGCCCGCACCAATCCGGAGCGCGAGAAGAAACTGATGCGCGCGATCCCCATGCAGCGCTGGGGTGAGCCCGACGAAATCGCCAGCGCCATATTGTTCCTCGCTAGCCCGGCGGCCAGCTATATCACCGGGCAGAGCCTGGCGATTGATGGCGGGCTGATGCTGCGCTGATCGGCGGTTGATCTCTGCCATTGACGGGGCACTGGCGTTGCCCTTTGCTGTGCCGGTGACGGGCAAGGGGGATCAGACATGAAGCGCAGCCGCAGTATGGCCATGGCGGTGGCAGCAATGGCGGCAGCCGTGCAGGCGGCACCACAACCGCCCGGCAGCATCGAGGTGGCGGAAGCCTCCATCCCGCAATTGCAGGCGGCGCTGGCCAGTGGCGCGGTGACATCGCGGCAACTGGTGAAGGCCTATCTGGCGCGCATCGCCGCTTATGATCAGGCGGGGCCAGCGCTCAACAGCATCGTCACGCTCAATCCCGCTGCGCTGGCGCAGGCGGATGCGCTGGACAAGGAACGCGCCACCAAGGGGTCGCGCGGGACGATGCACGGCATTCCGGTGCTGGTGAAGGACAATTTCGACACCAAGGACATGCCGACCAGCGGCGGCGCATTGGCGCTGGCGACGTTTCAGCCGGCCAGTGATGCCTATCAGGTGGCAAGGCTGCGGGCGGCCGGCGCCATTATCCTGGGCAAGACGACCCTGCATGAACTGGCCATGGGCATCACCACCATTTCCTCGCTCACCGGCCAGTCACGCAATCCCTATGATGTGCAGCGGTCGCCGGGCGGCTCAAGCGGTGGCACCGGGGCGGCGGTGGCGGCCAGTTTTGCCGCGGCCGGCATGGGCACCGATACCTGTGCTTCGATCCGGGTTCCGGCCGCCTATCAGAATCTGTTCGGCATGCGCACCACGCGCGGGCTGGGGAGCCGGACGGGCGTGATTCCCTTGTCTGACACGCAGGATGTCGCCGGGCCATTGGCGCGCAGCGTTGCCGATCTGGCCGCCATGCTGGATGCGACCGTTGGTGAGGACCCGGCGGATGCGGTGACCAAGGGGGCCGGCGCCCATATGCCCCGGTCTTATGCCGATGCACTGCAGGCCGGGGCGTTGAAGGGCGCGCGCATCGGGTTGGTGCGCAGCCTGTTTGCCGTGGTGCCCGAGGATACGGAAGGCAAGGAGGTTTACGACAAGGCCATTGCGTCTCTGCGCGGGGCTGGCGCCGAGGTGATCGAGGTGGCGATTCCTGGACTTGCGGAGATGCTGACCGACAGCAACGCCCGAAGGTTCGAATTTGTAGCGGATCTGCAACGCTATCTGGCGGGAAATCCGGATGCACCGGTTACGTCGCTGGCGCAGATCGTCAATGCCGGGCTGCACCATGACCAGCTGGACAAGCAGATGCGTGATACCCTGGCCGAAACGGGCCGGCAGTCGCCCGGCCACCAACTGGCACTGGCCAAGCGCGCCGTGGTGCGGGGGGTGACCGATGCGCTGTTCGCCAAGGAGCGCCTTGACGCGCTGCTCTACCCCACTGCGCTGGGCCGCCCGCCAGTGATCGGGGCGCATGTTGTTCACAACAACTGCCGATTTAGCGTGGACACCGGCTTGCCGGCGCTGGCGTTTCCGGCCGGATTCACCCCGCGCGGGCTGCCAGTCGGGCTGGAACTGCTCGGCCCGGCCTTCGGCGAGCCCCGCCTGCTGGCGCTGGCCTATGGTTGGGAGCAACTGGCCAAACCGCGCCAGCCGCCGTTCAGCACGCCGGCGCTGATTTCCGGGACAGCGCCGGGGCCGCAACGGGCCGTGGCCAGCCTTTCTGGTGCCGGGTCAGCCAGGGCTACACTGCGCTTCACCTATGAGCCCACGACGGCGCGGATGCACGCTGAGGTGACGGCCAGCGGCAACGGCAAGGATGCACCATTCGCTATTGCCCTGCATCGCAGTCACGAAGGCGGGCCGGGGCCGATCCTGGTGCCGATCCTGCTGCGCGGTCAGAAACGCGCCAGTGCCGATCTGGTGCTCGACGCGCTGGCGCGGGCCGATCTCGCGGCTGGGCGGCTGGCAGTGGTGCTCTATACCGCTGCCGCACCGCTGGGGACGGGACGTACAGCGCTGGTCTTCAAGCCGGAGTGAGCGAAAGGCTCAGGCCTGCGCCGATTATTGACCGCGTCGGCTCATGAAGGCCAGCCGTTCGAACAGCATCACGTCGGCTTCGTTCTTCAGAAGGGCGCCATGTAGCGGCGGGATCAAGCTCTTTGTGTCGCGGTTGCGCAGCACGTCGATCGGCAGATCCTCGTGCATCAGCAGCTTCAGCCAATCGAGCAATTCGCTGGTGGAAGGCTTTTTCTTCATGCCTGGCACTTCGCGCATGTCGAAGAAGATGTTCATGGCTTCGGCGACCAGCGCACGCTGGATGTTGGGGTAATGCACCCGCACGATGGCTTCCATCGTGTCGCGATCCGGGAACTTGATATAGTGGAAGAAACAGCGGCGCAGGAAGGCGTCGGGCAGCTCCTTTTCATTGTTGCTGGTGATGATCACGATCGGGCGCTGGGTGGCCTTGATACGCTCTCCAGTCTCGTAAACGTCGAATTCCATGCGATCGAGCTCGGTCAGCAGATCGTTGGGGAATTCGATATCGGCCTTGTCGATTTCGTCGATCAACAGCACCGGCAGCTTTTCCGACGTGAAGGCTTCCCACATCTTGCCGCGGCGGATGTAGTTTGAAATGTCGGACACGCGCGGATCGCCCAGTTGGCTGTCGCGCAGGCGGGAAACGGCATCATATTCATACAGGCCCTGCTGGGCCTTGGTGGTGGATTTGACGTTCCATTCGATCAGCGGCGCATCAAAGGCAGCGGCGATCTGCGCGGCGAGGACGGTCTTGCCGGTGCCGGGTTCGCCCTTCACCAGCAGCGGCCGGCGCAAGGTGACCGCGGCGTTGACCGCAACCTTCAGATCATCGGTGGCGACATAGCCGGTGGTGCCTTCAAAACGCATCGTCAAATCCCCTTTGGAGACAAGGGTTATGCGGGCCTGCGTCCGGACGCAATCCTGTCAAACTGCGAAGGGGCGCCGCAACTTGGCCCCTCGCTCTAGCGGTAGGCGTAGACGACTTCGTCGGTCTGGCCGCCGACGAAGCCGAACATGCTGCCCTTGCTGTCGGCGGATTGGCTGGCGAGGCGAGGACGGCCATCGGGGCCAAGGCGATAATCGCTGATCTGCTCGAAATTCGTCACCTTGATCAGCAGGTTCAGCTTGAAATTCTCGCGGGCGCGCACTTTCAGACGGGTAACATAGGGCTTGCCGTCGTTGCTGGCGATCACCGCTTCGCCAGACAGGTGGCTGGAAATGTCGCCGGTGTCGGTGCGCACGGTGCCGGCAGGCAGCACAGGGATCGTCAGCGTCTTGCGGCCGTCACTGTCAATCGTAACATTCGCCGCCGCCGCCAGAAGTGACGCCATGCGGTAATAGCCGGGTACCGGGTTGGCCGCGGTGGCCTTTTGAAAAGTCTTGAGATGGTTGGCACTTGGAGTTTTGCCGTTTACGCTGAGCAGCGACCAGCGCTTGCCGTCCCAACGCTCGACGGTGACGGTCTTTTCCTTTATGCCGGGGCCGCGGCGGACTGCCGTGGTGGTGCGATCGAAAGAGATGCCGGCCGGATCCGCAGCACGGGCATCGGTGATGATCGCCTCCCGCAACGGTTCCAGCCGCAATTCGTCCGCCGGCGCCGCCGCTAGCAGGAAGCCGGCCAGCAATGGCAGGACAAGCAGAGTTCGACCCGTTTTCATTGCGCCATCCGATAGCCTATCGCGACGATCTGCCACAAGCTGCGACAGGCCGATGCGCCGGTCACCGCGTCAAATGCCGCAGCAGCGTTGTATTGCAGTATCACCTGTTGCGAACTGATGAACGAATAAACGGCTACGCCGGTGCCGGATCAAGCGCCGTTCGCGATGGCCAACCCCTCGCTGGCGATACGCAGCCCCGGCCGCTGGGCTAGGGCACGACGGAAATCGGCGGCCGCGCCGGCTTTGTCACCCTGCGCGGCGCGCAACTGGCCTGACAGCACCGAGATGGGCAGCGGCCACAGCGGCGGTTCGGCATAGGGAAGATTGGCTTCGATCGATTCGGCGGCCGCATAGGCCCGCAGCGCGCCCGCCGTGTCACCGCGCGCGGTGGCAATGCGGCCACGCGCCACTGCATCGGCGATGGCGGCAAATTCCAAGGCGCCGCCGCCGCGCCGTCCGCGGCGGGTGCCGGGTTGCGCCAGCGCGTCTCGTGCCTGGCGCAGCGCTTTCAGTTCACCTTCCGCGCCATCGGGATTGCCGCTCTGGGCCAATGCCTCGGCACGCAGGCCATGCCAGGCTATCCCAAGCCGGCGCAGGCGCTGGTCAGGGCGGGGCAGGGCTAGAATCTCGGTTGGCGACAGGAAATGCGCCCGGGTGTGCAGGGCGGTGACCAGACGCATTTCCAGCCACGGCGACTTTGCGACCTTGGCAGGATCGATCGCAGCTTCCAGACCGGCGGCTGCTGTCAGCGCAGTGGCCTTGTCGCCGATCTGCACGGCGGCAGAGGCAAGGAAATGCGTGTGGTGGTTGAAATAGCCGTAGTATTGCGGATCTGCGCCGACGGCGCGGGCGTAGGTTTGGTCGGCGGTGATGGCGCTCTTGTTTGCGGCGATTGCGCGATCGAACTGGCCGATGCGATACCAGGTGTGGCTGGGCATGTGCACCATGTGCGGCGCCCCCGGTGCAAGACCGCCCAGCCGCGCCGCCGGGCCAGCAGCTTTGGCCGGATTGGCGCTAGCTTCAGTGAGGTGGATGAGCAGGTGGATGGCCTGCGGCTGATCGGGCGTGCGGGCCAGCACCTTGTCCACCAGCGCCAGCGCCGTGCCGGCTCGGGCTTTCGGAACCTTGCCACCGGCTTCCCAGTAATCCCAGGGCTGGCTGGTCATGATGGCTTCGGCGGCGAGGATGGCCACCACGTCATCATCCGGCCAGCGCTGGGCCAGTGCGATCATCGTATCGGCATAGCGATCACCGTGAACGCCATCCTTGCTGCCGCCGGGGGCATGGCGGGCGTGCACGGCCTCCATCAGCGCGCGGTCGCGCTCGGAAAGCCGGTTGCTGTCCAGTGCCTGTGCGGTGAGGGCATGGGCCTTGGAGATGGTTTCGGCACCGATTGGTCCGCTATTGATATAGGGGCCCAGTGCCAGTGCCTCGCCCCAATTGCACATGGCGCACGCCGGATCGCGCCGCCGGGCTTCGCGGAAGCTTTTTAGCGCCTCGTCATAATCAAAGCCCCACAACTGGCCGAGGCCCTGATCGAAGAACGCTTGGGCGCCCTGCGCATCGGACACCGGCATGTGGGCTGGCGTCAGGCCGGGCACCAGTACGATGTTCGCTTTGGCGGCCGTGCCCGTGCCCTCACCTTGCCCGCACATGTTGACGGACAGCGCCGTCGCAAGCGCGAGATTGGCCGGAGACAGGGCGGGGGCCGCTGATGTGCACAGCAGGACGGCGGACAGGGCAGCAGCGGAACGGATCATCATGGACCAAACGTGGAACAGGCGGCTGCGCTTGGCAACCGCCTGTTTCAATTCCAGCCTTGGAGCCTCCTCAGACGTCGAGGAAGCTGCGCATCTTGCGGCTACGCGACGGGTGCTTGAGCTTGCGCAGCGCCTTGGCTTCGATCTGACGGATTCGCTCGCGGGTGACCGAGAACTGCTGGCCGACTTCTTCCAGCGTGTGATCGGTGTTCATGCCGATGCCGAACCGCATGCGCAGCACGCGCTCTTCGCGCGGGGTCAGGCTGGCAAGCACGCGTGTCACCGTTTCCTTCAGGTTGGAATGGATGGCTGCGTCCACCGGGATTACGGCGTTCTTGTCTTCGATGAAGTCGCCGAGGTGGCTGTCTTCCTCGTCGCCGATCGGCGTTTCGAGAGAGATCGGCTCCTTGGCGATCTTCATCACCTTGCGGACCTTTTCGAGCGGCATCGAAAGCCGCTCGGCCAGTTCCTCCGGCGTCGGTTCGCGACCGATTTCGTGCAGAATCTGGCGGCTGGTGCGCACCAGCTTGTTGATCGTCTCGATCATGTGCACCGGGATACGGATGGTGCGGGCCTGATCGGCGATCGAGCGGGTAATCGCCTGGCGAATCCACCAAGTGGCGTATGTGCTGAACTTGTAGCCGCGGCGATACTCGAACTTGTCCACCGCCTTCATCAGGCCGATGTTGCCTTCCTGAATTAAATCAAGGAATTGCAGGCCGCGGTTAGTGTATTTCTTGGCGATGGAAATCACGAGGCGCAAATTGGCCTCCACCATTTCCTTCTTGGCGATGCGGGCTTCGCGTTCGCCCTTCTGCACCATGTTCACGATGCGGCGGAACTCGCCTAGGTCAACACCGGTGGTTTCGGCGATACCGGCCAGCTCGCGGCGGTTCTGATCGATCGACGCGACTTCGGCGGCGGCAAAGGCGGCCCATTTCTTGTCGATGGTGGCCACGCGGTCGAGCCAGCCTTCGGTGAGCTCGTTGCCAACATACTCATCGAGGAAGTTCTTGCGCACGATCTTGTGCTTGTCCGCCAGGCGCATCATGTTGGAACCCAGCGCCATCAATCGCTTGTTCTGGGTGTAGAGCGCTTCGACCAGCAGTTCGATCTTGTTGTTGTTGAAGTGGATCGATTGCACGCCGCGCGTCAGTTCCTCGCGCAGCTTCTGGTATTTCTTCTCGTCACTATTGGCAAAGGCCGGGCCGCCGTGCAGCGACGACAGCCGGGCTTCCTGCAACTTGTGGAACTTCTTGTAGGTGCTGGTGATTTCGGCAAATTTTTCCAGCGCAGCCGGCTTTAGCTGCTCTTCCATCTGGCCGAGTGACAGGCCGCCTTCGTCATCTTCTTCTGCTTCGGCGGCGCGCTGCTGGGCGCGGCGTTCGGTGAATTCATCTTCATCGTCGGCCGGCGGGCTTTCGGTTTCCGGCTCTTCATCTTCCTTGAACTGAACGGTGGGCAGATCGCTGCCTTCTTCGGCATCTTCGCCGTCTTCACCGGGCACCTTGGCCAGCATGGCTTCAAGATCGAGGATCTCACGCAGCTGCATGCGGCCTTCGTTCAATGCGTTCGACCACTCAATGATGGCTTGGAACGTCATCGGGCTTTCGCACAGGCCTGCGATCATGGTGTTGCGGCCGGCTTCGATGCGCTTGGCGATAGCGATTTCGCCTTCGCGGCTCAGCAGCTCGACGGCGCCCATTTCGCGCAGATACATGCGTACCGGATCATCGGTGCGATCCAGCGGCGCCTTGACTACTGTCACCGGCGCCGGGGACAGATCGCCATCCACCGGTTCAGCTTCGGGCTCTTCCTCTTCGGGCGCGTCCGCGTCTTCGGTGGTGTCTTCGTTCTCAACGACATTGATGCCCATCTCGTTGATCGCGGACATGATGTCCTCGATCTGCTCGCTGGTCATCTGATCCTGCGGCAGGGCTTCGTTGATCTCGTCATAAGTGATGTACCCGCGCTTCTTGGCGCGGGCGATCAGCTTCTTGACCGAGGCTTCATTGAGATCAATGAGCGGAGCATCGCCATCCGTCTTGGCATCCGTGGCGTCGTTCGCGACCGTCTTGGCCATCCGATTCTGCGTCCTTGCCTGTGCCGGAGAACCCGGCGTTAAACCCATCAGTAACGTACGAAAGCCCGCCCGCTTGAGGGAGGCCTCTGGCGGGGCAGGCTGACGCTGCACGCATATTATACCGAGGCTCTTAGCCTTCCCGCCGCGATTCTGCCAGTGCCATCATCGCCGCGTCCAGTGCCTCGATCTCCTGCCGGCGTTCCTGCTGCGCGGCCCAGTCCGCTTCATTCAGGCTAGATTGGAAGCGGATTGTGGCTTCGGCCAGCGCCTCGACCAGCCCGGCCCGGGCCGTGGCCTGCGCCAGGGTCATAGCAAAATCCGCATTGGCGACGCTCGCAGGTGTTTCGGGACGGGTGAAACTTAACCTGAGGCCGTTGCCGCGCCGGATGCGGTCCGCCTCGGCTGCAAGCCCTAGGTCTTCAAGATGGGTAAGCAGTGCAGCGCTTTCAAGCCTGTGGTCCGCTGCAGTCATGGCCAGCACGGCGCCGAGCACCGCGGTATCACCCGCATCAGTAGGCCGCAGCGCCGCCAGCGCATCGTGATGGGCATCGGCGAGAACAGGCCGCAACAACAGTCCGGCCAGCACGGCCTCCATTACCGGATCATGGCCGCGCGCCACCATGGCCTTGAGCGCTGGCGAGACGCCGGGAATGGTCGGCTGCCACTTTTCACCGGGTTTCCTTGGCTGCCACGGTGCGCGCTGTGAACGGGCCATGAAGGCGGCATCGAAGCGCTGGTTGAATTCGGCCTGATAGAGTGAGCGCACATCGGGATCGGCGATGCCGGCGGCGGCCTCGCGCAAGTGCAGGCGGGCCTGGGCGCGGCGTTCGGGCGTGGCCTGCTCCAAGCCGGCGGTTTCGGTGGCCCAGATGTGATCGATCAGCGGCACGGCTGCCGCCAGCACGGCTTCGAATGCGGAAGCGCCACCGGTGCGGCAAATGTCATCCGGGTCTTGGCCCTGCGGCAGGGTGGCAATGCGCAACGATTTGCCGGGCTTCAGCAGCAGCAGCGCCCGCATGGCAGCGCGGGTGGCGGCGCGCATACCGGCGGCATCGCCATCGAAACACAGCACCGGCACATCAACCAGCCGCCAGGCCAGCAACAGCTGCGTTTCCGTCATAGCGGTGCCCAGCGGGGCGACTACTTCGGTGATGCCGGCCTGGGCCAGGCCGATCACGTCCATATAGCCCTCAACCACGATCAGCCTGCCCGATTTGCGCGCCGCCGGCCCGGCCTGATCGAGATTGTAGAGCAGCCGCCCCTTGTCGAAGAGCGGGCCATCGGCGGAGTTGAGATATTTGGGCTGCACATCACCCAACGCGCGCCCGCCAAAGCCGACCACCCGCCCGCGCGCATCGCGGATAGGGAACATCAGGCGGCCACGGAACCGGTCGTAGGTGTCGCCTTCATCGGTCTTGCCGATCAGGCCAGCATCCAGCAGCTTGTCGGCGGTCGCATCCTTCAGGTGCCCGCGCAGAGCCGAGCGCGAATCGGGAGAATAGCCCAGTGCGAACGCCTTCACCGTTGCCGCCTGCACGCCGCGCCGATCCAAATAGGTGCGCGCGTTGTTGCCGCCATCGCTGGTAAGTTGTGACTGGAACCAGCTTGCGGCCCGGCTGGTGAGTTCGGCCAGGCTGTCGGCCACTTCCGCTTTCACCCGCGCTTCGGGGGAGGGGGCGGGCACTTCCAGCCCGGCTTCGGCGGCCAGTTGCTTCACCGCCTCCATGAACGGCAGGCCCATATTGTCGGTCATGAAGCGGATCACGTCGCCATGCGCGCCGCAGCCGAAGCAGTGATAGAAGCCCTTTTCATCATTCACATAGAAGCTGGGCGACTTCTCGTTGTGAAAGGGGCAGCACCCCTTCATCTCCCGCCCCGCCCGGGTCAGCTTCACGCGCCGGCTGATGACGCCCGAAACCGGAACACGGGCGCGCAGTTCATCGAGGAAGGCGGGGGAAAGGGTCAACTGAGCGCAGCCTTCACCAATCCACTCGCCTTGCTCATGTCCAGCTTGCCGGCGAAACGCTCCCTCACCGCCGCCATCACGCGGCCCATTTCCTTAACGCTGGTCGCGCCGACTTCGGTCACCACAGCCTTGATGGCGGCCAGCGCTTCGGCTTCGTCCATCTGCTTGGGCAGGAAGCCTTCGATCACCGCCAGTTCGGCGCGTTCGGCGTCGGCAAGTTCGGCGCGGCCGCCCTTGTCATACATCTCGATCGATTCGCGACGCTGCTTTGCCATTTTCATCAGCACGTCGGCCACCAGCACGTCGTCATCGGCGGGCGCAGTGCCGGTGCGCAGTTCGATGTCCTTGTTCTTCAAGGCGGCGCTAATCAGGCGCAGCGCGCCGAGGCGGGCGGTCTCGCGGGCCTTCATGGCATCGGTGGTGGCGGCTTTGATGGCGTCGCGCAGCATGGCTTTCTCCGGTGTTTCAAAATGCCGATTGATCTTTGGTGCTCGATAGCGTCTCAGGCATTCAATTAATAGATTGACGCCGTGGCCCTACACCCCTAGGTGCCCCGCCGTTTGTCCGCAACCTGAAGGAAATTGCCCATGGCCGCCGCCCCTGCGCCCGCCCAACCCAAAGGCGCGACGGGGGTATTGGTTCTGGCCGACGGCAGCGTCATCTGGGGCCATGGCTTTGGTGCCGAAGGCGTGGCGGTGGGCGAGGTGTGCTTCAACACCGCTATGACCGGCTATCAGGAAGTGATGAGCGACCCCAGCTATGCCGGGCAGATCATCACCTTCACTTTTCCCCACATCGGCAACGTGGGCGCCAACAACGAGGATATCGAATCCGCCAACCCGCACGCTCTGGGCTGCGTGGTGCGTGAACCGGTGACGGCTGCCGCGAATTTCCGGTCGCTGCGGCGCTTTGACGACTGGATGAAGGCCTGGGGCCGCATCGGCATTTCCGGCGTAGATACCCGCGCGCTGACCAAGCGCATCCGCGAATGCGGCGCGCCCAACGGCGTGATCGCTCACAACAAGGCTGGCCAGTTCGACATAAAGAAGCTGCTGAGCCAGGCCAAGGCATGGCCGGGCCTGGAGGGCATGGACCTCGCCAGCGTGATCAGCGCTACCCAGAATTACAGCTGGGATGACGGCCTGTGGACGCTGACCGGCGGCTATGCCGTGCACAGCGGCAACCCTAATGGCCCACATGTGGTCGCCATTGATTATGGCATGAAGCGCAACATCCTGCGCAACCTGGTTGCCGCCGGCGCGCGCGTCACTGTGGTGCCGGCCACCGCGACCTTCGATGAAATCATGTCGCAAAAACCGGCGGGCATATTCTTGTCCAACGGTCCCGGCGATCCGGCCGCCACCGGCGTACACGCCGTGCCGACCATCCAGAAGATCCTGAACGCCGGCCTGCCCTTGTTCGGCATCTGCCTTGGCCACCAACTGCTGGGGCTGGCGGTGGGTGCTAAGACGTTGAAGATGACGCAGGGCCACCGCGGCGCGAACCATCCGGTCAAGCGGCTGTCTGACGGCCGGGTCGAGATCACCTCGATGAACCATGGCTTTGCTGTGGATACCGACACGCTGCCAGCCACCGCACGTCCCACCCACATTTCGCTGTTTGACGGCACACTCGCCGGCCTTGAACTGACCGACTGCCCGGCATTCAGCGTGCAATATCACCCTGAAGCCAGCCCCGGCCCGCAGGACAGCCAGTATCTGTTCGAGAAGTTCGTGGCATCCCTTGGCTTGGCACGGAGCCTCTGATGCCCAAACGCACCGACATCGAATCCATCCTGATCATTGGCGCCGGTCCGATCATCATCGGCCAGGCCTGCGAGTTCGATTATTCGGGCACACAGGCGGTGAAGGCGCTGAAGGGGGAGGGCTATCGCATCATCCTGGTCAATTCCAACCCAGCGACGATCATGACCGATCCGGAGCTGGCGGACGCGACCTACGTGGAGCCGATCACGCCCGAAATCGTGGCGCGCATAATCGAGAAGGAACGGCCGGATGCATTGCTGCCCACCATGGGCGGGCAGACAGCGCTGAACACTGCGCTGGCGCTGGCGCGCGATGGCACGCTGGAAAAATATGGCGTCCAACTGATCGGCGCTGATGCAGAAGCCATCGACAAGGCTGAAGACCGGCTGAAGTTTCGCGACGCGATGGACAAGATCGGCCTCGAATCCCCGCGCAGCCGCATCGCCCACACTGTTGAGGAAGCACTGGCCGCTCTGGAATTCGTCGGCCTCCCGTCCATCATCCGCCCCAGCTTCACCATGGGCGGCACCGGCGGCGGCATCGCCTATAATCGCGAGGAATTCATCCAGATCGTGACGGGCGGCCTTGATGCCAGCCCGACCACCGAAGTGTTGGTGGAAGAAAGCGTGCTGGGCTGGAAGGAGTATGAGATGGAGGTGGTCCGCGACAAGGCGGACAACGCCATCATCGTCTGTTCTATCGAGAATATTGATCCGATGGGCGTTCACACCGGCGACAGCATCACCATCGCGCCGGCGCTAACGCTGACCGACAAGGAATATCAGATCATGCGCAACGCCAGCATCGCGGTGCTGCGCGAGATCGGAGTCGAAACCGGCGGTTCCAATGTGCAATATGCGGTGAACCCCAAGGATGGTCGTCTGGTCGTCATCGAGATGAACCCGCGCGTGTCGCGTTCGTCGGCGTTGGCCTCTAAGGCCACCGGTTTCCCGATCGCCAAGGTCGCCGCGCTGCTGGCAGTGGGCTACACGCTCGACGAGATCATGAACGATATCACCGGCGCTACCCCGGCCTCGTTCGAGCCGACCATCGATTATATCGTTACCAAGATCCCGCGTTTTGCCTTCGAGAAATTCAAGGGCGCAGCCCCACTGCTCGGCACCGCCATGAAGTCGGTGGGCGAGGTGATGGCCATCGGCCGCAATTGGCAGGAAAGCGTGCAGAAGGCGCTGCGCGGGCTTGAAACCGGCCTGACCGGCTTTGATGAAGTGGAAGAGCTGAAAGGTGCCAGCATCGAGGAAATCGAGGCCGCGCTGAGCCGCCCGACGCCCGATCGCCTGCTCGTTGCCGCTGACGCACTGCGCGCTGGTATCAGCGTGGAGCGCATCCACCAGATCGCCAAGTTCGAACCCTGGTTCCTGCGGCAGATGCTGGAATTGGTGGAAGAAGAAGCCAAGGTGAAGGCGAACGGCCTGCCCACGACCGCGGCCGATTTCCGCCACCTGAAATCGCTGGGCTTTTCCGATGCGCGGTTGGCCAAGCTGGCCGGCAACAGCGAAGCCGACGTGTTGCGCGCCCGCCGCGCCCTGAACGTGCGGCCGGTGTTTAAGCGCATTGATACCTGCGCTGCCGAGTTCGCGGCGAAAACGCCCTACATGTATAGCAGCTACGAGGCGCCCAGCTTCGGCGAGCCGGACTGCGAAAGCAACCCGACCGACCGAAAGAAGATCGTCATCCTCGGCGGCGGCCCCAACCGCATCGGCCAAGGCATCGAGTTTGATTATTGCTGCTGCCACGCCTGCTTTGCACTGGATGATGCGGGCTATGAAACCATCATGGTTAACTGCAATCCGGAGACTGTTTCGACCGACTATGACACGTCGGACCGTCTCTATTTCGAGCCGCTGACCGCGGAAGACGTGCTGGAAATCCTCCACACCGAAATGCAGAACGGCGAACTGGTCGGCGTGATCGTCCAGCTTGGCGGCCAGACGCCGCTGAAGCTGGCGCAGGCGCTGCAGGATGCCGGCATCCCGATCCTAGGCACCAGCCCGGACAGCATCGATCTGGCCGAAGACCGAGAGCGGTTCGCCGCGCTGATAACCCAACTGGGCCTGAAGCAGCCGGAAAATGGCATCGCGCGCAGTGCTGAGGAAGCCGTGCGCGTGGCGGAGGCCATCGGTTACCCAGTTCTGATGCGCCCGTCCTATGTGCTGGGCGGCCGCGCCATGGAAATCGTCGATACGCTGGCGCAGTTGGAAACCTATATTCGCGAAGCCGTGGTAGTTTCAGGCGCCTCGCCGGTGCTTATCGACCGCTATTTGCGTGACGCCATCGAGGTGGACGTGGACGCGGTGGCCGATGGCGACATGGTTTTCGTGGCCGGTGTGCTGCAGCATATCGAGGAAGCCGGCGTGCACAGCGGCGATAGCGCCTGCTCGCTGCCGCCCTACAGCCTGCCCGCCGACGTCGTCGCCGAAATCGAGCGCCAGACCGACGTGCTGGCCCGCGCCCTGAAGGTGAAGGGCCTGATGAACGTGCAGTTTGCCGTGAAGGATGGTGACGTTTACCTGATCGAGGTCAACCCGCGCGCCAGCCGCACCGTGCCGTTCACCGCCAAAGCGACCGGCATCCCGGTGGCCAAGATCGCAGCGCGGGTGATGGCCGGCGAAAAGCTCGCCAGCTTTGATCTCAGCCCGCGCAATGTGGGCAATCATATCGCCGTGAAGGAAGCCGTGTTCCCGTTCGCGCGCTTCCCCGGCGTTGATCCGGTGTTGGGCCCCGAAATGAAGTCCACAGGCGAAGTGATGGGCATCGATGCCGATTTCGCAACCGCCTTTGCAAAGAGCCAGCTTGCCGCTTCAACCGTGCTGCCCCAATCCGGCCGGGTGTTTATTTCTGTGAAAGACAGTGACAAACCGCAGATAATCGATGCGGCGCGCGATCTGGTGTCGCTGGGTTTCGAACTGGTTGCCACGTCGGGTACAGAACTGGCGCTGAAGGCCGCCGGCATTCCGGTGACGCCGGTGAACAAGGTGGCCGAAGGCCGGCCGCACATTGTTGACCGGATCAAGGATGGTGAGATCGCCCTGATCTTCAACACCACCGAAGGCCTTCAATCGCTGAAGGATAGCCAGTCGATCCGCGCTTCGGCACTGTATGGCCGGGTTCCCTACTACACCACAGCGCCGGCCAGCCGGGCGGCAGTAGCGGCAATTGCTGCAATGCGGCGACACTGGCTTGAAGTTCGGCCACTTCAATCCTATCATCACTAATCCTGATCGGCGGCAGAATATCCGCCCGCTGCCCCTGACGACGCGTAAACGCGCTGGCAGGGGCAAATCTTTGGAACGACTTGCAGGGTAGTTGAACGACCATGGCGACTATGGAAAAGGTGCCGATGCTGCCATCGGGGCATTCAGCCCTGATCACGCAACTGCGCCAGTTGAAAGAAGTTGAGCGGCCGGCGGTTGTGGAAGCCATCGAGGAAGCCCGCGCGCATGGTGATCTGTCGGAAAACGCCGAGTATCACGCGGCCAAGGAACGGCAGGGCCAGATCGAAGCCCAGGTGATCGAACTTGAAGACATGCTGGCCCGCGCCATCGTGATCGATCCCAAGACGCTTTCGGGAGACAAGGCGGTGTTTGGTGCCACGGTTCATCTGCTCGATGAAGACGACAAGCCGGTCACCTACCAGATCGTCGGCCAACATGAAGCCGACGTGAAGGCCAGCCGCATCAGCTTCTCCTCGCCGCTGGGCAAGGCGCTGATCGGCCGCCGGGTGGGCGATGAAGTTGAAGTCCACACGCCGTCGGGTGACAAATATTACGCCATTGAACGCGTTGAATTCATCTGATTTCCCGCCGCCAGGCGGCCCATTGGTAGCGGCGGAGCCGCCTACGGGCAATGTCACGCGCCTGCTGGTGCTGGCCAATGCAATCATCGCCTTCCTGATGGAGTTTGCCGGCAGCGAAGCACGCAATTTACTGCTGTTCGGGGCAGGGCTGGTGCCGGCACGGCTCACTCTGGCGCTGGACGGACAACTGTCGGTGCTGGGCGCCGCGTCCACTCTGTTCGGCCACATGTTTCTGCACGGCGGTGCTGCGCATCTGCTGATGAACATGGTCATGCTGCTGGCCATCGGCCGCATCCTTGAACCCGTGCTGGGCTCCCGCCGCTTCCTTGGGCTCTATCTGCTCGCTGGCCTCGCTGGCGGCCTTGCCGAATGGGCCTGGTCGCCGCTCAGCACCATCCCCGCTGTTGGCGCTTCCGGCGCCATTTCAGGGCTGGTGGCGGCGCAGGCCATGCTGTTCGGTCGCAGCCAGCGCAGCCCGCTTGTACAGGCGCTGGGGCTGGGTACAGCCTGGGTGGTGTTGCAGGTGCTGACTGGCGCAGCGCTGGCCGGGCAGGACATGCGGATCGCGATCATGGCGCACATTGGCGGCTTCATTGCCGGTCTGGCGCTGGCGCGGCCGCTGGCGCGAACCGGTATTTCGCGGCCTTAATCTACCGGCACACCCGGCCGCGACAGCGCGGTGCGGATGACGAAACTGGTCTTCACGCTCTCCACGTTCGGTGCCGGGGTCAGTTCGCTGGTTAGGAATTTCTGGAATTCCTGCAGATCGTGGGCGACGACCTTCAGCATGAAATCGATCTCGCCGTTAAGCATGTGGCATTCGCGGATCTGGGGCAGGGCGGCGACATGGTCTTCAAAGGCACGCAGATCGGCTTCGGCTTGGCTTTTCAGGCTGACCATAGCGAAAACGGTGATGCCATAGCCCAACGCCACTGAATCTAGATCGGCGTGATAGCCCTTGATCACGCCATTTTCCTCCAGCGCGCGCACGCGGCGCAGGCACGGCGGGGCGGTGAGTCCGGCACGGGTGGCAAGATCGACATTGGTAACCCGGCCTTCGGCCTGAAGATGACGCAGGATCACGCGATCAATATCGTCGATCGGCAGCCGCGAACGATGCACCATTGGGTAACTCCCCATCCTTAAATCCCTGTTCTTGATAACATTGTTTCAACAGCGCGCAAGATGCAGATTGGCCCAAGGTCAGTTTCGGCAAGCCTTGCTGCATCGCCGCCTGCGGGCTGGAAATGGTGGCAAATTTGCTTAAGTCAGGCCGAAGGCATCATCGCGCGGCTGCGCGCACAGGAGATTCGCTTTCATGTCCCGTCACGCCAAGGTCTTGATTATCGGCTCCGGTCCGGCCGGCTATACCGCTGCCGTCTATGCCGCGCGCGCCATGCTGGACCCGGTGCTGATCCAGGGGCTGCAGCCCGGCGGCCAACTGACCATCACCACAGAAGTGGAGAACTGGCCGGGCGAAACTATGGTGATGGGCCCCGATCTGATGGTGAAGATGGAAGCCCAGGCTCGCCATGTCGGAACCGAGATCATCACCGATATCGTGACCAAGGTGGACCTGTCGCAGCGCCCCTTCGTGCTGGAAACTGACAGCGGGAAGGGCTGGACTGCTGACACGATCGTGATCGCCACCGGCGCCCAGGCGCGCTGGCTGGGCTTGCCCAATGAGACGAAGTTCCGCGGCTTTGGCGTTTCGGCTTGCGCCACCTGCGATGGTTTCTTCTTCCGCGGCAAGGAAGTGGCCGTGGTGGGCGGCGGCAACACGGCGGTGGAGGAGGCGATGTTCCTCACCAAGTTCGCTTCGCGGGTGCACCTGATCCACCGCCGCGGCGAACTGCGCGCCGACAAGACCAACCAAGCAAGGCTAATGGAAAATCCTAAGGTGGAAATGCACTTTTACGCCGAAGTGACCGACGTGCAAGGTCAGGATATGCCGTTGAAGGTAGAAGGCATCACGCTGGCCGACACGCGCGACGGTAGCATCCGCTCGCTGAAGGTGGATGGCCTGTTTATCGCCATTGGCCACGTGCCCTCCACCAGCCTGTTTGCCGGCCAGCTTACTATGGACGAAGAGGGCTATATCATCACCGCGCCCGACAGTACGGCGACCAGCGTGCCCGGCGTGTTCGCTGCCGGCGACGTGAAGGACAAGCTCTATCGCCAGGCCGTTACCGCGGCCGGGATGGGCTGCATGGCGGCGCTGGAAGCGGAGCGGTTTCTGGCGCACGGGTAAGAACGGGGGAGGGCAGGCGCATGCAGTCCGGCATCAATCTTGATTGGGAAAAGCTGCGCCTGTTCGATACGGTGGCCGAAGCCGGCAGCTTCACCGAGGCCGCGCGCCGGCTGCACATGAGCCAACCCGCATTGTCGCGCCAAATCGCCGCGCTGGAAGACAGTCTAGGTGCCAAACTGTTCCACCGCCACGCCCGCGGCCTTGCCATGACCCATGAAGGCGAGCAGCTGCGGAACGCGACGGCCGACATGCACGAGCGCATCGACAAGGCGGCGCAGGCCATTGACGTGAGCCGTGATCGACCCACCGGCGCCATCAGGCTGACCACCACGGTCTCGTTCGGCTCCACCTGGCTGGCGCGGCAGTTGGGCGATTTCCTTGACCTCTACCCCGATATCAGCGTGCACCTGATGCTGACCGATGCAGATCTGGATCTGGCCAAGCGCGAGGCTGACGTGGCGATCCGTTTCCACCGCCCGTTCCAGAACGAACTGATGCAGCGCCCGCTGGCCGGCATCCGCCATCATTTGGTGGCTAGTCCGGATTATCTGGCCCGCCATGGCGAGCCGGAAAGCATCGCCGATCTCGATCACCACCGGCTGATTGCCTATGGCAATGCGGCGCCGGAATTTCTGAAGGGCATCAACTGGATCCTGGAACTGGGCCACGAAGGCAGCCCGCGGGCCGCGGCCTTGACCATCAACAACAGCCATGGCGTGTTGCAGGCAGTGGAAGCCGGCGCGGGCATCGCGGCGCTGCCATCCTATCTGATCCGCTTCTCCGGCAAGGTGCAGGTGGTGCTGCCGCAGGTGGAAGGCCCGGTGTTCCGTACCTTCTTCACCTATCCTTCCGAGCTGCGGCGTTCGCTGCGCATTGCGGTCCTGCGCGATTTTCTGGTGGAACGCATGACCAACGCCGCTCTGGATATGTGAGACAGGCTGTCGCAGGCATTGGTACGTATCCGGTTTCAGGTTGCAATAACAATATGTTGGTATGATCTGCCCGATGAGAGTTATGCGCTGAGTGCATGGCTGCAGCGCGATATTGTGCACTGCAATAGCGGCCGGTGAATCCGTAAATAAATCGTGTCGCCGCGATAGCGGTTACGCCGGGTCCGCTGCTCCTCCCCCCTGCAGCCTGCCCGGCTTGATCGGTCTGCCTCTCCTCCCCCCCCGAGGTAACCGATCAGCCCGGCCGCGCCATCCCTCCCCCCAAGGCGCGAGGTTCCGGGCAAGATCGAAGGGCCGGATGCTGCAATAGCATTCGGCCCTTTTTCTTTGTCTGCGCGCCCCGGATTTCACTCAAGCAGCCTTGTGCATGTCGCCCGGCCTTCCCAAGTCCATCTACATCGGCTAACCGCTGTGGGCCCGGTTCGGGCCTGTAGCTCAATGGTCAGAGCAGGCCGCTCATAACGGCTTGGTTGGGGGTTCGAGTCCCTCCGGGCCTACCGGAATTTGGCCGGTCCTACCGGTGGTAGCAAGGAAGCAGCGTCTAGACGTGTCGGTACAGCAAGCGGAAACGGATCCGGCAACGGCAGAGGACCAGCGTCCCCGCGCCAACTGGAAAAGCTGGGCCGGGGCCGCGCTGGGGCTGGTCGTGCTGGCGTTGGCGGCCTGGGGCCTGAAGAAGATTTCCGGACAGGTGACGCTGGCCGACGTGATGGCGGAAATCGAAGCCACGCCGTTGCATCTTATTTCCTTTGCCGCCTTTTCTACCTTCCTCTCCTATGTCGTGTTGGTCGGCTATGATTGGTTCGCCACCCGCCACCTGGGCTACAACGACATTGGTTGGCCTACGCTGGCCGCCGCCAGCTTCTCCAGCTTCACCATGAGTCACACGTTGGGCGTCACCATCCTTACAGGCGGCACCGTGCGTTATCGCATCTACACCCGCGCCGGGGTGAAACCCGCAGATATCGCCATGATCATCCTGCTATGTGGATGGACCTTCTGGCTGGGCATCATCTTTGTCGCCGGCATCGGTCTGATTGTGTCGCCGGGGCTGGCCGAACCCATCCGCGAATGGGTGCCGCAGGGTTTGGAGGAATGGACCGGCGCCCTGCTGCTGGGTGGGGTGGTCGGTTACACGGTACTGGCCTCGCTGTGGCGGCGTGATTTCAAGCTGCTGCGCTATCGTTTCACCATTCCTGATGGCAAGCAGACCCTGCAGCAGATCGCCATCGGCACGCTTGATCTGGCGCTGGCCGGCGGGGCACTCTACATCCTGTTGCTGCCGGTGGCGGGTGTGCCCGATCTACTCACCTTCCTCGTGATTTACGCCGTCGCGATGGTCACCGGCGCCTTGGCCCATGCGCCGGGCGGACTGGGCGTGTTCGAGTTGGTCATCGTCGGGCTGATGCCGGATGCGGAAAAGGCCGGCGTGCTGGCGGCCGTCGCGCTGTTCCGCATTCTCTACACGTTCGTGCCGTTCCTGCTTGGCGCGGGCTTGCTGGCAGTGATGGAAGCCCGCGCTTTCCGCGCCGCGCGCGCTACTGCTGCTGATCTGCCAGGCGGCGCGCCAGTTTTGCCCGCCAATAGGCACTGAGGCCTGGCAAGGCGGCAAGCTCGGCCAGTTCCTCGTGGCGCCCGGCCTTGCCGGCCGCAATCGGCGTGAAGCGGCTGATCGGCCAGGCGGGATGGGGCCGTTCGATCACATCATGCCCGTTTCCGGCCGCGATGGCGCCGGCTTCCAGTACACGCAGATACCAGCCGCAGCGGCCCGACCGCACCATCGCTTTGACCACCCGGGTCGTTCCCATCGCAGCAGCAAAGGTGGAGCAAGGCTCACGGATCTGGGCGATCTGCAAGGTAGAGGTGCCGCAGCGGATAATGTCGCCGAGGCACAGGCTGGCTTCATCAAGGCCATCGACCAGCAGATTTTCGCCCATCGCGCCGGCCACGAACCGATCAGCCAGATCGGGGAACTCGGCACGCCAGCCGTCATAGCCACTGAGCGGATAGGCATAGATTGCCTTTTCCGGCCCGCCGTGAACGCGCGTGTTGCCCACTTGATCGCCGTCAAGCCCCAGTTGGCGCACCGTCACGGGCCAAGCGACGGGCTGGCGGCGATAGGCCGAATGCATGTTGTGGCCCGTCAGCGGTTGGGGCCGGCCGATGCGCAGCTGCGTGATTATGCCACTTGCGATCATGGGCCTCTTCTTTGACACTGCAATTCTTGTTCAACAAGCGAAAGGAGGTGATCCAGTGTCTCATTGCTTCATTCACGGCGCGAAGGCGTTGGTGGTCCCGGTCACGGTCGGGGTTCGCTGACACCAGACACCGCCCTTCGTGGTCGGATGACAATGTGGAGGGCTGCCCGGTAACGGGTAGCCCTTTTTATTGCGTGAGCAGCACGGCCATCTTCTGCACAGTGAACCAACCGCCCCAGGCCAGCGGGGTCAACACGGCGCTCCAAGCGACAATGCGCAGGCCGAAAGCCGTTGCCGGGGGCGCAGCGGTGGTTGAGGGCAGGGCCTGCGGCAGATCTTCATCCTCAACCCACAGATCGTCTGCCACCGGCCTCACCAGCAGCGCGGCTACCAGACCCAGCGCCAGCAGGCCGGCCAGCATCAGGAAGATCGGGCCATAGACAGCCTCGCGGGCCACACCGGGGGCCAGCCGCGCATCACGCACATAGGCGACCAGCAGCGGCCCCAGCACTCCTGCTGTGGACCAGGCGGTTAGCAGACGGCCGTGGATGGCACCGACCTGCTTGGTGCCAAACAGATCGGCCAGCCACGCCGGCACCGCCGCGAAACCGCCACCATACATGGAGGCGATGAGCGCAAACACTGCCACGAACAGCGGCAGGGCAGGTGCGCCGGGAAGTGCCAGGCCATAACAGGCCGCGCCAAGCGCCAAGATGGCGGCATACATCGTCTTGCGCCCGATCCGGTCTGACAGGCTGGCCCAGAAAAAGCGGCCGGCGATGTTGAACAGGCTGATAAGGCCAACGAAGCTGGCGCCGGCAGCGGCCGCGGCGGCTTTCTGATCCTCATTGAAGTCGGCGAAGCGCACGGGCTGGCCAAAAAGGCCGCCGCCGAACACCTCCTGCACCATCGGCGAGGCAAGACCGATTATCCCAATGCTGGCCGAGACATTGAGCAGCAGCACGCACCAGACCAGCCAGAACTGGGGGGTGCGGCTCGCCACGCCAAGTGGCACGAAGCGACCACCGGCAACCACTTCGGCTTTGACGGGCGGGGCCCAGCCTAGGGCAGGCAGCCGGAAACCTAGAGCGCCCGCCGCCATGAACAACGAATTGATACCGGCCAGCACCAGCATCGCTTGCCAGACGCCCGCCTCACCTGGACCGGAAAACACCGATATCAACCGGTCTGCTGCCGGGCTGCCGACCATGGCGCCGCCGCCAAAGCCCATGATAGCCATGCCGGTGGCTAGCCCGCGCCGATCGGGGAACCATTTGATTAAGGTGGAAACCGGCGTGATGTAACCGATGCCAAGGCCGATGCCGCCCAGCACGCCGGCGCCCAGCCAAAACAGCCAGAGCTGGTGCGCGAACACGCCCAGCGCGCCCAACGCGATGCCACCACACCAGTATACGGTCGAGACCAAACCGGCGCGGCGTGGGCCAACCCGCTCCACCCAACTGCCGAACAGCGCTGCTGACAGGCCGAGAACGACGAAGAACAAAGTGTAGACCCAGACAAGATCGCTCACGCGCCAGTCGCAACTTGTGGAAGACAGTGCGGCGGTGAGGCTGGTGCAGGCAGGAGTGCCGAGCGCATGACTGAGCGGTAGCCAGAACACCGAAAAGCCATAGGCCATGCCGATGCACAGATGGATTGCAAGCGCACAGGGCGGCATCAGCCAGCGGTCAAAACCGAGCTGAGCGATGATGCGGTCGCGTGACAGAAAGGCCCCCATTACCACCCCGCTGCCCTGCGGCGACGTCGCGGTCAACGGGTGGGTTGACGCAGGCGGGTCAGCGGCCCTTCCACTCCGGCTTGCGCTTCTGGGCAAAGGCCAATGGGCCTTCGCGCAGATCCTCGCTGCGGAACAGCGCCTGAATGGCCGAATAGCTGCCCTGGCCTTCATAGGCGGCGCGTAGGGAAGGTTCTTCCAGACCTTTCAGCACCGCCTGTTTCGACGCGCGCAGCGACAGTGGCGACAGTTCACACATGGCTGCCGCCACCGCCTTGGAATGGGACAGAAGATCGGCGGCGGGCACGACTTCAGTGACAAAGCCCAGATCCTTGCCTTCGGCGGCCGAAACCGTGCGGGCGGTAAGGATCATCGCCATGGCCCGAGACACACCGATGGCGCGGGGCAGCCGGTGCAGGCCGCCGGCCAGCGCGGCCAGGCCCACCTTGGGTTCGGGCAGGGCGAAAGTGGCGTTGTCAGACGCCAGGATGATGTCCGCCGCCAGTGCCACCTCGAAACCGCCGCCCATGGCAACGCCGTTGACCGCGGCGATCACCGGCTTGTCGAGATCCCAGCGGCTGGTCAGCCCCCCAAAGCCCGAGGGCGGCACGGTGATGGCATTGCCTTCGGCCTGCCAGCGCAGATCGTTGCCTGCACTGAACGCCCGTTCGCCGGCGCCGGTGATGATGGCGACCCACAGACCGGGATCGGCGGCGAAATCGTTGAACACCGAATCGAGTTCGGCATTGGCTGGTGGGTGCAGCGCGTTCATCCGTTCCGGCCGGTTGATCGTCACCATTAGGATGCGGCCGTCGCGTTCGACCGTCACATGTTCATAAGGCATGGCTTGTCCTTTCGTTGTGCGATGGTTCTGCCATTGTCGGGCGCGGCGGGCGGACTGATGAAAGGGTGGGGGCGCTATGGAACCCCAGCTTCTCCGACGAAAAAGGGCCCGGCCGTTTGCCTCGCTGCAGCCCCATCGCGACGAGTTTTGCCTGACGACCCGGCTCGGGTCTTTTACCGCTCGGCGCCGGCCGGGGCCAATGCCCCCATCTGCCCCAGCCGGCGCGCGCAGCCTAAGCCCTTTCCGGTTGACCCGATCCGGACCGGCGCGCAGCGGTGAAAGACGCCTTGATCCCCTTCGTACGAGTTGGATCCTGCCGCCTATCTTGCCTCGTGAGCTCCTCGCGGTGCCCACTCGTTGGCATGTGATATGCCGATTCTTTGTCGCTGTCAGGGCGCAGAATGCGTGGCTTGGCAACGATTTCGCCGAGTGTGACATGGTTGCAACAACAGGTTAAGGTTAAGCAATTCTTGGTCGACTTGCCCTAACAGTCAGCCATGCTAAGGCCCCATTCACTTCGCCGTTCATACGATCTGTTGCAAAGAGATAAATCTGTGCGCCTGTCCCGTTATTTCATGCCCGTTCTCAAGGAAACGCCCGGCGAAGCCCAAGTGATTTCCCACCAGTTGATGCTGCGCGCCGCCATGGTGCGGCAAACGTCGTCGGGCATTTATGCCTGGCTGCCGCTGGGCAAGCGCGTGCTGGCCAATATAGAGCGTATCGTGCGCGAGGAGCAGGACCGGGCGGGCGCCATCGAAGTGCTGATGCCCACCATCCAGTCGGCCGATCTGTGGAAGCAATCAGGACGCTATGACGCCTATGGACCGGAAATGTTACGCATCACTGATCGCCATGATCGTGAGATGCTTTTCAGCCCGACGGCCGAAGAGCTGTTCACCGCCATCTTTCAGAACGGCGCGAAAAGCTATCGAGACCTTCCGCGAAATATCTACCAGATCCAGTGGAAGTTCCGCGACGAGGTGCGGCCGCGTTTTGGCGTGCTGCGCGGCCGCGAATTCCTGATGAAGGATGCCTACAGCTTCGACGTCGATTTCGGCGGCGCGGTCCATAGTTACAACCGGATGTTCATTGCCTACATGCGGACGTTTGCGCGGATGGGGCTGAACGCCATACCGATGCAGGCGGATACCGGCCCGATTGGCGGCGACCTGTCCCACGAATTCATCGTACTTGCGCCGACAGGTGAAAGCGACGTGTTCTATCATGAGAACTGGCTCAAAGCCCGCGATACCAGTGCGATCAATGCTGATGACCGCGCCGCACTGGCCGCCTTCATCGACGGGCTGAACAGCGATTATGCCGCCACCGATGAAAAGCGCGATCTGGTAGCCGAAGCCGCGTGCGGCGCGGCGCTGAAGCAGTCCAAGGGCATCGAGGTGGGGCAAGTGTTCCACTTCGGCGACAAGTATACCGCGCCGATGGGCGTTACCGTGCAGGGGCCTGATGGCCAACCGGTTACGCCGCTCATGGGCAGCTATGGCATTGGTGTGTCCCGCCTGGTCGGCGCGATCATCGAGGCGTGCCATGATGACGCCGGGATCGTGTGGCCGGATGCGGTAGCACCGTTTAAGGTGGCCCTGATCAACCTGCGCGCCGATGATGCGGCCTGCCAGCAGGCCTGCGACAAGCTCTACGCCGATTTCACTGCCGCCGGCGTCGACGTGCTCTATGATGATCGCGACGAACGCGGCGGCGCCAAGTTCGCCACCGCCGATCTGATTGGCCTGCCGTGGCAGGTAATCGTCGGACCGAAGGGCCTCTCCGCCGGGATTGTCGAACTCAAGCGCCGCGCCACCGGCGAGCGCGTCGAAGTGCCGATCGATGCCGTCGTAAGCCGCATTTGATCACCTCCCCATGATAACCGGCTACGAACGCATGGTCGCCCGACGTTACCTGATGCCGGGGCAGGGGGAAGGGTTTATCTTCCTGGTCGCCGGCATCAGCTTGGTTGCCGTGGCGTTGGGCGTTGCTGCGCTGATTGCGGTGATGAGCGTGATGAACGGCTTCCGCGCCGAACTGTTTGATCGCATTCTTGGCCTGAATGGCCACGCCGTGGTGCAGGGTTATGGAGGCCGGCTGGAAAACTGGCCGCAGGTGATGGCCGATACCAAGGCGCTGCCCGGGGTTACCCAGGCGCTGCCGCTGATCGAACAGCCGTTGATGGGCAGTGTAGGCGGCCGCGTTGAAGGCGTGATCGTGCGCGGAATGCGATTGAGTGACATTCGCGCCAATCCGGAAATCGCTGGCAATATCCGCGGCGGCACCCTCGATGCGCTGGCGCCGGGCGCCAACACGGTGGCCATTGGTGCGCGGCTTGCCGAACAGCTTGGCGTGCGAGTGGGCGAACAGATTTCGCTGATCAATCCTGCAGGACAGTCCACCCCTTTCGGAACGGTGCCGCGCATCGTCGCCTACACGGTGGTCGCGGTGTTTGAAGTGGGCGTTTACGATTACGACAAGGCTTTCGTAGTGATGCCGCTGGAGGACGCGCAGACGCTGCTTCGCCTTGATGATGCGGTTGGCATGATCGAGGTCGTCACCGACAATGCCGACAAGGTCAAGGCCATCCTGGAACCACTGCGCCAGAAACTGGCTGGCATTGCCGTGGTCAACGACTGGCAGGCCAGCAATTCGGCGCTGTTTTCGGCGCTGGTGGTCGAACAGACGGTGATGTTCTGGGTGCTGTCGATCATCATTATCGTGGCGGTATTCAACATCCTTTCCTCGCTGATCATGCTGGTACGCGCCAAGACGCGGGATATCGCCATCATGCGCACCATGGGCGCTAGCCGAGCGGCGATGATGCGCATCTTCATGACCGTGGGAACGCTGATCGGCGCGGCCGGGGTGGCGGTCGGGCTGGTGCTCGGCTTCACGCTGCTCACCTTCCGGCAAGGCATCGTTGATGGCGTGTCACGGCTGACTGGTACGGATATCTGGGATCCGTCGGTGCGCTATCTCACGCTGTTGCCGGCCAAGACCGATCCGATGGAGGTCCTCGGCATTGTCGTGCTGGCGGTTCTGCTCAGTTTCCTCGCCACGCTGTATCCAGCGTGGAAGGCCGCTTCCACTGATCCGGTGACGGTGCTGCGCTATGAGTGAGCCAGTGCTTAAGGTGACGGGCCTGGCCCGTAGTTTCGAACAGGGCGGCGCGCGCATCGATGTGCTGGCGGGTGTTGATCTGTTGGTGGCGCCGGGTGAGATTGTCGCGCTGCTTGGTCCATCCGGCTCCGGCAAATCCACGCTGCTGCAGGCCGTGGGTCTGCTGGAGGGCGGCTTTACCGGCGATATCAGAATTTGCGGCGAACCCGTTGGTATTCTCGACGATCTGGGACGCACCCGTGTGCGCCGACAGCGGTTGGGTTTTGTCTATCAGTTCCACCATCTGCTGCCGGATTTCACTGCGCGCGAGAATGTGATGCTGGCCCAGATGGTGGCTGGCGTTCTGGAAACCAGTGCCGCCACGCGCGCTGATGAACTTCTCATATCGCTCGGCCTGGGCGCGCGGCTGACTCACAAGCCGGCGCAGTTATCGGGTGGGGAACAGCAGCGGGTGGCGGTGGCGCGGGCGCTGGCCAATCGCCCGGCGCTGGTGCTGGCCGATGAACCGACCGGCAATCTGGATGAGGGGACAGCCAACCTGGTGCTGGCTGCGTTCCTCGATCTGGTACGCTCATCGGGTGCAGCGGCGCTCGTCGCAACGCACAATATTGCGCTGGCGCAGAAGATGGATCGGATCGTGGCGCTTCATCACGGGCGGCTGGTGGCAGCCTAGAACACGCCCCCGAGTAGGTGAATGCAGAACCGGCGCGATGACCGCAAGGCCATCGCGCCGGTATTGTTCTTGGTTCCCAAGGCTGCTGTAGGTTATTGGGCCGTCCAGCCGCCATCGACGGGGATGGCGATGCCGGTCATCTGGGCAGCGGCTTCGCTGGACAGGAAGGCGGCGAGTTCACCCATCTGTTCCGGCGTCGCAAACTGCTTAGAAGGCTGCTTGGCAATCAGCAGGTCTTCGGTGGCCTTTTCAATACTGATGCCCTGTTCGGCGGCCTTGGCTTCGATCTGCTTCTGCACCAGCGGGGTGTGCACCCAGCCCGGGCAGATGGTGTTGCAGGTGATGCCTGTGCCGGCGGTTTCCAGTGCCACCACCTTGCTCATACCCACTACGCCATGCTTGGCAGCGACATAGGCGACCTTGTGGACTGAGCCGATCAGGCCGTGCACCGAGGCGATGTTGATGATCCGGCCAAAGCCCTTGGCCTTCATGTGCGGCAGGGCGGCCTGGATGGCGTGGAAAATGCCCGACAGGTTGATGGCGATGATGGCATCCCAGCGCTCGGCCGGGAAATTCTCGACGCTTTCGGTGTACTGAATGCCGGCGTTGTTGACGAGAATGTCAACCGAACCAAAGCTGCTAACGCACAGTTCAACCATCGCCTTCACGTCGGACGGCTTGGAGATGTCTGCGCCGCTGTAGACGACCTTGACGCCATATTTGCCTTCCAGATTGGCGCGTTCGGCTTCGATGGCCGCGGCATCGCCGAAACCGTTGATCACCACGTTGGCGCCCTTGGACGCCAGCACATTGGCAATACCCAGCCCGATCCCGCTGGTTGAGCCGGTCACGATCGCATTAAGTCCTTTGAGCATGATAGTCCCCCGATTATGCGCTTTATTGAGCCTGAATGGCGGTGAAAAAGATTGTTTGACATAACAAAGACTGTAACTGGCGCCGGCCTTGACTGGACGACTTGGCTGGACGCACCGCGCAATTGCTCCCCTGCGGCGAATCGTCCTTGCCGCCTTCAATGCTGTGGGTTATCTCTCTGTTGCGCTGCGAAATCAACGTCGCGATTTGGGGGATGGGGTACTCTATGGTTACGGGGAACGAGCGTGCTGCGCCGGCCTATGTTGCAGGCGCGAACAGCAAGAAAGTGAATTTGGCATTGCAGGGCGGCGGGGCGCACGGGGCTTTTGCCTGGGGCGTGCTTGATCGGCTGCTCGAAGATGGCCGGGTGGAGTTTGATGCTGTCTCCGCGACCAGCGCCGGCGCCATGAACGCCACCGTGCTGGGCTATGGCCTGACCATCGGTGGCGCTGAGGGTGCCCGCGAGGAGCTGGAAAAATTCTGGAAGAAGATCAGCGACGAAGGCGCCAAGGGGCCGCTGCAACCGTCGTGGATCGACAAGGCGCTGAACAACCATAACCTAGATTACAGCCCGGTGTTCATGATGATGGACATCATGTCCCGCATCATGTCGCCCTATGAGCTCAACCCGATGAACAACAATCCGCTCAGGAAGGTGCTGGAAAGTTCGGTTGATTTCAATGTGTTGCGCGAAGGTTGTCCGGTCAAGCTTTTCCTGTCGGCCACCAATGTGCGTACCGGCAAGGTGCGCATGTTTGAAAATCATGAAATCGGTCCCGATCAGGTGCTGGCGTCGGGCTGTCTGCCGTTCATGTTCCACACCGTCGAAATCGACGGTGAGGCTTATTGGGACGGCGGCTATATGGGCAACCCGGCCATCTTCCCGCTGATCTATGGCAGCGAGACCAACGATGTGGTGATCGTCCACATCAATCCGTTGAATCGCAACGAGATCCCTAAGTCTGCGAAAGACATCATGAACCGCATCAACGAGATCAGCTTCAATTCGAGCCTTATGCGGGAAATGCGGGCGATTGCCTTTGTCAGCCACCTGATCGACGATGGACAACTGGACGACGACAAGCATCGCCGTATGCTGATCCATTCAATCATGAATGAAAAATATATGACCAGCTTGGGCGTCACCAGCAAATTGAACCCGGACTGGGGCTTCTTGAAGACGCTACGCGACGTGGGCCGCGCCACGGCGACAAAATGGCTGGACGAACATTTCGACGATGTCGGCGTGCGTTCGTCGACCGACATAAAGTCGGCCTTTCTCTGATATCATCAATCGTTTTTGGGACATTGGGGGGAAACGATGACACCGGAAGAAATATTGAAACTGCCGTCCATGCCGGCAGTGGCGCCCAGCTATCCGTTGGGGCCCTATCGCTTTATCAACCGTGAATTCATGATCATCACCTACGAAACCGATCCGGTGCTGCTGCGCGCCGCCGTACCGGAACCGTTGGTGCCGAACGCGGATAATCACGTCCTGTACGAATGGATCCGCATGCCCGACAGTTCGGGTTTCGGCGATTACACTGAAAGCGGCATCGTGATCCCGTGCACCTTCAATGGTGAGCCGATCAACTATACTGCCCAAATGTATCTGGATGATCAGCCGCCGATCGACGGCGGCCGCGAAATCTGGGGCTTCCCTAAGAAATATGCGCTGCCCAAGCTGGAAGTGGCCTCCGATACGCTCACCGGCACGCTGTATTACGCCGGCCAGTCGGTAGCGATGGGCACCATGGCCTATAAATGGCAGGAAGCCCCCGGTGGCTGCGAGGCTCAGGCCAAGGGCATGACCAAGACGTCGTGCAATCTGAAGATCATCCCCGATGTCGATGGCAGCCCGAAGATTTGCCAGCTCGTCGCCTACAACCTTGAGAATGTCACGGTGAAGGGCGTCTGGATCAGCCCGGCGCGACTGCAACTGATCCCGCACGTGAATGCGCCGGTGGCCGATCTGCCGATCTTGCGCATTGTTGGCGGCAAGCATTTCGTGTCTGACCTTACGCTGCCGCATGGCCGCGTGCTGTTCGATTATCTCAAAGACGCCTGAGAGGGGACAGGACATGAACAAGCAGGATGTGCTGAAACTCAGCTCGATGCCGCTGCAGAGCCCAACCTATCCGACCGGGCCCTACAAATTCTTTAACCGCCAGTACATGATCATCCAGTATCGCACTGACCCGGCAATGATCCGCAAACTGCTGCCGGAGCCTTTGATGCCCGATGGCGATGTGGTGTCGGTGCAATGGCTCGATCTGCCCGATGGCGAAGGCTTTGGCGCCTATTCGGCGGCAGTGCAGACCATTCCTTGTACGCTGAACGGGGAAAAGTGCAATTTCCTCGTGCAGATGTATGTCGATAACTGCCCGCCTTTAGCTGGCGGTCGCGAGATTTGGGGCTATCCGATGAAGTACGGCCAGCCCAAGCTGGTCACGGCGAGCGACACGCTCACCGGCGAACTGATCTATGCGGGCCAGAAAGTGGCGAGCGGCACCATGGTCTACAAGCATAGTAGCCCGGATGATCTGGACGAGATCGCGGCGATGCTGAAGCGCACCCAGGTGACGCTGAAGCTGATTCCCGACATCGACGGCACGCCGGCAATTGCTCAACTCGTCGGCATCAATTTCGACAAGGTGGTCGTCAAGGGGGCCTGGACCGGCCGCGCGCGGCTGGAACTGATCAACGCCGTCAACTGCCCGATGGCCGACCTGCCGTTGCTGGAACAGATGGGCGGTCTGCACATCGTCACCGACATGACGCTGCCGTATGGCAAGGTGCTGCACGACTATCTGGCCTGAGGCCGGGAAGCCTGGCGTTGTCGCGGGGCGGGCGGGGCATACCTCGTCCGCCCCGTTCGCATTAAGTTGGGGACAATTGCCGCGCTTCGGTTGGCAGTTCTGGGCGCTGCGCCCATAGTTCTAATGTGCCTCACACCGGATTCGTCCCTCTTCGTTGCCACAGCGCCTATTCGATGCTGGAAGGCGCCATTCAGCCGGAAAATCTGGCCAAAGCGGCGCGTAAGCTGGGTTTTCCGGCGATCGGTCTGGCGGACCGGGCCAACATGTTTGCTGCGATGGATTTCTCCGCCGCGGCCAAGGATCAGGGCATCCAGCCGCTTATCGGCGCGCTGTTGCCTATCGAGCGGCCGGGCAGTGCCACGCTGCAGGGGCGGGCGCTGATCGACTGGCTGGTGGTCTATGCAAAGGATGCAGCTGGTTACACCAATCTCATTGGCCTGGTGTCGGATGCGCATCTGGGCTCTGAAATGGTCGGCGACCCGGTGTTGCGGCTGGAGCAACTGGACGGGCGTACTGAAGGGCTGATCTGCCTGAGCGGCGGTGCTGATGGCGCGCTGGCGCGGCTGCTGGCCGACGGTCAGAGCGTCGATGCGATGGCTGATCGGCTGGAAGGGCTGTTCCCTGGCCGGCTCTACATCGAGATTTCGCGCAGCGGCGACCCCATCGAACAGAAGAGCGAAGCGGGCCTTCTGCGTCTCGCCGAAGCGCGCGCGCTGCCCATCGTCGGCACAGCGCCGGTGAAATTTCTTACGCCCGATATGCACGAGGCTCACGATGTGCTGCTCTGTATTGCCGACAGCAGCTATGTTGAAGCCGAGGATCGTCGCCGCTCCAACCCGCAGCACTGGCTGAAATCGGCGGACGACTGGCACGACTTGTTTGCCGATCTGCCTGAAGCCATCTCAAACACCATAGTCGTTGCCCAGCGCTGCGCGATGATCGCACCCAGCCGCAAGCCGATCCTGCCACGCCTGTCGGAAGGCGGCGAGGATGAGGCGCTGCAAGCCCAGGCCGCGGCCGGACTTGAAAAGCGGCTTGATGTACTGGTCCTCGAAGAAGCGGCGCGCGCTCCCTATCGCGAGCGCCTGGCGTTCGAAATCGATGTCATCAACGGCATGGGCTTTGCCGGCTACTTCCTGATCGTGGCCGATTTCATCGTGTGGGCGAAGGGGCAGGGGATCCCGGTCGGTCCTGGGCGCGGGTCTGGCGCGGGTTCGGTGGTGGCCTGGTCGTTGACCATCACCGATCTTGACCCGCTCGAACACGGCCTGCTGTTCGAGCGTTTCCTGAATCCTGATCGCGTGTCGATGCCCGACTTCGATATCGATTTTTGCGAAACGCGGCGCGGTGAAGTCATTGATTATGTGCAGGCTCGCTATGGCCGCGAGCAGGTGGCGCAGATCATCACGTTCGGGAAAATGAAGGCCCGCGCTGTGCTGAAGGATGTCGGCCGCGTGCTGCAGATGCCCTATGGCCAGATCGACCGGCTGGCCAAGCTGGTGCCCAACCACCCGACCGACCCGTGGACGCTGGCCCGCGCGCTGGGGCGCGGTGAAGACAAGGACGGCAGGCGCTATGCCGGTGAAATGGCGTTCATGGTGGAGGTGGAGCGCGACGCCAAGGTAAAGCGGTTAGTTGATATCGCCCTGCAGTTGGAAGGCCTGCCGCGCCATAGTTCCACGCATGCCGCCGGCGTCGTGATTGGCGACCGGCCTCTGTCGCAACTGGTGCCGCTCTACCGCGATCCGCGCTCGGACATGGCGGTAACGCAGTTCGAAATGAAGGCCGCCGAAAAGGCCGGTTTGGTGAAGTTCGACTTCCTCGGCCTGAAGACGCTTTCTGTGCTCGACCGCGCCGCCACCATGCTGAGCGCCCGCGGTGTGGAAGTGGATTGGGCAACGCTGCCGATGAAAGATCCAGCAGTATACAAGCTCATCGCCGAAGGCGACACGGTGGGCGTATTCCAGTTTGAATCGGAAGGCATGCGCCGCGCGCTTAGCCAGGTTCGCCCCGATTGCTTTGCCGATATCGTCGCGCTGGGCGCCCTCTATCGTCCCGGCCCGATGGACAATATTCCCAGCTTTGCGCTGCGCAAGGCGGGCCGCGAGAAGGTCGAGCTGCTGCACCCGGCGATGGAGCCGATCCTGCGCGAAACCTATGGCATCATCGTCTACCAGGAACAGGTGATGAGCTTGGCGCGCGAACTGGCCGGGTACAGCTTGGGCCAGGCCGATCTGCTGCGCCGCGCCATGGGCAAGAAGATCCACGCCGAAATGGTTGCGCAAAAAGCCGATTTTTGCGCCGGTGCCGCCGCCAACGGCATCGAGGAAGCCACCGCCGACGCCATCTTCGAATTGATCCTGAAGTTTGCCAACTATGGCTTCAACAAGAGCCACGCCGCCGCCTACGCGGTGGTCAGCTATCACACCGCCTGGTTGAAGACCCATCATCGCGCCATCTTCTATGCTGCCTCCATGGCCTATGATGTCGACAACACCGACCGGCTGGCCGTGTTCGTTGACGACGCGCGCCGCGCCGATGTCAAAGTGCAGCCACCGTGTATCAACGTGTCGGCTGCCGATTTCACCGTAGAGAATAACGAGGATTTCGGTTTGTCGGTTCGTTATGCGCTGGCCGGGCTGAAGGGCGTGGGCCTGAAAGCCATGGAAGCGCTGGCCACAGAGCGGGATGGGAAGGGCCCGTTCAAGGATATCGCCGATTTTGCCCGCCGCGTCGATCCGCGCGGGCTAAACAAGCGCCAGCTGGAAAGCCTGATTGCGTCTGGCGGCTTTGATGCCTTGCACCCCAATCGCGCCGGCGTCCACGCCTTGGCCGAAGCCATCATGGCCAGCGCCCAGGCCGCCGCGCAGGAACGCGAAAGCGCGCAGGTGGCGCTGTTCGGCGATGCCACTGGCGTATCGGATCATGCCAACCTGGCGCTCATGGTGCCCAACATCGACTGGACGATGGCGCAGCGCATGGCGCACGAGCAGGAGGCCTTCGGCTTCTTCTTTAGCGGCCACCCGGTGGATGCCTATGCCAATGTGCTCACCGCCAACAACGTTGTCAGCTTCGGTGAGGTGGTCGGCATGACCGCGCCACTGGGCGGCGGCAAGAAGATGGTGATGATGGCCGGGCGGCTAGAAGAACGGCGTTGGCGCAACACGCAGAGCGGGCGGCGCTATCAGTTCCTCACCTTCTCCGATCGGTCTGGCCAATATGTCACCAGCTGTTTCGACGAGGAGCTGCAGGAAAAGATCGAGGCCCTGGTGAGCGAGTCTCCGGCGCTGCTGATCGGTATGGAATTGCAGTGGAAGGAAGGCGAGGATGTGCCGCGCCTGACCATGCGATCCTGTCAGCCGCTGGCCGATCTTGCCCGCCGCACGCGCGGCCGGCTGGTGGTGCAGATTGCTCACCCGGCTGAAGTGGATGTGCTTCTGGCGGCGCTTGGGCCTTCGCCGGCCAAGGGGCGCGGTGAACTGGTGGCCGAAGTCGCCACCGATGCCGGGCCCGCCCGCCTTGTGCTGGGCCGGCATTATCTGATTGATGCCGATCTGGAAGCAGCCGTGGCGCGTGCGCTGGGATTGGACCGGGTGGTGCAGGAAGTGCTCGATCCGCCGCAACTGGCTCTTGTGGGCTGATTAGCCTTCATTGCAGCACGAATGATGTCGAATGCTGAGGCGCGGCTCCCCGCACCCAGCAAGCTTGTGCGCTGCCCGCCGTCACCACGATCATGAAGCGATGATCCATGCAATTGCGGAGGTCTGCTCCGCATTTTAGGCTGGAAACCCTGCTTTGCGTAGTGTATCTCCGTAAACGAGAGCGTGAACATTCTCATGGGGAGGACGATATGGCGACGCAACTGAAAGACACGCGGATTACCCAAACGCTGCCACAGGGCAGTGTGACCTGGCCGCTGCCGCCGCGCGTGCGGCCGGAGCTACCGAACCACGAAAAGGCGACGCTGGAAGCCTATCTGGCCACTGCCCCGCTGGAAGAAATCGACATCGCCGACCCGCTGTGGTGGGAGACGGACACCAACCACGTCTATTTCAAGCGCCTGCGCAAGGAAGCGCCGATCAGCTTCACCAGCGTCAACAGCAACCGCCACCGCGGTTTCTGGAACGTGGTGCGCTGGAACGACGTGATGGGTGTGGACACCAACCACCAGGTGTTTTCCTCCGAAGCCATGTTGGGCGGGATCACTCTGTTCGACATGGATCCGGATTTCATTATGCCGATGTTCATCGCCATGGATCCGCCGAAGCACGACGTGCAGCGCAAGGCCGTGAACCCGATCGTTTCGGGCCAGAACCTTGCCAGCTATGAAGAACTGATCCGCAGCCGCACCTGCGAAGTGCTGGACAGTCTGCCGCGCGGTGAAGCCTTTGACTGGGTGGACAAGGTTTCCATCGAACTGACCAGCCGCATGCTGGCGACGCTGTTCGGCTGGCCCCAGGAACGCCGCCGCATGCTGACCTATTGGTCGGATGTGTCGACTTCCGATCCGGAACTGCCGGGCAATCCGGGCAAGGAAGAACGTCAGGGCATCCTGTTGGGCATGCTGCAGGAATTCACCATGCTGTGGAACGAGCGGGTGAATGCCGAGCCGACCGGCGACCTAGTGTCGATGCTGGCCCACAACCCGGCGACGCGCAACATGCCGCCGATGGAGTTCATGGGCAATCTGGTGCTGCTGATCGTGGGGGGCAATGATACCACCCGCAATTCGATCTCGGGCGGCCTCTATTTCCTCAACAAGAACCCGGGGGAATATGCCAAGCTGAAGGCTGATCACGGCTTGGTGGAAAACATGGTTTCGGAAATCATCCGTTACCAGACGCCGCTGGCCCACATGCGCCGCACCGCCTTGCAGGATACGGTGCTTGGCGGCCAACTGATCCATAAGGGTGACAAGGTGGTGATGTGGTATTCGTCGGCCAACCGTGATGACACGGTTCTCGACCGGCCGGACGAGTTTATAATCGATCGCGCCCGCGCCCGCCAGCACATGTCGTTCGGTTTCGGCATCCACCGCTGCGTGGGCAACCGCCTCGCCGAACTGCAGCTGAAGATATTGTGGGAAGAAATCCTGAAGCGCTTCGACACGATCGAAGTCCTGGAGGAGCCGGAGCGGGTGCCGAGTGCATTCGTTCGCGGTTATAAGAAGATGATGGTCCGTATTCCGGCCTAAGACGAGGATTTCATGGTTAAGATCATTTACGTCGAGCACAATGGTGCTCGCCACGAAGTCAATGTGCTCGAAGGTGAAAACCTGATGGAAGGCGCGGTGCAGAACAATGTGCCGGGCATTGATGGCGATTGCGGCGGCAACGCCGCTTGTGCCACCTGCCATTGCTATATTCCGGAACAATGGCAGTCACTGACGGGTGAACGCAGCGAGCTGGAAGATTCGATGATCGAGCTGGCGGATACGGCCAAGCCCAACAGCCGGTTGGCGTGCCAGATCAAGGCGAGTGCGGCATTGGACGGGCTTGAGGTGTTGATGCCGGCCACTCAACACTGAGGCTCAGCGAGCAGCGAACTGAAAGGGCGGTCCAATGGGCCGCCCTTTTTGATTCCCTGCGCCGCCCGCCTTGCCCCCGTCGTCAAGCCACGCCACACTCGAAGCCACGTAACAGGGGAACTCACCATGCCGCTTTCGCTTCACGCCGCCTTCGTGCCTTCCTGCCGCCAGATCATCGGTGGTTGCCTGAATGTGCTGGCCAAGGCGGAAGCCGCCGGTGTAGGCGATCTGGCCGAACAGAAACTGGCGCACGACATGTTCCCGCTGGCGTTCCAGGTCCAGAGCGTGGCCGCGCACAGTGCCGGTGCCATTTCGGCGGTGCGCGCCGGCCAGTTCAGCCCCGGCGGCGGGCTGCCCATGCCGAGCCCGGATTATGCCAGCTTCTCAGGCATGCTGAAGGACGCCGATGCTGCGCTGGCGGCCGTGGCCGAAGCGGAATTGGAAGGC
The DNA here is from genome assembly GCA_943369475.1 of Sphingomonas paucimobilis. Taxonomy (GTDB): domain Bacteria; phylum Pseudomonadota; class Alphaproteobacteria; order Sphingomonadales; family Sphingomonadaceae; genus Sandarakinorhabdus; species Sandarakinorhabdus paucimobilis_A. The sequence goes on along the minus strand of CALRNJ020000001.1, from coordinate 553,613 downwards.
TTCATCGGCGGCAATACCGATTTCGTATTCCGCGATCGCCGGACGCCGTTCAAGTCCGAGGACTTCCTGTTGAGCTTCAGCCAGCCCAACTTCTATTTCCACGCCTCGATAGTCTATGCGATTTTCCGCAACAAGGGGCTGGCGCTGGGCAAGATGGATTTCATGGGCCGACCGCGGATGGCGATGTGAAACGGGCGATGTCCGTGTCGCATTGCAGAGACCGGACTGCAGTTCCATAAGCGGCCGCAAAGGAGACTCACCCGTGACCCGTGCCCTGATCATTGCCGCCCTTATCGCTGCACCCGCTTTTGCCGCTCCTGTGCAGCAGGCTGCCCCCAACGTGCCGGAAAAGCGCCCGGCCTTTGCAGGCCAGACCCGTGCCGAAGCCGTTACTGCGAAGACGGCTCTGGCCGTGACCGAAGTCGCCACTGGCCTCAACAAGCCATGGGGCGTGGCGCTGCTTGACAATGGCCGCTTCCTGGTGAGCGAGAAGGCCGCCGGCCGGCTGACGATCGTGGCCAACAATGGGACCAAGACCCCCGTCGCTGGCACGCCCGCTACCGATGCCCGCAACCAAGGCGGCATGCTGGGCGTCGCAAACCCCGGCGATGGCTGGATCTACTGGAGCTACGCTGAACCGCGTGAGGGCGGCAACGGCACGGCAGTGGCGCGCGGCCATTTGGTGGGCGCCGAAATGCGCGACCTGCAGGTGATCTTCCGTCAGATGCCGACCCTGGATGCCACCCAGCATTATGGCGGCCGCTTGGTGTTTCCTAAGGATGGCACGCTGATCATCACGCTGGGCGAACGCTCCATACTGCCCGGCCGCATGCAGGCGCAGAAGCTCGACAGCCTGCTGGGCAAGATCGTGCGGGTGAACCGCGATGGCTCGATCCCAAAGAACAACCCGTTCGTGAATGCGGAAGGCGCCCGGCGGGAAATCTGGAGTTATGGCAATCGCAACGTGCAGGGGGCAGCGTTGGATGCAAAGGGCCGGCTTTGGGAAGTGGAGCACGGCCCGCAGGGCGGTGACGAATTGAACCAGATTCAGATGGGTCGCGATTATGGCTGGCCGACCATCAGTTATGGCGAGGAGTATTCGGGCAAGCCGATCAACGACAATGCCAGCCAGGCACCGGGGATGGAGCAGCCGCAGTATTATTGGGACCCGGTGATCGGCCCGTCGGGCATGATCTTCCACAGCGGCAAGGGGGCGCCGGAGTTCAAGGGCAATATCTTCGTGGGCGGCCTGCGGGCGCAGTCGCTGGTGCGGCTGGTTATGCAGGGTGACCGCGTGGTGGGCGAGCAGCGCTTGCTGACCGAGCGCAAGGAACGCATCCGCGACGTGATCGAAGGGCCGGCTGGCGAGATGTATCTGCTCACCGACGCCGTGGACGGCAAGTTGCTGAAGGTGACGCCGGCGAAATGAGGCTTGATGCTTGACCGGGAGGGCGTGCTTCGCTAAGCGCGCCGCTTCCAAACCCCATGCAGGGACTGTATCCGGTGCGCGGTATTTGCCACGCTCCCCCTGCAGCGGATCAACCGGAGGATGAATATTATGGCAGCTCCTGTCGTTTCCATGGCGAATCTGCTCGAAGCAGGCGCCCATTTCGGTCACCAGACGCATCGCTGGAATCCGAAGATGAAGCCTTACATTTTTGGTGAGCGCAACGGCGTCCACATCATCGATCTGTCGCAGACCGTGCCGCTGTTCGCCCGCGCGCTCGATTTCGTGCGTGTTTCTGTGCAGCACGGCGGCAAGGTGCTGTTTGTTGGCACCAAGCGCCAGGCTCAGGACCCGATCGCCGAAGCCGCCCGTCGCTGCGGCCAGCATTATGTCAACCACCGCTGGTTGGGCGGCATGCTCACCAACTGGAAGACGATCTCGGGCTCGATCCGCAAGTTCAAGCAGCTGGAAGAAACCCTGTCGGGCGACACCACCGGCCTGACCAAGAAGGAAGTGCTCAAGCTCACTCGTGAGCGCGACAAGTTTCAGGCTTCGCTGGGTGGCATCCGCGACATGGGGGGGCTGCCGGAAGTGATCTTCATCATCGACGTCAACAAGGAAGAGCTGGCCGTTAAGGAAGCCAATGTGTTGGGCATCCCGGTCGTGGCCATCCTGGACAGCAACACCGATCCGAGCGGCATCGCCTTCCCGGTTCCGGGCAACGATGACGCCAGCCGCGCCATCCAGCTTTACGTGAACGCCATTGCCGACGCCGTGATCGACGCCAAGCAGGGTCGCGCCGCCGATATGGGCGTGGATCTTGGAGCCATGGAAGAAGCGCCGGTCGAATACATCGCTCCGGAAGCCGAAGTCGTTGCCGACATCGCGCCGGAAGCAGTGCTGGACGCTCCGGCCGAAGTCCAACCGGAAGCCTGAGGCTTCCAATCTCAATGATCGGAAGGCTGGGCGCCATTGGTGTCCGGCCTTTCGTCACAATATTTTCACGTTGGCCGGGCATGCCCCTGCCACCACAGCTTGAAGGAGCCTCGACATGGCTGATATCACCGCTTCGATGGTGAAGGACCTGCGCGATAAGACCGGCGCAGGCATGATGGATTGCAAGAAGGCCCTGGCCGAAACCGGTGGCGACATGGAAGCCGCCGTCGATTGGCTGCGCGCCAAGGGTCTTGCTGCTGCCGCCAAGAAGGCCGGCCGCACCGCCGCTGAAGGCCTCGTTGGCGTGGCCGTTGCCGGCACGAAGGGCGCCGCTGTCGAAGTGAACAGTGAAACCGATTTCGTGGCCAAGAACGACATCTTTCAAGCCTTCGTGTCCACCGTGACCGGCCTGGCGCTGAACACCGGTGCCGACGCCGAAGCTTTGGCCGCCATGGCCTTCCCGGGCAGCGATGGCAGCGTGGCCGACAAGCTGACCGCCAACATCGCCACCATCGGTGAGCACCAGTCGCTGCGCCGCACGGCCGTGCTGGAAGTGGCGCAGGGCGTCGTTGCCTCATATGTGCACAATGCGATTGCGCCGGGCATTGGCCGCATCGGCGTTCTGGTTGGCCTCGAATCGACGGCTACTGTCGATGTGCTGGAGCCGCTGGCCAAGCAGATCGCCATGCACGTGGCCGCTGCCAGCCCGCTGGCGCTGGACGAGACCGGCCTTGATCCGGCCCTGATCGAGCGTGAACGCGCCATTGCCCGCGAAAAGGCTGCCACCTCGGGCAAGCCGGCCGAAATCATCGAGAAGATGATCGAAGGCGGGGTGCGCAAGTTCGCGCAGGAATCGACGCTGGTGAACCAGATCTTCGTGATCGACGGCAAGTCGAAGGTGGCCGATGTTGTCGCCGCTGCAGCCAAGGCCGCCGGCACGCCGATCACGCTGAAGGGCTTTGTCCGCATGCAGCTGGGCGAAGGCATCGAAAAGCAGCAGAGCGATTTCGCGGCTGAAGTCGCTGCCGCAGCCGGCCTGTAACTTCGGTTTGAAAAGCAAAAGGGCAGGCCGGTCATTATCGGTCTGCCCTTTTTGTTGCCCGTTTCCGCAGTGCCCAACCCGGCTTGTCCACGCTTTTCGCGAGCGCGCCGCTTGGCAGCGAGGCCAAGCACCGCTAGTGACCTATCGTCCTGACACAGAGTGATAGCCCGCTTATGCCCGCCTTCAAGCGCATTCTCCTGAAACTGTCCGGCGAAGTGCTGATGGGGCAGGGCGCCTATGGCATCGATCCTGATCAGGCCGCCCGAATCGCTGGCGAAGTGAAGGCTGTGCACGATACCGGCATCGAAGCCTGCCTGGTGGTGGGTGGCGGCAACATCTTCCGCGGACTGGCGGCTGCGGCCAAGGGCTTTGATCGTGGCAGCGCCGATTACATGGGCATGCTGGCGACGGTGATGAACGCGCTGGCCATGCAGAACGCGCTGGAAAATATCGGTGTTGTCACCCGCGTTCAGTCGGCGATTCCAATGCCTTCGGTGTGCGAACCCTACATCCGCCGCCGCGCCGAGCGGCATCTGGAAAAGGGCCGCGTTGTGATCTTCGCTGCCGGCACCGGCAATCCCTTCTTCACCACCGATACCGGTGCGGCGCTGCGTGCGGCCGAAATGAACTGCGATGCGCTGTTCAAAGGTACCAGCGTGGATGGCGTTTATGATGCCGATCCCAAGCAGGTGCCAGGCGCCCGCCGCTATGAAATGGTGAGCTATTCAAAGGTGTTGGCTGACAATCTGAAGGTGATGGATGCCAGCGCGATTTCCATGTGCCGCGACAATGATATTCCCATCATCGTGTTCAACATCCGCGAACCTGGCGCCCTGCTCGCCGTCCTGAACGGTGAGGGCACTTCAACGACAGTGACAGGAGAGGCAAATGGCTGATTTCCAATCCGGCCCGTTCAAGGCCGATCTCGAACGCCGCACCGCCGGCGCCGTGGAGGCGCTGAAGCATGATCTTGGCAGCTTGCGCACCGGCAGGGCCAATACCAGCCTGCTCGATACCGTCCATGTCGAAGTCTATGGCTCGTCGATGCCACTGAGCCAGGTGGCGACAGTTACGGTACCGGAACCGCGCATGCTGAGCGTGCAGGTGTGGGACAAATCGAACGTGACTCCGGTGGAAAAGGCCATCCGATCCGCCGGCCTTGGTCTCAACCCGATCACCGATGGCCAGACCCTGCGTCTGCCGATCCCGGACATGACTGAGGAGCGCCGCAAGGAGATGGTGAAGCTTGCCGGCACCTATGCCGAAAAGGCCAAGATCGCCGCCCGGAACGTGCGCCGTGACGGCATGGAAGCGCTCAAGGCGGCCGAAAAGAAGGGCAAGATCAGCCAGGACGAGCAGAAGCGCTACGAAGCCGATGTGCAGAAGATCACCGACAAGGCGATGACCGACATCGACATGACGGTGGCGGCCAAGGAAAAGGAAATCCTCGGCAAGTGACGGCGGTTGCGGCCTCTGTTGATGGCGGGGCCGGCGGCTGCCGTCATCTGGCCATCATCATGGATGGCAATGGCCGTTGGGCAAAGGCCAAGCGGCTGCCGCGTATTGCCGGCCACCGCGAAGGCGTGGAAGCCGTGCGCCGCGTAGTGGAAGCCGCGCCCGGTCTTGGGATCGATGTGCTGACGCTCTATGCGTTTTCCAGCGAGAATTGGAAGCGCCCGGCCGACGAGGTGAGCGACCTGATGGGCCTTTTGCGCCATTATGTCAGCCACGAGATCGACACGCTGCACAAGAACGGCGTTTGCCTGGATTTCATCGGTGAATGGCGTGCGCTGAAGCCTGATCTTGTCAGCCTGCTGGAAGCGGCGCGCGAGAAGACGCGGGCCAATACCGGGCTGAAATTGGTGATGGCACTGAATTATGGCGGGCAGGGCGAGATCGTGCGAGCCGCCCGGGCGCTGGCGATTGATGCGGTGGCGGGCCTGATTGGGCCAGACGATATCACCGCCGAGATACTGGAAGCCCGGCTCGATACGGCCAAGGTTTGTGGCGGTCTACCGCCGCCCGACGCCGTGCTGCGCACCTCGGGTGAACTGCGCCTGTCCAACTTCCTGCTCTGGCAGACGGCCTATGCTGAATATTTGGTCACCGAAACGCTGTGGCCGGATTTCGATGGCCCGGCGCTTGCTGCAGCGTTGGACGAGTTTTCCCGCCGCGAACGCCGTTTTGGGGGTCGTTGACGGTGGCGGCAAGCCAGCTTGGCCAGCGCGTGGTGACAGGCGTCGTGCTGGTGGCCGTGGCGGTTGCCGCGCTGTGGCTGGGCGGGCCGGCCTTTGCCGTGCTCGTCGCTGCCGCCGTGCTGGTGATGTTCACCGAATGGACGGCGATCCACCGGCTGCCGCTGCTGCTGCGCCGCCTTGGGCTGGCGGTGTTGGGCCTCGTGGTGTGGGTGGTCGCGGTAATGGGCAATCCGGCCGAAGCGCTGATGCTGCTGGGCGGCGGCGCCGGCCTGCTCGGCCTGTTTGCGGGTCGGCTGCAGAATGGGCTTGGCCGGCCGATGATGCTGGGGCTTCTGTATTGCGGGCTGCCAGCGGTGGCGTTGATCTGGCTGCGCGCCACGCCGTGGGGCTTTTTCGCGACCCTGTTCGTGATGGCCGTGGTGTGGGGCGCCGATATCGCCGCCTATTTCACTGGCCGCGCGGTGGGCGGCCCGAAACTTGCGCCGGCGATCAGCCCCAACAAGACCTGGAGTGGCGCAGCGGGCGGCTTGGCGGGTTCACTGCTGGTTGCCGGCGCACTGGCGCTAATTTGGCCGGGCCATGCCAATCTGGTGGGCATTGGCCGGTTGGCCTTGCTGGCGTTGCCGCTGGCGGTGCTGTCGATCGTGGGTGATCTGTATGAAAGCGGGCTAAAGCGCCAGGCCGGCGTCAAGGACAGCGGCACGCTGCTGCCGGGCCACGGCGGCGTGATGGACCGGCTCGATGGCCTGGTGCCGGCCGCCGTTGCCGGAGCCGGGGCCTTTGCCATGACCGGGTGGGCGGGATGACGCGCAGTTTGACCATCTTGGGTGCCACCGGTTCGGTGGGCAGCCAGACGCTCGATCTTGTGGCGCGCAATCCCGGCCGCTGGCAGGTGGAGGCGCTCACCGCCGGCAGCGATGTGGCTGGGCTGGTGAGTGCAGCTAAAGCCTGTGGCGCGCGCTTTGTGGCGATTGCTGATGCGGCGAAGGGCACCGCGTTGAGAGAGGCGCTGGCCGGCACCGGCATCGAAAGCGGCGCCGGGGAAAGCGCGCTGGTTGATGCCGCCGCCCGTGATGCTGAAATTGTGATTACCGCCATCGTTGGCGCTGCCGGCCTGCCGCCCACAATGGCTGCGGTGCAGCGCGGCGCCCAGATCGGCATCGCCAACAAGGAAACGCTTGTCTGCGCCGGCCCGGTGGTGACCGCTGCTGCCGCCACGCATGGCGCCACGCTGCTGCCAGTGGACAGCGAGCACAATGCCATCTTCCAGGTGTTCCCGCACGAGGATCCGTCGCAGGTGGAACGGGTCATCCTGACCGCTAGCGGCGGGCCGTTCCGAACGAAAAGCCGCGAAGAGATGCGCGGTGTTTCCGTGGCCGATGCCTGCAAGCACCCGACCTGGAGCATGGGCGCCAAGATCAGCATCGATTCGGCCACGCTTATGAACAAGGGCCTCGAACTGATCGAGGCTGCACAATTGTTCCCGGTTGATGTGGAAAGGTTGGACGTGATCGTGCACCCGCAATCGGTGATCCATTCAATGGTCGAATATGTCGATGGCAGCGTGCTGGCGCAGCTCGGTAGCCCCGACATGCGGATTCCGATCGCCTATGCGATGGGCTGGCCGGAACGTATCGCCACCCCCGCAGCGCGTCTCGACCTCGCGGCGATTGAGAACCTGTCGTTCGAAAAGCCTGATCTGGAACGTTTTCCTTGCCTGGCGCTGGCGTGGGCGGCGATGCGAGCGGGTGGCAGCGCGCCGTGCATCCTGAACGCCGCCAATGAAATTGCTGTTGCCGCGTTCATCGCCGGGCAAGCCCGGTTCCTTGATATCGATCCCATCGTGGCAGAAACATTGAACCTGGTGGCTTCCGGCCCAGTGGCGACCTTGGAAGAGGTGATGGCGATTGACGCCGCCGCCCGCCGGACCGCCCGTGCCCTCGTTGCAAGGCGCGCGGCATGAACGGCCTTGCCTTACTGCCGCAACCCGGCCTGATTTTCACGCTGGCCAGCTTCATCGCCATGATTGCGGTGCTGGTAGTGGTGCATGAAGGCGGCCATTATCTTGCCGGCCGGCTGTTTGGCACGAAGATTGAGGCATTCGGCGTCGGTTTCGGCCGCGAGCTGGCCGGCTGGAACGATAGCCGCGGCACCCGCTGGCGCATCAACGCGATCCCGCTGGGCGGTTATGTCAAATTCGTCGGCGACATGAACGAGGTCAGCCAGGTTGATCCGGGAATCCTTTCGCTGCCCGAACAGGATCGCAAGGGCCTGTTTGCCTTCCTGCCGCTGTGGCAGCGCGCCATCATCGTGGCGGCCGGGCCGGCGATCAATTTTCTGTTTGCCATCCTGATTTTGGCAGGCTTCAATCTGGCGCTTGGCCACCAGGCCTCGCCGCCCGTGGTGGAACGGGTCATGCCGGGCAGCGGTGCCGAACGCGCCGGCGTCGCGGTTGGGGATCGTGTCCTGTCCGTTGATGGCAGGGCGATCGAGCGGTTCGAGGATATCACCGCCGAGATTGTTACCGGCACCGGAAACCTCGTTGAACTGCTGGTGCAGCGCGGCACGGCCCAGCGCCGCATAGTGGTGACGCCGATGATGGTCGAAAGCACGGACCGGTTCGGCAACGTCTCGCGCCACCCGCGCCTTGGCATACTGCGGCCGGCTGAAGTGGTGGAACAGGTTGGCGTTGGCGATGCGCTGCGTCTGGCGGTGATTGACACGTGGAGCATCACCCAGACGATCGGGCGCACCCTGCGCCAGGTGATTGTAGGTGAACGCGCTATCACCGAAATGGGCGGCCCGGTGAAGACCGCGCAAATCGCTGGGCAACAGGCCAGCCTTGGCCTGCTTTCGGCGGTGGCGTTCATTGCCTTCTTCTCGATCAACCTTGGCTTCATCAATCTGCTGCCCATCCCGATGCTGGACGGCGGCCATCTTCTGCTCTACGGCATCGAGGCGGTGCGGCGGCAGCCGATGGCGGAAAAGGTGCAGCAATGGGCCTTCATGTCGGGCTTTGCCGCGCTGATGTCGCTGATGGCGGTGCTGACCTGGTACGACATTGGAAGTGTCGGGCTGTGGAACCGTCTGGCGAACTTGTTGGGATAACAGTTTCCGCCCGTCTGGCAGTGCGTGTTTTCGGGCATCGCGGGATCAACCGGCGAACCGCAGGGCTGATTGATGGTAGGTTGGTGGAGTTGATGGAAGCCAAGTTTGTTCGTGATGCTGGTGGTGCAGCAGGGTGGCGGCGCCCGCTGGCGGCGCTGCTGGTCTCGACGGCGCTGGCCGCCCCGGCACTGGCCCAGCAGCGTCCGCGCCCGCCGGCCGCCGAACCGGCGCGCCCATCGGCCGAAGCTGAAGCGCGCGCATCGGAATCCCGCAACCAGTCCGCGCTGCCTGCCACCGCCGCCAATGCCGGCGTTGTGCGCAGCGTCGTGGTGCGTGGTACCGAGCGTCTAGAGCCGGAAACCGTCCGCTCCTACCTCAATCTCGCGATTGGCGACCGCTACGATCGTGATGCGCTCGATACGGCGCTCAAGGCGCTCTATGCCTCCGAACTGTTTTCCGATGCCACCATCCGCGACGACAATGGCGCGCTCATCGTCGAGGTGAAGGAAAATCCGGTCATTAACCGGATCATCATCGAAGGCGCCAAGCGGGTGAAGGAAGAAAAGATCCGCGAGGAAATCCGCCTTGCGCCGCGCCAGATCTTCACTCGTTCGAAAACCCGCGCAGATCTGGGCCGCATTCTTGAGCTTTATCGCCGCGGTGGCCGCTTCGCCGCCAGCGTTGAGCCCAAGATCGTCCAACTCGAACAGAACCGCGTGGATGTGATCTTCGAGATCAGCGAAGGCCCGAAATCCAAGATTCGTCAGATCAATATCCTGGGCAATTCCAAGTTCAAGGAAGGCGCCATCCGCAAGCAGATGGCTTCCAAGCAGGCCCGCACCTGGCGCTTCTTCACGTCGAACGACACTTATGATCCCGATCGCCTGGCATATGACCAGCAGAAATTGCGGCAATTCTACCTGACCGAGGGCTACGCCGATTTCCGCGTCGCCTCTGTGGTGGCCGAACTCACGCCCGACAAGAAGGACTTCATCGTCACTTATGTCGTTGAAGAGGGGGAACGCTACAAGTTCGGCAAGATCGAGCTGGAAAGCCAGCTTCGCGACATCAAGCCCAAGGAATTCCGCCCGATCATCCGGATGAAGGAAGGCGATTGGTACGACGCCCAGGCCATTGAAAACACAGTGGAAAGCCTGTCGGAAACCGCCGGTCTTCTGGGCTATGCCTTTGCCGACGTGCGCCCGCAGTTCGAGCGTAACAAGGACGATCTGAAAATGAACGTCACCTTCCAGATCGGGGAAGTGCCGCGCGTCTATGTCGAACGGGTGTCGATCAACGGCAACACCATCACACACGACAACGTGATCCGCCGCGAATTCCGCCTGGCCGAAGGCGATGCCTTTAACTCGATCAAGGTGAAGCGCTCCAAGGATCGCCTGCTTGGTCTCGGCTTCTTCCAGGACAAGCTGGACATTGAGCAGAAGCCCGGCTCAACGCCCGATCGCATCGTGCTGGAAGCCAATATCCAGGAGCGACCCACCGGCGAACTGCAATTGTCGGCTGGCTTCTCGTCGATCGAACGCTTCATCTTTTCGGCAAGCGTGCGCCAGCGCAACTTCCGCGGCCGTGGCCAGGAACTGCGCCTGTCGGGCAATATCTCCAGCTTTGCACGCTCGGTGGAAGCCGGCTTTACCGAACCCTATCTGGGCGGCCGCAACCTGGCGCTGGGCGTGGATATCTTCCGCCGTGATTTCCGTTCATTCCGCTTCACCGGTAATAACACGCGCGACACCACCTACACCCAGGTTTCAACGGGTTTCCAGGTACGCACCGGCTTTTCCATCACCGAATTCTGGGCAGCATCGCTGCGCTATGGTCTCAGCCGTGAAGAAATCGGCCTGGATGAAGCCATCTTCTTCACCAACGGCGTCTGCGATCCGCTGCGTGCAGGCCGCTTCCTGTGCGAACAGTTGGGCAACCGCACGGTCTCCACATTGGGCTATTCGATCATCTACAACAGCCTGAACAACGTGCGCCTGCCGTCGGCCGGCCAGCGTTTCACCTTCAGCCAGGATGTCGCCGGCATTCCCATCGGCATCAAGTTCATCACGACCCGCGCCAATTACGACTATTTCACTCCCTTGTTTGGTACCGGCTTCGTGCTGAACCTCGGCGCGGAAGGCGGCTATGCGACGGGTTATGGCGGGCAGGATGTGATCCTGACCAACCGCTTTTTCCTGGGCCAGCCTCAGTTCCGCGGATTCAACATCCGCGGTATCGGCCCGCGCGTGCTGCGCCGTCCGCTCGGTCTGGATGGTTCGGTGGTGCAGGACCGCCGCCAGGCCCTGGACGATTCGCTAGGCGGCCGCGCTTATTATCTGGCGCGCGCCGAAATCCGCATTCCGCTGGGTTCGGCCGGCAATGAACTGGGCATCCGCCCGTCGATCTTTGCCGATGTCGGCGCATTGTGGAGCCTGAAATCGCCCTCGCTCACCTGCCAGGATGGGCCAACGGCTTTGGCGCCGCGCGTACCGGGGCAGGTGGCACCCTGTTTGCCAAACGATGGCTTTTCGGCGGGCTTTGTTGAGGAATTCCTCGGGAATACGCCGAAGCCGCGCGTTTCGGTGGGTATCGGGGTCAACTGGAACTCGCCCTTCGGGCCGTTCCGGTTCGACCTTGCCAAGGCCTTGGTGAAACAGCCGGGCGATGATCCGCAACTTTTCCAATTCAACGTAGGGACTGCATTCTGATGAAGAAGATTCTGATTGCACTGGCGCTGGCCAGTGTTGCCACCCCGGTGCTGGCGCAGCAGCTGCCGGCTGCCGTTATCGTCACGGTTGACCGCCAGGAAATGATCGCCACCTCTGCCGCCGCTAAGGCCGCGCAGACCGAGCTGAAGCCGAAGGCCGATGCGCTCAATGCTCGGCTGAACCAGCTGCGTACCAGCCTTGCGGCGGAAGAAAAAACGCTGCGGGATACCCAGCCGGCCCAAGCTGCCGCCCCGGCAGCCATCCAGGCCTGGCAGGCCAAGGTGCGGGATTTCGACACCCGCCGCGGCCAGGCCGATCAGGAACTGCAGCGCCGCCAGCAGGAGATCCAGCAATCCGAACAGTGGGTTGTGAAGCAGATCAACGATGGCGCCCAGCCGATCATCAGCCAGATCATGCGCGAACGCGGCGCCAATATCGCCGTTGACGAACAGGTGACCATCCAGCACGCCGCTGCCATCGACATCACCGCCGATGTTGTTGCCCGTCTCGACAAGGCTCTGCCTAAGGTGTCGATCACCCCACCGGCCGCTCCGGCTGGCCCTGCGCCCGCTGCTCCGGCTCCGGCCTCGGCGGCCCCGCCGCGCCGTTGATGAGCCACAACGTTCCCCAGACTGCCAGCACGGCTGACGTGCTGGCAGTGATGGCGCTGCTGCCGCATCGCTTTCCGATGCTCCTGGTTGACCGGGTGATCGACATGATCCCCGGTCAATCCGCGACCGGCATCAAGGCCGTGACCATTAACGAGCCGTTCTTTGCCGGGCATTTCCCGGCCAAGCCGATCATGCCCGGCGTGCTGATTGTCGAGGCGCTGGCACAGACGGCTGGTGTGCTCGCTATTCACGGCGCGCGGGCCAAGGATCCGACGGGCGGCGACAAGCTCGTCTTCTTCATGGCCATAGAGAACGCCAAGTTCCGCACGCCGGTGGAACCGGGCTGCCTGCTGCACCTGAAGGTGCAAGTGGTGCAGGATCGCGGCCGGGTCGCCAAGTTCACCGGCCGTGCCGAAGTGGATGGCAAGTTGGTGGCAGAATGTAGCTTCACCGCAATGATCGCTGATCCGCCCGTTGCCTGAAGTCTGGCAACAGACGCCATTGCACCCGGCTGGCATCATGCCCATATTCACCGCATGAGCGTGGTTCCTCCCTTGTTGCTGCTTGCCGGCATTCTTTCGGCCAGTCAGTTCGCCGCCGATGTCGATCGCAATGGCCCTAAGCCGGCGGTCGCGCATCTGGTGGCCGGTGGCGATTGGGTTCGTGTGATGGCTGCGATTCGCAACGGTGCTGCCGATTGGATCGCAATGGCGCCGGAACTGGCGCGCGGCAGCGAAGATGCGAAAGCGGGGCAACTTAGCGCGGCGTTGGCTGCCGCCCTGCCGCGCGCACCATCGGAAGTGTTGGCAGTCACCGATCTCAGGCGATCACCCGTGCTGGGTGTGCAGGCGATTTGCGGTGCGCCGGCTGGGAGCCATCCCCCCGCAGCTGGTGCGGCCTATCTGGTGGATGCGCGTGAAGCCGTTGAGCTGTTGCCGGATGTCGCCGCCATTGGACGCGCGAAGGCCGTGTGCCTCAAGGAATTGGCGCTGGCGGCAGGCCGCTGATCGGCGCTGCCACGTCTGCCTTTGGCGCGCGTGACGCCCACAGGCACGCCCCAGCGATGATCGCCGCGCCCAGAACGGTGCTGGAAGCCACCACTTCGTCGAACGCCAGCCAGCCAAGCAGCGCGGCCCAAGGCAGGGCGCTATACTCCAGCACCGCCGAAACCTGCGCCTGAAGGTGAACATAGCCGCGCGCCATCAACTGTACCGCGATATTGCCGATCAGGCCCATGGCGGCCATCAGCCCCAGATCCAACGCTGAAGGCATTGCGGGTAGGCTGATCAGTGCCGGTGAAAGCCACAGCATCGGCACAACGGCAGCGATCAGCGTGATCACCGTTGCGCCATCGGCGGCAGCCCGCGACCTCAGGATCACGGCGGTTCCGGCATAAAGGAACGCGGCGAGCACGGCAGCTGCGGCTGCCAGCAGCTCCCCGTTTGACAGGCTGGGCATGCCGCCAACCGTGACGAGCACGCCGATGAAACCCAGTACACCGGCCGCGATATAGCGCGGCTGCACCGGTTCCTTGAGGTAAAGCGCCGCCATGAACGGCACTGCCAGGGGACCAACGAAGGTGAGGGTGAGCACGAGGGCCAGTGGCAATCGGGTGATCGACCAGAAGAACGCCAACGCCATCGCTGCAATCAGCGTGCCGCGCACCAGATTGGCCTGCAACCCTCCGGCTGCCACCCAGGGCCGGCCCTGCCACTGCCAGACCATGAGTGCGAAAACGGTGCCGCTTGCATAGCGAGCAAAGGTCGTCAGCGGCGCGCCATGGCGCAGCGCCAGATATTTGGCAAAAACATCGAGCACGCACATAGCGCCGATGCCGGCCAGCACCAGCAGGATCGCCGACAGGCGGGAAGGGTGGCCGGCAGACACGTTGCCGGCCTTAGCGGCCGCTGCGCGCGGCGTCTACCGGCCCAGTTTCCGGATCAGGCTGGCAGCCAGATAGAGTCGGCTCGGCACGCTTTCGAGAAAGACATACTCGGCATCGGTGGTGTGGTAGCCCACGCCCGGCAGTCCGAGAAATTCTAGCACCGGCACGCCGGCAATCGCGGCATAGCCGGCATCGGTGCCGCCACCGGTGCGCGGCATCAGCGGCAGCTGGCGGCCCAGCGTGGCATAGATGGCCTGCGCCTCGGTGATCAGTGCCGCACTGGCCGGGGTGACATCGAAGGGCGGCCGGTTCACCTTTACCTCTGCCACCACCTTGGCTCCGGCTACGCCCGGCGCCTTCAACCGCTCGGTCAGCTCGGCGCGGAACTGGTCAACTTCGGCCATCGTGGAGGTGCGCAGATCGCCGATCAGGGTGACGTTGTTGGGAATGATGTTCCGCACCCCGCGATCCTGGCTCACCACTGTCCAGTTGAAACGGCGCTTGCCGGGGCCACGATCCAGACCCTTGGTCACTGTGATCACGTGCGCGGCTTCCACAAGCGCATTGATACCGGATTCGGGCGCGCCGCCGGCATGGGCGGATTTGCCGGTGATGGTCACGGTCACCGTGTTGGTTCCCGAAGTGCCATTTATCATCACTTCGGGAAGGGCCGTCGGCTCGTAGCTGAGCACGGCCGTCATGCCCTTGGCCATCTCGGTGATGATGGGGCCGGAACCCACGGAGCCGCGCTCTTCGTCGGTGTTGATCAGCACGGTCAGTTCGGCATAGTCACGTGGGCTCAGCAGCGGCAGTGTGTGCAGGATCACCGCGACACCGCCCTTGTCGTCGGCGATGCCGGGGCCATAGGCGAGGGGGCCGTTGGGGCTTTCCACCACTTTGAACGGCGCCTTGGCCAGCGCGCCCTTCTGATAGACTGTGTCCATGTGGGCCACGAGCAGCAGCTTGCCACGGCCTCTACCCTGCCAGCGCGCCATGATGATGTCGCCAACCGTGCCGGGCAGCGGTTTGACGCGGGAGACGCTGCCGCCACTCTGGGTGAAGCGCGTTTCCAGATAGCGGCCCAGCGTTTCCAGGCCTTCGGCATCGCCCGTGCCGGTCTCCACTTCCACCAGCGCCTTCAGCGTGGTGGTAACGGCCGGCGCTTCGGCGCTGGCGGCCTTCAGCAGCGCGGCATCGGGCTTGGGCGCGGCTAAAGCAGTGGTGGCTAGCAAGGCGCAAGCGGCGGCAATCATTGTCTTCATGCAAATTCTCCCCACCGCCAGCATAGCGGGGCGGGTTGCGTTGTCACCTCTGCAAGCGCTCCAGATCTTCCGCTTGATTGAGATTGGACAACGGGCCGAGGTCGACCGCACGCGCGCCGGTTTCGTTCACCCAATCCCGCACGCGCCGTCCGCCGCCGGCCACGAACGCCTGAAGGCCGCCCGCCAGCGTCTCCGGCCACACACCGATCAGGGGCTGCCCGGCTGCATGCGCGGGGCCATCGCCCAACAGCGACCGCCAGTCGGCCGGCAGGGCTGGGCAATCGACGGGCAGGCTGGCGACATGGGTAAACCCCTGCGCCGCCGCATGATGGAGCGCCGCATTCAGCCCGCCCAGCGGCCCCAGATCAGCGGCAGGCCGGTCGGGCAGGGCGGTCACGTCTGGCCAGTCGCGCCCGGACACAACCAGCGCATCACAGCCGGCTAACGCGGCCAGCGCATGTTCGATCAAGGGCCGGCCATCAAGCAGCGCCAGCGCCTTGTCACTGCCGAAGCGGCGCGACTGGCCGCCGGCAAGCACGACGCCCAACAGCTTCACTTGGTCTCTTCGAATAACTCGCGGCCGATCAGGTAACGACGGATTTCCGAGGTGCCGGCGCCGATTTCATAGAGCTTGGCGTCGCGCAGCAGCCGGCCGGTGGGATATTCGTTGATATAGCCGTTGCCGCCCAGGCACTGGATCGCTTCCAGCGCCATCCAGGTCGCCTTTTCGGCTGAATAGAGGATGCAGCCGGCGCTGTCCTTCCGCGTGGTTTCGCCGCGATCACAGGCCTGCGCCACGGCATAGGTATACGCCTGGGCGGTGGACAGCGCGACATACATGTCCGCTAGCTTGCCCTGCATCAACTGGAACTGGCCGATGGGTTGGCCGAACTGCTGGCGTTGGTGCACATAAGGCACCACCACGTCCATGCAGGCCTGCATGATGCCGAGCGGGCCGCCCGATAGCACGACCCGCTCATAATCCAGCCCGCTCATGAGCACGCGGGCGCCATTGCCAACGCCGCCCAGCACATTTTCGGCCGGCACGGTGCAATGCTCGAACACCAACTCGCAGGTGTCAGACCCACGCATGCCCAGCTTGTCGAGCTTCTGCGCGGTGGAAAATCCCTTCATGCCCTTTTCGATCAGGAAAGCCGTCACCCCGCGTGGGCCGGCAGCGGGATCGGTCTTGGCATAGACCACTAACGTCTCTGCGTGCGGACCATTGGTGATCCACATCTTGTTGCCATTCAGCACATAATCTCCGTTGCCTTGTATATCGGCGCGCAGCTTCATGCCGATCACGTCGCTGCCGGCGCCGGGTTCGGACATGGCAAGGCTACCGACATGCTCGCCGGAAATTAGTCCTGGCAGATAGCGCGCCTTCTGTTTGGCACTGCCCCAGCGGGCGATCTGGTTGATGCACAAATTGGTGTGGGCACCATAAGATAGGCCCACGCTTGCGGAGGCGCGGGAGATTTCCTCCACCACCGCGACATGCGCCAGATAACCCAGCCCGATGCCGCCATCGGCTTCCGGCACGGTGATGCCGTGCAGGCCAAGTTCCCCCATCTTGGGCCACAGATCGCGCGGAAAGGTGTTGGTGGCGTCGATCTCGGCTGCGCGCGGGGCGATTTCGGCGGCCGCGAAAGCGCGCACCGTGTCGCGCAGCATGGTGATGGTCTCGCCGTGGGCGAAGTTCAGCTGGCTCAGCATCCCAAGGATTCCTTTGCAGATTATCAGCCGTTCTAGGCCGTGCCGGCGGGAGCGGGAAGAGGGTTGTCCAACTTTGCCTTAATGCGCGTTGACACATCGAATAGTTTCGTATAAACAACGATTCGAGATGATTAACAACGAAACCTCAACCATGCACAACCGCCTCGCGCTGTTCCGGGCCGAAGCCGGCCTGTCGCGCAAGGATCTGGCCGAGCAGGTTGGTGTCAACCCGCAGACCATCGGCTTCCTGGAGCGCGGCCAGTACGGCCCCAGCCTGGAACTGGGCTTGAAACTGGCCCGCGTGTTCGGCGTGTCGGTGGAGACGTTGTTCAGTCTTGAGCCCTTTGCGCCGCTGGCAGCGTCTCTCGCCGCACCTCGTTTGATGGAAGGAGGCCGCTGATGGCCCAATCTGCATTCTTCAAGCCGCCGAGCTTTTCCACGATGCGCGTGCGCGTGTTGTCGGGCTTGGCGCTGGCGGCGCTGGTGGCCGGCACGATCGGGCCCCTGTTGCTGCCAATCGATGGCATGGGCGGCGTGATGACCATGACCCGTGTGCTGGGCTGGGCATTGGCTGCGGCCGTTGCAGTCGGCAGCCCCGGCTGGCGCTATGTGGCGCCTGGCGAACTGGATGAACGCGAACGCGCCGAGCGCGGGCGGGCGGTGGTGATCGGCCACCGGGTGACCGGGATATCCATCTGTTTTGCCTACATCTGGCTGCTGCTCGCCGCGCCCGGCACGCTTTGGCTGCCGAACGTGCACGAGGCTGGCTGGCTGATGGCGATGCTGTTCTGGATCCATGTGATGGTGCCAGCCGTGATCCTGGCCTGGCGCGACCGTGCAGAGGAGGAATGATCGTGAGCAAACCCACCACCCTCAACCCGCCACTGAAACTCTCGCTGCGCGCCGCGCGCATCCTGTCGCTGCTGGTGCTGGGCGGTATCGGCATCGGCTATCTCGGCGGTGCGATCTTTGCTGCACCTGATGGCGACACGCCGATCGGTTTTGTTGGCCTGCGCCTGATCGGCCTGTTCAGTGCGGTGGCGTTGTTCATCGAAGGCCGCGGGCAGTTGACCCAGGCCAGCGATGCCTTGCTGGATGAACGCGAACGGACGATGCGCGACAAATCCTATGTCGCCACCCACCAGATCATGGTGCTGGCGATGTTCGGCTTCTTCATGTGGTCGATCCTGGCCAAGTTCATCGATGGCTGGATGCCGGGGCAGGAGCAGGCGCTCGATCTGCTTTCGGGTTTTGCCATCACCTCGATGGCGCTGCCGGGCATCATTCTGGCCTGGCGCGAACAGCCGCAGGACGACGCCGAGTAACAGGTTTCCCGGCCGGGAAGGGCCGGACCGGCAAGAGCCCTGCCGGTCCGGTCCAAATGCATCAGGCGATTTCCACCAGCATCATGCCATCGGCAACCTGATCGCCCACTGCGACATGCACCGTCTGCACGGTGCCGGCCACGCGGGCGGTCAGGCGATGCTCCATCTTCATGGCTTCCAGCACCAGCAGTCGATCGCCTTCGGCCACGGCTTGGCCGGGCGTCACGTCCACCGCGAGCACGCGCCCTGGCATCGGCGCGATCATATGGGCATGGCCGCCGCCGGCATCCTTTACGCGCGGCGGGCGGGTGCCCAGCGTCCAGCTCTGGCCGGCCATGCGAACGTCCACGGTACCATCGCCTGCAACAACCGTGGCCGGCATCAACTTTCCGCCCATATCGATCGAAAGGCCATGCTTGCCCGTTCGGGTGGCGGCGACTTCGCCCACCCCGGCCAGTCCGCCAATGCGCCAGCGTGGGCCACCGGCGGCGCGCAGGGTGAGTGCATGGCGCTCCTCTCCCCACCACAGGCGGACATGGATTTCGGGCGCGATGTTCATGCGGAAATTCAGCGCGCCAAACAGGGTGTCGCGCGCCACATCCTGCGGCAGGCCCAGCCCCAGCGCGGCTGCCAGCAGCACCGGCGCCGGGCACAGGCCGGGAGCGGCCAGATCGGCGGCATGGCGGGCGATGAAACCAGTGTCGACCTCGCCGGCGCGGAACGCCTTGGTGTCAGCCAGCCGCGCGAGGAAGGTGCGATTGCACTTCAGCCCGGTGACGATGGTTGCATCGAGCGCGCCGACAAGCCGATCGATGGCTTGGGCACGTGTGGCACCGTGGGCGATCACCTTGGCGATCATCGGATCGTAATCGAGGCCGATGCGACTGCCGGTCTCGACGCCGGTATCGATACGGACACCGGGGCCCTGGCCGAATTCGAGGCAGGAAATGCTGCCCGTGGCGGGCAGGAAGCCGCTGTCCGGATCCTCGGCATAGAGCCGCGCTTCCATCGCCCAGCCGTTGACGCTGAGCTCGTCCTGCTTTTTCGGCAGCGGTTCACCGCGGGCGACGCGGATCTGCCATTCCACCAAATCCTCGCCGGTGATGCACTCGGTCACCGGGTGCTCCACCTGCAGGCGGGTGTTCATTTCCATGAAGTAGAAGGCCGGATCGCCGTGTAAATCGACCGTGTCGAGATCGAGGATGAACTCCACGGTGCCGGCACCCTGATAGCCGATGGCGTGGGCGGCGGTGACGGCAGCGACACCCAGCGTGTGGCGCAGTTGGTCGGACAGGCCGGGGGCGGGGGCTTCCTCGATCACCTTCTGGTGGCGACGCTGCAGGGAACAGTCGCGCTCGAACAAGTGGACAGCGTTGCCATGACTGTCGGCAAACAATTGCACTTCAACATGGCGCGGCCGCTGGATCAGTTTTTCCAGCATCACGCCGGCGTTGCCGAAGGCGGTTTCGCCCTCGCGCTGGGCTGCCATCAGGGCCTCCTGAAGTTCTTCGGCGCTGTGCACGGCGCGCATGCCCTTGCCACCGCCGCCGGCCACCGCCTTGATCAACAGCGGGAAGCCTACGCCTTCAGCCGCTTTCTGCAACCGCACGAGGCTTTGGTCCGTGCCCTGGTAACCCGGGGTGATCGGTACGCCGGCCTTTTTCATGGCAGCCTTGGCGGTGTCTTTCAGGGCCATGACCCGCATGGCGCTTTCGGGCGGACCAATGAAGATCAGGCCGTTCTTTTTCAATGCCTTGGCGAAATCGGCATTCTCGGAGAGGAAGCCATAGCCGGGATGCACGGCGTCTGCCCCGGTGCGCTTGGCGGCCGCAATGATGGCTTCCATGTCGAGATAGGCGCGGTCTCCGGCCAACGGCACGGCCTGGCCGGCCTCGCGCACGAAAGGGGCGTGCGCGTCGGCGGCAGAGTGCACGGCGACCGTTGCGATGCCCATCCTGTGCGCGGTGCGGATGATGCGGCGGGCGATTTCGCCGCGATTGGCGATCAGGATCTTCTGCATTTCACTCACTTCGGCGGGCAGCCTTTAGGATCAGCGGTCCAGCCGAACGTGGTCAGCAGCCATTTGCCGTCGATCTTGCTCCAGCCGAAACTGTCCACGCCGCAATGGATGCGCTTGCCGTCGATGTCGAGCGTGTAGGGCGCCCAGACATGGGCGTAGTCGCGCGTGAGCAGGATTTTGGATCGCACAATGCGCTCGTCGAACTTGCGCGGCGGGGCGTTGCGAAAATTGTCGAACAACTGCTGACGCGTCATCACGCCGAATTTGGAGCCGCCCTCGGGCGGGAAGCGCTGAACCTGAATGGTCAGCGATGGATGGGTCATTGCCTCGGCGCCGTTGGCATCGCCGCTGTTGAGCGCGGTCATGAATGCGTTGGTGGCGGCCAGCACTTCGTCCTTGGGCGCGGCGGCGGCGGGTGCGGCCAGCAGCAGGGCAAATGCAAACAGCGGCTTCATTCGATCACCCATGATGGTTTCCCCTTGCTCAGGAAGGCGGCTATGCCTTCACGGCCTTCGTCACTCACCCGGCGCGCGGCGATACGGCGGGCGCTTTCCTCGCGTAGATCCTCGGTGATTTCGGCACCGGCAAAATCCAGCGCCAGAAGCTTTGCATCGGCGACGGCCGCAGGCGCGGCCTGGCTGATATGTGCCAGCCAGTGCGCGACCATGGCTTCGGCGGCATCGGCATCGATGGCGGTTTCGCTGACCAGACCCATGTCCCGCGCATCTTCTGCGGTGAAGGCTTCCGCAGTCAGGAACCAACGCCGCGCGGAAGCGCCGATCTTCGCCAGCACGAACGGCGAGATGGTGGCCGGCGTCAACCCCAGCCGCACTTCCGAAAGGCGGAATTGCGCGCTCTCGATGGCTACCGCCATGTCGGCACAGGCGATAAGGCCCACACCGCCGCCAGTCACATGACCGTGCGCGACCACAATCACCGGTTTCGGGCAATCATTGATGGCGGCGAGCATGTTGGACAGGCCCATCGCATCGGCCTGGTTCTCCGCTTCGCTCCATCCAGCTGCCGCGCGCATCCAGTCGAGATCGGCGCCGGCCGAAAAGCTCTTGCCATTTCCGGCCAGCACGATGGCGCGCACTTCGTCGGCCTGGCCCAGCCGAGTGAAGGCTTCCTCAAGCGCTGCGATCAGTTCGGCGTTGAAGGCGTTGTGCCGTTCCGGCCGGTTGAGAGTGAGACGGGCTGTGCCCCAGTCGTCGAGAGTTTCATCAAGCATCGTTCATCACATCCGGAACGTACCGAAACGGGTTTCCGGTACCGGCTGCTGCAAACTGGCAGCCAGCGACAGCGCCACCACGGCCCGCGTGTCTTCCGGCGCGATGATGCCATCGTCCCACAGCCGGGCACTGGCGTAATAGGGATTGCCCTGCGCTTCATACTGGGCGCGGATAGGCGCCTTGAACGCCTCTTCGTCGGCAGCATTCTTGAAGCCGCCGCCCTTCACCGTTGCCAGCACGCTCGCCGCCTGCTCGCCGCCCATCACCGAAATGCGCGCGTTGGGCCACATCCACAGGAAGCGCGGGGAATATGCGCGGCCGCACATGCCATAATTGCCGGCGCCGAAACTGCCGCCGGTCACCACGGTGATCTTGGGCACAGCAGCGCAGGCCACCGCCGTCACCAGCTTGGCACCATGCTTGGCGATGCCTTCGTTTTCAAAGCGGCGGCCAACCATGAAACCGCTGATATTTTGCAGGAACAACAGCGGGATGCGGCGTTGGCAGGCCAGTTCGATGAAATGCGCGCCTTTCTGGGCGGACTCGCTGAACAAAATGCCGTTGTTGGCGATGATGGCGACCGGATAGCCTTCGATATGGGCAAAACCGGTCACCAGCGTTTCGCCATAGCGCGGCTTGAATTCCTGCAGTTCCGAACCGTCTACCATCCGCGCGATGATCTCGCGCACGTCCACCGGCACGCGGGTATCGATGGGGGCAAGCGCGTTCAACTCGCTCGCGTCAAACAGCGGCGGGCGGGCCGGGCCACGCGCCACGGCGGGTGCGGCAGGCAGGGTGGCGACGATACGGCGGGCAATGCTCAGGGCATCCTCGTCATTTTCGGCGAGGTGGTCGGCAACGCCGGAGATGCGGGTGTGCACGTCGCCGCCGCCCAGATCCTCGGCAGTCACTTCTTCGCCAGTCGCGGCCTTCACTAACGGGGGGCCGCCCAGGAAGATCGTGCCCTGGTTCTTCACGATGATAGATTCATCCGCCATCGCCGGCACATAGGCGCCGCCCGCGGTGCAACTGCCCAGAACGGCGGCAATTTGCGGGATGCCATTGGCGCTCATGTTGGCCTGATTGAAGAAGATGCGGCCGAAGTGATCGCGATCGGGGAACACTTCATCCTGCCGGGGCAGGTTGGCGCCGCCGCTATCAACCAGATACAGGCAGGGCAGGCCATTCTGCGCGGCGATTTCCTGCGCGCGCAAATGCTTCTTCACGGTGATAGGGTAATAGCTGCCGCCCTTTACCGTGGCATCGTTGGCAACGATCACGCACAACCGTCCCGAAACTTGGCCAACACCGGCGATCAGGCCCGCAGCGGGCACATCCTCGCCATAAACTTCGTGGGCGGCGAACTGGCCAATTTCCAGGAAGGCGCTGTGCGGATCGAGCAGTGCTTCCACGCGCGGGCGCGGTAGCAGCTTGCCGCGCGCGACATGTTTTTCGCGGGCGTTGGCGGGCCCGCCCAGCGCGATACGGGCGGCCTTTTCGCGCAGGTCGGCAACCAACTCGGCCATGGCGGCGGCTGTGGTGCGGGCGGAGGGCGGAAGAGGTTGACCAATGCGCGGCATGGTCGCGGGTATGGCCGATGTTGGCCATGCGCTCAATGGCCAATGCATAAGGGGCAATTCACCGGCCGCTATCCCGGCAAGGCAGCATCTTTTTCGGTGCGAACCCAGCCATCATGACTGACCCGTACGCCAAAGACCCGCGCCAGCATGTGCTGGCTCAGCACTTCTTTTGGTGGCCCATCGGCGACCAGCGCGCCGCCGGCGATCAACAACAGCCGGTCGCACCGCCGGGCGAGATCAAGATCGTGCAGGGCCATTACCACGCCGGCCCCGCGCGCTGCTTCTGCCGCCAGCAGCGCCATCACGTCGAGCCGGTGGCCGGGATCGAGATTGGCGATCGGTTCATCCAGTAGCAGCCAGGTCGGCCGGGCGACCAGCGCGCGCGCCAGCAGCACCCGGGCGCGCTCGCCGGTGGAAAGCTGGTTGACCGGGCGATCGGCCAATGGCGCTGCATCACAGGCGGCGAGCGCAGCGGATACGGCTGCCGGGTCTGGCACGGCGGCGGGGCCAAGGCCGAGCTCCACGAGGGTCGCCGCCGTCATTGGCCATACGGCGTCGCGACTGGCCGGAAGCCAGGCGAGGTGGCGAGGATGCGGGGTGAGGGGCTTCCCATCCACCAGCACGTCACCCGGCCCGGTGGACAGGCCGGCAAGCGCCTTTAGCAAAGTCGTCTTGCCGGCCCCATTGGGGCCGATGATGCCAGTCAACTGGCCCGGCTGCAGCGTCAGGCAGATCGGGGTCAGCATCGGCGGGCGAGTGAGGGCGATTGCCTGCAGCATCAGCGGCCCTTGAGGATGAGCGAGAGGAAGAAGGGCGCCCCAATCAGCGCGGTGAGCACGCCGAGTCGCAGATCAAGGCCGGCCGGCACCAGGCGGACGGCAATATCGGCAGCGGTGAGCAGGGCCGCACCAGTCAGAGCGGAAGGCAGGATGGCCGCGCCGGGCCGGTGGCCGACATGGGGGCGAACAAGGTGCGGCACGATCAGGCCGATGAAGCCGATGCTGCCCGCCACAGCAACGCCGGCACCGGTGGCCAGCGCGATCGCCAGTACGACGCGGCCCTGCACCGAGGCGATGCCGACGCCCAGCGATTGCGCCACTTCCTCGCCCAGCGCCAGCGTGTCGAGCGCCGGGCCGGCGCGCACCAGCAGCACTACGCCGACCCCGATCAGCGGCGCGGCCAGCGCCAGTTGCGGCAGGCTGCGATCATTGAGACTGCCCATCAGCCAGAACATCAGATCGTAAAGCGCGAAGGGTGATGGCGCGAGGCTGAGCGCCAGGTTGATGGCGACGCCCAGCAGCATCGCCACGGCCACCCCGGCCAGCACCAGCCGCGTCGTGCCGGCACTCTTGCCGGCCAAGGCGAGCAACAGGAGTAACGCCAGCCCGGCACCCGCCAGTCCGCCCAACGCCATGCCGATTACACCGGCCCTGAAGAAGTAACCGGCCAGCACCGCGCCCAGCGCCGCGCCGGATGACGGGCCGAGCACATCGGGCGATGCCAGTGGATTGCGGAACAAGGCTTGCGCCGCTGCGCCCGACGCGCCCAGTCCGGCACCGATGGCCAATGCGAGGCCGGTGCGTGGCAGCCGCAACTCGAGGAACAGGGTGCGCGCCAGATCGGGATCGCGTACCCACAATGCCGCCAGATCGACCGGCCCCAGTGCCAGAGAGGCCACCGCCAGCATGGCGCAAAGCAGGGCCAGCCGCAGGTTCACGCCGCCAGCGCCTTCTTCAGTCGGGTGATCTCCGCCGGCATCGCCGCGCCGCTGCACAGGAAGGCGCGGCCATCGGCCTCCACCTGCCGCGACGGCAGCCTGCGCAGCGCCGAGTGCTTGCTCCAGGCCTGCGGACCGGACACCTGGCCTCGGCGATAGACATTGCGGATCAGCACCGGCGGCGGCTGCACCAGCAATTGTTCAAGGCTGATCTGCCCGCCGCGCATCTGGCGAACCCCAGTTAGCCGCAGCCATCCCGCCGCCAACCCATCCATCGCCGGGGCCAAACCGCTGCCGCCGATCATCAGGCCGGGCCGGGCCGGCGGCGCACTGGCGCCGAGCATCGCCACGTCGCGGGCAAAGGCTTCTCCGGCCGGTGCATTGCCCACCAGTCCAGCCACCAGCCGCAGCTGCGCGACCACCTGCGCCGGGCTGGTGGGATAAGGCAGGGCGACCAAGCTGATGCCCAACCGACCGGCGAGCGCGCTGGTTTGTGGGTCGTGGCCCATGGTCAACACCAGGTCGGGCTGCTGATCGATGACCTCGCTCAATCGCCCTGGGTTGGTTTTCAGACCGCGCGCCCGCGCCGCCAGCGGGCTTTCCTGAACGTCTGCACCCAACCGGCTGATGCTGGCGATCTGGCCCGTGCGGGCGGTGAGGAGGAGATATTCATCCGTGCACAGGTTGAGGCTGACGATCCGGCTGGGAGTGGCCAATGCAACCGCCCCCACAGTCATGCTGGCGCAGGCCAAAATCCACCCTATTGCTTTCGCCGCCCTGGCCGCCGCGGACACTGCTCGACCCACAGTGGGTGCTGGCCTGCGCGAGCATGACGGAGAAAGAGGGGCAGCTGTGAACTTCACAGCCGGAACCGGATGCCGCTATGCGCCGTGATACCCGGCCCGCGATAGGCGAACACGTCCACCTGGGTCGCATCCATCGCGTTTTCGATTCGGGCTGTGAGATCGATGTGCGGACTGATGTGCCAGGCGCCGGCAAGCGTCAGCAGCGTGTAAGCGGGCAGGGTGACGGGCACGAAGCGGGCGAAATCGGTGTCGCCGCGCGCGCCGGTGATGGCGGCAGCGGCCGACAGATCGAACTGCCGGCTGCTGTAGTTCAGCGCGACACTGCCGCTGTGGCGCGGGCGGCGCACTTCCCGCACCAGTGCGTTGCCCGCGGTCTGCTGCTGGTTTGCGTCCAGATAGGTGTAGCTGGCGGTGAGCATCAGGCCTTTGGCCATTGCCGCCCGGCCGGCCACTTCCACGCCCCGGCGAATGCTGCGGCCACTGGCGTTCGCCACGCCGGCGATGAAGGTCTGGCTGTTGAAGGTGCCAATGATCTCGTTGGTCAGGTTCGCATCGAACAGGGTGACATCAAGGCTGTTGTTCCCCTTGGTCCAGCCGATGCCGGCTTCAACGCTGCGGCTGCCTTCCGGCACCAGGTTGGTATTGCCCCGGAAGGAGCCGGGGAAGAAGCCGAACTGATCGAAGAAGGTGGGATCGGCAATGCCGGTGCCAAAGGCAGCGTGCAAGCGCACATCGCCGATGGCCGCCACCGCATCGAACCGCACGGTGGTGGCATCGGCAAAGCGGTCATTCATGTCGCGGCGCACGGCGGCGCCAGCGGAAAGTCCATTGCTGGTGCTCAGGCGATATTCACCGACAAGGCTGGTCTGGCGGCGGCGCTGGCGCTGGTTGGAAGCGGCCTGGGCGTTGCCGTCGATGCTGGTGAAGCGTTCGGCTTCGACATCTACAGCAGCGGTAAGATTGTGCGTGAGGCCACCGGCCTGCACCTTGCCGGTCGATTGCAGGCGGAACAGGTCGCGTTCGCCATCGCTGCGGTTCTGGAATGCAGATGCCCGCCGGTTGATGTTGTCGGCGCGCACCGCCATGAAACTGGCGCGGGTGGTCCATTGGCCATTAAGCAATGCCAGCGCCGCTTCGGCACGCACGGCGGTCTGGCGGCTTTGCGTTTCGAGCGGTTCGTCACGCGGCACGCCGGTGACGAAATTGAAGCCGTCAAAGCGCGACGTGGAACCCTGGTGGCGACCAACCAGCAGCAAGGTGAGTTCCGGCAGCGCCCGCCATTCGATGCGGCCATGGGCGGTGACATTGTCATACCCGTCCTTGTCCCCTCCGCTGCGCGCGATGTCGTAACCGTCGGTGGACAGGCCCGAAACCTGGCCTCTCACGGTCAGCGTCTCGCTGGCCCAGCCCCCGCCCACACCGCCGCGTACTGTGCCAAGGCTGCCGCCCTGTAACTCGCCATAAACTTCGGTGCCGCGAACGGGCGCGCGGGTGGTGATGCTGATCACGCCGCCAATGGCCTGGCTACCCCACAGCGCCGATTGCGGCCCGCGCAGTACTTCGATACGCGCGACGCCATGGCTCAGCAGCGTGTCGATCCGAAACTCGCCCGACGAAGAAGGATCGTTCATCTCGATGCCGTCGATGAAGGTGATGCTGTGATTGGCCTCGGCACCCCGTATGCGCACTTGCGTCTGCGCGCCCAGCGGTCCTGTCTGGGCGACGGCGACGCCAGGGATGAGAGTGAGATAATCCTTCACCAGCGGCAGACTGAGCGTCTCGATCTGCGGCAGCGTGATTTGGCTGATGCTGATGCCGGTTTCAGACAGGCGGATGGTGCTGCGACTGGCGGTGACGGTGAACTGGGCAGGGGTCTCGCGCACGAGGATGGGTTGCGCATTGGGGGCAGCAGGCGTGGCAGAGAGGGCTGCCTGACTGGCCAGCACGATGAGCGGAAGCATGGACACGGACTTTCGTTCGGCCCGGAACCACGCCGGGCACAGGTTGACGACACGAAGTCGCCACGAACGAAGGGCCGGCAGGGCTGCCGCTCCTTGCATCTCACGCACCGCTGGTCCCGGCAGGCATGGGGCGACCCCTTGCAGCCGTGCGGCAACAAGGGGAACGGCAGGTCTCCTGGCTCGCGGCTCATAACGCCGTTGCGCCGCCTTCCCGGTTTCCCAGTGGCGTGTGGCGCATCGGCTGGCCGCTTACAGTTGCGGGCACAGCGCCGGACTTGAGGTTTCCCCCGCACCGGCTTCCCTATTCTCCCGCCGGTCAGGGCGGGCACCATTCAGCGCTGTGGTTACGCCTGTTGCAATCGGGCGGTCAAGCCGCTATGCGGCCGGTTCATTTTCTCAGGCCCGGTCGGAACCGGTCCGCACCGAAGGAAACGATCATGAAGTCCGGCATCCATCCTGCTTACCACACCATCACCGTCAAGATGACTGATGGCACCACCTACCAGACCCGCACGACCTGGGGGAAGGAAGGCGATGTGATGAACCTGGAAATCGATCCGACCAGCCACCCGGCGTGGACCGGCGGCACCGGCCGCATGCTCGATGCCGGCGGCCAGGTGGCGCGCTTCAACAAGCGTTTTGCCAGCTTTGGCCTGGGCGCCAAGAAATAAGCCTGAACATCAGGCTGATGTGAAAAGGGCGGTCCGTTCGGGCCGCCCTTTTTCGTTTCAGCCCGTTACCATCACCTTGGCCGTGGCATAATCCGCCTTGCCGTTGGGCGCGCGCGGCACTTTCTTCACTATGTGCACCGTCTTGGGCGTCTTGTAGCCAGCCAGATGCTGGCGCACGTGGGCGCGCAGTTCTTCGGCGTCCACGGCGGCATGGGCTTCCACCACCGCCGTCACGCATTGGCCCCATTTTTCATCGGGCAGGCCGAACACCAGCGCATCGTCGATGGCGGGGTGGGTTTTCAGTACTTCCTCCACCTCTTCGGGGAACACCTTTTCGCCGCCGGTGTTGATGCACTGGCTGCCGCGGCCCAGAAGCGAGAAGCTGCCGTCGGCCTCGATGATTGCGAAATCGCCGGGGATGGAATAGCGCTTGCCGTCGATTTCCGGGAAGGTGGCGGCGCTCTTCACCGGGTCCTTCCAGTAACCGCGCGGGATCAAGCCGCCTCGTGCGATGCGACCCATGGTGCCGGACGGCACAGGCTTCATGTCGTCGCCGATGATCAGCGTGTTGCCATCGGCCATGAACTTGGTGGCAGCGCCGGCATTGTCCTTCGTCTGCGCAGCGGCACCAAGGCCGAGGCCTTCGGATGACCCAAGCGAATCCACGATCATCAGATTGGACGCATGGCCAAGCAGTCCGGCCTTCACTTCAGGGGACCACATGGTGCCCGACGAGATCATGATCTCCACGGTGGCAATGCTGCCGATGCCGGCGTCCAGCGCCCTCAGGATCGGGCGGGCAAAAGCATCTCCAACGATCACCACATAATCGCAGCCCTCGCGCTGACAGGTGGTGGTGGCATCGCCTGGATCGAAATTGGCGCCGGGCAGGGTGACCAGCGTGCCGCCGCGGCACAGCGTGCCCAGCGCGACGATGAGCCCGGTGCCGTGCATCAGCGGCGGCAGGATCAAGGCCTTGCGGCGACCCGTCCCGGCCTTCAGATCGGCGGTAAGCGCTGCCAGATCGTGAGTCACCGCCGGATCAATGCCGGGGTTCATCAGGCCCCATAGCGCTGCCTGATCCCACATCACGCCTTTCGGTAGCCCGGTGGTGCCGCCGGTGTAGATGAACAGCATGTCGGTGGGCTGGTGGTCCTGCGGCGGCAGGCTGTGGCCGGCACTGGCTTCGGTTTCGAAATCCTTGGCAAAGGCCGGTGTGTCGCCGCCGACCTGTATCCAGACCTTGGTGGGCAGCCGGTTGCGGATGGAATCGACCAACGGCGCAAACTCGGCATCATAAACGCACACGGCGGCATCGCTGTTATCGAGGATGTACCACAGTTCCTCGCCGGTATAGCGGTAGTTGACGTTCACATGCACCAGCCTTGCGCGCAGGCAGGTGACCATGGCTTCGGCATATTCAGCGCTGTTGCGCATGAGCAGTGCGCAGCGATCTCCGGCCACCGCGCCACCGGCGAGCATGGCAGCGGCCAAGCTGGCGCTGCGCGCGCCTACTTCGCCCCAACTGCGCTGCGTGTCGCCATGCACCAGCGCCGGTCGTGTCGGATCAAGCGTGGCAACGACGGTATCCAGAATAGCACCAAAGCTCAGCTCTTGCGGCATGTCTTGTACTCCCCGCTGGCCAATCTAAGGCAGCAGGGCGCATGCGACAGCCTCCCTTATGGAAGGGGAGTTGCAGGGCTCAGGTGTCGGGCTGCAACAGCTTGTGAAGGTGGACGACGACATATTTCATCGTCGCATCATCAACCGTGCGTTGGGCAGCAGAGCGCCAGGCAGTCTCCGCGCTCCTGTAATCAGGGAACACCCCCACTACATCGAGATTGGCCGGGTCAATGAAATCGGCGCCCTGCGGATCGGCCACGCGGCCACCAAAAACCAGATGCAATTTGCTCATGGGCGGCGTTTAACCGGAGATGCCGTCAGGCGCCAGTGGCGGATTGCGCATACTCGCCCTGCAGCCGCTGCATGGTGGCGGCAAACCAGCTTTCGAATTCGGGCCCAGCCCAAGCCCGGTGATTGCCCACCCGGTAGCATTCGGCATTGCGCATGTAGAATTCAGCGTTGATGCGGTTGGGCAGGCGGTTGTTGCGGGTGGCGATCACCTTGGCCGGGCTGCCAACAACAATGCTGTTCTCCGGCGCTTCAAAACGGTCCTTCAGATAGGCATGCTGGCCGACAATGGAGCCGCTGCCCACCTGCGCGCCATTGTAGACGGTGGCGTTGATGCCGATCAGGCAATGATCACCGACCTGGCAACCGTGCAAGGTCACATGGTGCGTCACGCTGGTATAGGCGCCGACCACCACCGGCTTGCCCGGATCGGTGTGGATCATCACGAAATCCTGGATATTGGCGCCTTCGTGGATTTCGACATGCGCGGTTTCGGCGCGGATCACGGCGTTGCACCAGATGCTGGCATGCGGCCCAATGGAGACATGCCCATAGATCTGGGCCGATGGGTGCACGAAGGCGGTGGGATGAATGTCGATCCGGCTGGTCATGTCGCCCCGCTTGCTATTTCGCGTTCACCGCTAGGCTTTTGGCGTTGGCACTCTTCATGAACGTTACCAGTGCATCAAAACCGTTCCGGGTGATGTAGCTGGCAAAATCCGCTTCCTGGGTGAGCGACAGGTTGACGCCTGCCACCACCAGATTGTTGACCATGAGCTTGCCGCCATCGGATTTCACCTGCCAGATTGTATCAATCGGCTGCGCGCCAGGACGGGTAACTAGGGTATAGACCTCCGTGAACGGCCCGCGCCCCAGCGTGCGCTGCACCTGCACCCTGGCATCGGAATAATCATAGAGCCGATCCGCATAGGCATTCAGCACGAACTCCGGGAAGGCGGCACGGTAGGCATCCAGCTGGGCGGGAGTCAGCGCCGACTTCTGGCGACGGATCAGGCGCATGCCGATATCATCCAGCGCGACATTCTTCGTCAGAATGGCGCGGAATTTCGCCCGCGCAGCGGCCTTGCTCAGTGATTTGTCGCGCAGCACACCAAAGCCTTCGCCGATCATGCCTTCGATGAAGGGTCGGGCAGCCGGATCGCCGGGATTGGCCGCAGTGGCCGCGCCAACCTGAGCGGCAGCGGGAACGGCGGGTAGGGCAGCGGCCAACGCGGCTGCAATCAGGATAAGATGTTTCATGGCCGGCAGCTGTGGCAGGGCAATGCTGAACCCAGCATCAACGGCTGGTCAGACGCCGCGCCAGTGCGCCCAGGCTGCGCTTTTCGGCCGTGCTGGTCGGGAACAACAGGGCCAGCGCAGCGCCGGCGGCAATGCCGGCCAGAATGGCAATCACCGGATTGTCCTGCACCAGCGCGCGGGCCTCGTCACCCACGTCGCCGTCCGTGGCGGCGGCAGTCAGCGCGCTGTCTTCATAATCGCTGTAATCTTCCAGATCATGGCACAGATCGAGCTCTGCCTTGGAAATGCGGTTGCCGGCATAGAGCGCCAGGCCAATGGCGGCGACGGCTGCACCAGTGGCCACCGGGTGCGCCTTCACCACGTTGCCGGCGTCGCGGGCCAGATCGCTGCCGCGCGCCTTCACCACGCTCAATGCCTCGTCAACCATGCGGCGCGGCGTCAGACGGTCAGCCAGGCTGTTCACCTCTTCCACCAGCGATGCGCCGGCATCATCGGCCGCGCGGGCCAGGTCCTCGATGGTGGCGGTCTCGGTCATGGGCGGGGCTCCTTGGCTTGCGGCGCCTTGCGGTTGGTCTTGGTGGTAAAACGATCAATCTGCAGCTGCAATGTGGCCATGGAACGGCGCGGCGCAAGATCAATTGCCGCCAGGCGCGACAGGCCGTGCCTGGCCAGCGCCCACGCCGCAACGGCGCTCACCAGCGCAACGATCACGCACGCTGCAACCGGGCCAACCAGTTGCGCCAGCGCCAGCACGGCGGCGACCAGCACAAGGGTCAGTGCCGTGAACAACAGGCCCGTCGCCGCCAGCAACATCAGCAGCGGCGCCCGCAAAGTTCCGGCGTTGGCGCGCAGCTCAGCCGCCGTCAGCCGCGACAGATTTTGCATCAGCAGCAGAAAACCGCCAACCAGATGCCGCGCCTGGGCTGCAAGGCCGCCGCCAAGGCCCATCAATCGCGCGCCGCCTTCAGCATGCGGCCGGCCAGAAAGCCCACCGCAATGGCAATACCCACGGCTGCCGCCGGCTGCGACCGCACCAGTGCGCGGCCATCTTCCACTAGTTCCTCCACCGATTTTTCGGCCAGCACATCGGCAATGGCATCGATATTGCCCGTCGCTTCACCCACCAGCTTCGAAACCGGCGCTGCCCCTTCCGGCAGATTTTCCACCAGCAGATCGGCAAGGGAATTCAGCCCGCGTACCTGCCCCACCAGGCCGTCACGTGCATCTTCCACAAAGGAGATCAGCCGATTGCGCGCAAAATCCAGCAGGCCGTCAAACCCGCTGCTGCGTGGCGCAGCGACGCCAAGGTTGTTGTCGTCGTCGTTCCAGTCGCTGGCGTCGATCGGAAGGGGGTCAGTCATCGGGCCATCCACATCAGGTCATGCTTGCCCGCACGGGCTCACCTCTCTATCTGGCGTGGCGAACGCCGCTGCGCAAGCCAGCAGCTTTACCCATGCCAGACTGGATCACAGGCCATGACTGCAATCATCGATATCCACGCCCGCGAAATCCTCGACAGCCGCGGCAATCCGACCGTTGAGGTTGACGTTGTTCTGGAAGACGGCAGCACCGGCCGCGCGGCCGTGCCGTCGGGCGCGTCCACTGGTGCCCATGAAGCGGTGGAACTGCGCGATGGCGACAAGGGGCGCTATCTGGGCAAGGGCGTACTCAAGGCCGTCGCGGCCGTTAATGGCGAGATTTACGACGCGCTGGCCGGCATGGAAGCGGAGGAGCAGGGCGCAGTTGACGCGGCCATGATCGAGCTCGATGGCACCGCCAACAAGGGCCGGCTTGGCGCCAACGCCATCCTGGGCGTGAGCCTTGCCGTTGCCAAGGCTGCGGCCGATTCGCGCGGGCTGCCGCTCCATCGCTATGTGGGCGGGGTTTCCGCGCGGTTGCTGCCGGTGCCGATGATGAACATCATCAACGGCGGCGCCCATGCCGATAATCCCATCGACGTGCAGGAATTCATGGTGATGCCGGTGGGCGCCAGCAGCATCGCCGAAGCGGTGCGCTGGGGTGCTGAGATTTTCCACACGCTGAAGAGCGAACTGAAGGCGCAGGGCCACAACACGGCGGTGGGCGATGAAGGGGGCTTTGCGCCGAACCTCAATGGCACTCGTGCCGCGCTCGATTTCGTCATGGCCGCCGTTGAAAAGGCCGGCTTCAAGCCCGGTGACAACGTGATGCTGGCGCTGGACGCGGCTGCCACCGAGTTTTTCAAGGATGGCGCCTATCACCTGCATGGCGAAGGCCTGACCCTGACTCCGGCACAGATGAGCGATTACTGGGCCGCCCTGCGCGCCGATTATCCGATCCTCTCCATCGAGGACGGCATGAGCGAAGACGATATGGACGGCTGGAAGATCCTCACCGACCAGCTGGGCGGCCGTGTGCAACTGGTGGGCGACGATCTGTTCGTCACCAATCCAGCGCGGCTGGGGCAGGGCATCAAGGATGGCCTGGCCAACGCGTTGCTGGTCAAGGTCAACCAGATCGGCACGCTCACCGAAACTCTGGCCGCCGTCGATCTGGCCCACCGCAACCGCTATCGCAGTGTGATGTCGCACCGGTCGGGTGAAACCGAAGATGCCACCATCGCCGATCTGGCGGTCGCCTGCGGCTGCGGCCAGATCAAGACCGGCAGCTTGGCCCGCTCCGACCGGTTGGCGAAATACAACCAGTTGATCCGCATCGAGGAAGAACTGGGTTCGGATGCCGTTTACGCCGGACGGTCGGTGTTGCGCTGAGGTTGCTCCGCCGCGGGGGCGGCCTTATCCATTGCTCCGTGCGTCGCCTGCTTTTGATTCTGTGCCTGTTGTGGGCTGCTCCGCTGTGGGCGGCGCGCCTACTGTCGCTTGAAAGCCAGCCGGGCCGCGTGATCATTACTGCCGATGGACCCCTGCCGGCGGCGCAGGCGTTTGCGCTGAGCGATCCGTTCCGGCTGGTGGTGGATTTCGTCGGGGTCGTCGAACCCGGCCTGTCGGCACCGGGCAGCAACAGCGTTTCCGCCCTACGCGCCGCCATGTTCGCCCCTGGCACGGCGCGGCTGGTGATCGATCTGAAGGCCCCGGTGATCATTCGGGAGGCGCGGGCGCAGGGCAACCAGGTGACTCTGGTGCTGGAACGTGCCCCGCCCGATGTGTTTGCGGCCGCCGTGGCGCGCGGCCGGCGGCCCTTGCCGCTGCTGCGCAGTGACGGCCCGCCACCACCGCCCACCCCGGCGACAGGCAGCTTCAGCCTGCCGACCGATTTTGGCCGTCCGCGCCCCGCTCCAGACAAGCCGGAACCCGTGCCTGAAAAGCCTGTTGCCGACGTGGCTGCTGAGAAACCGGCGGTTTCTTCGCCACAGCCGCCTGCGGAACCGCCTGCCACCAGGAGCAGCGTAAAATCCCGATCAGACGGCAAGCCGCTTGTGGTGATCGATGCTGGCCATGGCGGCAAGGAT
This sequence comes from Sphingomonas paucimobilis, assembly GCA_943369475.1. Taxonomy (GTDB): domain Bacteria; phylum Pseudomonadota; class Alphaproteobacteria; order Sphingomonadales; family Sphingomonadaceae; genus Sandarakinorhabdus; species Sandarakinorhabdus paucimobilis_A. The sequence goes on along the minus strand of CALRNJ020000001.1, from coordinate 518,766 downwards.
GTTGGCGCCATTGCGGTGACCGGTGGGTATGAGAAGGATATCACTCTCGCCATCGCCCGAGAGGCGGCTCGAATCCTGCGGGAGCGCGGCCGGGTGCGGGTGAAGCTGACCCGCGATGAAGACCGGTTCATCCCCTTGGGCGGCCGTGTCCGCATCGCCCGCGACGCCCGCGCCGATCTGTTCATTTCCATCCATGCCGACAGTGCGGCCAACGATCAGGCCCGCGGGGCCTCGGTTTATACGCTGTCGGCCGTGGCCAGCGATGCCATCGCCGAACGCCTCGCGGCCCGCGAAAACAAGGCGGATATCATCGGCGGGGTCAATCTGGGTGTGGAAGCGCCGGAAGTGGGGGAGATCATGGTCGATCTCGCCCGGCGCGCCACCAACAATGTTTCGGTACAGTTTGCCGAAACCCTGCAGGATGGGCTGGAAAGCGAAGAGGTCGGCTTTCGCGGCGAGTTCCACCATTTCGCGGCCTTTGCCGTGCTGAAGGCCCCCGATGTGCCCTCGGTTCTGCTGGAATCGGGCTATGTCACCAACAAGGCTGATGCCGAACGTCTGTTCTCCGGCGAGGGCCGCCGCCGTCTGGCACGCGGCATCGCCCGCGCCATCGAACGCCACCTGACCGGCAAGTGACTTCCCAGCGTCGCTTGCCGTCGCTATCGCTTGCAGCCGTGACCCGCAATCGTCTTCTCTTGCTGATCGGCTTGCCTTTGCTGCTGGCCGGTTTCTTCTATTGGCAGGCGACCAAGGGCCTGCCCAGCGAGGCCGAACTGGCCAGCTTCACGCCAGCATTGCCATCGACCGTACGCGATGTGGATGGCCGGATCGTCACCAGTTACACCCGCGAACGCCGCATTTTCGTGCCCTATGCCGAACTGCCGCCGCGTCTGGTGCAGGCCTATATTGCTGCTGAAGACAAGACGTTCTTCGAACATGGCGGCATCGATTGGCTGGGTATCGTTTCGGCGGTGTTCACCAATATCGAATCGCTGTTTTCCGATGCGCGCCCGGTTGGCGCGTCGACCATCACACAACAGGTCGCCAAAAGCCTAGTCGGCAACGAAGTAACCTTGTGGCGCAAGATCAGGGAAGCGATCCTCGCTCGCCGGCTGGAAGCCGCACTGTCGAAGCAGCAGATCCTGGAAATCTACCTCAACCAGATATTCTTGGGTCGGAACGCCTATGGGGTGGAAGCCGCCGCCCAGGCCTATTTCGGCAAATCGGTCGATCGGCTTGATCTGGCGCAGATGGCGTTCATGGCCATATTGCCCAAGGCGCCTTCCACCTATGATCCCATTCGTCGCCGTGAACGCGCGCTGGGCCGGCGCGATTATGTGCTGCGCCAGATGGCGGCCAATGAATTCATCACTGAAGGCGAACGCGCCGCTGCCACCGCCAGCCCGCTGGACGCCATTCCCAATCGCGCGTTGCCGCGCCCGCGCGACGATTATTTCGTCGAGGATGTGCGCCGCACCCTGATCGCGCAGTTCGGCGAAGCGCAGGAAAACGGCCCCAACAGCGTCTATGGCGGCGGGCTCTGGATTCGCACCTCGCTCGATCCGGTGATGCAGGCCGCCGCCGAACAGGCGATGCGCGATGGCATGACCCGTTATGAAGTGGGCCGCCCGTGGCGCGGGCCGGTGGCGCGCATCGAAATGGGTGATGGCTGGCCCGGCCGGCTTTCCGGCGCGCCGGTGGCGCTGGGCTATCGCCAATGGGCCAAGGCGATGGTGCTGGCGAAACAGGGCAACGACAGCAGGATCGGGTTCACCGATGGCAGCAGTGGCACGCTGCAAGGCCGCAACGCCGCGCGCCCGTATCGCGGTTCCAACCGCTCGGCCGCCCAGGTGCTGCGCCCTGGTGATGTGATCGCCGTTGCCCGCACGCCCGCGGGTTGGGCGCTGCGGCAGCCGCCGGAGATTTCGGGCGGGTTCGTGGCGGAGGAAGTGGCGACGGGCCGCGTGCGGGCCATGGTGGGCGGCTTCGATGCGCGCGCCCAGGCCTTCAACCGCGCCACGCAGGCCAATCGCCAGCCCGGATCGACGTTCAAGCCGATCGTCTATGCCACCGCGATGGATAATGGTTTCACGCCCGCCAGCATCGTGGTCGATGGCAGCTATTGCGTGTTCCAGACGAAACTGCTGGGCACGAAATGCTTCAAAAATTTCAACAATATGCGCTCGGCCGGCCCACAGACGCTGCGCTGGGGCCTCGAACAGTCGCGCAATCTGATGACGGTGCGTATCGCGGACGCCACCGGCATGGATCGAATCGTGACGCAGGCCAAGGCGCTGGGCGTCGGTGAGTATCAGCCGGTGCTGTCGATTGCGCTGGGGGCGGGTGAAACCACGGTGATGAAGCTTACCAACGCTTATGCCCAGATCTTCAACCAGGGACGCAAGCTGGAACCCGGCCTGATCGATTATGTGCAGGATCGTTCCGGCAAGGTGATCTGGCGGCGCGACAACCGCGGCTGCTCCGGCTGCAACGCGCCTGATTGGAACGGCGGGCCGATGCCGCGCCCGCAGGGCCGCATCGAACAGGTGATGGATGCGCGCACCGCCTATCAGATCCTGCACGTGATGGAGGGCGTGATCCAGCGCGGCACCGGCACGGCGCTACTGCCGCTGAACCGGCCGCTCGCCGGAAAGACCGGCACCACCAACGGTCCCAACGATGTGTGGTTCGTGGGCGGCACCCAGGAAATCGTGGCCGGCCTTTATCTTGGTTACGACCAGCCGCGCAGCCTGGGCAATTATGCCCAGGGCGGCACCACGGCGGCGCCGATTTGGCGGCAATGGGGGCAGGTGGCCCTGAAGGATTGGCCCACATTGCCATTCGCTATCCCACCCGGCGTGCGCATGGTCCGCATCGATCGGCGTTCGGGCAAGCGCGTGTTTGGCGTGTGGCCCGATCCCGGCTACAAACCCGTCGTGATCTGGGAGGCGTTTAAGCCCGATAGTGAGCCGCGCCGCATCAACCGCGCGCCCGATCTGTTCGACCGCCGCACACAAGGCCCGATCCGTTCGGATGCCGAATTCCTAGAATCCGAAGGCGGTATCTACTGACACGCCATCTTGCGCGGCGGCGCCTGTGCCTATATCTCGCCGCTTCGTCGTTTCACTGGAACATGTGATGAGAGCCGAAGCCGAAAATGCCACCCTCCAGATCAAGCAGGCGCTGGACCTGTTGAGGAGGTCTCTTTGACTGGGATCGCGCCCTTCGCCGTCTCGATGAACTGAACGCGCGGGTTGAAGACCCGAAGCTGTGGGACAATCCCAAGGCCGCGCAGGCGCTGATGACCGAGCGTCGCCGGCTGGATGAAGCCATCACCGCCACGCGCACCATCGAGCGTGATCTGGCCGACACGCGCGAGTTGATCGAACTCGCCGAGATGGAAGGTGACGAGGCGCTGGCCGATGACGGCGTGGCCGCTCTGCAGGCGCTGGCTGCCAAGGCGGAGACTGACAAGGTGGCCGCCTTGCTGTCGGGTGAGGCCGACAACAACGATACCTATATCGAAATCAACAGCGGCGCTGGCGGCACCGAAAGCCAGGATTGGGCCTCGATGCTGCTCCGCATGTATCAGCGCTGGGCCGAAAAACACGGCTACAAGGTTGAGTTGATGGATTTCAACTCGGGCGAAACCGCTGGCATCAAGAACGCCACCCTGCTGGTGAAGGGCGCCCAGGCCTATGGCTGGGCAAAGACCGAAAGCGGCGTCCACCGCTTGGTGCGTATCAGCCCCTACGACAGCGCGGCGCGGCGGCACACCAGCTTTGCTAGCGTTTGGGTCTATCCGCAGGTGGACGATGAAATTGACATCGATATCAAGGAATCCGATCTCAAGATCGATACCTACCGCGCCTCCGGTGCTGGCGGTCAGCACGTGAACACCACCGATTCCGCCGTGCGTATCACGCACGTGCCCACCGGCGTGATCGTCGCCTGCCAGAACGAGCGCAGCCAGCACAAGAACCGCGCCACCGCGATGAAGATGCTGAAGGCGCGGCTGTATGAACGTGAACTCGCCATCCGCGAGGCCGAAATCGCCAAGACCGAAGCCGGCAAGTCCGACATCGGCTGGGGCCACCAGATCCGTTCCTACGTGCTGCAGCCCTATCAGCTGGTGAAGGACCTGCGCACCGGCGTCACCTCCACCAGCCCAAGCGACGTGCTGGATGGCGATGTCGATCCGTTCATGGCGGCGGCGCTGTCACAGCGGATGACCGGTGAAGCCGTGGATGTGGAGGATGTGGACTAAAACTGCGCCTGATAGCGTGCCAGGCCGGCATCGAGATCAGCGATCAGATCGTCTGCATCTTCCAACCCGATTGAAAGCCGCACGATCGGGCCGGGCAGGGGCGTGCTTGTGGCAGTACGAATACGGTCCAGTTCCACCGGCAGCACCAACGATTCATAGCCGCCCCACGAAAAGCCGATGCCGAAATGCTGGAGGCCGTCGATCAGCGCCGCGGAGTGCGGCCGGCCGCCCTGTTTCAGCACCATGGCAAAAAGTCCGGTTGAGCCACTGAAATCACGCTTGAAAAGGACATGATCGGGATGCGACGGCAGGGCCGGGTGCCATACCCTGTCCACCGCCGGGTGCGTCTCCAGCCAACGCGCGATCTTTAGTGCTGATTGTTCGTGGCGATCCAGCCGCAGTTCCAGCGTGCGCAGGCCGCGCAGCACCAGCGCGCAATCGTCGGCCGAAACGAAATGGCCGAGCCGGTAGGCAGCCGCCTTCAGTTGGGGCCACAGCTCCGGAGTGGCCGCCGCGCTGCCCATCATCACATCGCTGTGGCCGCCCACATACTTGGTCAGCGCCTGGATGCTGATGTCCACACCCAGTGCCAGTGGTTGAAGGCGCAGCGGCGTCGCCCAGGTGTTGTCGATCAGCGTTGTGATTCCGCGCGTCCGGGCGAAAGCGGTGATGGCCGGTACATCCTGGATCTCGAATGACAAGGAACCTGGTGACTCCAGAAGGATCGCCTTCGTCTCTTCAGAAATCACATTTGCGATGCCCGCCCCGCAGCGCGGATCATAATAACGTGTGGTAATGCCCAGTGTCCCCAGCAGTGCATCGGCGAATGTCCGGCTCGGCTCATAGGCATTGTCGGTCACCAGCAGCTCGTCACCGGCCTTCAGGCAGGCCATCAGGCTTGTTGTGATTGCGGCCACGCCTGAGGGGAACAGCTTGGTCCCGGCCGCGCCGGGCTCCAGCTGGCTCAGCGCGTCTTCAAGCGCCCAATGGGTCTGGGTACCGCGGCGGCCATAATAGAGCCCGGCATCGGGATCCTTCAGCGCGCGATCAAGGTCGGCCAGATTATCAAACAGGATGGTCGATGCCCGCGCCACGGGCGGATTGACCATATCGACGGCATGATCGCGTCCTGCCTGGGCCAGCCTGGTGCCCCTACCCAACGCCGACAGGTCAGGCCGCGGCGGCCGGCGGGCGGTCACGCGCCTGTCACGACCGGATTATGAGGATTGGCGCCCCATTCGCTCCAGCTGCCATCATAGATGGAGACATTGGGCTTGCCTGCCAGTGCAGCGCCAAAGGCCACGACCGGCGCGGTGATGCCGGAACCGCAGGTGGCGACCAGCGGTTTTTCCAGATCCAGCCCGGCGGCATCAAACAGCGCCTTGATGTCGGCAGCCGGCTTGTAGGTGCCATCTTCGTTGAACAGCGCCGAATAGGGGATGTTCTTCGAACCGGGGATATGGCCAGGGCGCACGCCGGGGCGCGGATCAGGCTCGGCACCGGTAAAGCGGCCAGCACTGCGCGCATCCACCACCTGTTCGGCCTTGGTACGCAGATTTTCGGTCATATGGGCGGCGTCGCGCACCAGCGCCTTGTCGGCCCAGACGGTGAAATGGCGGTGGCGGACGATGGGCTTGCCGCTTTCGACCTGACGGCCCTCGGCCTGCCACTTGGCAAAGCCGCCATCGAGGATTGCCACTTCGTGCGCGCCAAACAGATTGAGCATCCACCACACGCGCGCCGCCGATTTCAGCGGGCTGTTGTCGTAAACGACGATGCGGCTGCCATCGCCAAGGCCCAGCGCCTGGCAGCGCGAAGCAAATTTCTCGGCCGGCGGCAGCATGGTAGGCAGCGGGCTCGACGTGTCCGACACTTCCTCGATATCGAAGAACACGGCGCCGGGGATGTGTGCGGATTCGAATTCGGCGCGGGCATTGCGGCCCATGGCGGGCAGGAACAGGCTGGCATCAATTATACGCAGATCCGATTTGCCCATCTCTGCGGCAAGCCAGTCAGTGGACACCAGAAGGTTCATGCGGCACTCCCCACGCGTCATAATCTTGGGCGTTATGGGGCGTGACATAATTGCGCAGGCAGCGCATGTCACCCCCATAGTCGGCCATGATACGCGCTTTGTTACAACATGGAGAGATTAAGTGGTGGACGTGTTGCATTTGGGCCAGAGCAGCGCCCTGCCGGCCAGTCCGGAAGCGGCGGTGCTGGATTATCCGCCAAACCCGCGGCCAGGTGCGATCTATCTGGTGCGCTTCACCTGCCCGGAATTCACTTCGCTGTGCCCGGTGACCGGCGCACCCGATTTCGCCCATATCGTAATAGATTACGTCCCGAACGAAAACATAGTTGAATCAAAGGCTTTGAAGCTTTTCCTTGGTGCTTTTCGCAATCACGCTGGCTTTCACGAAGATGTGACCGTGGGCATCGGCCAGCGTCTGGTGGCCGAGATGAAGCCCAAATGGCTGCGCATCGGCGGTTATTGGTATCCGCGCGGCGGCATCCCGATCGATGTGTTCTGGCAGTCCGGTCCGGTGCCGGAAGGCCTGTGGCTGCCCGATCAGGGTGTGACGACCTATCGCGGTCGCGGCTGAGATTTCTTGGGAGGAATGACATGATTCGCACGGTTGTTGCGGCCTTTCTGCTTGCAGGCGCTGCCCAGGCCCAAACCGCTGATCAGCGACTGAAGGCTGTTTATGATGCGGAATGGCAGTGGCGCCTGACGCAAACCGGTCAGATTGAGGACGGTTTGGACACTAAGCCCGGCCCGCGATTGCCGTGCGTGACCCCTGCCTGCCAGACGGAGCGCCAACGGAAATGGCAGCAGGTGCTCGATCAGATCGCGGCCATTCCTGATGTCGAACTGTCGCCGACCGAACGACTGAACAAGGCGGTGCTGGCGGAATCGCTGCGTGCTGAAGTGGTGGGCATCAAATGGCGCACCTACGAGATGGCGATCAACAGTGATGTTAACGTGTGGAACTATCTGCCGGCTCAGGTACCGTTTCGCACAGTTCAGGAATATCGGAACTATATCAGCCGGATGCGCGACGTTCCGCGCTGGTTTGATGAGAATCAGGCCAACATGCGTGCCGGCATGAAGCGCGGCTTCACCCCGCCGGCGGTCACGATGAAGGGTCGCGACGCCACGCTGGCGAACCAGATCAAGCCGGGCAAGGACAGCCCTTTCTACACCCCGTTTACGGTGATGCCGGCGTCAATCCCCGCGTTCGAGCAGGACCAGCTGCGCGCCGAAGCCCGTGACGTCATCGATAGGATCGTCAATCCGGCACAGACGCGGATGCTCGGCTTTCTGCGCACCGAATATCTGCCGGGCCTGCGCGCCAGCACGGGCGCGCGCGATCTGCCCGATGGCGTGGCCTGGTATCGCGATCAGGTGAAGGAATTCACCACCACCGATCTCAGCCCCGAAAGCATCCACCAGATCGGTCTCAAGGAAGTGGCGCGCATTGATACTGATCTGCGCGCCGCCATGGCGCAATCTGGTTTCAAAGGCGAATACAAGGATTTCCTTATATTTCTTCGCACAGATCCGCAATTTTATGCGCGCACGGCGGATGAGCTGCTCGGCTTCTCCTCCTATGTGATCAAGCGCATGGATGGGAAGCTGAAGGACATTTTCACCACGCTGCCGCGCCACCGCTTCACGCTGCGGCCGGTGGCGGATGCGATTGCACCCACCTACACCTCCGGGCGCGGCGGACTCGATGCCTGCTACATGAACACCTATGATCTGAAATCGCGGCCGCTCTTCATGCTCACCGCGCTCACCCTGCACGAATGCGTGCCCGGCCACAGCCACCAGGGCGCCATGGCGCTGGAAGCTCCGGCCGCGCCGCCTTTCCGCCGCCAGACCTATTTCTCCGGCTATGGCGAGGGCTGGGGCCTCTACACCGAATATCTCGGCCGCGAGCTGGGCATGTATCGCAATGCCTATGAGGAATTCGGTCGCGCCAGTTTCGAAAACTGGCGCGCCAGCCGGCTCGTTGTCGATACCGGCCTGCACCTTATGGGCTGGAGCCGTGACCAGGCCATCGCCTATCTGGAAGAGCATACCGCGCTGGCCCGCCACGACATCGAGATCGAGGTGGATCGCTATATCAGCTGGCCAGGGCAGGCGCTGGCCTACAAGCTGGGCGAGATGAGCATCCGCAAACTGCGCGCCGAAGCCGAGACGACGCTGGGTGGCGGCTTTGACCTGCGCCGCTTCCACGACACGCTGCTCGGCTTGGGATCAGTGCCGCTGCCGGTGATGGAAGCCGAAATGCGGGCATGGATGGCGCGGGAGAAGGTGCGACCGGCGGCGGCGCGCTGAAGCGTCAGGGAATCCCCGTCAGCTTGTGGGTCTGCAGGCTCAGCCGCCAGCGCGGGTGGGCGAGGCAATGAGCGATGGCGGCTCGGATATTCTCGGCCTGCGCCGGGCCGTCCATGGGCTGCAGGAAGAAATGCTGGAAATCGAGCTTCTCGAAACGTTCCGGCATGGCCTTGGGCTGCGGGTAAACCAGTTTCAGTTCGTTGCCTGCCGTGAGAACCAGCGGCGCATCGGCCTTGGGGGACACACAGATCCAGTCGATGCCAGGTGGCGGCACCTGCGTGCCGTTGGTTTCGATCGCGATCTCGAAGCCGCTTTCATGCAGCGCGCCCACCAGCGGCGCATCAAGTTGCAGCAGCGGCTCGCCACCGGTGCAAACAACAAGGCGGTGTTCGGCCGTCTCGCCCCAGCAGGCGGCCACTGCATTGGCCAGCGCTCCTGCATCGGCAAACTTGCCGCCGCCCGGCCCATCGGTGCCAACGAAATCCGTATCGCAGAAAGTGCACACGGCCTTGGCTCGATCAGCCTCGCGCCCGGTCCACAGATTGCAGCCGGCAAAGCGCAGGAAGACCGCCCGCCGGCCGGTCTGCGCGCCTTCGCCCTGCAGGGTGAGGAAGAGTTCCTTGACCGCGTACATCAGAGCGCCGGATCCGCGACGCCGGACTCGGCAAAGCCCTTGGCGCGCAGGCGGCAAGAGTCACACAAGCCGCACGGCGTGCCGGCCGGGGTGGGGTCATAGCAGGACCAGGTCAGGTGCAGCGGCGCGCCAACCACTTGGCCGGCGGCAATGATGCCAGCCTTGTCCAGTTGCATCAGGGGCGTGTGGACCTTGAAGCCTTCGCCCTCCACCCCGGCCTTGGTGGCGGTGTTGGCCATGGCTTCAAAGGCGGCGATGAATTCCGGCCGGCAATCGGGATAGCCGCTGAAATCGAGCGCATTGACGCCGATGAACAGATCACGCGCGCCTGCCGCTTCCGCCCAGCCCAGCGCGACCGACAGGAATATGGTGTTGCGTGCGGGAACATAGGTGACCGGAATGCCGGGTTTGACGCCGCCCTTGGGAACATCGATATCCGCCGTCAGCGCCGATCCGCCAAAGCCCGTCAGGTCGAGCGGCAGCACGATGTGGCGTTCGGCGCCCAAGGCCTCGGCCACCCGCGCGGCATGATCCAGTTCGATGCGGTGGCGCTGGTTGTAATCGATGGTCAGCGCCAGGATGCGCCAGCCTTCAGCACGGGCGATGGCGGCGACCGTTGTGGAATCAAGCCCGCCAGAGAGCAGAACGACCGCAAGCCGCCCGCTCATGCCGCGATCCCGAACACCCGGCTGCAGAACTGACAATCCACGGAAATCGCGCCGGTTTCATCGCGCATGCTGGCGCGTTCGGCTTCCGGGAAGCGCATCAGCACATCTCTGATATGCGCGGCGGAACAGCGGCAACCCTTGACCGGCTTGGGGCCGGGCACCACGCGGACCTGCTCTTCGTGGAACAGCCGCCACAATAATTGCTCGGCTGACAATTCGGCGTCGGTCAACTCCTCGGCCGACGTGGTGGCGGCTAGCGCGGCGACATGTTCCCAATCCGGGTGCTGTTCGCCGGCATCCAGCCGCTCGGCGCCGATCTCGGCGCGCGCCAGATGCTGCATTAGCAGGCCGCCGGCCAGCCAGCCTGTTGCCGCGCTGCCGGCCACGCCAATGCGCATCAGCGTGGGCAATTGCTCGGATTGGCTGAACCAGCCTTCCAGCGCCCCGGCCAGGCTGTGGCCTTCCAGCGGCACGATGCCCTGCCAGCGTTCTTCCGAACTCACCTGGTCGACCGTGATCGCCAGATAGCCTTTGCCGAACAACTCGGGCAGAGACATGCCTTCTAAAACAGGTAGTTGATCGTCATATTTGATGTAGCCGCGCAATTCCCCGGCGCGCCAGTCGCAGGCTAGCAGATCGACAACGCCGCCCTTGGCTGACGCCTGCACCGTCACCTGGCCATCATCCTGCCGCATCGTCGCGCCAACCAGTGCGGTGAGCGTCAGCGCTTCGGCCAGCAGGCGGATCAGCGGTTCCGGGTAGGGGTGCGCAGCCAAAATGGCGTTCAGCGTCGCATCCACCCGCACCACCATGCCGCGCGCATTGCGCGCAGGCACCATGAAGCCCAGCGTGCGATCAGCGGTGGGGGCAAGCCCTTCAGCCAGCATCACAATTTGCCCAGACACCAAAGCAGGATGGATTTCTGCACGTGCAGGCGGTTCTCCGCTTCGTCCCACACCGCCGACGCTGGGCCGTCCATCACGCTGTCGGTCACTTCGTCGTTGCGGTGTGCCGGCAGGCAGTGGAGGAATAGAGCCCCCGGCGCCGCCTTGGCCATTAGCGCGTCATTCACCTGAAAGGGTTTGCAGGCCGCCATCTTTTCCTTGGTGTCGGCCTGGCCCATTGACACCCACGTATCGGTGATGACGACATCGGCATCCTCCACCGCGGCGGCGGCCGTGTGCACCAGATCGATGCAGCCGCCGCGCGCGCAGGCAGTGGCCATCACGCCCGAATCCGGCTCCAGCCCGTGCGGTACGCCCACCTTCAGATCAAACTTCAGCAGCGAGCTGGCTTCGATCAGCGAGTTGGTCATGTTGTTGCCATCGCCGACATAGGCCCAGGTCGAACCTGTCACTGGCCGGCCGGCGCGCTCTTCAAAGGTCATGATGTCGGCCATCACCTGGCACGGGTGCGACAGGTCGGTGAGGCCGTTGATCACCGGGATCGTGGCGTGTTCGGCCAGTTGTTCCAGCTTCTCGTGGTTGTTGGTGCGCAGCATCAGCGCGTCAACCATGCGGCTCAGCACGCGCGCGGTGTCGGCAATGGTTTCGCCGCGGCCCAATTGCATCTCGCCGGCGCTCGATACGATGGTGGTCGCGCCAAGCTGGCGGGCGCCCATGTCGAAGGAAAAACGGGTGCGGGTGCTGGGTTTTTCGAAGATCATGCCCAGCACATGCCCGGCCAGCGGCGCATCGGCATCCACCTGGCCCTTGGGCCAGCCGGCCCGCGCCGCCTTGCGGGCGTGGGCATCGTCCAATATGGCCCGCAGGCCGGCAGGGGTTGCAGTGGCAAGATCAAGGAAATGCGGCATTTTTCAAATATCCTCCCCGCCCTGGCAAAGGGGAGGGGTGTTGAAACAGCGGGGGCACAAGGCCCCACCGCCAAAGGGTCAGGCAGCCGCAGCCGGCTGATAGCTGCGCGCAGCGGCGGAGAGACGCTCCACGCATTCGCGGATCTGCTTTTCCTCGATGGTGAGCGGCGGTAGCAGGCGCACGACATTGTCGCCGGCGGCGACCATCAATAGGCCGTGGCTGCGGGCGTGGCCCACGAACGCGCGGCTGTCGCTCTTCAGCTTCAGGCCGATCATCAGGCCCTTGCCGCGCACGCTTTCGAACAGATCGTCGTGGTTGGGGATCATCTGCTCCAGCGCCTGGGTGAGCCGCGCGCCCATTTCAGTGACCTGGGAGAGGAAGGCGGGTTCGGCGACGATATCGAGCACGGCTTCGCAGGCGGCCATGGCGAGCGGGTTGCCGCCATAGGTGCTGCCGTGGGTGCCAACCACCATGCCTGTGGCCGCCTTTTCGGTGGCGAGGCAGGCACCGACCGGGAAGCCGCCACCGATGCCCTTGGCGATCGCCATGATATCGGGGGTGACGCCATAGAGCTCATGCGCGAAAAGCTTGCCGGTGCGGGCCACGCCGCACTGCACTTCATCAAGGATGAGCAGCAGGCCGTGCTTGTCCGCCAGGGCGCGCAGGCCCTTCAGGAACTCCACCCTGGCCGGGCGGATGCCCCCTTCGCCCTGGATCGGCTCCACCATGAAGGCGCCAACACTGTCATCGATGGCGGCTTCGGCAGCGGCAAGATCGTCGAACGGCACCACCTTGAACCAATCCGGCAGCGGCTCGAAGCCCTTGCGCAGTTTCTCCTGATCGGTGGCCGAAATCGTGGCCAGCGTGCGGCCATGGAAGGCGTTGGAAAAGGTGATGATGCGATGCTTGTGCGGGTTGCCGGTGGCGTAATGATAGGCGAACGCAGTTTTCACCGAGCATTCGATGGCTTCGGCACCGCTGTTGGTGAAGAACACCGTATCGGCAAAGGTGAGATCGACGAGCCGCTGGGCCAGATGTTCCTGCGCCGGCACCTTGTACAGGTTCGACGTGTGCATCAGCGTGGCGGCCTGTTTCTGGATGGCCTGCACCAGGTGCGGGTGGCCGTGGCCCAGGCAGTTGACGGCGATGCCGCTGGCCATGTCCAGCCATTCGCGTCCTTCAGCGTCATACAGGTAACAACCGTCGCCTCGCACCGGCGCAACCTCGCACCGGCCATAAACGGGCATGAGCGGGGTGATGGTCATCTTCTGTCGTCCTCGGGCGGCCTCGGGATGCGGAAGCCGGCAACGCACAAAGGCGGCCCAAAACAAGCCGCCTTCACATTCGCGCTATAGCGACTTGGGCCAGCGCCCTCAACCCCCGACGATAAGGCCGATCCGGATGGAGCGCCCCGGCTGTGGCAGGCCCAATTGCGGCAGGATCACCGCGTTGGTGAGATTGTCGATGGCAGCGGTGGCGCTGATCGGCAGGGTGCCAATGCGGAACACCGGCACGCGGGCGCGGAGGTTGATTTCGCTGGCCGGTGCCAGTCGGGCCAAACTGCCATCGGGCGCCAGATCGCGGGCAGGGCCCACGCGACGCAGTTCAGCGCGCAGATCGAATGCTTCGCGTGGCGCCCAGTCCAGCGCCAGCATCACTTCGTGCGCTGGCCGTTGGAGCAGGGGCTGGCCGGCGCTGCTGGCGTCGAGCGCCGAGCCAGTGAGTTCCAGGGTCAGACCATCAGCCAGCGGGACCTGCATTGCTGTATCAACGCCGATGCTGGTGGCGGGCGCCTGGTTGAAGCGCTGGCGCAGATTCACGCCACCCACCCGCACGATGCGCTGGCCGATGCTGCCTTCCACCCGTTGCCAGAACGGAGTGAGCGTGAGGGTGAATGGCCCGGCGCGCCAGCCCAGTTCGGCATCGGCGAGCCAGGCCTGTTCCGGCAGCAGCGCCGGATTGGGCAGGAAACGCCCCAAGGCTTCGCCGAACAGCTCACGCGCACTGGGGAAGCGGTTGCGCCGACCGCCCGAGACAGTGAGGGACACGCCGTCTGCCGGTTTCAGCGCCAACGCGGCCGAGAAGGTGGCGGCCTGCCGGGCGGGCTGCACCGGCTTATCGCCCGTGCGCGGATTGGCACTGCGGTCCAGCCCCAGCCCCAGCGTCAACCGCGCTGCGCCGAGCGGCACATCGGCCTCCACCCCGCCCGAGGCCAGCGACTGACGGTAGAGCAGTGGAGCAGGCTGCGTGCCGGGCGGGATAGCGATATCGGTCTGCAGGTGATCGCTCACCTGACCCGACAGGCTCCAGCGCAGGGTGGCTGGGCCGAGGGGGTGGCTGAGCGTAAAGCGGCCGCCGACCGTGTTGTCTTCGTCGATCTCGCGGCTGCGCAGGGCGGCGTAGCTGGCGTCGCGATAGGCTTCGATGGTTTGCCCGAACCATTGCCGCCAGCCGATGGCGCGGGCGGTGGCGGCACCGATCGGGAGTTCGAATGCCGCCTGCGCCTGAGTCAGATTCCAGTCCGGGGTGCGCCAGTAACGGGCACTGGCGGGATCGCGATCCGATTCCGGTGCAATGCCGCGGCGTGCGTCGATTTTGAGCACACTCACCCGCCATTCAAGCGCGCCGGCCATGCCGCCCAGCCCGGCAATCAGGCTGGTGGCGGCGAGATCTGTGTTGGTGCGGCGATCGCTGGCGGGCTGGTTGAAGGGCAGGGCGCTCCGGCGCGCCACGGGCAGCGCGCCCTGCGCCTGATGGGCGGCAGCCAGCGTGAGCGAAAGGCCGCCCAGCGGCACCACGCCGGCCGCAGACAAATTCTTCAGCGCATAAGGCCCTGCTTGCGCCACCGCGACGCCGCCTTCCTGCCGCGTGGTCAAGTCCACCACCCCGGCCACGGCATTGGCACCATATTCGATGGCCCCGGCGCCCTTGCGCACGGAAAGCCCGCCGATCAGCCCGGCCGGGATCAGCCCGATATCAACCCGGCCGTCCCACGGCACGGCCAGCGGCGCACCATCCAGAAACACCAGTGTCTGCCGTTCATCGCTGCCGCGCACCCGCGCCACGGTTTCGCCGCGCGAATTGGTTCGCACCGAAACGCCAGGCAGGCCGCGCAGCGCGTCGGCGACACTGCGCGGCTGCCGATCGAGCTGGGCTTCGCCCGACAGGCCGACGATGGGCGTAAGCACCCTCCCGGGCCCGGCCGGGGCGGTGACGGTGATCAGGGCTTCTTCGGGAAGGCGCAGCCCAGTTTGCACTGGGTCGGTCTGCGCTGCTGCTGCCGGTGTTGCCAGCAGCAGCGCAGCAAGTTCAGGCCTCACCGCTTCTTGCGCGGGAAGGCCAGGGCGCGGAAGTCTCCGAAATAGCGGCCACCCACCAAACCGCGCCCCAGCGCGGTCATCTGGCCGCCGGTCGGCACCATGTCCACCTGAACCGCCGCCAGGCTGATCGGAGCGATGCCGGACAGCTCAAGCTGGCTATTCAGCTCCGCCGCCTTGGTTGCCTTCAGGGCGGCAAAGGCGTCTTCCACTTCCTTCAGTTCCTTCTCCAGCGCGTCGACCCGCGCCACGGTATAGGCCGGCGGCCGGCCTTCGGTGCTGATGATCTGGCCATAAGCCATGTCCATATTCTCGCGCAGCCGCTCCTCGCCGGTGATGGCGCCGCCTTCGGTGGTGGCCACGACCAGTTTGCGCAGGATATCCGCCTTGATGCCCAGTTCCCGCGCCGCCGTCTTCGCCGCCGGGGTGGCCTTGGCATCATTGGCGGCAATGTCGGCATCACGCTTCAGCCCGACAAGGCCGAAGGTAAGCACCGTCATGCGGCGGAACAGCATCTTCACGCGCTCGGCGGCGTCATACTGCGCCTTGCGGTCTTCTGAAGTGTAGCTAGCGCGCGCATCGGTGGTTAGGATGAGCGGCACTTCCGTCACTTCGCCCGCCTTGGTCAGCCGAACCTTGTACTGGCCCGGCAGCACCCGCTGGCCCAGCACGGAATTGCCGGCAATGCTGGCTGCCGGCGGCACCAGCGGCGGCTTGGTGCGCATCGACCATTCGACGCGGTTGAGCCCCTTGCGCTTGGAGGTCGGCAGTTCCTCGACCAGATTGCCATCTGGACCGATGATTTCCAGCTTCATGCGGCCGATGACGTGACGCGCCTTTTGATAATAGGTGATCACCGCTCCCGAGGCGGGATTGTCGCCCACGAAATTGGCATCGCCTTCCGACCAGCCACCATTGCCCTGGATCCGCTGTTCCACCGGCGCTGAGGCCAGCAGCGTGACATTCGACGCCACCATTTGCGTCGTTAGGCTGCGCAGCGGCGAGACATCGTCGATCACCCATATGCCGCGGCCATGGGTGGCCAGCACCAGATCATCGCCCTTCTTGGATTGGACGATGTCGCGCACGGCGACCGCCGGGAAGTTGCCGGGGCGGAATTCCTCCCAGTTCGCGCCGCCATCGCGACTGATGAACAGGCCGAATTCGGTGCCGGCATAGAGGATCTTCGGATCGACCCGGTCTTCCTTGATCACATGGGCATAGCCACGAATGCCAGCCGTCGCTGGGCCAGCGATACGGGCAAAACTCTTGCCGCTATCCCGGGTAACGAAGAAGTGGGGGGCCGTATCGCCGAAGACGTGCCGGTCAACGGCCACATAGGCGGTGTTGGCGTCATGCTGGCTGGCCTCGACCCAGCTTACCCAGTTGTCCCCAGTCAGCTTCAGCGCCTTGGTGACATTGTTCCAGGTGCCGCCTCCATTGGTCGTTACCTGCACATTGCCATCATCGGTGCCGACCCAGATGGTGCCGGCCGCCTTGGGGCTTTCGCTGATCGAATAAATGGTAGTGTGCATTTCGGCCGACGAGTTGTCGACCGTGATGCCGCCCGATTTTTCCTGCTGCTGCTTGGCCGGATTGTTGGTGCTCAAATCCAGCGAGATGCGCTCCCATGTATTGCCATGGTCGCGGGTGCGGTGGAGATACTGGCTGCCCAGATAGAGAACCGATTTGTCGTGCGGGCTCAGCGCCATCGGTGTGTTCCAGTTGAAGCGCAGCTTTTCCTTGAAACCGGCCTTGGGCTGGATCGCCTTCTGCTCCAGCGTCTTGCGGTTGATCCAGGCGATGTTGCCGCCCTGATACTCGGCATAAACATGATCGGGGCTGGCCGGATCGGGCAGCACCCAGAAGCCATCGCCGCCATAGAGATTTTCCCAGCGGTGATTGGTGATGCCGCCCGGATATTCGCTGTCACCCACCCAACTGCTGTTATCCTGCAGGCCGCCGTAGACCTGATACGGGTCCTTGTCGTCGATGGCGACGTGATAGAACTGACTGATCGGCAGGTTGCGCGAATGCCACCATTTGGCACCACCATCATAGCTGATCCACATGCCGCCATCATCGGCACCGATCAGATGCTTGGGGTTCTTCGGGTTTACCCACACATCGTGCCAATCGGCATGGCTGCCGCCGGCGGTGTCGGAAAAGCTCTTGCCGGCATTGTCAGACACGATCACCCGCAGGTTCATCTTGAACACACGATCGGCGTTGGTCGGATCAACCACCAGCTTCTGGAAATAGAAGGGCCGCCACACCATGTTGCGGCTACTATCGCGTGCTTCCCAACTCTTGCCTCCGTCTTCCGAGACATACAGCGCGGTCTTGGCATGTTCGATCACGGCATAGACGCGGTTGGGCATAGATGGCGCGTGCACCACCTCGATGCGGCCCCACGGGCCCTTGGGCAAGCCCTTGGACGTGGTCGCATCCAGCATCTTCCACGTCTTGCCACCATCTTCGCTCATCGCCATGGCGCTGCCCGACGGCGCATCCGGGCCGTCGCCGCCGGAACGGAACGTCCAGCCCTTGCGGCGGAAATCCCACAGGCCGGCTATCAGGCGATCCGGGTTTGACGGATCGAGGCTGATCCCTGAACAGCCGGTCGACAGGTTGGGGCCTTTCAGGATCTGCGTCCATGTCTTACCGCCATCGCTGGTCTTGTAGAGCCCGCGGTCCGGGCTGTCGCTCCACAGCGCACCGGGCGCGCAGGCATAGACGATGTTGCCGTTGGTGGGGTGCACCACGATCTTGGTGATGCGCTCCACGTTGGGCAGGCCCATAAGGGTCCAATTGTCGCCGCCGTCGGTGGACTTGTATATCCCGTTGCCCACGGAAACGCTGTTGCGGGTCCAACTTTCACCGGTGCCCACCCACACGGTCTGCTTGTTGGTGGGATCCAGCGCAACGGCGCCGATCGATTGCACTGGCTGCTTGTCGAACTTTGGTGTGAAGCTGGTGCCACCATCATCGGATTTCCAGACGCCGCCGGAGGCAGCGCCCACGAAGATTGTGACCTTGCCATCATCTTCCACGCGCGCGGCCAGCGCCGCAATGCGGCCCGACATGGCGGCGGAACCGATGTTTCGGATGCCGAGGCCGGAAATGCCGGCGCTGGCAGGGGTGGTGGCAGTGTCGGCCGCAGCGGCCGGCATGGCGAAGGTGAGGGCGGTGGCGGCCAGAAGTGCTGTGCGGATCATGGTGGCCTCGCTCACTTGGGCTGGCTGAACAGGGTGGCCGGTGCGTCCGGATTGGCGCTGGCCTTGTCGATGATAATGCGCTGCCGTTGGCTCGATCCCTGCGGGCCGCTCTCGATCGACATCGGGAACATCACGCCGCCTACGGCTTCATAATCGCCCAGCTCAGTCTCGCTCACCTGCACGGCGCCGCGCAGCTTGCGGGTTTCGGTGATCTTCACTTCCAGCATGGAATCGGGATCGATCAGGTAGACGAACTCGTCGCCATCCTTCTGTGCCACCTTCAGCTTGTAACAGTTGGTGCCGTCGAAATCCTCGCGACCCAGATAGGAAATGCTGCCGCCATCGCTTTTGGCCGAAAGCAGCACGCCGGCAATCGGCGCGGCATCGGCAAAACTGCGAGCTTCATCGTCGCTCATTGGCTCGGCATCCTTGCGGCCTTCGAACGGATTGATGCGCCAGCCGCCACCATTGCCATCATAGGCCTGCACCAGCGCCAGCCCCTGCAGCGCGGCATCGACGCGCACGGCGCCAGCGGCGCGCACTTCGTTGTAGGTCAGCTCGAAACCGCCGGGGAATACCAGCTTGCCGGCTAGGCTCACAGATGTCAGCGTGGCCAGTGCCGCACTACCACCGCGGGCAGCGAGGTTTTTCGCGACGAGATCGGCGGCGGTGGGTTCAGCAGCGGGCTGAGCCACGGCAGTTTGATGGGTGGTGCCGGCCAGCAACAGCGCGGTGAGCGCACGGGATGCGATTCGCATGAGCTTCTCTTTGAGTCAGGATGATGATGCACCCTCGCTGCCGCAGCGCCAGTGTGTTGTCAAACCAATACTCTTGTGCAGCGCCGCAAATGCGGTCAATTTCAGAACCATGGCTCATGATGACGTAATGCGCTGGCTTTCCGCCCATGCTCCCGATGTGCCGGTAATCGTGCCGGGCGCGTCCACCGCCACCGTGGCCGAAGCCGCGGCTGCACTGGGCGTCGAACCGGGGCGGATCGCGAAGACGCTGGCGATGCGAGTGAACGGCGCCGTGCTTCTGCTGGTAACGCGCGGTGATGCCAGGCTGGACAACAAGAAGGCGCGGGAGTCGCTGGGCGGAAAGCCGCGCATGCTTGATGCGGAAGAGACCCTGGCGGTGACCGGGCATGCCGTGGGCGGCGTCTGTCCCTTCGGGCTGGCCACCGATGTGCCGGTGTGGATCGATGTGTCCCTGCAGGGCTTCCCGACGGTGTTTCCGGCGGCCGGTTGCCGCGAATCGTCCGTGGAGATCGCGCCTCAGCGCATGGCGGCCCTGGTGGCGCGCGGCTGGGTCGATGCCTGCGTGCTGCCACCGGTGTAGGGCCGCACCAGCGCTGCCACATCCACCCGTGCCTTCAGCCGCGCCGCCAGCAGATACATGCCGGCGATCTTGCGCTGGATGAAGAGGATATCAGGCGGCGGCGCGGTGAAATGCTCGCGCTGGCCGATCAGGGTTTGCGATTGGTCCTTCAGATTGCCCGCCAACCCCCCGGCGCCGAAATCGAACGGGCCGTCGAGCCTGAGCGGCGCAAACCCATCGCGGGCCATGGCCACGATGGTTTCGGTCATCGCGGCCGGTGCATTGGGCGGCAATATCCCGATGCCCGCCATCGCTTCCAACAATGCCGCATCATCGCCTGCCAGCCCTGAAGCGAGCAAAGCGCGATACCCGTCGCTGATATGATCCGGCACCACCCGCGCCGCGCCGAAATCGAGCAGCACTAGCCGACCACTGTTGAGATCATAGCGGTAGTTTGCAAAGTTTGGATCGGTCTGCATCACCCGCCAATCGAACAGTTCGGCCATCAGGATGCGCAGCATCAAGGTCATCAGCCGGTCACGTTCGGCCTGGGGCAGGGCGGCGGTCTTGTCGATGGCGACGCCTTTCACGTGGCTCATGGCCAATATGGTTGGCCGTGACAGATCGGCGGCCAATTCTGGCACCGCCACCTCCAGCCAGTCGGCGGCCAGCGCGCCGTAACGGGCCAGCATCGCGCCTTCGCGGATGTAATCGGCTTCCTCGTGCAACTGGCGCTTGGCCTCCTCCAGCAGTGGTTCCACCGCAAACCCGGCCGGCAACAGGCCCGAAAGCTTCACCAGCGTCGCCACATTGTCGACATCGGCATCAATGCTGGCGGCAACACCGGGATACTGCACCTTGATCGCCAGATCGCGGCCGTCGTTGACCACCGCGCGGTGCACTTGCCCGATCGAGGCCGCCGCAATCGGCTGCATGTCAAAGCGCTGGAACTGCGCCTGCCAATTCGGGCCCCAGCCGGCCACCAGCACCTGCTCCAGCTGCTTTGGCGGCATCGGATCTGCTTCGGAGCGCAGCCGCGCCAATATGTCCGACAATTCGCGCGGCAGCACCTCGCCGCCGTCCATGGAGATCAACTGCCCCAGCTTCATCGCAGCGCCGCGCAAGCGCGCCAGTTCATCGGCCAGCCGCTTGGCGTTGGCGGGGGTCAGCAGCAGGCTGGGCAAATTGGGCTTCTGCCCTTTCAGCACTTCCCGCGCGCCGCCGCTCAGCACATTGCCGGCAATGCCGCCCGCCAGCCGGCCAAAGCCCGCCAGCCGTGACAGGCGGGAAG
Organism: Sphingomonas paucimobilis; assembly: GCA_943369475.1. GTDB lineage: Bacteria > Pseudomonadota > Alphaproteobacteria > Sphingomonadales > Sphingomonadaceae > Sandarakinorhabdus > Sandarakinorhabdus paucimobilis_A. Next base: position 497,892 of record CALRNJ020000001.1, on the reverse strand, counting down.
AGGGAACGGTGCGGGAACGGGTGGGGAGCATGACTTGGCAATGCCTTGGCCGGGCCGCCGCCGCCAGTGTGGGGCATTGACGCTGGCCTCAAATGCAAAACAGCAGGCTTTCGCCTGCCGTTAATGCTCGCTGATGGATGGTGACCCCTACGGGACTCGAACCCGTGTTTTCGCCGTGAAAGGGCGACGTCCTAGACCGCTAGACGAAGGGGCCAGCAGTGAGAGGCCGCCTGTTATTGGCCTTGGCCGGCTGCGTCAACACCCTAGGCCAAAAAAAGCATGATCACCCGACAAAAGCCGCGTCGTCCAACTCCAGTTCCACCGCGTTGCCGCCGGTCCAGTCGTCGCGCTTTACCCGGCCGGCAACGTGTACGTGGCGGCCGTCACCACGGCCACTTGCGCCTTGCAGAGCGGCGCCATACTCTGTGTCTCCCTGCCGCCACGCCATCGCCTTAATGCGGCCGCCATCGGGACCGGCCAGTTGCAGCCGCAGATGATTCCCCCCAACAATGCGGGTGTCCACGATCTGGAACGGCCCGGCGGCGATGCGCGGCGCTGGCCAGCCCTGGCCATAGGGGCCGCCGGTTTCCAGCATATCGACCAGCGCGGCGTTCAGCCCGCGCGGCGCGACGGCCGCATCGATGGAAAGGGCGCGGTCAGTCGTTGCCGCCGTCACCGCATCGGCCAGACGTTCGTTGAGGAACGCATCAAGCGCGTCAATCCCGTCTGCGGCCACGGTCAGCCCCGCTGCCATCGCGTGGCCGCCACCGGCCATCAGTAGGCCATGGTCCTTGGCGGCCAGCACGGCGGCGCCCAGATCCACGCCGGTGATGCTGCGGCCGGAACCCTTGGCGATGCCATCTTCGCCAATGGCGATCACGATGGCCGGGCGGTTCATCTTTTCTTTCAGGCGGCTGGCGACAATGCCAATCACGCCGGGGTGCCAACCGGTACCGGATACCACTGTGCAGCCCGGCGCGGGCAGGGCACCGGCCAACGCTACTTCTGTCACTGCCTGTTCGATGGCGCGGCGATCCTGATTCAACCGCTCAAGTTCAGCCGCAATCTGCGCCGCTTCGCCGGCATCATGGGTCGTTAGCAGCCGCACGCCGAGATCAGCCCGGCCCACACGCCCGCCGGCATTCACGCGCGGTCCCAGTGCAAAGCTTAGATCGCGAGACACCGGCGCCCGGCTCAGCCGCGCCGCATCACAAAGCGCTGCAATGCCGATATTGGCCCGCCGGCCCATCACCTTAAGCCCTTGCGTGACGAAGGCGCGGTTGAGGCCCCTGAGCGACGCCACATCGGCCACGGTGCCCAACGCGACCAGATCGATGAGCTCCATCAAGTTCGGCTCATCGCGGTTAGCAAACAGTCCGCGAGCCCGGAGCAGGCGATTGAGCGCCACGCACAGCAGGAAAGCCACCCCCACCGCCGCCAGATGCCCATGCGCGGCTGCATCGGGCGCCTCGTCGAGCCGATTGGGGTTCACCAGCGCCAGCGCCGGAGGCAGGGCGGTGCCGGCCTTGTGGTGATCCACCACGATCACATCTAGGCCGGCCGCCCCTGCCGTTTCCAACGCTTCAAAGCCCTGCGTGCCGCAATCCACGGTGATCACCAGATCGGCGCCCGCATGTTTCAGCGCAACCAGCGCCTCGGCGGACGGCCCATAGCCTTCCAGTAGCCGATCCGGAATATAATGGCCGACCTTTCCGCCAAGCCCACGCAGATAACGGATCATAACGGCGGCTGATGTCGCGCCATCCACGTCATAATCGCCATAAACGACGATATGCTCGCCTGCCTTCACGGCATCGGCGATGCGCTCGGCGGCGCGTTCCATGTCGTGAAAAATCGCCGGATCGGGCAACCAGTCGCGCAGGGTGGGGGTGGCGAGCCGACCAAAGTCCGCATCTTCTGCCCCGCGCGCACGAAACAACTGGTGCAGCAATTCGTCCCCGGCGCGGCCGGTCAGCCCGCCACCGGGCGCAATAGCGCCACGCCACGCCCAGCGTTGGCCGGTGAGGGATTTGGAAATGCCGAAAACGGAGCGGGAATGCATAGCGCATTCATGCGGGTGCGCGCAGATTCGGGCAAGAGCCGGCCTTATGGATGCCGGTCCGCCCGATGCTCGCCGCTCACCCGGCGAACGGTGCCGGTGGACGCGCGCATAACCACGCTTTCGGTGGTGATGATGCCATCCTTGCGGCGCTTGACGCCCTTTAGCATCGAACCATCGGTGACACCGGTGGCGGCAAAGATGCAATCGCCCTTGGCCATGTCTTCCAGGCCATAGATGCGATCTAGATCGGTGATGCCCCAGCGACGGGCGCGGCTACGCTCATCATCGTTGCGGAACAGTAAGCGGCCCTGCATCTGTCCGCCCACGCAGCGCAGCGCGGCGGCTGACAGCACACCTTCGGGCGCGCCGCCCGAACCCATGTACAGATCAATGCCTGTATCGGGATTGGTGGTAGCAATCACGCCGGCCACATCGCCATCAGGTATCAGCATGATACCGCAACCAATACCGCGCAGTTCAGCAATCAGCGCTTCATGGCGCGGCCGGTCGAGCACGCAGATAATGATATCACTGGGGGCCACACCCTTGGCAGCTGCAACGGCCCTCACATTTTCGGTCGGGCTCTTGGCCAGATCGATGACGCCTTCCGGATAGCCGGGGCCAACCGCGATCTTGTCCATGTAAACGTCCGGGGCGTTCAGCAGCCCGCCCTCTTCGGCAATCGCCAGAACGGCCAGCGCGTTCGGGCCGGCCTTTGCGGTGATGGTGGTGCCTTCCAGCGGATCGAGTGCAATATCGATGCGCGGGCCGGTGCCGATGGCCTTGCCGACTTTTTCGCCGATAAACAGCATTGGCGCTTCGTCCCGCTCGCCTTCACCGATTACCACGGTTCCATCGAAATCCAGCATGTTGAGCGCGCCGCGCATCGCTTCCACGGCGGCGGCATCGGCGGCTTTCTCATCGCCGCGACCGATCAGCTTGGATGCGCCAATAGCGGCATATTCGGTGACACGCACCATTTCGAGCACGAGCACGCGATCAAGAACATGGCTTGGAGCGGTCATTTACATTTCCCAGCGTCGAATCAAAACGTCACCCGCATTACGCGCCGACAGAGGAACGGGAAAGGTTTCAAAAATCGAGAATGTGCATCATCACCGGCTGCCCGCTCACCGATGGCGAGACCGCCATGCGGGCCAGACTGTCCATCACATCGGCTTCGCGGGCTTCGTGCGTGACCATTACGACCATGGCATCGCCGTCGCTTGAGGTGCCACGCTGCACCAGGCTTTCGATGGAAACGCCGCTGTCGCGCAGCGCCGCTGTCAGCTCTGCCAGCACGCCGGCGCGATCCGCAACGGAAAGCCGCAGATAGTAACGCCCGCGCCGGTCGGCCGCGGGGGCACGGGGCAGGGCGGCCAGATCGGCCACCGGCATTACGAGCGGAGGCCGCACGTCACCGCGGGCGATGTCCACCAGATCGGCAACCACGGCGCTGGCGGTTGGTCCTTCACCGGCGCCGCGACCCTGAAAGAACAGCCGGCCGACGAAATCGCCTTCCACTACGACGGCATTCAGGCTGCCCATGGTGGTGGCAATCGGGTGATCAATGGGCACCAGCGCTGGATGGACGCGTTGGAACAACTGGCCATCTTCGGCCTCAGCCAGGCCGACCAGCTTGATGCGGAAGCCCAACGCGGCGGCCTGCGCGATATCGGCGCTGGCGATGGCGCGGATCCCGTGTGCGGCGACGCCGGCGAAATCGATGCGCGCACCGAATGCCAATGCGGCGAGGATAGAGAGTTTGTGCGCAGTATCGATGCCGTCGATATCGAAACTTGGGTCAGCCTCGGCAAAGCCCAGAGCCTGGGCGTCGGCTAGCACTTCGGCAAAGCCCAACCCTTCGGCTTCCATGCGCGAAAGGATATAGTTGCAGGTGCCGTTCATCAGGCCATAAACGCGGGTGATGCGGTTGGCGGCCGCGCCTTCGGCCAACCCCTTGATTACCGGGATGCCGCCGGCCACGGCGGCTTCATATTTCAGTGGTAGGCTAGCAGATTCGGCGGCTTCGGCGAGGTTCAGACCGTGATGGGCAAGCATCGCCTTGTTGGCTGTCACCAATGGTTTGCCCGCCTTCAACGTGCGCCGCGCCAGCGTGAGCGCCGGGCCGTCGCTGCCGCCGATCAGTTCCACCACCACATCAACATCGTCGCGGGTGGCGAGTTCGGCGGCATCATCCACCCAGGCAATGCCATCCAGCGACACGCCACGATCCCGGCTGCGATCGCGTGCCGAAACGGCGGTCACCACGATGGGCCGCCCGGCTCGTTTTGCCACCAGTTCCGCATTCTGGGAGAGGATCTTCACGACCCCTGCGCCCACATTGCCCAGGCCCGCTAGGCCGATCCGTAATGGCATCTCCATGGCTCAGGCTCCTGCGTTGGCGGCAGGCGTGTTCACGCCCATTGATTGCAGATATTTGCGGATGTTACGTGCGGCCTGGCGCAGGCGCTGCTCATTCTCCACCAGCGCGATGCGCACGAATCCTTCGCCATCCTCGCCGTAACCCACGCCCGGTGCGACCGCGACCCCGGCTTCAGTCAGCAATTGCTTGGAGAATTCGAGGCTGCCCAGATAAGCCAGTGCCGGCGGCAGCGGCGCCCAGGCGAACATGCTGGCGCGCGGCGGCGGAATCTCCCATCCGGCGCGGCCAAAGGCCTCCACCAGCACGTCGCGACGGCGGTGATACAGCTCGCGGTTCTGCGCTACGATATCCTGCGGGCCATTCAGCGCCGCCACGGCTGCCGCCTGGATAGGCGTGAAGGCGCCATAGTCGAGGTAAGATTTCACCCGGGTCAGCGCCGAAATCAGCGTCTTGTTGCCAACGGCAAAACCGATGCGCCAGCCGGCCATCGAATAGGTCTTACTCATCGATGTGAACTCGATCGCCACATCCACGGCCCCCGGCACCTGCAGGATCGACGGGGTGGGCTGCCCATCGAAATAGATTTCCGAATAGGCGAGATCGGACAGCACCCAGATATTGTGCTTCTTCGCAAACGCCACGACGCGCTCATAGAAGGCCAGATCGGCGACTTCGGCGGTGGGGTTACTGGGATAGCCCATCACAAGCACGGATGGGCGCGGCACGGTGAACCGCACAGCGCGCTCCAGCGCCTCGAAATAGCGTTCGTCCGGCGTCGTCGGCACAGAACGGATCGTCGCGCCCGCAATGATGAAGCCGAAGGTGTGGATGGGGTACGACGGGTTGGGCGCCAGCACCACATCGCCGGGCGCGGTGATCGCCTGGGCGAGGTTAGCGAGGCCTTCCTTCGATCCCAGCGTGACAACCACTTCGGTTTCGGGATCCAGTTGCACGCCAAAGCGCCGCCCGTAATAGGCGGCCTGCGCCTTCCTCAGCCCCGGAATGCCCTTCGACGCGCTATACCCATGCGCATCCGGCTTGGCCGCCACTTCGGCCAGCTTGGCGATCACGTGCGGCGGCGGCGGCAGATCGGGATTGCCCATGCCCAGATCGATGATGTCGTCACCGCGGGCTCGCGCTGCTGCCCGCATGGCGTTCACTTCCGCGATCACATAGGGCGGCAAACGTTTGATGCGGTAGAAATCGTCCTGCATGGCCAACATCCTTGAGAAGCTGCGTTCTTAAGCAACGGGTGGACAAAAGAAAAGCGGCGGAGGAACCGTTTTGTTCCGCCGCCGCCGGTTCAAGAGTTCGATTGTTGCGAAGCTCTCAGCTCGGCGGCGCTCCTGCGGCCACAGGTGCTGCTGCGGCGGCTGCAGGTGCGGCGCCGGTAATGGCAGCGATGATGGTGGCCCGATTGGTCACAGGTGAAACGCCCTTGCAGCCGGCACACCCTGTGGCGGCAAATCCGCCGATACCCGAAAAGCCCGGCTTGGCAAAGCCCCGCCACAAGAGGCAAGGTGCGATATCAGGAGATCATCCCCATGACTGTCATGCCCGAAATGCCCGATTCCACAGCGCTGCAAACCCAAGCGCAGGAAAACTTCCAGAAATTCACCGATCTGATGGGCAAGGGTCAGCAGATGATGCTGGAATTCTGGACGAAGGAGCACACGGCCACGCCGATGGTCACCGATCCGATGGGCTTCATGTCAACCTGGCAGAAGGCGATCACCGCCATGATGTCCGATCCGGCCCGCCTAGTGGAACAGCAGCAGAAGTACATGGCTGAGGCCATGACGCTGTGGAAAAACTTCCTCACCCCCGATGGCGAAAAGCCGGTGATCAAGGACAAGCGCTTTGCGGGCGATGCCTGGGTGCAAAACCCCGCCTTCGATTTCCTGCGCCAATCTTATCTGCTCACCGCCAGCCACTTCATGGAAGCTGCCCACAAGCTTGACGGGTTGGAACCTGCCGAAAAGGCCAAGGCGCAGTTCCTGATCAAGCAGTTCGTGGACGCGATGAGCCCGTCCAACTTCGCCCTCACCAACCCCGAAGTGTTGAAAACCACGGCCGAAACCGGCGGCGCCAACTTGCTCAAGGGTCTCGAACATCTGCTCGGCGATCTGCAGACCGGCCGCATGAGGATGACCGACGAAAACGCCTTTGAAGTCGGCCGCAACGTCGCCATCACGCCGGGCAAGGTCGTCTTCCAGAACCGCCTGTTCCAACTGATCCAATACGCCCCCACCACCGAAACGGTTTACGAAGTTCCGCTGGTGATCTTCCCGCCGTGGATTAACAAATTCTACATTCTCGATCTAACCGCCGAAAAAAGCTTCATCCGCTGGGCAGTTGAACAGGGCATCACCGTGTTCGTCGCCAGCTGGAAAAATGCCGATGAAAGCATCGCCGATGCCACCATCGATACCTATGTCGAAGAGGGCATCTTGCAGGCGGTCAGCGTGGCGCGTGAGATCTGCAATACAGAAGGCGCACACGTCATTGGCTATTGCGTTGCCGGCACCACGCTCGCCGCCGCCATGGCCGTGCTCGAAGCCCGCGGCCAGGCCAGCCAGATCGCATCGGCCACCTTCTTCACCGCCCAAGTGGATTTTGCCGATGCCGGCGAACTGAAATTCTTCGTCGATGATCCCAGCGTCGAAACGCTGGACAAGATGACGGAAGACAAACACGTGCTCGATGGCCGATTCATGGCAACCACCTTCAATCTGCTGCGTTCTAACGATCTTATCTGGAACTATGTCGTCAACAACTACATGCTGGGAAAAGACTATTTCCCCTTCGATTTGCTCTATTGGAACTCAGATGCCACCAACGTGCCGGCCAAATGGCACCAGCAGTACATCAAGGACATGTATCGCAATAACCTGCTGGTCCAACCCGGAGGGATGACCGTGTGTGGCGTACCTATTGATCTGAAAACGGTGAAAACCCCCATCTTCATTCAGGCCGGCAAGGAAGATCATATCGCCCCGGCGCGGTCTGCCTTCAAACTCACCAAGGCCTTCAGCGGCGAAGCCCGCTTCGTGCTGGCTGGCAGTGGGCACATCGCCGGCGTCGTCAATCCACCGTCGGCGAAGAAGTACCAGCACTGGACCGGCGACTCCGCCGCCGCCACCCTCGAAGACTTTATCGTCAGCGCCACCGAAACCAAGGGCAGTTGGTGGCCCCACTGGCTCACCTGGCTCACGCCGCGTTCGGGCAAACAATTGAAACCCCGCGTACCTGGAAAGGGGACGTTTAAGGCAATCGAGAATGCGCCTGGCGCATATGTGAAGGAGCGGATTTGAGGGGGAGGCAATAAGAACGCACGGCGGGTAGGAACGCAGTCACTGCCTCCGTTTGCTTTGCGGTGGCGGTGGATTTGTGGAGTACTACCTGCGCCGGACATGCCATCTCATTTGCTGTGTTTTGAAGCAAATTTAGGATATAGAATGGCTCCGTCGCCCTCCCCCAATTGGCGCACCCGCCTGATGCGAATGATAGCAGTATCTCAAATCTGTCAATCGACAATAGAGCTATAACAGACAAGAAAAAATCCAAATAAAAGTGCATGAAAGAGTTGGATCGCTGCTTGCCGGAGGTCACATTTTACTTAATATCCTTTACCGAGCGTTGAAAAAACTCCTCCTTCGTCTCAACGCGGCCTGAGGCGTCCCGTTTGAACGTCACTTCGTGCAGTTCGCTGCCGTCTTTGGCGATGCGTCGGAAGCGATCCTGACCGATGGGTTTGAGGTAGGAAAGGTTTTCGGCGGCTTTGGGGTCCGGCAGGTCTAGGGTGACGAGGCCGCCGTTCCAGGGGAGAATGATCGTCTCGTTGTTCCAGGTGTTGTTGGTGTAACGGCCGGCATAGTCCTCCAGTGCTACGGCGACGGGCGGCGGATTTTTAAAACTGTGGCCGCGGCGGGCGTCGAGCAGGCGGTGGACTTGTTGCGTGTCGTTCCACACTTCGTGATTGTCGGTGGTCATCACGGCGACGGCGGTTTCGCTGTCCGGCCGGATCAGCATGGCGGTGTGGTAGCCGGGGCAGCTGCCATCGTGGCCGATGTAATTGCCTTCGTCGGAAGGTTCGTTGACGAAGCCCAAGCCCCAGCTGCCGTAGTTTACCTTGTCTATGAATTGGATGCGTTGCATTTCGCGCAGTGTTGACGGTTTCAGCACGCCGGGTTTCGCCGGTGCGGTGTCCTGCGCCATCAGGCCGATCTGCCACAGGCCAAAGCGCACCAGATCTTCCGCGGTGCTGGTGAAGCCGGCGGCCGGTGTGATGGCCTTGGTGTCGAAGCGGCTGAGCAGTTTGCGGTTGCCTGCGCGGTCCAGCGGGCTCCAGCCCACGGCCATGCGGGTGCCGAGCAGCTGATAGGGGTGATCGGGCCGCGTGTCGTTCAGGCCGAGCGGGGCGATGATGCCGCTGGTGACCAGGCTGGCGTAATCCTTGCCCGAAACCGCCATCGCCGCTTCGCCGGCCAAGGTGGCGCCGACATTGCTGTATTGGTAGGTGCGGCCGACCGGATAGAGTGGTTCGTGCTGGCTGATTTCGGCCTTCAGATGAGCGCGGGTAGGAAAGATATAGTAGGGGCCGTTCCAATTGCCGACGTCGCTGTCGCGCTGGACGCCGGCCGAGTGGGTCAACAGGGCGCGCAGGGTAACGGGGATGGAATCGCGGCCATCCGGCTTGGGCGTGGCCCAAGGCAGATAGGTGGTGACGGGTTCATCCAGCCGTAGCTTGCCCGCCTCCCACTGCTGCATCACGGCGACGGCGGTGAACAGTTTGGAAATGGAGCAGATGCTGTAGATGGTGTCGCCCTTGGCCGGCACCTTTCTCGCCGCATCGAGGGTGCCATAGCCTTTTGACCACAGCAGCCTATCCTTGTGGCCGATGGCCACCGAATAGGCCGGCCAACGCCCATAGACCTGCGCCGCATCGGCCCAGGCGTCGATCAGGCGGATGGCTTCGAGGGTGGCGGAATCGGTGGGTGGTGTGACGGGCTGCGCGTTTGCGGTAGTCCCCAGCAGGGCGATCGCAGCCGCGAAGCGCTTCACTCGGCCGCTTCCAACACACGGGCCGAGGCTACACTGTGGGCCTTTGCGAACACCATCTCGTCAGTCACCGGGCCTTCCAGCAGTTCCTTTCGGTCGTACTTGTAATCAGCCGACACCAGCCAAGGCGCGCGGTTGCCGGAGCGGGGCAGGGCATCGGCGCCGCGCTGCACGTAACCCGATTGCAGATCCATCGCGAGCCGTTCCGGCACCACGTTCGGCGCGGGAGTGGCGATGGCGATGTCCACGCCCGTCTGCCGCATGTGATTGAGCAGGCGGCAGACATAATCAGCGATCAGATCGGAGCGCAGGGTCCAGCTGGCGTTGATATAGCCGAAGCTTTGCGCCAGGTTGGGGATGCCGGAGAACATGAGCCCCTTGTACGCTAGGGCATCGGCGGTGCGGCGGTTTTCGCCGTCCACCGTTATGGTCATACCGCCCAGCGCTTCCAGTTTCAGGCCAGTGGCGGTGACGACGATGTCGGCCTCCAGCAGCCTGCCGGATTTGAGGCGGATGCCGGCACTCTCGAACTTGTCGATCTGATCGGTGACGATCTCGGCCTTGCCGGCGCTGATGGCCTTGAACAGGTCTGCATCGGGCACCAGGCACAGGCGCTGATCCCACGGGTTGTAGCCGGGGGTGAAGTGGGTTTCGAGGTCGTAATCGGCGGGCAGTAGCTTGGCGAGGCGCTCCAGCAGCGCTTCGCGCACCTTGCCGGGGTTGGTGCGCGTTTGCTTGTAGAACCATTGGCCCATGGTGACATTCTTCCAGCGTACCAGATCGTAGGCCATCTGCGCCGGCAGAATCGCCTTCAGTACATTGGCGATTGCATCGCTGCCGGGGCGGGACACCATCCAAGTGGGGGAGCGTTGCAGCATGATAACGTGCGCCGCCGTATCGGACATCGCCGGCACCAGCGTGACGGCGGTGGCGCCCGATCCGATAACGACAACGCGCTTGCCCTTGTAGTCCAGGTTTTCTGGCCAGAATTGCGGGTGGATGATCTGCCCCTTGAACTCAGCCTCACCCTCCCATGTCGGGCGGTGGCCCTGGCCGTAGTTGTAGTAACCGCTGCACATGTAGAGGAAGCGGCAGGTGAAGGTGCCCTTCGTGGTCGTCACCGTCCAGCGCGCGTGCTCGCTATCCCATACAGCGTCCGTCACTTTGTGGCCGAAGCGGATGTTGCGGTTGATGTCATGTTCGGCCGCGGTTTCGCAGATATAGGCGCGGATCGAAGGCCCGTCGGCGATCGCCTTGGCCGATTTCCACGGCTTGAAGCGGTAGCCTAGCGTGTACATGTCGGAATCGGAACGGATGCCGGGATACCGGAACAAATCCCAGGTGCCGCCAATAGCATCTCTGCCTTCCAGGATCACAAAGGTTTCGTTCGGACAGTTCTGAACCAGGTGAACGGCCGCACCAATGCCCGACAAGCCGGCGCCAACAATCAACACGTCGAAATCAGTGGAACTCACGCTGCAACTCTCCCTTCACGGGAACGTAAAGCGAGGCGGCTGTGGCGGCAATGGGGCAAAACAGCCAGCGCGGGACACGAACCTGCACTGGTTGGCAGCGGCCGGTTACCGGCGGGGCGCGCCTGGCAGCGGCGGCAGTTGGCGCGGACGATCCTTGCGCGGCATTTGGGCCTGATAGGCAACCAGGCAATGATCGTTGCAATAGGGGAAACCGGCGTTGGATGGGCGGCCGCAGAAATGGAAATCGGCATCGTCGGGATGGCCGATCGGCCACTTGCACACCTTGTCGTTTAGATCGAGCAGGCTGGTACGGGTCTGCTTGCCGCCTTTGCCGCCACCACTGGTGGACTTGGCCACCGGGCGCGCAGCCGGGGTCTCCACCAGCGTAACCACCGGCGCACTGGCAGCGACCGGAGCCGGAGCAGGGGCCGGCACAGCGGCTGCCGGCGGTGGCGGCGGCGCGGCGGCCGCAGCACGTGCAGGTGCTGGCGTGGCGTCCGTGGCTTTCACCGGCGACGGCCGGCTTTCCAAGCCCAGTCGGTGTGCCTTGCCGATCACAGCATTGCGGGTCACGCCTTCGCCCAGCATCTCGGCGATCTGGGTAGCAGTCATGCCGCCTTCCCAGCCCTGCTTGAGCTTTGCGATGCGTTCGTCGGTCCAGGCCATGGTGCGTCTTGCCCTCAGATAATCGGCGTCACCCCTTGGCAGGGCGCGCGTGCAATCGTAAGCCCCTACCCATGATGCACGCCGATAACAAGCTTCCAGCGCACCCGGAACCAGGGGTGCCCGTGATCGCACGGCTGAATACGGAAGGGATGAAGACCCTTTATCTGAAAGAGGTGCGACGCTTTTTCAAGGTGCAGCTGCAAACCATCTGGGCACCGGCGGTCACCACTCTGATGTTCCTGGTGATCTTTGCCGTGGCACTGGGCCGCGGCGATGTCCTGATTTTGGGCGTACCCTATGCCGATTTCCTCGGCCCCGGCCTGATCGTGATGGGCATGATCCAGAACAGTTTTGCCAATACCTCGTCGTCGATTCTGGTCGCCAAGGTGCAGGGCTCGATCATCGATGTTCTGATGCCGCCACTTTCGGCAGGCGAATTGATGCTGGCCTGGGTGGGCGGGGCGCTTACGCGGGCCTGGCTGGTGGGGCTGGCGGTGTGGGCGGTGATGGTGGTGGCGCCGGGGGTTAACGTGCCCGTGCGCGATCCCCTGCTCGTGCTCTATTTTGGCACCATGGGCGCGATCCTGCTGGCGCTGCTGGGCATCCTCACCGGCGTGTGGGCAGACAAGTTCGATCATGCTGCGGCCGCCACCAACTTCGTCGTTCAGCCGCTAACCCTTTTGTCGGGCACCTTTTATGCTGTCGAACGTCTTGGGCCAACAGTGGCGGGGATCGCCCACGCCAATCCGTTCTTCCATGTGATTGATGGTTTCCGGGCCGGCTTCATCGGGGTCTCGGACGGGCCGCTCGGACAATCGGCGCTGGTTTTGGCGCTAGTCAACATCGCGCTGTGGCTTCTGTGCTATCGGGTGGTGAAATCGGGCTGGAAACTGCGCGCCTGATCCGTCTGTGTGCGGCAACGACGTATTTGCGCTGAACGCCAAAGCCGCATAACGCACGGCACGCTCAAATTCGCGCGGGGGAAACCTCAGTGCAGCGCGTAAGGGTTTGGACTGCAAAACGATGATTATTGATGTTTCTCTTTTCCGCCGAGGCGGCGCTCTTGCGCTTGCAGTGCTGCTTGCCGCCTGTTCCGGCGCCGGGGGCGGTGACAATGCCGGTAGCGGCAAGCCCGGCGGTGGCAAAAGGCCGCCGCAACTTGTGTCTGCCCAGATCGCTGCCATGGAAGATTTCGCGCCCACCCTGCTGGCGCTTGGTACCGTTACCCCCAGCCAGAGCGTCGCTGTGCGGCCGCGGGCCGATGGCGAAATCGTGAGCATTGCATTTCGTGAAGGTGACAATGTGCGCGCCGGCCAAATGCTATTCGGCATTGATTCCCGTCAGGCGCGGGCCGCCGTGGCCCAGGCAGAGGGCGAACTGAAGGGCGCCATAGCCGCCGAACGCCGCGCGACGCTGGATTATGATCGGGCCGAGGCGCTGGTGGCCAAGGGCTTCGTGTCGGCCGCTGCACGCGATCTTGCCCGGGCCAATGCCTGGTCGGCGCGCAGCCAGATCGAAACCAACCGGGCATTGCTGCAGGCTGCGCGTGTGCAGTTGTCGTTCCTGTCCGTGACTGCACCGATTTCCGGGCGCACGGGTGAACTTGGGTTCCGTCGCGGCGCCACCGTGCGCCAGGGCGATGCCACGCCGCTGGTGACGATCAACCAGATTTCCCCCATCCATGTACGTTTCCTGGTGCCTGCGGCCAACGTGCAGCAGGCGCGGGCCGTGCAGGCCGGCGGCGGCGGCACCGTAGTTGCGCGGGATCGGCAGAGCGGCCAGGTGCTGGCCACCGGCCGCCTGGTCTTTCTTGATAACAACATCGATCCGGGCAACGGTGGTGTGGCTGCCCGCGCTGAATTCCGTAACGAAGGCGATGTGCTGTGGCCCGGTGCCATCGTCGATGTCGAATTCCCGCTTGGTATAGCCACGCCGCATATCGCCATGCCCGAAGGTGCAGTGCAGACAGGCCGCGACACACCCTTCGTGTGGGTGGTTGCAAGCGCTGCTACAGCGCCGGGTACGAAAGGCTCGGGTGGGAAGGTTGAGCTTCGCGCTGTGGAAGTTGCCGGGCGTCTGCGCGGCAAAGTCTATCTTGCCGGCGGAGTGAAGCCCGGTGAACAGGTGGTGGTGGATGCGCTCGCCCGTCTGAAGGAAGGCGATAACGTGCGCCTGAAAGGAGCGGGCAAGCCGCAGATCGGGGTTAGCTCCGATCGGTCCGCCACACCGGCCGGGAGCGCCGGCTGATGAGTTTCGTTCGCCTTTGTGTCGAGCGGCCGATCGCCACCATCCTGTTGACCCTTGCGGTCATTTTCGGCGGCCTGTTCGGTTATCGCCAACTGGCGGTTTCGGCGCTGCCGGAAGTCGATTTGCCCACCATCCAAATCGAAGCCAGCCTGCCTGGCGCCAATCCAGGAATCATGGCAGCATCGGTGGCAACGCCGATCGAACGCCAGCTTTCCACCGTTGCCGGCATCGAACAGGTGCTGTCGTCCAGCGGCACCGGCTCCACGCAGATCACTGTCCAGTTCGCCCTTGATCGCGACATTGACTCCGCCGCGCTCGACGTGCAGTCGGTGCTTTCGGCCGTCACCCGTCGGCTGCCGCCGGAAATGCCGAGCCCGCCCAGTTTCCGTAAGATCAACCCGGCAGATTCCCCGGTGATCATCCTTTCGGTTCGCGACAAGACGCGGGCCCTGAACGATCTGCAGACGCTGGTTGATAATCTGTTGGTGCCGCGGATTTCGACATTGCCCGGCGTCGGCCAGGTCCAGACCTATGGTGATCGCCGCTATGCGGTGCGGATCCAGTTCGACCCTGCGGCGCTGGCCGCCCGCAACCTCACCGTGGACGATCTGCGTACGGCCGTTTCGGCGGCAAACAGCAATATTGCAGTTGGTTCGATCACCGGCGGCGAGCGAAGCTATGTGCTAGATGCGTCGGGCACGCTCGAAAAGCCGTCTGAATTTGCCAGCATCATTATCGCCAACCGCAATGGCCTGCCGGTAAGGGTGGGGGATGTGGCCAGTGTGATCAGTAGCTATGAACGGCTGCGCGGCGGTGCCCGTTTCAATGGTGAACCCTCGCTCACGGTTGCTGTTAGCCGCCAGCCCGGCGCCAATGTCGTGAAGCTGGTGGATTCAGTCCGCGATGTGCTGCCGACCGTGCGTGAAGCCATGCCGGTATCGGTGGATATCAGCGAAATCCTTGATCGATCAGAATCTGTGCGCGAAAGCGTGTTCGACGCACAGGTGACCCTGGTGGGCACGGCCTTCCTCGTCATTCTGGTCATCTATCTGGTGCTGGGCGATGCGCGCGCCACCCTCATTCCCGCGATCGTTCTGCCCGTGGCTGCCATCGGTACATTCGCCGGCATGTATTTCTTTGGCTTCACGCTCAACAACCTGTCGCTGCTGGCGCTCACTCTGGCTACCGGCTTCGTTGTCGACGATGCGATCGTGGTGCTGGAAAACATCGTTCGCCACACCGAAGACGGTGAAGATCCACGCAACGCCGCCATCATCGGCGCCAATGAAATCAGCTTCACTGTCGTCTCGATATCGGTCAGCCTGGTAGCGGTGTTTATCCCGCTGCTGTTCATGGGTGGCATCATCGGTCGTCTGTTCAACGAATTTGCCGTCACCATGACGATCTCGATCGCGGTGTCGGCTGTACTCTCCCTTACACTCATTCCGATGATGGCGGCGCGCCTGCTCAAATCCGGACACCAGGAACCTGGTCGTGTGGCGCGCATCACCACCACCGCCTTTGCTCGCCTGACCGAGCGGTATTTGAAGGCCTTTGACTGGTCGCTGCAGCACCGCAAGGTGATCGGTGGGCTTACCGTGGCTTCCGTTGCGGTGGCGGTCTGGGGCTTCATGGCCGTTCCCAAGGGCTTCTTCCCGTCGGAAGACACCGGCGTGGTGTTTTTCGGCACGGAAGGCGCGCCCGATCTGGGCTATGAGGAAATGGCCAAGAAACATTCCATTGCCGCCCGTCTGGTGCAGAATGATCCTGCCGTCGCCCGAGTGAACGCCATTCTGGGCCTTGGCGGCTCGAGCAGTGGCCGGCTGTTTGCACCGCTGAAACCGCGGGATGAGCGCGACGACATTGAAACAGTGCTTGCCCGCCTGCGTAAGGCAACAGCCGGCATTCCTGGCTATTCCGCCTTTCCTAACGTGCAGCAGAATTTGCAGCTTGGCGGTCGGCAGTCGCCGACGAACTATCAATACACCATCTCGGCGGTGGACAAAGACGAACTATACGCTTTCGCTCCTCGCCTCGAACAGCGGATGCGCACCATTCCCGGACTGGTGGACGTGAACAGCGATTATCAACGCGGCGCCCGCCAGGCCTATGTCGAGGTTGACCGTGACGCTGCCGCCCGGCTTGGCGTGCCGGTGGAGGCCGTCCGCCGCGTGCTACTCGCCGCGTACGGCAACCAGCAGATCAGCCGCATCTACACCGACGCCGAAGATTATCAGGTGATCATGGAAATCGATCCGCGTGATCAGACCAACCCTGATGCCATCGGGAGGCTGAACGTGCGTGGGAGTTCAGGTGGGCTGGTGCCGCTGTCGGCGGTGTCGCGCATCACCGTTGGCGGCGCCCCGCTCTCCATATCGCACCAGAGCCAGCTTCCGGCCGTCACCTTGTCGTTCAACCTGCTTCCCGGCGTGGCGCTAAGCGAGGTGAAACCGCTGATCGAGGCCGCCTCCGCTGAAATCGGTCAGCCTGCCGGCGTGTCGGGTGCGCTGGGCGGTAATGCCCAGCAGTTCGAAGCTTCCACCAAGTCGATGCCGATCCTGTTCCTGGCGGCGATCATCGTTATCTACATCGTTCTGGGCGTGCTTTACGAAAGCTTCGTCCACCCCATCACCATCCTGTCAGGCCTGCCGGCGGCCGGCATTGGAGCGGTGATGTTCCTGTGGTTGTTCGACATGCCGCTGGACGTGATCGGCATCATCGGTGTCGTATTGCTGATCGGGATCGTGAAAAAGAATGCGATCATGATGATCGATTTTGCCCTGGCAGGGCAACGGGAGCATGGCTGGACCCCAGCTCATGCAATCCGCGAAGCCGCCGCCAAACGCTTTCGGCCGATTATGATGACCACCTTCGCCGCCATGGCTGGTGCCGCGCCGCTGGCGTTGGGGATTGGTGCTGGAGCCGAACTGCGGCAGCCGCTAGGTATCGCCGTGCTTGGTGGCCTTGTCGTCTCACAGGTGCTCACCCTGTTCATCACCCCGGTCGTCTATCTCGGCATCGAAAGCGTGATGCAGTGGGTGCGCGAAAAGCGCGGTTCGGCCCAGGTGAAGGAACTGCCAGGCGCGGCAGTGTTCCGGCCGGAGGCGGCGGAGTAAAGCCCTCCCTCTGCCAAGAGGTGGCGGGTGGGGGCGTTTGCGTTAAGCTCTTCATCAAAGGAGCCGCTTATGCCCACCACTGCCGAAAACCTCGCCCGCTGGCATGCCCATGTGAAAAACCCCAACCACCAGGCGTTGTGGGAAATGCTGCACCCCGATTGCGTGTTCGAAAGCCCCGTCGTGCACACTCCGCAGGAAGGCCGGGAAATCGTGTTCAAGTATCTCGCCAGTGCCGACAAGGTGCTGGGCGGTGATGGTTTCACCTATCGCGGCGAGTGGCTGAACGCGAACAGCGCTATCCTAGAATTTACCAACATCATCAATGGTATCAAGGTCAACGGGATCGACATGATTTTCTGGAACGACGTTGGCCAGATTACCCACTTCAAGGTGATGGTGCGTCCTCTGAAAGCCATCCAGATGGTGCATCAGATGATGGGCGAGATGCTGCAGCAAATGGCCAGCCAACCGGCCTGAACGCGCTGGACCCGCGACGACGTGTCGGCAGGGCAGGGCGCTTTTGCTTCTGCTAAGATGATAACCATGCGTCGTTTGTCCCTTCTTCTCCTGCCCCTGGCCGCCTGTGCGCCTGAACCCGGACCGGAACAGCTCGCCTCCCGCCGCGCCGAAAGCATGTTGCATGCCGCCGGCCATACAAACGCCACGCTGCTGGCGCCGCTGGCGGGCCTAGATGATGAGGGACAGCCGGGCGTATGCGGCCTGATCGAAACCCGCGCCGGCCCGGTGCGCGTGGTGGTGGCGTTGGCCACGGGTGGAGTGCGCATCGGCCTGCCAGCCGTGAAGGGTGCCCATCGCACCGATCTGGGCGAAAGCCGTTACTGCAGCGAAGCGGCGTTGAAGCGCTGGGAACAGGTGAATAAGGGCGATCCAATCGGCCTGATGGCCCGCATCGGCGCCTAAGTGGAATAATTCGGCGGTCGTTTCTCCAGGAATGCGGCCAGCCCTTCCTTGAAATCATCGCTTGCAGCGCACATCAGCTGGTTGCGGTTTTCCAGCGCAATCGCCGCCTCCAGACTGGGCGCGTCGATGGCAAAGCCCAGCCCTTCCTTGGTCATCCGCAAGCCAATGGGGGAGGTGGCAAGCATTTCGGCCACCAGAGCCTCGCCCGCGGCCTCTAGCTCCGCATCGGGCACCACCTGGCTCACCAGCCCGGTGGCCAGAGCACGCGGGGCATGGATGAAACGACCGGTCATCATCAGTTCGGCCGCCAGGCTGGCACCCACCAGCCGCGGCAGGAAATAAGATGTGCCCATGTCGCAGCTGGAAAGCCCCAGCTTGATGAAGGCGGCATTCATGCGGGCCGTTTCCGCGGCGATGCGGATATCGCTGGCCAGGGCGAAGGCAAAGCCGCCGCCACAGGCTGCGCCGTGGATCAGGCTGATGATCGGTTGCGGGCATCGCCGCATCTTTACATAGACATCGGCCAGCCAGCCCTGAAAGCCGAAGCCCCCGGCGAACGGCGCTTCCTGGGTGCCTTGCGCCTTGATGTCCAACCCGGCGCAAAAGGCGCGGCCGGCGCCCTTCATCACCACGATTCGGGTGCTGCGGGCGTTGAACAGCCGGCCGAAATAATCGGAAAGATCGGCCACCATCTGGTTGTTGATGCTGTTCAGCGCGTCAGGCCGATTCAACGTCAACCAGTCAACCGGTCCACGCTGTTCGATGGAGATGGTTTCATAGGTCATGCTGTTTACCTGTTTGACTGGCCATCGTCGATCTTTATCACCGTGCCGGTCACCGCTTCGCTGGCCGGGGCAACGAGGTAGAGCAGGGTGGAATCCATCATCGCCGGATCCCCCAGTCGCTTGCGGCGGAAATGCTGGATGATGTCACCCATGCGGCTCAGCATCCCGTCCATCATCTCGCTGGCAAAGGCGCCTGGTGCGATGCCGTTGACGTTGATCGGATAGCGCGCCCATTCCACTGCCAGCACTTCCGTCATCCTCACCACGGCAGCCTTGGTCATGCTGTAAAGCGCCGCGCCATGGCCTTGATATTCAAAGGCCGCCATCGATGCGATGTTGACAATGCGCAACGGCTTGCCATCTGCAATCCGGCGCGCGGCAAGGCTGGTGGAGAGCAGCCATGGTGCATTGACGTTTACCGCCATCACCTGGTTGTAGAGTTCGGGGCTGAGCTTGTGGGCGCGCGCCGCATCCGGGATGCCGGCGTTGTTGATCAGGATCGACACTGGACCCATGGCGGCTTCCACCCTTTCGGCAAGGCCCGTGCATTGCGCCTGATCGGCGACGTCGATCTGAAAGGCGCGGGCCGTCCCGCCCACCGCGGTGATTTCGGCCACCAGCGCATCAAGCTTGTCGGTGCGGCGCGCGCATACCGCAACGCTGGCTCCGGCGGCCGCGAGGACGCGGGCAAAGCGGGCGCCAAGCCCTGACGAAGCACCGGTGACAATGGCTAATTGGCCGGAGAGATCATGAGACGCGTTGGGCAGCGCAAAAGTCATGGGCGGATCCTGTTTGCAGACCCGGCATCATTGCGGGCCAGCACGACGGCCGCCATTGCCAGAAGCGACAGGCCCTGAACGGCAAAAGGCCGGTTAGTCATCCCCGACCGGCCTTCGCTCCGCACGGCGTGTACGCCGTGACCTTTTGACCCCTGTTGTTGCTGTGTGTGCAAAGCTGCTCAGGCGATCAGCATGTTCCCCGCCAGCAGATCGACATCGGCGGCGCTGACGTCGGGCCGAGACTGCAACAGCAGTTCGGTGACCGGGCGCGGCCGGTTCGGGAATTTCAGGGGGAGCTTCAGGCAGCGGAGCTGTGCGCCAAGGCCTCGCGTTCGGCTTTCAGGGCTTCGGCAATAA
The DNA here is from genome assembly GCA_943369475.1 of Sphingomonas paucimobilis. Taxonomy (GTDB): domain Bacteria; phylum Pseudomonadota; class Alphaproteobacteria; order Sphingomonadales; family Sphingomonadaceae; genus Sandarakinorhabdus; species Sandarakinorhabdus paucimobilis_A. Next base: position 478,037 of record CALRNJ020000001.1, on the reverse strand, counting down.
GGAACGCCATCTCAAGGCTTTGGCTTGCGTTGAGGCGGGGGTCGCACTGGGTCTGATACCGCGCGCCCAGGCCTTCGTCGGAAATGGCAACAGCGCCGCCCGTACACTCGGTCACGTCCTGACCGGTCATCTCCAGATGGATACCGCCGGCATGGGTTCCCTCGGCCCGGTGCACCGCAAAAAATCCGGTGACTTCTGTAAGGATCCGGTCGAACGGACGGGTTTTCAGGCCCCCTGCGGCCTTTATCGTGTTGCCGTGCATGGGGTCGCAGCTCCACAAGACATGGCGTCCTTCACGCTTCACGGCGCGAAGCAAGCGGGGCAGATGGGCTTCCACCTTGTCATGACCGAAACGGGTGATGAGGGTAATTCGGCCAGGTTGATTCGCGGGATTCAATGTGTCCAGAAAGCGGATCAGATCGTCCGGCTCCAGGCTCGGACCACATTTCAGGCCCAGCGGATTGCCCACACCGCGCAAAAACTCGACATGCGCACTGCCAGCAAAGCGCGTCCGGTCGCCGATCCACAGCATGTGGGCCGACGTATCGTACCAATCACCGGTCAGGCTGTCCTGCCGGGTCATAGCCTCTTCATAGCCCAGCAGCAGCGCTTCATGGCTTGTGAAGAAGCTGGTGCCCTTCAGCTGCGGCACAGTGTCGGGCGACAGACCGATAGCTTCCATGAAGTCCAGCGCTTCACCGATGCGATCGGCCAGTTGCGCATATTGCTCAGCCCAAGGGCTGCGCGCGGCGAAATCCAGGTTCCATTTGTGCACCTGGTGCAGATTTGCATAGCCGCCGCTGGCAAACGCCCGGAGCAGGTTTAGCGTTGATGCCGATTGCATGTAACCGCGGATCATCCGCTGCGGATTGGGCATACGCGCTTCGGCGGTGAATTCGATATCGTTGACATTGTCGCCGCGATAGCTGGGCAGCGACACGCCATCGATTTCCTCGAAATCGCCCGATCGCGGCTTGGCGAACTGGCCGGCCATGCGACCCACCTTCACGATCGGCATCTTGCTGGCAAAGGTCATCACCACCGCCATCTGCAGCAACACGCGGAAGGTGTCGCGGATAGTGTTGGGGTGGAATTCGGCAAAACTTTCGGCGCAATCGCCGCCCTGCAGCAGGAAGGCATTACCGGCCGCGGCATCGGCGAGCCGTGTCGTCAGGTCCCGGGCTTCACCGGCAAACACCAGCGGCGGATAGGAGCGCAGCTCGGTTTCTACCGTCCGCAGTGCGTCGGTATCCGGGTAAGTGGGCAATTGCCGGGCTTCGTGCGCGCGCCAGCTGTCAGGGTTCCAGATCTTCGTCATGATGGCGATGCTTTGCGGCAAATCACCCAGGTGAGCAAGTCACCTCATCAACACCAGTTCCTCGCTCATCGTCGGATGCAGCGCCATGGTGTCGTCGAACTGCGCCTTGGTCAGCCCCGCCTTCACTGCGATGGCTACCGCCTGCAAGATCTCCGGCGCATCCGGCCCGATCATGTGGGCGCCCACCACACGGTCAGTCCCGGCATCCACGACCAGCTTGTACAGCGCGCGCTCGGTGCGACCGGCCAGCACATTCTTCATCGGCCGAAAATCGGAAGTGAAGATCCTGACCTGGCCATAGGCGTTTCGGGCCTGAGCCTCGGTCATGCCCACGCTACCCAGCGGCGGATTGGAGAACACCGCCGAGGGGATGGCATTGTAATCCACGTGCCAGTTCTTCCCCCCGAACTGACGGTCGGCGAAGCTATGCCCTTCGCGGATGGCCACGGGTGTGAGCTGCACGCGGTCCGTCACATCGCCAACTGCATAAATGCTGGGCACGCTGGTACGATTTTCCTCGTCAACGGCGATGGCGCCCTTGTCGCTCAGGGCCACGCCGACGTCTTCCAGCCCTAGGCCTGCAACATTCGGCACCCGGCCCAGTGCCCACAGCACGACGTCGGTTTCCATCGTCTTGCCGTCCGCGAAGCGCAGCACTAGGCCGGCTTCGGTCTTCTCCACCCGTTCCAGGCGGCAGTTCAATTTGAAATTTAGCCCCTTTGCCATGCTGATCTGCAACAAGCGATCGGCCAGGGCCGGTTCCCAGCCGCGCAGGATCGTGTCGCTGCGGTTGATCAATGTCACATCTACGCCCAGCTCGTGGAACACGCCGGCAAACTCGGTGGCGATATAGCCGGCGCCGGCGATCACCATCCGCTTAGGCAGCGTGGGCAGGTGAAACACCTCGTTTGAGGTGATTCCATACTCGGCACCTGGAATATCAGGCATGAAGGGCCTCGCGCCGCTGGCGATCAGGATGGTGCCGGCACTGTAGCGCTGGCCGCCCACTTCTACCGTGTGGGCGTCGATTATGCGGGCATGGTCCAGCAGCGTGCTGACTTGGTTGTTGTCTAGCGTGTTCTGATACAATGCGTTCAGGCGATCGACCTCGGCGGCCACATTGTCGCGAAGCACCGCCCAATCAAAGCGTTTGCCCTCAATCTGCCAGCCAAAGCGGCGAGCGTCTTCCAGATCCTCGGCAAAATGCGAGCCGTAAACCAGCAGCTTCTTAGGCACGCAACCGCGGATCACGCAGGTTCCACCAACGCGATATTCCTCGGCCACCGCCACGCGCGCACCATGGCCGGCGGCAATGCGACTGGCGCGCACCCCGCCCGAACCGGCACCGATTACCAACAGGTCGAAATCATGACTGCTCATGCTCTGCGCATAGGACAGGCGGGCAGATGGCGCCAATCGAAATCACATGTCAGTGCAATCGATCCGCTCAACCGACGATGAGGGACCAGCAGAGCATCGGACCGTCCTCTGGATCAACACGTTGGCCCGTGCAGGTAAAGAGATTGGCGGCCAGCACCCGCTGCGATGGCTGGTTTGCCTCTCGGGTTTCGGCAAACACCACGGCCACGCGCGCATCATGCCGGGACCAATCACAAAGTGCGCGCACCGCTTCTGTGGCATGCCTACGACCGCGCCGAGCCGGCGCGATGCCATAGCCGATGGTAATGACACCGTCTGCCGGAGGTTTCACCAGTGACAACAGTCCGACAATTTCGGTGCCTGCCAGCACCAGCCAGGCCGCCGGATCAAAATCTGGGCTGATGGTGGCGGCAAGGTCGCGCAGCATGACCAATAAATCGGGCGTCTCGATGCCACCTTCGGGCAAGCTTGTTCCGGATGGCGCACGGCCCTGCGCCAGAAAATCCAGATCGGCGGCGCTGGCCGGTCGCAGTACAGTCCCGCTCATTCAGGAAGCTGCCAATAAAGCAAGCCAATCAGCGCCCCGATCTGCAGCCCCGAAATCAGCAACAGCGGTTGCTTGGAACTGTCCTTGGCCGATTTGTGGCGCAGCTTATTGATGGCGTGCCATGCAGCCGGACTGCCGCCCACCAGCACCCAGCCAAGCAGGGTGGATTCGGCAATGCGTTTGCCCAAACGACCAGCCAAGGCCCTGCGTTTATCGATGGCAACCAGCACCCAGGTGATCAGGTTGCCATGCAGTAGGCCAAACAGCACGAACGATAACACTCCAATACCAGCGCCGGATCTGCCCGAGCGAGACGGGGCATCGGCCTGCAGCATCACGGGCGGCTGTTCCGGCGCTGTTGGGGACGTCTGGTCAGTTGGTGAGGCAACCGTCATATCAGGGGCGGTTTCAGACGCAAATGATGGTCCGCTGCAATCCAGTGGGGCATAGCGCCACACGGCATCGCCGGATCCAATCATCGCGCAACTGATGTTCACCGTGCCAGCGGTGCAATTGACGATGGCTCGGTCATAATTGTCGGTGTCTTCCTGCACGCATTGCAAGGTCTTTCCGCGGGTCGGGCTGCGGAAATAATCGCGGGCTGCAAAGGGGTCGCCGTCCACACAACGGCGGCCTGCTCGGCAAGCGCCGGGCATTTCCGGGGCGTCGATGCCCTGCAGCCGTATTGATCCTGTGACGATGCGGCAGCGCAGATTGTCACCATCATGATGGCTGCGGCCTTCGCAGGTAAAGCTGGCCGCAGCAGCGAGGGCGATCAAGGGCAGGGGCATTGCCCCTGTCTACCGGCGGGAAGTCCGATCGCAAGCCGGTTTAGCCGGCGATCCACCACCAAAGAGCGCCGATCTCCAGACCGATCTGGATGCCGATAATGTTGAGCAGGCGTGGCAGCATCGCTTCCTGCTGGCGGCCGGCAAGATGCTCCACAGCGCTGCCGATTCTGCGGGCGAGGCGCCGGCGGCAGCCAGGCCAAGAAACAGTCAGGAATCCAGCAGGTCCATCGGCGCACCCCAGCGATCGTGCGAAGACCAGCGTTCATGCGTCAGGTACAGCTGTGCCAGATTGGCCATCGCCATCCAAAGGGCGATCATCACTAACGAACCAGCCACCGGCAGCGACTATGAGGTTTCGCGCAGGCCGGTCGCCTCCATCGCCACGGGTGCAGCAGATTGCCCCTGCCAGAATGGCCCACATCTAGCGTGATGCGTGAACCCGGCGGCAACGCCTGCGGCAACCCGCCGGGCAGCACACACGGCTTATATCGGGCGGATTGCAGCGACACCAGGCGGCGGCGCACCGGCGTTCAGTTGCGGTTGCACGCCGTCTGGCTCGGCTCGGCATACTTTGTGGCCAGCATGGCGCAGGACATATCGACGATTTCAACCTGGCAGCGGGCCAGGATGCGGCCCTGGTTGTCGATACCTGCCGCTTCACAGTGGGGCGGCCGGCCCATGGTCCGTCCGCTCTAGGCATAGCGGGCAAAAAGGGATCGCCGGGTTGGCAGATTTCGTTGGGTAGAAAGGTCGCCGGAATCGTTGGCGCATCTTACGCCGTTAATCGTGTCACCTCCGGACGATCGGCACAATTCACTGTGCTAACGTTGACGTGAAGCGGCGCCAAACAGCTGAAACTGCTCAGCATGGCTCCCGCATTGGGAGCCCCCGCAAGCATTCTTAATGCCAAAAGCCCGAAGTTTGCGTAACGCATCACGGCCTTAGGTGGCTGTATATGTCGCACAAGATTATCCAACCCCCACGGTTGTTCGCACTTTGAACAGCCTAACATGCTTATCTCAACCATCCAGGCTGCCGTTCACCCCCGCGGGCGGACAGTGTTCCCAAGATGGTCGCAGCGGGCAGTGTGATTCCCGGTCACGCATGCCCACCCGGACCTGCAGTTGCCTGGCACTTCCGGTCCGTCGATGTCTTGTGTTCGCAAAGCCTGGCTAGGGTGCGAGCCGGAGGTTTGCAGCCGTCGCTCCGGACGGGTCCGACTTGCCTGGCGTTAACTTTATCGTTGAGGAAGCAGCCTATAATGAGCGTGGCACATAAAATGCCGCCAATCTGCTAGAGATCTGCGATCATCCGGTAAATCCGAAAGGCCGCGCTCAATTCAGTCGCGGAACGGGTCCTTCACTAGGATCGTGTCCTCCCGCTCGGGTGAGGTGGAGACCAGTGCCACCGGGCATTCGGTCAGTTCCTCAATGCGGCGAATGTACTTGATGGCCTGTGCCGGCAGCTGCGCCCAGCTGCGGGCGCCGGCAGTCGATTCACTCCAGCCTTCAAATTCCTCGTAGATCGGCTCGACCCGCGCCTGCTCGGACGGATGGGCGGGCAGATGATCTAGATCGCGGCCGTCAAGACGATAGCCAGTACAGATCATCACTGTTTCAAACCCGTCGAGCACGTCCAGCTTGGTCAGCGCCATGCCGGTGATGCCGCCAACGGCAATTGCCTGGCGCACCAGTACCGCATCGAACCAGCCGCAACGGCGCTTACGACCGGTGACTGTGCCGAACTCGTGCCCGCGCTCGCCAAGGCGCTGGCCGATGTCATTTTCTTGCTCGGTGGGGAAGGGGCCGGAACCGACCCGGGTGGTATAAGCCTTGGTGATACCCAGCACATAGCCAGTGGCATCTGGACCCATGCCGCTCCCGGCAGCTGCCTGGCCGGCGACGACATTCGATGAAGTGACGAACGGCCAGGTGCCGTGATCGACATCCAGCAGCACGCCCTGCGCGCCTTCGAACAAGATGCGGTCGCGCCGCCAGCGCGCATCGCGAAGGCGTTTCCACACGGGCTGAATATAGGGCAACACGGCCGGCGCCACATCGGCCAGTTGCTGTTGCAGTTCGGCGGCATCAACAGGCGCCACGCCAAAGCCGCTACGCAAGGCATTGTGATGGGCGAGGAGGCGTTCAAGCTGCGGGCCGATTTCATCCAGATGCGCCAGATCGATGACGCGCAGCGCCCGGCGACCTACCTTGTCTTCATAGGCCGGGCCGATCCCGCGCCGCGTGGTGCCGATCTTGCCGGCGCCCATCGCATCTTCCCGCAGCGCATCCAGATCGCGGTGCAGCGGCAGGATCAGTGGGCAGGTTTCCGACACCGCCAGATTGTCTGGGTTGATGTCCACCCCCATACCGGCAATTCGGGCAACTTCATCGCGGAAATGCCAGGGATCGAACACCACGCCGTTTCCAATCACCGACAATGTGCCGCGCACGATGCCCGACGGGAGCAGGGAAAGCTTATAGACCTTGTTGCCCACCACCAGCGTGTGGCCGGCGTTGTGGCCGCCCTGGAAGCGCACCACCACATCGGCGCGGGCAGACAGCCAATCGACAATCTTGCCCTTGCCTTCATCGCCCCACTGGGCACCCACCACAGTCACGTTCGGCATGTCAGACTTCCGGTTCAGCGCACATAGGAGGCGCCGTTAATGTCAAGGGTGGCGCCCGTCATCGACGCCGGCGCGTCGCTGGCCAGCCAGCGGATCATTTCGGCCACTTCTTCCGGCATGGCAACGCGGCCCAGGGGAATATCGGCCAGCAACTTGTCCCCGCCGCGGCTGGCCAGATACTCCTCGGCCATGCCGGTCATGGTGAAGCCGGGCGTGATAGCAAAGGCCAGAATGTTCTGCGCCGCATAGGCGCGCGCGATGCTCTTGGTCATCGCCAGCATGCCGCCCTTGGCCGCCGCATAGTGCCAGTGTTGGGGCGAATCGCCTCGATGTCCGGCGCGACTGGCGACATTGATGATGCGGCCACTGCCGTTCTGTTGAAAATGCAGCACAGCGTGTCGGCACAGATCGGCGGCGCTTTGCAAGTTGATGGCATGGCTGCGTGCCCAGGTAGCGGCAAAGCCATCAGCATCGGCGATATCAGCCGCTTCGAACACTCCGGCATTATTGACCAGTACATCTATGCGGCCACCGGCCTGCATTAAAGCCGCCGCCCACAGCGCATCGGTGGCGCGGTGTTGTGCAAAATCGGCCGCGATGAGGCCGTCGCGGCCCGTTGTGGACTGACCGACGACAGTGTGCCCTGCCTGTTCTAACAAGGTCCGCGCTGCTGCGCCAATGCCGCGCGATGCGCCGGTGAGAAGGATAGTAGCCATGACTGTCCCTATGACGCCGACAGGGGCAGGCTGTCCAGCCGGTGGGTGAGGGCGGCGGTGGCTTGAGCTTCGCGGTGTTGCCAATTACCCATGATCAGAACCGGTTCAATATTGCGCACGGTCATCTCATCCTCGATGGCGGCCTGGAACGACAGGCGATCACGGCCGACGAACTGGCGGGTGCCGTCGGCCACCCAGGGTGTATCGGGCGCAAACAACAGGTAAACATCTGCGCCGGCCACCATCGCCGACAGCGCGGGATCGCGGTGGCCGTGCAACATTCGGAACCAGGCGGCAGTCATCACTACATCGGTATCCTCAATCAGCAGGCGTGGCTGGGCCGCCAGCAGACGGTGGCGCCGCTCGTCATGGATGCGGGCGATGGTGCGCAGCACGTCGGGCGTGAAATCGGTGCCAATGGTTTCGGCATATTCGCGGCCATATTCCGGCATCAGCACACCGCCCAGCCGGCGCGACAGTCGCCCCGCTAATTTAGTCTTGCCGGTCGATTCCACGCCGGTGAAACACACATGCAGGCCCCTCATGATTCAGCCTCGTTCAGCGATCAGCCACAGCCGCCAGCTCCAGATCGCACCGGCCAGGAACACCACATAGAGCGCCGCTGTGATCCAAAGCGCCTGGCTTGCATAAAGGCCTACCGAAGCGATGTTGATGCCCACCCAAAGCGGCCAGCTTTCCAGCATGCGCAAGTTGATGAGAACCTGCGCCACCAGCGACCAGCCAGCTACCGCGCCATCGCTGATGGGGGCAACTGCGTCAGTTTGCGCCAACATGAGCGCCAGCACCGCGCTGCCAATCACGCCGCTGATCAGCACCACCGGCCAACCCATCAGCGGCAAGCGCCGCACGGCCACTTGGCCGGTATCGGCCGGCGCGCGCAGCCACATCCAAAGGCCTTGCGCTTGGGCAAGGAAGAAGAAGATCTGCAGGCCAGCTACCGCATAAAGCCGACTGTTCCAGAACACGACAGCGAAGATCGCCACCATCGCCATGCCGCACGGATAGTTCCACACCGATCGCCGGGCCAGCAGAGCGATGTTGGCCAGCCCGAACGCCGACGCCACAAGTTCCCACGAATTCACGTGCTGTCTTAAGCCCGCGACCGGCGCACTTTGCAAGCCAGTCAAACAAAAGGGAGCGTAGCCACTGGCCACGCCCCCCGTTGTTAACCGCATCAGCGGTCAGCTGCTCAGAAGCGGTAACGCAGCAGGCCGCCGTACGTGCGCGGCTGGTTGCGATAACCCGACAGCGTGCCGGCCTGCGCCACGCCCGGGAAGATGGTGGTCACCCAGGCTTCGTTGGTCAGGTTGCGGCCCCACAGCGTGATGTCTAGCTTGTTGTTCAGCACCAGCGTGGCCGAGGCGTTCAGATTGTCCACCGTGCGGCGCAGCGCCACCGTGCCCTGGGCGATTTGCGTCGGGCTCTCGTGCTGGAAGTCCACGTGGAAGTTCAGCTTGGCGCTGTCGTTCAGCCGGGCAGTGTAATCGCCGCCAACCGACACCGCGAACTCAGGCACGCCGGCCACGCGCAGACCGGAAAGGTCCTGCGGCAGGGTCGAGAAGCTGCCGGCCTGCAGGGCCGCGCCGCCCACGAAGCTGTCAAACTTCATGTTGAGGTAGGTGAAGTTGGCAAAGAAGCGCAGATCCTTCACCGGCGAGATAGTGGTGTCGAGTTCAAATCCGGTCACCGACTGTTGCTCGGCGTTGGCCAGGATGAACCCGGTGCCCGAGAACACATTGCTCTGGAAGCCCTGCAGGGTCTGGCGGAACGCAGCCAGATTGAAGCCAAAGCCTTCCCACTGGCCCTTGATGCCCAGTTCATAAACGGTGGCATGTTCCGGGTTGGCCGAACGCGAACCGGTCGTGAGGTTCACCGGCAGGTTGGCGCCCAGCGCTGTGCGGACCGGCGAAGCCGCCGGTGCCGGCGATTGCGCCGTCGAACCCGGGATGAACAGCGCTGCCGGCGGACGGGCATCGAACGACAGGTTGATCGAGCTCGCCTTAAAGCCGGTCGCATGGGTGGCATAGACGTTGATGTTGTCGCTGAACTTGTAATTCAGGCGCACGGTGTAGGCGAAATCGCTGTCCGACGTGCGGCCATCTTCAGCGCCATTGGGAACGTTGAGGTAAGGCGGGATGAACTGCAGACCGCGCAGGCCCAGGAAGGGGTTGAACTGCGGATTGGCAGCAACAACGGCCGGCACACCGGCATTCACACCGGCGCGCACCAGATCAAGGCCTGAGAACACATCGGTTGTGACCACGTTGGTGGCATAGGTCTTGCTGTCATGCGTGTAGTTCCCGCCCAGCGTCAGGGTCAGGTTTTCCACGATGTTCCAGTCCGCCGTGCCGAACACTGAAATGGCGCGGTTCCTGTAGTCATAATCCTCGAACCGGCCCTGGCCGCGGGCGCCAAACTGGCCAGCCGGGGTGCCCGGCAGCAGCGCGCGCAACGTCGGTTCCAGGTTCGTGTAGGCCCCGCCCGAAAGGGCGCTGGCATAGTTGCGGAAATCCCGACCAAAGGTCAGCTGGCCGCTGGCATCGATATTCTCGTGGAAATAGAAGGCGCCAACTAGGAAGTTGATCGGGCCATCGAACTTCGACGCGACACGGAATTCGGCTGTGTAGGTATCGATGGCGTTACGGCCGCTGTTTTCACCGATCAAATCGGCGCTGGTGAAATCGCTGTCGGCATTCGTGGAAAGCCGCACGCCGCGATAGGCACCAATGAAGGTGAGATCGAACTGGCCGGTCTTGTAATCGGCCTGGGCCGAGAAGCCGAAGTTGTCGACTTCGTTGGTGGACGGGAAGTTGGTAGCCGAACGCAACGCCAGCGGCTGGTTGGAGATGATGCGTCCGCCGAGGGCGCGCACGGCATTGCCGGTCGGGCCATCGACAAGGTTGACCACCGAACAGCAGATTTCATCGATCTTGTCGTAATCGGCGATCAGGCGCAGCTTGAAGTCTTCGGACGGCTTGAAAAGCAGCTGGGCGCGCGCGCCGCCACGGTTGCGGTTGTTTTCATCGATGTTCAGCGCTTCGTTGAACACATAGCCGTCGCGGCGGTTGTAGTTGCCCGCCAAGCTGAAGGCGATGGTTTCGCTGATCGGCCCGGTGATTTCGGCGCGGGCGATAAGGGCGTTGTAGTTGCCGTACGAAATTTCGGCCTGGCCACCATATTCGAACTTCGGTTCGGCAGTGACGACTGAGATGATGCCGGCCGACGCGTTCTTGCCGAACAGGGTCGATTGCGGGCCGCGCAGCACTTCGATGCGCTCCACGTTGGGCAGATCGCCGATCTGGGCAGCGGAACGGCTGCGATATACGCCGTCGATGAACACGCCAACCGAAGGCTCGATACCAACGTTGTTGGCACCGTTGCCGAAGCCGCGGATAATGAAGTTGGTGTTGGCCGACGATTGCAGCTGCGACACGCGCAAGCTGGGCACCACCGACTGCAGGTCGAGCGCGTCGCGAATCTGGGCGTTCTCGATCAGCGCCTTAGATGTCACCGACACCGAAATCGGCGTGTCCTGCAGGGTCTTGGCCTGCTTGGAGGCGGTAACGATAATGATCTCTTCATCGCCGGCTTCGTCGGTAGCGACTGCTTGAGCAAAGGCGGGGGCGGCCATTACAACGGTAGCGGAAACGCCGAGCAAAAGAGCAGCGCGCAGGGCAACAGTGCCTGCGGTTTCAACGGTCGACATGAAGTTCCTTCCCAAAAAAATCCGGGCTTTGGCCGTTGACCACAGCAGCCCCGAACAAGCCCGTTTGTCGGGCCATAACGCGGGAATTACAGATGCTTCATGTTTTTTCAAGCCCGGCTAAGGGCTGGCCGCTGTCGGTTCTTGCTCGGGCGTTGCCATCGTGCAACGGAAAGGCCAATCTTAGTTTGACAATAGGTAAGGGCTTTCGGGCTTCAGGATGAATGAATGGGAACTCGCAACGGAACGCCTGAGCATCCGACCGATGCAGGTGGAAGATGCCGCCGATTGGCATCGTATCCGCGCCGCCGCGCCGTTTGATCCGCTCGAGCGCTCGGTGGAGGAAAGCATTGCTTTGATCGCCGCCATGCAGCGGCGGGCGGCTCATGATTCCGATGGGTGGCAGCAATTCGCGGTGAAGGCCAAGGATGGCAGCATGATTGGTGATCTGGGCATCCGTTTTTCGCCGCCGTGGAACGCCACGGCCGAAATCGGCTTTGCGCTCGATCCGCGCTGGCAACGGCAGGGCCTGTGTGCCGAAGCGGTTGATGCAATGGTGCGCCGCCTGTTCCGCAATGGCCGCCGCCGCGTGGTTTCCGTTACCGATGCGCGCAACAGACCGGCCCAGCGCGTGCTAGAGCGCTGCGGGTTCCGCCAAGAAGGCCGCTACGTGCAAAGCTGGCGCGATGGTGATGCCTGGTACGACGAATTCAGCTACGCCCGCTTGGCCAGCGACTGATGGCTGTTCCTACTCCCGAAATCGTCGCCACCCTGATCGACGCCGATGTGTCTCGGGTGGAACAACTGTCGGGCGGGGCGTCTTCTGCCACCTTTGCCGTCGATGCCGTCAAGTCCGATGGCACGCCATGGCCGCTAATCCTGCAATGCGCCGCCACCGGTTCCGTTCCTGAAGGCGGCCTGCCGCGCGACGATCAGGCCAGGTTGCAACAGATTGCCTTTGCCGCCGGGTTGCCGGTTGCAGAAGTGGTGCGGGTGCTCGCGCCCGAACATCGACTTGGGGCAGGTTTTATCATGGCGCGGCTGCCAGGTGAAGCCTTGGCATCGAAATGGCTGAAACTGCCGGATTATGCCCCGGCGCGCGCCATCTTAACCCGACAATGTGCCGAAGTGCTGGCCAGGCTGCACCAACTGCCGATGGCGGCTGCCGCGGGCTTGGCGCTGCCTTCGGGCAGCACGGCGCAATCGCTGGATCGAATGTTCGCCAATTATCGCCGTTTCGGCGTGGACAGCCCGGTGTTCGATCTCGCCTTTGCTTGGTTGCGGGAAAGGGTGGCCGATCGGCCTGCGGCCAATATCGTCCACGGTGATTTCCGATCCGGCAACTTCCTGGTGGCACCTGATTGCCTGGTTGCGGTGCTGGATTGGGAACTGGCGCATCTGGGCGATGGCCACGAGGATCTGGGCTGGCTGTGCTGCAATTCATGGCGCTTTGGGGTGTGGAACAAGCCGGTGGGCGGCTTTGGCGAGCGCGACGAACTTTATGCGGCCTATGAGGCAGCCGGCGGCGGCCCTGTTGATCGTGAGCGCGCGGCCTTCTGGGAAGTGTTCGGCACATTGAAATGGGGCGTCGCCTGCCTGCAATTGGGTGATGACCATGTGTCAGGCCGGCTGCGCAACGTCGAACGCGCCGCCATTGGTCGCCGCGTTTCGGAAGTGGAACTGGACCTGATGCACCTGTTCAAGTTCGGGAGCGTGTGATGGCCGAACAGATCGAAGCCACCACGCTGATTGAGGCGGTGCAATTGTTCCTGGCCGAACTGGAACCGGAACTGAAAGGCCGCCGTGCCTTTCACGCCAAGGTGGCGCAGAACGCCCTAGCCATCGTGGCGCGCGAACTTGTGCAACAGCCGCAGGCCAGGGAAAAGGCGCTGCTGGCAGGCGTAGTGGGACATGATGCTCCGCTGGACACGTTGCGCGCAGAGATGTGCGAGCAGTTGCGCGTCGGCACCATGGGGGCCGCAACGCCAGGTCTGGTGGATGCCTTGCTCGCCGTGGCGTTGGGAAAGTGCGGGGTGGATAATCCGCGGTATGCCACGTTCAAACGGCTTGCCGTTTGAACCAGCAGATATGGCTCAAGCGTCTTGCCGGGCCAGCCACGGCCTGAGCAGGTCCAGATAGGCAGCAGGATTGTCCAGCATGATGCTGTGCGAGGCGTCGAGGATTTCCGCGAAGCGGGCGCCGGCGGCGATGGCGAAATTGGCAACACTTGCGGGCCGGGCTTCGTCATGCTCGCCAGCCACGAACAAGCTGCGCTTGGGATCAAGTTGGTCGAGCAACGGCTGCCCGTCATAATCCTTCAGCGTGCCTTTGCAGGTGAACTCGGCCCGGCCCCACATGTGATTGTAGAGCGCTTCGGCAAATGGCGCCGGCAGCGCATCGCGGTAGGCCGCAATCGCCGGTGGCGGCAGCACCTGGCGGACATGGCGGGCATAAAAGGCGGCGGTGGCGGCGTCACAGGCGGCCTGGGGGGCGGCGCCGGGCGTGTCGCAGCGGTCCAGCAGATCGCGCACGTCGGCGGGCATGCCAGCTTTCAATTCGGCCGCATCACGCAACCAGATCTCGGTTGAAATCAGCGGAGATTGCAGCACCAGCCCGGCAAGCGCGTCGGGCCTTGTGGCGCCATATTCCAGCGCCAGCGTGCCGCCCCAGCTACCGCCCAGCACATGCCAGCGCGCGATTCCGAAATGGGAGCGGATCGCTTCGATCTCTGAAAGGAAGCGCGCCACAGTCCAGTTCGCCGGATCGCCCGGCCGATCCGAGCGGCCGCAATCCAGCTGATCATAGAGGATCACGGTGCGTTCATCGGCCAGCGCCGTGGCATTGAGCCAGCTCCAGTGCGAACTTCCCGGCCCGCCGTGGATGAACAGGATGGGAGGCTTGCCGCCAAGGGCGCCATTGACCCGAACATAAATGCGACCGCCCGCAACTGGTACCATCGCTTCCTGATCAGGCGCCAGCCGCAGTCCCGGGGAGGTGGCCCCCTGCCGCAACGTTTGCGCGGCCAATCGCGCCGGCAACAGGCTCGCGAGACCTGTGGCCAGCCCGGAAGCCAACAGTGCGCGCCGGCCCATCACGCCGCCGGCCCCGATTTGCGGCGGAAGCCGGACGGATCGAGATGCATGTCGATATCGGGATAATGGCATTCGTCTATATCGGGCCGGTCGGTGCCGATGGCGAGAAACAGGCAAGGCAGGGAGGAACGGTTCTGCAGATGATGGCCGTTGGCAACGCCGGCCGGGAAACAGGCGATGTCGCCGGGGCCGAGCAGGGTCTCGCCATTTTCCTCGACTAGCACAGCCTCGCCGACCAGTATCACCAGCATCTCGTCTTCATGCGTGTGCCAATGCCGCTGGCTGGACCAAGCCCCGGCCCCGAGTGTCACCAGGTTGGCACCAAACTGACACAGGCCCCCAGCCGCCGCCACCGCGCGCCATGATCGCGCCAGCACCGGGCCATCAAACGGCGGCAGATATCCCGATCCGGAGCGGACGGGCACCGCGGACAAATCAAGCTTCGGCATCAACGCCGTTCAAGCACAACCGGCAGCTTTCGGAAACCGTGCACGAAACATTGCGCCACATATTCGGCCGCGCCCACCTGGCGCGGGAACAATTTCCGGGTCAGCAGCTCCTCCAGCAGCACCGCGATCTGCAGTTCCGCCAGTCGCGCTCCCACGCAGCGGTGGACGCCAAAGCCGAACGACAGGTGTCGGCGGGCATTTGCGCGCTTGATATCAAAGGTTTCGGCGTCAGGGAACACGGTCTCGTCGCGGTTGCCGCTGATGTACCAAACGACGATCTTGTCGCCCTTCTTCACTTGCACGCCGGCGATATCGGCATCGGCCACCGCCGTGCGCCGCATGTGCGCGAGAGGCGTCTGCCAGCGCAGGACTTCAGAAATCGCATTGGAAATCAGGCTGTTGTCGGCTTCCAATTTCGCCCATTCGGCATCGTAACGGTTGAAGGCTTCCACAAGCCCAGACATCGAGTTGCGAGTGGTATCATTGCCGCCGACGATCAAAAGGATATAGTTTCCAGTGCGTTCCTGAAACGGCATGTCGCCCATGGCGTTGCTGTGGGCCATTGCGCTGATCAGGTCGCCGGTCGGCGGCTTGGCCTTTCGCTCGGCCATCAGCGCATCAAGCGCATGGGTCATGTCGATCAGATGCCGCTGGCGAATATCCTTGGTCGCCGGATTGAGTGCCGCTTCGATGTCGCCGCCCCAATCCGACCACAGGGTGAGATCGCGGCGCTTCTCCCACGGATAATCGAACAATATGGCCAGCATGCCGGTCGTCAGTTCGATGGAGACACGGTCAACCCAATCAAATTCCTCACCAATCGGCAGTCCATCAAGCAGTTCGCTGGTGCGCTTGCGCACTTCGATGGCCATGCGCGCGATTTCCGATGGGCCAAAGGCCGGCGCCACCACGCGGCGCTGATCGCTGTGGCGCGGTCGGTCCATGGCGATGAATTGCGGCAGATTATATTCGCCGAACAGATCGACAACGGTGATGCCGCCAAACTCGTAGCTGGACGAGAAGATGTCGGGCCGGGCTTCGACCGTCATGATGTCGGCGTGGTCATTCACGGACCAGAACGGGCCGAATGGGCTGTTGGCCTGATAATGCACCGGCGCTTCGGCGCGCAGCCGGGCAAACACTGGCCGCCAACTGTCGTTTGCGTAAAGCGTCGCGTCGGACACATCGATCACGTCGAGTGGAACATCCGTCGCATTGGCCGGAGCAATCGTTGCCATCACATCCTCCCCATTTCGTGCGCCACAATTCCGCGGTCATTAGTGAGATGCTACGATTAAATCACATCAATCGCGAGTCCCTCTGCCATGGCTGTTCCCTCTCACTATAACCATGATGCCAGCATCGATCCGACCCGGGAGCAGGTGCGGCGCTTGCGCGATCATGGTCGCGATGGGCCGGTGGTGATGATGAACCTGCTGAAGTTCCGCGAAACCGCCAATTACCCGGCCGAAGCTGGCATGGCACCGTGTTCGGGGAAAGAGGCGTATGATCGTTATCAGCACGCCTTCACCGTGGCTGTGGGTGCGGTATCGCAAGCGGAAGTGCTCTATGACGGCCCGTGCGAACAGGTTTTTATCGGCCAGCCCGGCACAGAGGCCACCGATTGGGACAAGCTGCTGCTGGTTCGCTATCCCTCCCGCCAGCATTTTCTCAGCATGATGGCCGACGACAGCTACCGCGATGCGCTGGTGCATCGTTATGCCGGCTTGGAGCGAACTGTATTGATCCAATGCGGTTGAGGCCGCTGACGTTCACACCAGTGTTGCACCGCAGCGCCAGCGCGGTATGAAGGCGGGCATCACAGACCGACCGCTGCGCCTACCCCAAGGTAGGGCAGCGAAAGGGGCCAGAAAAAAGGGCAAATAATGGCTTCTCGACCAACAGCACCGGCACCGCGCCCGCTCTCGCCGCACCTCACCATCTGGAAATGGCGAGTGCACATGGCTGTTTCCATCATGCACCGCGTGACCGGCCATGTGCTGGCCTTTGGTGCCGTGGTGATCTTTGCCTGGTGGTTGGCGGCGCTGTCCAGCGGGCCGACCTATTATCGCGTGTTTCAGGATATCGTGCTTTCGTACCCAGGCGTGGCGGTTGGTTTCGGCCTGACTTGGGCGATGTTCCAGCACATGGGCAGCGGCATCCGCCACTTCATCATGGATTCGGGCGAAGGTTTCGATCTCGCCACGTCGCGCCGGTTGGCGATGCTGACATTCGTGTTTTCGGCGCTGGCCACGCTGGCCTTCTGGGCCTTCGTGTTGCTGGGCAGGGGGTATTGATCATGGGAAACGGAACCCAACTCGGCCGCGTGCGTGGCCTTGGCGCCGGCGGCGGCGCTGTTGTGCATCACTGGTGGCTGCAGCGTGTCACGGCGGTGGCCAGTCTGTTTCTGGTGCTGTGGTTCGTCTTTAGCCTCGCCCGGCTGCCCAGCCTGGATTATGCCAGCACTGTGATGTGGCTGCGCCAGCCGCTGGTCGCGGTACCGATGTGCCTGCTTGTTGTCAGCGTTTTCTGGCACTTCCGCTTGGGGGTGCAGGTCATGCTGGAAGATTATCTGCATGGGTCAAAGCGCGTCATCGCAATGCTGGCCCTCAACTTCTACACCTTTGCCCTTGCAGCTTTGGCACTGTTTTCGGTGCTCAAGGTCGCCCTGTCTGCCGGTTGATTGGAAGTCCAAGTGCCTGAAGCCTATCAGATCATCGATCATGTCTATGATGCCGTCGTCGTCGGCGCTGGCGGTTCCGGCCTGCGCGCGGCGATGGGCATTGCCGAAGCGGGGCTGAAGACGGCCTGCATCACCAAGGTCTTTCCCACCCGTAGTCACACGGTGGCGGCACAGGGCGGCATCGCGGCGGCGCTTGGCAACATGTGCCCGGATCACTGGACCTGGCACATGTATGACACGGTCAAAGGCAGCGATTGGCTCGGCGACCAGGACGCGATCGAATATCTTTGCAAGGAAGCCCCGGCCGCTGTTTACGAGCTGGAGCATTTCGGCGTGCCGTTCAGCCGCACCGAAGCCGGGCGAATCTATCAGCGCCCGTTCGGCGGCATGATGCAGAATATGGGCAATGGCCCGCCGGCCCAGCGCACCTGTGCTGCTGCTGACCGCACCGGCCACGCCATGCTGCACGCGCTCTACCAGCAGAGCCTGAAGTACAGCACGGATTTCTACATTGAATATTTCGCCATCGATCTGATCATGGTGAATGGCGAGTGCAAGGGCGTTATCGCCATCAACATGGAAGATGGCAGCATACACCGTTTTCGCAGCCACCAGACTGTGCTGGCCACCGGTGGTTATGGTCGCTGCTATTTCTCTGCCACGTCGGCTCACACCTCCACTGGTGACGGCGGCGGCATGGCGATCCGCGCCGGCGTTGCCATGCAGGACATGGAGTTCGTACAGTTCCACCCCACCGGCATATATGGTGCCGGTGTGCTGATAACTGAGGGCGCGCGCGGCGAGGGCGGTTACCTGACCAACAGCCAGGGCGAGCGTTTCATGGAACGCTATGCCCCGTCGGCCAAGGATCTGGCTTCGCGTGACGTGGTTTCGCGTTCGATGGCGATGGAGATCCGCGAAGGCCGCGGTGTCGGCGCTGAAGGCGATCACATCCACCTTCACCTCAATCATATCGATGCCGCCGTGTTGCACCAGCGCCTGCCCGGCATAAGCGAAACCGCCAAGGTGTTTGCCGGCGTGGACGTTACCAAGGCGCCGATCCCGGTGGTGCCGACAGTGCACTACAACATGGGCGGTATCCCGACCAACTATCACGGCGAAGTCGTCACCCTTAAAGACGGCAATCCAGACAGCGTGGTGCCCGGCCTGTTTGCCGTCGGTGAAGCCGCCTGCGTGTCGGTGCATGGCGCCAATCGTCTTGGCTCCAACAGCCTTATCGATCTGGTCGTTTTCGGGCGCGCCACCGCCCATCGTGTCGCTGCCATTCAGAAGGCCAACGCTGGCCACGCCGCGTTACCGAAAGACAATGCCGATTTCGCGTTGGGTCGCCTCGACGGTTTCCGCCATGCCAAGGGCGGCAGCACCACCGCCGAAGTGCGCCTGGCCATGCAGAAGACGATGCAGGCCAATGCCGGCGTGTTTCGCACCAGCGAGATCCTGGATGAAGGCGTGCGCAAGATCGACGCAGTCTATCAGCGCATGGCCGATATCGGCACTACCGACCGATCGATGGTGTTCAACACCGATCTGATCGAGACGCTCGAACTCGACAACATGATTGGCCAAGCTGTGTTGACCATGCATATGGCCCAATCCCGGCACGAAAGCCGCGGCGCACACATGCACGAGGATTATCCGGCCCGCGATGATGACAAGTGGATGGTCCACTCGCTGGGCTGGTTCCGCGATGGCGCGGTGGAACTGGCGGCGCGGCCGGTGCACACCTACACGCTGTCGGACGATATCGAGTATATCAAGCCCAAGGCGCGGACCTATTGAGGGTTAGGCTCCACGATGGAGGCCAACATCACGCCTGATCCCGAAACCCGCCAGGCCAGCGCTGTTGCGCCGCGTGGGCGCTGGTTGAATCGGGAAGAGCAGCGCGGCCTTGCCATCGAAATATTCGGCGTCATTTCTGGCGTGCTGATCGCGTTATTCGTCGATCAAACGGTTGATGATTGGCAACGCAGGCAACGCGCCGACGAATTCCGGGCGATGCTCCGTGCCGAAATGAGCACCGACAGTGCCTGGTATGCCTATCGTCTGGCAGTGGAGCCTTGTCTGGCCCGCAAACTCGAGCGCATTGATGCGCATGTGGAGGCAATGGCCCTCAATCGCGGCCTGCCACAACTGGAGATTGACCTGCCGGTCCTGGGTGGACGGCTGGATGATCAAGCTTGGAGTGCCCTGCAAACCTCCGGCAGCTTGCCGAGTTTCGATCCGCAGGAGCAACGGCTCTATGGCGAATTCTACAGTCAGCAAAGCAACATGCGCGAATGGCAGCAGGCTGAAGGAGAAGTCATTATCATGCTGTCGCTGGCCAGCAAATTGCCCAGCACCCTGACCCAGCAGGATATCAGCAACCTGCGGTTGGCCTTGATCGGCGCCCGACGCTTTGCCCGCCTTCAGACAAACAATGCAATGGGCCAACTGCGCCGCGCCGCGGCGCTGAAGGTCGGCCCCACCCCAGCCGCCAACGAACGGGTTGCAAGCCTGAAGCCACGCGCTGCCGAAGCATGCCGCGCTGAAGGCTTGGCCCCCAATTGGCCGGCAGAGTTTACCGCCGCCGTGTCAACTCGCCAGTTGTCAGCGCCTGCTGGCGGCGTTAGCAATTGAAGTCCTTCAAGGATATGACCCATGGCTGAATTCTCCCTTCCCCCCAACAGCGTCATCAAGGCGACAGGCAAATCATACCCGGCGCCCGTTGGTGCTTCGCGCACCAAGAGCTTCAAGATCTATCGCTGGAACCCGGATGATGGTCAGAATCCGCGCTATGATACCTATGCGCTCGATCTGGATGCCACCGGACCGATGGTGCTGGACGCCCTTATCAAGATCAAGAACGAGGTCGATCCCACGCTCACGTTCCGCCGCTCGTGCCGGGAGGGCATTTGTGGCTCATGCTCGATGAGCATCGATGGCAGTAACACGCTGGCTTGCACCAAGCCGATCGAGGAGGTGAAAGGCGAAGTGGTGATCACGCCGCTGCCGCACATGGAGGTGATTAAGGACCTTGTCCCTGATTTCAAGCATTTCTATGCCCAGTATGCCTCGATCAAGCCCTGGCTGCAGACCGTCACCCCGGCGCCCTCGGGCGAGGAGCGCATCCAGTCGCCGGATGAGCGCGAGAAGCTGGATGGCCTGTATGAGTGCATCCTATGCGCTTGCTGTTCGACGGCCTGCCCGAGCTATTGGTGGAACAGCGACAAGTTCCTAGGCCCGGCCATCCTGCTGCAGGCCTATCGCTGGCTCGCTGACAGCCGCGACGAGATGACAGGCGAGCGGCTCGATGCGCTGGAAGATCCGTTCCGTGTCTATCGCTGCCACACCATCATGAACTGCTCCAACGTCTGTCCCAAGGGCCTCAATCCGGCCAAGGCGATTGCAGACATCAAGTTGATGATGCTTGCACGGGCGGGATAGGCCGCGCAAGGGAATGGCCTTCTATGTCTCGCGAAACATTCACCGAAGGGCCCAATGCGGGCTGGACATGCTGGCGCCGCGATCCCGATGGCCGTTTTGCCTCTATGCTGGGCGATTTCTTCTTCCGCGAGGGGCTGCGCGGTGTTGAATGTCGGATGGAAACGGCGCGCAAACATTCGAATGGCCTCGGCTATTTGCATGGCGGCTTCATTATGTCGTTCATCGATATGGCGATGTTCGCCTTTATCTTCCGCCAGCTCGAAAATTCGGCGGCAGTAACCCTGAGCTGCGCCACCGACTTCCTTTCGGCCGGCATCGTCGGCAAGCCGATCGAAGCTCATGGCGAGATACTGAAGGAAACCGGCAAGATGCTGTTCGTGCGCGGCCTCGTCACGCAGGACAGCGTCAACCTTGCCAGCTTCACCGGCACCATGCGCAAGATCCTGCGTCCGCCGAAGCCAACCGGCGAAGGCCATGCGGCACGACCAGGAGAAATGCAGGTTGACTGAAGTTGCCGGCCGCTATGCCGAGTTGCTGGCAGCGGGCGAATTGAAGCCCGATGCCGCACAGGCGGCGGTGATCTCACGGCTGGCGGCGCTCGAAGCGGCATTGAACCGACCCGTCGAACCCCCAAGCCTGATCGGCCGCCTGTTCGCCAAGGCAACGCCAGTTCCGCCGTACGGCCTCTACATCTGGGGCGGGGTGGGGCGCGGCAAGTCCATGGCAATGGACCTGTTCTTCGCCGCTTCTGCGGTTGCCCCCAAGCGCCGCGCCCATTTTCACGAATTCATGGCCGAAGTGCATGGCGCCATCCACGCCCACCGGCAGGCCGGTGATGCCGATCCGCTGATGACCGTTGCCGATCAGATCGCCCGATCGGCCCGCCTGTTGTGCTTCGACGAAATGCAGGTCAAGGACATCGCCGATGCCGCCATCCTGTCCCGCCTTTTCACTGCGCTGTTGGGAAAGGGCGTCACCGTCGTGACGACCAGCAACCGGCCACCGCTTGATCTCTATAAGGATGGGCTAAACCGACACCTTTTCCTGCCTTTCATCAAACTTATCGAAGCCAAGCTAGACGTGGTGGCTCTGGACGGTCCAACCGATTATCGTCTGGCCCGGCTTTCGGGGACGCAAACTTGGCATGTCCCTAATGGTCCCGAGGCCACCGCCGCGCTCTCGGCAGCCTTCTTCCGGATGACCGATTATCCGCCGGAAGACCGCGAGCATGTGCCCACGGCCGAACTGGCACTGCCCGGTGCCCGCTTTCTGCATGTGCCCAAAATGTTGAAAGGCGTAGCGGTGTTCAGCTTTGCTCGTCTTTGCCGGCAGCCGTTGGGTGCAGCCGATTATCTCGCCATTGCCCGGCATTGTCACACGGTGATGATCGTCGGCATTCCAAAGCTGGGACCGGAAAACCGCAACGAGGCGATCCGCTTCATTCATCTGATCGACGCCCTCTATGAGCAGAGGGTCAAACTCGTCGCCGCCGCAGATGCCCAACCCGATCAACTCTATCCCGCCGGCGATTCCAGCTTTGAATTCGAACGCACCGCCAGCAGATTGATGGAAATGCAGTCGGCCGGCTATCTGGCGCTCGGCCACGGCGGCTGAAATCGCCTCCCTCTTTTCACCGGATAGGCCTTTGCTGCGGTTGCACAGTCCGCCGTCGCGCTCTATCCAGCCTGCGACATTCTGCCCGATTCATTCCTGACCCTGATCTGCACGGAGATTCCTTATGGCTCGCAATAAAATCGCCCTGATCGGCGCCGGCAACATCGGGGGCACGCTCGCTCACCTCGCGGCACAAAAGGCGCTGGGCGATATCGTGCTGTTCGACGTTGTGGACGGTGTGCCGCAGGGCAAGGCGCTCGATCTGGCCCAGTGCGCTCCGGTCGAAGGCTTTGACGTGAACCTGAAGGGTTCGAACGATTATGCCGACATCGCCGGCGCCGACGTGATCATCGTCACCGCCGGTGTCGCTCGCAAGCCGGGCATGAGCCGCGACGATCTGCTCGGCATCAACCTGAAGGTGATGAAGGCGGTGGGTGAGGGCATCAAGACCCACGCCCCGGGTGCCTTCGTGATCTGCATCACCAACCCCTTGGACGCCATGGTGTGGGCGCTGCGCGAATTTTCGGGCCTGCCGCATCACATGGTCTGCGGCATGGCAGGCGTGCTCGATTCCGCCCGCTTCCGACATTTCCTGGCCGACGAGTTCAAGGTCAGCGTGCGTGACGTCAACGCCTTTGTGCTCGGCGGCCATGGCGATACCATGGTGCCGGTGATCGAATATTCCACCGTCGCCGGCATCCCGGTGCCCGATCTGATCAAGATGGGCTGGAGCACCCAGGAACGCATCGACGCCATCGTCCAGCGCACGCGCAGCGGCGGCGGCGAGATTGTCGCCCTGCTGAAGACCGGCAGCGCCTATTATGCGCCAGCAACCAGTGGCATCGAAATGGCCGAGGCGTATCTGTACGATCAGAAGCGCCTGCTGCCCTGCGCCGTGAACCTGAGCGGCCAGTATGGCGTGAGCGACCTTTACGTGGGCGTGCCGGTGATCATCGGCGCCGGCGGCGTCGAGCGCGTGGTGGAGATCGAATTGTCGCAGTCTGCAAAAGCCAATTTCCAGGTGAGCGTGGATGCGGTGAAAGAGTTGCTGACGGCCTGCAAGGGCATTGACCCATCTCTGGCGTGAACTTCACCGGCAAGGCAGACCAACGAATAGGGATCTTCAATGAACATCCATGAGTATCAGGCCAAGGAATTGCTGGCCAAGTTCGGCGTTCCGGTGCCGGTCGGCTTCGCCGCGATGAGCGTTGAGGAGGCGGTAGCGGCCTCTGCCAGGCTGCCGGGCCCGCTCTACATCGTTAAGGCGCAGATCCACGCCGGTGGCCGCGGCAAGGGCAAGTTCAAGGAACTGCCGCCCGAAGCCAAGGGCGGTGTGCGCCTGGCCCGATCGGCCGATGATGTGCGCGCGGCGGCGACCGACATGCTGGGCAACACGCTGGTGACGATCCAGACGGGTGCCGCCGGCAAGCAGGTCAACCGCCTTTATGTCACCGATGGCGTTGATATCGCAAAGGAACTCTATCTCGCCATGCTGGTCGATCGGGCCAGCGGGCGCATCGCCATCGTGGCCAGCACCGAAGGCGGCATGGATATCGAGGATGTGGCCCACCACCATCCCGAAAAGATCCACACCATTACTATCGATCCGGCCACTGGCGCCATGCCGCACCACGGCCGCGCCGTTGCTGCCGCGCTGGGCCTGACCGGCCCACTCGCCAAGCAGGCCGAAAACGTCACGCTGAAGCTCTATGATGCTTTTATCGGCACCGATGCCAGCCAGATGGAGATCAACCCGCTCGCCGTCACCGATGATGGCAAATTGCTGGTGCTCGATGCCAAGGTCGGTTTTGACAGCAATGCCCTTTATCGCCACCCAGACCTGGTGGAACTGCGCGACCTGACCGAGGAAGACCCCGCCGAGGTCGAAGCGTCGAAGTACGACCTCGCCTTCATCAAACTGGATGGCAACATCGGCTGCCTGGTCAACGGCGCCGGCCTCGCCATGGCCACCATGGACATCATCAAGCTGAATGGCGCCGAGCCGGCCAACTTCCTCGATGTCGGCGGCGGTGCCGACAAGGAGAAGGTGACCAACGCCTTCAAGCTGATCCTCAAGGATCCGGCGGTGCAGGGCATTTTGGTCAACATCTTCGGCGGCATCATGCGCTGTGACATAATCGCGGAAGGCATCATCGCGGCTGCGAAGGAAGTGCAGCTTTCGGTGCCGCTGGTGGTGCGCCTGGAAGGCACCAACGTCGAACTGGGCAAGGAAATCCTTGCGAACTCCGGCCTGCCGATCGTGTCGGCCGACAATCTGGGTGATGCAGCGGCCAAGATCGTCGCTGAAGTGAAGAAGGCCGCCTGAGCCATGAGTATTCTCGTCAACGCCAATACCCGCGTCATTACGCAGGGCTTCACCGGCAAGCAGGGCACGTTCCATTCGGAACAGGCCATCGCCTATGGCACTAAGGTGGTCGGGGGAACCGCGCCGGGCAAGGGTGGCTCCATCCATATCGGCCTGCCGGTGTTCGATACTGTTGCTGAGGCCCGCGAAGCTACGGGGGCTGATGCGTCGGTCGTCTATGTGCCGCCGCCCGGCGCCGCCGATGCCATCTGCGAAGCCATCGCTGCGGAAATTCCGCTGGTGGTGTGCATCACCGAAGGCATTCCGGTGCTCGACATGGTGCGGGTGAAACGGGCGCTGCAAGGGTCGAAGACCCGCCTGATCGGGCCGAACTGCCCCGGCGTGCTGACGCCCGGCGAATGCAAGATCGGCATCATGCCCGGCAACATTTTCCGCAAGGGTTCGGTCGGCGTCGTCTCGAGGTCCGGCACGCTCACCTATGAAGCCGTGCACCAGACCAGCGCCGTGGGCCTGGGCCAGACGACCGCTGTGGGCATCGGCGGTGATCCGGTGAACGGCACCAACTTCATCGACATGCTGGAGCTGTTTTTGGCCGATGAGGCCACCCAGTCGATCATCATGATCGGCGAAATCGGCGGTGATGCCGAGGAGCAGGCCGCCCAGTTCCTGATCGACGAAGCCAAGCGTGGTCGCAAGAAGCCGATGGTCGGCTTCATTGCCGGTACCACCGCGCCTCCGGGCCGCCGCATGGGCCATGCCGGCGCCATCGTGTCGGGCGGCAAGGGCGATGCGGCATCGAAGATGGCGGCCATGGAAGCGGCCGGCATCCGCGTGTCGCCGTCACCGTCTTTGCTGGGTGAAACGCTGATTGAGGTGCTGAAGGGCTGAAGCCCTTGGCATTGGCGCGGAAAAGCGTGTCACATGTCGGCACTGCATGGCCGGCATGCGACAGTTTGCCATGACATGGCCGCCATGTGCCGTTAAACGTGGTAGAGTCGAAGGCTTGAGGATCGTCACGATGGATATGGAAGCCCTGCTGCCCGGCCCGGAAGATCGGCCGGCGCCAAGTTGGGCCCGGCCGAACTGGCCGATCCTGCCGGGTGATGAACTGACACGCGGGCTTGATGCGGCCGGCATGTTTGCCGAAAGCGCCGCCAAGACTGCCGGTCGCGCCGCGGCCGCGGCTGCGGTATCAGGTGCCACGCCGCAAGACATTGCGCGGGCTGCCCAGGATGCGATCAGCGCGTTGATGCTGATCCGCACCTATCGCGTGCGCGGTCACCTTGCCGCCAATCTTGATCCGCTCGGCCTGGCCGTGCGGGACCTGCCGGCGGATTTGACGCCGGGCTATCATGGCTTTGGCCCGAATGATCTCGATCGCCCGGTGCATATCGGCGGCGCGCTGGGCCTGCAGACGGCGACCATACGCGAGCTGGTTGGCATCCTGCAGCGCAATTACTGCGGCAATGTCGGCCTTGAATACATGCACATCAACGATGTTGAGGAACGGCGCTTCCTGCAGGAGAAGTTCGAAGGCCGCGACAAGGAAATCCAGTTTACTGCCAATGGTAAGCGCGCGATTCTGAACAAGCTGGTTGAAGCCGAACAGTTCGAAAAGTTCCTCGGCCGCAAATATGTCGGCACCAAACGCTTCGGCCTTGATGGCGCCGAAGCCATGATCCCGGCAATGGAATCGATCATCAAGGTGGGCGGCGCGCTGGGCATCACGGAAATCGTGTTCGGCATGCCGCACCGTGGCCGGCTCAACATGCTGGCCAATGTGCTGCAGAAGCCGTTCCGCACCATCTTTCACGAGTTTGCCGGCGGTTCCTCCAACCCCGATGACGTGGGTGGTTCCGGCGACGTCAAATATCACCTCGGCACCAGCACCGATCGCGAGTTCGATGGCAACAAGGTGCACCTGTCGCTGGTGCCCAACCCGTCGCACCTCGAAGCGGTCGATCCGGTGGTGCTGGGCAAGGTCCGCGCCATCCAGACGATCATTGGCGACAATGCCCGCAAGCAGGTGATGCCGATCCTGCTGCACGGCGATGCCGCCTTTGCCGGCCAGGGCATCGTGGCGGAATGTTTCGGTTTTTCAGGGCTGAATGGCTATGGCACCGGCGGCACCATCCACTATGTCGTGAACAACCAGGTCGGCTTCACCACCAGCCCGCAGTTTGCGCGTTCGTCGCCTTATCCGTCGGACATGGCCAAGATCGTGCAGGCGCCGATCTTCCATGTGAACGGTGACGATCCGGAAGCCGTGACCTATGCCACCAAGGTGGCCACCGAGTTCCGCCAGACGTTCGGCCGCGATGTGGTGATCGACATGTGGTGCTACCGGCGCTTTGGCCACAACGAAAGCGACGAGCCGAGCTTCACCCAACCGCTGATGTATGCCGTGATTGGCAAGAAGAAGACGGTGAGCGAGCTTTATGCGGACCGCCTGGCGGGGGAGGGCGTGCTGACCGGTGATGGCTACAAGGCCATGATTGATGGTTATGTCTCCATGCTGGAAGACGAATTCGACGCCGCGGCCGGCTTCAAGGCCAATGCTGCCGATTGGTTCGGTGGTCGATGGGCTGGTCTGGGCAAGCCCAAGGAAACCATCGACAGCCGCCGCGCCGCGATGACAGGCGTGTCGATGACGGAACTGCACCAGTTGGGCAAGCAGCTGACCACGGTGCCCGATGGCTTCAATATTCACAGGACCTTGGCGCGCGTTCTTGATGCCAAGGCGGAGATGTTCTCCACCGGCGCCAATATCGATTGGGCGACGGCCGAGGCGCTGGCTTTTGGGACGTTGCTGAAAGATGGCTATGGCGTGCGCCTGTCAGGCCAGGATTGCGGCCGCGGCACGTTCAGCCAGCGCCACTCTGTCTGGACGGACCAGAAGGACGGCGGTCGCTATGTGCCTTTGAAGGCCATGGATTCCCGCTTCGAAGTGCTGGACAGCCCGCTTTCGGAATTCGGCGTGCTCGGTTTCGAATATGGCTATGCGCTGGCCGATCCGAAGAGCCTGATCCTGTGGGAAGCGCAGTTCGGTGATTTCGTCAACGGCGCCCAGACCATTATCGATCAATTCATTGTTTCAGGCGAAATCAAGTGGTTGCGTGCCAATGGCCTGGTGATGCTGCTGCCGCATGGCTATGAGGGCCAAGGGCCGGAGCACAGCTCGGCGCGCATCGAGCGTTTCCTGAGCCTTTGTGCGGAAGACAATATCCAGGTCGCCAACTGCACCACCCCGTCGAATTTCTTCCACCTGCTGCGCCGCCAGATGCTGCGCGATTTCCGCAAGCCCTTGATTGTGTTCACGCCGAAGTCGCTGCTCCGCCACAAGCGGGCGGTGTCGACCTTGGCGGAAATGGGCCCAGCGACGACATTCCACCGCTGCCTGGATGATCTGGCGCCGTGCGAGCCGAAGAAGATTCGTCGCCTCGTGCTGTGCACCGGCAAGGTTTATTACGACCTGCTCGACGCCCGCGAGAACGAGAGCCGCGACGACGTTTATCTGCTCCGCG
Source organism: Sphingomonas paucimobilis (assembly GCA_943369475.1). GTDB lineage: Bacteria > Pseudomonadota > Alphaproteobacteria > Sphingomonadales > Sphingomonadaceae > Sandarakinorhabdus > Sandarakinorhabdus paucimobilis_A. The sequence continues at coordinate 449,800 of CALRNJ020000001.1, read as the reverse complement.
TCGAGCAGCTCTATCCGTTCCCGGGTGACGTTGTTGCTGAATATGCAGCGAAATTCCCAAATCTGGAAACCGTGGTCTGGGCCCAGGAAGAACCGCAGAATGGCGGCGCCTGGAGCTTCGCCAATTCGCTGATCGAGCAGGCGACGGGCAAGCGTCCGCTTTATGCCGGGCGCGCGCCGGCGGCGGCCACGGCCACCGGGCTCTTGAAGCGGCACAATGCCGAACAGGCCAAGCTGGTGGCCGAAGCGCTGGGTGCGACGACCACTGAAGTGAAGGCTGCCATTCGTGGCGGCCTCAAGAAAAAATAAGAAAGACAAGACCATGGCAACTGATGTCATCGTGCCCGCCTTGGGCGAATCCATCACCGAAGCCAGCGTTGGCCAGTGGCTGAAACAGCCCGGCGACACCGTGGCTGCCGACGAAGCCATCGTGGCGCTGGAAACCGACAAGGTCGCGGTGGAAGTGCCGTCGCCAGTTGCTGGCGTGATGGGCGAGCAGATGTTCAAGCCCGGTGACACGGTCACGGTTGGTGCTCTAATCGCCCGCATCGAGGCCGGCACGGGTGCGGTCGCAGCTGCTGCTACGCCTGCTGCAGCGCCAGCCCCGGCAGTTGCCCCCGTTGCGGCGCCAGCCGCTCCAACTCCCGCCGCTACTGCCCCGTCCTATGACGCCATCAGTCCCGCTGTGCGCGTTTTGATCGACACCTATAACCTCGATCCCGCCAGCATGGCTGGCACCGGCAAGGATGGCCGGCTGACCAAGGGCGACGTGCTCGCCGCGATCGAGGCCGGCACCGCCCGCCTGAAATCCGCCGCCACGCCAGCCCTCGCTGCGATCGCCGCTGCTGCTGCTGACCCGGCAGAGCGCCGCGAGGAACGGGTGAAGATGACCCGCCTGCGCCAGACCATCGCGCGCCGGTTGAAAGAAGCCCAGAACAGCGCCGCCATGCTGACCACGTTCAACGACGTGGACATGACCGCGGTGATCGAGGCCCGCGCCAAGTACAAGGACATGTTTGAAAAGAAGCACGGCATCCGCCTCGGCTTCATGTCCTTCTTTACCAAGGCCGTGGTGCTAGCGCTGAAGGACGTGCCGTCGGTGGGCGCCGCCATCGAAGGCGACGAGATCATCTACAAAGATTATGCCGATCTGGGCGTCGCGGTGTCGTCACCCGGCGGGCTGGTCGTGCCGATTCTGCGCAACGCCCAGGGCAAGAGCTTTGCCCAGATCGAAAAGGATATCGCCGATTTCGGTGACCGTGCACGCAAGGGCACACTGAAGATCGACGAGCTGCAGGGCGGCAACTTCACCATTTCCAACGGCGGCGTGTTCGGCTCCTTGCTGTCCACCCCCATTCTCAACCCGCCGCAATCGGGCGTGCTCGGCCTGCACCGGGTGGAGGATCGCCCGGTGGTGAAGAACGGCCAGATCGTGATCCGCCCGATGATGTATCTGGCATTGTCGTACGATCACCGCCTCATCGATGGCCGCGAAGCCGTCACCTTCCTGGTGCGGGTCAAGGAAGCCATTGAAGATCCGGCGCGTTTGCTGATCGACCTGTAACAAGAAAGGCCCACCCCATGGCCAACCCTGAATTTGATGTCGTCATCATTGGCGGCGGCCCCGGCGGCTATGTCGGCGCTATTCGTGCAGCCCAGCATGGCCTGAAGGTCGCCTGCGTGGAAAAGCGCAGCGCACTGGGCGGCACCTGCCTCAATGTCGGTTGCATCCCGTCCAAGGCGCTGCTCAACGGCAGCCACCTCTATGAGGAACTGGCTGGCGGCCACCTCGCCAAGTTCGGCGTGAAGGCCGACAATGTCTCCTTCGATCTTTCCGCCCTGCTGGGCGAGAAGGACAAGGCGGTATCAGAGTTAACCGGCGGCATCGCCATGCTGTTCAAGAAGAACAAGGTGGAGTGGATCAAGGGCGAAGCCAGCTTCATCGACGCCAAGAGCGTGAAGGTGGGTGACCGCACCATCACCGCGAAGAATTTCGTCATCGCCACTGGTTCCGAAGTCGCCCTGTTGCCCGGCATGACGCCGGATGGGGAGGTGATCGTTACCTCCACCGAAGCGCTGAACCTGCCGAAGGTTCCCGAGCATCTGGTGGTAATCGGCGGCGGTTATATCGGCCTTGAAATGGGCAGCGTGTGGCGCCGCCTGGGCGCCAAGGTGACCGTGGTGGAATATGCGCCGCGCATCGTGCCGGCGATGGATATCGAAGTTGCCAATGCCTTCGCCAAGATCCTCACCAAGCAGGGCCTGGTGCTGAAGACCGCCACCAAGGTGGTGAGCGTCGAACGGACCGGCGCTGGCGCTACGGTGACCGTGGAGCCGGCCGCTGGCGGGCCTGCTGAAACCATCACCGCCGATGTCGTGCTGCTCTCCATCGGCCGCCGACCCAACACCGATGGCCTGAACCTGGCCGCAACGGGCCTAACGCTCGATGCCAAGGGCCGCATCCCCATCGGCCACGATTTCGCCACCAAGGTGCCCGGCATCTGGGCCATCGGCGACGTGGTGGAAGGCCCGATGTTGGCCCACAAGGCCGAAGACGAAGGCCTGGCTTGTGCGGACAATATCGCTGGCCTGGCCGGTTATGTGAACCATGATGTGATCCCGGCCGTGGTCTATACCCACCCGGAAGTCGGCACCGTGGGCCAGACGGAAGAGGAATTGAAGGCCGCGGGCATCGCCTACAAGGTTGGCAAGTTCCTGTTTGCCGCCAACAGCAGAGCCAAGACCAACCGCGACACCGATGGCTTCGTGAAGGTGCTGGCGGATGCGAAGACTGATCGCGTGCTGGGCGTGCACATCATCGGCTCTATGGCGGGCACGATGATCGCGCAGGCCGCGCAGGCGATGGAATTTGGTGCGTCGAGCGAAGATATCGCGCTGACCTGTCATGCGCATCCGACGCATTCGGAGGCGTTGAAAGAGGCGGCGATGGCTGTGACGGGCAAGCCGATCCACATGTAGCGCAGCGCGGGCTTGAGAAGGCCCGTTCGCTTGCACCTTCTTTACCGCCATGGCACGTTCCCCATTGGGGGAACGTACACATGGCAGACCACGCGATTTTCGAAGCCGGCGATGTCGCGCTGCAATCGGGCGTGGTGCTGCCCGATACACGGGTAGCCTATCGCACCCACGGCCAACTGAACGCCGCGCGCGACAATGCCATCGTCTATCCGACACATTACATGGGCACGCACGACAGCAATGCCTGGGCGATCGCGCCCGGCATGGCGCTGGACCCAGAGAAATATTTCATCATCATCCCCAACATGCTAGGGAACGGTGTCTCGTCTTCGCCCAGCAACACGCCGGTGCCGTTTGATGGCCCGCGGTTTCCGCTGGTGACGGTGCGGGACAATGTGTTGCTGCAGCATCGGTTGGTGACCGAAGTATTTGGCCTTACGATGCTGGCACTGGTCACCGGCCATTCGATGGGTGCGCTGCAAAGCTTTCAGTGGGGCGCGCTGTTTCCCGACATGGTGCAGCGGATCGCGCCCTTCTGCGGTGCGGCGCGGGTTTCGCGGCACAATTGGCTGTTCCTGGAAGGCTGCAAATCCGCCCTTATGGCCGATGCCGCATTTGCGGGCGGGGATTATGCGGCACCCCCTGTCACCGGCATCCGCGCCTTTGCGCGGGTTTATGCGGGCTGGGCCTGGTCACAAACATTCTTCCGACAGCAACTGGATCGGGAGCGGCTTGGCCTGCCAAGCATGGAGGATTTTCTCAAATCTGCCTGGGAACCGTTTTTTCAGGCGCATGATGCCAATAATCTGCTGGCCATGCTCACCACCTGGCAGGCGGCCGACATCAGCGCCGATCCCCGCTTTGACGGTGATTTTGCCAAGGCGCTGGCGGCCATCACGGCCAAAGCCATCGTCTTGCCGTCCCGCAGCGATCTCTATTTCCCGCCCGAAGACAGCGAAATCGAGGTCAGCCACATGCCCCACGCGGAACTGCGCGTTATCCCGTCGGTATGGGGGCATATGGCTGGCGGCGGCATGAACCCCGAAGACATGATGTTTATCAACACGGCACTGGCTGACCTTCTGGCGCACTAGTGGAGGGGTGACGGGCCGCGCCGGCCCCGCTACAGCGCGGTGATGCTGTCTCCCCGCGCCACCCGCACCGTTCGTTGGCTCCATCTGTGGAGCGGCGTGATCATTGGTATCCAGATCATCCTGTGGGTGGCTTCAGGCCTTGTGATGGTGGTGCGTCCGCTCGACGAGGTGCGCGGGACGACGCTGCGACGGGAGGCACCAGCCTTGAGCGTGCCGGCCGGGTTGCCGGCATTGCAGGGCGTGGAGAAGCTGGAACTGGGCCAACTGCTTGGGCGTCCGGTGTGGAAGCTGACCGACGGGCAGGGCAAGCGGCTGCTCGACGCCACCACCGGTAAGCCAATTGCCATCACCGCCGCGCAGGCCGAAGCCATTGCGCGGGCGGGAACCACGCTTTCCGGCCCGGCGACGGTGAGCGCCATCACCCCGGCCTCTCCGGCCAGCGACTGGCGGGAGACGGCGGGATATCGGGTGGAATTCGCCGATGATGTGCGCGTCTATGTCAACAGCCAGGGCGATATCGGCGCGGTGCGCACGCCGTGGTGGCGGTTTTACGATCTGTTCTGGGGCCTGCACATTCTGGACTGGCAGGACCGCGAGAACACCCATGGCCCTGTCATCATCATTGCGACGCTGATGGCGCTGGGCGTGGTGCTCACCGGTGCGGTGCTGACCGTGCGGCATTTCTGGCGGCGGTGATGGCCATCGCCGCACCGCCCATTCCGCTGGAGCCGTTGCTGGCTGTGCTCGACATGGCGGGCGTGGCGGTGTTTGCCGTTTCGGGCGCGTTGGCGGCGGCGCGGATCAAGCAGACGATCGTGACCTTCGCTTTCTTCGCCGCGATCACCGGCATCGGCGGCGGCACGCTCAGGGATCTGCTGATCGGGGCGCCGGTGTTCTGGGTGGGGCGTTCGGATTATCTGGGCATCTGCCTGGTGGCGGCCGCTGCCGTTTGGCTGTTCAAGGCTGATCGCTGGCGGATGAACGCGCTGCTGTGGTTCGATGCGCTGGGGCTGGGCGCCTATAGCGTGCTGGGCGCAGCCAAGGCGTTGAGCCTGGGCGTGCCGGCATTGCCTTCGGTGGTGATGGGCGTGCTCACCGCCAGTTTCGGCGGCATCGTGCGTGATCTGCTGGCGGGCGAACCTTCGATCCTGTTGAGGCGGGAAATATATGTGTCAGCCGCCGCACTGGGGGCGGGAACCTACGTGGGGCTCACGCTGCTGGGTTTGTCGTTATGGCCGGCAGCGGTAATCGGTGCCGCCGCCGGCTTTGGATTGCGCGGGGTTGCCATCGCCACCGGGCTGGCGCTGCCGGGTTACCGCGACGACTGAACCAGCCGGGCGGTGAGGGCTTCCGTCTGCCGGGCGGCGGCCGGGCGCGGGGAGCCAGCCATGCTGCATTCGATGCACAGCACCTGCATGGTGGCGCCTTTGCCGGCCGCCAGCCAGCCCAGATCATGAGCGGCGGTGAGCAAGCGCAGGCGCGAGGCCTGGACTAGCCGCGCCCATGGATCTCGGGCCGAGTTCGCCTGTTCCTCGGTTTCGGTGCTGCCAAAGCTTTCCAGCGCGCGCTGCCAGGCCGGCACCGGCTTTTCGATATCAACCACGCGGATCTCGCCTTTCAGGCCGGCCTTGGCGGCAGCGGCGGCGACAGCGGCATCGAGGCCGCCGAACTTGTCCACCAACTTCAGTTCCTTGGCCTGGGTACCGGCCCACACACGGCCTTGCGCGATGCGGTCCACCTCGGCCAGCGGCAACTTGCGGGCGGTGGCGACGAGGGTGAGGAAGCGGCGATAGGTGTTTTCGACGCCCATCTGCAGCACCTGGGAAACCTGCGGGGACAGGCCGGCAACCACATCGGGTTCCCCGCTATAGGGGGTGGTTTTCACGCCATCGCTGGTGATGCCCAGCTCAGCCAGCGCGCGCGGGAAGCTGGGCAGGATGGCAAACACGCCGATCGAGCCGGTGATGGTGGAAGGCTGGGCGTAAATCTCGTCTGCTGCCGTGCCGACCCAGTAACCGCCGCTGGCCGCAACCGGGCCGAAGCTGGCGATGACGGGCAGGCCATCGGCCTTGGCGGCCAGCAGCGCCGCGCGGATTTCTTCCGATGCCGTGACGGAGCCGCCGCCGGAATCGACGCGCACCACCAGCGCCTTGATGTCGTCATTCTTTGCCAGCGCTTCTTCAAGCGCCTGGCGGATGGTGGCGCTGCCGGCGGTGCCGCGCGGGGCCTCGCCATCGACGATGTTGCCGGTGACGTAGACGACGCCCACGGCATCGCCGCGCTCACCCAGTGGCTTGGCTGTGGCGGAGAGATAGGCATCGAGCGGGACACCGGTGTAATGGCCCCAATCGTTGAGCTCATCCTCGCCCGCCAGTTCGATCATGGCGGCATCAAATTCGTCGCGGCTGCCGAGTTGATCGACGAGGCCGGCATCGAGGGCGGTCTTGGCGCTGTCTCCACCGAACTGGCCAAGGCGCTGCGGCAGCTGCGCGATATAGGCCGGCACATCGGCCTTGGGCCGCAGGCGCTTCGCATCGGCAAGCCAGCTGCCCCACAGGCTGCCGGCGAGCGCCTGATCGGCGGCCTTGGCTTCGGGGGACGCGGCGGTCCGGGTGAAGGGCTCCACGAACGACTTGTAGGTGCCGACGCGGAAGACGTTGACATCAACCTGCAGCTTTTCGAGTGCCTTGGCAAAATAGAGCCGCGAGCCGCCGGGGCCGGTGATGATCACGCCGCCCATCGGGTTGAGCCAGATCTTGCTGGCGGCGGCGGCCAGCAGCCAGCTATCGTCGCTGTAAGCCGTGGCCCAGGCGTGAACCGGCTTGCCGGATTTGCGGAAACGGGTGAGCGCATCATCGACGGTGGCGATATTGGCCTGGCCGCCGCCCATGAAGCCATCCAGTTCCAGCACGATGGCCTTGATGCGATCATCCTTGGCGGCGTGATCGATTGCGTGCACCACATCGCGCACCTGGATTTCAGCAGCGACATTGCCCGCCGCGGCATCGAACGGCGAGGTTTCGGAAGCCTGATCGACCAGGGCGCCATCCATTGCCAGCACCAGCACCGCGCCATTCGGTACGTTGGCAGGCTTGGCCGACGACAACAGGGCCGAAAGGCCGATGAAGAACAGCGCCAGCAGGCACAGAACGAGGAAATCCTTGATGCCGACAAGGATACGCCAGATGAGGCCAAGGGTTTTCAAGTTGCAACGCCTTCAGGGACCGGGGGACGTTGCAGCCATAGCAGCAGGCCCATGGCGGCGGCAACCGGCCGCTGCGCCGCACACCCGGTCACAGCTGATCAGGGATTGGTCGGTTCTGGCAGGAAATCCAGTTTCTGCACCGCCGTATCGGTGGCGCTGCATTCGGCCGGCGTGGCGTGCGTGTCGTTCGGCCAGGTGCCTTCCAGCGGCATGCGGAACTGCCAGCCATTCCCCTGCATGCGGTGCTGCACTTCGCCGGTGAGGCGCAGGCCGGTACCGCCGGTGGCGCCGATCTGGCGGGCGGCTTCATCGATGCACTGGCGGAAGGCGCGTTCGGCAGCGGGCGGCACCTGGTTCGGCCCGGTGTTGATGGTGGCCGGTATCTTGTTGCCACCTTGGGCGGCGCTTTCCGCTTCCTTCTTCTTGCCCTTGGACAGCAGCAGCGCCAGCAGCCCGGCGGCAACGGCCGCACCGGCGATCACCGCGCCAGTGGAGCCGCCACCGCGCCGGCCAACGTCGAATTCGGCGCGGCAGCCGTTGTTCACCCAGACCGCGTTGCGATCACTGCCCCAGTTGCGGCGCGAGCAATCCCCGGCCAGCACCCGCGACAGGCGCACCCCGTCGCGGGTGTTGGCGCTGCAACGGGCATAGCGATAATTCCAGCTTTCACAGCGGATGATCTGGCCGCCGCCATTATTGTTCCACCCCTGGTTGTTCCAATTGGATTGGGCCGCCACCGGCGTGATCACGGCCGTGGAAGCAAGGGCAAGTAAGGCGACAAGGTTGGTGGTGCGGCGCATGTGGTTTCCCCCCGGAAAAGTACGTCAGTACAAGCTGAAGGTGGCGCGGCAGCCACCGTTGACCCAGATGCTGTTGCGATCCCAACCCCAGGTGCGGCCTTCCTGACAATTGCCGGCAATCACGCGGGTGAGGCTGACACTGCGGGCGCCACCGATCGGGCAGCGGGCGGCGCGATAATTCCAGCTTTCGCAGTTGATGGTGCGGGTGCCCTGGCCGGGATTGAAACCGCCACCGCCAACACCGCCGCCGCTGCCCCAGCCGCCGCCAGAGCCACCGGAACCGCCCCAACCGGACGAGCCCTGCATCACTTCGAAATCGGCCCGGCACCCGTTGCGCACGGTGATGGCGCGGCGATCCCAGCGCCAGGTGTCGCCATCGCGGCAATCGCCAGCGATCACGCGCAACATGCGGGCGGCGCTGATCACGTCTTGCACCGGGCAGCGCTGGTTGCGGTAATTCCAGCTTTCGCAGCGCACCACCTGCCAGCGGCCACCACCAATGCCATTCCCGACGCCTTGATTGGGATCCCAGCCACCGACGCCCCAGCCATTGTTGGCATCGATGCGGAAGGTGGCGCGGCAGCCATTGCGCACCCGGATGGCGCGATCGTCGTGATACCAGGTCTGGCCTTCGATGCAGCTGCCACCGCGCACGCGGAGCAGTTGGACGCGCACGGCGCCGGGGGCGGGGCAAACAGCTTCTCGGTAATTCCAGCTTTCACAGGTGATCTCGCGCCATTGCTGGGCGGCGGCAGGTGCAGCGGGCAGAGTAAGCGCGAGGCCGGCACCCAGTGCATTGATAGACAGCGCAGACAACAGCAGGCGGCGCATGATCACTTCTCCCGCTTGTTTCACCCGATTTCCACTGGTGCTGGCAGCGTGAACTTGCCGTGCACCGATTGGCTTGCAGATGAATCGTGCCAGTGATTTTACCGATGTCAAGCGACAGAACTGGCCAAAGTTCAGACAAAACAGGCCAAATCTTACAGTTGCTTCCCCTGCGCGCCGGCCTGTTCAACCGTGAACTGCCACGCCACCCGGCCCGATCGCGCGCCGCGCCCGGCTGACCAGGTGAGGGCCGCCGCGGGATCGAAGGCCAGCCCGTGCGCCGCGGCATAGGCGGCGCAGATGGCCAGATACGACTCCTGATCGCAGGGGTGAAAGCCCAACCGCAGCCCAAAGCGATCCGCCAGCGCCAAGTGATCATCGGCGGCATCGCGCGGGTTGATGGCATCATTGTCGCTCATATCGCGCGGCACCAGGTGGCGGCGGTTGCTGGTGACGATCAGGCGCACATGATCCGGCCGCGCCTGCACGCCGCCATCCAGCAAGGATCGCAGCGCATGCACCTCGTCGGCATCGGCACCGAGCGACACATCATCCAGGAAGATCAGGAACGGCCGTTCCACCCCGGCCAATGCGCGGAACAGCGCGGGCAGGCTGGCCAGCGCCGGCAACATCACCTGCACCAGTGCGATGTCATGGCCGCCGGCCACCAGATCGGCAACGACGCTGCGCGCCAGGCTGGATTTGCCCATGCCGCGCGAGCCCCACAACAGCACATCATGCGCTGGCAGGCGCAGCGCATGGCGGCGGCTGTTTTCCATCAGTTGCGTGGCCTGTGCTTCCACGCCGCGATACAGGGCCAGTGGCACGGGTAGCGCCGGGGGCAGGGCGGCAAGGCCGCCCCCATCCCAGCCAAACCAGTGCCCGGCGGCGGGATCGGCGGGTGGGGCTGGGGCCGGCGCCAACCGGTCGAGCGCGGCGGCAATGCGGGCGAGCAGGGCTTCCTGATTGTTCATGCCGCCAGCGATAGCCAAAAGTGTGCGCCTGCGAAACAAGGTCGTGGCTCTGGCATCGGTTGCGCAGGCTGGCCCAAGCGGCTAGAGCCTTGCGCCGATCCGACCAATTTGATGGAAACCACGATGTTTGAAACCCCGGCCTATGCGCAGGCAGCAGGCGGCGCGGCCGCCGCAGGTGGCATGGCGGCCGTGATCGGCTTCCTGCCCTATCTGGCGATCTTTGCCATCTTCTATTTCCTGATCATCCGCCCGCAGCAGCAGCGCGCGAAACAGCACCGCGCCATGGTTGATGCCGTGAAGAAGGGTGATGATTTGATCACCGGCGGCGGCATCCTGGGCAAGGCGGTGCGGGTAACCGATACCGAGGTGGAAGTGGAAGCCGGCGCGGGCGTGCGTTTCACCGTGCTGAAATCCACGCTGGCCGATGTGAAGCCGCGCGGGGTGCCGGCGGCGGCAAACGACAAGAGCGCCTGAGCCCATGCTGGATTTCCCCAAGTGGAAAACCTGGTCGATGTGGGCCACGGTGCTGCTGTGCCTGTTGCTGGCGCTGCCCAATGCGTTGGAACCGTCGCAGCTGGCGATGATCCCCGATGGCCTGCCCAAGGCGCAACTGCCGCTGGGTCTTGATCTGCGCGGCGGCTCGCACCTGATGCTGGAAGCCACCGCAAAGGATGTGGAAAAGGCCAAGCTGGAAGCGCTGGAAGACACGGTGCGCGGCGAACTGCGGGCCGCCGAAGGTGGCGCCATCGCCATCACCGATCTGTCGTTGAACCGTGGCCGCCTCACATTCAGTGTCAGCGATCTGGCCCGGCTCGATCAGGCGGTCAGCCTGCTGAACAAGGCGACCGCGCCGCTGGGTGTCGGCGCTTCTCGCGAAGTGGAGATCAGCCGGGCCAGCGTGCCCGGGCAGGTGATCGTCACGCCCACCGCTGCCGGCATTGCGGCCGCCATCGATGGTGCCATGGCGCAGGCCGTGGAAGTGATCCGCAAGCGCATCGACGAATTGGGCACCCGCGAACCCACGATCGTGCGCCAGGGCAAGACCCGCATCGTCGTGCAGGTGCCCGGCCTGCAGGACCCCGAAGCGCTGAAGGCGCTGCTCGGCAAGACCGCCAAGCTGGAGTTCAAGCTGGTCGATACCGCTGCCGATCCGGAAGAAGTGCTGCAGGGCCGCGCCCCTCCCGGCAGCCAGATATTGCCCGCTCAGGAAGGCGGCCAGGTCGTCGTCAAGCGCCGCGCGATCATCACCGGCGACCAGCTCGTCGACAGCCAGGTTTCAACCGATCAGAACGGCGCGCCCGCCGTGTCGTTCCGGTTCGATTCCACCGGCGGTCGCCGCTTTGCGCAGGCCACCACCGAAAATGTCGGCAAGCCGTTCGCCATCATCCTTGATGGCATGGTGATTTCCGCGCCCAACATCAATGAGCCGATCTTGGGCGGCAGCGGCATCATCATGGGCAATTACACCGTTGCCACCGCCAACGAACTCGCCATCCTGCTGCGTTCCGGCAAGTTGCCGGTCGAACTGAAGGTGGTGGAGGAACGCACGGTGGGCCCCGATCTGGGGGCGGATTCGATCAAGGCCGGTATCATCGCCTCGATCGTGTCGGTGCTAGCCGTGGCCGGGCTGATGATCATGACCTATGGCCGTTTTGGCGTCTATTCGGTGATCGCGCTGGTGATCAACGTGCTGATGATCCTGGGCATCATGTCGGCCGCCGGCTTCACCCTCACGCTGCCCGGCATTGCCGGGATGGTGCTGACCATCGGTGCCGCCGTTGATGCCAACGTGCTGATCAACGAACGTATCCGCGAGGAACAGCGCAAGGGCAGGGGCGTGATTGCTTCGGTCGAGGTCGGCTTCAAGGAAGCCAGCCGCACCATCTGGGATGCCAACAGCCTCAACATCATCGTCGCCATCATCATGTTCCTGTTCGGCTCTGGCCCGATCAAGGGCTTTGCCGTGGTGCTGTCGATCGGGATCGCCACCTCGGTGTTCACAGCGGTGACCATCGTGCGCTGGATGGCGGCGCGCTGGCTGACCAATGCGCGCCCCGCGACCTTGAGCATCTGAGGACAAATCGATGCCGCTGAAACTTGTTCCCGACAACACCAACATTGGCTTCGTCAAACTCCGCTTCATCGCCTTTGCGCTGACGCTGGCGTTGACCATCGGGGCGGGTGCCCTGCTGGCGGTGCGCGGCCTGAACCTGGGCGTCGATTTCGTTGGCGGCCTCACCATGCAGGTGGAGTTTGCGCAAGCGCCGGCACTCGATACGCTGCGTGGCCGGGTGGACCGCGTGGGTGTGGGCGATTCCGCCCTGCAGGAATTCGGCAACCCGCAAACCATCCTGATCCGCCTGCCGTTGCCGGAAGGCGAAGAAGGCGCCGTGCAGCGCGTGGTCGGCAAGGTGCGCACCGCGCTGGAGCAGGATTACAAGGGCGTGAAATTTGCCCGCGTCGAAAGCGTGTCGGGCAAAGTGTCGGAGGAGCTGATCACCGATGGTCTGTGGGCGGTCGGCCTTTCCATGCTGTTCGTCGCCGTGTTCACCTGGTTCCGCTTCGAATGGTATTTCGGCGTTTCCACGGTGGTGGCGCTGGTGCACGACGTGGTGGTGACGCTGGGCTTCTTTGCGCTCACCCAACTAGAATTCGATCTCAACATCGTGGCTGCCGTGCTCACCATCATCGGCTATTCGCTGAACGACAAGGTGGTGATCGACGATCGCATCCGCGAGAATCTGCGCAAGTACCGCCAGATGGACATCAAGCAGATCATCGATCTTTCGGTGAACGAAACGCTGCCACGCACGGTGATGACCTCGGTGACGCTGCTCGCTGCCCTGTTGGCGCTGCTGTTCCTCGGGCCGGAAGTGATCTTCGGCTTCACCGCGGCGATGGTGCTGGGCATCGTTGTCGGCACCTATTCGTCGATCTTCGTGTCGTCCTCACTGCTGATCACGCTGGGCGTGAAACAGCGCGCGGCCGGCAGTGAAGACGCGCGGGCCAAGGGCGCCGAACGCATCGACTGAGCCCGCACAAACAAAAGGGCCGGCGCTCCCCATCGGGAACGCCGGCCCTTGTTATTTCAGGCAGCTGCGTTCAGATCGGCGCGCCGCAGGGGCCAAAGGCCATGCACCACTGGCTAAAGGTCCCCATCACCAGCGCGCCGGCAAGCCAGAGGGCGCGGGTGCGGGTGTTGAGTTCCATCTGCATGTCAATCACTCTGCTGCAACCGCAACCGGGCCCAGACCGATCCGGGCTTTGGCGGCTTCATACTCTCTGACAAGCTTGGCGACATATTCACCGGCCGACAATACGGACTTTACCGCGCCGATGCCCTGGCCGCAGCCCCAGATGTCCTTCCATGCCTTGGCATCGGTGTTGCCGCCGCTGCCAAAGTTCATCGCCGAAGGATCGCTGGTCGGCAGATTGTCGGGATCCATGCCGGCCTTGACGATCGACGGGCGCAGATAATTGCCGTGCACGCCGGTGAACAGGTTGGAATAGACAATGTCGGACGACTCGCTCTGCGTGATCATGTCCTTGTAATCCTGCACCGCGCGGGCTTCCTGCGTGGCGATGAAGGCGCTGCCGATATAGCCGAAATCGGCGCCCATCGCCTGGGCGGCGAGCACGGCTTCGCCCGTGGCGATCGATCCGGACAGCGCCAGCGGGCCATCGAACCATTCGCGGATTTCACGGATCAGCGCGAACGGGCTGGTGGTGCCGGCGTGGCCGCCCGCTCCGGCGGCAACGGCGATCAGGCCATCGGCGCCCTTTTCCACGGCTTTTTTGGCGAACTTGTTGTTGATGATGTCGTGCATGACGATGCCGCCATAGCTGTGAATGGCCTCGTTAACGTCTTCGCGCGCGCCCAGCGAGGTGATGATCATCGGCACCTTGTATTTCACGCACAGCGCCAGATCGTCCATCAGACGATCGTTGGAACGGTGGACGATGAGGTTGACGGCATAGGGCGCGTCGTTGGGACCGAGTTCGGTCGAAAGGCGCTGCAGCCATTCTTCAAACTGGGCCAGCGGCCGGGCGTTGAGGCTGGGGAAGCTGCCAATGATGCCGGCGCGGCACTGCGCCATGACCAGTTCCGGCCCGGAGATGATGAACAGCGGCGAACCGATCACCGGGATCGACAGGCGGCCAGCGAAGGCGGCAGGAATGGACATGGATATTCTCCCCAAATACAGGGGACGAGACTTAGCCTTCGCTGCCCCAGATTGCCACCTCATCCTCGTCGCAGGCTGTGGCGCGGCCGCGGAACATGCCGGGCGTCGAAAACGCCCAGCCCGGCACGCCATCGGTGCCGATAAAGATGATGCCGCCGGTACCGCCCAGCGCGTTCACATCGGCCAAGGCGCGCTCCGCTGCCTGCGCCGCCGACAGCCCGGCCAGTCGCACCAGCGCGCCCATCTCGTGGCCCACGCCGGCGCGGATGAAGGCCTCGCCGGAACCGGTGCAGGACAGGGCAACGCTGCGATCGTCGGCCAGCGTGCCGGCGCCGATCAGCGGCGAATCACCGATGCGGCCCCAGCGCTTGCCAGTCAGCCCGCCCGTCGATGTCGCGGCGGCCAGATGGCCATGCGCATCGCGGGCGACTGCGCCGACAGTGCCGTATTTCAGATCAGCGTCGAACACATCCTCGCCGCGTGCCGCTGCCGCTTTCATCATCTGCAACGCCTGCCAGCGGCTTTCGACGCGGAACCAGCTGGGCTCAACCTGTTCCAGCCCCTGTTCCAGCGCAAAGACATCAGCCCCGTCGCGGGCGAGCAGCACGTGCGGGCTGTTGCGCATCACGGCGCGGGCCAGTTGCACCGGGTTCTTCGTGCGGGTGATGCCAGCCACGGCGCCGGCCTTGCGCGACGCGCCGTCCATCACGGCGGCATCCAGCTCGGTGCGGCCTTCGGCGGTGAACACGGCGCCGCGCCCGGCATTGAACAGCGGGTGATCTTCCAGCACGCTCACGGCGGCCACCACGGCATCGACAGCGCTGCCGCCGGCGCTCAGCACCGCCTTGCCGGCCGCCAGCGCACCGGCCAGACCGGCGCGGCAATCGGCTTCCGGGCCGGGCAATGTATCCGGTGATAGCTGCCCGCACCCGCCATGGACGACCAACGACCAGGCGGGGGAATTGTACATCGCGGATCCGGAAGGGATGGTAGCAGCGGGCAGATTTGAACTGCCGACCTCCGGGTTATGAATCCGGCGCTCTCACCAACTGAGCTACGCTGCCACAGGCGTTTGGGAGGCGCTGCTATAGTGGCGGCATCCTTGTGGGTCAACCGGGTTTCAGAAACTGTAGACCAGCGTGGCGCGGGTGACGGTATCGCTGTTCAGGCGACCCGGCGGCGGGTTGCTTTCGTTGTTGTACTGGAACGAGAAACGCGCCGAAAGCCGGCCATTCAGCCGCGCTGTCAGTTGCGAGAGCGACAGCAGCGAACTGTTGCGCTGATCGCTGTAATAGGGCGCGGTTTCGGTGAAGCTGATCGCCGGCGTGATCACCCACTTGCCATTCAGCGCTGCACGCAGCGCCAGTTCGGATTGGCTGGTGCCATCGGTGAACATGGCCTGCCGCAGCGCCGGGCCGCCATCAAACGCAACGGTCAACCAGGGCGCATCGACGCGGCGATAGCCCAAACCGACCGCCTGCGTGAAACGACTGGTGAAACCGGTGAATTGGTCCTTCTCATAGCTTAGTGCCAAGACAGCAAAGCCGCGCGGCATGAATTTCCAGTTGCCTTCATAGCCGGCGAAATAGCGTTCGCGCGAGGTGACGCCCTGATCCTCCTGGTAATCGACGATCCCGCGAAAGCCGTGTTTCCAGTGCCGTGTTTCCTTGGTGAGGTTCCCCCCACCGCCAACCCACGGTTTTCGGTGTTGCCGCTGGAAATGAAGCCGCCCAACTCGCCGTTGCCGGTCCAGCCATCAAGCGCGCCTTGCGCTGCCAACCGCTCCTAGCGGGCCTTGGCCGAAGCCGCGTAGATCTCGGCCACGCGCGCACCGATCTCGGCAATGCTGGCCGGATTGGTCCGACGGGCAATATTGGCCACCACCCTTAATTGATCGGGATTGCCAGCGGCAGCCTCGATCATGGCAGCCACTGGCGGCGGGATCGGATCGGCCAGGGCCGGGGTTGCAATCAGGGCGGTGAGGGCAAAAACGGCCCTGATCATGCCCCTGATTTTGGCGTTTTCGGCGGCAGTTGGTCCACCTTCGGTATCCGTATTCATGAGGACTGGCAGGCGGCCAAAATCCGGGGCAAAGGGCGGTCATGACTCTTTCTGCCGACATCACGCCGATTCCGCTCTCTCTGGTCGAGACCGATCTTGCGGCCGCTGCCGCCGGTTTTGGCGACGCCTTTGCCCGCACCGGCTTCGCCGTCGTTTCCGATCACGGCATCGATCAGGGCCTGATCGACCGCGCCAATGCCGCCATCAAGGCTTTCTTTGCGCTTCCGGAAGACGTGAAGCGCCGTTACGTCGTGCCCGGCGGCGGCGGCCAGCGCGGGTTGACGCCATTCGGGGTGGAAGCCGCCAAGGGCCATGCCAAGGCTGATCTGAAGGAATTCTGGCACGTGGGCCGCGAATTGCCCCCCGGTCATCCCTATGCCGATGTGATGCCGCCGAACCTGTGGCCTAGCGAAATCCCCGATTTCCATTATGCCGTTCGGGCGATGTTCGATGCGCTGGACAAGACCGGCGATACGCTGCTGCGCGCCATTGCCGTACATCTCGGCCTTGATGCCAATTTCTTCGCCGATCCGGTGCGCGACGGAAACTCCATCCTGCGCCTGCTGCATTATCCGCCGGTTCCGCCCGAAACCGCCGGGGCCATCCGCGCCGGCGCACACGAGGATATCAATGTCATCACCCTGCTGCTGGGTGCCGAGGAGGTAGGGCTGCAGTTGCTCGACCGCAATGGCGAATGGCGGTTCATCGATGCGCCGGCCGGCAGCTTGGTGTGCAATGTCGGTGACATGCTGCAGCGGCTGACCGGGCATCGCCTGCCGTCCACAACGCACCGTGTCGTCAATCCGGCACCCGAACGCATGGGCGTGGCGCGTTATTCAACGCCGTTCTTCCTGCATTTCCGCCCGGATTATCTTATCACCGCGCTGCCGGGTGGGCCGCAAGAAGAACCTCCGATCACCGCGAACGATTATCTGCTGGAACGGCTGCGCGATATCAAATTGCTGTAACATCAGCAGGGCAGAGGAACCGACATGATGAAGCACGCTTTTCTGCTGGCCGCCTTGCTGGCCACGCCCGCCACGGCTGCCCCGGTGCTCGACACGCCGCTGAAAGACAATTGGTGGGCCGATGGCAGGGCTGCGCTTGATGCCCGACTGAAGGTGGTGAACCGGCCCAAGAAGGCTAAGAATGTCATCCTGATGGTGGGTGACGGCATGGGGATTTCCACGATCACCGCCGCCCGCATCTTTGATGGCCAGCATCCCATCGATGGCCGTGCGCCGTCCATGGGTGAGGAAAACAGCCTGGCGTGGGACCGGATGGCCAGCACGGCGCTGGTCAAGACCTACAACAGCAATGCCCAGGTGCCCGACAGTGCCGGCACCGCCAGCAGCTTCAACACCGGTGTGAAAACCCGCATCGGCGTGATCAACATGGGCGCCGATCAGGGCACGGAAGCCTGCAAGACGCCGGAAAAACTGCCGCGCACGCTGGCCGAAATCGCCAAGGGGCAAGGGATGGGCGTGGGCGTGGTCACCACCACCCGCATCACCCATGCGACGCCGGCTGCCGTCTATGGCCACGTGCCGTTCCGCGATTGGGAAGGGGCGGATCGCTCCTATCCGGCCGAAGCACGCGCGTCGGGTTGTGCAGATCTCGCTTCGCAGTTGGTGGGCTTCAAGGGCGGGCTGGACGTGGTGTTGGGCGGCGGCCGTGCGCGCTTCCTGCCGGTGGGCAAGGGCGGCCAGCGCGATGATGGCCGCAACCTGGTGGAGACGTGGCAGCAGGCCTGGCCGCAGGGGAAATATGTTGCCGATTCAAAGGCGCTGCGGGGGCTCAATGCCCGTGACAGTGGCCCAGTGTTCGGCCTGTTCACCCCCGATCACCTGAGCTTCGAGCATGACCGCAAAGACGATGCCGAGCCCAGCCTGCCGGAAATGGCGCGCTTTGCGCTGGCCAAGCTGGAGGCTGGCAAGACCGCGCGTGGCGGCAAAGGCTATTATCTGATGATCGAAGGTGGGCGCATCGATCATGCCCACCATGCCAGCAACCCCTATCGCGCGCTCAAAGAGGCGCAGATGTTCAGCGCGACAGTGGGCGAGGTGCTTAAAGCAGTGAACCTGGATGAGACGCTGGTGCTGGTGACGGCGGATCACAGCCATGTATTCACCATGGCCGGCTATCCCGAACGCGGGAACGACATTCTGGGCTATATCAAGCCGCCCAAGGGTGGCGGCGAAGGCGATGGTGGCCTGAGCGTCGAGGGCTATGCTCTGGATGATCGCGGCCAGCCGATGACGACACTCACCTACGCCAACGGCCCGTTCGTGTCGCGTGGCCTGTCCCGCACGCTGCCGCCCAACGATCCCAATTATCTTGCCAACAAGATCTATGGCACCGGCAGCGAAAGCCATGGCGGTGAGGATGTGGCGCTGTTTGCCGAAGGCCCGCGCGCCGATCTGGTGCGCGGCGTGATGGAGCAGAACGTCATTTTCCACATCATTGCGGAGGCACTTGGCTGGCGGTAACTGTTATCAGCCAGCGATCAGCCAGCCAGCAATCCACCGGCGGTTCCGAGTGACAGTCCCAGCCAGAGCCAGAGGCGCTTGATGTGCTGGCCGGGTTTGATCTGTGCAAGATGCGGCCCTTGGGGCATGTTCAGTTTCTTCGGTGGTGACCCGAAACCAAAAGTGCAATTAACGTGCCAATTCGTCGGTTGCCGGCAAGTGGCTTATTCTACCCGACCGGCTAACGTGGAGTTTTAGTCATTTGTAAAGCCTACCGACAGCTCGGGGTAGGTGGCCCCGATGAAATAGAGGCCATCCGGCGGCGCATTCAGGCCTAGCGCGTCCCGATCGCGGGCGGCAAGTGCGGTGGCAAGATCGTCGCCGCTCCACTTGGCTTCGCCCACCAGCTTCAGGCAACCCACCATCGAGCGCACCTGGTGATGCAGGAAACTGCGAGCAGCAGCGAGAACATGCACCTCTTCCCCAATGCGCTTCACCTCCAGCCGTTCGAGCGTGCGCAGCGGTGAATTGGCCTGGCATTGGGCGGAACGGAAGGTGGTGAAATCATGCCGGCCAACCAGCGGCTGCGCCGCCTCGTGCATGGCCTGCGCATCCAGAGGCGTCGGCACCCGCCAGGCCAGCCCGGCATCAAAGGTGAGCGGCGCGCGGCGGTTGATGATGCGATAGCGGTAACGTCGGCCGGTGCAATCGAAGCGCGCGTGCCAATCGGGTGCTTCCGCGCAAGCGATGATGGCCACCGGCTGCGGTTTCAGCCGGGCGTTGATCGCCTCCATCAGGCGGAATGGCGTCAGGCATTTCTCGATATCGGCATGGGCCGGCATGGCGCGGGCGTGGACACCGGCGTCGGTGCGGCCCGACGCATGGACTTCCACAGTCTCGCCGGTGACGCTGTAGATCGCCGCCTCGATCGCAGCCTGCACCGAAGGGCCATGATCTTGCCGCTGCCAGCCCATATAGGGCCGGCCATCATATTCCACCGTGAAACGGAAACGCGTCACGCCCTGCGCCTTAAGCCACCGGCGTGCCGGCCGGCACCCGCCAGCCATTGAGCAGCGCCTTGACCGGCATGGCCGGCTTGCCAGCGCGTTGCACGAGGGTGGGTCGCAGCACGCCATCGCCGGTACCCAGTCCAAGCCGATCATCAACCGTGACGCCAGACGCTGCCGCGCCGGGTTCGACGACAGCAGCGAGAATCTTCACGCGTTCACCAGCGATGTCGAGCCACGCGCCCGGCGCCGGGTTGAAGGCACGAACCTGCCGTTCGAGTTGCACGGCCGGCAGGCTGGTATCGAGATGCGCCTCGGCCTTGTCGATGCGTGGCGCTAGCGTGACCCCGGCTTCCGGCTGCGGCACCGCGGCGCGCGGATTGGCCAATACGTCGATCAGCAGATCCGCGCCTAGCTGCGCCAATTCGCCAAACAAATCGCCGCTGGTCTTGTTGTCGATGGGCGTTTCCGCCTTTGCCAGCATTGGCCCGGTATCAAGCCCTTCCTCCATCTGCATGATGGTAACGCCTGTGGTCGCATCGCCGGCCAGCACCGCCCGCTGGATCGGCGCCGCCCCGCGCGAGCGCGGCAACAGCGAACCGTGAATATTGAGGCAGCCCAATCGCGGCGCATCCAGCACGGCGCGCGGCAGGATCAGGCCATAGGCGGCGACCACGGCAACATCGCAGCCCTGCGCGATTTCCAGGAACTGCGCAACCGCCGCCGGATCACGGAAGGTGCGGGGTGTTAACACCGGAATGCCCAGCGCTGCGGCGCAAGCATGGACGGGGCTCATCTGCAATTGCTTGCCGCGCCCGGCCGGCTTGGGCGCGCGGGTATAGACGGCAATGATCTCGTGCCCCGCCGCCACCAGCGCATCAAGCGCCGGAACGGCAAAAAAAGGCGTGCCCATGTGGATGATCCGCATGGGCACGCCTGTAAACGATTAAACGGTGAAGGGGGAAGGGGCCTTAGCGGCTCATCACCATGGTGACGGCCCGGCGGTTCTGCGCATAGGCGGCTTCATCGGCGCCATCCACGGCCGGCTTTTCCTTGCCATATGAAATGGTGCTCAGGCGAGCCACGTCGATGCCCTGCGACGCGAGGAAATTCTTCGCCGAATTTGCGCGACGATCACCCAGCGCAAGGTTGTATTCGCGGGTGCCACGTTCGTCGCAATGGCCTTCGAGCGTGACGCGCACGCCCGGGTTGGCGCGCAGCCAGGTCGCATGCTTCAGCAAGGTGGTGCGGGCCTCACCATCCAGTTCATAGCTGTCATAGGCAAACAGAACCGTGTCGCTGCCAGCCTGAGCACGCAGATCGTCCTGGCTGCCGGGGATGCTGCTGCTGGCAACGCCGGGCGTGGTGGCGCCACCCGTGGCTTCGGCCGGTGCCACGGGGGTTTCCGGGCGTGCGGCGGTAGGCGGGGCTTCCAGTTCAACCTTCTTCTTGCCACCGCAGGCGGCAAGGGTGAGGGCCAGAGCGGCCATGAGCGTGAACTTGGGCAGGTGGCGGGTCATGTCGGGGCTCCTCTTCCAACTGTCAGGGCAATAGCGGTGACCATGCCGGATCAGATGCATCCAGCGGGGTCGCGATACGACGTTCATTCAAACCGGAAATATCGACGGACCACAAGCCCGAACGGCCCAATCTGTCGCCGCGAGCAAACAGGATCACGCGTCCATTGGGGGACCATGCCGGGCTTTCATCCTGAAAGCCGTTGGTCAACAACCGTTCGCCGCTCCCATCGGGACGCATCACGCCCACGCCAAAACGGCCGCCGCCCATACGGGTGAAGGTGATATAATCGCCGCGTGGGCTCCATACAGGGCTGGCGGAACGGCCTTCGCCAAAGCTGATCCGGCTCTGTCCGCTGCCATCGGCGTTCATCACATACAGTTGCTGCGAACCGCCGCGATCGCTTTCAAACACGATCTTGCTGCCATCCGGCGAATAGCTGGGAGACGTGTCGATGCCCGGCCCGCTGGTGAGCCGCGTGGTGGCGCGGGTGGCGAGGTTGAAACGGTAGATATCTGTGTTGCCGCCTACCGCCATCGAGAAGACGAGGTTCTGTCCATCGGGCGAGAAGCGCGGCGCAAACGTCATGGTGGAAAACTGGCCCACCGCTTCCTGCCGGCCGCTGCCCAGCGTGTAGAGCCACACACGCGGGCGGTTATTTTCGAAACTCATGTAGGTGATGGTCTGCTGCCCCGGCGCAAAGCGCGGCGTAAGCACAAGATTTTGCCCCGACGTGAGGAAACGGTGGCCGGCGCCATCCTGATCCATAATGGCGAGCCGCTTGATACGCTTGGTGCGCGCGCCGGTTTCGCTCACGTACACGATGCGGCTGTCGAAATAGCCGGATTCTCCAGTGAGGCGGGAATAGACGAGATCGGCGCATTTGTGGGCAGCGCGACGCCAGCCTGCCGCCGTGGTGACAAAACCCTGGCGCGCAATTTCACCACCGGCAAACACGTCATAGGCATAACAGGCCAGCGTGATGCCGCCATCGGGATTGGCCGTCACCGTGCCTGTTACCAGTGCCTGCGCGGCGATGGTGCGCCAGGCCGGGAAATCGGGCTTCAGCACATCATCGATGCCAACCGTGGTCGTGTAAGCCGCCGGATCGATCGGCTTGAACAGGCCGGAGGACTTGAGATCATTGGCGATCACCTGCGCCGCGCGTTCGCCCAATAGCGTTGTGGTGCCGGCTTCCGTGCTGGCGCCATTGCCGGGTGCAAAGGCCGGCACCGCGATCGGCATCGGCTGCATCAGGCCAGCGTTGATATCCACACGCAGCGGTCCCGGGGTTTGGGCCAGCGCCGGTGACGCAGTAAGTGCAGGGGTAATTCCAGCAAGTGCAAGGAGCAGAATCATGCGCATGGGCGCACCATATCAGGGGTGTAGCCTGAACGGGAGCCATACCGGCGTTTCGATTGCGGGCGGGCGGCAGCGCAGGCAGCCAATTGTCAGTAGACTTTACAGTTATCCCCGGCGCGCTGCGGCAAGCCGTTGGATTCAATGGACAGGGAGCGTGGCACGAAGCTTGCTAGCTATCAGACAAACCCCAAACCCAGGAAATGCTTATGAAAACGATTGCTCTGCTTGCCTTGTCCATCGTCACCCTCGCTGCAACGCCAGTTGCTGCGGTTGATTTCACTATCGGCACCGGCACGTCGGGCAACTGCTTTCCGTTCGGCTGCCAGCTGACCGGCCAGCCATCCACCCTTTATCAGCAGGTCTGTGACGCGGCGGCGTTTCTAGGCATGGTCACCATCACCGCGCTCAGCTTCACGGTGACCAGTGGTGGCACCCAATTGTCGACGGCCCGGTCTCCATCTCGCTTTCGACCACCAATGTCGGGCCCGCCAGCATCGATACGGTGAATTTCGACGCCAATCTTGGTGCCGACAATCTGGTGGTGTTCAACGACGTGCTGCCGGCGCTGAGCGGCGGCCTGCTTACCATCAATTTCGCCACGCCGTTCACCTATGATCGGCTGGGCGGCAATCTGATATTCAACCTGTCGCGCGCCCGCGGCAATGATCTGAATCCCCGCACCGGCCCATTCTTTGCCGTCGCCGACGGCGTCAGCACGGTGACCAGCCGCGCCCAGGACTGTGGCAGCAGCAATATCGGGTTCGGCCCGAATACCACATTCACCACCGGCGTTGCCGTGGTTCCTGAACCGGCCAGCTGGGCGATGCTGATTGCGGGCTTTGGCCTGGTGGGTGCAGCTGCCCGTCGCCGCCGCGTCCTCCCAGCCTGACGCCACGTAGATCTAAAAGGGGGGAGGCCTTGCGCCATCCCCTTTTTTTGTGCGACCATTGTGTGTTACATAAACAATACACAGGGGCGGCGGCGTGAACAGGATCCTTACCATGGGCGCCGCGCTGATGTTCGCCAATCCGGCAAGCGCCGCTGATCTGCTGATCCACGGCGGCCCGATCCTCACCATGGTAGGGGACAAGCCGCAGACGGTAGCGGCGGTGGTGGTGGACGGCGGCAGGATCGCCTTTGCCGGGCCATTGGCGCAGGCACAGCGTATCGCCGGGCAGGAAACACAACGGCTTGATCTGAAGGGCCGCACGCTGCTGCCGGGGCTGGTCGATGCGCACAGCCATCTCGCCATGGCGGTCGATCTGGCGCAGCGGGTGAATGTGTCGGGCGCGCCGGTGGGTACGGTGGCCAGCATTGCCGATCTTGTGGGGAAGCTGGCGGCTGAAGAAGTGACACTGAAGATCGCGCCCAGCGAATGGCTGGTGGGCTGGGGCTATGACGCCAGTCTGCTGGCCGACAAGCGCGACCTGACTCGCCGCGATCTCGATGCGCGATTCCCGGATCGACCGGTGCTGGTGATGCATGTCTCTGGCCACGGTGCGGTGCTCAACAGCGCCGGGCTGGCGGCGATTGGTGTGACGCCGAATACGAAGGCGCCCGAAGGCGGCCTGATCAACCGCGAAGCCGATGGCCGCACGCCCAATGGCCAGATCTGGGAAAGCGCGCTGATGCTGGCTGGCCCGGCGCTGAAACCGCCGCCGCGTGAACAGCGCCTGCAGAACCTCGCCGCCGTGCAGCAGCTTTATGCGCGCAATGGCTACACGTTGGCCAATGATGGCTTCACCAGCTTGGCCGATCTCGATCTGCTGCAGGCCGCCGCCGCGCAGGGGCTGCTCGTGCTGGATGTGGTGGCGCTACCCTCGTTCGTGGATTTCAAACGCTGGGCCGGCAATTCCGCCTATCCCATCGGGCAATGGCAGGGGCGGCTGAAGCTGCAGGGCATCAAGATCACCCAGGATGGCAGCCCGCAAGGCCGCACCGCCTATATGAGCACGCCATATCTGCACGGCGGCCCGAATGGGCAGGAGAACTGGCACGCGCAAGGCATCCAGCCTTATCCCGCCTTCCTCGCCACCGCCAAGGCCGCCAGCGCCGCCGGGCTGCAACTGTTCATCCACGCCAATGGCGATGCCGCGATGGACGACGTCATCTATACGATGGACGCGCTGCGCCTGCCAACCGATCACCGCACCGTTGTCATCCACAGCCAGGTGCAACGGGCCGATCAACTGCCGCGCTACGCCGCGCTCGGCATCACGCCGAGTTACTTCACCAACCACACCTATTTCTGGGGCGACGTCCACCGCTACAACTTCGGCGAACAGCGCGCTGCCCACATCTCGCCGATCAAGAGCGCGATGGCGCTCGGCATCAAGGCCAGCAACCACAGCGACTTTATCGTCACCCCGCTCGATCCGATGTTCATCCTGTGGACCAGCATGGCCCGCATCACACGCAGCGGCTTCGTGCTGGGACCAGAGCAACGTCTGGACGCGTGGGCCGGCCTGAAAGCCCTCACCATCAACCCGGCCTGGGCCTACCGCGAAGAAAGCCGGCGCGGCAGCATCGAGATAGGAAAGCTGGCAGACTTCACCTTGCTCAGCGCCAACCCGCTGACGACGCCAGTCGCGCGCATTCGTGGGATCAAGGTGGTGGGGACGATGAAGGAGGGGCGGTTGGTGTGGGAAGCGGTAAAGGACTAGTCCATTACCGCTGGCGCCATCCTCTCACGTCATCTCTTCTGGATCGAAATTGATCTCCACGCTGCCCCACAGATCGTACAATTCGGCAGGGAGCTTCAACGGCTGGCAGCGCAGCACGGCGCGGCGGGCGGTTTCGGAAAAGGCGCGGGCATAGTCGGCGTTGGTGGCGGTCATGCCGGTGGGGGTGCCGGCGACCGGCATGCCGATTACGCGGCCGTCGCGGCTGTAGTTCACAGTCACGATCACGGTCATGCGGCGCACGTCGCGGCCACCCACGGGAGGGTTCCAGCAGGGGGCAACCTGGGCGCGGATGGCCTGAGCGAGGGTGGCGGCGGCACGGGGATCGACGGTGGCTCGGGTGGGCGCGGCGGCGTTCAGTTCTCTGGCGAGTTTGGAGGTGTCGAGCGGCTTCTTCGTCGCCTTGGGCAGCGACTTGTCGATCAAGCTGGCAAGTGTGGAGGTGTCGAGCGGGGAGGGAGGGGCCCTGGTGGGCATCACGGCCGTGGGTTTTGGTGGAGTGGGCTTTGTGGGTTCGGGTGGAGGCACGGAATCGGCCTTCACCGGCTCAGGTTCAGGCGCGGTCTCCGCTTCGGGGGCAGCGGCAGTGGTTTCCTGCGGCGCGGCTTCCATAGACGGTTGGGGAGGTTCTGGCGTGCGCGGTGCATCTGATATGTCAACGATTTCCACCGGCACGGCATCGGTGGGCGCGGCCAACATCTTCTGGCTGTTCTGCCAAGCAAGGCTGAGCGCGGCCAGCAGCACGAGATGCGCGATGGCGGCGCCGGCAATACTGAGGCGTTCGCTGCGCGTCATTGCGAACTTTTTGGCGCCATGGCATCTTGGCCGTCGGTAACTAGGGCCACCTTCTTGAAACCAGCGCCGTTCACTTCGCCCACCACCTGCATCACCCGGCCATAATCCAGTCCGCGATCGGCGCGTACATAGACGCGTGCTTCATCGCTGCGGGCTTCACGCAGGGCGGCGAGCTTGGCGGGCAGGGCTGCGGGCGCGATGGCCATGCGATCAACAAACAGCTCGCCAGCGGCGTTCAGGCTGATCTGGATCGGCGCCTGGTCCTGCGGCAGGCTTTGCGCCTTGGCGTCAGGCAGGTCCACCGGTACACCGGCAACCAGCAACGGCGCGGTGACCATGAAGATGATCAGCAGCACCAGCATCACGTCCACCAGAGGGGTGACGTTGATCTCCGCCATGGGCTGGCGGCCGCGTCGGGGGGAGCCCATGCCCATTATTGGCTGTCCATGCCGTCAAGCTGGCGGGAGAGCAGGTTCAGATACTCTTCCGAGAAGGCGTTAAGGCGGGCTTCGAGGCGGTTCACCCGGTGCAGCAGGCGGTTGTAACCGATCACGGCGGGGATGGCGGCGAACAGGCCGATGGCGGTAGCGAACAGCGCTTCGGCGATGCCGGGGGCGACCACGGCCAGCGAGGTATTCTGGCTGGCGGCGATGCTGGCAAAGCTGCGCATGATGCCCCACACCGTGCCGAACAAGCCGACGAAGGGCGCGACGGAACCGATGGTAGCCAGCGCGTTCAACCGGTCCGACAGTTCGTCGATATCGCGGCCGATGGCGACATTGATGGCACTGGCCAAGCGCGAACGCAGGCCTTCACGATCGATGCTGCGGCCGGTCTTGCCGGCGAGAGTGCGACGCCATTCGTTCATGCCGGCCAGGAAGGCATGGGCCGAAGGATGATCGGCGCGGGAGGCAGGTTCATAGAGGCTGTCGAGATCCTTGGATTTCCAGAACCAGTCTTCGAATTTGGCGGCCTCACCATTCAGGCGTGACAGGCGGCGAGAGCGTTCGAGGATGATCGCCCAGCTCCACACACTGGCGAGCAGGAGCCCAAGCATCACTGCCTTCACGACGATGTCCGCCTGCATGAACAGGGCGAAGGGCGACAGTTCAGCCGCGGTCTTGATCGCGATATCGGCTTGCATCATGATTCCTGTGCCAGAAGTTCATTGAACCGCGCCATCCAGTCGCGCGGTTGCCGGCGGGGGCGGCCGGCGGGATCGAGAAAAACAGCGATGAGCGTGGCCTGCGCCAGCGGATCACCATCGCGGATGATGCGCTGTTCGATCTGACAGGCAGCAGCGCGCAGGGAGAGCAGGCGGGTTTCGATAGTAAGCACATCGTCCAGTTTCGCTGGGCTTAGCCACTTGATCTGCATTTCGGTAACGGCATAGGCGCCTTCGCCGGCCTTCACGGCAGCGCCATGATCGATGCCGGCCACGCGCAGGAATTCGGTGCGGCCACGCTCCAGGAAATGCAGATATTTGGCGTGATACATGATGCCGGCGGTATCCGTATCTTCGAAATAGACACGCGCGGCCAGGCGGTGGATGCCGCCGTCGATCGCACCGGATGGGGGAAGGGGGGACATGGGTTCAGATAGGGGCTTGAGCGGCGAACACGCAACGAAAAAGGGCACCAGCAGCAGTGCCACTGGCGCCCTTTCGGCAAACTGAATGGGGATTAGTCCTTTGCGGGACGTGCGTCACGCTTTTCGACGATGCGGGCGGACTTGCCGCTGCGGCCACGCAGATAATAGAGCTTGGCACGACGAACGACACCGCGGCGCACAACCTCGATAGCTTCGATGCTAGGGCTGTAAAGCGGGAACACGCGCTCCACGCCTTCACCGAACGAGATCTTGCGAACGGTGAACGACGAGTTAATGCCGCGGTTAGAACGCGCGATGCACACACCTTCGTAATTCTGCACGCGGGTACGCTCGCCTTCAACGACGCGCACACCCACGCGCAGCGTGTCGCCGGCGCGGAAGAGCGGAATGCTGCGCTTTTCAGTGAGCTTGGCAATCTGCTCGGCTTCGATCTGCTGGATGAGATTCATCTCATTCCTCTTTCTTCTGTTGTCGCGCGCCAGAGGGCGGATGGACCCGACCATCCCCATGATGATCCCATAGATCCGGCCGCCGTGACCGTGTGTCCGTTTCGGACCGCGCGCGCCGCCATCTGGCTATGCGCGCGTGATCCCCCGATCGCAACTCTTCGGGGATCACCAGGCCTTCCCATTCGGGGGGCCTAGTATAATGCGGGTGTTCGAGCAGACCGCTTTCGTGGCTTTCCTCGATCCCGCTGGAAGGCGCGCCCATTACACCGGGCAGCAGCCGCACGCAAGCATCCATCACCACCAGGGCGGCAACCTCGCCGCCGGACAGCACATAGTCGCCAATCGAGACTTCCTCGATGGCGCGGCGCTGGAAGGTGCGTTCGTCAAAACCTTCGAAACGGCCGCATAGGATGATGGCGCCGGTGCCGGTGGCGAGTTCGCGCACGCGGGCCTGGGTGAGGGGCTTTCCGCGCGGTGTCATCGCCAGCACCGGCCGGCCATCGGCCACTCCATCGATGGCGGCGCTGAGCACATCAGCCTTCAACACCATGCCCGGCCCGCCGCCGGCCGGCGTATCGTCCACCGTGCGATGCTTGTCGGTGGTGAAATCGCGGATGTTGACGGCCTTGCAGGCCCATAGACCCTCGTTCAGCGCCCGACCGGCTATGCTTTGGCCCAGGTGGCCGGGGAACATTTCCGGGTAGAGCGTGAGGATCGTCGCCCGCCAGCTCATTGCAGCCAGGCTTTGTCGACTATCAAGCGGTCTGCCTCCTCGCGCACCACGTCGGCGACGAAGGGCACCATAACGGTGCCGCCCTTGGCCAGCGTAATGTCAAGGATGTCGGACGCGCCGAAATTCTCGATGGACTTGACCGTGCCCACCATGTTGCCGGTTTCATCAACCACGGTGCGGCCAAGATAATCAGCGACATAATATTCGCCCTCGTCCAGCGCCGGCAGGGCTGTGCGGGGAACGGAGAGGGTGAGACCGCGTAGCGATTCGGACACGTTACGGTCAGTCACGCCTTCAAAGCGGGCGATGGCAGTGCCCGGCTTGTCAGAACGGATGGCCACCAAAACCAAGGCCCGCCCGCCCGCTTCAAAGCGGGCGTGACGGGCCAGAGATTGCGCGTCGTCGGTGAACAGCTTCAGCCGCACCTCGCCGCGAATGCCATGGGCGCCGGCAATGGCGGCCAGCACGATCTGATCGGCCGCCATTGCCGGCGTTCCCGATCAGGCGGTTTCGCCGTCGGTAGCCGGGGCTTCTTCAGCAGCGACTTCTTCGGCAGCAACTTCAACAGCCGGTTCTTCGGCCGGGGCTTCTTCAACGGCCGGAGCGGCGGCGGCTTCGGCAGCAGCAGCTTCAGCAGCGGCAGCGGCTTCAGCAGCTTCGGCTTCGGCAGCAGCAGCGGCTTCGGCAGCTTCAGCGGCCTTCTGGGCGGCCATTTCGATGCGTTCCTTGGCCTTGGCGCCCGGCTCACCCTTGGTCGGGTTGTTCTTGGCAGCGCGGGTGCGCAGGCCAGCGGCGTCGAGGAAGCGGGCCACTCGGTCGGTCGGCTGCGCGCCAACGCCCAGCCAATAGGCTGCACGGTCGGTATCGAGCTTCATGCGCTCAGCCGAATCCTTGGGCAGCAGCGGATTGTAGGTGCCCAGCTTTTCCAGGAACTTGCCGTCGCGCGGGCTGCGGCTGTCGGACACGACTATGCGGTAGAACGGGCGCTTCTTCATGCCACCACGGGCGAGACGGATCGAGATAGCCATTGGTATTTTTCCTTCATTTCATTCAGGTGATTGCGGTTATTTTCTGCCAAACTTGTTGAAGCCGGGTGGCAGGCTGCCCATGCCGGGACGACCGAACATGCGGCCAACTGCCCCCAAATCGATGGCGCCGCCGGGGCCTTCGCCGCTCGCCGGAACCGCACCGTCGGCACCGGGCACTCCGCCCATACCGGCCAGCATCTTCATCATGCCCTTCATGCCGCCCATCTTCTTCAGGCGCTTCATTGCATTGGCCATTTCCTGGTGCATCTTCAGCACCTTGTTGACATCCTGCACAGTGGTGCCGGAGCCGTTGGCAATGCGGATCTTGCGCTTGGCTGTGAGAATTTCCGGCTTGGTACGTTCCTTGGGCGTCATCGACAAGATGATCGCTTCCATCCGGTCGAGCAGCTTTGGCGCGATCGCGCCGCTATCCATTGCCTTCTTGGCGGCACCCATGCCCGGCATCATCGCGGCCAGGCCGGAAAGCCCGCCCATCTTCTTCATCTGGGCCAGTTGCTGGCGCAGGTCGTCCATGTCGAACTGGCCCTTGGCCAGCTTTTCCGCCATCTTCTCGGCCTGATCGGCTTCGAAATTGGCGGCCGCCTTTTCGACCAGGCCGACAATGTCGCCCATGCCCAGGATGCGGCCGGCGACCCGGCGAGCGTCGAAAAGTTCGAGCGCGTCAAGCTTTTCGCCGACACCGGCAAAGCGGATTGGCGCGCCGGTCACGCTGCGCATAGAAAGCGCGGCACCACCACGGGCGTCGCCATCCATGCGGGTGAGGATCACGCCGGTCAGCGCAACGCGTTCCTTGAAGGCGGCGGCGACATTTACGGCATCCTGGCCTGTCAGGCTGTCCACCACCAGCAGGATTTCATCTGGCGCGGTGGCGCTAGCGATGGCCGCCATTTCGGTCATCAGCGCTTCATCAACACCAAGGCGGCCAGCGGTATCGAGCACCACTACGTCAAAGCCCTGCAACCGGGCGGACTGGCGGGCGCGTTCTGCGATCTGCACCGGCGACTGGCCGGCGATGATGGGCAGGGTGGCGATGCCCGTCTGCTCACCCAGCACGCGCAACTGTTCCTGGGCGGCCGGACGCGCGACGTCCAGGCTGGCCATCATGACCTTCTTGCGCTCGCGCGTTGAAAACCAGCTTGCCAGCTTGGCGCTGCTGGTTGTCTTGCCCGAACCTTGTAGACCTACCATCATGACGACGGCAGGCGGGGTGACGGCAATCTTCAGCGGGGTCGGCTCATCCTCGCCACCCAGCAGTTCCACCAGGCAATCATTGACGATCTTGACGACCTGCTGGCCGGGCGTGACCGATTTGATCACTTCGGCGCCAATCGCGCGCTGCGTGGCGTTCTCGATAAAATCCTTAACGACGGACAGAGCGACGTCGGCTTCCAACAATGCCACGCGCACTTCGCGCATCGCAGCGCGAACGTCTATCTCGGTCAGCGCGCCACGGCCGCGCAACCGCTCGAAAATACCGCCCAGCCGATCGGAAAGACTGTCAAACAAAGCCCAGAGGCCCTTCTCAAAAAATCGGTCTGCCTCCAAATGGAAACGCGCCGGCGGGCGAAACCTCGCTGGCCGGCGTGCATCCTCGGACGCATGGCCTCCTCCCGGAAGCCGCGGCCTCCATAAGCGCATGGGGCAGGGTGGTCAAGCACCGTGGGCAAGCCGGGGTTTGCTCCACCGCAATGGGCTGCTATCCAACCTCGCGACAGCATGTTAACTGTATCGCGGAGTATGGTTTACGCAAGCGGCACCAATATCGTGGTGCCTGAACGCCGCAGCTGGCCGCTTCGTTGGGCCCGAGATCTGTTTGGCACGGCATTGCCGGTATCTCTGCAAGCCGAACTTACCCGTGATCTGGGCAATTTTTTCTTGCCGCTGGGCCGGTGGCCTCCATGCTGGCAATCGCCACCGCGCTCGCCGTGAAGAATCTGCCGGCCCTGTTCTTTGGGGCTGGTTCTGGTCGGGATCGCCTTTTTCGTCTTCGCCTGCCACCCCGTGCGCGAACCCCAGCCGGACATTGATTTTGGCGAAGTGGAACCCCGTTTTGTGCTGGGCTCCATCATCTTGACAGTTGGCTTGGGCGGCATTGTCTTTGCCGCGCTCAGCCGGCCTTCGCCCTTCGTGGTGCAGGCGCTGGTTGTGATGTTGGGGCTGGCGGTGCGGGGGTGGGTCAATGGCACCGGGCAGGTGCGGCCGCTGATTGCACTGGTGCAGTTTCCGGCCATCAGCCTGCCGATCGGCGTAGCGTTCATCCGCTTCTGGCCCGCGCCATCGGGAGTAGGGGCCGGCGTTGGCCTGCTGGTGGTCGGCTTGCTGTGCGTGTCGATGGCCCGCAGTGGCTGTGCCGCCCATGCCGAACTAATGCTGGCGCGCGAAGCGCCGGTGGCGGAACGGCAACGGCTTTAAACCGCCGTACAGACGCTGTGTCAGGCCATCATCATCCTGGATGCCGCCACGAAGATGGTTGCCATGAACAGCAGCCCGATGGTCCTGCTGGGTGTGGAACCGATCGGTCCGGGCAAGCCGTCCACATTTGCCGAATTGCTGGCCGACGCGCCCAATCTGCAAACCGCTGCAACCAACCGCGCCGAATTTCTGGGCCATGCCGCGATGCTGGTGAGGATGCGCCAGCCCTTCGATGTCACCATGCATCTGAACGATAGTCGCGCCATCGATCTGGAATGCAAGCCGGTGCCGGGTGGCGGTTGGGTTACCGTGATGCGCGACAGCACCGGCGAGCGCAACGCCATTGCCGAGCTGAACCGCGAAATCCGCCGCTGCCCGGTCACCGGCCTGCCCAACCGCCGCGCCTTCATGGAAGAACTGGATAAGCGCCTGGTCAGGGGCGGCGCCTTTGCCTTGATGATGGTCGATCTGGATGGCTTCAAGCAGGTGAATGATCGCTACGGACATGCCATGGGCGATCGCGTCATCACGCGGGTCGGGTTCCGGCTGCGTACCGCCGATCCCGGCCTGTTTGCCAGCCGCATGGGCGGCGATGAAATCGCTATCTTGGCCGAAAGCGATGATGAAGCTGGGGCACCTGCGCTGGCGCGCCTTCTGATCGATGCGGTGGATCAACCAGCGCGTTTCGGCGATGCCGAGATCCAGATTGGCGCCGCCGTTGACGTGGCGCTCAGCCCGGCTAATGGCATCGTGGGTGAGGATCTGCTGCGCGCCGCGGATCTGGCGCTGCTGCCGGCCAAAAGCCACCCGGGCAGCCACATCTGCCTGTTCACGCCGGAGTTGCAACTGCTTTCGGCGCGCAACGCCGGGGTGGAAGCGCGGGTGCGATCGGCCCTGCGCGCCGGGACGATCGATGTCACCTACCAACCGCTGGTCGATCTTGAAACCGGCAGAGTGGTGGCGCTGGAGGCGATGGCGCGCTGGCTGCCCGATGGCGGTGAACCGGTGGCGCCCGCCGAAATGGTCCGCATTGCCGAATCGCGCGGCCTGATTGGCACGCTGCGCCGCCTAGTGCTGGAGCAGGCCGCGGGCGTGGTGGCCGGAATGCCAGGGCCGATGAACCTGTGGATCAATGCCTCCGTGCACGATCTGCGCCTGCCCGGCATGGTGGACGAAGTGCTGGCCGAACTGCAACTCGCCGGCTTGCCACCACATTGCCTGGCATTGGAAGTCACCGAAACAGCGTTGATGACCGATGAAGACGCCTGCCGCAGCAATATCGAACGGCTGATCTCTCTGGGCGTGGGCGTGGCGATGGATGATTTCGGCTCAGGCTTCTCTTCGCTCGATCGTCTGCGCCGGATGCCAATCAATGCGCTGAAAATCTCCGGATCGCTGCTGGCGGGCGCGCCCGGGCAAGCCGCGGCGTCCGTTATCTTTCGCGTCGCCGCCAGCCTGGGCCATTCGATGGATCTGATGTTGGTGGCCGAAGGGGTGGAAAGCCGTGAAGAACTGGAACTGGCCCGCGCTGCCGGCATTCACCGGGTGCAGGGCTTTGCGCTGTCACCGCCAGTACCGGCCAGCCAGATTCCGGACGCCATCGCAGCGGCCGAAGCGGCAGCCACCACCGGCTTGCGCTTGCGCGCCGCGAGCTGACTCAATCCTCCGCGCCGGCCAGTGCGCGGGCGAAATCGCCGGCATCGAAGGGCTGCAGATCGTCCATGCCTTCGCCAACCCCGATGGCGTGGATCGGCAGGCGGTATTTCTCCGCCGCCGCCACCAGCATGCCGCCGCGGGCTGACCCATCCAGCTTGGTCATCACCAGGCCGGTGACTCCTGCCACTTGGCCGAACACCTCGATCTGGCTGAGCGCGTTCTGGCCAGTGGTGGCATCCAGCACCAGCAGCACGTCGTGCGGCGCACTGGGATCGAGCTTGCCGATCACCCGCTTCATCTTGGCCAGTTCGTCCATCAGGCCGGCCTTGTTCTGCAGGCGGCCGGCGGTATCGATGATCAGCACGTCGATGCCTTCGTCGATGGCACGCTTGACGGCATCAAAGGCCAGGCTAGCCGCATCGCCGCCCTGATCGCCGGAAACGATCGGCACGCCCACCCGGTCGGCCCAGATCTTCAGCTGGGCAATGGCGGCGGCGCGGAACGTATCACCGGCAGCCAGCATCACCGATTTGCCTTCGGCTTTGAACAGCCGGGCCAGCTTGGCGATCGTCGTCGTCTTGCCGCTGCCATTGACGCCCACCACCAGCACCACCTGTGGCCGGCGCGTGATGGCCAGCGGGATGGCAACGGGCTCCAGCACCTTCTCCACTTCCTCGGCCACCACGGTGCGGATGCCAGCTTCATCAATGCCCTTGGCGAATTTCTGATCGGCAAGCCGTTCACGGATGCGGCCCGCCACCGCCGGGCCGAGATCGGCTGCAATCAGCGCTTCCTCGATCTCGTCGAGCCGCTCATCGTCGAGCGGCAGCGTGCCGGTGGCCAGACCAGTGATGTTATCGGCCAGGCGCTTGGTCGATTTCGCCAGCCCCTGCGTCAGTTTCCCCAGCCAGCTCATGCGAAGCGCTCCAGATCAACATCGCCGGTGAAGGCGATCACCGCCGGCCCTGCGAGCACCAGATGGCCATCGTCGCGCCGCGTCACCGACAGATCACCGCCGGGCAGGGAGACCCGCACCCGGGCATCCACCAGCCCGCGCCGCTGCGCCGCCGCCACAGCCGCCACCGCGCCGGTTCCGCAGGCCAAGGTTGCGCCGGCGCCGCGTTCCCACACGCGCAGGATCAGGTGATCGCGGGCGGTCACTTGCGCGATGCCAACGTTCACCCGTTCCGGGAACACCGGATCATGCTCGATGATGGGGCCGATACGCTCCAGCTCCACCACTGCGGCTTGCGTCATGAAGAAGACAACGTGGGGATTGCCCACCGACAGCGCCACCGGATGTTCCAGTTCCTCCCAGGCCAGCGGCAGGTTGCCGGTGTCCATCGGGTAAGCCAGCGGCACCGCGTCCCAGTCCCAGCGCGGTGCGCCCATGTCCACTTCGGCACCGCCCGCACAAGCGCTGCTGTCCAGCAGGCCGCCTGCGGTTTCAATGCGGTGCTGCCCGCCCAGCAAGGCCGCCGCCGCCCGGCTGCCGTTGCCGCAGGCCGCCACTTCGCCGCCATCGCTGTTCCAGAAGCGCAGCCGCACATCGGCTATGGTGCTGGGCTCGATCAGGATCAACTGATCGAAGCCGATGCCGGTGTGGCGATTGGCCAGCGCGCGCACCTGCGCCGCGCTCAGCGCAATCGGCTGTTCGCGTGCATCAAGCACGAGGAAATCATTTCCCAACCCGTGCATCTTGATGAAGTGCGTCATGCCCCGGCGTTAGCCGGAGACGGCGGCATCCGGCAAGTCATACTCGCCGCGGATGACGGTGCGGGCCTTGCCAGAGAGGATGACGGCATCGCCCTCCACCCGGCATGCAAGCCGCCCACCGCGGGCGCTAGCCTGCAACGCGGTGAAGGATGGCCGGCCAAAGCGCGCCGCCCACATCGGCGCGATCACGGCATGGGCGCTGCCAGTCACCGGATCTTCGTCCACACCGCAGGCCGGCACGAACACGCGGGAAAGCACGTCGGTATCCTCGCCCGGCGCGGTGGCGATCAGCATGAGGTCCACGCCCGACGACAGTGCCAAAATCGCTGCAAAATCAGGCTGCAAGCTGCGGACTTCATCTGGTGAATCGAACATCGCCACCAGATAATCGTGGCCGCGCGCCCACACTTCCACCGGCAGGGTGCGCAGCGCGGCGGAGACGGCGGCTTCTTCCGCCTGCGTCACCGGACGATCAGCGGGCCAGGCCGGCAGGCGCATCGCCAAGCCATCGCCATCGCGGGCCACGGTCAACAGGCCAGCCTGCCGAGTGATGAAACGCGCCAAAGGCAGATCGGGCAGCGCATCCAGAACGACATGCCCACTGGCCAGCGTAGCGTGGCCACACAGCGCGACCTCCAGCTTGGGCGTGAACCAGCGCAATTCGAAATCGGCCTCGGCCCCGTCGTGCGGGACAAGGAAAGCGGTTTCAGACAGGTTGTTGTCGGCCGCTATGCCCTGAAGCACGGGATCCGGCAGCCAACGCTCAAGAAACATCACCGCCGCCGGATTGCCGGTGAAAGCGCCATCGGCAAAGGCATCGACCTGGGAGAAGGGGAGGCGCATCAAGGATATACCAACCCGAAGCGCCAGCCATCAGCTTCGCGCCAGAACACTTCGCGTTCGTGCCAGCGGCCATCGCGGGCCTGCCAGAACTCGATCCGCTCCGGCACCACGCGCCACCCGCTCCAACGCGGCGGGCGCGGCACTTCGGCGGGGAAGCGGGCGGCCATGTCGGCGATGCGGGCATCGAAGGTGCTGCGGTCGGGCAGGGGCTGGCTCTGCAGGCTGGCCCAGGCACCCAGCTGCGATTCCCGCGGCCTGGTGGCGAAATAGGCGTCGGCCTCCGCATCGCTCACCAGTGCGGCGCGGCCGCCGATGCGCACCTGGCGTTGCAGCGATTTCCAGTGGAAATTCAGGTGAGTCTGCGCGTTCGCTGCCAGCTCGCTGCCCTTCTGGCTGTCGAGATTGGTGTAGAACACGAACCCGCGCTCATCCCACGCCTTCAGCAGCACAACGCGCAAGGAGGGCGCCGCATCGGGGGTTGCCGTGGCAACTGCCATCGCATTGGGATCATTGGGTTCTGCCGCTTCGGCAGCGGCAAGCCACTCGCCAAAACGGGTAAACGGGGCAGAGTGGGGCAACAGGTTCATGAGCGGTGGTTAGCCGCCCCGGCTTCCCCTGTCACCAACCATCACGCCGCACACTTGATGCAGTGGCTGGCGGTGGGCAGGGCGGACAGGCGGGCAGGGGCGATATCGCATCCGCACGACTTGCACACGCCATATTCGCCGGCCTGGATGCGGGCCAGCGCGGCCAGGATCTGCTCGGCCTCGTGGATATGCTGAACCTCCATCCCTTCGTTGGTGGCCAGTTCTTCCAGATCGTTGGCCTGATCGGCGAATTTGGCGGAAAGCGGTTGCGTCGTCACTTGTTCCAGCCTGGCGATTTCGGCCTGAACCTCGGTCAGCCGGGCGCGCAGTTCGGCGGCGATCTCGTTGACATTCATGCCTTTTCTCCTTCGAGGATGGCCGCGATCTGATCCAGCAGCGCCAACCGTTCCTTCTTCAGTTCTTCGGCATGGCTGTCATCCATCGCCGGAGTCACACCCGTCTCGCTGCGGCGGATTTCATCATCCAGCACGGCATAACGATCAGCCAGCGTGCGGAAATGCCGGTCCGTCTCCTTCTGGTGCCGCAACCGATCGGTGGCGGCGGGGAAGATGTCGTGCAGATCCTGCGGCAGATGGCTCATGTGATGCTCCCAAGGGGTTTGTCTTGCAACCAATGTGGGCCGCCTTGGTTCCACTTCCCATCGTGGCGATTGCGTATCTGCTGCCAAACAGAGCCGGGCTGCTGCCGGAACGGGCACATTGCGGTTCCGTAATAATCCCGCTATCGCCAACCCATCCCCCAACCCGCCTGAGGCTCCCGATGATCCGCCCCGCCGCCGCCCTGATCCTGATCACTGCAACCCCCGCGCTCGCCCAACAGGGCCCGGCGCCCGGCGTGCCCACTACCCTGCAAGGCGCACAGGCTCAGCGCCCGCCCGCGCCAAAAGCCTGGACCCTCGGCCTCGGCCTCGCGCCCATCGTTGCACCGGTCTGGCAGGGCAGCCGCGATCACGGCCTGTCGATCTTCCCCGATCTGCGCCTCAACTATAAGGATGCCGTCTTTCTCTCCGTTCCCGATGGCCTGGGCTGGAACGCCGTCAATCAGGATGGCTGGAAGATCGGCCCGCTCGCCAAGATCCGCTTTGGCCGGCAGGAAAACACCGGCGGCTCGCCCTTCCTCATCACCGGCGGTTCCACGGCGCTGCGCGGCATGGGCGATGTGGGCCTGGCCGGCGAATTTGGCGGCTTTGCCCAGAAAAGCTTCGTGGGCGGCAAGCTGCGCCTTCGCGCCGAAGTGCGGCAGGGCACCGGCGGCCACGATGGCCTGATTGCAGACACGATCATCGGCTGGAGCGACCGCAATCGCGACGCCAGCCTGCTTTGGAACCTCTCCCTGCGCGCCACTTGGGCCGACAGCGATTACAGCAACACCTATTTCGGCGTCAGCGCAGCGCAAGCCCGCGCCACCAGCCTGCCAGCCTTCTCCACCGGTTCCGGCCTGATCTCCGCCGGCGTTTCCGGCGCGTTCACCAAGCCGTTGGGCCGCTTCGGCAAGAACGGCGCGCTCACCCTGTTCACCAGCTATGATCGCCTGGGGGATGTGGTGGCGGATTCCTCGCTCATCCACCTGCGCGGCCAGCGGGATCAGGTGTCGGTGGGGCTCAGCTACGGCGTGCGCTTCGGCTGGAACTAAATCCCCTCTCCCGTTGACGCCGGAGGCGTCGTCTGACGACTGCGGGAGAGGGCGAGAGACGGCGAAGCCGGCCCTGGGTGAGGGGGCCTCCCTCAATACCGAAACGCCAAACCCCTCACCCCGCCGCGAAGCGGGATGAAGCCACAATCTGCTCGATCAGGAACCGCTGCTGATAGGCGGCCAGATCAAGCCCCTGCGTCACGGTCAGATCATGCTCGATCGCGCGGATCTGGCCATCCTCGACCTCGATGCCGTTCGCGGCCGCCACGCTCTTGAAGATGCGCCGCCACGCCTCGGGGGAAGGCGGGCCAATCTCCAGCTTGTACGGAATGCGGCGCAGGAACGCCGGGTCCATCAGATCGGCCGGCGCCAGGTTGGTGGAGAAGATTACCACCGTCTGGAACGGCACCCGGAAACTCTTGCCAGTCGCCAGCTTCAGATAATCCACCCGGTTTTCCAGCGGGACGATCCAGCGGTTGAGCAGCGCAGTTGGGGATACCATCTGGCGGCCGAAATCGTCGATCAGCAACACGCCGCCCGCCGCCTTCATGTGCAACGGCGCGGTATAGAAATTGCCGCCCGCCTCATGCTTCAGATCGAGCATCTCCAGCGTCAGCTCACCCCCCGTCACGATGAACGGGCGGCGGCACGGCACAAAGCGGCCATCGGCC
Organism: Sphingomonas paucimobilis; assembly: GCA_943369475.1. GTDB lineage: Bacteria > Pseudomonadota > Alphaproteobacteria > Sphingomonadales > Sphingomonadaceae > Sandarakinorhabdus > Sandarakinorhabdus paucimobilis_A. The sequence goes on along the minus strand of CALRNJ020000001.1, from coordinate 410,465 downwards.
TCATCCCGATACAGCGAAGCCACCAGGCGCGGGCGCGCCACGGCGGCATCACGGTCCACCGGCAAATGCACATCCGGATCAAACACCGTCATCACCTGGCCTTCCACCAGCGCGGCATGCGGAATGTGGATCACATGGCGAAACACCCGATCAAGCCGCTGCGCCACCGATGTCTTGCCGTTGCCGGGCGGGCCATACATCAACAAGGCCCGGCCTATGGTGATCGCCGGGCCCAGCTTGTTCACCAGCTCATCCGCCACTTCCAGGCCATCAAACGCCGCGCGCATGCCCGCTGCATCGATGATCTCGTTGGTTACCTTCTGGCGCTCGATCCAATGGGCATACACCTCCAGCGGCACCGGCGCCGGCCCGGTATAGCTGGATCGCGCCATCGCCTCACGCGCCCGCGCCTTGCCCATGTCGGTCAACTCGAACCGCATGCCCAACTGCCCGCCGCCAATGGAACCCAAGGCGGCCGCCAACTGGCCGCGCGTCGCCGCCTCCAGCAACTCCGTCACCAACCCCGGCGGCAACCGCAACGCTCCGGCCAGCTCCGCCGTCGTCTCCGCCGTGCCGACAAACAGGAACTTCAACATCAGATCGATCAGAAACTGCTCGGGCAGGCCGGTCTCCGGGATGGTGGACGGCTCCACCGGCACTCCATCCACGAACTCCGCCAGTTCCTCCGGCGAAATGGCACCAATCGCCACCAGATTGGGGCCCAACCGGCCACCCGCATCGTGCTGACGATCAACCGCCAGCTCGATCTGCGCCTGGCTGACCAACCCGGCAGCCACCAACAATTCGCCAATCTGCATGTTTACCCTCGCCAACAATCGCATATCTGCAACGGCCATGCGCAGTTCTCCTGCACTCCAACCGTTCCAGCGACCCCAATCGCGAGCGTGTTTGTACACGCGAAGAGTCTATGATTTGCGAATCAGTTGGACCATGTGGAGATTACCCTCCCTTGCCAAGCATGCGCTGGCGTGATTCACACTGTTCATGAATCGCGAGGAACTTGAGGCTCTTACGAAGCCTGAGTTGATTGATCTGGTGCTTGGGACGCAGCGCCCGAACAAGACATCGCGAACGTCTTCGAAGCCGCCGTCGACGGACAGGAAGGCGAAGCGAGACAGTTCGCGGCCTGGCGGTGCCAAGCCTGGGCACAAGGGGCACGCCCGCGCGCTTGCCGAAGCGCCCGATGCACACGAAGACCATCGTCCGGCGCATTGCCAGCATTGCGGTCTGCCATTTGGCGAGGATGCGACAGCCGAGGTTGTCGGAGAATATGACGAGATCGACTAGCCCCCGGTAAAGCCGCTTGTGAGGCGCCACCGCAGGCTGGCCTGTCGCTGCGCGACATGCGGCAAGGCAACCAGCGCGCTGGTACCACAGGCGGCGCAAGGTACGCCTTTTGGCCGTCGCATCCACGCGCTGGCGCTCTACCTGAAGACCAACCAGCTGTTTTCCTACCAACGGCTGCAGGGAGTGTTTGGCGATCTGTTCGGGCTTGATATCAGCCAGGGTGCGCTGATGAACATGTTAAAGCGCACAGCGCCGGTCTTTGCCGCCCGGCGCGACGATGCCCTCTTGGCCCTGCGCCGTGCCGATGTTGTGGCCTGCGACGAAACCGGAATGCGGATCGAAGGCTGCAACGGCTATCAATGGGTGTTCTGCGCGCCCGATGCCGTCGTCCATACCGCCGTGTTCAGCCGCGCCGCCCAGGTCGTTCGAGATACCATGGCCGGCCACCAGCCCGGCGTCTGGATATCGGATCGCTATACCGGCCAGCAGCGGCATGGGCTGCACCACCAGACCTGTCTTGCCCATCTCGATCGCAAGGCCCGCTTCGTCGAGCAGCACGGCACTGACCTTATCGGCATGCGCCTCAAGCTCTGGTTGGATCGAGCCTTCGGTCTTGCCCGTGACATAGCAACGCTTGCCGCAGCGACAGTGAAAAACCGAAAACGTAAACTGCAGCGCGACCTCGATGCCATCCTCGCCACTGCCACCGACTGCGAACTGGCGCATGAATTGCTCGGGCAGATCAGGCGCGCGCGCGATCAGCTGCTCACATTTTGCGACTTCCCCGGCAAAGTCGATGTCACCAACAACGTCAGCGAGCGGGCCCTGCGGCCCAGCGTCATCCAGCGCAAAGTCACCAATGGCTACCGCGCCAAATGGGCCGCGGACGCCGAAGCCAACCTGCGCACAACCGTCGACACCGCGCGACTGTCAGGCGCCAATCCCTTCCAAACCATACTCGGGGCTGTCTCCACCTGAGACATCAAAGGGGACGTGGGTAATTACACCATGTGTGCAGAGCGGATGATTCCACTTCCTTCTTCAGCCCATGGCTTGGCGTCGTTGCTTCACTGGCGCGGCGGGATTTATTGCCATCGCATGAAGGAAAGCGGCCAGTAAAGGGCGAGACAATTGCCGGTCCGGCTCCCTTCGCACGCTGCAAGCACGATGGTTGTGCCGGCCATGACCAACTGGCCGTCCTTGTCATCGCCGTCGGGGCATGGCCATGGCGATCGCTTCAGCTGGAACCCGTGGACCAGGTTTCAGTTCTGCCGGATCTTTCGCGTCATTTGTTGCCCGACAATATTTCGATGAAATCGGCTGCCGCCTGATCGGGCACATCGGCCAGCGTCATGGCGACGAGGGTGAACGGGGCGATGCCCGGCACTTCATAGGATATCAGGCCGCCTTCCGTGCAGGCCTTCAGCGCGCCGGAACGCGGTGCCATCGTCACGATCATTCCCTGCCGCGCCAGGTCCACACAGGCTTTCTGGCTCGACAGGCGAAAACGCGGAAAGCCGGAACGCTGCAGGGCTTCGCGGCGCTGGGGTGCCAGATTGGCGGCAAAGCCTGGATCAAAACCGGCGATGGCCCAATCATGCTGGAGCAGGGCGTCTGCATTGCGGTTGGTTGCCGCGGGGTGGGTGGGCCCGCAGAGGAGATGGTAGGGTTCTTCGATCACCGGTTGAATTTTGAGGTCGCGCCGGCCGGCAAAGGCCGCGAGCGAATCAGAATGATAGAGCAGCAGTTGCGCGCGGCGTTGTTGCAGGCGTTGGACGGCCATATCGGGCGGCAGATATTCCACCTCTACCCCGATGCCCTTGTGGCTGCGGGCGAAGGCGGACAGCGCGGCGGGGATAAAGCTCTCAAGGATGGCCGGGCCGCACACGATCGACAGGCGGCGCCCGGCGGCCAGCACGCGGGCCTTGCTTTCCTCGGCATGGGTCAGCAGTTCGGGCGCCAGTTCGATCAGGCGCCGGCCGGCGGCTGTTGGCACCACGGATCGGGTTGTGCGTTCGAACAGGCGGACACCCCACAGTTCTTCGAGCGTCCGGATGCTCTTGGTCATCGCTGAATGGGTGACGCCAACTTCGTCAGCCGCGGCGGAAAAGCTGCCGAGGCGGGCGACCCCTTCAAACCGGCGGATCAGGACGAGATCGAGCGACATGTTCCATTATCTACATAATGGGGCAGAATAACTCAATTGTTGTCCACAACCGGACCACCTAACCAGGGAGCATGCTTTGGGGGGAGAGTCCGATGACCGCGATGGAGTTCGTGCGTTCCAACATCGTCCAGTTTTCCGCGCTGGCGTTTCTGGCGATGATTGCGGTTGAACAGATCGCCATCCGGCTGTTCCACCGCAAGGGCAAGACTCCGCTGAAGGACAGCGGGGTGAGCATCGCGATGGGCTTTTTGAGCGAGCCGGCCAATGCGGCGACCGCGTTCATCACCCTGGGTGCGCTGGCGGCGGTGGAACCCTTCCAGATCGCCACCGTCCCGGTAACCTGGGCGACCTTCCTGCTGTGTTTCGTGCTGGATGATCTGCGCTTTTATGTGCACCACCGGATTGCCCACCGGGTGCGCTGGGTGTGGGCGATGCATGTTGTCCACCATTCCAGCCAGAATTATAATCTGCCGATTGCCTTGCGCCAATCATGGACCAAGCATTTCACCGGCACGATGATGCTCAAGATCCCGCTGGTGCTGGTTGGCTTCGATCCGATCATGGTCACGTTTTGCGGGGTGCTGAATGCGACGTACCAATTCTTCCTGCACACCGAAACGATCGACCGGATGCCGCGTTGGTATGAAGCGATCTTCAACACGCCTTCGCACCATCGCGTGCACCACGGCACCAACCCGCGCTATCTCGATGCGAATTATGCCGGCACGCTGATCATCTGGGACAGGTTTTTCGGTACGTTCGAAGCCGAGCGCGCCGATGATCCGCCGATCTATGGCCTGGTCAACCAGCTGGACACGCTCAACCCAGTGACCGTGCTGACGCACGAATATGTTGGCATTGCCCGTGACGCCAGCCAGCGTGATCTGCGCTGGTGGCAGCGGCTGGCCTATGTGTTTGCGCCGCCGGGCTGGAGCCATGATGGATCGCGCGAGACGACCCAATCCATCCGGGCCGCGGCCGGCTTTGCCCCGGACGCCCGCCGCCGGGCGGGCAGCAGCGCGGTGCCCGCCGAATGAGTGCGCTGCTGCCTCAGCATTTCGCCGTGACCGAAGCGGTGGTGGTGGCGGCCGGCGCATTTGCCATGGCCCGAACGGCGCGGATCAACGCCTGGTGGGCAGTGGGGATTGCGCCCTTCATGCTGGCGGCCCTGGTGGGTACCATAAGGATCAGCGCTGGCCTGGCCGGCGACTTCGAACTGGTTCACCAGTTCCTGTCGCGAGCCGGCGCGGTGTTTGGGCTCGGCTGCATGGTTGGCGTGATGGCCGCCCGAGCCCGCTGGTTGGCGCCGGTTCTGGGCGGAGCGGCGGGCGTATTGGCCGTGCTCATCCCGGGCGCGATGGTGCCGACCTTTTTGGTGCTCACGTTGGTGGGAGCATGGCTGGCGTATCGTGCCGCCGACAGACAGGCGCGGCTGGTTGCCGCCAGTTTCACCGTGCTTCTGATCGGGCGGCTTGCGACGGATCCGCTGCGCGCGGCGCATCCGGCATTGGCCTGGCATCTGTTCCACCTGGCGGTTGCCCTGTGGCTGTTGCTGCTGGCCATCTTTGTCATTCCGCGACTGCGGGCTCGCTGACGCTTCAGCCCTTTACCTTGCGCGCGCGCTTCACGGGCGCGGCGGCTTCTTCCTCCACGGCGCGGGGGGATGCGGCGAGCAGCGGCGCCAGATATTTCCCGGTCCAGCTGGCCTCGCAGGCGGCCACTGTTTCGGGCGTTCCGGTCGCCACGATCTGGCCGCCCTTGTCGCCGCCGTCGGGGCCGAGATCAATGATGTGGTCGGCGGTTTTGATGACGTCGAGATTATGTTCGATGACGACGACGCTGTTGCCTTGTTCCACCAGGGCGTGGAGGACTTCGAGGAGTTTGCGGACGTCTTCGAAGTGCAGGCCGGTGGTGGGTTCATCGAGGATGTAGAGCGTGTTGCCGGTGGCGCGGCGGGAAAGTTCTTTGGCGAGTTTGACCCGTTGGGCTTCGCCGCCGGACAGGGTGGTGGCTTGCTGGCCGATCTTGACGTAGCCTAGGCCAACTTCGAGTAGCATGGCCAGCTTTTCGCGGATGGGGGGAACGGCCTTGAAGAATTCGACGCCGTCTTCGATCGTCATGTCCAGCACGTCAGCAATGGATTTGCCCTTGAATTTCACTTCCAGGGTTTCGCGGTTGTAGCGGTGGCCGTGGCAGACGTCGCAGGTCACATAGACATCGGGCAGGAAGTGCATTTCGATCTTGATGAGACCATCACCCGAGCAGGCCTCGCAGCGGCCGCCTTTGACGTTGAAGCTGAAGCGGCCGGGTTTGTAGCCGCGGGCCAGCGATTCCGGCAGGCCGGCGAACCAATCGCGGATGTTGGTGAAGCAGCCCGTGTAGGTCGCGGGGTTGGAGCGCGGGGTGCGGCCGATAGGGGATTGATCGATGTCGATCACTTTATCCAGGTGGTTCAGCCCATCGAGGCCATCGTGCGGCGCGGCGAGCAGCCGGGCGCCGTTCAGTTCGCGGGCGGCGGCGTTGTAGAGCGTATCGATGGTGAAGGTGGATTTGCCGCTGCCCGACACGCCGGTGATGCAGGTGAAGGTGCCGAGCGGGATGCTGGCGGTGACGCCCTGCAGATTGTTGCCGCGGGCGTTCTTCACGGTGAGTTTCTTGCCGGTGCCCTTGCGGCGCTTGGCCGGCACCGGGATGGAGCGGCGGCCTGACAGATAGGCGCCGGTGATGCTGGTGGGGCTGTCGAGGATATCCTGCAGGCTGCCGGCCGCGACGACTTCGCCGCCGTGGACGCCGGCGCCAGGGCCCATATCGACCACATAATCGGCCAGGCGGATCGCGTCCTCATCATGTTCCACCACCAGCACGGTGTTGCCCAGATCGCGCAGGCGTTTCAGCGTGGTGAGCAGGCGATCATTGTCGCGCTGGTGCAGGCCGATGGACGGTTCGTCGAGCACATAGAGCACGCCGGACAGGCCGGAGCCGATCTGGGAGGCGAGGCGGATACGCTGGGATTCGCCGCCCGAAAGCGTGCCGGATTTGCGATCGAGGTTGAGATAATCGAGGCCGACATTGTCGAGGAAGCCGAGGCGTTCGGTGATCTCTTTCAGGATGCGATCACCGATGGCGCGTTGTTTCGGCGTGAGATGATCGGCAACGCCGCGCGCCCATGCCAGCGCCTGGCCGACGGGGCGACGCACGGCGGTGGAGATGGTTTCGCCGGCGATCTTGACGCTGAGCGCTTCGGGGCGGAGACGATCGCCGTGGCAGACTTCACAGGGGGAGGGGGACTGGTAGCGCTCCAGCTCCTCGCGGATCATGGTGCTTTCGGTATTGAGGCGCTTTTCGAGGTTGCGGACGACGCCTTCGAAGGTTTTGACGACCTCATAGGCCTTGCGGCCGTCTTCAAAACGCAGCGGGATGGCGCGGCTGCCGGTGCCATAGAGCACGGCGCGGGCGGCTTCATCCGACAGATCGGACCATTTGCTTTTCAGGGTGAAGCCATAGGCGCGGCCGATGCTGGCCAGCACCTGCAGATAATAAGGCGAGGGCGGGTTGGATTTGGCCCACGGCGCGACGGCACCTTTTTCCAGCGTGAGCGCGTGGTTGGGGACGATGAGATCGGGATCGAAATGTTGTTTTTCGCCCAGGCCGTCGCAGGCCGGGCAGGCCCCTTGCGGGGCGTTGAAGGAGAACAGCCGCGGCTCGATTTCGGAGATGGTGAAACCGGAAACCGGGCAGGCGAATTTTTCGGAAAAGAGGATGCGGCGTTCCTGTTCCGGTGCATCGGCGGGCGCGTCTGCCAGTTCGACGAAGGCGAGGCCCTCGGCCAATTTCAGCGCGGTTTCGAAACTTTCGGCCAGGCGGGATTCCAGACCCTCCTTAACGGCGAGCCGGTCCACCACCACGTCGATGTCGTGCTTGTATTTCTTGTCAAGCGCCGGGGCTTCCTCGATGGCGTAAAACTCGCCGTCGATCTTCACGCGGGTGAAGCCATCTTTCTGCAGCTGGGCGAGCTCCTTGCGATACTCGCCCTTGCGGCCGCGCACGATGGGGGCGAGCAGATAGAGGCGGGTGTTCTCCGGCAGCGCCATGACTCGATCAACCATCTGGCTGACAGTCTGCGCCGTGATCGGCAGGCCGGTGGTGGGCGAATAGGGGACGCCGACCCGCGCCCACAGCAGGCGCATGTAATCATAGATTTCGGTGACGGTGGCGACGGTGGAGCGCGGGTTCTTGCTCGTCGTCTTCTGCTCGATGCTGATCGCCGGGGACAGGCCCTCGATATGGTCCACGTCCGGCTTGGACATCATCTCCAGGAACTGGCGAGCGTAAGCGGAGAGCGATTCCACGTAGCGCCGTTGGCCTTCGGCATAGATGGTATCAAAGGCGAGGGATGACTTGCCGGAGCCGGACAGGCCGGTGATCACGGTGAGCGCGTTCTTGGGCAGATCGACGTCCACCCCTTTCAGATTATGCTCCCGCGCGCCGCGCACCTGGATATGGTTCAGCATGAGCCCGTATGTTCCACATTTGTTCAGGCCGTGCAAGCCGGCTTGATCCGGGGTTACGAGGCGCAGGCGGGTAGGGCAAGGGCGGCGCTGTCGCGGGGACAATCTCCGCGAACCGCGGCAAAACAACCCCCGATCAAGCCGGGGGTGGCCGTGCCATCCGAAGCTCTACCAGCGATTGATAAAGCGAAGAAAGAACAGTGGTTTACAGCACTGAAAATCGCCGTAGGCGGCCTAAGGGTAGCGTGACTGCAATAAGTGACACCGAGACCGCATACGAACAGCAGATAATGCAGATAATGCAGACTGCAGAGGCCCAGACCATCCCGCAACCAGAAAAGGTGAGGCTGCCGATATGGACCAGCAGGCCGACACGCTTGAACGCCGTGACGTGGATCGGCCAGAAGCCATTTGTGGAGAGGGCCAGGCCCAACATCCCGAGCAGCAGATCGAAGTCGGCGGCCAGCACGCCATACTCGACGTGTTAACATTCCTCGGTAATGAAGTGTTAACATTCCGCCGCAATCATGAGGGTGTCGAGCGTCGCGGTCGGGGATCCCATAACTGTTAACTGCTTATCGCGTCCGGCCCAGCCAAGAACCAGCAGCGCGGCTGCAACAACGTTGGTTGAACCCAGAAGTTAAGAAACAACACAGATACGCCTGACTAAAAGAGGCTGCGCCATGCGATTGGGCGCCGGTAGGCAGGCGTCACCAAATGGAGGCACAATTCGAGTTTAGGCGGCGATGTTGAGGCGACAAAGCGGTGCGACCATGTCGTCGAGGTTGGATTTGGATTCAACCGCTCTGCGCAAACCTTGCTAATCGCTTATTGAGAGCGATTCATTGACGGATTCGACCCGGTCCCAGTCAGCCTGTCCAAACATGGACTTTTCGCCAACGCCCCGGCCTGCCACGATGGTGACTTATCAATCATTGAGATGGGGTTTGATAAGCTGATGGGCTGGGAGTCGGAGATTGATGAACTGCGCCGCCGCCGCATTGTCGCGCATAGCATGGGTGGGCCAGACAAGCTTCGCCGCCAACGCGACCAAGGGAAGTTGAACGTACGCGAACGGCTGGCGGCGCTAGTTGATCCCGGCAGCTTCCACGAGGTGGGCGAGCTTTCCGGTTTTGCCCGGTATGATGACGCCGGTGAGATGACCGGGTTCCAGCCGGCCAATTTCCTGTTTGGCAATGCGACGATCGACGGCCGGCCAGTGGTAGCGACCGCCGATGATTTCACCGTGCGCGGCGGCGCGGCCGATGCCAGCTTGCACCGCAAGCTGATCGCGGCGGAACAACTGGCCAGCGAATATCGCCTGCCGCTGATCCGCATGATCGAAGGCACCGGCGGCGGCGGCAGCGTGCGCACGCTTGAAAGCGCCGGATACACTTACATCCCCGAGATTCCGGGCTGGGAGCTGATGACCGCTAACCTGAGCAAGGTGCCGGTGGTGGCGCTGGGCCTGGGCCCGGTGGCCGGGCTGGGCGCCGGGCGCATGGTAATGGCGCATTATTCGCTGCTGGTGGACGGGCTGGCGCAGATGTTCGTCGCCGGCCCGCCGGTAGTGGCCGCGGCGGGAGAACTGCGCACCAAGGAGGAACTGGGCGGCGCCGCTATCCATGCCGCCAATGGCGCAGTGGATGACCGGGTGGCCAGCGAGGCCGAAGCCTATGCCCGCACGCGCTGGTTCCTGAGTTATCTGCCATCGTCGGTGGAGGAGCTGCCCACGCGAGCTGCTTGCCATGATCCGGTGACCCGCGCCGAAGACTGGTTGATCGGCGCGGTTCCGCGAGATCCGCGGCGGCTCTATCCGGTACGGCCGATCGTGGAGGCCGTAGTCGACAAGGGCAGCTGGTTCGAGATCGGGCGCGAGTGGGGTACCGGCGTGGTGACGGGGCTGGCGCGGCTGGATGGCTGGCCCGTCGCAATTGTTGCATCCAACCCGGAAGCGCTGGGCGGATTGTGGACGGCGGCGACCGCACGCAAGGTCGAACGCATGGTCGATCTGGCCGATACCTTCAACCTGCCGATCATCCAGCTAGTTGACAATCCCGGTTTCCTGATTGGGCGCCGGGCGGAGGAGGAAGCTACAATCCGCTGGGGTTCCAGAGCGTTAGCCGCCATATATCAATCATCCGTACCCTGGGCGTGCGTGGTGATGCGCAAGACCTATGGCATGGCGGGCAGCGGCCACGCGCCGGCGGATCGCTTCCGCTGGCGCATGGCGTGGCCGTCGGGTGATTGGGGCTCGCTGCCAATCGCCGGCGGGCTGGAAGCGGCCTACCGGGCCGACCTTGAAGCCGCCGATGACCCGGCCGCCAAGTTGGCGGAGATCAAGGCGCGGTTGGAAAAGGTGCGCTCTCCGTTCCGCACGGCGGAAAAGTTCGGCGTGGAGGCGATCATCGATCCGCGCACCACGCGCGCCGAACTGTGCCGCTTTGCCAACATGGCGCAGCGGGCGTTGAAGACGGGATCGAAGGGGCGAGGTCTGCGGCCCTGAGGGAGGGCTAGAGCGCCACCGGTTTCCGCCATCCCGCGCGTTTGACGCGGGATCCAGCTTTATTCCTGTCGTTTGTGCGGTTTCCCAAAACAAGCGGGCCCCGTGTCAAGCGTGGGGCGACGAGCAAATTGGTTGGCAATTATTGGGGAGGCGGGCTCATGCCCATCGCCTGCATGCGCTTCATGCCCTCCATCAGTTCCGGCTGGGTGACAAAGCCATCCTTGTCGGCATCGATCATGGCAAAGCCCATCTCGCGGCGGCCGGCGGCGAGCCATTCTTCCTTGCTCCACTTGCCGTCCTTGTTGGTGTCGGCGGCGATCAGGCGTTCGCGCGGAGTGGAAGGCGGGGTGTTCTGCGTCAAGGCCGGCGTGGCGACGAGCAGGGCGAGAGTGAGGAACAAGCGCATAAGATGGGTCTCCGAATAAGAGCGTTCAGCCTATCAACGGCTGAGACGGGTGCAATCCCCCGTTTCTGGTCCCCGGCTATTCGCGGCGCAGATTGTTAACACGGTCGCGGGTGACGGGATAATCAATGCCTTCCGGAATGGTGAGCCAAGGTTCGCCATCGATGTTTTCGAACGCCGGCTGCACATAAGGGGCGGGCAAGGCACTGATTCGTTCAAACAGTTGGGCCAGCGTTTGATATTGCGCTAGCCGGTGGATGTTGCACCAAGTGGGGAACACCATGGCGGCATTGCCGGCGTCATAATCGGCTATCGCCTGGGCCGCGGTTGTCCAGCGCAGCGCCTGCGCCTCGAACCCGTCGGGGCTGATCACGGCACTAGAGGACCGGCCGGCATCTGCCAGATAGAAGCGCGTATCGAACCGGCGGACAATAGAGGCGGCCGATGGCGGTTCCCAGCGGGCAAAGGGGATGAACCGGGCGGCGTCCACCTTGTGGCCCATGGCACCCAGCATGCCGGCGAAGCCCACGGCTTCGGCTTCATCCGGCCCGGCAGCCAACAGGGAACGGGCATAAGCCAGCCCGGCCTCGTCGGGGTGAGGCCCTTCGGTGAGCAGCACGCCGGTTTCCTCCAGCGCTTCGCGGGCGCAGGTGATGCGGGCGGCGGCATCGAGATCTTCCAGGCTATCGAAGCCCATGGCCAGCAGTTCGTTGCGGGCGATGTGGATATCGGCGGCATCCACCCGGCCGCCGGGGAACACCAGCGCGCCGCCGGCAAAAGCTAGTTGTTCGCCGCGTTGCACCAGTAGATATTCGGGCACGCCGCCCGGCCCTTCGCGGGCCAGGATCACGGTGGCAGCCTGGATGGAGATGGGTTTTGCAGGTTCAGTCATGCGGCGATCATAAGCCGCGTCTTGCATGGCTGCATCCCTGTGCTATCGGGCAGGGCTTACCGCCGGGCAGGGCGAACCACTCAAGGGAGCCATTTGGCATGAGCGTGCGTCCGTGGCGCGACATCACCCGTCGCAAGAGCCGGCAGATCATGGTAGGCAAGGTGCCCGTGGGCGGCGACGCCCCGATCGCCGTGCAGACCATGACCAACACCCCAACCGAAGACGCCGGCGCGACTATTGACCAGATCCGCGCCTGTGAGGATGTCGGCGCCGATATCATCCGGGTAAGTTGCCCAACGAAAGAGGCCACCGCCGCCTTCCGTCAGATCACCCGCGCTGCCAAGGTGCCGATCGTGGCGGACATTCATTTCCACTACAAGCGCGCGCTGGAAGCAGCTGACGCTGGCGCCGCCTGCCTGCGCATCAACCCTGGCAACATCGGCAGCCGAGAACGCATCCGCGAAGTGGTGAACGCCGCCAAGGCCAACGGTTGCGCCATACGCATCGGCGTCAACGCCGGCAGCCTCGAGAAGCATCTGCTCGAAAAATATGGCGAGCCCTGCCCGGAAGCGCTGGTGGAAAGCGCCCTAGAGCACATGAAATATTTGCAGGACGAGGATTTCCACGAGTTCAAGATCAGCGTTAAGGCCAGCGATGTGTTCCTCGCGGTCGCAGCTTACAACGGTTTAGCCGAAGTATGTGATTATCCACTACACTTGGGCATCACCGAAGCAGGCGGGCTGATTGGCGGCACGGTGAAATCCTCCATCGGACTTGGCATGCTGCTGTGGGCGGGGGTTGGCGACACCATCCGGGTCTCGCTTTCCGCCGATCCAGTGGAAGAAGTTAAGGTTGGCTATCACATATTGAAATCGCTCGGCATCCGCGCCCGCGGCGTGCGCATCGTGTCTTGCCCATCGTGCGCCCGCCAAGGGTTCGACGTGGTTCGCACGGTGGAAGCGCTGGAAACGCGGCTGGCCCATATCACCACGCCGCTGTCGCTTTCGGTGCTGGGCTGCGTGGTCAACGGCCCCGGCGAAGCGCGCGAGACCGATATCGGCCTGACCGGCGGCGGCAATGGCCGTCACGCCGTGTTCCTTTCCGGCATTTCCGATCACGTGATCGACAGCGAACAGATGCTGGAACACATCGTGAAGCTGGTCGAAGCCAAGGCGGCCGAGATCGACGCCATCAACGCCGCAGCAGCGGCGGCGGCGGCTTAAGCCATGCACGGCGGCCCACCCCGGCCGCGCCGGGTAGAAGAACCCGTGCGCCAGCAGGCTGTCGCCTATGGCTATGGCGTTGCCCTCTGGTGTTTTGGTTTGGGCGCGCTGGTCGTGTTGTTCGAAGCGATTGGCCTCGGCTTCGACGGTGACCGCATCACCTGGATCGCCGGTCTCACCGGGCCGGCGGCGCTGGCCTGGTTGCTGAAGCGGTTGTGGATGCCGGATCGGGTGGACCGGGGTGTGCGCTATTGGATCTTTGCGGTGCCATCGGTGAGCCTCGCCTTCTTCAGCGTCATGTGGATGTTCAAGGCAATGGGACGGATGCTGTGATCCGTGGCCTGGCCGCCCTGTTGTGGCTGGGTGTTGGCCTAGCCAAGATGGCGGCGCTGGTCTGGCTGATTGACGAGAAGTGGCGGCCGGCCGTGCTGTCACTACTGGTGGCATGGAGCCTCGCTGGCCTGGCGCTGTGGCTACGGAGCTTGCGCCGCGCCTGATCTGCCGCCATGGCGGGCACCATGATCCGCGCTGCCACGCCTGCCGATATCTCGGCCATCCGCCAACTGATCGTCGAACTGGCGATCTATGAAAAAGAACCAGACGCGGTGAAGGCCTCGCACGATGATTTGGCGCGCGCCCTGTTCGGCGAGCGGCCGGTTGCGGAATGCGTGCTGGCCGAGCAGGACGGGCAGCGGGTGGGGATGGCGCTGTTCTTCACCAATTTCTCGACCTGGACTGGCAAGCCTGGGCTCTATCTGGAAGATCTTTTCGTGATGCCGACCGCACGCGGTTCTGGGCTGGGCAAGGCGCTGCTGGTGCATCTGGCCGGCATCGCGGTGTCGCGCGGCTATGGCCGGTTCGAATGGAGCGTGCTCGATTGGAACACGCCAGCCATAGGCTTCTACAAGGCGATTGGCGCGAAATCGATGGACGAATGGACGGTGATGCGGGTGGAAGGCGAAGCGCTCACGGCGCTCGCGGCAGGGTAGCACCACGAACAGAAAAGGGCGGCCCAAACGGACCGCCCTTTCTTGTTCGTAGCGCCGAGGCTTACCCGAGCGGTGACCCCGGGTGCGACTTGTGCTCCACCATCAGGCGGCCTTCCTTCTCGGCGTTATAGCGCTCGATCGATTCCATGATCAGGCGCTCGGCCGTGGCCTTGCCTTCAAAGCCCTGGCACTTCACCCACTTGCCGGGTTCCAGATCCTTGTAGTGGCTGAAGAAATGCTCGATCTGATCGAGCACGATCTTAGGAAGATCGGTATACTCCTGCACGTCGTCGTAATAAGGATAGACCTTGTTGACCGACACGCAGATCAGCTTGGCATCGCCGCCGCCATCATCTTCCATCATCAGCACGCCCACCGGGCGCACGCGGGCAATGGAGCCGGGCATGAAAGGTGTGCGCGCCACGATCAACGCGTCGATGGGATCGCCATCATCGGCCAGCGTATGCGGCACAAAGCCATAATTGCACGGATACCGCATCGGCGTGTGCAGGATGCGATCGATGAACAGCGCGCCACTGGCCTTGTCCAGTTCGTACTTCACCGGCTCGCCGCCCAGTGGGCATTCGATGACAACATTGACATCGTGCGGCGGGGCAACGCCAATCGGGATCGCGTCGATACGCATGGGGCTGGATTCTCCTGTGGTCTTGTCGGGCGCGAGTTACGGGCCTGCGACACTCTTGTCCACGGTCCAATTGACGCGGAAGGAACGTAATGGCGATGATCGGGCCCTAGTTGGCCCTGCTGGCAGACGGATTGTGCGAAGCGGGGTTCACCACGGCGCTGCGCCATATCGATCGCGGCCGCATTACCGGCGCGATGATCACCTTCCTGCTCTCGGTCACCGCGTCCATGGGCCTGCTGGCGCTGGCGGGGCGGCAGCTTCCGATGGGCACGGCCTATGCAGTGTGTGCCGGCATTGGTGCTGCGGCCACCGCCATCATCGGTGTCGCCTTCTACGCCGAACCCATGTCGATCGTGCGCGGTCTGCTAATTGCCGGGCTGATTGGCTGCATCATGGGGCTGAAGGCGTTGGGGTAGGAGTTGCCTATTTCTTCGCTGTCAGCAGCATCTCCAGCGGCGTCTGCTTGACCGCCCCGATGCGTTCCAGTCGTGGATAGCGCAGCCCGCCATTCCACGCCCAATCCACCGTGCGAACCCGATCATCTGTCTTCACCACAAGCCGGATCGGGGCACTGCCGCCCTTTGCCGCTGTCACCGCGGCGCGCAATGCATCGTCGCTGAACGGCACTTCGTTTACGGCCAGCAGCACATCGCCTACCGCCAGGCTAGCTTCATAGGCAGCGCTGTTCCACAGCACCTGATCCACCTTGCCAGCAAGCCCAAGCAGCAGGCCGCCGGAGAACAGCATATTCACCTGCCGCCGGTTGGCATCGATGAAGGCGAGGGATGGCTTGTCGCCATAGACCAGCTTCCACCCCGCCAGTTCCAGGCCCTTCAAGGGTGCGCCGTTGGCCTTCTCGGTCAGCCGGCGCTGCAGATGGCCGGCCCAATCATAACGCTGCACGGCATTGAGTTCGGTAACGAGGCTGTTGAAATCATAGGGCTTCACCCCCCAATCCCCATCGCCGGTACCAAAGAAGCGACGAGCGAAATCATCCAGGCTGCGGGTGCCGTTGCTCTCGCGCCGGATGATGGCATCAGCTTCCAGCCAGATCAGCAGGCCTTCGTTGTAATAATCCTCGCTGCGCTGGAAGCTGAGCCAGCCCTTGGGTGCGCGAGGCGTGATGATCGGATCGTTGGTGGTATCGTCTAGGCTGCGCCAGCTGCGTGCCGGGCGGTTGTCCAGCGTTGCAGCGATGGTGGCCAACTGGTCCAGCGTGTCTTCCACATTTACCAGGCCAGATCGCGCCTGGAGCACATAGCCCCAGAACTGCGTTTGCCCTTCATATACCCAAAGCATCGAATTGCGCATCGGCGTGCGGAAATCCGGTGTAACGAGATCAGCGCCGCGGCGGTGCTTGCCGTTCCAGCTGTGGGTGAATTCGTGCGGCAGCAGGTTGCGGCGGCCCGGCCCGCGATCCCAATCGGTGAAATAGCCGGTGTCGACACCGTTTTCGGACGAACGGTGATGCTCCAGCCCGATGCCGCCCATCTTCTCGGTGAGCGACAGCAGCAGATCATAATGATCGAACTGGCGGGTGCCGAACAGCTTCACCGCCTGGGCAACGAGCGCCTTGTGCTTGCCGATCTGTTCGTCACTGGCCTTCAGGAAGCGCACATGATCGGCGACCACGTTGAGCGTGACATTCTGGCCCAGATCCCACTTGGCGAAATTGCGGCCGGCAAAGAACGGGCTGTCCACCAGCGTTTCATAATCCACCGTCTGATAGGAGACGCGGCTGCTATCGCGGCTGGCTTCGCGCATGGCGCTGCCCGCCTGCCAACCCTGCGGCCAGGTGACGGAGAGCGACACCGGGATCTGCCGCGTGAACCAGCCCGCCGGATAAAGCGACACGCTGTTGGGCTGCAGGTTCAGCATGTCCTGCGTAACCACGATGCGGCCCTGCGGGCCATCGGTGGCCGAAAGAAACTGGAAGCGCACATCCAACGCGGTGGCACCGGCCGGCACGTCCACCCAGAAGGCATAAACGTCGAGCGGATCACGCTTCCAGCTGAGCACCTGGCCATTGGCGCGGATTTCGAGCCCAGCCAGCTTCTCGATCTCGCCGCGCGGCGCGTGCTTACCGGGCAGCCATTTCGGAAACAGCAGTGCCATGCGCTTGCCGGCAAACTCAGGCGGCACCGGGATCGTCTCCTCCACCTTAAAGACGCCGTGCAGGGTATCGGTGGTATCAACATGCACCCGCAGCGTTCCGGGGAAGGGGGTATCCTTCGGGGCCGGCAAGGCATCCACGACCGGCAGCGGTTGCGGCATGGAGCGCTGGGCCAATGCGGGAGCGGCGATAAGGGCGGAAGCGAGGAGCAGGAGTGTGCGCATGCGCACAGCGTTAGCCGCTCTTGTCCGGCGGCTTCAAGCCTATTGGCTTGTCCATGCCATGCCATCCGCCCCCGGCGCCGTGGCAATTGTGCGCACAACCTGCTGCTGCGCCAGATCAATCACGGCCACCGTGCCATCGCCGGCGCACGAGACATAGGCCAGTTTCTGATCAGGCTGGATGACGATGGTCTGCGGGCCTTTTCCAACTGGGATCGTCTGGACGACCGCCATCCTCTTCAGATCAACCACGGCAACCGCACCGGCACCGGGCGTACGCGTTAGGATCAGCAGCGAGCGACCATCTCGGGTTGCGGCCGCACCATAACCACGGCCGGGCAGGGCCACCCACTGCTTCACCTTGCGGGCCCTGGTATCGATCACGGCCATGCGCGCAGCCTGCGTATCGGATGTGAACACGTGGCGACCATCGGCGGAAATGGCGATACGCTGCACATGATCGGCAACCTTGATCACGGCAAGGGTCTTGCGGGCGATCATGTCCAGAACGGAAACCGATCCGGGCCCGACATTTGCCGTGTAACCCGTGCGACCATCGGGGGACAGCACCAGCATGTGTGACTGTTCGGCGCCGGTGGGGATGCGGCCCACCACCGTTCGCGACGCGGGATCAACCACGGCAACGCTGTTGTCGAGTTCGGTGGTGACATAGACCAGCCCGGTTTTCGGATCGACCACCGGCAGGTGCGGGCGCACACCACGCCCGAAATCCACCGAACCGACGATTCTGCGACTGGCCAGATCGGCGATCAGCATTTCGCGGCCGTCGCTGCCGGGCAAACCCACGCCGGCATTGCCATAGACCGGCAGATAGGCCGTCTTGCCGTCAGGCGATATCGCCACTTCATGCGCGCGGTTCCTGTCTGGCTGGCGCTGTTCGATTGTGCCGACCACCGTTTGCGACGCGCCATCGATGATGCTGGCCGTGGCGCTGCCCTGGTTCACCACCACCAGCGATTGCGCCCAGGCCGGTGCAGACACGCTGACCAGCAGCCAGACGAGCGCCGGAATCCGTCGAACATTCATGTCGCTGTCCCCCAACCGGTCAGAAGCCTGACCACATGGCGAAAAGTTGAGCAGAGCCGCGACCCAATGTCCACCATGACCCGGCCCCATGCCGGCGTTGCGCAAGCTGGCGGCCTCGCTTAAACGCCGTGACCATGAGCAAGGCACCCCAGAAGCCCCGCGGCACACAGGACATGATCGGCGAGGCAGCCGCCCGCTTCGATCATGTGTTCGAAACGTTCAACCGCGTGCGCAAGCTGCACGGGTTTGGCCGGGTGGAAGTGCCGGTGTTCGAAGCTACCGCGGTATTCGCTCGTTCGCTGGGCGAGACCACCGATGTCGTGTCCAAGGAAATGTATGAATTCCAGGATCGCGGCGGCGATGCCATGTGCCTGCGCCCCGAATTCACCGCCGGCATCGCGCGCGCCTATATCGAGAACGGTTGGCAACAGCTGGCACCGTTGAAGCTGGCCACCTGGGGGCCCTTGTTCCGTTACGAACGCCCGCAAAAGGGCCGGTTCCGCCAGTTCCACCAGCTCGATGCCGAGATCCTGGGTGCGGGCGAACCGGCGGCAGACGTGGAAATGATCGCACTGGGCCAGCATCTGCTCGAAGAACTGGGCGTGGCCGATGATGTGGAGGTGACCCTGAACAGCATGGGCGATCCCGAAACCCGCGCTGCCTGGAGCGCCGCCGTCGCGGCTTACTTCACAAATCATCGCGGCGGCTTGTCCGAAGACAGCCAGCGCCGTCTGGAAGCCAACCCGCTGCGCATCCTCGACAGCAAGGATGCCGGCGATGCGGCTCTGGTGGCGAACGCGCCGCAGATCGATGACTATTTCACGGTGGAAGCCGGCGCCTTTTTCGAGCGCTTGCAGGCCGGTCTGCAAGCCAGCGGCATCACCTGGACGCGCAATGCAAGGTTGGTGCGCGGGCTGGATTATTATCGCCACAGCGTGTTTGAATTCGTGACGCAAAGCCTCGGCGCGCAGGGCACCGTGTTGGGCGGCGGGCGTTATGACGGCCTGATCGGCCACATGGGCGGCCCGGAAACACCGGCCGTGGGCTGGGCAGCGGGCATCGAGCGGCTGGCGATGCTGGTGGCGGAACCGACCGTGCCAAAGGTGCAGGTCGCCGTGGTCGCCGTCGGCCCGGAAGCGGAAAGCGGTGCGCTGGGGCTGCTGAGTGGCCTGCGCCGCGCCGGCATCGCCGCCGAGCAGGGCTGGCGCGGCAATTTGAAGAAGAAGATGGAACGCGCCGGCAAATCGGGCGCGCGCCTGGCTGTGCTGATCGGCGCCGATGAAGTGGCGGCCGGTATCGTCACCCTGCGCGATCTGGGCAGTGGCGAACAGGTGCCGGTTGCAACCGGTGAGGCGCTGGCCGCCATCATGGCCCGCCTGTCCGGGGGCGGCCTGAAGGGATGAGCCTGCCCGTTGAGCGCATCGCCCAGATCGAGCGCCGCCATGCCCAATTGGCCCACGACATGGGCAACCCGGCACTGCCGCCCGAACAATTCGTGGCGCTTTCCAAGGATTATGCCGAGTTGACGCCGCTTGTGGAGGCGGCCCAGGCATGGCGGGCGCTGGTCGCCGAACGCAATGAATTGCAGGCAATCCCGGCCGGGGATGAAATGCACGGCATTGCCCAGGAAGAACTGGCCAGCATCACCGCGCGCCTGCCTGCCGCCGAACGTGCACTGGCGCTGCAACTGTTGCCGCGTGATGCCGCCGATGATCGCTCCGCCGTGCTGGAAATCCGCGCCGGAACCGGTGGAGACGAGGCCGCGCTATTCGCCGGCGATCTTGCCAGAATGTATGAACGTTATGCTGCAAACCATGGATGGAGATGGGAATTTCTGTCCGCCAGCGCATCGGACCTTGGGGGCTTCAAGGAAGTCATCGCCAGCGTGTCCGGAGCCGGGGTGTTTGCCCGGCTGAAGTTCGAAAGCGGCGTGCACCGCGTTCAGCGCGTGCCGACCACCGAAGCCGGCGGGCGCATCCACACCAGCGCCGCCACCGTTGCCGTGTTGCCCGAAGCCGAAGATGTGGACGTCGCCATCGATGAGAAGGATCTGCGCATCGACGTGTTCCGCGCTTCGGGCGCTGGCGGCCAGCATGTCAACGTGACGGACAGCGCGGTGCGAATCACGCATATCCCCACCGGCGTGGTGGTGACCGTGCAGGACGAACGTAGCCAACACAAGAACAAGGCCAAGGCCCTGAAATTGCTGCGCACCCGCCTGTTCGATGCCGAACGCGAACGCTTGGCCAGCACCCGCAGCGCCGATCGCAAGGCAATGGTTGGCAGCGGTGACCGTTCCGAACGCATCCGCACCTACAATTTCCCGCAAGGCCGCGTGACCGACCACCGCATCAACCTCACCCTGCATCGCCTGCCCGAAATCCTGGCCGGCAGCGGCCTTGATGAACTGGTGACCGCGCTGATCGCCGAAGACGAAGCGGCGCGCTTGGCGAGCCTGGGGTGATCCGCACCATCGATGCCCTGGGCGCCGGCGCCGCTCGCATCGGCGGGGAAACGTCGCGCCTGGATGCCGAGGTACTGCTCGCCTATCATCTCAGCAGCTCCCGCGGGGACTTGTTGCTGAATCCGGAACGGAGCTTTGACCCGCAAGAGTATGAAAAACTGGTGGAACGACGCGCCGCCGGTGAACCCATCGCGCACATCATCGGCAGCCGTGAATTCTGGTCACTCAGCCTGAAGGTCAGCCCCGATGTGCTGATACCGCGCCCCGATACGGAGACACTGCTCGAGGCGGCCCTGAAGCTTTGCGCTCACCCACCCGCGCGCATCCTCGATCTGGGCACCGGTTCGGGCGCATTGTTGCTAGCCGCATTGAGTGAATGGTCAACTTCAACCGGCCTTGGCATCGATGCCAGCCCGGCGGCCCTGGCCTTGGCGCAGGAAAATGCCCAATCCACCGGCCTTACTGGCCGCGCTAGTTTCCGGCTCGGCGACTGGGGGGAGGGACTGGATGAACGCTTTGATCTGATCCTCAGCAATCCGCCCTATATCGCTGAAAAAGAAACAATATCAGCCGAGGTACGCACCTATGAACCTGCCAGCGCCTTGTTTGCCGGCGCCGACGGGCTCGACGATTATCGCCGCATCCTGCCGCAACTGGCCGGCTTGCTGAACCCCGGCGGGCTGGCGGTGCTGGAAATCGGCCACACCCAAGGCCCGGCGCTGCTGGCCATGGCGGAAGCGCACGGCTTCAGCGTTAGCCTGCACTTGGATCTCGCCGGCCGCGATCGCTGCGTTGCGCTAAATGTCCCGACGCTCAAGCCGCCGGCCTGACCAGATCACCACCTGCGGCACGCCGTTCACTACGCCATCAAAGCGCAAGCGTTCAGGGCTGTTGGCCGGATCAGCCGGTACGAAATCCAGCTTGCCTGTGCGACGCAGGAGACCGGCACCGGCCAGATAGAGTTGGTCGCCCCGCGCCACTATGCTGACGCCGCCAATCCACGGATCATCGCTTTGGTAATGACCGGCCAGCGCCGCGATCTCGGGCGTGGTGGCGGGCAGGGGCGCATTCACACCTGACCGCACGTAGCGCCGGCTGCCGTGATCGAGCGCAATCACCGCCTTCTCGCGTCGCACCGCCACCAGTGGCCACTCTACCAGCCCCGGATGCGTCGTCACGAAGAGGCCGCCACCTTCCGCCTGCAACTGCACGGGCGCGCCATCCAGCACCGCAATTAGGCCCGGCAGGATATCGAGTTGCTGCTGGCCGTCGCTGTAGCTGCCCACATAATCGCCAGCGTCGGCGGGCAGGGCGCCCAAGGCCGGCGGTGCCGGAATGGCCGCGCCCGCCTTCACCGCCCGGAACGCCCGCAGCGCGTAAAGTGTGATCAGCCGCGGGCGATAATTGAGCCCACCCACCGCGCAGCTGGCAAAGGCGCCCAAGCCTGCCGCCGCATCGACATGGAAGGAAGAAGAAAAACACACCATCCCGCCGGTGTGATGCAGCAGCGCCTTGCCTTCATCGGTGCGGTGCATCAGGCCCAGGCCATAGGTTTCTGCGGGGTTGGCCGGATCCTGTACCACCGGATTCTCCAGCCACAGCCGCGCCTGCGCATCGGTGAGCAGCGGGCTGCCCTTGCCCTGACCAACGGCGATCAGGAAATTCAGATACTTGGCCATGTCAGCCAGTGGAGCCGCCACCGAACCGGCGGCCAGATTTGCATCAACCCACGGCGCCGGCGCCAGCGCCATGCCGGGCAGCACGGGCCGATCGGGTCGCAATGGGCTGTAACTGGCCGGATAACGGCTGCGATCGCGCCACTGGATGGCGCCGCGCGTGGCGACCATGCCCAGCGGCTTGCACACACGCTCCTCTATGATCTGTTTCACCGGCTTGCCTTCGATGCGCGACAGCGCGTGGCCGACCAGATCATAACCGGTGTTGCTGTAGCTCCAGGCTTTGTTGGCATTGAATCCGCGCCACAATTTCTCGCCCAGCGCCGGCGCGAAATCGGGCAGGCCGGTGGTGTGATCGAGCAGGCCGCGGATGGTGAAGGGGCCGCCCGATGTGATGCCGGGCAACAGAGCTTCGGGCAGATGCTGGCGCAGTTCATCCTCAAGCGTCAACTTACCCTCAGCCTGCAGCGACAGGCAGGCCAGTACCAGGAAGCTCTTGGAAATACTGCCGATTTGCCACAGCTCATCGCCGCCCAGTGGCTGTTTTTCACGATAATCACGGGTTCCGGAAAGGATGGTGAAGGGCCGCCCGCCGGCCACCACCACCATGCCCATCGCCGGCAGGCCAAAATGCCGGCGGTGCGTTTCCAGATAGGCAGCGATGGCGTCGAGCGCGCGGGCTTCAGCAGCAGAGGCGCCCGGCGCAATCAGCGTGGCGTTGGCGTCCCCGGCCAGCGATGCGCCGGCAGCGCCGGCCAGAAACAGACGACGATTGATCGGCATGGCACTTCTCCCCCGTGACGCACTTTGCGGGGACAGACCGCGATACGTCAACGCCGTTCGGCGACCTTCACCTGTTGCCAGTAACTTTCCTGTGCATCGAGCGGCAGGCTGGCAAAGTCGGGCCCGGCCAGTGTCTCCATCGCCTTGAAGCGCCTTTCGAACTTGGCGTTGCCGGCGCGCAGGGCTGCTTCCGGATCGATGCCATGGCGGCGGGCAAGATTGGCGAGCACGAACAGCACGTCGCCCATCTCCTCGGCGCGGTGAGCCTCGCCGGTGGCGGCATCGAATTCGGCCAGTTCCTCGTCCAGCTTTGCCCGCACGCCCGACACATCGGGCCACTCGAACCCAACTCGGGCCGCGCGGGCCTGCAGCTTTTCGGCGCGCATCAGGGCAGGCAGGGCCGTCGCCACCCCGTCCAGCGCCGATACCGGCCTTTCCGAAGCGCCGGTGGTGGCCCGTTCTTCGGCCTTGATGCGTTCCCATTCATCCTTCTGAGCCACGGCATCGGCGGCGCGGGTACCATCAGAGAAAATATGGGGATGCCGCCGCTCCATCTTCTCGCACAGCGCGGTCACCACATCGCCCAGCGCGAAATGCCCGGCTTCCTCGGCCATGCGGCTGTGAAAGACGACCTGGAACAGCAGGTCGCCAAGTTCCTTCTTCAATTCCGCCATGTCGCGTAGCGCAATCGCTTCGGCCACTTCATAGGCTTCCTCGATCGTGTAAGGCGCGATCGTGTCGAAATCCTGGGCTAGATCCCACGGACAGCCGTGCTCCTTGTGGCGCAAAGCAGCCATGATGGTGGCAAGGCGGTTGAGCGAGAGGGTTTCCATACCGCTTCACTGCCGCAGTGCCGGCTGGTTTTCAATCAGTTCGCAACGGATGGGGAACGCCAGGCTGCGCATGTTTTTAAGAGTTAACTTCGGCGCAAAGTAGAAATGTTCCAAGCCGTCGATCTGGATCAGTTGACCCCGGCTGTCGCGACGATAGCGGGGCTGATAAGGGCGAGGGCGCCGCGCATCCCGGTCCTTCCACGGCCTGGCCGTGATCATCCATTTGCGAAGCGTCTCATGCGAAATGACGATCTGATGCCGATCCGCAAGATACTCCGCCGCCAGCGTCGGACCGAAATCGTGATAATGATCGCGGACAAGACTGATCACCTTATCGCGCAACTCCGCCTTGAACGCGCGATTGCTTGGACGGCCACGCTTCCACGAGACAAGCCCATCAGGACCCTTGGCCTGATATCGATCGAGCAACCGATAAACTTGACGCCTGCAGACCCCGAGCAGAGCCGCAGCGTCTTCAATCCGCAGCTCACCGCGTTCCAAACGTCGAAGCGTATCAAACCGTCCAAGCTCGCCATGGCTCATCGCCAGCACCGCCATCGCCGTGTCCTCCCAGCCAAGGGGAGAACCATGCCACCGCGCATCCGCAAGCGACCACAATGAGTGTCATTTCTATCTAGCGGAGGGTGTCATTTCTAAATGGGGCCTACACAGGGGCCTACAATAATATACGTTGATAATACATATTATGTTTAATAAATAGTGAGGCTACAGGCGCCCCCTTGGCGAAATCCCTGCAACCGCCTAACCCTGCACCGATGGATGCCGCCAATCAATTGCCCCAGGCCGCCGATCTCTACGGCGACATTGAACGCACACCGGCCACGCGCTGGCGCGATTATCTTCCGGGTTTGATGGTCGCCGTGCTGGCCACTCTGGCGGCCGCATCGCTGGCGGATCGTTATGGCGCGCCGCTCACCCTGCTGGCGCTGTTGATCGGGCTGGCCATGAACTTCCTTTCGGCCGATCGGCGCCTCACACCCGGCCTTACGCTGGCAAGCCGAGAATTACTGCGCTGGGCCATCGTGCTGGTTGGAGCGCGCATCACCCTGGAACAGATCGTGGCACTGGGGCCACAATCGCTGCTGGCCGTGGTCGCCATTGTTGGCATCACCATTGGCGCGGGTGTGCTGGCGGCACGAAGCCTTGGATTCTCATTGGCTTTCGGCACATTGTCGGGCGGCGCCGTTGCCATTTGCGGGGCATCGGCGGCCATGGCCTTGTCTGCCACGCTCAGTGAACGCCGGGTGCGCCAGGCCGAACTCACGCTGGTGCTGGTCGGCACCTCCACCATGAGCAGCGCGGCCTTGATTCTCTATCCGGCGATCTGTGAGTTGTTCAAATTGAACGATTTGCAGGCTGGTTTCGTGCTTGGTGCCTCCATCCACGATGTCGCGCAAACTTTGGGCGCCGGCTATGCCTTTTCCGGGCCCGCTGGTGAAACCGCCACCATCGTGAAACTGGCCCGCGTCGCGTTGCTGGCGCCGGTGCTGGCACTGGTCGCGCTGGCCTTTCCGCAACCGCTGAAGATCAGTGGCGGCAAGCGTGCGGCGCCGTTGCTACCATGGTTCGTGGTGGGATTCTTCGTGGTGGCAGGCATCAACTCAACTGGCATCATCCCGGCGCAAACCTCTGGATTTGCAGCTGATGTGTCGAGCTGGATGCTGGCGGTTTCCGTTGCAGCGACTGCCATCCGCTCGCCATTGGGCGAGATCTTGAAGGCCGGGCCCAAACCGCTGCTTGTTGGCATAGCCGCGAGCCTCACTAGTCTGGCGGCGGCGCTCGGGTTTGCGGTCCTGGCGCTATAGCGTGATCACCTGCCCGTCAAAGCCCGGTTCCACGCCGGGCTGCAGTTCGGCGCGCAGCGCTTCATAGTCCATCGATTGGTCCATGTGGGTGAGCACCGCCCTGCCCGGCCGGCGCTTCTCGATCCAGTCCAGCGTCTGTTCCAGATGGGTGTGCGTCGGGTGCGGCTCGCGGCGCAGGGCATCGACCACCCACAGATCAAGACCGGTTAACGCGGCATCGGCGCGGCCATCAAAGTCTTTGACATCAGTGGAGTAGGCAACGCTCTTTCCACCATGATCGAAGCGAACGCCGGTCGATTCAATGTCCCCGTGCAGTTGCGGGAAGGGAGTGATGCACAGATCACCCAGCATCACCGGTTGTTCAAAATCATGCGCCGTGCAGGTGGCGGGATAGCCGGCGGCGCCGAAGAACACATAATCAAATCGCGATTTCAGCACCGCGAACGTTGCCGGACTGGCCCACACGTCCACAGGGCGGCGCATGGCGTGGAAGACCTGGCGCAAATCATCGATGCCATGGGCGTGATCGGCATGATCATGGGTGATGATCACGGCATCAAGTTGCGCGACCCGGGCCGACAGCAATTGTTCGCGGCAATCCGGCCCGCAATCGATCAGAACGGTCTTGCCAGCGGCCTGCACAAGTACGGAGACACGGCGGCGGCGGTTTTTCGGGTTTTCAGGGTCACAAAGGCCCCAGTTCCCTGCCCCATCCGGCCCGCCGATGCGTGGCACGCCGCTGGAGGTGCCACAACCGAGGATGGTGATCTTCATGCCGCCTTGGTGAACAGCGCGTGGAAATTGGCCGTGGTGGTGGCGGCAAGTTCTGCCTCGCTCACGCCGCGCAGATTGGCCAGGAAACGCGCCGTGTGGGCCACGAAGGCCGGTTCACACGTCTTGCCGCGCATCGGCACGGGCGCGAGATAGGGCGAGTCCGTCTCCACCAGCAGGCGATCGGCGGGGATGCTCTTGGCGGTTTCAGCCAAGTCGCGGGCGTTCTTGAAGGTGACAATGCCTGACAGCGAGATGTAGAAACCTAGCGCAAGTGCCTCATCAGCAAAGCCCTGTGACGCTGTGAAACAGTGGATGACGCCAGTCAACGGCCCCTCGCCCGGTTCCTTCAGCAAAGCCAGCGTATCAGCTTCAGCATCGCGGGTGTGGACGATCAGCGGCAGGCCGGTCGCTCGCGCCGCCTGGATATGGCTGCGGAAACTGGTCTTCTGCCGTTCCCGATCCGACTTGTCGTAATAATAGTCGAGACCGGTCTCACCGATGGCGACCACGCGCGGGTGATGGGTGGCGGCGATCAGCGTCGCGGCATTGGTATCGGGATGTTCGTCAGCCTCGTGCGGGTGGATGCCGACACTGGCCCACACGCCGTCATGCGCGTCCGCAATGCCGATCACGCCGTCCCACTCGCTTTCCCGGCAGGAAATGGCGAGGAAGCCCCCCACCCCGGCGCCGCGGGCGCGGGCCAGCACGCCGGGCACATCTTCACCCAGGCTGGCGTAATTGAGGTGGCAATGGCTGTCGATCAGCATCTCAGCCTTCCAGCGTGATGCGCGGGAAGACGCCGGCGGGCGGTGGCAGTTCCACGCCCGCTTCAACCGGAACGTTGAAGCCATTGAAATCACGCACATCGGCGGCAACGCCGAGCTGATCGAGCAGTTGAGCGGTGCTGCCCGGCATGAAGGGCTGGGCGAGGATGACGATGCGCCGCGTTGCGTCGAGCGTGGCGGCCAGCACTTCGGCCATGCGGGCCACGTCGGTCTTGGCCAGCGCCCACGGCGCATTCTCGGCGAAATAGCCGTTGGCGGCGGCGACCATGGCCATCAGCGCATCTAGGGCCTTGTGCAGCGCCAGCGCGTTCATGGCGGTGAAATAGGCTTCGCTGCCGGACAGGAATGCCTCCTTCAGCCGCAATTCCGTTTCACCGGCCTCACCGCGCACCGGCATCACGCCGCCGAGGTTCCTGGCCACCATCGACAGGCTGCGCTGTGCCAGGTTGCCGATGCCGTTGGCGAGATCGGCATTGGTGCGTTCCACAATGGCTTCATCGCTGTAGCTGCCGTCTTCGCCGAAGGCGACTTCGCGGCACAGGAACCAGCGCAGGCGATCAACGCCGAAGCGGTCCACCATGGCGGCCGGATCGACGACATTGCCGAGCGATTTCGACATTTTCTCGCCGCGGTTGAGCAGGAAGCCGTGGCCGAACACGGTTTTCGGCAGCGAAATGCCGGCCGACATCAGGAAGGCCGGCCAATAGACGGTGTGGAAGCGCACCACATCCTTGCCCACAACGTGCAGATCCGCCGGCCACCATTCGCCGTCGAGACCGCCCGCACCGGTGAGATAATTGGCCAGCGCGTCGAGCCAGACATACATCACATGGCGTTCGTCTCCGGGCACCGGAATGCCCCAGGTGAAGCTGGTGCGGCTGACCGACAGATCCGAAAGCCCGCCGGCAACAAAGGCGCGCATCTCGTTGAAACGGCTGGTGGGTTGGATATACTCCGGGTGGCTGTCATAAAGCGCCAGCAGTCTGTCCTGATAGGCGGACAGCTTGAAGAACCAGCTTTCCTCCACCGTCCATTCCACCGGCGTGCCCTGCGGTGACAGCTTGGTGCCGTCTTCACCGGCAACCAACTCGCCTTCGTCGTAATAGGCCTCGTCGCGGACCGAGTACCAGCCTTCGTAGCGGCCAAGATACAGATCACCATTGGCGGCCATGCGCTGCCACAGCGCCTGCACCAGCGCCTTGTGATCCTCATCAGTCGTGCGGATGAAGCGATCATAGCTGATGCCCAGCGCATCATCGAGCAACTGGAACGGCGCCACCATTTCATCGACATAGGCCTTGGGGGCCTTGCCGGCGGCGCGGGCTGCCTGGTCGATCTTCAGGCCATGCTCGTCGGTGCCGGTGAGGAACCGCACATCGAAGCCATCGAGCCGCTTGAAGCGGGCGATGACATCGGTGGCGATCGCTTCATAGGCGTGGCCCATGTGCGGCCGGCCGTTGGGATAGGCGATGGCGGTGGTGACGTAGAAGCGGGGCTTGCTCATGGCCACGGCCAATGGGGCAATATGCCGGCCGATTCAAGCCGGGACGGCGGCCAGATGCAGGGCGAGACGATGCGCCACCTGCCCAGGTTCCAGTTGCAGCGGCACGGCTTCGCGGGCGAGGCGGCTCGCGGCCTCCCATTCGGCAATGGCGGCCCCGCGCGCCGGGCCGGTCAGGCGTTGGGCACGATCGGCGATCAGGGCGGGCACACGATCAAGCAGCGCGGCGTAGCGCCCTTCCCGGCCCTTGCCGCCAATCCCGCGCGCTAGCATCAGCGCAGCCGGGTTGGCAATCTGCGGCGGCAGGCTGGCGAGTTGGGCCAGATCGCGTTCCAGCGCGGTGATGCCGGCGCCGGCCAGGGCGATGGCGCGGCCGGGGCAGCCTTCGGCCAGGCGCACGAGCAAGGCTTCGTCCTCCCCCTCCAGATCGGCACTGGCGAGCACGCGGGAGACTTCTGCGTCGGTGAGTCGTGAGAAGCGCAGCGTGCGGCAGCGCGAGCGAATGGTGGGCAGCAACCGGCCAGGCGAATGGCTGACCAGCAGGAACACCGTGTCTTCCGACGGCTCCTCAAGGCTTTTCAGCAAGGCGTTGGCTGTGTTGCGATTCATGTCGTCCGCAGCATCGATCACCACCACCCGGCGCGGGCCCAGCATCGGCGTGCCGGACAGGAATTCGCGCAGCGGCTGCCCCTCGCTGTCGGGCCGGCGCACGATCTGGCCGATGACGATCTCGCTGCGCAGCTTGCCGGTCTTGGCCTCGGTACGTTCGATCAGGCGGTAATCAAGGTGCGATCCGGCGGCCATCAGGCGGGCGGCGTCGCTGTCGGGCGCCACGGCAAAGCCATCACCGCGCGGGGCGCCGGCCAGCAGCCAGGTCGCCGCCTCGCGCGCAAAGCTTGCCTTGCCCAGCCCCTGCTGGCCGACGAGTAGCCAGGCATGATGCGGCCGGCCGCCCGTGAAAGCGGCGGTGAAGGCCTCGATCTGGGATTGGTGGCCGATCAGCGACGTCATTTCTGCATGGCATCCCGGATGCGTTGGGCCACCTCGTCGATGCTGCCGCCAGCGTTGACGGCGGTGCAGCGATCCGGCTCGGCCTTGGGCAAGGCCACGAAAAATTCCTGCACGCGGACGTGGAAATCGCCGCCGATGGCTTCGAAGCGGGCTTCCGCACCGCCCCGCGCCGCCGCCCGGGCAAGCCCTTCAGCTTCATCGAGCAGCAGCACCAGCGTCAGATCCGGCCACAGGCCAACCGCTTCATTGTGCAGATCAATGAGCGCCGCATCTTCCAGCCCGCGCCCTGCCCCTTGATAGGCGCGGGTAGAATCGATGAAGCGATCGCAGATCACCGTGGCACCGCGTTCCAGCGCCGGGCGGATGACGCGGGCGACATGGTCCACGCGCGCCGCCGTCATCAACAGCGCGTCGCTCCAGGGTGTCCAGCGATCGGGATCACCGGTCACCAGCAGGCCTCGAATGGCTTCTGCCCCGGGCGTGCCACCCGGTTCGCGGGTCAGCAGCACCTCATGGCCATCGGCCCGCAACGCTTCGGCCAGCCGGCGGCCTTGCGTGGACTTGCCGCTCCCCTCACCGCCTTCCAGCGTGATGAAGCGGCCGGCTTGCATCAGCCCCAATCCCCTCAACCAAACCAGCTCATCAGCCAGTTCCAGGCGCGGCGGAACATGCCGGCTTCCTCGATGGCGACCGGCGTCACCAGCGGCGCCTTCACCGGCTGCTGGCCGGGCATGGTGACGACGAGGTTGCCCACCTGTTGGCCGGCCTTCAGCGGTGCCGACAGGCTGGGCAGTGCCTCAACGCTGGTCTTGCGCTCCATGCCGAAACCGCGCGGCAGGGTGACAAACAGATCCTTGCCGGCCGCCGCATCGATGGTCGGATCGGCAGCGCCGCTGATGGCGACCTTGCCCATCACCTGGCCCTTCTTGCCCAGCGGGATATTCTGCCAGGCGGCAAAGCCCCAGTTCATGAAATCGACACTGGCCGACACACGCTCGCCAAAGCTGGGCAGGCCGGCGACGACCATCACCAGGCGGCGGCCATTCTGCACGGCGGAACCGGTGAAGCCATAGCCGGCTTCTTCGGTGTGGCCGGTCTTCAGGCCATCGGCACCGGCGACCTTGCCCAACAGCGGGTTGCGGTTGCCCTGAGTGATGGCCTGGCCGGCACCCATGGTCTTGCCCCAGGTAAAGCCTTCCTTCTGGTAGAAACGCGCATAGAGATCGGGGAAATCGCGAATGGTGGCTTCGGCGATCATGGCCAGATCGCGGGCGGTCACATATTCATTGGGATCAGGCCAGCCATTGGTGTTGGCGAAATTGCTGCCCTTCAGGCCCAGGCGCTTGGCTTCGCGGTTCATTAGCGCGACGTAATTGGCCTCGGTGCCGCCCAGGCCTTCGGCCAACACCACGCAGGCATCATTGCCCGAAAGCGTCACGATGCCGTGCAGCAAGTTTTCGACGCTCACCTGGCTGTTCACATCCAGGAACATGGTGCTGCCCTGATTATTCCACTTCTTCCAGGTTTCTTCGCGCACCAGGATTGGTTGTTCTAGGTTAGCCTCACCCGACTTGATCAGCTTGAAGGCCACATAGACGCTCATCATCTTGCCCATCGAAGCGGGGGGGATGCGCTTGTCGGCATCCTTGGCCATCAGGATGCGGCCGGTCTGCAAATCCTTCATGAAGGCGATGGGGGCCGCGGTGGTGAAGGCCGGGGCCTGCGCCAGCACCGGGGCGGCGGCAGCAAGAGCGATGATGGCAGCGGAGGCAATGAGACGCATCGTGGGCAGTTTCCTGAATGTTCAGCGTGAAGAAGTTGGAGGAATCAATCTGGCGTCGGCATAGCCGGCGGCGCGCACCTGCGCCAGCGCCGCGCTGGCCACCGTCTCGCTGTCAAAGGGGCCAAGCCGCACGCGGGTGAGGCCACCGGGCAGGCTTTCGGTGAGCACCGGCCCGAAGCTGGAAAGGAAGCCCTTGAGCCAGGAAACGCGGCCGCCGTCACCCAGGGCCGCAACCTGCACCAGCCAGTTGGCCCCCGCTGGCGCGGGATTACGGCTGGCGGTGGGCAGGGCCACGGTGGTGACAGGGGCAACCGGCGCCGATGCGACGACGATTGGCGGCGGCGGCGGTAGGGCCACTTCACCGCGCCCATCCGGATAAACGCGGCGCAGGCGCACGCGCGCGGTGCCGGCGCGATCGACGCCCAGCAATTGCGCCGCCTTGCGCGACAGATCGATGATCCGCCCGCGCGCGAACGGACCGCGATCATTGATGCGCACTGTCAACGTGCGCCCATTGTCGAGATTTTCGACCCTTACCCAGCTTGGCATCGGCAGGGTGCGATGCGCGGCGGTGAGATCATCCTGATCATAACGTTCACCGTTTGCCGTGCTGCCGGCATGGAAACCGGGGCCATACCAGCTGGCAACGCCCTCTTCCTTATAGTCGCGATCATCAGCCGGATAATAGGTGATGCCGGCGACCTGATAGGGCTTACCGATCTTCACCGGCCAGTTGCCCAGCCTTGCGGCATCACGGGCCACAGCGGCGGTGTCGTCC
This sequence comes from Sphingomonas paucimobilis, assembly GCA_943369475.1. Classification (GTDB taxonomy): domain Bacteria; phylum Pseudomonadota; class Alphaproteobacteria; order Sphingomonadales; family Sphingomonadaceae; genus Sandarakinorhabdus; species Sandarakinorhabdus paucimobilis_A. The sequence goes on along the minus strand of CALRNJ020000001.1, from coordinate 378,228 downwards.
GACACGGCAACCGATCGCGGCGGCGGGGCATTGGCGGTGCGGGGCGCGGGCTTGCCGCCACAGGCCGCCACCGCAAGGCCGGCCAGCATCGGCAGCAGCAACTGCCTCATTGCGGGCTGCCCGATGCGACCACCGGTGCGGGTGCAGCGACCCCGGGCAGGCTGATGGCATCGGCCAGCAGCGTGACCGACAGCGCATAAAGATTGGAGCAGTTATAGCCCAGCACGGCGCGATAGCTGCGCGTGACGAGATAGGCCCCCTGCCCAGCCCCGTCGGGCTCGATTAGGCTCATCACCACATCATCGGCCGGCCAGCTGCCGTTGACAGGTGTGAAGCCCGCCGCCCGCCATTCGCGTGCGGCCTTCAGGGCAGAATGGCGCGATAGAGGAGCCACACAGCGGGTTGGCGCTTCGCTGGCCGCCACGCTGGTGCGATCAAAGCCATCGGGCACCAGGGTGCGGAAGCCCCAGGCCTCGCCCGGCTGCCAGCCACTTTTGGCCAGATAATGCCCGATGGAGGCAAACACATCGGCTTGGCTGCCCCACAGATCAACCTTGCCATCGCCATCGCCATCGCGGCCATAGGCAAGATAGCTGCTGGGCAGGAACTGCGTCTGGCCGAAGGCGCCGGCCCAGCTGCCCTTCATCGCCTCACGTGCCACTCGGCCTTCGCCCACCATCTGCACGGCGGCATCAAGTTCACGGGTGAACAGGTCGCGACGCCGGCCATCAAAGGCCAGGGTGGCGAGCGCGGACGGCAGATCATAGCGGCCAAGCACGCGGCCATAGCTAGTTTCGATACCCCAGATGGCGGCGATCACGGCCGCCGGCACGCCGCTGGCGGTTTCGGCCTGTGCTAGCAGTTCGCGGTTGGCGGCAAACTGGCGCTGGCCGTGGGGGATGCGGTCGCCACGGAATTTCGATGCCAGATAATCGGGGAAGCGGATCCGCTTCGACGCGCCTCCGGGTTGATTGCGATCCGCGCCGATCACGCGCGGCACGAGGCGAACGTCGATTAACGCCGTATCCAGCCAGTCCGGCTTCAACCCGCGCGCCGTCGCCTCAGCCCGATACAAGTTCAGCCATTCGGCAAACGCGGCCTCCTGTTGCGGGGAAACCGGGGTTTCATCGGCACGAACCGGCGCGGCCACAAGTGCCACGGCCAGCGCCAGAAGGGGGAAGCGGGCGCGCATACCGTCTTGTGCCAAAGCATCGCCACTGGGGGAAGGCCAAAAGGCTCAACGCCCCTATTCTTACGTCAGAGCGTCAAACCGCGACTTGTCTTTGTCCGACAGCCGCACACTGAGGGTCAGACTGTCCTCATCACCAGATTGGCCCACCACTTCCCCGTGGCTGTGCAGCCAGGCAAGCCGGCGGCCATCGCTCATCGGCAGCGTGATAAAATGCACCCGGGCGCCGGCGCGCAGGGTGAGGTCCATCGCGGCCTGCAAGCGTTCCAGCCCCTCGCCGGTGAGCGCCGAAACCGGGATGGCGTCATCGCCAGCTTGGCCCAGCACCACCTCATGCTGCTCCGCATCAAGCGCGTCGATCTTGTTGAAAACCGTGATCATCGGCGTTTCGCGCTGGCCGGGCGCGAGGCCCAGACTGGTGAGCACGTCGATCACGTCCTGCGCCTGCGCGTCACTGTCCGGATGGCTGATGTCGCGCACGTGGATGATCAAATCGGCTTCCATCACCTCTTCCAAAGTAGCGCGGAAGGCGGCCACCAACTGCGTCGGGAGATCGGAAACAAAGCCCACCGTGTCCGACAAGACTACCTTGTCATGCCCCGGCAGCCGGATGGCGCGCATGGTGGGATCAAGGGTGGCAAACAGCATATCCTCGGCAGGGACCTCGGCGCCGGTCAGCCGGTTGAACAGGGTGGATTTGCCGGCGTTGGTATACCCCACCAGCGCCACCACTGGCCACGGCGCCTTCTGGCGCTGCTTGCGGTGCAGGCCGCGGGTGCGGCGTACTTCCTCCAGTTCCTTGCGCAGGCGGGCGATGCGGTCGCGGATCAGCCGCCTGTCCGCTTCGATCTGCGATTCGCCGGGACCGCCCAGAAAGCCGAAGCCGCCGCGCTGGCGTTCAAGGTGGGTCCAACTGCGCACTAGGCGGCTGGCCTGATATTGCAGATGCGCCAGTTCCACCTGCAACGTGCCTTCCGCCGTACTGGCACGTTCCCCGAAGATTTCCAGGATAAGCCCGGTACGGTCGATCACCTTGGCTTTCAGCATCTTTTCCAGATTGCGCTGCTGCACTGGAGTAACGGGGCCATCGATGATCACCACTTCGGCTTCCATCGCTGCCACGAGCCCGGCCAGACGCTCGATCTGGCCGCTGCCGAGCAGGCGCGAAACCTGCACGGAACGCAACTTCACCACTTCGGCATGGACAACATCAAGCGCGATGGCGCGCGTCAGCCCCACCGCCTCAGAAAGCTTGGCGTCGGGGGAACGCAGGGCATTGGCGGATTTGGCGATGATGTGGGGCAGGATGACGATGGCGCGCGAACCAGTGCGGATGCCACGAGCGTCATCAAAGCCGCCGATGGTCAATTCGCCGGCTTGTGGTGGTTGATAACCCAAATTCTGTCTCTCAATCTTCGGTTTCAGCTTCGAACAACTGCAGCGGCGTCGCCGGCATCACGGTTGATATGGCGTGCTTGTACACCAGCTGCGAGTGGCCGTCGCGGCGCAACAGCACCGAGAAATTGTCAAACCAGGTGATGACCCCCTGCAGCTTGACGCCGTTGACCAGGAACATGGTGACGGGGGTGCGCGTCTTGCGCACGGTGTTCAGGAACATGTCCTGCAGAGTGTTGGGCTTGTCCGCCATCGGGCCATCCTCTTGTTCTTGGGCGCGCCACATGCTGCCGCAGCAACGACATAGGGTTGGTAGCCAGCATTTTCAAATACGTGTTTCGCCACACATAGTTCAGGAACTGCCGTTCACCAATTTCATGGCGGCACCAATCTGGGCACCCAGTTCATCCAACTGCATTGAAAGCCACAGCCTGACCTCGATGGCGTCCCAGCCCGATTGCCACATTTTCGGGCTGACGCTCGATCTTGCCCTTCCAGATCTGCATTGCTCCGATCAGCCGCTGCTAGCCGGCAACGCCTGACAGATCATAACGCATTATGAAGAAATGCTGGCGGCCGAAATCCGCACCCGCTGCCCAAGCCACCACCAGCGGCCCGCGCGCGGCCGGCGCGAGGCGTTCGCCGGCCGGCACGGCCATCGCCTATTGGGCTCGAAGATGATCATAACTCGTCGCCGCTGCCGCACACAGGCGATCGGCTTCGGCCGGGCTGGACACCACATCCGAACGCGACACAGCACTGCCATTCTTCACCGCCCAGATCGTCACCATCTGGGCGGCATCGGGCAGGTGCTCGCTCGCCTCGCCACGTTTATCCTGCACGGCGACAAATGCGCGGCACACCTGCTTAAGCCGGGCGGGATCAGAACTAATGGGAGAGATCACCACGGCAATCGCGCCGAACCGACCGGAAATTGGCGATTGACAGCCAGAAAGATGCGGGTGGCATTCGCCATCGGTCGGGCAGCGGGCGGGCGCGACTCGACCGGGCGCGATGGGGGGCGATCTGGTTCGACCAAAGGAGAAGGAGGCGGCACCGCTTCAGCAGCCTCATCCGACATCGACCCATCAGGGGCGTTTGCCTCCGCCGTTTGCTCGGGTGGCGCACTCGCACAGGCTACCAGCAGCAGCGTCATGCTAAGCATCATCAGGCGCATCACTTGCCCTTCTCTGCTGCCGAAGGCGCCTTCTTGCCGCGAAATGCCTGCACGACAAGGTCGGCCAGCGCGAGAACCGCCGTTCACACGATGATGACAAGCGCAGCGCCCTAGGTGGTTTCCGGTCGCAGGCACCACACGAGCACTAATCCGATCAGGAACCCGACCGTACTGGCTGACACAGGCGGTTTCATGGCGTTTCCTCCCGGAAATGCCCCAACCCTGCAAACAGTGATACGCAAGCCGGCCGGCCTGGCAAGCCGCGTCTTATTCTTCGTCGCCGGCGTCCGCGCCCGGTTCATCGGCCAGACCCAGCGCCTTCAGCTTGCGATGCAGCGCGCTGCGTTCCATGCCGATGAAGGCGGCGGTGCGGCTGATATTGCCGGAAAAACGCCTTATTTGCGCGCGCAGATATTCGCGCTCGAACGCTTCGCGGGCTTCGCGCAGCGGCGTGCCCATGATCGATCGTGCCGCCTGCCCCGGCATCAGTCGCGACGGTTCAGCGGTCACTTCCGATGGCAGCATGTCGATATCCAGAACTGCCATGCTGGTGGTGGGCGCCATGATCATCGTGCGTTCTATCACGTTCCTCAGCTGGCGCACATTGCCCGGCCAATCATAGGTTTGCAGCGCCGCCACGGCATCTTCGGACAGATCTGGCGTTGGCATGCCGCGTTCGGCGGCATAGCGGGCAAGGAAATAGCGCGCCAGTTCGGCCACATCCTCGCGCCGTTCCGAAAGCGGCGGCAGCCGCACCGGCACCACGTTCAGCCGGTAATAGAGATCCTCGCGGAAGCGGCCAGCGGCGATTTCTGCGGCCAGATCGCGGCTGGTGGCGGAAATCACCCGCACGTCCACTCGCACCCAGCGTGCCCCGCCCAACCGCTGGAACACCTGTTCAGTGAGCACGCGCAGGATCTTGGCCTGGGTCGTCATCGGCATGTCAGCGACGTCATCCAGGAACAGCGTGCCGCCATGCGCCTGTTCGAGCAGGCCAGCGCGCACATTCTCACCGCCCTCCTCCACGCCGAACAGCGCCTCTTCTACCCGTTCCGGTGTCATCCGCGCGGCTGAAACCACCACGAACGGCGCATCGATGCGAGGGCTCCACTGGTGCAGCAGGCGGGCGGCGACCTCTTTGCCGGAACCGGCCGGACCGCTGATCAGCACGCGGCTGCCGGTGGCCGCCACCCGTTTCAGCGTCGCACGCACCTGGTTAATCTGCGGGCTGGTGCCGGTCAGCTCGATATCAATGCCAACCCGTTCCTTAAGCGCCTCATATTCGCGGCGCAGGCGTTCAGTTTCGGTGGCGCGGCGCACCACCAGCAGCAGTTGTTCGGCCTGGAACGGCTTTTCGATATAGTCGTAGGCACCACGCTTGATAGCTGCCACCGCAGTATCCAGATTGCCGTGCCCGGAAATCACCACCACCGGCAGCGTGGGATCACGCGCCTTCATCGCATCCAACAGCTCGATCCCATCCATGGAACTGCCCTGCAGCCAGACATCGAGGATGACGAGGCTCGGCCGGCGTTCGGCCAGCGCAGCGAGTGCGCCTTCGGCATTCGCGGCAGTGCGGGTATCAAAGCCCTCATCGCCCAGAACGCCGGCCACCAACTCGCGGATATCGGCTTCATCGTCGACGATCAAGATATCAAGGGCCATGTTGGAGGCAGTCCTTCTCAGGCGGTACTGGCGACCACTGGTGGCAGTGGCAATCCGGGTTGCGGTTCGGCGGCGAGGTGGCGGCTGATGCGGGCGATCACCATCGCGCCAGCGCCATCAGGATTATCGGTAAGTTCGATCTGGCCGCCATGATCCTCGATGATCTTGGCACAGATGGCGAGGCCAAGCCCGGTGCCGCGCGCGCGGGTGGTGATATAGGGTTCAAGCAGACGCATGCGGTCTTCCGCCGGGAAGCCCAGGCCATTGTCGGAAACGTTGATCCGCACAAAATGATCATCGGCCGCAACGCCAATCGAAATCAGGCCTAGTAGCCCCGCTTCGCCATCACGCTCCACCCGCGCCATCACACTTTCGGCGGCATTCTTGATCAGGTTGGTGAGCGCGCGGCCCAGTTGCTGGCGATCACATACCAGCGCTATATCGGTGGCGCCGCTGAGGCTGAAGCGGATCGCCGGGAAGGCGACTTCTTGCAGCACCAACGCCTGCCGCAACAGACGGTCAAGCGCTTCAGAGGCAAACACCGGCCGCGGCAGCCGGGCGAATTCAGAAAACTCATCCACCATGCGGCGCAGGTCGCCAACCTGGCGCACGATGGTGCTGGTCAACGTTGCAAATGTGTCAGCATCCTCGTCGATCTGGCGGCCGAACTTGCGCTGCAGGCGTTCAGCGGCAAGCTGGATCGGAGTGAGCGGATTCTTGATCTCGTGCGCGATGCGGCGCGCGACATCGGCCCAGGCGGCGCGGCGCTGATCGACCAGTTGCGCGGTGATATCGTCGAAAGTCAGCACGAACCCTTCCGCCCGGCCTTCCGCCGCTTCGGCCGCACCGATGCGCACGGCCAGCGTCTGGGTTTCCTCACCGCGTTCGATGCGCACTTGCCCGGCGGCGTCGCCGGTGTGCCGCGCCTGTTCCAGCAGATCGGCCAGTTCCGGCGCCACATCCTGCAGCATCTGGCCGCGCAGCACCCAGTGGGGCAAAGCCAGCAAGGCAGCGGCAGAAGCATTGGCAACACGGATCACCCCTTCCGGCGTGATCGACATGACGCCCGCCGATACGCCAGCCAGCACGGCTTCGGTAAAGCGGCGGCGGGTATCCAGCTCGTCATTGGCACCCAGCAGGGCGGTCTGCTGCGCCTTCAACTGGCTGGTCATGCGGTTGAAGGCGCGTTCCAGCACGCCGATTTCATCGGCCTGGCCGCGCACCGGCACGCGCACATCCAGATCGCCATCGCCCACCCGCTCGGCGGCGCTGGCCAAGCGCGCGATCGGCGCCACTAGGCGATTGGCCAGCCACAGCGCAAACCAGATGGCAACGATCAGCGTGAGCAGCGAGACCGCCATCAGGATGAGGTTGAAGCGCAACTGCATCACCCGGCTGCGTTCGGTGAGCGCGTTATACTCGCCCAGCGCACCGGCGGCCTGGTTGGCACGGGCCAACACGGCCGGATCAACCCGGCGGCTGACATAAAGGAACGTGCCGGGGCTGCCCGGCACGGCAACGGCGGATTCCACCCGATCCTCGCCGGCCCCAATCAGGGTTACGGGCGCAGTTGCAGCGCGGGCCAGATCGATATCGGCAACATGATCCTGCACTTCCGCTGCAGTGGCGCCGCTGGCCGCCACCAGTTTCAGGCCGGTGGCCGTGGTTCGGAACACCGCGGCTTCGGTGAGTGTGCGGCCCGCCACCTGGAAATCGAGGCCACGGCGATAAAGCGGCGTGCCTTCGCCGAAATCGCGGGCATAGCTGGCAACGTCGGCCGCCATCACAATGATATCATCGCCAATGCGCTGGCGGTTTTCCTCCACATAAGCTTGCGCAACTTGGTTGGAACTGTCGAGAATGGTCTTCACCCGATCCGAAAACCAGAATTGCACCCCGAACTGGAACAGCAGGGAGGCAAACACCACCACCAGCAGCGTGGGAACCGCGGCGATGCCGGCAAACAACGCCACCAGGCGCAGGTGCAACTGAGCAACGGCAAGGCCCTTGCGGCGGTTGGTGATCAATATCGCAACGCGGCGGCCGATCAGCACCACCAGCAACATCGCCGGCACCAGGCAGGCAGCCAGCACCAGCGCTACCAGCGGTTGAGAAGCGCCAGTGGCCGGCACTTCGCCGCGGGTGAGCAGGGCATAGCTGGACCAGCCCATGACGATGGTTGCAATGGCCGCCAGCACTTCGAGGCGAGGATAGAAACTGTCGTTGCGGGTGATGCGCAGCACCCGACGCAACAGCCGCCGCCCGCGCAGGGCCAGGCGAGCCGCAAGGCCACGCCGCCGGCGCACAGGCACGGTTTCATTAGAGGGTGATTCGAACGTCACAGATGGACACCTTAGCCCGCCATTGTGTCTTTAGGAACACAGTGTACCGCCGCAGCGTTGCCCCAATGCGACAGATGATCTTGCGACAGGTTAAGCTGCAATCGCCGTGCTGCGCTGCGGCAAGCTGGCCTGCGCGTCATAGAATTCGTCGATCATGGCTAGCACAGTCGCGCTGTCGGGCACGAAATTCACTTTGTTCCGGAAGGCGGCGCTGTCGTGCAGGCCCTTAGTGTACCAGCCCAGATGCTTGCGGGCGAGGTTCACGCCATTCAGCTCCCCGTAGAGATCGAGCATCAAGGCATAATGTTCCTTCACCAGCGCGTGCTGCTGCGCGAGGCTAGGATCGGCCGGCACGTCGCGGCCCGACAAAGCGGCCATCACCTGCGCGATCAACCACGGCTTGCCATAGGCGCCCCGCCCGATCATCACGCCGTCCGCGCCGCTCTGAGCCAGCGCCGTTCTGGCGTCCTCGATCGAACAGATGTCGCCATTGACGATCACCGGCAGCTTCACCGCGTCCTTCACGTTTCGCACGAAGGCCCAATCCGCGGTGCCTGAGTATAACTGGCAGCGAGTGCGGCCGTGCACGGTAATGAGGTGGACGCCCTCTCCTTCGGCGATACGAGCCAATTCCGGCGCGTTCAGGCTGTTGTGATCCCAGCCCATGCGCATCTTTAGCGTGACGGGCAGATTCACTGCCTTCACCGTGGCGCGGATCAGCATCGTCGCCAGCGGCAGATCGCGCATCAACGACGATCCGGCGTGGCCGTTGACCACCTTCTTCACCGGGCAGCCCATGTTGATGTCGATGAACGCGGCGCCCTTCTGCTCGTTCAGCTTGGCAGCTTCGGCCATGCGCTGCGGCTCGCAACCGGCAAGCTGCATGGAAACCGGTTCCTCGCTCGGATGCCAGGCGGCTTTCTGGATGCTCTGCCGCGTCTCGCGGATCATCGCTTCCGATGCGATCATTTCGGTCACGGTCAGCCCCGCCCCGAACCGCTTCACCAGCGTGCGGAATGGCAGATCGGTCACGCCGGTCATCGGCGCCAGGATGACGGGCACGTCGATGCGGTTGGGGCCGATCTGGATGGGGGAGATGAGATTCATTTCTGGCGCCCCATAGCGCAGATTGGCCCTTTCCGACAAGGCGAGGGGGCTTTATGCGGCAGGGCATGCGGATCCACGCTATCATCGTTGCGGCCGGAGCCGGCCTCAGGGCCGGCGGCGGCGTGCCGAAACAATATCGTACCGTGGCGGGCCAGCCCTTGCTGCGCCACGCGGTGGAGCGGTTGCTGGGACACCCCGCGATAACCGGTGTTTCGGTGGTGATCAATCCGGAATGCCGGGCGCTTTATGATGATGTAGTGACTGGGCTTGATCTGCCCGAACCCATCGCCGGCGGTGCCACACGGCAGGGCAGCGTTCTGGCCGGCCTCGAAGCACTGGCCACAAATCCGCCGCAGGTCGTGCTGATCCACGATGCCGCCCGCGCCTTCGTACCGGACGCTGTCATCGATGCGTTGGTCGCATCCTTTGACGATACTGCCTTGGACGGTGCCTGCCCTGCCCTCACCCAGGTAGACAGCCTGCGCCGCGGCGAGGCTGGCCGTTTCTCCGGCAGCATTGACCGCGACAATCTGTGGCGCGTGCAGACCCCGCAGGCCTTCCGCTACCCCGCCCTGCTCGCCGCGCACCGTGCCGCAGAGCCCGGCGCCACCGATGAAGTGGCGATTGCGCTCGCCGCCGGGCTCAGCGTCGCCATCACTCCGGGTGACGAACGCGCTTTCAAGGTGACGGAGCCGGCCGATTTTGCCAAGGCAGAGGCGATGACCGTCTATTCCTCCCGCGCCGCCTCCGGTTTTGATGTGCACAAGTTCGGCCCCGGCGATCATGTCTGGCTGTGCGGCGTGAAGGTGCCCCACGATTACGGCCTGATCGGCCACAGCGATGCCGATGCCGGCCTGCACGCGCTCACCGATGCGCTGCTCGGTACCATCGCGGCCGGTGATATCGGCGATCATTTCCCACCCAGCGATGATCGCTGGCGTGGTGCCGCGTCGGACCAGTTTCTTGCCCATGCCGCCCATCTGGTGAGGGAACGCGGCGGCCTGATCGATCATGTCGATGTCACGCTGATCTGCGAGCGCCCCAAGGTTGGCCCGCACCGCGACGCCATGCGCGAGCGCATTGCCAAAATTCTGGCGATCTCGGCGAAGCGGGTCAGCGTGAAGGCCACCACCACCGAGAAACTCGGCTTCACCGGACGGCAGGAAGGCATCGCCGCTCAGGCCATAGCCAGCGTGCGCCTGCCGGAGGCCGAATGATGGATCCCGAACTCGTCGCCATTGCCGAACAGGTGCTGGCCGAAAACCGCAATCTGGGCCGCCGCATTGCCACCGCTGAAAGCTGCACTGGCGGCATGGTTGCAGCTGCCCTCACTGAAATCGCCGGTTCGTCGGATGTGTTCGAACGCGGCTTCGTCACCTATTCCAACGAAGCCAAGATGGAGATGCTCGGCGTTTCCGAAGACGTGCTCGCCACCTTCGGCGCTGTCTCCGTTGCCACCGCCTGGGCGATGGCACTGGGTGCGCTGATGCATAGCGACGCCGATGTCGCCGTTTCCATCACCGGCATCGCCGGGCCGAGCGGTGCCGCCGCCAACAAGCCGGTGGGCATGGTCGTGTTCGCCCGCGCTGTGCGCGGTGAAAATCCGGAAGCGGTCTTCGCTGATACCCGCCAGTTTGGCGATCTGGGCCGCGCCGAAGTGCGTCGGCAGGCGGCGCTGGTGGCACTGAAACTACTGCGACCCTGACAGACTTCAGCGCGGCCCGTAAAGGGCTTCTGCTCGCGCCACGAAGGCGCCTACCATTTTTTCAAAGGCTTGCGTGAAGAACATTCCCGCCAGCGCCTCGAACGCGCGGTTGCGGAATTCGAAATCCACGGCGAAATCAATCTCGCAGCCCCCACCGGCTGCGTCCCTGAACGTCCAGTCGTTGAACAGATGCTTCATCGGCCCGTCGAGATATTCAACATGCAAGGTGCGCGGCCGATCCAGTGTCACCCGGCTGGTGAATTTCTCGCGGATCATGCGGAAACCCACGATCATGTCTGCCACCACGACGCCGTTTCGCGCCGGGCCCACCCGCATCCCCTGCACCCACGGCAGAAATTCCGGATAACGGCCGATATCGGCCACCAGATCGAACATTTCCGTTGCCGACCACGGCAGCCGACGCACTTCGCGATGTTTCGGCATCAGGCTTTCGCAGCGGCTTTCCGGCGCGCCTGCATCTCGGCGAAATCCCGCCCCGCATGATAGCTTGACCGAGTGAGCGGTGATGCGGCGACCAGCAGGAAGCCCTTGGAGCGGGCGACGGCGGCATAGGTCTGGAAGGTCGCCGGCGGCACGAATTCCTTCACCTTGGCATGGCGCGGCGTGGGCTGCAGATATTGGCCCACGGTGAGGAAATCGACACCCGCAGATCGCATGTCGTCAAACACCTGGTGCAATTCCAGCGGCGTTTCACCCAGCCCCACCATCAGGCCGGACTTGGTGAAGATCGTCGGGCTCAGCTGCTTCACCTTATCAAGCAGCCGCAGCGAGTGGTAATAGCGCGCACCCGGCCGGATGGTGGGATACAGCCGCGGCACGGTTTCCAGATTGTGGTTGTACACGTCCGGCCCGGCCTCGACGATCATTTCCACCGCCCGGTCCATCTTGTTGCGGAAATCCGGCGTGAGTATCTCGATCGTGGTGCTCGGCGTGTGCCGGCGCAATTCCTGGATCACCTTAACGAACTGGCTGGCGCCGCCGTCGGGCAGATCGTCGCGGTCAACCGAAGTGATGACTATATGTTCAAGGCCCAGCTTGGCGGCGGCTTCGGCGACATGGCCGGGCTCGGCCGCATCGACCTTGTTCGGCATCCCGGTCTTCACGTTGCAGAAGGCGCAGGCGCGCGTGCAGGTGTCGCCCAGGATCATCACGGTGGCGTGCTTCTGGCTCCAGCACTCGCCGATGTTCGGGCAGGCGGCTTCCTCACAAACGGTGTTGAGCTTGAGACTACGCATCAGCGCCCGCGTCTCGTTGTAGGCCTTGCTGGTCGGCGCCTTCACCCGGATCCAGTCCGGCTTGCGCGGCAGGCCAGACGGCGTGAGGGGAAGATCAAGGACAGGCTCGCTCATGCCCGTCTGATAGCGATCAGCCCCGTCTCGAACAACCGATCAGTTGCGCAGATCAGCCATGCGGTGGTGCGGCATACTCGCTGCCGGCGGCCCAGGCTTCAGCCTCATCGACGGCCTGGATCGCCAGCTTGCCGATCTCGAGGATCCGTATGCTCATCGCCTCTGCCGTGCAATCAAGGCCTGCCACCGGCACCAGCACTGCATAGTCCGCCACCAGGCCATAGGCGCGGGCAGGCGCGCAATCAGGCTGGCCGGCGGATCGAGCTCCGGTTCAACTACGCCCAATTGCCCAATAGGGATGCCGAACCAGCGCACCGGATCGAATCTTGCGATGTTCTGCCAGCCAATGGGCTTGCGAGACCAACGCCCATCCAGCAGGCCATCCGGACACAGCTGCGCGGTTGCCCTTGGATCGCGCGGTTGCACGGCAATGAACAGCATTGCCACGGCCAGCAACGCCACAGACTATGCCATGGCCGTGCCGAAACCGAACAAGGCTGTATCGGCCGTCTGGAAAATAGGTCCACCCGAGGGCAAGTGCAAGCAGGCCCACGGCCCCCAGAGCGACCCGAACCGGGGCAAATCCACGATAATGGACAGCAAAACGCATACGCTTTACCCTCAACTGATCAGGCTCAAACGAAAGGGCCGCCAGCCATTTTCCGTTTGAAACCGGTTGGCAGCCATTAAAGACGCTGAGATACTCGCCCCAACATGATTATAGTATTGCGGAGGACAAGATGCCCGAGTTCAAGGCCCTGCTCGAAGGCTATCGCCGGTTTCGCACCGGCGCCTATCAAGAACAGCGCCGTCGTTACGATGCGCTGGCCGACAAGGGCCAAGCGCCGGGCGTGCTGGTGATCGCCTGTTCAGATAGCCGGGTGGACCCCACCCGCGTGTTTGATACCGAACCAGGCCAGATGTTCGTGGTCAGGAACGTCGCCAATCTGGTGCCGCCTTATGATCCCGATCCGACACACGGACAGCACAGCACGTCTGCTGCCATTGAGTATGCCGTTACCCAATTGAAAGTGCATCACATATTGGTGCTGGGCCACGCGCGCTGCGGCGGTATCAAGGCCAGTATTGAAGGCACGTTCGACGATGCGGAGCCGGGTGAAGGTGGTTTCATCAATCGCTGGATGAGCCAGATCGCACCCGCTCGCGACACGATCCGCGCCGCGGCGCAGCTTTCCCCCGACATCGATGCCTGCAGCGCCCTTGAGCTGGCCTCAATCCGGCTTTCGATCGACAATCTGCGCAGCTTCCCCTTCATCGCCGAGGCCGAAACAGCTGGCGCGCTGCATTTGCAGGGGGCCTTGTTCGACATCGCCGAGGGCGTGCTGCGCGTTCTCAATCATGAGACCGGGAAGTTCGAATCGCTTCCCGTGGAGTGGGAAGAGGAAACAGTGACCCACCTGAAATCGGCGTGAAACGCGAAACGGGCGTATCCGACACAAACAGGGGGGAGTGCCGGATACGCCCGCAGCAGCTTGGCCGTGACAAGGGCAGTTGCCATTGGCCGAGCCGTTGCATGAGATATAGGACTGATTTAATCTTGTTTGCAAGACCCAAGATTGCGTTTCTGTCACCTTCTGCTGCGGCAGGCTGCCGCAGCACGGATCAGAAATGTAGCGCCCGGCCGTAGGCGTCGAGCACGCTTTCGTGCATCATTTCACTCAGCGTTGGATGCGGGAAGATCGTATGCATCAGCTCCACTTCCGTCGTCTCCAGGCCGATGGCGATGGCATAGCCATGGATCAGTTCGGTGACTTCGGCGCCCACCATGTGCGCGCCCAGCAACTGGCCAGTCGTGGCATCGAACACCGTCTTCACGAAGCCTTCCGCCTCGCCAAGCGCGATGGCCTTGCCGTTGCCGATGAAGGGGAATTTGCCGACGCGCACCTGATGCCCCGCCGCTTTCGCTTTGGCCTCGGTCAGCCCAATGCTGGCAACCTGCGGCCGGGCATAGGTGCAACCCGGTATGCGCGCCAAGTCCATCGCGTGCGGGTGATTGCCGGCAATATGCTCAACCGCAATGATGCCTTCGTGGCTGGCCTTGTGCGCCAGCCACGGCGGGCCTGTGACGTCACCAATGGCATAAAGGCCGGGCACGTTGGTCTGGCACATCGGATCGGTAACGATATGGCCACGGTTGGTGGCGACGCCCAAGGCTTCCAGCCCGATCTTCTCGCTGTTGGGCACGATGCCTATGGCGACGATGACATGGCTGTAGTTGTCGGTGACTGCCTTGCCGTCAGCCGTGGTGATGGTCGCCTTCACGTAATCCGGCCCCGGCGTCACATCCGACACCTTGGCACCGGTAATGATGGCAATGCCCTGCTTGGAGAGCGCCCTCTGCGCGAAGGCAGACACTTCCTCGTCCTCCACCGGCAAGATGCGGTCCAGCATCTCCACCACCGTCACCTTTGCTCCCATGTCGCTGTAGAAACTGGCGAATTCGACGCCGATGGCGCCTGAACCGATCACCAGCAATTTGGTCGGCATGGCTGGCGGCACCATGGCATGTCGATAGGTCCACACCCGGTTGCCATCCGCCTCCACACCCGGCAGATCGCGCGCGCGGGCACCGGTGGCGACGATGACATTCTTGCCCGTCAGCATGCGCTCGACATTGGCGGTGGTGACAGCCACCGTGGTCCCCCCGGTTAGCCGTCCCTGCCCTTCAACCACCTCGATCTTGTTCTTCTTCATCAGGGATTTCACACCGCTGTTTAGCTGCGCCGCCACCTTGCGGCTTCGGTCCGTGACCTTCTTCAGATCAAACGACGGCTTATCCACGCTCAGCCCATAGGCATCGGCGTGGGTGATATAATGATAGATCTCGCTCGTCCGCAGCAGCGCCTTTGTCGGGATGCAGCCCCAGTTGAGGCAGATGCCGCCCAGGCGCTCCCGCTCGATGATGGCAACGCTCATGCCCAATTGCGCCGCGCGGATGGCGGCGACATAGCCACCCGGGCCGGAACCGAGGATGACGATATCGTGGGTCGTAGTCATGCGACCAGCCCCAGCGGACTTTCGATCACCGCCTTGACCGCGCTCATCAGCGCCGCGCCGTCGGCCCCGTCGATGGCGCGGTGGTCGAAGCTGCCGGTTATGGTCATCACGGTAGCGATGGCAAGCGCATCGCCCTTGACCACGGCGCGCTTCTCGCCCGCACCCACCGCCAAGATCATCGCCTGTGGCGGGTTGATCACTGCTTCGAACTGCTTGATGCCGAACATGCCGAGGTTGGACAGGCTGGCGGTGCCACCCTGATATTCGTGTGGCTGCAACTTGCCGGCGCGGGCCTTTTCGGCGAGCGCCTTCATCTCGCTGGCAATCTGGCTGACGGCCTTGCCATCGGCGCCGACTATGATCGGGGTGATCAGGCCCGACGGGGCGGCCACGGCGACCGAAACGTCGGCGCGACCATACACCAGCAGAGTGTCACCCGCGAACGACACGTTGCATTTCGGCACCTGGCGCAGACCCAGCGCCAGCGCCTTAATGACGAGATCGTTGACGCTGACCTTGATCCCGCGTGGTTCCAGCGCCTTGTTGAGCTCGCCGCGCAACTTGAGCAGCGCATCGAGTTCGACATCGAGCGTCAGATAGATGTGCGGGATCGACTGCTTTGCCTCGGTCAGGCGGCGGGCGATGACCTTGCGGACATTGCCGAGTTTCTCGACCGTGTGCGGGATATCGCTGTCACCAGATGCGGCGGTCGGAGCGGATGCTGCCGCCGCCGGAGCCGGAGCAGCTGCAACCGGCGTAGGGGCAGCGGCCACGACGGGCTTGCCGCTGGCGGCTTCCACATCAGCCCGCACAACGCGACCGCGCGGGCCACTGCCGGCGATGCTGGCGAGGTCCAAACCCTTCATTTCAGCAATCCGACGGGCGAGCGGGCTGGCGATAACACGGTTACCGGCAGGTGGTGCAACAGCTGCCACAACCGGAGCCGGAGTGTCTACGGGCGCGGGCGCAGCAACGGGCGCAGGCGATGCAGCTGGAATCGGTGCAGCCTTCGGCGCCGGATCCGGCGCAGCCGTCTCCCCTTCGCCGGCAAGCCGCAGGATCACCGTGCCCACTGGCACATTCTCTAGGCCTTCGGGCACGGCCAATTCAATAACCGTGCCTTCGTCCACGGCCTCCACTTCCATGGTGGCCTTGTCGGTCTCGATCTCGGCGATGATGTCGCCGGATTTCACCGCGTCGCCGGGTTTCACATGCCATTTAGCCAGCGTGCCCACTTCCATGGTGGGCGACAGGGCGGGCATGGTTACATTAATAGCCATGATCAATTGTCCACAAAAAGCTGATCCACCAGGGCGCGTTGCTCTTCATCGTCCGGGTTGTCGATCAGGTCGGCCATGTCGAGAAAATAGGCTGCGGCACCGGCCAGGGGCCCGGAATAGCGCACCTGCGTGCCGGCGTCGGATTTCATGCTCCACGCCACAACCAGCGTGCGTTTGCCGATGGCGTTGATCTTCTTCACCAGTGGCACGAAATCGCCATCGCCGGCGACCAACGCCACAACGTCGCAACGGTTGGAGACGGCCAGATCAAACGCCTCCAGCGCTAACCAAACATCGATGCCCTGCTCCTTGGGCGGTTCGCTGTTGGTGTCGATTCGGGTGAAGTGCGGCGTGATATTGCTGGCGGCCAGTATCTGATCGAACACCCAGTCGTTTCGCAACGATTCCTCGACGAAACTGGCGTTGCGCGCCCGGTCTTCCAGATCGCGCAGCGTGTAGCGGCCACGGAAATAATGCGCCTCCACCACGCGGGTGCGGGCGCGAGACACTTGTTCCATGTCTGCCGCGGCGATACGGATGAAGTCCATCAGCCCCGATAGCGAAATGCGCCGGCCGACTTGATGTTCAAACTTGTAAAAGGTCGATACGCGGTTGAAATAACTGCCGTCGATCATCACGGCGACGCGCGTATGCATCGCGCCGCTCACTTGTAGCAGACAGCGCGGGCGGCAGTAACGACGTCGTCCGCGTTCACAAGCGCAGCCTTTTCCAAATTGGCGGCATAGGGCAGCGGTACATCCACGTTAGTGACGCGCAGCACAGGGGCGTCGAGGTCATCGAAGCCCTTTTCCATCACCACCGCCATGATTTCGGATGCGATTCCGCAGGCCGGCCAGCCTTCTTCCACCACCACCATGCGGTTGGTTTTTTTCACAGATGCCAACACGGTGGCCGTATCCATCGGGCGCAAGGTGCGCAGATCGATCACTTCAGCATCAATGCCCAGCCCGGCCAGCGTTTCGGCAGCCTGCAACGCCACGCCAACGCCGATGCTGTAGCTCACCAGCGTCACATCCCTGCCGGCCTTGACGATGCGCGCCTTGCCGATCGGCACTACATGATCGCCTTCCGGCACATCGAAGCTCTGCCCATAAAGCAGCTCGTTTTCGAGGAAGACCACCGGATCGGGCGAGCGGATTGCGGCCTTCAGCAGGCCCTTGGCATCCTCGGCGCTGTAGGGCGCAATCACGATCAGGCCGGGCACACTGGCATACCATGGCCCGTAATTCTGGCTGTGCTGAGCGCCGACGCGGCTGGCGGCGCCATTGGGGCCGCGAAACACGATCGGGCATCGCATCTGGCCGCCCGACATGTAAAGCGTCTTCGCCGCAGAATTGACGATGTGATCGATCGCCTGCATGGCGAAATTGAAGGTCATGAACTCCACGATGGGTTTCAAGCCACCCATTGCCGCGCCCGTACCCAGGCCGGCAAAGCCATATTCGGTGATGGGCGTGTCGATCACCCGCTTGCCGCCGAATTCCTCCAGCAGGCCCTGCGTCACCTTGTAGGCGCCCTGATATTCGGCAACTTCCTCGCCCATCACGAACACCGTGCCATCGGCACGCATTTCTTCGGCCATGGCGTCGCGCAAAGCTTCGCGCACTGTCTGGCGGCGGGTTGGGCCGCTGGTAGGTTCTGGTGAGGTTACAGGCGCCGCATCGGGGGCCGCAGGTGCAGCCGAAACCGGTGCGGCCACCACGTGCGCCGCAACCGGCGCCGCCGCCTCATCCTCACCGGCAATAGTGATGATCGGCGTTCCCACCTTCACGCCTTCGGAACCGGCCGGCACCAGCAGCGCCGTCACCGTTCCGCCATCGTCGCACTCCAGCTCCATGGTCGCCTTGTCAGTCTCGATCTCGGCAATCACGTCACCGGGCTTCACCACGTCGCCAACGGCGACCAGCCACTTGGCGAGCGTGCCATCATCCATTGTGGGCGACATGGCGGGAAGAAGGATCTGCGGCATTAGTAGGTTCCCAGCAGCACGTCGGTGTGGAGTTCGGCAAGTGCAGGTTCAGGCGCTTCCAGCGCAAAATCAGCCGCTTCGGCCACCTCGTCGCGCACTTCGCGATCGATCGCCTTCAACGCGGCTTCATCGGCGTGACCGCCTTCCAGGATCTGTTTTTTCAGCCCTTCAATCGGATCGCTTTTCTCGCGCATAGCCTGTACTTCATCGCGGCTGCGATATTTGGCCGGGTCGCTCATCGAATGGCCGCGATAACGATAAGTCTTCATTTCCAGCAGCAACGGCCCATTGCCGCCGCGCACCCATTCCACCGCCAGTTTCGCGGCGCCGCGCACGGCCAGCACGTCCATGCCGTCCACCTGCAGGCCGGGCACGCGGAAGCTTTCGCCGCGGCGATAGAGCTGATCTTCCGAACTGGCGCGGTTCACCGATGTGCCCATGGCATATTGGTTATTCTCGATCACGAAGATCACCGGCAGCTTCCACAGCTCGGCCATGTTGAAGCTTTCATACACCTGGCCCTGATTGGACGCGCCGTCGCCAAAATAGGTCACGGCGATATGGCCGTCACCCTTGTACTTGTGGGCAAAACCCAGCCCAGCGCCCAACGGCACCTGCGCCGCTACGATGCCGTGGCCGCCAAAGAAACCATGTTCGATACTGAACATGTGCATCGAACCGCCCTTGCCGCCGCTGATCCCCGCGGCACGGCCAGTCAATTCTGCCATTACCGCCTTGGAACTAATGCCGCAGGCCAGCATATGGCCGTGATCACGATAGCCGGTGATGATGCTATCGCCCTTGATCAATTCGGCCTGCAGGCCGACCACCACGGCTTCTTGGCCGATGTACAGGTGGCAGAAACCGCCGATCTGCCCCATGCCGTACAACTGTCCGGCGCGTTCCTCGAACCGACGGATCAGCACCATCTGGCGATACATATCCAGCAGTTCATCGCGTGAGGCGACGAACCGCTCCGGTTCATCAGGCCGCGGCCAGTTGAGAATCGACGGAACGGATGCGACCTTGCGCCCTGTGTTGCGTGCCAAGATATTCACCTTTCATTGGCGGTACCAGACAGGTATAAATTGTCGCACCAATCGCGAAAAGCCCCTATCCGGCGCTGAGTGCCAGAACGGTTAAACGCATTCCAATTCAGCGATTTCAGTTGGCGGGCGCAACCTGTGAGAGCGGCACGATCACCTCGTCCGGCTTCACCAGATCGAGATTGCGCCGCACCAGTTCATCGGCCAGATCGGGATCGACATGGCGCGGATCGAGCAGGACGAGCCGGCGCTGTAACGCCGCTTGCTGATCCTCGCTGGTTTGCACCGCCTGTTGCAGTTTCGAACGCTGCATCTGGTAATCGCGCCAGGCGACATAGCCGGTAGGGCCGGACACGGCGTGGAACGAAAAATAGCTGGCAACAGCCAAGCACACCGCCGGCAGCGCGGTGCGCGTCATCAGTTGTTGCAAGGTTAGTTTCATCGCCATTGCATACGAAACTACGCAAACACTGGCCTATCCACAAGGCTGCAATCGCGTGCAAGTGATGCTAGCAATCCACAATATGCCAATAATCGGGGAGAAAACCGCCATGACCGCCATCAACAACGTCGTCGATCTCGCAAAGGATGGCGAAATCGCCGTCGTCACGGTCAATTCGCCGCCAGTCAACGCGCTTTCCGCCGATGTGCGCGATGGCCTGGCCGGCGCCTTTGCCGCCATCGCTGCTGATTCTGCGGTAAAGGCCGCTGTGCTGGTCTGCGCAGGGCGCACCTTCATCGCCGGCGCCGATATCTCCGAATTTGGCAAGCCGCCGCGCGGCTCGTCGTTGCCCACCGTGCAGGATGCGATGGAAAGCTCGCCGGTGCCGGTGATCGCGGCCATCCACGGCACTGCCCTGGGCGGTGGCCTGGAAGTGGCGCTGTGCGCGCATTACCGGGTGAGCGATGCAAAGGCGAAGTTCGGCCTGCCGGAAGTCAAGCTGGGCCTGCTGCCCGGCGCAGGCGGCACGCAGCGCCTGCCGCGCATCGTCGGCGCGAAAAAGGCAACCGAAATGGTGACCAGCGGCGCGCAGATGGGCGCCAAGGATGCGCTGTCCACCGGCCTAGTGGATGAAGTGGTGGAAGGTGATCTGACCGCCGGCGCCATCGCCTTCGCCCGCAAGATTCTGGCCGAAAAACGCCCGCTGAAGAAGGTGCGCGACGACAACAGCAAGCTGGGCGGCACTGCGGCTGACCTCGCGCCATTCTTCGCTGAAGTGCGCAAGGCCAATGCCAAGGCGTTCAAGGGCTTTGACGCGCCGGAAGCCAATATCAAGTGCATCGAGGCCGCCGTGGCGTTGCCATTTGAAGAAGGTTTGAAGGTTGAACGCAGCGAGTTCATGAAGTTGATGACCGGCCTGCAATCTGCCGCCCAGCGTCATGTCTTCTTCGCCGAACGCGCTGCTGCCAAGATCGATGGCCTGCCCGCCGATGTGCAGCCGTTACCCGTCAAGAAGGTCGGCGTGATCGGCGCTGGCACCATGGGCGGCGGCATCTCGATGAACTTCCTGTCGGTCGGCATCCCCGTCACAATCGTCGAGATGAAGCAGGAGGCGCTTGATCGCGGCGTTGGCGTGATCCGCAAGAATTACGAGAACAGCGCCAAGAAGGGCCGGTTCAGCATGGAGGAAGTCGAAGCCCGCATGGGCCGGCTGACCCCGACGCTGAACATGGACGATCTGGCCGATTGCGACCTGATCATCGAAGCCGTGTTCGAGAATATGGCCATCAAGAGGGACATCTTTGGCAAGCTCGACAAGATCGCCAAGCCCGGCGCCATCCTGGCCAGCAACACCAGCTACCTTGATGTGGACGAGATTGCCGCCGCCACGTCGCGCCCGGAATCGGTGGTGGGCATGCACTATTTCTCGCCGGCCAACGTGATGCGCCTGCTGGAAGTGGTGCGCGGCGCCAGGACCGATGCCCAGGTGCTGGCCACCGCCATGGCCATCGGCAAGGCCACCGGCAAGATCGCGGTGGTGGCGGGCGTCTGCCACGGCTTCATCGGCAACCGCATGCTCAGCCGCCGCCAGCAACAGGCCAATCTGCTGATGCTGGAAGGTGCGGCGCCGGCCGATATCGACCGCGTGCTGACCGATTTCGGCTTCCCGATGGGCCCGTTCCAGATGAGCGATCTGGCGGGGCTGGACATTGGCTGGAACGCCGAAACGTCGAAGGGCGAAACCGTGCGCGACCGCCTGTGCGAAGCCGGCCTGCGTGGCCAGAAAAACGGCAAGGGTTTTTACGTCTATGATGAAAACCGCAACCGCACGCCCAACCCCGAAGCGCTGGCCATCATCGATGCCTATGCGGTGGCAAAGGGCATCAACCGCCGCACCATCGACGATCAGGAAATCCTGGAACGCTGCCTTTTCCCGATGGTGAACGAAGGCGCCCGCATCCTCGCCGAAGGCAAGGCCCAGCGCGCCAGCGACATCGATATCGTCTGGATCAACGGCTATGGCTGGCCGGTCTATCGCGGCGGCCCGATGTTCTGGGCGCAGAATGATATGGACCGCGAACGCATCATCGAAGTGCTGGAAAAGATGGGCGAGGAGGTCTCGCCTGTGCTGCGCGACGGCTGGAAATAACACCCCTTCCCGTCACCCCGGCGAACGCCGGGGCTCATCGCCCGACTGCTGTGGCAATTTCACGGTTCGGGAGATGGGCCCCGGCTTGCGCCGGGGTGACGATTGGGCTCTGATGCGCGCCATGAAGCTCACTCTCTTCCCCCTGTTCGCCCTCCTCGCCGCACCGGCAATCGCTCAGCCCGCGCCGGCCCCTGATTATCGCAAGCCCGAAAGCTGGCTTTGCCGGCCCGGCGCCAAGGATCCGTGCAGCGGTGATGCCAGCGCGTCGCGGGTGACGGCCGATGCCACCGTCACGCTGGATATGCTGCCGGCAGCGAAGAAGCCGAAGGTCGACTGTTTCTACGTCTATCCCACCGTTTCCACCGATCCCACGCCCAACAGCGACATGACCGCCGATCCGGCCGAACTTGGCGTCGCCCAGGCCCAGGCCGCGCCGTTCCGCCAGGCTTGCCGTGTGTTTGCGCCGCTTTATCGCCAGGTCACGCTGGCCACGCTGCGTGATCGCATGCTGGGCAAGCCGGTGACCGCCGATCCCGCCATGGGCCTGCGCGACGTGTCGGCTGCGTTCGCCGATTACATGAAGCACGATAATGAAGGCCGCGGTGTCATCCTGATCGGCCACAGCCAGGGCAGCGCCATGCTGAAGGCGCTGATCCAGAACGAGATCGAAGGCAAGCCGGTCGCGAAGCAGATCATCGCTGCCTATCTGGCTGGCCACAATGTGCTGGTGCCGCAGGGCGCCGATGTGGGCGGCGATCTGAAATCCACCCCGCTGTGCCATTCGCCATCGCAAACCGGCTGCGTCGTCGCCTGGGTGAGCTTCCGTGACACCACGCCGGTGCCGCCGACCAGTCTGTTCGGCCGCCCGCCCGCCAGTGCGCCGGCCGGCATGGCGGTGGCCTGCACCAATCCGGCGGCGCTGGCCCGAAACCCGGCTGGCAATGACCGTGCCCCGCTGCGCCCGCTGATGGTCAACCGCACCGGCATCGTGGACAGCGGCACGCCGGTGCCGAAGTGGGCCAAGGGCCGCAACATCTACACCCCGTTCGTCGCCCTGCCCGGCCTGCTCAGCGGTGAGTGCATGAACCGCGATAATGCCCACGTGCTTTCGGTGGGCATCAACGCCGATCCGTCCGATCCGCGTACCGATACGATCAATGGCGACGTGATGGTGGGCGGCCAGGTGGTGCCTGGCTGGGGCCTGCACCTGATCGACATGCAGGTGGTGATGGAAGATCTGGTCGATCTGGCCAAGGCGCAGGGGCAAGCGTGGCTGCGGCGTCGCGGCAAGTGACCGTTCAGGCGTGTCTTGCGTATATGGGGGCATGACCACTCGACGCAGCCTCCTCGGCCTCATCGCCGCCCTTCCCTTTGCAGCGCCCGCCTTCGCGGCAGCCGGGCGTTTTGCCGTCAGCTACACGCCGGATGAATGGCGGCGACGGTTGGGCAAGGATGCCTATGCCGTGCTGCGCGAGGAGGCGACCGAACGGCCGTTCACCTCGCCGCTGAACAAGGAAAAGCGCGCCGGTATGTTCGTCTGCCGCGGCTGCGCGCTGCCGCTGTTCAGCTCGGCGGACAAGTTTGACAGTGGCACCGGCTGGCCCAGCTTCTGGCAACCGTTGAACAAGACCGCGCTCGGCACAATGGTGGACAAGAGCTATTTCATGGTGCGCACCGAAGTGCATTGCAGCCGGTGCGGCGGCCACCAGGGCCATGTGTTCGATGATGGCCCGAAACCGACCGGGCTGCGCTACTGCATCAATGGGCTGTCGCTGCAATTCGTGCCGGGGAAGGTCGCATGAAGCGCCTTCTTCTGGCTCTCGCGATCCTCGCCACGCCGGCCTGCGCCGCCGAGCGCATGGTGTTGGCCCCTGCCCCCACGCTTGATGCGCCGCTGAGCAAAGGCCCGCTGCAGAAAGCCGTTTTTGCCGGCGGCTGTTTCTGGGGCGTGGAAGGCGTGTTCGAGCGGGTGAAGGGCGTTCGCTCCGCCGTGTCGGGCTATGCCGGCGGCGCACGCGCCACCGCCATCTATGAAGTCACCGGCAGCGGCCTGACTGGCCATGCCGAGGCGGTGGAAGTGACCTATGATCCCGCGGTTGTGAGTTACGGCACGCTGCTGCGGATCTTCTTTTCGGTCGCGCATGATCCGACCCAGCTCAATCGCCAGGGCCCGGACAGCGGCAGCCAGTATCGCAGCGCCCTGTTCACCCGCGGTGCGGAGCAGGAACGGATTGCACGCGCCTATGTGGCGCAACTGGAACGCGCCGGCACCTGGAAGCCGAAGATCGTCACGACATTCGAAGGCGCCAAGCCCTTCTATGCCGGTGAAGCCTATCACCAGAATTATCTGCGCGCCCACCCGACGCAGCCCTATATCGTGTGGAACGACATTCCCAAGGTGGAAGGCTTCAAGCGACTGTTTCCGGCGCTGTGGAGCGACCGTCCCGCCGAGTGAAGGAGAACGCCATGAAGATATTGCTGCCGCTTGCAATTGCCGCGATTGCTGCGCCGGCGGCGGCCACCGGCATTCCCATTCACCT
The DNA here is from genome assembly GCA_943369475.1 of Sphingomonas paucimobilis. Taxonomy (GTDB): domain Bacteria; phylum Pseudomonadota; class Alphaproteobacteria; order Sphingomonadales; family Sphingomonadaceae; genus Sandarakinorhabdus; species Sandarakinorhabdus paucimobilis_A. The sequence goes on along the minus strand of CALRNJ020000001.1, from coordinate 353,813 downwards.
ACTCGATCTGGCCAAAGTCATAGGCGGCCCAGGCGTGCCGGTTGTGCTGGACCAGCGCACCGCCGCCGGCTGGACGGAAATCGCGCGCGGAACCACCGATGGCGAAGGCCGCATACGCAGCTTTGGTCGCGAGAACTTCGCTTCAGGCGATTATCGGCTGCGTTTCGACATGCAGGGCTAAAGCGGCCCGCAGGCTTTCTTTCCGGAAATCGGCGTGGTGTTCCGGATCGCGCCCGATACACCACATGTGCATGTTCCACTGGTGCTGAGCCCGTTCGGTTACTCCACCTACCGCGGCACCTGACAGCAGCAATACCGACAAATAGAAAGGGCGGCCCGTTGGGGCCACCGTTTTTGTTTCGTCATGCGTCGGCGAGGATCAGTGGCCCCCGCCGTTGAGCGCCTTGACGATATTTTCCACCATCTTCTTCGCATCCGCCAACAGCATCATGGTGTTGTCCGCATAGAACACCGGGTTGTCGACGCCGGCATAGCCCACGCCGCCCATCGAACGCTTCACGAACAGCACGGTCTTGGCCTTTTCGACGTCCAGGATCGGCATGCCATAGATCGGCGAAGTTTTGTCGGTCTTGGCCAGCGGGTTGGTGACGTCGTTGGCGCCGATGACGAAGGCGACATCGCACTGGCCGAACTCGCTGTTGATGTCTTCCAGTTCGAACACTTCGTCATAGGGCACATTGGCTTCGGCCAGCAGTACGTTCATGTGGCCGGGCATGCGGCCAGCGACCGGATGGATGGCGTATTTGACGCTCACGCCTTCCTTTTTCAGCAGATCGCCCATTTCGCGCAGCGCGTGCTGGGCCTGGGAAACTGCCATGCCGTAACCCGGCACGATGATCACGGTTTCGGCGTTCTGCATGATGAAGGCGGCATCGTCGGCCGAGCCGGCCTTGAACGGCTTCTGGATGACTTCGCCTTTGGCGCCGCCGCTGCCCGCATCGGCGCCGAAACCGCCTGCGATGACGCTGATGAAGCTGCGGTTCATCGCCTTGCACATGATGTACGACAGGATCGCGCCCGACGAACCTACCAGCGCGCCGGTGATGATCATCGCGGTGTTCTGGAGGGTGAAGCCCATCGCCGCAGCCGCCCAGCCCGAATAGCTGTTCAGCATCGAGATGACGACCGGCATGTCTGCCCCGCCGATCGGAATGATCAGCGTCACGCCGATGACGAAGCTGAGGCCCAGGATTATCCACATAAGCGGGCCTTGGCCCATGCCGGCGGCGGTATCAAAAGCGAACACGCCGGTGAGGATCAGGATACCAGCCAGCACACCCAGATTGATGATGTGGCGGCCCGGCAGCAGGATCGGCGAACCGGACATGCGACCGGAAAGCTTGAGGAAGGCGATGATCGAGCCGGAGAAAGTGATCGCCCCGATGGCAACGCCCAGGCCCATTTCGACACGGCTGACAGCCAGAATGGCACCGGTGGCGGCATCGGTGATGCCGAACGCACCCGGATTGAGATAGGCCGCGCAACCGACCAGCACGGCGGCCATGCCAACAAGGCTGTGGAATCCGGCCACCAGTTCCGGCATCGCCGTCATTTGGATGCGCTGGGCGATCACCCAGCCAATGCCGCCGCCGATGGCGATGGCGCCAACGATCAGCAGCAGGCCTGTGGGGTGCAGAGCCAGGGTGGTGCCCACGGCCAGCGCCATGCCGATCATGCCATTGCGGTTGCCCGCCTGGCTGGATTCTGGCGACGACAGCCCGCGCAGGGCGAGAATGAAGAGCACACCGGCGGCGAGATAGGCCAGAACGGCCCAGGCCGGGGTGGCAGCGACTGCATGTTCCATTGTGGTGCCCCTGCCCTTACTTCGAAGCCGCCGGCTTCTTGTCTTTTTTCTTGTACATGGCGAGCATGCGGCGCGTGACGGCAAAGCCGCCGAAGATGTTCACGCTGGCCAGCACGACGCCGAGCAAACCCAGCCATTGCGACAGGGCACCGCCATCGGTGATGGCACCCGCTGCGGCCGCGATCAGCGCGCCGACGATGATGACGGACGAAATGGCGTTGGTCACGGCCATGAGCGGCGTGTGCAGCGCCGGGGTAACCGACCACACGACATAATAGCCGACGAACACCGCCAGCACGAAGATCGACAGGATCGACAGAAAATCCATGATGCTTACCCCTGCAGCCGTTCGTGGACGATCTTGCCGCCCTCGGTCAGCTTGATGCCCTTCACGATGTCATCATCGGCCAGCCACACGGCGGCTTTCGCCTCCTTGTCCCAGAAGGCGTTGATCATGTTGAACAGGTTACGGCTGTACAGCGCCGAGGCATCCGGCGACATGCGGCTGGCCGGGTTGCTGTGGCCGATGATCTTGACGCCGTGACGCTCCACGATCTGCCCGGCCACGGCGCCTTCAACGTTGCCACCGCTGTCCACTGCCAGATCGACGATCACGCTGCCCGGCCGCATGGAAGCGACCTGCGCATCGGTGATCAGGCGCGGCGCCGGCCGGCCCGGGATCAGTGCGGTTGTGATGACGATATCCTGCTTGGCGATGTGCGAGGATACCAATTCGGCCTGCGCCGCCTTGTATTCATCGCTCATTTCGGTGGCATAGCCGCCGGCGCCTTCGCCACTGATGCCCGCCACCTTTTCCACGAAGATGGCTTTCGCGCCCAGCGATTCAATCTGTTCCTTGGTGGCCGAACGCACGTCGGTGGCCGACACGAGCCCGCCCAGACGGCGCGCCGTGGCGATGGCCTGCAGGCCGGCAACGCCAACGCCCATGATGAACACGCGCGCGGCCGAAATGGTGCCGGCCGCCGTCATCATCATCGGGAAGGCGCGGCCATAGGCTTCACCCGCATCGATCACCGCCTTGTAACCGGCGAGGTTGGATTGGCTGGACAGCACGTCCATCGATTGCGCGCGCGTGGTGCGCGGCATGAATTCCATCGCATAGGCGATCAGGCCGGCGCCGGCATAAGCGTCGATCTTGGCGCGATCGTTGAAGGGCGACTGGATGGCGGCCACGATGGTGCCGGCCTTGATGCCAGGCAGATCGGCCAATTGCGGCCCCTGCACCCCCAGCACCATATCGGCCCCGGCAATCACGTCCGCGCGTGACGCCACGGTGGCCCCCGCGGCGGCATAATCGGCATCGCTGATACGCGCCCCAAAGCCAGCGCCGGTTTCCACTGCCACGCTGGCCCCAAGTCCCATCAGCTTCTTCACCGTTTCCGGGGTGGCCGCGACGCGCGTTTCAACGCCGCCGGCTTCCTTCAGCACTGCGATCTTCATGATTCCGCCCCCAAGCCGCGCACGTGTCAGACCAGGAAAATATAGAGCGCGATCACCACGGACACCACGAAGATGGTCCCCCACTTGGTGAAGCCGGTAAAGCTTTCATAGGTGGAGCGGTGGCTGTCGTTCTGCTGTTCGTTGCTGGCCATGACTGGCTAAACCCTCATTGCTTGGCTCGGCCGGTTGCACTGCCGCAACCGTTGCACGCTGCCTGTTAGCAGACAGGGCGCGGCTGTGAAGGGGCAAATGCCGGTTCAGGCAAGGGCAGGATGACAGGCTCGCCAAACCGCGAGTGCTTGGCTCGTTTCGGGCACATCATGCACGCGGCACATCTGCACCCCGGCATTGGCCCCGGCCAGCGCCAGCGCCAGACTGCCAGGCAGGCGCTGCTCCACCGACACTTCGCCCGCCAGCTTGGAAATCAACGACTTGCGGCTGGCACCGAGCAGGATCGGCACGCCGAGGCCGTGCAGCAGGCTGAGTCCCTTGAGCAGCGCCAGGTTATGCTCAAGCTCCTTGCCGAAACCGATGCCGGGATCGGCGATGATGGCATCATGTGCAATGCCGCCGGCCACGGCTGCGGCAATCCGTCCCTCCAGCCAGTCGAACACATCAAGCAGCGCGTTGTCATAGTGCGGCGCAATCTGCATCGTTTCGGGCGTGCCCTGATGATGCATCAGGATCACCGGGCAGCCGCGCGCGGCAACCAGCGCCATGGCCGCGGGATCGTGGCCCAGCGCGCTGACATCATTGACGATCATCGCGCCTTCATCGAGCGCGGTGGCCATAACCGGGGCCTTGCGCGTGTCGATGGAAACCGGCAGGCCCGCCAGCCCGGCCCATAAAGTTGCAAGCCGCGCCCGTTCATCAGCCACCGGCAATTCCGGTGCGCCCGGCCGAGTAGATTCCGCTCCCACATCAATTATTGCGGCACCAGCTGCGTGCATGGCGTGGGCCGCGGCAATGGCGGCATCCGTCGCATCATGGCGGCCACCATCGGAAAAACTGTCGGGCGTGATGTTGAGGATGCCCATCACCAGCGGCAGCGGTTGGTCGAAGCGCGCAGTCAGCGGCCTGGGCTTCGTCAGCCGCTCCCGCCAGTCATCCGGCACATCGGCCGGGTCCACCAGTCCCTCGCTGCCCGCCCGCGTCAGCACTTCGCAGCGCGCAAAGGAAAAGGGGCCGCCGGCAAGCGGCAGCCCCTCTCCTTCACTCACTATCGGGCGATAATAGCGCCTCACCACAGCTTGATGCGCTCTTCCGGCGACAGGTACATCTTCTCGCCCTGCTTCACGTTGAACGCCTTGTACCAGGCATCGATGTTGCGCACCACGTATGGGCGGAAATGGCCCGGCGTGTGTGGATCGGTGACCAGCTGCTGCAGCAGCGCCGGTTCCCGATACTTCTGACGCCACACCTGGCTGAAGCCGAGGAAGAAGCGCTGATCGCCGGTGAAGCCGTCGATCGTCTTCGGCTTCTTGCCATTCATGCTGCGCTTCCAGCCATCGTAGGCGATGGTGATGCCGGCCAGATCGGCGATATTCTCGCCCAGGGTCAGTTCGCCATTCACCTTCTTGCCGGCGACCGGTTCATAGGCGCCATACTGGGCCACAACCTTGTCGGTGCCTTCCTTGAAGCGCTTCAAGTCCTCGGCGGTCCACCAATCGGCGAGCCGGCCGGTCTTGTCATACTTGCGGCCCTGATCGTCGAAATGGTGGGTGATTTCGTGGCCGATCACGGCGCCAATGCCGCCATAGTTCACGGCATCATCGGCGTTGGGATCAAAGAACGGCGCCTGCAGGATGGCGGCCGGGAACACGATCTCGTTCCAGGTCGGGTTGGCATAGGCGTTCACCGTCATCGGCGTCATGAACCATTCCCTGCGGTCCACCGGCTTGCTCAGCTTGGCAACGGCGTCGTTGAATTCGAACTCGGTGGCGCGCCGGGCATTGCCCAGCGCATCGCCGCGCACGATCTGCAACGCCGAATAATCCTGCCACTTGTCCGGATAACCGATCTTGGGCGTGAACGCGGCCAGCTTCTCACGCGCCGCAACGCGAGTCTTGGGATCCATCCAGGCCAGCGTCGAAAGGCGGGCGTCCATGGCGGCGATGATGTTCTTCACCAGCGCATCGGCCTTTGCCTTGGCTTCAGGCGGGAAATATTCGGCCACATACAGCTTGCCCAGCGCTTCGCCGAGCACGCCAGAGGTGATGTCCACGCCTCGCTTCCAGCGCGGCGCCTGTTCCGGCTGGCCGCCCAGCGTCTTGTTGTACAGGTCGAAATTGGCATCAACAAACGCCTTGGGGAGGAACGCCGAAGCCGAGCGGATGCCATGGAAGGCCATGTAATCCTTCAGCACGGCGATATCGGCCGCCGCGATCACCTTGGCCGTGCCTTCAACCGCGCTGGGGTTGGCGATGATCACGTCGCCCTGCACCGGAATGCTGCTGCCCGCGATCAGCCGGCTCCATTCGATGCCGGGGAAGCGGGTGGGCAGTTCGGCGACGGGCACCGGGTTGTAGGTCTTTTCGGCCTGACGGCGCTCGACGCGGGTCCAGTGGGTTTTGGCAATCGCGGCTTCCAGCGCGAAGATGCCTTCGGCACGGGCCGCGGCATTGTCAAAACCGGCCAGTCCCAGCACCGTGGCGATATAGACCTTGTACTTGGCGCGGGCGGCGACAAAGCTGGGGTTCTTGTCGTCCAGATAATAGTCGCGATCCGGCAGGCCCAGGCCGGATTGGCCAGCCTGCACGATGAAACGATCCGGGTTCTTGCGATCCGGGCCAACGCCCATGAAGATCGGGCCTGGCACGCCAAGCTTGAAATTGCGGCCCACCAGTTGGGCATAATCAGCCTTGGTCTGGATGGCGGCCACCTCTTCCAGCTGCGGCTTCAGCGGGGCGATGCCCTTCGCTTCGATGGCGGCTTCATCCATGAAGCTGGCAAAGAAATCGCCAACCTTCTGGGCTTCGCTGCCAAGCGCACCACCGCTGGCAGCGGCCTTCTCGATAATCAGGCGGGTGCGTTCCTGGGACAGGTCACGCAGCTTGGTGAACATGCCATAATTGGTCTTGTCGGCGGGGATTTCCAGCGCCGCCATATACTTGCCGGCAGTGTGGCCCACGAAATCATCGCCAGCCTTCACACTGGTATCCATGCCGGCCACATCAAAACCGAACGTGCCGATCTGCGGCTTGCCATCGGCGGCCATCACCGGCGCAGACAAGGCGACCACGCTGGCGGCCAGGAACAGGGTGCGCAACTTCATCAATTCAAACTCCCCTCAAAAGCGAATGGCCGGGGGAATAGACCATGCCCCCGGCCACTCACAAGCGCGGCGATCAGCCTGCGACGCCGATTACCAGACTTTCAGGCGATCGGCCGGCGCCAGATAATATTTCTCGCCCGGCTTCACGCCAAACGCTGCATACCAGCTGTCAAGATTGCGCACGACATAGGGGCGGAAATGGCCCGGCGAGTGCGGATCGACGGTGAGCATCTGCAACAGCAGCGGATCACGCATCTTGCTGCGCCAAGCCTGGGCATAACCCAGCAGGAAGCGCTGTTCCCCGGTCCAGCCATCGATCACCGCGGCAGGCTTGCCATTGAGGCTGCGCCGATAGGCATCAAGCGCGATGTTGAGCCCGGCCAGATCCGCAATATTCTCACCCAGCGTCAGCTCGCCATTGATCTTCTTACCTGGCAGCGGTTCGTAGGCCCCATACTGCGCCACCACCTTGTCGGTGAGCGCCTTGAAGCGGGTTTCGTCTTCCTTGGTCCACCAATCCGAAAGTTTCCCGTCCTTGTCGATTTTGCGGCCCTGATCGTCGAAATGATGGACGATCTCATGGCCGATCACCGCACCGATCGCCCCGTAATTCACGGCATCATCAGCGTTGGGATCAAACATCGGCGCCTGCAGGATCGCGGCGGGAAACACGATCTCGTTCCAGAAGAAATTGGCATAGGCATTCACCGTCATCGGCGTCATGCCCCACTCGCTCTTGTCGATGGGCTTGCCGATTTTGTCGAGCTGGCGCTGATATTCGAACTGCGTCGCGCGCATCGCGTTACCGAGCGCGTCACCGCGCACCACGTTCATGGCAGAATAATTCCGCCATTTGTCGGGATAGCCGATCTTGGGGGTAAAGCTGGCTAGCTTGTCCCGCGCGGCGGCTCGAGTTTTGGGATCCATCCACGCCAGATTGGCCAGGCGCAGATCCATCGCCGCGATGATGTTTCGCACCATCGTATCCGCCTTGATCTTGGCCGCGGGCGGGAAATAGCGCGCGACATACAGCTCACCCGCCGCCTCGCCCAGCACTTCAGACGTGCGATCAACCGCCCGTTTCCAGCGCGGCTGAATTTGCGGCGCGCCGCTCAGCGTGGTGCCATAGAAATCGAAATTGGCATCTACAAACGCCTTGGGCAGATAGGGTGAAGCCGAGCGCAGGGTATGAAAAGCCAGATAATCCTGCCAGATCGCCAGCGGTTCCGACGTCATCAGCGCCGCGGCGCCCTTGATTGCCGACGGGGCAGTGATGATAATCTCACGTTGCCCGGCAAAACCGGCGGAATCCAGATAGGCTGCCCAGTCAAAGCCAGGATATTGCGCGGCAATCCCGGCCACAGCCACTGGGTTATACGCCTTCTCCACCTGGTTCGATTCCACCCGCGTCCAATGCGCTGTGGCGATCTTCGTCTCCAACGCAAAGATTGCGGCTGCCCGGCGGTCCGCATCGGCCATCCCGGCCATGCCCAGCACCTGCGCGATATAGGCCTGATATTTGGTGCGGGCCTCGGCAAATTTGGGATTGGCCGCGTCCAGATAATAGTCGCGATCAGGCAAGCCGATGCCGCCCTGGCCAACATAGCCGGCCATTATCCCCGGGGTTTTCAGATCCTGAAACACGGAAATGCCGATGGGGCTGGGCAGCCCTTCCCGCTGGCCAGCACCGATCAGCCGCGCCAGATCCGTTTTGTTGGACAAAGCTGCAATCGCATCAAGTCGCGGTTTGATCGGCGCAATGCCCTTCGCTTCGATGGCGGCTTCATCCATGAAGCTGGCATAATAATCGCCCACTTTCTGGGCATTGCTGCCCGGCGTGGCCGCCTGCTTGGCGGCATCCTCGATGATCTGGCGGGTGCGCTCCTGGCTCAGGTCGCGAAGCTTTGCAGACAGGCCAAAGCTTGCACGATCGGCCGGAATGGTGAGATTTTTCAGGTAGGCGCCATTGGCATAGGCAACGAAATCGTCACCGGGCTTCACTGACGTGTCCATGCCAGCCACATCAAACCCAAAACTGCCGAATTCAGGCTTGCCGGCAGCAACGGCATCGGCGGCCAGCGCCGGAGCGGTGGCCAGCGCCACCAGGCTGGTGGCGATCAGAAATGCACGCATGCGATCCTCCCAAGATCAAAGCCAAGCGTGTAATTCAGACTTTGCAGCAATGAAAGGGCGCCATTGGCGGTGGCCGCACCAAAGGCAACGGGCAGGAAATGCCGAGGGAAATGGAAACCAGGCTTCAGCCGTCCACAGCAGTGGCGTGGCGGAACGCCTGTCGCCTGGCATCCAACGGAACCAACCGGCCATCGTCGTCCTCGATGTGCCAGAAGGTCCAACCATTGCAGCTTGGCAGGCCTTGCGCGGCCGCACCCATCTTGTGGATGGATCCGGTCGTGCCGGCCATGTCCAGGCTGCCATCAGCTCGTACGCAGGCCCCCACACGCCGCCCCGGACCCCAAAGGCGTGTGCCGGGGCGGACGTATCCGCTCTCGACGAGACTGCCAAACGGGATGCGGGCGAGGCTGCGATTGCCTTCGCTGATCTTGATGTCGCCGCCCTCAAGCGGCAGCAAATTGTTGATACGCTCACTCGCCACCCGCACATATTTCGGTTCGCGCTCGATGCCGATCCAGCGGCGGCCGAGCAGCTTGGCCACGGCGCCGGTGGTGCCGGTGCCGAAGAAGGGATCCAGCACCACGTCACCCGGCTGGGTGCAGGCGACGAGGATGCGATAGAGCAGGGCTTCGGGCTTCTGCGTCGGGTGGGCCTTGGACGCGCCGTCCTTCAGGCGCTCGCCACCGGTGCAGATCGGGATCGTCCAGTCCGACCGCATCTGCAGATCATCGTTCATCGCCTTCATGGCGTGATAGTTGAAGCAATAACGGCTGTTTTCGGATTTCGACGCCCAGATCATGGTTTCATGGGCGTTAGTGAATCGCGTGCCCTTGAAATTCGGCATCGGGTTGGCCTTGCGCCAGATGATGTCGTTGAGGATCCAGAAGCCCTCGTCCTGCAACGCCGCGCCAACACGGAAGATGTTGTGATAGGAACCGATGGTCCAGATCGCGCCATCGGGCTTGAGCAGGCGATGCGCCGCCTTCAGCCAGGCACGGGTGAAGCGATCATAGGTTTCAAAGCTGGAAAACTTGTCCCAATCATCGGTGACGGCATCGACATGGCTGCCATCCGGGCGGGCCAGATCGCCACCCAGCTGCAGGTTATAGGGCGGATCGGCAAAGATCAGATCGACACTGCCGGCCGGCAGGTTGTTCATCATTTCGATGCAGTCACCCACCAGGATGCGATCGGTTTCCAGCTTGGGCGCGCGGGCCTTGCCGGCAAGGCCGGTATCAACCAGCAGCCGTTCGGCATCACGATGATCAGATGACCGGAAATGTTTCATCACACGCGCTCCAACTTGCGACTGTGGTGATGAGTCAGAGTGGATTCACGGTCAAGAATCTTTTGGAATCAACGGGATTCGCTGATTCGTCACAATCAGGAATCAAAGGGGGAACAAACCCACATCTTGAGTCTGTGCAGGGAAGCCGGACTCAACCCCTAGTGGTGTGACTCAAAAGACTCACCTCGAAATTTCTTCGTGCAGGCGCTGCAAAACGGCGCGCACGGGCGCAAAACTGGCGCGGTGATGCGGCGTTGCCCCCAATGCTTGCAGCGCAGCGGCATGGGCGGCGGTGCCATATCCCTGGTTGCCGGACCAGCCATAGCCGGGATGCGCGGCATCGAGTTCGGCCATGATCCGGTCACGCGTCACCTTGGCGATGATGGACGCGGCCGAGATGGCCGGCTCGCAGCCATCGCCACCGATGATTGCGGTGGCCGGCCAGCGCCACTTCGGCAGGCGATTGCCGTCAACCAGCACATGCGCCGGCGCTTCGCCCAAGGCTTCGACGGCGCGTGTCATCGCAAGGTACGTGGCCTGCAAGATGTTGATCTGATCAATTTCAGCCACGCTGGCCTGGCCAACGCCGATCAGGCAGTCGCTGGCCTGCAGCGCATGGAACAGCACCTCGCGCCGTTTCGCGCTCAGTTTCTTGCTGTCATCAAGGCCCGTCGGCACCCGCCCGCGCAGGATGACGGCCGCAGCCACCACCGGTCCCGCCCACGACCCGCGCCCGGCCTCGTCAACGCCAGCGATGATCACTTTTGGCCATCTACAGCCCCGCTCATGCCGAGCTTGTCGAGGCACGCACCACAGTCAGTGCGTGCCTCGACAAGCTCGGCATGAGCGGGTTTGGGATTGTGTCCACTACACCCGCCACGGCGGAAAGCGCCGCGCTTCACCGGCAGCATAGAGGCAGATACGGTTGCCGGCCGGATCATGCAGCCGGGCTTCCCGCCACAGCCAGGCTTCGTCTTGCAGCAACTGGTCGAACACCAGCCCCGCCGTAGCGAGTTCGGCCACCCAGGCATCGAGCCGCAGCGACTCCAGATAGACGGTGGCGCCGCCGGCTTGCCCATCGCCGACATGGATCGACAGCGTGGCACCATTGCCGGCCTCGAACCGGGCATAACCATTGTCCGGACTGTCGACGATCAGGCGCAGACCCAACTGCCGGTAGAAGGCCAGCGACGCGCCATAGTCGGTGGCCGGCACCGTTATCTGGTTCAGCACCGGCGCCGGAGCGGTGATGTCGTTGATGACCTGGCCATGCCCCATCGGCCCATGCCCCTCCCCCAAGCCGGGCGCTGACCGCAGCGCCAACCGCACATAGGTCCGCGCGCGTTTCACGGCTTCGGGCAACAAAAGCCCCTGACCCAACCCGCACGCCAGCGCGCTCGAAAGGGTGCAGCCGGTGCCATGGCTGCTCGTCGTCTCGATCTTCGCATCCGTAAACGCCAGATGGCCCTGCCGCGTCACCAGCCAGTCGGTGAGTTGGTCACCTTCCAGATGCCCACCCTTGGCCAGCACGGCGCGCGGACCCGCGTTCAGCAATTCCTGCGCCGCCAGCAACATGTCGGCAGCATCCTCCACCTCGGTCTCGGTCAGCGCCACCAGTTCCGGCACGTTGGGCGTTATCACGCTGGCCATCGGCACCAGGCGCTGCATCATCGCCCACACCGCTTCGTCCTCAATCAACGCCGCGCCGCCCTTGGCGATCATGACGGGATCGAGCACGATCGGCACGCGGCAACCCTCAAGCGCATCGGCGACCGCGTTGATGGTGGCTTCATTGCCCAGCATGCCGATCTTTATGGCATCCACGCCGATATCATCGATGCAGGCGCGGATCTGGCCGGCCACGATCTCCGGCGGCACCGCATGCACCGCGCTCACACCTTGCGTGTTCTGCACGGTGATCGCCGTCACCGCCGTCATCGCATAACCGCCCAGCGCCGCGATCGTCTTGATATCCGCCTGGATGCCGGCGCCGCCGCCAGAGTCTGACCCCGCGATGGCGAGAATCCTAGCGACCATGTTTGCGCTCCGCCGACGCCGGATATTTCGCCAGCGCCGAACCCACCCGCATCGGCCGCAGTTGCAGATCGCCGCCGCAATTGGGGCACCGCCCGGCCAGCGGGCCCGTCGTGCAGGCCGTGCAAAAGCTGCATTCGAACGAGCAGATATGCGCACACGCCACATCCGCCGGAAGATCGACGCCGCAGCGATCGCAATCGGGCCGCAGTTCCAGCATCAGGCGGCGGCTGCCGCAACAGCCGCGCAGATATCATCCACCACGCGGCCGACCAGCGCCTTGTCCTCGCCCTCGGCCATCACACGGATCAAGGGCTCGGTGCCACTCTTGCGGATCAGCAGGCGCCCCTGCCCGGCCAGCTTGGCCTCGCCGGCGGCAATCGCGTCCTTCACGGATTGCGCGTCCAATGGTGCACCGCCCTTGAAGCGCACGTTCTTCAGCAGCTGCGGCAGCGGATCGAACAGGTGGAGCAACTCGCTCGCCGGCTTGCCCGAACCCACCAGCGCGCTGAGCACCTGCAAGGCTGCCACCAGTCCGTCTCCGGTCGTTGCGTGATCGGACAGGATGATGTGCCCCGATTGCTCGCCGCCCACGTTGCAGCCGCGATCACGCATCAGTTCCAGCACGTGCCGATCGCCCACATTGGCGCGGTGCAACGCGATGCCCTTCATGGCGAGAAACCGCTCCAGCCCCAGGTTTGACATGACGGTCGCCACCAATGCGCCGCCCTTGAGCGTGCCGGCTTCCGCTGCGCGTGACGCGATCAGCGCCATCAACTGATCACCATCCACCACCTGGCCGCGTTCATCGACCACGATCAACCGATCCGCATCGCCATCCAGCGCGATGCCGATATCGGCGCCCGATTCCAGCACCTTCAGTTGCAGCGCCTTGGGATGGGTCGATCCCACCTTGTCATTCACGTTGAACCCGTCCGGCGCGACGCCGATGGCGATCACTTCGGCACCCAGTTCCCACAACGCCGCCGGCGCCACCTTGTAGGCCGCACCATGCGCGCAATCGATGACGATCTTCAGCCCATCCAGGCGCAGATGTTCGGGGAAAGTCGCCTTGGCAAAGTGGATATAGCGCCCCTGTGCGTCATCGATGCGCCGCGCCCGGCCAATGGCGTGCGGTTCGGCGAGCGGAATCTCTTCCTCCAGCAGCGCCTCGATCGCCATCTCGTCGTCATCCGACAATTTATAGCCATCGGGGCCGAACAGCTTGATGCCATTGTCGTGAAACGGGTTGTGGCTGGCGGAGATCATCACGCCGATATCGGCCCGCATCGAACGGGTGAGCATGGCAACCGCCGGGGTCGGCATCGGGCCGAGCAGCGTCACATCCATGCCCACGCTGGTAAAGCCGGCAACCAGCGCCGATTCCATCATGTAGCCGGAAAGCCGCGTGTCCTTGCCGATCACCACCCGGTGCGTGTGGCTGCCCCGCAGGAAATGCCGGCCCGCGGCCTGGCCCAGTTTCAGGGCGATGGCGGCGGTCATCGGCGGGCTGTTGGTCAGCCCACGAATGCCATCGGTGCCGAAATAGCGGCGGGTCTGCTTGCTGCTCATGGCGGGAATCTCTAGCTTGCGGCGCTGCGTATTGAAAGGTTTTGCCCATGGCTATTATGCACACCCGCAAAGTCGGCCCGCTCACCGTTTCCGCCATCGGCCTAGGCTGCATGGGCATGGCCGGTACGGCGGGCCAGGCCGCCATTTATGGCCCGGTGGATCGCGCCGAAGCCATCGCCACCATCCATCACGCGCTCGATATCGGCATCAACTTCTTCGACACCGCCGAAATCTATGGCCCGTTCGCCAACGAGGAGCTGGTTGCCGAAGCCCTGACCGGCCGCCGCCAACAGGCAGTGATCGCCACCAAGTTCGGTTTCCGCATCGAAAATGGCCGCGTGGCCGGTGTGAACAGCCAGCCCAACCATATCCGCGACGTGTGCGAGGCGTCGCTGAAGCGCCTGAACACCGACGTGATCGACCTGTTCTACCAACACCGCGTCGATCCCGCCATGCCGATCGAAGACGTGGTCGGCACGCTGGCGGACCTGGTGAAAGAGGGCAAGATCCGCGCCATCGGCCTGTCCGAATGCTCCGCTGCCACCCTGCGCCGCGCCTGCGCCATTGCCCCCATCGCCGCCCTGCAAAGCGAATGGAGCCTGTGGGAACGCGACGTTGAAGCCGAAATCGCGCCGACCGCCCGCGAACTCGGCGTCACCTTCGTGCCCTATTCCCCGCTCGGCCGTGGCTTCCTCACCGGCAGCGTGCCACGCGCCGAAGATCTGCCTGACGGCGATTATCGCAAGGCCGATCCGCGCTATCAGGGCGAGAATTATGACGCCAACATGGCCGCCGTTGCCGTGGTGAAGGCCATCGCCACCGCCCACAGCGCCAGCCCGGCGCAGGTTGCCATCGCCTGGCTGCTGGCGAAGGGGCCAGAGGTGGTGCCCATCCCCGGCTGCAAACGCCGCACGACACTTCACGATACCGCCGGTGCTGCCGCCCTGCACCTGTCTGCCGCCGACATTGCCGCCCTCGATACCGCCCTGCCCCACACAGCCGGCCTGCGCTACGGCAGCAAGGCCGCGCTGGCGATGACGCGGCTGTAGAAGCGTCACTCGCGGAAATCGGCCATCGTCTTCACGCGGCCACTGGCCGCCACTGCCGCGCCAGCGTAACCTTCACCCCATGCACGCCCCTGTCGCTCCCGCCGTCCATGGCCTCGATTTCGATACGATGAACGCCGCCCGCTTCGCCCGTGATCCGGCCTTTGACGGCCTCTTCTTCATCGCCGTCAAGACCACCGGCATCTACTGCCGCCCGGTCTGCCGCGTGCGCCAACCGCTCACCCGCAACGTCGCCTTCTACCCCAGCGCCGCCGCGGCCGAACGCGCCGGATACCGGCCCTGCCTGAAATGCCGTCCCGAAAGCGCGCCCTTCTGTCCGGCCTGGAACGGCACGAAAACCACGGTGGAACGCGCCCTGAAACTCATCGACTCTGGCGCACTCGATGGAGACGGCACGGTGGAAACCCTGGCGGAACGATGCGGCATCGGCGCCCGCCACCTCACCCGCCTGTTCCGACAGCACCTTGGCGCCTCCGCAATCGAAGTCGCACAAACCCGCCGCGTCCAGCGCGCCATGCAGATGATCGCGCACACAGGAATGCCAATGACCGAAATCGCGCTGGCCTCCGGTTTCGCCTCGCTGCGCCGCTTCAACGAAGTCATCGCGGCCCGCTATGGCCGCCCGCCATCCGAATTGCGCAAGGTGCGCCCGCACAACGTCACTTGACCAGCAGGCCCCCAAACCACTACGCCTACCCCCGGACAGATGGCCGAGTGGTTTAAGGCAGCGGTCTTGAAAACCGCCGTGGGTGAAAGCTCACCGTGGGTTCGAATCCCACTCTGTCCGCCACCTCACCGAGCGCAATCGTCGCCGGCTGGCGCCGCGCCCTCGGCGCGGCGATCAAGTTTGTACACGTCGTCGAACAAGCGCAGCGTGCCATCGTCGGCCACGTCGGCGGTGAAATAGCCGACGACCACCGGTAGCGGCTCGGCCAGTGGCAGCCGATGGGTGTCTGGGTTGGTTTCGCGCACGGTGTTCAGGCTGTCTCGGCTGGTGGGTTCGCCAAGCAGGGCGGCGGCGAAGGCGAAGGGATCGTCCACCCGGATGCAGCCGTGGCTGAAGGCGCGTTTTTCCTTTTCGAACAGCTGGCGCGACGGCGTGTCGTGGATGCCAATGCTGAACGCGTTGCGGAAATCCAGCTTCATCAGGCCCAACTGGTTGTGGGGCCCCGGCCGTTGGCGATAACGATCGCCTTCACGGACATAGCCCTGAGCCGTGGCCTTCTTGGGATTGCGCGCCACAAGCCGGCCCACGCTTTCCACCACGATGCTTTTCGGCACCTCCCACCATGGGTTGAGGATCACGCCGGTCACACTGCCGGCAAAGCGCGGGGTGGGCGTTTTCGGCTTGCCGACTATCGCGCGCCACGTGCCGGTGCGCAGCTGCCCGTCATACAGGCTGATCTCAAAGGCCGGGATGTTGACCAGCAGCCAGCGACCGGCCGGGGGCGCCGGCAATAACTGCCAGCGCGCCAGACTGGCCGCCACTTTCAGGCGATTTTCAGCCGCCAGCGGCGCGGTATCAACAGCGGCCAGACGCTCGGCTGGCGATGCAGGCGGCGGTGCGGTCGGCGGTGCAGTCGGCTGGGCAGATGCCACATGCGCGAACGCAAAGCTGCCCATCATGGCCGCCAGGGCGACAATTGGCCGACGATTCGGGGCAGTTTGACGATGCATCACTGTAATATGCCAGATGGTGCCTTATCTTCCCGGTCCATGGCTATCCGTGGAAACCCCCTCTCCCGCCGCGCCGTCCTTGGTGGCGCAGCGATCGGCAGTGCGGCCCTCGCCGCTGCCAGCCCCGCTCTCGCTTCCCTGCCCCACGCCGCTGCCCCGCATGCGCGCCTGCTCGAGCGCGCGCGCGATGCTTTTGCTCGCCACGGCAAGTGCATCGCTGCCCGCGATGTCGTCGCCATCGCCGATTACAGCCTGCACAGCGCCTTCCCGCGCTTCTTCCTGTTTGCGCCGGAAAGCGGCGAGGTGACGGCCCTGCGCGTATCACACGGCCGCGGTTCCGATCCGGCGCACAGCGGCTATCTGCAGCGCTTCTCGGCTCAGCCTGGTTCAGCGGCCAGCAGCGCCGGCGCCTATCTCACCGGGGCGGCGTACATTGGCCAGCATGGCCGGTCGCGCCGACTGATCGGGCTGGAACCGGAAAACAGCACGGCCGAAGCCCGCGCCATCGTCATCCATGGCGCCTGGTATTGCGAACCGCAGGTGCTGAAGCAGACCGGCAAGCTGGGCCGCAGCGAAGGCTGCTTCGCCTTCAGCCAGAGCGATGTCGAACTGGTGCTCGAACGGCTCGGCCCCGGCCACCTGCTCTATTCGGGCCGCGCCTGAGTCACCCAAAGTAAAAGCGGCGCTTTCCGGGGGGAGAAGCGCCGCTCCGATCCAGCCCTTGTGGGGCAGGACCTAACCCTTACTTGCCAACGCGATCGCGGTTCATCACCTTGGTCCACGCCTTGGCAAAATCGGCCACCATCTGCTTGTGGCCATCAGCAGCGCCATAGACTTCGGCCACCGCACGCAGTTCCGAATGGCTGCCAAACAGCAAGTCCACCGGGCTCGCCGTCCACTTCCTGGCGCCCGTGGTGCGATCAACACCGTCGTACAGGCCTTCGGTGGCGGACTTCTGCCACTTGGTTTCCATGCCGAGCAGGTTGATGAACCAGTCGTTGGTCAGCACACCCGGCTTGGCAGTGAACACGCCCACCTTGCTGGCGCCGGTGTTGGCATCCAGCACGCGCAGGCCGCCCACCAGCACGGTCATTTCCGGCACGGTCACGCCCAGCAGATTGGCGCGGTCGATCAAGCCTTGGGTGGGGTTGTAGAAGCTATCTGCCGTCCAATAGTTGCGGAAGCCATCGGCCTTCGGTTCCAGTGCGGCAAAGCTCGACACATCCGTTTGCGCCTGCGTGGCATCGGTGCGGCCCGGCGTGAAGGCCAGCGTGATCGCCACGCCGGCATCAGTCGCGGCCTTTTCCACCGCCGCATTGCCGGCCAACACGATCAGATCGGCCATGCTGATTTTGCGGCCACCCGGCGCAGCCTTGTTGAAATCGGCCTGCACCTTGCCCAGCACGGGCAGCACCCTGGCCAGTTCGGCCGGGTTGTTCACCGCCCAGTCCTTCTGCGGAGCAAGCCGCAGCCGTCCGCCGTTCACACCCCCACGGCCATCGGTGCCGCGATAGGATGCCGCCGCCGCCCAGGCGGTGCGGATGAGTTCCGGCACGGTCAGGCCGCTGTTCAGCACGGTCGTCTTCAGTATCGCCACGTCGGCATCGTTCACCAGCGGGTGATCAACCGCCGGCACCGGATCCTGCCAGCTCAGCACTTCCTTGGGTGCATCCGGGCCGATGTAACGGGCGCGCGGGCCCATGTCGCGGTGGGTCAGCTTGAACCAGGCGCGGGCGAACGCATCTTCGAACGCCTTGGGGTTCTTCAGCCAGTTCTGCGTGATCTTCTTGTAGGAAGGATCGGTGCGCAGCGCGAGATCGGTCGTGAACATGATCGGCGCGTGATAGACGCCGTCACGGTGCGCATCCGGCACGAACTTCTGGTTCTTGGCGTCCTTGGGCTCCCACTGGATCGCGCCGGCCGGGCTCTTGGTCTGCACCCATTCGAAACGGTACAGGTTTTCCAGATACTGCATCGTCCACTGCGTCGGCGCCGAGGTCCAGGCGCCTTCCAGACCGGACGTGATGGTATCGGCGCCCTTGCCGGTGCCCAGCTTGTTTTCCCAGCCAAAGCCCTGCTTTTCAAGACCTTCCGCCGCCGGTTCCTTGCCCACGTTATCGGCCTTGCCCGCACCGTGCGCCTTGCCGAAGGTGTGGCCACCGGCGATCAGCGCGGCGGTTTCCTCGTCGTTCATGGCCATGCGGCCGAAGGTTTCACGGATGTCGTTTGCGGCCAGCTGCGGATCAGGCACGCCGTTGGGGCCTTCCGGGTTCACATAGATCAGGCCCATCTGCACGGCGGCCAGGGGCCCACCCAGCTTGCGGCCGGCGCTGTAACGCTTGTCGTCCAGGAACTTGTTTTCCGGGCCCCAATAGACCTTGTCGGCTTCCCAATCATCGGTGCGGCCACCGGCAAAGCCGAACGGCTTGAAGCCCATGGTTTCAAGGCTCACGTTGCCGGCCAACACCATCAGATCGGCCCAGCTCAGCGCACGGCCATATTTGGCCTTCACAGGCCACAGCAGGCGGCGGGCCTTGTCGAGGTTGCCGTTATCCGGCCACGAATTCAGCGGTTCAAAGCGCTGCTGACCACCGCCGGCACCGCCACGGCCATCGGCGATGCGATAGGTGCCGGCGCTGTGCCAGGCCATGCGGATGAAGAACGGGCCATAATTGCCATAATCGGCCGGCCACCAGGGCTGGCTGGTGGTCAGCACCTTGGCGATATCCGCTTTCACCGCCTTCAGATCGAGCTTGCTGAATCCAGCAGCATAATCGAAATCCGGGCCATAGGGATTGGATTGCGGTGCCTGTTGGCGCAGCGGCGACAGATCCACCAGTTCCGGCCACCAGAATTGGGGCGATGCGTTCTGGGTCATGTTGGCCTCCGCGGCTGTGGCGCTGCTGGCGCCGAGAACGCCGGCAACGGCCAGCGCAATCATCGATGAAAACGAACGTGGCATCTGCGTGTTGTCCCTCTCTTGCAATCCGGGGTCGCCCCGATGTCAGAAGGTTAGCCCTGCCAGTAGCAATCAGGAAATTGATTGTCCCGCCCGCTGCAATCGAAAAAATCGCTAAGTGATTCTACGCCAATGAAAAAGGGCCGGCCCTGCGGCCAGCCCTTCGGTTGTGCGAAAAATGCGGCGGATGGCGTCAATCCTTGGCGCGTTCCACGTACGAGGAATCGTCGGTGTTGATCACGATGCGGGTGCCGGCTTCGATATGCGGCGGCACCATCACGCGGGCGCCCGATTCCACGATGGCCGGCTTGTAGCTGGACGAAGCCGTCTGCCCCTTCACCACCGGCTCGGTCGAAACGATCGCCATGGTCACGCGGGTCGGCAGGGTGATGGTGATGGCCTTGCCGTCAAACATCAGGATCTTGCACTCCGCATTTTCCTGCAGGAACCCGATGCCGTCCCCGATCATCGCCTCGGTCAGGCTGATCTGGTCATAGGTTTCGTTGTTGATGAAGATATACTCCTCACCGTCCTTGTAGAGATAATTGTGGGACACTTCCTCGACGAAGGCCTTCTCCAGGCTGTCGGTGGTCTTCACGGTGATCACCGTCTTCACGCCATCGGCGATGCGGCGCATGTCGATAGTGGTGGTGGGCGTACCCTTGCCGGGGCGGAAGGTTTCGGCCTTCAGCACGACATACAGATGGCCATCCTCATGCTCGATGACCTGACCCTTGCGGAAATTGCTCGCGATTTCCTTGACCATAACTTCCCCTATGCGCGATGGCGCTGAAACATGCGCAGCCGTTAGGGCATGGCACGACCGTTGTTCAAGGAAAATCATGACCCAGCGCCCCTCCTGGCACGCCGACATCCACGCCGATCGCCGCCCTTTCCTGCTGGGCCGGGGCCGCGTGAAAGCCGCGCTGGCCGGCTGGTTCGCCGATCAGGGCTTCATCACGGTGGAATGCGGCGCCGTGCAGATCAGCCCAGGCAACGAAACCCACCTGCACGGGTTCCCGGTGATCTGGCGGCCCGAAGGCGGCGCCGAACAGACGCTCTATCTCCACACCAGCCCGGAATTTGCCGCCAAGAAACTGCTGGCGGCCGGCGAAACGCAGATCGTCGATTTCGCCCGCGTTTGGCGCAATGGCGAACAAGGCCCACTGCACGCGCCCGAATTCACCATGATCGAATGGTATCGCACCCATGCGGAGTGGACCGAGGTGATCGCCGACACCCTCGCTCTCGCCCGAACCGCGCAGGCCGCCGGCGGCAATGGCGTGCTGCACTGGCAGGGCCGCAATTGCGATGCGCTGGCCGAACCGGAAATGATCACCTGCGAACAGGCGTTTGCCATCCACGCCGGCATCGATCTTGCCGCCTGTCTGGACAACCGCGACGCACTCGCCGCTGAAGTCGCCCGCATCGGCCTCTCCGTCCGCCCCGACGACAATTGGAGCGACCTGTTCAGCCGCGTGATCGTCACCATTGAACCCAAACTGGGGGAGTGCCGCCTCAGCTTCCTAACCCATTATCCCGTGTGCGAGGCGGCGCTGGCCCGCACCTGCCCCACCGATCCGCGCTGGGCCGAGCGCTTTGAAGCCTATGCCTGCGGCGTCGAACTCGCTAACGGTTTCGGCGAGCTCACCGACGCCGCCGAACAACGCCGCCGCTTCGAGGCGGACATGGACGAAAAACAGCGCCTCTACGGCCGCCGGTACCCCATCGACGAGGATTTCATTGCGGCGCTTGGATCAATGCCCCCCGCCAGCGGCGTGGCGCTCGGCTTCGACCGACTCGCCCTGCTGGCCCTTGGCGGCACCGATATCAGGCAGGTGATCTGGACGCCGTTCCCCGGCTGAAGAAGCCCAGTTGTACTGCCGGCACCATAAACAGCGCCACGCACGCCGTGTTGCTCACCGCATTGAGTGCAAACCCCGTCGCCACCGACAGCGCGCTATCCACCACATACCAGATTAGCACCGCCCGGCTGAGCCCGCGCCACACCGCGGCATCCGCCCCGCTTGCCCGCCACACGGCCAGCATCGCGCAACCCCAGCCCAGCATCACCGCGCCTACCAGGCTCACCGAAATCCGCATTCCCGGCGCATCGAAATCGCCGGCATCGACCGTGCCGCCGCTTACCACCCAATAAAACAACCCAGCCCCGCCATCGAGCCCCGACACGCCGGCGCCCGCAAAAAGCAGACCGAATCCGATCGTCATCCACACCCAGGCGTGCAGACAATGTTCCCAGAACGTGCGTGTCATGGTCGTGTCTCCCTTGGTTGCGGCCCCAAGGCTGCCCTCGGCAGGGAACGGCCGCAATTACCGGGCGGGTAAGCCCCCACCACGTGAAGCCGGCAGCACCATGGCCGTCAGCACCAGAACCAGCGCCATCCCTAGGAACACCGCCACGAAGCTGATCGGCTGGCTTTGCGTGCCAACCAGCTTTATCAGCGCATCGATCAGCCCATTGCTTGTCAGCAGCCCCTGGATGGCCTCGTTCAACGCGAAACAGGCGCCAGCCATCAGGAAAGGCCAGCCATGCTCGCCGTCGCGCAATGAAAACAGCAACCCAACCGTGAAACAGATGGCCTGCCCGGTCATGGCGGCCAGCCCGCAGCGATAGAATGTCTCCGGTCCCTCAATCCGGAACGCCGGACCAAAGCTGATCATGGCAAAGAACAGCGCAATGCCGAGGAACAGGATCGACGTGCTGAACAGCAAGGCACCGTGCAGCTTGCGTCGCCGTTTAAGCGCGAACACCAGCAGCAGGACCAGCTCTTGGTGACGGTGCGCCGCGAAATCGCGCCTGGCAATCCGCCCCAATTGCGTTGCAAGCACAGCCAGCTATAGGAAGGCGGTGGCCGGGTGCAGATGTTGATGGGGTTGCGGCGCAGCATCGGGGCCAACAGAAATGTTCCATCAGCCCAAGGTGCTGACGGTCATCGTCGCCGCGATCAGCCAAAATTCGGCGCCATATTGGCCAAAGCGCATCACCCTTACCCTCAATCCAGCCTATATCGGAGCCAGCCACCGAGGTGCAGGCAATAATGGATGCGGCCGCAGTCGAGTCCGGCGCAGCTATGGCCGTAATGTCAGCTTCTGCAGGCGCCAGTTAAGCAGTTCAGCAACATACAGCTCGTTCCCCGACGGGCAGGCCATGGCATGGATCCAGCCAAACTGCTTCAATTGCTTGCCCGAACCGCCGAGCCAGCCCAGCACCTTGCCATCGAGGGTCATCTTGTAGATCCGCCCCGGCCAAGCATCGGCGACAAACAGCAACTGCTGGCCGTCGCGCCCCGGCGGGGTGATGCATAGCGCCCACGGGGCGCCGGGCATCATTGTCTTGACAGGCGCTGCATCAGGCCCCGCTGCCGGTACCACCGGCCGGTTGCCGATGGCCACCGGCGCGTCGGGCGGCGATGGCACATTGATCTGCATGATCCGCAGCAGCTTGCCATTGGTATCGAACACCTGGATGCGCCGGTTGCCGCGATCGGCGACATAGACCTGATCGCGAGCATCAACCTGGATCGAATGCAGCGTGTTGAATTCTCCGGGTGCGCTACCGGGGCTGCCCCACGATCCCAGCCAGCGGCCATCCGACGCCACCCTGGCGACGCGCGAATTAATGTAGCCGTCGCTTATATAAGTATTGCCTCGGCTGTCCCACGCCATGTCGGTCACTTCGCGGAACTGGCCATCAACTGCCGGCAGCGGCGGCTTGGGATGTTCGAGCGGACGGGCATTCTCGTCGCTGGCTTCGGGCTTGCGGCCAAACACCAGAGCGACCCGGCCGGCGGGCGTGAACTTCACCACCATGTTCGACCCCTTGTCGGCCACCCAAATGTTGCCGGCGGGATCGACGCGCACGCCATGGGCGTAGGACCAGGCATAAAGATGCCGGCCAATCTCGCGCACATATCGGCCATTAGAATCGAATTCCAGCAACTGGGCGGCGGCCGCGGCATAGGCCGGGCCGGTGGTGTCACCGCGCTGATACACATAGATCTGGCCGGCTTTGCCCAGCGCCACCCCGGCGATTTCGCCCAGATGCATGTCGGCCGGTGGCTTCAGCGCATCGACCGCGTCAAAGCGGATCTCGGGCACCCCCTGCGCCGCACTGTCGGTCGCCAGCAACACCGCCCCCAAAGCCAAAGCACGCAGCATGTCGAGTCGTCCCCTTAGATTCCAGCAAAGCCTATCGGCACATCGTCCGCGCGGGTAGCTGATTAGGCAAGGAGGGCCCGGCGACACCGGAACATCATCACCAGCCTTACCTCTCACATCATTGCGCGCCTGCGCTGCCATGGCATGATGCCGCCATGGCAACCCGTCCTGACACATCCGATCCCGGCCCGTTCGGCACTGCATTGAAGGCCGCGCGCAACGGCCGGCGGGTGAGCCAGTTGGTGCTGTCCCTGGATGCCGGGGTGAGTGCACGGCATTTGTCGTTTCTGGAATCCGGGCGGGCGATGCCGAGCCGGGAGATGGTGTTGACTCTAGCAGAGGCGTTGGCGCTGCCGCTGTCGGCGCGCAATTATCTGCTCAATGCGGCGGGGTTTGCTTCGGCCTATCCAGCGTCGCCGCTGGCATCAGACGCGATTGCGCCGTTCCGACAAATCCTGAGCACGATGATGGAAAATCATGCGCCGTTTCCAGCCCTTCTGTGTGATCGCCACTGGAACGTGCTGGAGGCCAGCCCGTCGGCTGCGGCGATGCTCAGCCCGATGCTGGAGGGGTGGCAAGGGCCGCCGAACGTCTTCCGCCTTACCGCCTGCCATCCACGCGCGGGCGAGTTCATCGCCAATCTGCCGGAAGTGCTACACGAAAGCCTGGAACGGCTGGCGCTGGAGCAATCATTGGCCGGTGACGATCCGGTGCTGGCTGATCTTATCGCTGTCACCCGGAAAGCGGCAGCCCGACACCCCTATCGCACCCGCACGCGATCGCCGGTGCTGCCGGTAAGCTATCGCGGGCCAAATGGACTGCTCTCGTTCCTTTCCGTCGTGGCGCAGTGCGGCACCAGCGAAGATGTGACGGTACGCGATCTACGACTGGAGTTGATGTTTCCCGCCGACGAGGCAACGCTGGCGGCGTTTTCCATTTAGGCCGTCACCCCGGCGAACGCCGGGACCCATCGCCCGAACTTTGCGCGCGGAACGACCTTGGAGCGATGGGCCCAGTGTCAATCACGGGGTGACGGCGATTAGATGCGGATCACGCATTTCCCATCGATGCGGCCTTCCCCCATCGCTGCAAAGGCAGATCGGACGTCCGAAAGCGGCAGTTCAAGCCCGATGTGCGGTTTCATATACACCGCCCGCGCGTCGATTTCCTGAATATGGCGCACTCCGGCCGCCGGATCTTGCCGGCCCTGCTCGCCCGCCCGCACGCCGATCAAGGCGATTTCCTTCAGCAACAGGCGATTGAGCGGCACTGAGCCCCCGCGCCCGCCGACAAAGCCGATGATGGCATAACGGCCGCGGCGCCTGAGGCTCTTCACTAGCGGCATCACCAGCGGGCCGGCGACGGGATCGAACACCAGATCGATATCCTTCTCCGGGATGACCGGGTTTGCGCGATCAATCAGGATCAGCTCGTGTGCGCCGGCCGCCTTCGCCTGCGCCAGTCGCGCCTCGGTTGAGGCCACCGCCACCACGTGCGCCCCCATGTGCACCGCTAGTTGCACCGCTGCCCGGCCCATGCCGCCGCCAGCGCCGGTCACCAGCACGCGCTCACCGGGTTGGAGACGGCCACGCTCGACGAGGCCAACCCAGGCGGTGAGCGCGCCCACGGTGAAGGCGGCGGCTTCCGCCATGCTCAGGCCCTCTGGCACCGGGCGCAGCCCGCGCGCCGACAGGGTGATGCGCTCTGCCATCAGGCCGCTGCGCGCGCCAAGCATCACCGCCTGACCCACAAGCGCCTCCGCACCGGGCCCGGCGGCAATCACCGTTCCGCTGCCCTCAGTGCCGGGGATGAACGGCAGTTCCGGTTTGAACTGATAGCCGCCCTGCAGCATCAGATAATCGGGGAAGTTCAGGCTGGCATGGCTCACCGCCACCAGCACTTCGCCGGGGCCCAGCAAGGGTGGATCGGGCCAATCATCGTGGAGCGCGAGGCCCGACAGATCGGGCGACAGTGTGGAACAGACAGCAGCGCGCATGGATCAACCCTTGAACTGCGGGGCGCGCTGCTCAACGAACGCGGCGGCGCCCTCCGCGAAATCGGCGCCGGCAAACGCGGTCGCAAAGATCGCAAGCGTTTCGGTATCGTCGGCCGTCTGTCCGTCCAGCACCCGGCGCACAAAGCCCTTGGCCGCCTTGGTGGAATGGCGCGACGCGGCGACGATCGCATCCTTGATGCACGAGGGCCCACCCGATAGCAGCTCCACCAGGCCGATACGGTGCGCTTCATCGGCCTCGAGCAGGGCGGCGGAAAACAGCATGCGCTTGGCCTGACCCGGCCCGACCAGATCGATCAGCAGTTTCACATCGTGCAGCGGATAAACAATGCCCAGTTTCGACGGCGTGATGCCAAAACGCGCCGATGGCGTGGCGATACGCAGATCGCAGGCCAGCGCCAGCCCGCAGCCGCCGCCCACAGCGTCGCCTTCCACCCAGGCGATGGTGGGTAAGGGAAAGCGCGTCAGATCATGCTGCGCCTTGTTGATCGCGGCCTGATTGGCGGCGAGCCATTCGGCGTCATGCTTGTTGGCCAGCAGCTCCGCGATATCGGCCCCGGCGCAAAACGCCCTGCCGGGATGCGCGGCCTGCACCAGGAGCAGGCGCAGATCGGGCAGGCTGGCTGCCTGTTCCAGCAGCCGCGGCAGCGCCTGCCACATGGCTAGCGTGAAGGCGTTGCGCTTGTCGGCCCTGTCGATCAGCAGGCGAGCGATGGGGCCATCATGTTCCAAGCGCAGGCTCATGGCGCGTCTCCTCCAAGAGGCGGCACCGGGCCGGGCGACCACGCATCGCCGGCAAAGCGGATGGCCGGGGCGATGTGGACGCCGCACAACAGGCCACGCTCGGCGAAATGAGGTTGGGCAAAGGCTTCGGCAAAATCCAGCACCGGGGCATAGGCGACATCGAGATCAGCCATGAAGGCGTCCCATTCATCACGGCTGCGGGCACGAAACGTCTCGCGCAGGAAGGCGATGAGCGGCGCCTGTGCTTCGCCGGCTTCCGCTTCGGCCAGCTGGATTAGGTCTGGCCGGCCCAACGCGGTGAGCAGCGTGCGGGCGAACTTGATTTCGCGCCCGCCCAGCACGATCTGGCGGCCATCGGCGGTATCATACACATTGTAGAATGCCGCCCCGCCCAGCGAACGCTGATTGCGGGAATTCGGCGACGGCCCACCCGCCAGCGCGCTACCGGCGATATGCGCGCCCCATGGCAGCAGGCTGTCGAACATGGCGATATCGATATGATCGCCCTGCCCCGTCTTCTCGCGGCTGATCAGCGCCATCAGCACGGCGGCCAGCCCGGTCAGGCCCGCTGCCACGTCGGCCGCCGGCACGCCGGGTACGGCGGGCGTGCCATCCGGGCCATCATTCACGCTCAGGAAACCGACCAGCGCCTGCACCGCCATATCGTGCGCCGGGTGGCGCGCCAGAGCGCCCTGCTGGCCAAAGGCCGAGATGGAGCAATAAACGATGCGTGGATTGAGCGCGCGCACATCCTCCCAGCCAAAGCCCAGACGCGCCATCACGCCGGGACGGAAGCCTTCCACGAACACATCGGCGCTGCGAATGAGATCGGCAAGCGCTGCCTTGCCGGTTGCGCTCTTCAGATCGAGTACAACGCTCGCCTTGCCGCGATTGAGGTTGGCAAACCAGATGCTGTGGCCATCAGAGAACGGCCCCTGCGTGCGCGCCGGATCGCCCGCAGCCGGTTCGACCTTGATCACCTCCGCACCCTGATCGGCCATCATCACGGTCAGCATCGGGCCGGGCAAGAACATGCTGAGATCGATAACGCGGATGCCGGAAAGCTTGCCCATGGACGCAATCCACCTCGGCAAGGCACCCGCGTCAACCCGCGAGTGTGGCAGGCTCAGGCCAGCGCTGTCGCTATCGCTCGGTTGGTCTCGGCAGCGGCATCAAGCGGCGCCAGGTGGCCACCACCACGGATCAAGCCCGTCGCCAGCCCCGCCTGCCCCAGCGCTTCCACAACGGCGCGCCGCCACGGCGTGTCATCTTCCCCCGCCAGCACCGTTGCCGGCACGGTGATGCGCCGCACATCATCCAGCGTCACCGTCAGCGGCCGGCCCGGCGTCACCAGATCACGGCCATCGTAACGGCTAAGCATCCCCGCCATCGCCGCGCGCACTTCGGGGCGGCCGGCGGTGAGCGGGTGGGCCAGCCACAACTGCCGCATATCCGCAAGTTTGCCGGCGCGGGCCAGCACCGCCATCGCGGCGGCCGGCACGGCTTCCGGCGCGACCGGCAGTTCCGCATCAATGGGCGCACCAATGGCTATCACGCGTTCCAGCCGAGCCGGGCGGGCCGCTGCGTGCGCCAGCGCCACCTTGCCGCCCTGGCTCAGCCCAATGATGGAATAGCGCGCCAGCCCCAGCGCGGTGGCCACTCGCGCCACATCGGCCGGTTCCTCGGCCAGATCGGCCGACGCGGTTGATTCGCCAAAGCCGCGGCGGTCCACCGCCACCAGCGTGAACCGGTCGGTTAGTGGCGCCTGCCCGCGCCACTGCCGCCGGTCCAGCGTCCAGCCATGCAAGAGGAGAATGGCCGGCCCTGTTCCGGCCACCTCCACGACAAGTTCGCCGCCGGGTACCGCAACGCGGCAGACCCTCCCGGCGGCGAAAGCGCCATCCACACGTGGGGACGGCGCCAAGCTGGTCACGCGGCGCTGCGATACGGGTTGTTGTTGCGGTGATCGCCCGCCAGCCAGCGCTTCAGATCAGCATGGGCATTGGCGCGACGTTCGGCGTCGATCTGCGGTTCCAGCGCGCTGGGCGTGTCGCAGGTGAATTCGACGATCATGCCATTGGGATCAACCACATAAACCGAACGGCAATAGCCATGTTCCAGCACATAGGTCTGCGGTTCGGTGATGCCGACGGCCTTGATGCGGGCTTCCAGATCGGCCTGGGTCGGCGCATCCACGTGCAGCGCGACATGGATGAACGGGCTTGACGGAATCTCCGGCCCGAACTCGGCCTGATCATCGGCATCAGCGAACTGGAAGAAGGCCAGGCACGAACCATCGTTGAGCTCGAAAAACACATGGCAATAGGTGCGCAGCTTGCCAAACAGCTCGTCCTGCTCGGTCCAGGTCGCGATCAGCGGCAGGCCGATCACATCTTCATAGAAAGCGCGCGTGGCTTCCAGATCCTTCGTCACATAGGCGGTGTGATGCAGGCGGTTCGGACGACGGGTAATGGTCATGTGATTCTCCTTCTCCCCAAGGATAGTCAGCGCAAGCACTCAACCAAACAGCTTCTTCGCAATCTCGGCGGTGTGCTTGCCCTGGAAGCGCGCGCCGTCCAGTTCGTTGGCGGACGGTTGCCGGCTGCCATCACCGGCGGCCAGCGTGGAAGCGCCATAGGGCGTGCCACCGCTGATTTCGGTCATGATGGTGTTGCCGGCAAAGCTGTAGGGCAGGCCGACGATGATCATGCCGTGGTGCAGCAACGTGGTGTGGATGCTGGTCAGCGTGGTTTCCTGGCCGCCGTGCTGGCTGGCGGTCGAAACAAACGCGCCGCCCAGCTTCCCAATCAGGGCACCCTTGGCCCACAGGCCACCGGTCTGATCGAGGAAGTTGCGCATCTGCGCGGCCATGTTGCCGAAGCGGGTGGGCGTGCCGATGATGATCGCATCATAATCGGCCAGCTCGTTCGGATCGGCGATGGGGGCGCCCTGCTCGGTCTTGTAGTGGAAGGCGGCGGCGGTATCGGCGGGCACCAGTTCCGGCACCCGCTTCACCACGGCTTCCACGCCATCAATGCTGGCCGCGCCCTCGGCCACGGCATTGGCCATGGTTTCGATATGCCCCCACGAGGAGTAGTAAAGAACGAGAACGCGAGCCATCGTTTAACCTTTCAGATCAGAAGTTGAAGCTGGCTTCGATGCCATAACGGCGCGGGCGGGCCTTGAACACGAAACCACCCGGCGAGAATTCGGCGTTGTAGATTTCGTTGAACAGGTTTTGCGAAAACGCGGTCACGCTCCAGCGCTTGTTCGACACGCCAAGGCGGGCATCGACGATGTTCACCGGGTTGCGCGAGGTGGAGTTTTCCACATCCCACCAGGTGCGGCCGGTGCGGCGATAATCAACGCGGCCATTGAGATCGAGATCATCGCTGATCGGCGTCACATAGTTGATGCCGGCATTCAGCGTGTAACGGCTGATCAGCGGCAGCTCGTTGCCGATGAACACCGGGTTGCCGAACTGCTTGATATTGCTGTCGGTATAGCCCAGGCCTGCCGTGATATCGAGACCCTTCATCGGACGCAGCGTCAGATCAGCTTCAAAGCCCTTGATCTGCGCCAGCGGCACGTTGCCCAGGTTCTGCGTCGAGTTGGCAGCCAGGAACACGAAAAAATAGCTGTTTTCCGTGCGCGTGGTGAAAGCAGCCGTGTTGAAGGTCAGCAGGCGATCATCCGTCTGCGTCTTCAGGCCCACTTCGAAGGTTTCGGCCACTTCGGCGTTGAACACATCGTTCACGCCCACGATGCCGTTGCTGGCGGCAACGCCGCCCACACCGGTCTGGTTGAAACCGCCCGAACGGAAACCGCGGCTCCAGCCACCATAAAGCGTGACATTGTCCACCGGCTTGTAGGTGATCGTCACCTTCGGCTGCCACGACTGGAAGCTGCGCTTGCGCAGTTCGCCGGTGCGGCCCTGCGGGAAGCCCGGCACGTTGGGCAGGAAGGCGGTGGGGGTCAGCGTGGTGTTGGCGCGGTCGTCGCGGTCATAGCGCAGCGAGGCGTCTATGCGCAGCTGATCGTTCACCTTCCAGCTGGTGTTGCCGAACACGGCCCAGGCGAAATTGTCCTGGCTGTCAGCCAGGAAACTGAACTGCGGGTTGAGCGGGTTGGTGCTCGGCGTCTTGAACACCGGGAACACACCGTTGTTGGTGTCGATCATGTTGCCGGTGGAGATGTAGCGCTTGGTGCCGACCATGTAAGTGCCCAGCGTGACCTGCACCGGCTTGTCGGCCGGCGATTCATAGCGCAGCTCGTTCGACCAGGCATCGACTTCCAGGAACTGGCTCTGGTTGAGATCGAAACCATTGCCGCGCCCGAAAATGCCTTCGAACAGGTTGAAGAAGAAGCTCTGCGGGATCGGCTTGAAGTCGAAGGCGTCGCCGGTCAGCACTTCGGTCAGCCGGTCATAGCTGAACACGTTCTGCACGCTGCCCCAATCGCCGCTGTAACGCACCTTCAGGGCGGCATTCCACATTTCGCGGTCGTTCTGGCCGCGGTTGTTCACCTGCACCGGCAGGCTGGTGTCGTTCACATCACCCACGATGTTGAAATACAGTGCCTGAGTCTGCAGGTTGGAATAGGCGACGCGCAGATCGACATCCAGACCTTCCGCCGGGGTCCACAGCAGATTGCCGCGCAGGTTCAGATCCTTGATCGGATCGGCCTTCTCATTCAGGAACGTGTTCTGGATGAAACCATCGGTATCATACCAGCTGCCCGACAGGCGGAACTTCAGGTTTTCGGCGATCGGGCCGGAAACGTTGCCTCGCACATAATAGCCGAAGCCATTGTCGACACCGCCGGTAATCTTGCCCGACAGTTCGTCGGTGGGCGCCTTGGACTTGATGATGATGGCGCCGCCGATGGCGTTACGGCCATAAAGGCCGCCCTGCGGGCCCTTAAGCACTTCGATCTGCTCGATATCGAACAGTTCCTGGTTGAACTGCGCCGGGTTCACCTGCTGGATGCCGTCCACGATCACGGCCACGCTCGGCTCACTGTTGCGGGCCTGGGTGATGCCGCGGATGATCACGAAGGCGTTGCCGGCGTTCTGGGTTTCAACCAGGTTGACGTTGCTGGTCAGCCCGATGAAATCACCCGGACGCTCGATCCCGGCCGACTGGATGGCGGCGGCGTTGAAGGCGGTGATCGCGGCCGGCGTGTTCTGCACCGTATCGGCGCGGCGGGTGGCGGTGACGATGATTTCGCCGGTATCTTCCGGCGCGGCAGCAGCTTGGGCAAACGCAGGCATCGCCACCAGGGCGAGCGCAGAGACACTGGCCAGGCGAACAGCGTGGAGCCGAGCGTGACGGGCGAACTTGATCTGCATGGAAAATACCTCCCCGTGGAAAGGCGACCCCGGCTGTTACCCGCCGCTGACGCCCCGCGTGCTGGCCCGAACGGCCGATGACACATTGATGACTGATGCGGCGCTTAAGCGTTCGTCATGCGAAGTCAAGTTCGATATGCGAAACTAGGTGCGGCAGTCAGCCGCTGTGGCGCGGCGGCAACGGTACCGGATTTCGCGCCGGACGCCGCCGGCAGCACACCATCACCCTCCGGCCGCGACCGCCAGCAGGCCGGCACAGGTCGGACAGCGGCCGGACTCTGGCGGCAGCACTCTGCGCATCAACTGCCGGAAAGCGACCGTGCCAATTGGGGGAAACGCCGCAGTTCGCTGGCGATTGTGCCCGCCGCCTCGGCCAGCAGCGGCAGCCGGGTGCGCACCAGTTCATCCTGGCTGATGCGGGTGGTGCTGGTGGAACAATTGATGGCGCCAACCACCTGCCCCGCCACATCGAACAACGGCACCGCCACCGATACGATGCCATAGTCGAGCTCATCGAGCGCACTGTCATAGCGGCGCTCGCGGATGTTCTGCAGGCGGCTGCGAAACGCCTGCGGATCGGTGATCGTGCGCTCCGTCAGGCGCGGCAGCGTTCCGCCGGCCAGATAGGCTTCGATTGCGGCATCACCCTGAAACGCAAGAACAACCTTTCCCATCGAGGTGGCATTCAGCGGAAAGCGCGTGCCGACCCCGGCCCCAAGACGGATGCGCCGGTTTGACGGGATGTGGCAAACATAAAGGATCTCTCGCCCCGAACGCACGGCAAGGCTCACCGAATCCCCGGTTGCCTGGCCCAGCGCCTGCAACGGCGGGACCGCGATGGTTTCGATGTTCATCGACGAAAGATAGGCCGAACCAAAGGTAAGGACCTCGGGCGTCAGCAGGAACCGCCGGCCATCCTGGCGGATATAACCCAGCGCAACCAGCGTGTTGAGGCAGCGTCTTGCCACCGCGGGGGAAAGATCGGTGACCGCCGCCACCTCGGAAAGCGCCATTTCCGGCCGCGTGGCATCAAAGGCGCGCAGCACTTTCAGTCCCCGTTCCAGGGTCGAAAGATATTCGGGATCCTTCTCGGCGGTCATGGGCATGGTTAGGCCGGGATTTGCCCGCCCGGTCAACTATTCAGCCGCTTCAGCGCGGCGCCCGAGAATGGCCTCATTGTCCTGACCCAGCAGCGGCGGCGCGGTGACCGACAGGCTGCGATGGCCATCAAAGCTGAGTGGGGACCGGATGGTGCGGAATTGGCCCATCGGGCCAGGCGCCGAAACTTCCAGTTGCAGATGCTTGGCCTGATCATTCTCCAGCACTTCCACGCTGGTGGCGACGGCGGCCGACGGCACCTCCAGACGCCGCAGCGTCGCCAGCCATTCGGCGCGCGGTCGGCTGGCAAAGACGGGCGCAAGATGCGCCACCACATCTTCATAATGCGCAATGCGAGCGTTGCGATCGGCAAAGGCCGGCAGCTTCAGCATGTCGGGCTGGCCCACGGCTTCAGCGAGATTTTCCCAGAATTTGGGCGGGCTGCTCATGTGCAGCGCCAACCACAGGCCGTCGCTGCACTGGAACACATAGGATTGCGACACCTGGGGGCGGCTGTAGGCGTCCATCACCTGATCGGCGGCAAAAAGATGCGTGAAGTCATCAAGGTTGAAGTGTGCCATGGCTTCAAACATCGAGGTTTCCACCAGGCGCCCCTGCCCTGTCGTAGCCCGCTGCAGCAGCGCGGCGAGTACGCCCTGCGCCGTGTAGAAGCCGGTCATCATGTCGCCAATCGCCGGGCCGACCACGCGGGGATGCACGGGGTTGACCAGCAGGCGCAGGAAGCCCGAAGCGGCCTGGGCCACGGTGTCGAACGCCGGGCGATCCGCGTCGGGCCCGGTGGCGCCGAAACCGGAAATGCTGGCATAGACCAGGCGCGGGTTAATGGCGTGCAGGCGTTCCCAGTCCACGCCCAGCTTTTTCGCCACGCCGGGGCGGAAATTCTGGATGAACACATCGGCTTGCGCCACCAGAGCATCGAATGCGGCCAGATCGTCGGGCCCACGCGTATCCAGCGTGACCGATTGCTTGTTGCGGTTCCAGGTCTGGAAATGGGGTGAGTACAGCGTGCCCTTGAAAGCCCGGAACGGATCCCCACTTCCCGGCTGTTCGATCTTGATGACGCGGGCACCAAGATCGGCCAGCAGCATGCCCGCGCACGGCCCGGTGATGAAGGTGCCCATTTCCAGCACCGTCACCCCGACCAGCGGAAGGCCAGCGGATTGCGTGTTTGCGTCCGTTTGCATTGCAGAATCCCTGCACCAAAATCATGAAGTTCTGGCCGCTGTCGGATGTTTCCAACAGTCGACCACACTTGCTGTTCCTAATCTTTTCGCATATCGAAGGCAAGTTCGTATTTCGAATTTCCAAGGACCATATCTCTATGCGCATCGGCAAGCAGGACGCCCCCTTCACCGCCATCTGCACATCAGATGCCCACAGCATCACCGTGCGCGGCCATGATCTGGTAGGCGAAATCATCGGAAACACCGATTTCACCAGCTATTTCTGGCTGCTGGTTACCGGCCAACTGCCGACAGAAAAACAGAAATTCTTTGCCAATGCCGTACTGTGCGCCATCGCCGAACATGGCCTGGTGCCCTCGGTCGTCGCCACCCGCATGACCTATGCCGCCGCCCCCGAAGCCTTCCACGGTGCCGTTGCCGCCGGCCTGCTCGGCTGCGG
This sequence comes from Sphingomonas paucimobilis, assembly GCA_943369475.1. Lineage (GTDB taxonomy): Bacteria > Pseudomonadota > Alphaproteobacteria > Sphingomonadales > Sphingomonadaceae > Sandarakinorhabdus > Sandarakinorhabdus paucimobilis_A. The sequence goes on along the minus strand of CALRNJ020000001.1, from coordinate 319,494 downwards.
CAGCGTGGTGCTGGGTTCGGCCGAAGTCGCCGGGCGATTCCTGACCCAAGTGGTTGAATTCAATGATCCCGCCGGCGCGGTCAAGGCCCTGCGCGCCGAAAAGAAGGCCATCCCCGGCTTTGGCCATCCCCAACACAGCGGCGGCGATCCACGCGCCAATCTGCTGCTGAAACTGGCCGCCGAACACGGTATCGAAGGCAAGCATATCGCCGCCCTCTACGCCATCCAGGCCGCCCTGCCCGATGCCATGGGCCGCGCACTTCCCATCAACGTCAACGGTGCCATCCCGGCCGTTATGCTCGATGTCGGCTTCCCGCTGGCCGCGCTGAAAGGCATTTCACTGCTCGCCCGCACCGCCAGCCTGATCGCCCACCTGCAGGAAGAAACCGAACGCCCGATAGGGTTCATCATGTCAGGTGCAGGCGCAGCTGCAATCGACTATGATGGCCCCCGGAACGGATGAACATGGGATATTTCAATATGTTGTTTCCAACGTCGCTGGTGGGTAGCTATCCGCAGCCGGATTGGTTGATCGACCGGGCCAAGCTGGCCGGGCGCTTCCCGCCACGGGTGCGGGCTTTGGAACTGTGGCGAGTGGCGCCGGACTATCTGGCTCAGGCCCAGGACGATGCGACGATCATTGCCATCCGCGATCAGGAGCGTGCCGGACTGGACATCATTACCGATGGCGAGATGCGGCGTGAAAGCTATTCCAACCGCTTTGCCACGGCGCTGGACGGCGTAGATCTCGACAATCCCGGCACAGCGCTTGATCGGTCAGGCCACCCCAACCCGGTGCCGCGCGTGACCGGCCGCATCCGCCGCCGCCATGCCGTGGAAGTGCGCGACGTGCAGTTCCTGCGCGCCAACACCAATCGGCGCATCAAGATCACAGTGCCCGGCCCGTTCACCATGAGCTGCCAGGCCCAGAACGACTTTTACGCCAGCGATCGCGAGATGGCGCTGGATTATGCCGCGGCCGTAAATGCTGAGATTCGCGACCTTTTTTTGGCTGGCGCTGATGTCGTGCAAATTGACGAGCCCTATATGCAGGCCCGACCGGACAAGGCCCGCGAATATGGGCTTGAGGCGGTGAATGCCGCGCTGGATGGCATCACTGGCGAGACCGCGCTGCACATCTGCTTCGGCTACGCCGCCATCATCCACGAACGGCCGGCGGGCTATAACTTCCTGCCCGAATTGGCCGCATCAACTGTGAGCGGGGTCAGCATTGAGACGGCCCAATCCAATCTCGACACCAGCATCCTCACCAATCTGACCGGCAAGACGATTATCCTGGGCGTGATCGATCTTTCTGATCCGGAAGTGGAATCCGCCGAAACCGTCGCTGGCCGCATCCGCCGTGCGCTTCCGCACGTGGACCCAACAAAGGTAATCGTCGCCCCCGATTGCGGCATGAAATATCTTCCGCGCGAAACCGCCTTCGGAAAGATGGAGGCCATGGTTGCCGGCGCCGCCATCGTGCGTGCGGAAATTGGAGGCTGAAAACGAAAGTGGGTGTAGGGCCTCAGGCACCGCCCGCCCAAGGCCCGTTTAACCCTTCAGCTCCAGAAGATTTTCGTTGCGATTTCAGCGCCTTCGCTCATCGCCTTCATTTTGGCCCACACCACGTCCGGATCGACTCCGCCCGATCCGGCGTGGATGGAAAAGCCGCAATCGATGCCGGCCTGCACATTGTCACGGCCGACCAGGTGGGCGTACCGGGCGATGCGCTGGGCAATGAGTTCGGGGTGTTCGATATAGGGGCTTTGGCACTCGACCACGCCGGGAATCAGCTTCTTGCCGTCGGGTAACTTCACCGCCTCAAACACGGCAAATTCATGGGCGTGACGCGGGTTGGCCGCTTCGAACTGGATGGCGTGCGGGCGCGCCTTCCAGATCAGATCGATGATGTCCTGCAGCGGCACATCGCAATGGTGCGGGCCGGGGTAGTTCCCCCAGCACAGGTGCATGCGCATCTGCTCGGACGCGATATTGCGGGTGGCGTGATTGAGCGCCGCGATGTTCAGTTCCATTTGGTCGCGAAAGCCGTTCAGATCGAGCTCGCGGAACTGGGTATGGCGGCCCATGGCCAGATCGGGGCAATCAACCTGCAGCATGATGCCCGCACCAACGATGGCTTCATATTCATGCCGCAGCCCTTCGGCCAGGGCCATCACGTAATCCTCGTCGGTGGCATAGAAATCATTTCTGAAAAACAATGCGGTGACGCCGGGCGAGGCGGCCGACATGAAAGCCTGTTTGCCGGGATGCGCCGCAATGGCCGAGTTGAGATTGGTGGCATCAAGCTTAACCGCTTCCATGTCCTTCACGGTGATGGGCGCATTGCAGGCGGGCGTCTTGCGGTGCTTGCGGCCTTCATCGCCGAAGATTCGCTGTTTGACGCCGGGAAAATCCTCGATGTCCTGGAAAACGTACGACGTGCCGCTCCCGCCAAATCCGTTGAGCCGATCCTTGATGTAGGTGGCATAGCTGGGCTTGGACTGTTCGCCATCGTTGATGATGTCGATGCCGGCGGCAGCCTGCTTGCCCACCACATACGCAACGGCCTGTTCGATGCGACTGGCCAGGGCGGTTTCATCCACGGCCATGCCCTCTTCACGCGCGATGATCTGATCAAGCAGATCGGCGGCGCGCGGCAAGCTGCCGACGTGAGTGGTGAGAAAGCGGTCTGCCATTACAATGCCCCCTATAAGTGGGCTGCGCATAGCCACCAAGGCACCAACACGCCAGTGGGGGTGCGGCAAAATGGTCAACGTGGCGCTGAAGTGGCGGGCGCCCGCTCACCGCGCGGATCTCACGTTCCAATCACGAATCTGCGACTGCTGTTGAGCGTCGGCCCATTAATCACGGTGAGGCAGGGGCTGAAAAGCGAGCCGGTTCCCCCCGCTTCGGAATATGCGCTTGCCCGCGCCCTTCAGACACGTAGTGATGCAGCGCACGCTCGTCATGGTGTCGACCCACACCGTCGTCACCGGTCGCTGTATCGGGCATGCAACCTGTTCAGGCGGGTGCAGCACGGATTGCTGACCAATACCGCGGCGGTCAATAGCGGTTGGCGGGGAACGCAGGACGCGCGCACGAATTCCCTCGCCAAAACAGGCTTTGCCCGGACCAGTCGGGGCCTCATCCATCATTGCCTGTATTAACCCTGCCGGCGTGTTCGGTGGTGTCCCGCCCCCAAGATGGGCCGTTCCCCAACACCCAAATACGAAGAGAACGCGAGTCGTAATTCGCCGAGCCGCAAAACGCGAAAACAGTCGATCGTTTGTGCAGGAATTCGGTTGGCTGGGGCGCCAGGATTCGAACCTGGGAATGCCGGTACCAAAAACCGGTGCCTTACCGCTTGGCGACGCCCCAACAGCCCATGTGACTGAGCGATCAGCCGGTTAGGCAATCGCACGCACTTTGCCAAGCCCTTCTTTGCCGCAATCCCGGCGCAGTGGCTGTTTGACAGGCCAGCGGCGCAACTTCAGCGTTGCAGGCATGAGCAACGCCATCCATCCTTCCGAAAAATGATTTTTAAGGCCGCTTCTTCGCGCTGTTCACCTTCTTCGTGGGGTCGGTACCCTATCTGCGCAGTGATGGCGGCTATGTGCGTTATTCCGTGGGCATCATCGTCACCTTGCTGGTCGCCCGCTGGGCGATCATCGAACTGAAGAAATATCTGGAGGGGCAGAAATTGGCCGAGGCGCAGCCCGAAACCACGCGCAGGTAGGAATTGCCCTATGATCAGGCGCTGGCCCGACTGGCCAAGAGCGTGTGTCCCGGTTGCGAGCGGCCGGTCGATCTGAAGAACTCCGACATCGATTTCTGCCCGCACTGTGGCATCGGCGTCTTTGAACGCCACCAGAGCTGCAGCGACCGCACGGGCACCTTCCCGCCCTTCTGCCACAAGTGCGGGACGAAGGCGGAGGCGGCTTAAGCGCGAGCCAAGAGCCTTCGTGCCTGTTCGACATGGAGGATTTCCACCATCTGGCCGTCGAGTGTGGCCACGCCGCGCCCGGCCACAAGAGCGGCCTCATAGGCGGCAATCATCGCGCGGGCGGTAGCAACCTCGTCACCTGATGGCGAGAAGACCGCGTTGCAGGGCTCAACCTGACTTGGGTGAATCAGCGTCTTGCCGTCAAAGCCTAACAGCTTGCCCTGCCCAGCCTCGGCCCGGAACGCAGTTTCGTTGCGATACTCGGTGCACACACCGTCGAAGCACGCAACACCGGCGGCGCGGGCAGCAAGAACGATGGCAGACAGGCTGTAAAGCAAGGGGGTGCGGTTCGCATCGACCCCGCAATTCAGCGCCTTGGCCAGATCGGCCATGCCGGCAACCAGACCCGGCACACCCGGCGTGGCCGCAATGGCGGCGGCGTTGATGATGCCGGCTGGGGTTTCGATCATCGCCAGCACCGGTCGCCCGCCAGCGCGTTTCACCACATCGGCGGCTTCGGCGGCCGTGTCCACCTTGGGCACCACTATGCCGGCAAAGCCATCGACATGCGCGGCGGCCATGTCGTCACCATGCCAGGGCGTACCAGTGCCGTTCACCCGCAGGAAAAGCGCCCGATTGCCCCAACCGCCCTCCAGCGCTGCTGCGACCGCAGCAGCTCGGGCATCGGCCTTAGCGTCCGGCTGCACCGCATCTTCCAGGTCGAGGATGACCGCATCAGCGGCCAAGGTGCGCGCCTTGGCAATAGCATTGGCGCGGTTTGCCGGCAGGTACAGCAACGAGCGAAGGCTGGTCATATCCATGGCAGGCACGCTGCCAAAGCGCTGCCGCCTGCGCAACCGGCCTAATCGTGAGCTCAACTATTTACTCTCACCTTGATCCAGATGCAGAACAGCAGCAGTTCAAACGGGCCTTTCGGCGGCCGCGATGTGACGGCGCCCGATGGTTCCCCCGTTCGCCCACAAACCACTGACAAGCGTCCGGTAACCGCCGCCGGTAGCGACAGCGTAGCCGCTAAGCCGAACATTGGCGACGGCAGCAATGCCGCCTCGGACCAGCAAGGCCAGTCGCAGGTCAGCAGCGGCAAGACCGCAAAGCCGGTGACGAGGAGGCCAGAACCGCCGAGCGCGCGCGACGACGCCGCGCTTGACAAGGCGGGACACGATCCGGCGCAGCGCATATTGGCTAAGTCATAAGCCGACCCCACGCGGAAGGATCTGAAAGGCTAGGTGCGTTTCGTGATAACGGGCGATGGCTTGTGCATCGACGTGGTGGAGCGCGTCGATTTCTCCATGTTCAGCCTAGGCACCTCGGCTCCCACGTCGGCAGCGAGCGGTCTGGTGCAGACAGTGCTCTATGCCATCGAGGATATGCCCAACGCGCTGACCGTGGGCGGCCACACCGATGCGCTGGACTTTAGCGGCAGCGATGCCGCGTGGAACTGGAGCCTTTCGACCACCCGTGCCGATGCGACACAGCGCCTGATGATTGGGGCCGAGATCCCGGCAGCAGCCTCCGCCGGAGAGAGGGCGTGCCCGATACCAATCCTAGTATAAAGGAAAGCCCACTGATCCGCGCAACCGGCGGATCAGCGCGGTTCTGCTTTATCAGGACCCGACCTTATCACTCTGGCGCCAGCGGGCGGCCTTCGAAACGGGCGATGGCGTGGTTCACCACCTTGTTCAGCGCTTCTTCGGAGAAAAAGCCGCCAGGGATCAGGCAGCGCTCGATCAGCACGCGGCGCCAGGCGGCGAAGGTGGCGGTGTCAGGCGGGGTCGGCCGCTGCCAGAATTCATCAAGACCGCCCTGGAAGGTGATATCCGCCATATCATAGATGGCATCGCCCAGCACCGCCACCGGCAGGCCCATGGCCAGGCCCAGCGTGCCGGTAGTGCTGTTGATAGTCACCATGCCGCGGGAGCCTGCACTTATGGCTTCGATATCGCCACCCACCAGGTAGTCCACCCTGTCGGCCACCTTGAACTTGATGGCGATATCGGCTGCGATCTGTTCCCAATCACGCACCCCGTTATCAAGCGGATGCTCCTTCACCACCAGCCGCACATCATACGGGGCATGGACGGCAAATGACTGGATCACGGTTTTCATCGCATCTGCAATGCCCGCAAAGGGGGAATGGATGCGAATCTGGGCATCGCTGTCCAGTTGCAGCGGAAACAAGAAATAGGGTGCAGCCGATTGTTCCAGCCGGGTGATCAGCACCTGCCCGGCCACTTCACGTTCGCGCTTGCGCCACAATTTGCGGGCCCAGCCCATGCCTTCTACCAGCGGGTGCCAAGGGCGGTGATTGTCCCAGTGCGGATAGTGCCAGCGACTGAGCAAGTCGGCAGCATTATAGGCCAAGCCCTGCAGCGCCCGACGGCGGAAGGACGATGATACCCGGCTGTGCGGCGGCACCGGCGGCAGCAGCGCCGCGGTACGGCGGTAATACTCGGGATCGCGTGGCAGGCTCGAGTGGCCGTTCACGCCGCCTTCCTCCATGGTTACCCAATCTGGGCGCACATAACCTTCCTCGAACACATGCACGCGCACGCCCATGTCGCGGCAAACATCGCGGGCAACTATGTGATAATCGCGGCAATCGCCGAACAGCATCACGTCGCTCACCGCATGCTGGCGGATCAGCCCACGCAGGGTATCGGGCCATTCGTCCTTGCTGCCGCGATAATCGATGCCGCCGGGCAAGCGCCACGTGGCCCGGTCACCACCATTGAAGTTCACCTTGTGGACGCGGTGGCCGGCGCGGATCAGACCCTGGCCCAAGCGGCGGAACAATGGCCCCATCAGGCCCTGAAGCAACAGCACGCTGCGGGGCGCGACCCCCAGCGACGGGCTGAGGCCGGCGCCGGGCGCGGGGCTGGTCATATCGGGCATCAAGGGCGGTCCTGCGCGGATAGGATGATGGCTTTACAGGCAGATGATGGTCCCTGTCGACAGGTAGGCGTCGGGTGCTGACGCGCGTTGATCATGGCCCTGCCCGTTGCCCCGCGCATAATTATCGAAAATCGCCTGTTCCTGCCCCGTACAATAGTGATTCATTTGGATCGGCCTGGCTGAACACAGGCATAATGACAGGGCCGTAATCCCTCGCTATGGAGCCAGCCTTGCACGGTTGCGCCCACGCAATCGCCATATGAAAGACACGATGGGTCGCACCTCGTTGAGCCTTGGCCTGATTTTTGGCCTGCTGCTGGCCGCATCGCTGCTAGCAGATGCACTCGTGCGCGAACGCCGCCGGCGCAGTTTGGCTGGCGTGTGGCTGCACGTGCTGATCGTGTTGGTAACGGCTGGCCTGGTGCAGGCGCTGTGCGGCAACGCGATGGTCTCGGCACTTGTGGCGTTGGGGCTGGTGGCCATGCTGGCGCTGGTTTCCAATGCCAAGAACGCCATGCTGGGCGAACCCCTGGTGTTTTCTGATCTGGCCCTTTTGGCGGCGGTGTTTCGCCATCCGCAGTTCTATCTCTCGGCCTTGCAGCAGTGGCAACTGGCGGCACTGGTGGCCGGCGCTGCCGGGCTGCTGGCATTGCTGGCCTGGCAGTTCGTGGCTGCCGTACTGCCGCATCTGGCCGGATTGGCCGTGCTGGTGGCAGCCTTGCTGCTGATCCGCATCAGCCTGATGCTGCCGCCGTGGCGAGCCCTGGCCCTGGTGCCCGATGCCCGCGCCGACCTGGCCCGCCATGGCCTGCTGGCCAGCCTGTTGCTCTATTGGTGGCGCTGGCAGGCCAGCACCAACCCGCCAATGTGCGATTCGGCATTGCCGCCCCCCCGATCACCTGGGGCCAGTGCCGAACTGGTGGTGGTGGTACAGTGCGAAAGCTTTGCCTGTCCTGGCGAACTGTTCGGCGATCCGGCGCTCGCCTTGCCTGGCTTGGCCGCGGCCCGGTGCGGTGCCTGGCACCATGGTCGGCTGCTGGTGTCAGGCTTTGGCGCCTATACCAACCGCACCGAATACGGCGTGATTTTCGGCCGTGACGAGGATGTGTTGGGCTTTCGCCGCTATGATCCGTTCCTCACCGCGCTGGGTGAAGTCAGCCACGCCCTGCCTGCCCGCCTCGCTCACGCCGGCTGGCGCAGCCTATTTGTTCACCCGCACGATCTGGGTTTCTATAACCGCGATACCATTATGCCGGCGGCCGGCTTTGCCGAACTGGTCGGGCCAGACGCATTTGTGATGCCGGCCAAGGGGGAACATCGCTATGTGACCGATGACGCCATTGCCGATGTCATTATGGACTGCGCCCGCTCCGCCGCTGTCCCTACCTTGATCCACGCTGTCACCATCGAGAATCATGGGCCGTGGCCAGCCGACTGTAATGGCCATCGTTCCAGCGCCTATCTGCGGCTGGTGGGCAAGGGCGATGCCATGCTAGCCCGCCTGACGCAGGAGATCGCGGCGCTCCGCAAACCGGCGATCCTGCTGTTCTATGGCGATCACCGCCCCAGCATCGCCGGCCTGATCGATCCCGGCGGCGATCGCGATACGCCCTATGTGCTGCTGCGCTTTGGTGCCGATGGCGAGTTGCTGCACGGTACCGGCCAGCCGCGCGATCTCAGCCCGGCTCAATTGCACCATTTGCTGGCGGAAACGATCACGGCCTGAGTCACGGCCTAAATTGGCGCAACAGTGCATCGCGAGCAGCGGCGGGCAACAACCGATCCAGCAGCCGCAGCAGCGCAAAACGGCGCGGGATTATGGCATGCCCTACCCCGGCATCGAACGCCGCCAGGATGCGGCGGGCGGCATCTTCCAGCGGCAATAGCAGGGCACGCGGCACCGGCCGGCCGCCACCAGCCCAATCGATGAAACCGGGAGATACCAGCGTGATGACGACGCCATGCGGCGCCACCGCCAGCCGCAGTGCTTCGGCAAAGCGCGCCAGTCCAGCCTTGCTGCCGGCATAGGTGGGCGCGTGCGGCAGGGCATGGAAGGCCGCCGCCGATCCCACCAACAGGATGCGGCCCTGCCCGCGGCCTACCATGCGCGTGGCCAACGCCGCAGCAAGCGCGGCCGGGCCAGCGAAATTGACCACCGCCAGCCGCGCCACCTGTTCAGCCGGTTCAACAATTTGCCCCGGTGCCACCGCATCACCCTGCCCGGCCACCAGCAACGCCATATCGATCGGAGCGACAAGATCATCGCTGGCAATGGCAGCTAGAGTGGCGACAGTATCGACCAGGTCGATCTGGCGAAATTCTACCGTGGCCCCGGCCGCGCGGCATATGGCTGCGATGACCGTCAGCCGCGTTGCATCCCGGCCCCACAGCAGCAACTGGGTTCCCGGTGCCGCCAGCCGCCGCGCCAGCGCGCCGCCAATGGCACCTGATGCCCCGGTGATCAGGATACGGTGAACGACTTGCACCGTTCTGGACGTTGCATCCTCAAGGTTCGTCGGCAAAGGTGCACCTAGCGTCAGGCTCATCGGCGGTTCATAGATCAGCGGGCATCTGCTGATAAGCTACGGATTCAGGGGCATGATGTTGCAACACAGCAATAACGATATACTCACAAATTGTCAAAATATGGCAAGCACTTGCCAGATCGTGGTAACAACTGGTCGCTGCGTCGCTTGTACCTTGACAGTTACCGCAGCCTCCTGTTCAGACGATAGTTGATGGTGGCTTTAAATACTCGAATCAAGCTGTTTGAAAACCGCTGGCTGGAAAAGCTGACGGTTATTTCGGCTCCCGGCTTCATGGCTCTGTGGTCCGTGGGATTGCCTTTGATTGCTTGGCGGGCGTGGCTGGCAACGGGGCAAGAAACGCAAACCGCCGGCATTGTCGAGGCCGTGCTGACCTGTGTTGCCGGCATTGTGCTGTGGACCCTGACCGAATACGTGCTCCACCGCTTCATATTTCATTGGGAGCCGGATTCGTCCGCTTTGGAACAGTTCGTGTTCGTGATGCATGGCAATCACCATGATGTACCCAATGATCCGTTGCGCAACCTGATGCCGGCAGTTGTTAGCCTGCCGGTGGCCGGGTTGGTCTGGGCTGCCCTGGTGGCGCTAGCCGGGTCGGCGGGGAATTGGCTGTTTCTAGGCTGGATCAGCGGGTATGTAACTTATGATTTGGTGCATTATGCTTGCCATCAATGGCCGATGAAGAGCCGTTTAGCGCGTATGTTGAAAATCCATCACATGCGTCATCATCATCTGCATGAAGACGGCAATTATGCCATAACCGGCATGATGTGGGATCGCCTGTTCCGCACCCGCATCGCGCGCGATGTTCAGGCCTGATCCAGCAGTTGCGCGAGGCTGGTGAGCAGCGGCGCGTCTGGCGCGGCGGCACACGCGGCGGCGATGCCATAACCCCATGCCACCAGCGCCAGCGGCATCCCGGCAGCGCGGGCCGTGGCAACATCAACGGGCGAATCCCCCACGTACAGCGTGGCGGCAGGATCGGCACCCAGCGCCGCCAGTGCAAGCCGCGCGCCATCGGGCGCCGGTTTGCGAGGCAGATCCGGCCGAGCCCCCACGGTGGCCGCGAAATGGCGAGCGAGATCAAGATCGGCCAGAATCTTCTCACACAGATGCTGCGGCTTGTTGGAACAGATGGCCATGCCAACGCCGGCCGCGGTCAACGCCGTCAGCGCATCGCGCACACCTGGAAAAGCCAGATCATCCGGCGTCGCCACCGCGGCATGGCGGGCACGGAATTCAGCGATCTCCTGTTTGGGATCGCGGCAATGCGGGCCCATCACGGCAGCGATCATGGCTTCACCGCCAATCGCATCCATGGCACGGACCACCGCAGGATCACCGCGAAACGCGATACCGCGGTCAGCCAGCATGGCATCAATCACGACGCATGTGATGCGCACACTGTCCACCAGCGTGCCATCAAGATCGAAGATCATATGGCGAAGGATTTGGCGGGGCGGCTGCGTTGCAGACATGGAAGCTGCGTTCACGGTCACGCTGCTGCTGTCAAGAATTGACCAGGCACGCCAGCGCCAGTAACAGGCCAGTCCAATCAGGTCGCTCATCAGGACAACAACAATATGTTGAGAAGGACCAGTGATCTGCATCAGGATATCGGCCGGCAAGTCATTGCCCTGGAAGCAGAAGCGCTCCGCCAACTTGGTGAGATGATCAACGGCAGCTTTGCCGCCGCCGTGGACGAGATCCTCGCCTGCAAGCAGCGCATCGTGGTTTCCGGCATGGGCAAATCAGGGCATATCGCGCGCAAGATCGCAGCCACGCTGGCCGCCACCGGCACCCCGGCGCATTTCGTGCACGCTGCCGAAGCTGCACACGGCGATGCTGGCATGGTGATGCCGGGCGATGTGCTGCTGATCTTCTCCAACAGCGGCGATACGGTTGAATTGCAACCGCTTTATACTCATGCCCAGCGGCTGAATGTACGCGTGATCGGGGTGTCGCGCAATCGCGATTCGTTGCTGATTCGCAAGGCCGATATCGGCATGCTCCTGCCGCCCTTGCCGGAAGCCTGCACGGCCAGCATGGCGCCCACCACCTCGTCCACCATGATGCTGGCGCTGGGCGATGCGCTGGCCGTGGCAACCATGCGGGCGCGCGGCGTTTCGCAGGATGATATCCGCGCCCTTCACCCCGGTGGCGACATAGGCCGCCGCAACAGCCAGGTGGCCGATGTGATGCACAGCGGTGAACGCCTGCCGCTGGTTGGCATGGATACACCGATGCCTCAAGTGCTGATGACCATGACAGAAAAGCGCCTGGGAATGACCGGCGTGGTGGACAGCAGCGGCGATCTGGTAGGCGTGATCACCGATGGCGATCTGCGCCGCCAGTTGACCAACCTTGCCACCGGATCGGTGAGCGCGGTGATGACCCCGTCGCCGAAGATCATCGAACAGACGGCATCGGTGGATGATGCGCTGGAAATGATGCGCGCTCACCGCGTGACCGTTTTGTTCGTGGTACCCGAAGCCGGCTCGCTCCGGCCGGTGGGCGCCGTGCAGATCTATGATATTGCCAGCGCTCCGCCTTGGGGCCGTTGAGGCGATGCGGATCGCAATTGTCATCCCAGCGCGGCTAGCCTCCACTCGTTTTCCGGCCAAGCCATTGGCACCACTCACCGGCCCCGATGGGGTGGCACACCCAGCGATCAGTTACACGTGGGCAGCAGCCAAGGCCGCTGCGGCCGTACTGCCTGGCAATGTGGAATGCGTAATTGCCACCGATGATATGCGCATTGCCGATGCCTGCGCTTCCTTGGGCATGGCCGTGGTGATGACGCCGGAAACCTGCCTCAACGGAACCGAACGCTGCGCCGCCGCGCTGGCTGGGCTGACCATTGCTCCCGATATTGTTGTGAATTTGCAAGGCGACGCGCCGCTCACTCCGGCCGAAATGGTGGCAGCGGTGGTGGAGAGGCTGGCAGGGCGGCCCGATCTGGCGATGGTCACGGCCGTTGTTCCTGCATCGCCAGCGGTGCTGGCGCATCTGCAGGTTGATGCTGCCGCCGGCCGGGTGGGCGGCACCACTGCGGTTTGTGCCCGCGATGGCCGTGCCCTGTATTTTTCCAAATCGATCATCCCGCATGTGCCGCCCGGTACAACGCCGATGCAGCCGGTACTGCTGCATATCGGCCTGTACGCCTATCGCCCGGTGGCGTTGGCGCAGTACGTTAAGGCCGGCCCCGCCCCGCTGGAACTGCAGGAGGGGCTGGAACAACTGCGCTTCCTCGATGCCGGGCTACCGGTGAGCGTGGCGCAGTGCGCCGCTCCTGCCTGGGAAACGATCGAACTGAACAACCCGACCGACGTGCCGCTGATCGAAGCCGAACTGGCACGCCGGGCGATTGCCGAAAGCCGCTGATGCTGCCCACCTTTTCCCGTGCCCCCGGCGCCCCGCCCTTCCTGATCGCCGGCCCCTGCGTGATCGAAAGCGAGGCGCTGTGCCTTGCGATTGCTTCACGTCTGAAGGCGATAGGCGAGGAACTGGGCCTACCCGTTATCTTCAAGGCCAGCTTCGACAAGGCCAACCGCACCAGCGTCAACGGCTTCCGCGGCCATGGGCTCGAAGAAGGTTTGCGCGTGCTGGAGACGGTGAGGCGCGAAACGGGCCTGCCGGTGCTCACGGACGTGCACTTGCCGGATCAAGTGAAGTCAGTAGCTGAAGTAGTTGATATGCTGCAGACTCCGGCCTTTCTTGCGCGGCAGACGGACCTGATCACAGCAGCAGCTGCCAGTGGCCGCCCGGTCAATATCAAGAAGGCGCAGTTCATGGCCCCTGCGGACATGCAGGCCGTACTCGGAAAGGCGCGGGCGGCGGCGGGACCAAACGCCGGCAATATCCTGCTGTGCGAACGCGGATCGAGCTTTGGCTACAACAATCTGGTGGTCGATATGCGCGGCCTGGTCATAATGCGTGAGATGGGTTGCCCGGTGGTGTTCGACGCCACCCACAGCGTGCAATTGCCCGGCGGCGGCGGCGATCGATCGCTGGGTCAGCGCCAGTTCGTCACTCCATTGGCCCGCGCTGCCGTGGCGGTGGGCGTAGACGGCCTGTTCATGGAAACCCACCCCGATCCTGATACAGCGCTTTCGGACGGCCCCAACATGGTGCCGCTGGACCAACTGCCCAGCCTGCTGCGCCAACTCATCGCCATTGCCGCACTGGGCTGATGGCCCCTCTACTGGCCATTCCGCCCTTTCCCGGCGCCCGCGCGCCGGCCTTTGCCTTGCCTGGTGGCGACGCAGAGGCCGATCCGTTTGCGCTGCTGACGGCGCTTGCGCGGCATCGGGTGGGTGGCTGCTACTGGGGCCGGCAAATGACCGGGCCGGCCGTGCTGGATGCGACCAACTGGCCCGCAGATGCCGATCCTTGGACGTTGCTGGACCATGCTAACGACCTGCGGCTGCCGGCAGACGATCCAAGGGCCCTGCTGGCCGTGGCAGCCGGCAAGCTGACCTTGCCGGAAGCGGCCGTGCTTGCCCTCGTGCAGGCCCACATCAGCGACTGGCAATGGCGCGATCCGTTTAGTGGCGCCCTCATCACTCCGCTACAAGCCATTGAATTATGTGGCTTCTGGCGCCAATTGATCGACAGCAATCGCGGCATCACGGCCGTGCTGGGTTTTGCTCACTGGAAACGGTCGACTGTGGCGCCGCTATTGTGGAACGGGCAGAATACCCCGTTCAAACGCGGAGTGCCGGCGCTGGCGGCGACGGACCGTGTGGCGGTCTGGCGTTCGCGTCTGTCGCGGGCGCAGACGGCGGCGCTGGCGGGGCGACCGGTGCTGGAGGTGGAGGATGGCTTTATACGTTCAGTTGGCCTAGGTGCCGATTGCGTGCCGCCGCTTTCCATCATCGTCGATAGCGAAGGCGTGCATTTCGATCCAAACCAGCCCAGCGGTCTGGAAAATCTTTTGCAGAACAGGGTTTTTTCTCTCGAACTTCTGGCCCGCGCGCAGGAGTTGCGCGCTGCTATCGTTGCTGGTGGCCTGTCGAAATATGAGTGTGGCGGTGCCGCCGCCTTGCCCCGGCCCGGTGGCACCCGCCGCCATGTGCTGGTGCCCGGCCAAGTCGAGGATGATCGTGCCGTCACAAGCGGCGGTGCGCTATCGTCCAATCTCGAACTGCTGCGGCGCGCGCGGGCCGAAGCGGGGCCGCAAGCTTATGTCATCTACAAGCCCCACCCCGATGTGCTCGCCGGCCACCGCAAGGGACTGATCGCGGACAGCGACATGGACGCCCTGGCTGACCGGATCGAAACCACTGCCCCTATGGCGGCGCTGATCGCTATGGTCGACGAGCTGCACGTCAACAGCTCACTGGCCGGTTTCGAGTCCCTTCTCCGCGGCAAGCCGGTCACCGTCCACGGCGTGCCCTTCTATGCCGGCTGGGGCCTCACAACCGATCGCGGCCCGGTGCCCGCCCGCCGAACCACCCGGCGGATTCTGGATGAACTGGTCGCGGCCGCTTATCTGCTTTACCCGCGCTGTCTCGATCCAGAAACCGGCCTGCCCTGCCCGCCCGAAGTGCTGGTGCAGCGCCTGACCTCGGGTCCGCCGTTACTTGACACTGCTGCCAGCACGGTCGTCGCCGTCCGCAGGGCTACCGGCCGTGTGCGCCGTCTGCTGGGCCACTGATGGCCAGCCGCCGCCTGCCATGGCCCTCGGGCCGCGCCTTTCGCGCCGCGCTCGCATTGGCAGCACAAAGTGCGCCGCTGGAAACGCTGACAGCGCTGGGCAATCTGGTGCGCGGCAAACGGGTGCGCGCTTGGAATGCGCTGTGCCGATTGGCGGCTCGCCACCCAGCGCATTACCGGCACTGGATCGCCTACACGGAGCCGCTGCGGGAGGCGGCGTGGATCGACGGAACGCAAGCCTTGCCCGACATGGCTATTGTCCAACTGCGCGGGGAAAGCGAAACCTTGCAATTGCTGCTCACTAAGGCAGTTGCAGCCGGCGCGCATTGGCTTGTCCCGCTATGGCCAGGCGACCGGGCAGGTGCGGCCTTGCCCCGCGCGCTGGGTGCTGCGCTTGCCCAATGGCCCGATGCCCGCATTATCCATTGGGATGAAGATGTGGAAACGCCCGCCGGCCGCGCCCAGCCGTGGCTGAAGCCGCAGTGGGACCCGCTGCTGCATATCGCCAGCGATTGCCTCGGTGGGGCCAGCGCCATTCATGTCGAAACCGCCCGAATGGCGCTTGCGGCGCTGCCAGATATCCCGGCCACGGCAGCCGGTCTCGCGAGGCTGCATCTGGCCATGCTCGCACAAGGTGCATTGCCGGTGCATGTGCCGCTGATTCTCACACACCGGGCTTCTGTAAGGGCTCCAATGCCGCACTGGCCAGAACTGGTTGCAGCGCACAGGCCAGGCTGGCAGATCGCGCCACGCGGCGACGGCCTGCCCTTCTTGCTTGTGCTACCGCCAGCACCGGAAGCTTGGCCGGCGGTGTCGATCATCATCCCCACCCGTGACCGGGCTGATCTGATGCACAGCTGCCTGACTGGCCTGGCCAAACTGGCCTATCCCGGCCGAGTGGAGATCATTGTTGTCGATAACGGCAGCAGCGATGCCGAGGCGCTTGCGCTGCTGGCCGCCGAGGAAGCGGCCGACCGCATCCGGCTGCTGCGTGACGATGGACCGTTCAACTTTTCCCGCCTCAACAACCGCGCCGCCGCCATCGCCACCGGCGATTATCTGTGCCTGTTTAACAATGATGTGGAGGCACTTGATAGCAATTGGCTGTCGGCGATGGTGCGCCACGCGGTACAGCCGGGTGTGGGCGCGGTCGGCGCACAGTTGCTCTATCCCGATGGAAGCATCCAGCATGCCGGCGTGGCCGTGGGCATCGGCGATGCGGCCGGCCATATTCAGCGCGGCAGTAATCCGGCCACCAGCGAGCATGCCGCCTGGCATGCCGTGACCCGCCGGGTTTCCGTGGTAACGGCGGCCTGCCTGCTGGTGGAGCGCCAGCATTACGAGGCGGTGAGCGGCTTTGATGAGGAGGGTTTTGCCGTGGCCTTCAACGATGTCGATTTCTGCCTCAAACTGCAGGCATCTGGCCTTGCCAACATATATTGCGCCGAAAGCCGGCTGTTCCATGCAGAATCCCGTACCCGCCCACGGGACAACCGATCCGATCAGGCAGAGCGATTCAACCGCGAACTGGCGCTGTTGCAACAGCGCTGGGGTACGATCGGCCACTGCGACCCACATCACAGCCCCTTGTTTTCTCGTGCGGCAGAAACCTGCTTATTGTCGATGGCATGACGGGGCGCCTCCATCTTGGTGATGTCACGCTGGTGGCCGTTACCAGCGTCGCGCTAGACCCCACGCTGGCTGCACTTCGCCACAGCCTTGGCCAGGCCAGTTTTGGCAATGTGCTGCTTCTGTCAGACCGCCAGCCGGCCGGCTTGGTCGGTAGCGGCATCGAATGGCGGGCGATCCCGCGTCTCGCCTCCCGCGCAGATTATTCGCGCTTTATCATAAGCAGTCTTTGTGAACACATAGAGACCGGCCATGCCTTATTGGTGCAATGGGATAGCTTCGTGCGCGACGGCCGAGCTTGGCGCGACGAATTTCTAGAATTTGACTATATCGGCGCTCCCTGGCCGCAATATCGCGATGTGATGGCGGTGGGCAACGGCGGATTTTCTTTGCGCTCACGACGACTATTGCAAGCAACAGTGGCCATTCCGGCAAGTGAGACGCCGGAAGACGTTGCCATTTGTCGCACACATCGCACCTTTCTGGAGCAAGTCCACGGCATACGTTTTGCAACCATGGACGTTGCCCGTGCCTTCTCTTATGAACGTAGCGATTCAAGCGGTCTGGAGTTTGGCGTTCATGGCGTGTTCAACATGCTGGCCGAACTGGGTTCAACAGGCTTGCTGACATGGCTGACGGATCTGGAGCCCGGAGTGATAGGCGAACGCGAGAGCACGGAATTGCTGCTGAAAGCCGTGCGAACGGGTGACTGGCAGCTCGCTCGGTTGGCGCTGCGACACCACCGCACCCACCCGCACCACGGCCGCCGCCTGTTGCGCGGCCTGGGATGGCTGCTGCGTGGACATGATGGCCGACCATTGGTCCGACCCGAGGCTTACCACGATGTCGGGTGAACTCGAACGCTTTGATCCGGCCGAACAGCGGGGCCGAATCGCCTATGAGCATCTTCACCGCTATGCCTTGTGCGCCCAGCATGTCGGGGGCAAGCGCGTGCTCGATCTGGCCTGTGGCACTGGCTATGGCACCGCTATTTTAGGTGCACAAGGCGCGCAGGTGACGGGGGTGGATATAAGTGCCGCCGCCATCCGCCTCGCTCGCAAGCGCCATGGCGGCGACAATCTGTCATTCGCGATCGCCGATTGTTTCGATCTGCCGTTTGCCGCTGCCAGCTTCGATGTCGTCGTTGCCAACGAGATGATCGAGCATGTTGCGGATCACGATGCCCTGATCAGCGAAGCGCGGCGCATGCTGGTGCCGGGCGGGCTTCTGCTGGTCTCTACGCCAAATAAGCCAGTGTACAACCGCTTCAAGTCGCCCAATGCTTTCCACATTTCGGAAATGGACCAACCGGAGTTCATGGGCCTGCTGCGTCGGCATTTCCGCCATGTCAGTCTAACGGGCACGCGCATGGCGCTGATGTCGGTCGGCTATCCGCTCGACGACAGTCCGCACGACAACCTGGGGGCAGCACGCATATTCAACGGCAGCGTGACAGACACTGGCCAGCCCGAGATTGTGTCGGGCGAATTCGGCCTGACAGATCCGGAATATCTGCTTGCCGCCTGTTCGAATGAACCGCTGGAAGCGCTTGCCGTTGAGTCCAGCCTCTATCTCAGCTGCAATAATGATCTGTGGCAAGAGCATGAACGGATCATGGCCTGGGCCTCGCAACTGCACGAGGAGGACGAGCTTCTGCGGGCCGACTTGATGCGACTGCGGGACGAACTGGCACGCGACCGCTCGATGCTGGCTGATCTGCGCGCTGAAAATCTGCGGCTGGATCAACATGCCGTCGATCTACGACAGGGCAATGGCGCGCTGGCAATGGCTCTTGAACGCGAGCGCGCCGGGGTTGAGCGTGAAGCTGACAGCCGGCGGAGCATATTGGCGCGGCTGCTGGGACAGGCCAGCGGCGGGCCAGTTGCAGCTGACGATACCGACATCATCGCTGGTTTTTTTAGCCTGAATGAGCAGCTGCTCACCGCGCGCTTGCGATGCGAAATGGCCGAGGAGAAAGCTGCGCGGGAAGCAACGGCACAAGCTGATGCCAAGGCCACCGCCGCGCAGGCCGAAGCCCGCAACGCCGAGCTTACTGCGCGTTTGACTGCGCTTGAGCACGATCTGGCGGCGGGCAGCAATGCCTTGGCCCGCACCCAGGCTGAGCTGTCTGAACTGACGGCCAGCAGCGCCGCCACGACCGCCGAGCGCGAACAGTTGGCGGCAGAATTGGCCAGAACGCAGCAGCAGCTGTCCAGCAGCGAGGAGCTCAAGTCACAAACGCTTGCGGAGTTGGTGCGCGTTCAGGGCGATGCTGACCGATTGACCCAAGAGCTGACGACCAATGCGCAAGCGCTGTCAGATCGGACGACAGAACTGGCCAATACACAGACAGATCTGGCCGCTACCCGCGCTGAACTGGACACCACACTGGCCGAGCTTTCTGAACTGATGGCTAGCAGCGCAGCCACGGCCGCCGAGCGCGAACAGTTGGCGGCAGAATTGGCCAGAACGCAGCAGCAGCTGTCCAGCAGCGAGGAGGTCAAGTCACAAACGCTTGCGGCACTGGTGCGCGTGCAGGGCGATGCTGACCGATTGACCCAAGAGCTGACGACCAATGCGCAAGCGCTGTCAGATCGGACGACAGAACTGGCCAATACACAGACAGATCTGGGCGCTACCCGCGCTGAACTGGACACCACACTGGCCGAGCTTTCTGAACTGATGGCCAGCAGCGCCGCCACGGCCGCCGAGCGCGAACATTTGGCGACAGAATTGACCAAGACGCAGCAGCAGCTGTCCAACAGCGAGGAGGCCAAGTCACAAACGCTCGCGGCACTGGTGCGCGTTCAGGGCGATGCTGACCGATTGACCCAAGAGCTGAGAGCCAGTGCGCAAGTGCTGTCGGATCGGACGGCAGAACTGGCCAATACACAGACAGATCAGCGCGCTACCCGCGCTGAACTAGACACCACACTGGCCGAGTTAGCCGAAACCCGTACCACGCTTGAGACCATGAAGGCCGAGATGAGCGGCATCCGTATCGAGCTGGTCAGCTCTAGGGCGAACTTGAACAGTAATCAGGCGGATCTGGCAGTCGCCCAATCTGAACTGGCGGACGCTCGCGGCGAACTTGAAGGGCTGCGCAGGGCAGCGGCTGCCCAAGCGCCGCCGCCCGAGGTTACCCGGCGGCGCGAGCGCCTTGCCCATGTCCACCAGCAGGTTGCCGCCGATCTGGCTCTCGCTTCAGCGCGCGTAGCCGGGCGCATCGGGCCGCCGCCACAGCCACAGCCGCGCAACTGGCACCATAAGTTGCTGGGCCGGCCGGCACCGTTGCTCACCAGTATCTTCGATCCCGATTGGGTAAAGCGCCAACGGCCGGGCCTCATGCGAGTGTCGCTACCGGCGTATTTGGCCGATCCGGCACTTCATGCCGTTGATCCGCACCCGCTGTTTGCCGCCAGCGCCTATCTGGCGGCAAACCCAGATGTGGCTTCCGAGGCGATGGCGCCTTTGGCGCATTATGCGCTGCATGGCTGGCGCGAGGGACGCAATCCACACCCGTTGTTTTTCAACAACTGGTATCTGGCCCAGAATCCCGACGTTGCCGCCGATGGCGGGATCAACCCGCTTGATCATTATCTGCAGCACGGCTGGCGCGAAGGGCGCTGGCCCAACCCGCTGTTCGATCCGCGAGCCTATCTTGACCGCTATTCCGACGTGGCAGCGGCCGGCGTTGATCCGTTCACCCATTTCATAGCCCATGGTCAGCACGAAGGGCGCGAACCGCAATTCCGGGGCTGGGATCCGGAATGGCCCAGCCTGCTGGGCGTAGAGGCAACCAGCCTCGGCGTGCTGCGCCACCTGCTGACCGCGCCGCCACCAGCGCTGCCCGCCGATGCAGTAGAGCTGGAAACGGCAAATTGGCCGCCCAGGCCCGTGGACGATTACTGGCCAGCACAGACCCTGCGTGATTTTCTGCTTGATGGGTTTGGCGAAGCGGTGCTCAACCGCAGCTGGTATCTGCTGTCGCTTATGCAGCGCTGGGAGGATCGGCAGGATGAGTTTGTCGTATCGGATGATTGCCGCAACCTTATGGAACGCCTGCGCCAGCGCGCGGCTCTAAGGGCCCTCGCTTTCGGCCGCACGCCCGAGGCTAGCATCGTAATCCCCGTGTACAATAATGTGCTCGACACGTTGATCTGCATTTCCAGCATATTGGAACTGAACGAAGGACGTGATTTCGAAGTGATTGTGGCTGATGATGGCTCTAGCGATGCCACGGCAGCACTGGTGGGTACAATTGGCGGCTGTGTGCGCCACCTGCGGCAGCCGCAGAACCTTGGCTTCCTGGGCAATTGCAATGCGGCGGCGTTGCAGGCGAGTGGCCGGCACATCATCCTGCTAAACAATGACACGTTAGTCTTCCCAGGCTGGCTCGACGGCCTGCTTACCCCATTCGACCAGTATGATCGGGTTGGCCTCATTGGCTCAAAGCTTATCAACTGGGACGGCACGTTGCAGGAAGCCGGCGGGATCTTCTGGCGCGATGGTTCGGCATGGAATTTCGGTCGAAATCAGGATGCACGCGCGCCGGAGTATAATTATCTGAAAGACGTGGACTATGTTTCTGGCGCATCCATAGCGGTGCCAACGACCGTGTGGCGCGACGTGGGCGGCTTTGACCCAGTATTTACGCCGGCCTATTGCGAAGACAGTGATCTGGCTTTCCGCCTGCGCGAAGCCGGCTACCGCACGATCTACAACCCGGCATCGGAAGTGATGCACCACGAAGGCCGCAGCCACGGCCGCGATGTTGCTTCCGGCATCAAGGCCTATCAAGTGGCCAACAGCCAGCGCCTGTTCGAACGCTGGCGCAATGTGCTGGAGCGCGACCATTACCCCAACGCCCAGAACCTGCTGCGCGCCCGAGATCGATCAAATGCTAAAAAGCATGTGCTGGTGGTGGATCATTATGTGCCGCAATGGGATCGGGATGCTGGCTCTCGCAGCATGTATGAATTCATGTGCGTGTTGCTGGAGGCCGGCCATGCCGTCACCTTCTGGCCAGACAACCTATGGCGTGACCCGGATTACACACCCAGGTTGCAAGCACTGGGCGTTGAGGTGATCCATGGTGCGCGCTTCTGCGACGGCTTCGATGGGTTCATGGCCGAACGGGCCGATCTGTATGACATGGTCTTGCTCAGCCGGCCACATGTGGCATTGCGCTATGTCGATGCCGTCCGCCGTCACAGCCGGGCCCGGGTCGTCTATTATGGCCACGACGTGCATTTCCGCAGGATGATGGCGCAGCGAACGATGGAAGGCCGTCAGGCCGAAGACGACGAAGTCGCCGCCATGCGCGCGCAAGAGCTTAGCATCGCCGGACGCAGCGATCTCGTGCTCTATCCCAGCCACGAAGAAGCCATGGTTATGGCCGGCCTGTTGAATGGCAAGACCGATGTGCGCGCCATCTCTGCCTATCGTTTCCACGCCGACGAACTGGCAACGGCGCGTGCGGCGCTGCTGCAGCCCGCGCCGACCAACGGTCCCATCCGGCTATTGTTCGTCGGTGGCTTTGCTCATCCGCCTAATGTCGATGCCATAAGCTGGTTCTGCCGCGATGTGCTGCCCAAGATACAGGTCGCCGGGCGCGCACTTGAACTGACCATCGTCGGATCGAAAGCCGGAGCCGAGGTGAAGGCCCTGGAGCGCCCCGGCGTGAGCATACGCGGCTTCGTATCAGACGAGGAACTTCTACGTCTTTACACCGAAACCGACATGGTCATAGCACCGCTGCGCTATGGCGCTGGGGTGAAGGGTAAGGTGATTGAGGCGATGGCCCGCGGCGTGCCGGTGGTGACCACCGATGTGGGCGCGCAAGGTATCGCCGACGCCGACCAACTGCTGTTCATCGCCAACACGGAAGACACACTGGCCGCTATGGTGATCGCGGCAACCGATTACCAAGCAGCCCGCCAGCGTGCGCGTGCCAGCCTTGACTTCATCGAACAGCATTATTCCACCAATTCAATGCTGCGCATTCTGGAAACCGGCTTTGCCCCCGGTTGACACCGGCCCTGGTGCAATGAGGATAATGTGAAGCGTTTTCTTGCCACTAATGTCCGATCGCGGGCGCCGCTGCGGCTGGGGCTGGGTGGTGGCGGCACCGATCTAGCGTCGTACAGTGACGTGCATGGCGGCGTGGTGCTCAATGCCACTATTGATCGCTACGCTTATGCCCACCTCACGCTGGAAACCGGCGGTGACATCATGTTCAAAGCCGACGATCTGGAAACCGAGGAGAGACTTCCGCTCGGGCTGGATTTCGATATTCACGAGGGCTTGGTGCTGCACCGCGCCGTCTATCGCCACATGATGGCGACCTATAATGACAGCCATGCGCTCCCAATGACGATCACCACCACCATTGACGTGCCGGCCGGATCGGGCCTCGGCGCCTCCTCGGCGCTCACCGTCGCCCTGATCGAAGCCTTTGCCCACGCCATGCAACTGCCGTTGGGCCCCTACGACATCGCCCGACTGGCCTTTGACATTGAGCGTCGGCAGCTCGGTATGGCCGGCGGCATGCAGGATCAATACGCCGCGGCATTCGGCGGCTTCAATTTCATTGAGTTCCTCGCCGGCGGGACCGGCGTGATCGTCAACCCTTTGCGCCTGCGCCGCGACGTGTTGAACGAGTTCGAATCCGCGCTGGTGATCTGCTTCAGTGGCCAATCGCGGCAATCGGCCGACATCATCCGCCAGCAGGTGGAAGGCATCGACCAGATGGACGTCGCAAAGCTTGCCGCCATGCATCGCATCAAGGATCATGCACACGCCATGAAGGCCTGCATCCTTTCAGGCGATATCAAGGGTATGGCCGAAATCCTGCGCCAATCCTGGCTCTCGAAGAAGCAGACAGCGGCCGCGATCAGCACAAGTACCGTCGATGAACTACTTGATATCGCGATGGCGTCGGGCGCTTGGGCAGGCAAAGTTTCAGGGGCCGGCGGTGGCGGCTTCATCATGCTGCTGGCCGATCCGGAACGGCGGCTAGGACTGATACGCGCCCTAAACGCCAATGGCGGCGAGGCCAGCGCCGTGAAGCTTACCTTCGATGGCGCCGAAGCTTGGACGGTGCCTTGATGGCCGCTGCCGATATCCGCCAGTGCGTGATCCTGCTTGGCGGGCTGGGGACACGATTGGGCGCACTGACCCGCGCCATGCCCAAGCCGCTACTCGACGTGGCCGGAAAGCCATTCGTGGACGTACTGGTAGGCGAGGCACTGCGCCGGGGATTTACCGATCTGCTTCTGCTGGCCGGCCATGCCGCCGATGTGGTAGAACATTATGCTCAAGGCTTGCGTGCGCGGTTGCCGGTGGGCGCCAGCGTGACGGTTTCGGTGGAACCGGAACCAATGGGTACCGGGGGTGGCGTGCGCTTTGCCAGCGACCACCTGGCCGATCGCTTCCTACTTCTGAATGGCGATACCTGGTTCGATTTCCATTGGCTGGATCTGCTGCAGGCCGCGACGCACGGCCCGGCGATGGCCGCGAGACCTGTGCCGGCGGCAGACCGTTATGAAACGCTGGAAATTGCCAGCGATGGCCGCGTGGTCCGCATCGTGCCGCGCGGTGAGGCCGCAGGCGAAGTGCTGATCAACGGCGGCGCCTATGTGCTGGACAAGGCGGATTTTCTGGCATTCCCCAAGAAATTCTCCATCGAAACCGATTTGCTGCCAAAGTTGGTGCAGCAGGGTCGGCTGCGCGCCGTGGCCCACACCGGCTATTTCATCGATATCGGCGTGCCCGACAGCTATGCCGAATCGCAGATCGCCATCCCACGCCAGCGCACCCGCCCGGCGCTGTTCCTCGATCGCGATGGCGTGCTCAACTATGATGATCATTATGTAGGCTCGCCCGATCGGCTGCGCTGGATGGAAGGCGCCGCCGATGCGGTGCGGCTTGCCAACCAACTGGGCATCTATGTGTTTGTGGTCACCAATCAAGCCGGCGTGGCCAAGGGCCATTATGGCGAAGCCGATGTGCAGGCGCTGCACCAGTGGATGGCAACGCAATTGCGTCAAGCAGGCGCAGCCATCGATGATTGGCGCTATTGCCCATTTCACCCTGATGCCACAAATCCGGCCTATGCCGGCACTCATCCATGGCGCAAGCCCGGGCCAGGGATGCTTAATGATCTGATGGCGCACTGGCCCGTGAACCGTGAACACAGCCTGCTGGCGGGCGATCAACCAACCGATCTGGCCGCCGCCGCTGCGGCCGGCATTGCCGCCGTGTCTTTCGATGGAGGCAATCTCCACCATTTTCTTGCCCCCCACCTTGCCGCAATGGCGAGGCAGATCAAACTAGGTTCTCTCCATGGCTGATACCGCTTCTCCCACCGCACTTTTGCCAGTGGCCAGCCACACCCGGCGCTGGCTGTGTGATGTGGCCGCGCCGCTGTGGGCGTATCGCGGTCGCACCGCATCCGGCCTGTTTGCCGAACGCATGACGCTGGATGGTGTGCCCGATCCGGCCTATTTCCGTGTGTTCGTGCAGGCGCGCCACGTTTACAGCTTTGCCACCATCGGCCGGTTGGGGTGGGATGGACCGTGGCAGCAGCTGATCGGCGAAACGATCACGGCACTGTTGGCCGGTGCGCGCCGAGCCGATGGTTTTTATGTCCACCGGCTAGACGCCAATTGCCATCCGCTGGACACCCGTGCCGATCTGTATGATCAGGCCTTCGTGCTGCTGGCGCTGGCCACGGCGGGTGAGGCTCTGGCCGATACGCACTGGTTTGATGTCGCCGAGGAACTGCTCGACACCATTGAAGCAAACTGGTCGCACCCTGCCGGCGGCTTTACCGAAGGCGAGAAAGACGATCCGCGCATCCGCCGCCAGAACCCGCACATGCACCTGCTCGAAGCCTCATTGGCCCTGGCTGAAGCAAGCGGCCGCCCGCGCTTCCACACCTTTGCCGCGATGATCGCCAATCTGGCCGCCACTTGCTTCATCGATCCAGCCACCGGCGCCTTGCTGGAATATTTCACTGGCGATCTGACCCCTGCCCCTGGCATTGAAGGCCGAATCGTGGAGCCCGGCCATTGTTTCGAATGGGCGTGGCTGTTCGAACGGATGGGCGCCAGCGGCTGCGGCGGCGCGTTTGCGGTATCAGATCGATTGACGGCATTCGCCCGCGACCACGGCATTTGTTCCACTCGCAATGTGTGCATCAACGAGGTGCTTACCGACGGCAGCCTGCACGATGGCAAGGCCCGCCTATGGCCGCAGACGGAGCGTATCAAGGCCGCCGCCATCCGCCACCGCCGGCTTGGCACCGCCGCCGAAGTCGAAGAAACAGCCCGCGCGCTGGCCGGGCTGGAGCAGTATTACGCCGTCCCCACCCCCGGCTTGTGGCGCGACAAGCTGAACCCCGATGGCAGCTGGGTTCCGGAACTGGCGCCGGGGAGTTCACTTTATCATATCGCTTGCGCCTATGCGGAATTGGCGGGCGCGTGACCTGCTATCGCAATCGCTGAGGACATGATGATGCCATCGAATGTTTGTGCTGTCTGCGGTGAGCAGGCTCAGCCCTGGGATAGAATTGACGGTTACGATTTCACAGATTGTGTTCATTGCGGATCCATCGCCTTAATTGCAGAAGCCATCGACCAGATCGACCGAGGGGAGTTTCTCCGCGACTATGACGCAAGTTATTGGCAGGACGAGCAGATCGCGGCGAAAGACCGCGCCTGGGGCAGCAGCCTCGCTCGCGCAGCCGAGGCTATCTACCTCACCAGGCGGCCAGTCCACCGTTTCATCGACATTGGTTCAGGTGATGGTTCGCTGCTAGACTCGCTTAGCTCGCATCTTCCTGCCTTCAGTGGCCGTTTGTTTGGCGTGGAGATGTTTCCGCCAGCCAATCGCACAAGTCATCCCGGATATATCCATGCATCACTGGCCGACGTGAATGGCAGCTACGATACGGGCGTCTGCATCGAGATGATCGAGCATCTGACCCCAAAGATGCTGGATGGCCTGCTTGCCGCATTGTGTCTGAGGTCCGAACCGGATTCGTTGTTCATCTTCAATACGGGCTTGGGTGACTTCGTCCGTTTCGAGGATCGCAGTTATATAGACCCTGTACGGCGGGGCCACATCGTCTCCTATGGCTGGGCCGCGATTGAAACCATATTCGCGCGCCATCAGTTCAGGATCAGCAAGATCGGCAACCGCAATTGGGCATTCGTGGCGGAAAAATCACCGACTACCAGTTTCGATGTCAATCACCGTATCTGGCAGCCGATGCCCCAGAATGTTGCGATCCTGCAGGACCCGACAACCGGGTCACTCATGCAACTGCTGGCGCGGGAGTCACTGCGGGTGAATAACTGAACCTAGTCGAAAAAGTCAGCGACTTGGTAACTGGTTGAGCGATATGCTCACGCAGATGCGCTAGGCCCCACAAGTTGGGTGCCGACCAGCACATTGCTTAGTTCACCCCAGAACAACCGGTGCAACGAAGCGCATTGCGATTTTCCGAACAGATCACCGAGTCGTTGGTGCCATAACCGCTGATGGGGAGAAACCCAGAGATCGACCAGTCCTGCCCGATGGTAACAAAGTCCTTCCAGCCTTTGCTGCCGTGCGTTTGATGTGCATACCGGAATAGTTCGACGCGGCTGCCGTTCGTGAACATGAAGTATTCAGCCAGTCTACCGGAAAAATCGCCAAAGCCGACGATCTGCTAATCCGGCGACAGCGTGAGCAAATGCTGCCGGACGCCTTTAATCTCAATGGTGATGACTGTCTGGTCGGCGCTAATACAGATGATGGGGTCGCGTTCACTATTAGCCAGCTTCACGCCCACCGCTGTAATGGGATAGGCCGGCGCGCCTTACACCCGCTTATCAACCGAAACCGTTTCGCTGACGGTGGAAGGCGAGATTGCAAGCAACAACTCACTTCGAAACACCAGTCAAAAGACAAGCAATAAAAAATTGCGCTTTTATAACAATTTATTATCAAGCCGCCATTACCTGCTGGTGATGTTCCAGCGCGCTTTCAATATCGGGGAAGTGGTGCAACACGCCTTTTTCCAGTACGCAGGCACGTTGGCAGTGCATGCGCAAATAATGAGCATCGTGCGACACGATAATCAGGGCGCGATCGGCGCGCTTTTCGAACAATTCCTGCTGGCAACGGGCCTGGAAACGGGAGTCGCCCACGGCCACCACTTCATCGATCAGGTAGCAATCGAAATCGATCATCATTGACACAGCAAAGGCCAACCGTGCCCTCATGCCCGACGAATAGACCTTCACCGGCTCGCGCAGGTAACGGCCCAGTTGCGAGAAATCCTCCACGAAATCGATAACGTCGCGATAATCGACGCCGTACACGCGACAGATAAAGCGCACATTGTCCAGCCCAGTAAGCGCGCCCTGAAAGGCACCCGTGAAGGCCAACGGCCAGGATATCCGCATTGTCTGCTCGACGCTGCCCGACGAGGGTTGCTCGATGCCGCTGATAAGGCGGATCAGGGTGGATTTGCCGGCACCATTACCGCCCAATATGCCAACTCGTTCCCCACGCCGTACCGTCAGGTCAATGCCCTTGAGCACCTCTACCTGCCCGCCGCGCACCGGGTAAAATTTGTGGACGTCGCTCAGCCTTATCATTCGGGCACATAATCCTTGCTGACTTTGCGCTCCAAAGCCAGCGCAAGCAGCGTCATCGCCAGGTTAACGGCGGCCAGATAGGCAATGCTATAGTGCGCGGCGAACTTGCTGCCAAAATAGCCATCGCGAATGATCTCGGTGCAATGGACCATCGGTAACCACAGCGCCATTTCCTGAAAATCGGGAGGCACAGCATCCACCAAATAGGCCGCACCAGCCAGCGGGAACAACAGATAGGCGGCTGGATGCCAGAGTTTTTCAATGATTTCAGATTTTTCCGACCAGGCCCCGAGCAGAATGGCAAAGGCCGCGCCAAACCAGGCTGTCAGCAGCCAGCCGACCGCCACGAGTAATGGCTGTTCCGGCGGCTGGATCCATTCGAGACCTATAAAGGCCAGGCTGAGCAGGATGAACGACATGGTGGCGCCAATGGCTTCCAGTGCGATGCGCGCCAGATAGATATCGATGATGCGCACGTTGCGATGGTACAATAGCGACGAGTTGGGCGCGATCGCAGCTACGCAGCGCGACGGCATGTTGCGCCACAGGAGCACAGTGGAATAACCTGTGAGCGCGAAGGTCACGATCGGCAAATCGGACAGCTGATGCAACCCTGCGAGTGTCCACAGCGCGCTTACCCCCAACGTGAACAGCATGGGTTCGACGAACAACCACAGAAAACCGATATTGTGCCGCCCATAGCGAGTGAGCACTTCGCGCAGCAGCAGCGCCTTCAGCACGCCAAACTGGATGCGGGCCGAGCGCGCCAGCGATACATTGGCGTGCGCCACTCGACTCAATCCTTGTGCTCGCGCACGCCGGCCAGCAGCATCGACAGCACGCCCCACGCCACCAGCCCGGCAATCAGCGCCGACAGGATACCCCGGATCCGACGGGGTTCCATCGCATCATCGGGCAGGCTGGGCTGGGCGATCCGCTCCACATATGCGCGCTGGCGGCGGGCATCGTTGCGGGCATCCTGCAGAGTGGCCAGCGATGCAGCCAGTTGGCGGTCGGCGAACTCACGTTCCAGTTGCAGGCGTTGATACTGAGCAGCGGCTGCAGACAATGAACCGCTGCCACCGGCCACCACGCCCATCTGCTCGGCAATGGCGTTTTGCAAGCCGGCAATCCGCACCTTCAATAGCGGAATTTGCGGGTTCTGACCGGCTGCGGCAGCCAGCTGCAACAGTTGCATGCGCGCGCCGATCAGTTCGTCCTGCAACTTAGAAATCATCTGCAGTTGCACCGTCGCCTGACGCTCCGGATCAATCACG
Organism: Sphingomonas paucimobilis; assembly: GCA_943369475.1. Lineage (GTDB taxonomy): Bacteria > Pseudomonadota > Alphaproteobacteria > Sphingomonadales > Sphingomonadaceae > Sandarakinorhabdus > Sandarakinorhabdus paucimobilis_A. The sequence goes on along the minus strand of CALRNJ020000001.1, from coordinate 289,874 downwards.
CCTGCTCGGTTGCGATAGCTGGCCAGCGCCAGCGCGGCGACACGCGCCTTGGCTTGGGCTTCGACAACCTCGCGCTCGGCATAGCGAACAAGATCACCCTGGCTGCGGTCATTGAGCTGGTTCACCAAGGCTTCTGCACGTTCAAGGAGGCGGCGATTGATGGCTTCGGCATCAGCTGCCGAAAAAGCCCTGACTGTCAGGGCCGTTATGCCGGTTTCCCGATCATAGTCGGCGCCCACCTTCCCCTGATAATAGAGGAACAGATCTTCGAACGAGCTTTCGAAACCAAACGGATCAAAGCGGTTCAATATGAATACACCATCATTGCGCCAAGCGCGCCGCGCCAGCCGGTCCTTTTCCAGCGCCCGCAATCCATCGCGCGACAGGATATAGCCCTGGGCAGCGCGGACCTCATCACTGGCGTTAGAAAATCCCGTGGATTCGAGCAGCACGCCCAATCCCGATACGGACGGCTTCTTGGGGCTGCGCACCACAAATTGGCTTTCGGAGATATACACATCCGACGCCAGCACACCAAAATAGACTATGGCCAATGTGGTTGGAGTAACAACACACAGCCAGAACAATAGGCCGGCTCCCAAAAGCCAATGCTTCAGGCCGCCAACGGGCCCCGGACCGCCAAGCGGCGCCACTTCGGCCGAACCCGGATCGATCTTTGGGTGAGAATTCATCGTTTCCGTCACGTCACAACAGGGGGCACCTCAACCGTGGCCAAGGTATTTTTTGAGTGGATAGCGGATAATGGCCCGGCCGCCTAGATGGACACTCGCTCTGGACCGGCAGTTCATCCCCGGAAGATGATGGAAAGATGCTCGAGCAAAATGCAACCAACAGTATAACGAGTTTGATAGTTTCACTTCAAATCCATCATTGAGTTTAACTTGAAACCTAAAACTATTTAGCTTGATTTTTTCTCTTGATAATTTGTACTTCATGATTTCTGTATAAATCGGCTCAACTGGTCGTATTTTCATAACATCTGGTCCTGCCAGGTCGCAGACTAGGGATCGCGGCCTGTGAGCATGGGCACAGCCGCAAGGCCCTGCTTTGACATTGGCCGGGCCTGATGCCATGCCGATGCCAGTTTCCAGCCCCCGGATCCCAAAACCGTACGAGCGCTTCGTTCATGACCTTTAGTCGTCTACTTTCCCGCCCGTTCTCCGCCGCCCGCCTTGTGCTCCTGGCCACGTCTGGCCTGGCGCTGGCCGCTTGCCAGCCCTTCGGCCCCAGCCGTAAGGTCGTGTTAAGCGGCGGCAATGTGTCGGCGGGCCCCGGCGAAGCCGCTGCCCAGATCAAGGTGGTGCAGGTGCGCGGTGACATGGCGGCACAGTTCAAGCCGCCGGCACCTTGGCCGGCCTTTGCCGATGTTCTGGCCGGCGCGAGGCCGGTGGGCACCGTGGTCGGCACCGGCGACGCACTGGAAGTGACGATCTGGGAAGCCCCACCGGCCGCGTTGTTCGGCGGCGTTACCGATACACGCATCGGCACCGCGATCAGCACGGCGCGCCCCACCACCCTGCCCGAATTGCTGGTGGGGCCCGAAGGCAGCATCAGCGTACCCTTCGCAGGCCAGGTGCCGGCCGGCGGCCGGACTTTGCGCGAGATTGAAGCCGATATTGTTCGCCGCCTACGCGGCAAGGCCAATGCGCCGCAAGCAATTGTGAGGCTGATGCGCAACACGACCGCCACCGTGACGGTGGTTGGCGAAGTCACCAATTCTGCCCGGTTCCCGATCAGTCCGCGCGGGGAACGCCTACTCGATGCACTAGCTCAAGTAGGCGGGGTGAAGCCACCGGTAAACCTGACCACTATCCAGGTCACGCGTGACGGCCGCACCTACCGCATGGCGCTGGCCGACATCATCACCCAGACGAACAACAATATCGTGCTGGCCAAGGATGACGTGATCACCGCGCTGTTCCAGCCCTACAGCTTTACCGTGCTGGGCGCCGCGGGCAAGAACGATGAGATCCGCTTTGAAGCGATGGGTATTACCCTGTCCCAGGCGCTGGGCCGCTTTGGCGGCCTACAGGATGGCAGGGCCAATCCACGCGGCGTCTTCCTGTTCCGTTGGGAGGAGGCGGGCACCCCGGGGGGGTTGCGCGTGCCGGTCATTTACAGTTTCGATCTGAAGGATCCGGCGGTCTATTTTCTCGCCCAGCAGTTTCGCATGGCCGACAAGGATCTGATCTACATCACCAACTCTCCGATTGCCGAGTTGCAGCGCTTTGTGAGCATCGTCTCGCAGACCCTGTTGCCCATCGCCACAGTCACTACCGTTATCCAGCAGAACTGAGCCGCCGACCCGTGGCCGACAACGCCGCCCCCCTGTTGCTGGATGCCTCGCGGATGGTGTGGCGGCGCTGGGCCGGGGTGCGGCCAACAGGTATCGATCGGCTGTGCCTAGCCTGGCACGATCATTATGCCGACCGCGCTCAAGCGGTACTCGTGCATCGGCGCGGCCGCCACATCCTGCCGATGGCCGCGTCTCAGGCCTTGTTCCACCTGCTGGACGAGGAAGGCCCGCGTGACCGATTCCGTCGACGCTTTGCGGGCTGGGCAGCGCGCAATTTTGTCCACCTGATGCGGCCGCAGGCGGGGCGTGGGCGGTTATGGCTGAATGTGGGACATACAGGGCTCAATCTACCTGGCCTTGTCGATTGGGTGCGCGAGGCCGATCTGCGCCCGGTGCTGATGCTGCACGACCTCATTCCCATCACCCACCCCCAATACTGTCGCGACGGCGAAAAGGCGCGTCACGAGGTGCGAGTGAAGACGCTGCTCAGTATAGCTCATGCCGTTATCGGTAACAGCCAGGACACATTGGACCGGCTGAATGCCCACGCTGCCGGTATCGGCATGGCGGTGCCACAATCGCTGCCGGTATGGCCGGGCGGCACGCCGCACCTGGCCATCCGAGCGGGCGAGCGGCCGGCACTGACCGATGATTTCATCATTCTGGGCACCATCGAAGGCCGCAAGAACCACATGTTGCTGCTTGATGTATGGGAACGGCTGGTGGCGCAGCACGGCGAGGCGGCGGCGCGGCTGGTAATCATCGGGCGGCGGGGCTGGGCCTGTGATGATGTATTGGCACGGCTGGATGCAGGTTTGTTCGGTAGCCGCGTGATGGAAACCGGCGCCTTGTCAGACGAGGCGATCGCCCAATTGCTGGCAGGAGCCCGCGCCCTACTCTTCCCCAGCTTTGCAGAAGGCTATGGCCTGCCGCTCGTGGAAGCACTGAATGCTGGTGTGCCGGTGATTGCCAGCAACCTCGACGTGTTCCGCGAGATCGGCCAAGGCGTCCCCGATCTGCTGCCACCAGACGACGTTGAGGGCTGGGCCACAGCCATCAAGGCCTATGCTGCCCCAGACAGCCTGGCACGGGCTGCACAAATAAAACGGCTAGCGCACTTCCGATCGCCAGATTGGTCCAGCCATTTCAAGGCTGTGGATGCATTCCTTGAGGTGCTTTAGCAGAGATTCTCAACTCTGCGTAGACGGCACCGGCTCCACGCCGGTGATGCGGCCGTGGACGAGATCACCGTAATCCTGCGCAAGTTGCAGGGTCGCCTCACCAACCTGGAAGTTCCACGGTCCGATTTCGGCTAGCGGGGTCACTTCTGCGGCAGAACCCGTCAGGAAGGCTTCCTGGAAACTAGCCAGTTCTTCTGGCCAGATTGCGCGTTCCACCACCTTAATGCCGCGGCGCTGGGCCAGCGCGATAATGCTGCGGCGGGTGATACCATCGAGGAAACAATCCGGCGTGGGCGTGTGCAGTTCGCCGTTCTGGAAGAAGAAAATGTTGGCACCTGTCGCTTCTGCCACCTGCCCGCGCCAATCCAGCATCATCGCATCGTTATAGCCGGCGTTTTCAGCCGCGTGCTTGGAGAGTGTGCAGATCATATACAGACCGGCCGCCTTGGCGCGCACCGGCGCCGTGTAGGGCGCAGGCCGACGCCACGGGGCGATGTTGAGGCGCAACCCCTTCTTCAGGGCTTCCGGGCCGAAATACGCCCCCCATTCCCAGGTAGCGACGGCGAGATGCGCCTTGGTCTTCTGCGCCGAAACGCCCATCTGCTCACTGCCGCGCCAGGCGACCGGGCGCACGTAGGCATTGGTCAGGCCGTTAGCGGCCAAAGTCTGGCGGCAGGCTTCGTCAATCTCCTCAACGCTCCACGACAACGGAAAGCCCATCAATTCAGCCGAATCGCGCAACCGCTGGGAATGCGCCGAAAGCGCATAGATATGGCCACCATAGGCCCGCGCACCTTCGAATACGGAACTGGCATAATGCAGGCCATGGGTCAGGATGTGAACATTGGCTTCTCGCCAGGGCTTCAATTCCCCATCCATCCAGATGAAGCCGTTACGATCATCGAAGGTAGCGTCGGTCATGGCGAAACCCTGTCCCCAGAAACAATGATGAGGCCTGCCGCCCTACCCCGGCAACAAACGAACAGTGTGGCCACCGCCGCCTTACCGGGAATTGCGCGCCCCGCTTGTGTTGGCATAGCCTTTGTGGCAGATAAGTCAACATGACTGTCCCAATTTCTGCAGCCACCGCTCAAGGCGCGATCTCCCCGCTGAAGGTGACGCCGGCCTCGCCGCTGTTCCTGCGGGAGGACGAGATCAGGCGCGGGATCGAACTGCTCTATTTCGGCTATACCGCGATGATCCGCGGCGCCGATGCGATCCTGGAAGCGCAGGGGCTGGGCCGCGCCCACCACCGCTCGCTCTATTTCATCGCGCGCCGGCCGGGGCTTTCGGTGGGGGAACTGATCAACCTGCTCGGCATCACCAAACAATCGCTGGGCCGGGTGCTGAACGACCTGGGCAGCCGCGAGTTGGTCGAACAACGCGTGGGCGTGGCGGATCGCCGCCAGCGCCTGCTCACCCTAACCGCTTCAGGTGCGGCATTGGAAGCGCGGCTGTTCACCGAACTGGAACGCTCCATGGCGCGGGCCTATGGCGAAGCCGGGCAGCAGGCCGTCACTGGTTTCTGGGCGGTGCTGATGGGCCTGGTGCCGCCGGCTGACCGCGCGGCTGTGGAAGCGCTGCAAGGTTGAGGATTCAGCCCAGTTCCTTCGAGCGCGCGACCGCAGCCGCTACGACTTCCTCAATCAGCGGTGTCAGGCCCGGCATCAGCACCGAAAGCCCGGCCGCGGTGGTGCCGCCCGGCGAGGTAACGCGTTCCCGCAACACATTGGCTGGGGTGGCGCCATCCTGAGCGGCAAGTGCGGCAGCCCCAATAAGCGTCTGGCGCGCGAGCCGCATCGCCATGGCGGGTTCCAGGCCGGCCGCCTCGCCTGCCGCCGCCAGCGCCTCAATGAAATGGAACACATAAGCCGGGCCGGAACCGGAAACGGCGGTAACGGCGTCGAACTGGGCCTCATCCGACAGCCAGATCGTCTGCCCCACTGGCTGGAACAAGGCTTCGGCGGCGCCCTGCACGATATCGCCATCGCGGGTGAACAGCGCGGTCGCGCCCTGCCCCACTGCAGACGGCGTGTTGGGCATGGCGCGCACGATGCCGGCGCCCGGGAACAGCCGGGCCAGATCTTCCGTGCGCACACCAGCCATAACCGAGATCACTAGGGTGAGCGGCCCCAGCCGGCCGGCCAGCGGCAACACCGCCTGCGCCCAAGCCTGCGGCTTCACCGCGAGCACGACGATATCAGGCTTGCCCTCTGCAGGCGGCCGTGCCGAAGCTTCGACGCCGGGAGGCAGGTTACGGGCGGCCGGATCGACCACCGCAACTGGCCCTAGCCCTTCGGCCAGCCAGCGCCGCAACAGCGCGCCGCCCATGTTGCCACAGCCGATCAACCAGATCGGCGCTTCACCCGTCATTTTTGCCCCCAAAACCGGTCTTATGCTTCGCCGGCTGTCTCGATCAGCGCGGCAGCCAGCGCTTCCGCCGGTGATTGGCCGGCCAGCAGCACCAACTGGAACACCGGATAATAGCGTTCAAACTCTTCCACCGCGGCATCGGTGAGAATTTCAGCCTGGGCTGGTGACAGGTCGCCACCGTCTTCGGCATCATCATCGGCCAACAGAGTGGCGTGGCGGAACAGGATCATGCCATCGGCTGACCAGAGTTCGAAATGGCCCATCCACAATTGTTCGTTGATGAGCCCGATGGTTTCGTACACCGCCAGCCGGCGATCTTCGGGAACGGTGAGGTCGGCTTGGGCAATGATCTGCAGCACCCGGTCTTCACTACGCCACAGCGCGCGCAACTGGTAGGTGCACCAGCCGCCCTTCACCGTTGTGATGATTTCCTCATCACCCACACGTTCGGAGGCCCAGCCATTGGCATCGAACAATTGTTCGAGAAGGTCGATCGGAGCGGGTTCACCCGCAGCAAAATCAATTTCGGAAAAGCTCATCGTGCCTCTCCCTTACCGGCCTTGGCACAGGCTGGGCAACCCTTGCCGATTCGGCAAGAGCAAGCCACGCAAAATCTTGTGGATATCAGGCGTCTGCCCCACCAGATTTGCGGCTCTTCTTGGCCGCCGACTCAGAAATCTCAGCCTTCAGGGCGGCGATCTCGGCCTTTAGGACCTCGATTTCACCGCGGGCGTTGGCAGCCATGGCCTTAACCGCATCAAATTCATCACGGCTGATATCGCTGGCGCCGACGAAATCCTTCATCCGTTCGCGGGCGACGCCGGAAATTTCGCGGCTGGCACCGGCCAGCGTGCCCATGGCGGCGGTGGCAACCTTGGACAGGTCTTCAAAAAGCTTGTTGTCGTTCTGCATGGTTCAAATTCCCATCTGCATGGCATCGGCCATGGGGTTGAGCATCAGGATGGCGATATTCAGGGCGCCGGCAAAGCACAGCCAGGCCAGATAGGGCAGCATCAGCCAGCCGGCCAGCCGGTTGACGCGCCAGAAGCTCCACGTGGTCGCGATTGCCACCAGCAGCATCACCGCGATGATGCCCAGCGCAGCCGAAATCATGTGCAGGCGGAAGAACACCGGCGACCAGGTCAGATTGATGGCAAAGCCAACCGCGAACAACGCGATAGCCAGACGTTTGCCCGGTACCATCTTTGTGCCCCATACCATGGCAAAGGCCATGCCTATCAGCGTGTAGAGAATGGCCCAGGCGATGCCGAACAGCGGCCCCGGCGGCTGGAAAACCGGCAGGGACAGCGACTGGTACCAGGGGTTGGTGTCGGTGGAGCCGGCGATACGCGCCACCAGCCCGCCCATCAGCAGGATGGCCGGCACCGCAACGATCGCCGCCCGCGCAAAGCTGCCGGTAGAGAACCAGGCCTCAGGCGCGGCAAGGGAATCGTCGGTGTTCATTGCCGCTGGTGTAGCCTGTTGCCCGCCGGCGCGCTACACGTGCCGCATGGTGGACAGTGACGCAGTGCCCGTGATTGACACCTGCTGGCTGTGCGGGCGACCGATTGGCGCGACGGTGGAGTGGCACCACCCGGTGCCGAAGGCCAAGGGCGGCCGTAATCGGCAAAAGGTCCACCCGATCTGCCACGAGGCCATACACGCGCATTTCAGCAACAGCCAGTTGGGGCGCATGGGCGCAGACAAAGCGGCAGTGCTGGCGGAGCCGGGCCTTGCGGCGTTCGTGGCCTGGGTGGCCGGCAAGCCGCCGGATTTCCATGCGCCGACCAAGGGCAAGAAGCGTTAAGCGGCCCGCTGGGCGCCGATCAAAAATTCGATATTGCCTTCGGGGCCGGTGATCGGGCTGGTGGTGAGGCCGGCAACGGCCCAGCCTTGCCCTTCCAGCCAATCGGCCACCTCGCGGCAGACGCGTTCCCGCACTGCGTCGTCGCGCACAACGCCACCCTTGCCGACATCCTCGCGGCCGGCTTCGAACTGCGGTTTGATCAGGGCGAGCAGACGCGCTCCAGGCTTGGCGAAGCCCATCGGCACCGGCAGCACCTTCATCAGGCTGATGAAACTGGCGTCGCACACGATGATGTCGATCGGTTCGGGGATATGTTCCGCTGTCAGCAGCCGGGCCGACAATTGTTCGAGCACGACCACGCGGGGATCCTGCCGCAACTTCCACGCCAGCTGGTTGGTGCCGGAATCCACCGCATAAACGCGGGTGACGCCGCGACTGAGCAGTACATCGGTGAAGCCCCCAGTGGAGGAGCCGACATCGATGGCGACCGCGCCGGTCACGTCCAAGCCAAAATGCGCGAGGCCATGATCCAGCTTGATGCCGCCGCGCGACACCCAGGGATGGTCGCGGCCTTTCACCTCCAGCGGCGCATCGGCGGGCAGCGTGTCGCCGGACTTGGCGATCTTGCGGTCACCGGAGAACACCAGCCCCGCCATCACCAGCGCCTGCGCGCGAGTACGGCTTTCGACCAGGCCGCGCTCCACCAGCAGTTGATCGACGCGCGACTTCACCACGCTTTCTGCAGCTCTACGACAATGACTTCAATGGGTTCCCTTCCTATGTTCACATCCTGATGCAACGTCTTGGGATTGGCGGGCAGCCAATAGGCCTTGCCAGTTTCCCAGTTCTGGATGTCGGACTGGCCGGTTTCTTCGCGAATATCCATCGTGCCGCCCTTTAAGGCGATCAACACGCGTGGATGATCGTGGCGGTGCAGAGGCAGTGGATTGCCGACCGCAATCACCGATTTCCATACCTTCACCTCGTCATTAGCGAATTGCGGCGTGCGCCCGGTTTGTGTCGGCACCTGCGCCATGGCCAGACCGGCGCCGAAGCCGGCCAGCACCAGCACGGCACCAAGGCCCCATGATTTCACCATAATCCTTCTCCCCATCGTCAGAACCGGCTCGCTGTGTCCAGCGGCTCGAAAGGGCCGAACCGGCACAGGCTGAACACCTCAGGCGTGAAATTGTCCTTCACTTCGAACAGATCGTTGGCGCAGGCGCGCGGCGACGCCTCGCGGCGCACGATGATCATGTTGGGTTTGAGGCCGGGGCAGCCATCAGGCAGCCGCGAACGGTGCCAGCGACGGCCCGAGCGGACCAGCAGCACATCGGCGCTGGCCACCTTGTAATCCAGCTGGCGGCCGACAATCAGGCAGGTGGCTGCCGGCCCCGCCGCGGGCACGGTGAGCGGATTGGCAACGGCCAGCAAGAACAAGACCCCAAGCATGTTGGCCAAAGCCTGCCACAGACGCTATGCGCGGCCAATGACTCGTTTCGCCTTCAGCATCAGCGCCCGTGACGGCAAGGCGCGCACTGGCAACATCACCATGCGCCGGGGTGAAATCAGGACGCCGGCCTTCATGCCGGTGGGCACCGCCGCCACCGTGAAGGCGATGCGCGCCAGTGAAGTGCGCGCTGCAGGTGCGGACATCATCCTGGGCAACACCTATCACCTGATGCTGCGCCCGACGGCGGAGCGCATCCACCGCCTTGGCGGCCTGCACAGCTTCATGGGCTGGAACCGGCCGATCTTGACCGACAGCGGCGGCTATCAGGTGATGAGCCTTTCGAGCCTGACCAAGCGCACGGAAGAAGGCGTCACCTTTGCCAGCCATCTCGATGGCAGCCGGCACCTGATGAGCCCGGAACGGTCGATGGAAATCCAGCGCCTGCTGGGCAGCGATATCGTGATGGCGTTCGATGAACTGGTCGCCCTGCCGGCACCGCGCGAGGTGGTGAAGGATGCGATGGATCGTTCGATGCGCTGGGCAGCACGCAGCCGGGCCGCGTTCGATGCCGGCGGTGAGCATGCGGCCGGCGCTGTACTGTTCGGCATCCAGCAGGGCGGGCTGGATGAACGGCTGCGCGCCGAAAGCGCCACCGCGCTGCGCGCCATCGGCTTCGACGGCTATGCCATTGGCGGGCTGGCGGTGGGCGAAGGCCAGCCGGCGATGTTTGGCGTGCTGGATTATGCCACGGGCCAGTTGCCGGAGGATGCGCCGCGCTATCTGATGGGTGTGGGCAAACCCGATGATATCGTTGGCGCCGTGGTGCGCGGGGTGGACATGTTCGATTGCGTGCTGCCCACACGTTCAGGCCGCAACGGCCAGGCATTCACCCATGATGGCCCGCTCAATCTGCGCAATGCGGTGCATGGCGAGGATCTGTCGCCCCTTGATGCCGATTGCCGCTGCCCGGTCTGTCATGGCTCGAAAGCTACGAGCCGCGCCTATCTCCATCACCTGATCAAGTCCGGCGAGATGCTGGGCGCGATGCTGCTCACTCAGCATAACATCGGGTTTTACCAGCAGTTGATGGCCGGCTTGCGCGCCGCAATTGCCGAGCAGCGACTGGGTGACTTCGCCGCCGCTTTCCTCGTCCGCTATCACGCGAAACGCCGCTGATACGAATTCCCCCGGCTTTGTGGGCCGGGGCCCAGCCGATGTTGATTGGGATACACCTGCTAAGAACATGCAGTACTGACCCGACAGCGCCATACAAAGATGAACGTTTATGTAGTTCGTTGACCACGGATGCGCGCCTATTGGTCGAAATTATATACCTAGACTGAACACATGATTATCAATTTTTACGTAACTTCGTTACGGGCGATTGCTTAAGCCCGATCGGTCGGCAGCGAAGGGCGCCGGATCAACGGGCAGACTTCCACCCAACAGCAAAGCCGCACACAGCCGCCCGGCGGCCGGCGCCGTTTGGATGCCGAAACCGCCCTGCCCCGCACACCAGAAAAGGCCATCGGCGACATCAAAACCATAAACTGGCAGCCGATCAGGCGCGAAGGTGCGCAAGCCTGCCCAGCTTGATTCCAGCCGCTTCACAGCCACCGTGCTGGCCTGTTCAAATCGGTCAATCACCACAGCCAGATCCATCTCGTCGGGACGCACATCATGCGGCACATCTGGAATTTCGTCGTGCGGCGAAAGCCACAGCCGTTCGCCATCCGGCTTGAAATAAAAACTGCCTTCACTGCTCATCACAGTGGGCAGATCGGCTGGCGGGACGGGATCAATGCGCAATACGGCCATAGTGCGTCGCAAGGGCATCAGCCCCTTCGGCGCGGCCCCGGCCAGCAGCGCCAGGCCATCAGCCCAAGCCCCGGCCGCATTGACCAGGACAGGCGCCGTGAACATGCCAGTGCGGGTGGCGATGCGCCAGGCGCCGGCGCTGCGTTCAAGACCGGTTACCTCGGCATTGGTTACCAGCGTAGGCTTTGCACCATCCACACCGCGCAAGAAGCCCTGATGCAAGGCGGCCACATCAATATCGTGGCAATCAGGCTCAATCACCGCGCGATGGCGCCATTCCGGTTTCAGCATCGGCCCGACTGGAGACGCCGCCAACGCGGCGGCGTCCAGCCATTCATAGGCCACGCCGCCCTGATCATATTCGGCGGCCACCCGTTCCAGCCCGCCTGCATCCTGCGGGCCTTCAATGATCAGACTAGGCCGATGGTGCAGAAGCGGCGGAAAACCGGCGGGCGGCGCGCCGAAAAAGGCCCGGCTGGCGCGGCTTAACGGCACAATAGCCGGGCCGCCATAGCTTTCGATGAAGATGGCGGCCGAACGCCCGGTGGTGTGATAACCCGGCCGCTCCTCCATCTCGATCAGGAGAACGCGCAGTTGCGGCGCCGCTTCCAGCAAGGCCCAAGCCGTGCTGGCCCCGGCAATGCCGGCGCCGATGATCGCAATATCGAAATCCTGGCTCATCATTGCCCGTCAAAAAACGCCAGCATTCGGGCCAGCACCGTGCTGCGCAGCGGCTCGGCTTCGCGCAGTAATTCGTGGCCGGCTTGCGGATATTCAACCGTTTCGCCACCGGGAATGCGCACGACAAAGCGGCGGGTGTCCTTGCTATCCACCAGGCCGTCCTTCTCGGGGATCAGCGCCAGCACCGGCGCCGATATGGCTTCGGCCACCCCGGGCGCTGTCAACGCGTCAATGTTGGCGAAGGCATCATGCAGCCAGCCCCAAGTAACGCTGCCCAACGCCAGCGTCGGATCTTGCCCGATCCACCAGCCCTCATCGGAATAGCGTTCGGCGTCCCTGGTCAGCAGCAACTGGCGCTTACTGCCGGCAACGCCGGGTTCATAGGGGCCACCGCCCAACACGAAATCGCTACCGCGCCGCCATTTCACCATGCATGCCGCCAGCCGGCGGGCCAGGCCAGGGCCCAGGGGCGAGGCCAACAGCCCCAGCATCGGCGCCAGCACGACCGCACGTGCGATGCCGCCACGCCCGGCCGCTAGGTGGCACAGCAGCATGTGGCCACCCATCGAATGAGCCGCCGCCATGACCGGGCCGCCAGTGCGCTCCACCGTCCACGTAACCAATTCAGCCAGATCGCTGAGCCACACGTCAAATCCCGCCAAGACTCCAACTGGTGAGGCGCCGTGCATCGGCGTCTTGCCCACCCGCCGCGACAGGCCCTGCCCGCGCCAATCGAAAATGGTGACGCCCCAGCCGGCATCCACCAGATCGTGCACTGTCTCGGCATATTTCTCGACGAAATCAGCGCGGCCGGTGATCATCAGGATATGGCTGCGCTCTGCCTTGCGGCGCGGCCAATGTTCCAGCCGCACCGGCCAGCCATCGCGCAGCGGCAGGAACAGGCGCTCGCCGCCGACCGGCAGACTGCGGCGGCGCATCCACGGATCACTTTCGAGCACAACATTCATGGGGCGGATCGATAAAGCCGATTCGCGCCGCTTGCCAGCACCTTGGGCTGAGGCGTAGCGTAGGGGACGATGCATCCCGCCCTGAAACTGCTCGCCGGCTTGGCCGCCACCGTGGTGCTGGCGCGCGGCGCCTCACTGCACAAGGGCCAACCAATGATGGCCGATCTGGGCCGGGCTGCGTCTGCTGCAATGCAGGCGCACGGCGTGGTGGATGGCAGCATCAGTTTCCGTCAGCCATCAGGCATGGTCGCCCGGGTGGCCCGCCTGTCCGGCGTCGCCGATAACTCTGTCCGCGCCGCAGTCATCGCCGATCTGAAGCGCCACCCCGGCATTGCCCAAGCGACATGGAGCCCGCGATGATCTGGCTGTTCGGCGAGATCTGGCTTTGGGTACTAGCCGGCTTTGCTGTTGGGCTGACGACAGGCTGGTCGATGTGGAAGCGCTAATCAGCCCTTCTTGAGCGCCGCCTGTGCTGCCGCCAATCTCGCGATCGGCACACGGTAGGGCGAGCAGGACACATAATCCAGCCCTAGACCTTCGCAGAACAGGATGGACGCCGGATCGCCGCCATGCTCACCGCAGATGCCGAGCTTTAAATCGGGCTTGACCCTGCGACCGCGCTCGGCGGCCAGCGCAACCAGTTCGCCCACACCATCCTCATCGATCGAAACAAACGGGTCCTTGGGGTAAATGCCCTTTTCAACATAGGGCCCCATAAACCGCGCCGAATCATCGCGGCTGATACCAAGCGTAGTCTGGGTGAGATCGTTGGTACCAAAACTGAAGAACTGCGCGTGGACAGCGATATCGGCAGCGCGCAGGGCAGCGCGCGGCAGTTCGATCATGGTGCCGACGAGGTAATCCAGCGTGGTGCCGGTGGCGGCGAACACGGCGGCGGCTTCGGCGTCGATGGCGGCCTTGGTCAGTTCCAGTTCCTTGGCCGTAGCAACCAGCGGCACCATCACTTCTGGCACCACCGCCGCCCCGGTTTCCTGCGCCACCAGCACGGCGGCTTCGAAAATGGCGCGGGCCTGCATGGCATAGATTTCAGGATAGGTGATGCCCAGCCGGCAACCGCGATGGCCCAGCATCGGGTTGAATTCATGCAGTTCGTTAATGCGACGGCGCACCAGCGTTTCTGGCAGACCAGTGGCGGCAGCGACGTCTGCAAAACCTTCATCATCGTGCGGCAGGAATTCGTGCAGCGGCGGATCGAGCAGGCGGATGGTCACCGGCAGGCCGGCCATCACGCGGAAAATCTCGGCGAAATCGGCGCGCTGTTCGGGTAGCAGCTCGGCAAGAGCGCCTTCCCGGCCGACGGTATCTTCGGCCAGGATCATGCGGCGCACGGCGGTGATGCGGCTGGGTTCGAAGAACATATGTTCGGTACGGCACAGGCCGATGCCTTCGGCGCCGAACTGGCGGGCGACGCGGCAATCATCCGGCGTCTCGGCGTTCGTGCGGACTTTCAGGCGGCGATGCTTGTCGGCCCATTCCATCAGGATGCCGAAATCGCCGGACAGATCGGGTTCAACCGTAGGCACGTCGCCCATCATCACGTCGCCGGTGGCGCCATCGATGGTGATGCGATCGCCTTCCTTCACGATGCGGCCGCCGGTGCTGACAGTGCGGGCAGCCAGATCGATGCTGATGCCGCCGGCGCCCGACACACAGGGCCGGCCCATGCCGCGCGCCACCACGGCGGCATGGCTGGTCATGCCGCCGCGCGCTGTCAGGATCCCACGGGCGGCGTGCATGCCGTGAATGTCTTCAGGCGACGTTTCGGTGCGCACGAGGATCACGGCGTCGCCGGCGCGGGCACGGATTTCGGCGCTGTCGCTGTCCAGCACGACGATGCCGCTGGCCGCACCGGGGCTGGCTGGCAAGCCGCGCGCGATGATGTCGCGCACTGCCTTGGGATCGAGCGTCGGGTGCAGCAACTGATCCATGGCGCTGGCATCGACGCGCTTCACGGCTTCTGCTTCGGTGATCAGGCCTTCGTCCACCATGTCCACCGCGATGCGCAGCGCTGCCTTGGCGGTGCGCTTGCCGCTCCGGGTCTGCAGAATATAAAGGCGGTTGTCTTCCACCGTGAATTCGATGTCCTGCATGTCGCGGTAATGCCGCTCCAGCAGATCAAAGGTGCGGCCCAATTCGGCGAACACGGTGGGCATCGCTTCTTCCATCGAAGCCGCCTTGGCGCCGGCCTTCTCACGCGCGGCCTTGGTGAGATATTGCGGCGTGCGGATGCCGGCCACCACGTCTTCACCCTGGGCGTTGATCAGATACTCGCCATACCATGCAGGTTCGCCGGTGCTGGGATCGCGGGTGAATGCAACCCCCGTTGCAGACGTGTCGCCCAAATTGCCGAACACCATCGCCTGCACGTTGACAGCGGTGCCCCAGCTTTCGGGAATGTCGTTCAGGCGGCGATAGGTGCGCGCCCGGTCACTGCGCCACGAGCCGAACACGGCGCCGATGGCACCCCACAATTGTTCGTGCGGATCCTGCGGGAACGGACGGCCCAGCGCCTGTTCGACAATGGCCATATAACGCACGACGAGCTTCTTCAGATCATCGGCATCTAAGCCGGTATCCTGGGTAACACCCTTGTCTTCCTTGGCGATTTCCAGCGCGTCTTCAAAGGCATAGTGATCCAGTTCCAGCACCACGTCGCCATACATCTGGATAAAGCGGCGATAGCTGTCCCACGCGAACCGCGGATTGCCCGATGCGGCTGCGAGGCCCTCCACGGTCTGATCGTTCAAGCCGAGGTTGAGCACCGTATCCATCATGCCCGGCATCGACACGCGCGCGCCGGAGCGGACGGAGACGAGCAGCGGGTTAGTGGCGTCGCCGAACTTCTTGCCCGTCACGCCTTCTATAAAGGCCAGGCTGTCCAGCACCTGGGCCTGCACATTATCGGGCAGACGGCCGCCGGCATCATAATAAGCGGCGCAGACCGAGGTGGCGATGGTCAGGCCAGGGGGCACGGCGAGGCCGATGCCGGCCATTTCGGCCAGGTTGGCGCCCTTGCCGCCCAGCAATTCCTTCTGCGTGGCATTGCCTTCGGCCGCGCCGCCTCCAAACCGGAAAACTGATTTCATTGCGCCCACCCTCCAAAATCCCCATTCCCCAGCACGACCTTGATCCGCCATCGGCGACTGGTCCGCTCCCCGCAAGGGGGTGGGAATACCTAACCCTCGACCTTCGAAAAATCCGCGACGCCATGCACCGCATCGCGGAACAGCGCCAACAGAGCCAATCGCCGCGCCCGGATGCCGGGATCGGGATCATTGACCATCACATCGGTAAAGAAGGCATCGACCGGTCCGCGCAAACTCGCCAGCGCCGCCATCGCGTCAGTGAAGCGCTCAGCTGAAACGGCCTGTTTGGCGGTGGGCAACGCAGTGGCCAGCGCGGTGGCCAGTAAGGCTTCGGCACCCTCGCCTTCGCCATTGGCCGGTTCGCCGATGCCGTCCTTCTCGGCCGCCTTCAGGATATTGGCCGCACGCTTATAACCGGCGAGCAGATTGGTACCCTCCTCGGTCTCCACGAACGCCTGCAAGGCCTTCACGCGGGCGAGAAGGCGGACAAGATCATCCTCACCGCCGAGTGCGAACACGGCGTCGATAAGGTCGTGGCGAATACCGGCTTCGCGTTGCTGGACTTTCAGGCGGTCGGCGAAGAAGTCCATTAAATGATCGCCGGTGATATCATCACCAAAGAGGCGACGCAGTGGCAAGCGTATGCCGGCTACCTGCAGGATCGACAGCACGCCAAGCGCTTGCCGCCGCAGCGCAAACGGGTCCTTTGAACCAGTCGGCGGCATGCCCTCGCGGAAAAAGCCAATAAGCGTATCCAGCTTGTCTGCCAGCGCGACGGCTACGCTCACCGGAGCGGTGGGCACATCGTCGCCCTGCCCCGCCGGCTTGTAATGATCGCGCATGGCGTCAGCGATGGTCGGCTCCACGCCGATGGCGAGCATCAGATACCGGCCGATCTGGCCCTGCACTTCCGGGAACTCGCCCACTGTGGCGGAAACGAGATCGGCCTTGGCCAGTCGCGCTGCCTGTTCGGTCTGCGCCGGATCGGCCGACACGGCGCCGCTTTGGCACAGCCATTTGGCCAGTGCCACGACGCGCTCAACCTTGTTGGCCAGTGTGCCGAGCTTTTCATGGAAGACGATATCGTTCAACTTGGGCAGGAAGGCTTCCAGCCCGCCGGCCCTAACCGTGGCCAAGTCCTGCTCCCAGAAAAACCGCGCGTCGGACAGGCGGGCGGAGAGCACGCGCTGGTTGCCGTGGGTAATGGCGGCACCGCCGTCGGTCGCGTCGAGGTTGGCGACGCAGATGAAGGCGGGGGCGAGTCTGCCGCTGGCATCCGAAAGCGCGAAGTATCTCTGGTTGGTGCGCATTGTGAGCACGATCACTTCACGCGGCACGGAAAGGAAATCGGGATCGAACCGGCCAAGCAGCGGTACCGGCCATTCGGTGAGGCCAGCGTTTTCGGCGACCAGGCTCTCATCCGGGATAAGCGACACGCCAGCCCCGGCCGCCAGTTCGGCAGCACGGGAGGCGATGATTTGGCGGCGTTCCGCGCTGGAGGCCAGCACATGCGCGGCGCGTAGCTGGTCGAGATAGGTGGCGGCGCTGGTAATGGTAAGCACGCCCGGCGCATGGACGCGGTGACCGCGCGTGTCGCGACCAGAAGTTATGCCGTGCGCTTCACAGGCCACCACATCGCCATCCAGCAGCGCGACGATGCCGGTAAGCGGCCGCACCCATCGCGGCGCGGCGGTGGACTGGCTGGCGGCACCCCAGCGCATCGACTTGGGCCAGGCGAAATCGCGGATGACGTGCAGGATCACCTCGGCGAGGATTTCGGACGCCGTGCGGCCTTCGCGGCGCAGCATGGCGAACAGCACGATGCCCTTGGGCGTTTCGCGCTCTTCAAGCTGGTCACGGGTCAGACCAGTCTTCTTCAGGAAGCCGTCGATGGCCTGGGCCGGAGCCGTGGCGGCGGGGCCCTTAACTTCCTCGGCGCTGCCGGCGCTGGCCGGGGCGACATCATCGGCGATCAGCCAAAGCCGGCGCGGCGTGGCGTCCGCCATCACCGCGCCATGGGCAAGGCCGGCAGCCTTTAACGCATCAACAAAACGGGTGCGCAGTTGGTCAGCCGCCGCCGCCTGCATACGGGCCGGAATTTCTTCGGATTGGAGTTCAAGGAGGAACTTCACTTGCACTGCTCCACCCAGCAATCCGCCACGACCTTCACCAGATCGCGCACGCGGCCGATATAGGCCTGACGTTCGGCCACCGATATCACACCGCGCGCGTTCAGCAGGTTGAACAAGTGGCTAGCCTTGATCGCCTGGTCATAGGCCGGCAGCGGCAGGTCACGCGCCACCAGCGCCCGGCACTCGTCGGACACGTCCTTGAAATGCTGGAAGAGCTTTTCGGTGTTGGCGGCTTCGAAATTATAGGCGCTGAACTGCTGCTCGTTCTTCAGGAACACGTCGCCATAGCTGACGCCGGCATCATTGTAGGCCAGATCATAGATGCTCTCGACGCCCTGGATGTACATGGCTAGCCGCTCAAGGCCGTAGGTCAGTTCACCCGCGACCGGCGCGCAATCATGGCCGGCCACCTGCTGGAAATAGGTGAACTGGCTCACTTCCATGCCGTCGCACCACACTTCCCAACCCAGGCCCCACGCGCCCAGCGTCGGGCTTTCCCAGTCGTCCTCGACAAAGCGCACATCATGCTTGGCGCGATCGATGCCGATGGCATCGAGGCTGCCGAGATAGAGGCCAATCAGGTCGGCGGGGCTGGGTTTCAGGATGACCTGGAACTGGTAATAATGCTGCAACCGGTTGGGGTTTTCACCATAGCGGCCATCCGAAGGCCGTCGGCTTGGCTGCACATAGCAGGCGTTCCAGTGATCGGGCCCCAGGCTGCGCAGCGTGGTGGCCGGGTGGAAGGTGCCCGCCCCCACTTCAAGATCATGCGGTTGCAGAATTACGCAGCCGTGGCCGCCCCAATAATGCTGGAGCGCGAGGATCATCGACTGGAAGGAAAGTGGCTTGCTCACGGGTGGCCCTTAGCGGGCGGGAGGTTGCGCGGTCAATCAGCGACGAGCCAATCGAGAATGGCCTTATCGTCTGCCGGGTCGATCGGGGCGGCATAGACGGTCCGCATCTTGGCGATGGTTTCGCCCCATTGCACGCGGCTGAGGCGCGGCTGGGCGGTGATCATGGCGGCGCTGTGACAGGCGAGGCAATTGTTGTTCACGGCTTCGGATGACACGCCATAGCGTTCGGGCAGCAAGCCTTCGGCATCGGGGAGATCGACGGAAAGCTGTTTCCTCGGCGGTGCGGCGGCGACGATGGCCAGGGCGGCGATTGCAACCACGAAACGCATCAGGCGATCTCCACACGGACCGGATCGACGCCAGCACGGTTATAGCCGGACGGGTTCCAGTTTTGGGTGAGTGGCTGTGACACCCCGGCCGCATTGGTGACGCGGGCCAGGATGATATGCTTGCCCGGCGCCAAAGCCAGTGCCCCCCGGAAGCGGCGGAAGCTGTAGCGGCCATGATCGAGGCCAAGCTGCGCTGGCACCCAGTTGCGGCCACCATCTGCGGACAGCTCCACCGTCTTTACACCGTGGTCCCCGCCCAGCGCCACGCCCTGCACCGGCGTGAAGCTGCGTGGCGGCAGCTTGGCGTTGTCAGTGATATTGGTGATGACGGCGCGCGGCCGCATGTTTGAGACCGGCACGCGCGGGCCGGCCGGAGCAGCAGGGGCGATATCGGCCAGCGCATTGGCGGGCTGCAGATAAGCCTTGGCCATCCAGAAACCTTCATCCGCCTTGTCGAGAACCTCGATCTGATCGAGCATCTTCACCCAATAGGTGGAATACCAACCCGGCACGACCAGCCGCAGCGGAAAGCCATTGAGCAGCGGCAATAGCTGGCCGTTCATACCCCAGGCGATCAGCACGTCGTCCGTCAGCGCATGATCGATGGGCAGCGACTTCTCGAAATCCGGGGCGGCCTCTACCAACGGCGTGTCCAGCCCGCCACAGCGCACCGCAACCGCGCCGGGCTTGACGCCGGCAAGCGCCAGCACGTCTTTCAGGCGCACGCCTTCCCACAGCGCATTGCCCATCGCGCCATTGCCCCACTGCGCCCCGGCCATGCGCGGGCTGAACAGGCCGCGGCCATTGCCGGCACACTGGTTCACCGCAGCGATGGCGACGCGTGGCAGACGGGCGAGATCAGCCAGCGACAGGCTGAGCGGCTTGCCAACATGACCGCCGATGCGCAGTCGATGCTTCGTCGGATCGATGCTGGTCGGAAACGGATAATGCCAGCGCACATAAAATCGGTCGTTCGGCGTGAAATCATGCGCATCGAATACCGAAAGCGGCGTTTCCAGCAGCGGCGGCGAGGAGCGCTGCAGGATCATCTCCCCCTTCTGCGGGAAAGCGCGCGTGGTCGGCCGCGGGCCATTGTCGGCAAAGCCCAGATCGACCTGCGCCGCAGCGGGCGCGGCAGCCAAGGAGGCGATCAGGGTGCGGCGGGTGAGCATGGTCAGGCGCCGTGCAGGATGTGCATCACGTCGCCATCCTGCACCACATATTCCTTGCCTTCGGCGCGCAGACGGCCGGCGTCCTTGGCTGCGGTTTCGCCGCCCAGCGTGACATAGTCATCAAAGCCGATGGTTTCGGCACGTATGAACTTCTTCTCGAAATCGCCGTGGATTTCGCCGGCGGCCTGCGGGGCCTTGGAACCGCGCTTCACGGTCCAGGCGCGGGCTTCCTTGGGGCCGACGGTGAAGAAGGTGATGAGACCGAGCAATTCATAGGCGGCACGCACGACGCGGGCGAGGCCAGTTTCGTGGAGGCCAAGGCTCTCCAGATATTCTTGGCGGTCGGTCGGCTCCATGGTGGCAATTTCGGCTTCGATGGCGGCCGAAACCACCACGGCACTGGCGCCGATGCCGGCGGCCATCTTCGCCACGGCGTCGCTCAACGCGTTGCCGGTGGCGGCGCTGGCTTCTTCCACGTTGCACACATACAGCACGGGCTTGGTGGTAAGCAGCTGGGCGTTCTTCAACGCGCGGGCTTCATCCTCGTCCTTCGGCTCGGTCAGCCGCGCGGGCTTGCCGGCTTGCAGCAGGGCCAGCGCCTGGCCCAGCACCGCCGCTTGCACCTTGGCCTCCTTGTCGCCCTGCTGGGCCTTCTTGAGCAGCTGCGGCACGCGCTTTTCCAGGCTTTCGAGGTCGGCCAGCATCAGCTCGGTCTCAACCGTTTCGGCATCCTCCACCGGATCGACCTTGCCGGCGACGTGGGTGACATCATCATCGATGAAGCAGCGCAGCACATGGGCGATAGCATCGGTTTCGCGGATGTTGGCGAGGAACTGGTTGCCCAGGCCTTCGCCCTTGGAGGCGCCCTTCACCAGCCCGGCGATATCGGTGAAGCCCAATTGGGTTTCGATGATCTTCTGGCTCTTGGCGATGGCGGCCAATTTATCGATGCGCGGGTCCGGCACGGCGACGTTGCCGACGTTCGGTTCGATCGTGCAGAATGGATAATTGGCCGCCTGCGCCGCCGCCGTCTGGGTCAGCGCGTTGAACAGGGTGGATTTGCCAACATTGGGCAGGCCGACGATACCGACACGGATAGGCATGATGAAGTTCCTAGGAGAATGTTGAGCGCTCTCTAGGGCGCGAAGTTCAGAGCTGCAACCGCAGCGCGATATCCGAAAGGTAGCGGGCTTCGTCACCGGCGATCAGCGTAGGCAGTTCGGCGGCGAGCGCGCTCAGCAAATCGGCGAGCGGGTCCATCTCAACCTTGATGAAATTGCCCAAAACATGCCCGGTCACCCGATCCTTGTGGCCGGGGTGGCCGATGCCGATACGCACGCGGCACCAATCGGGGCCGAGGTGCGCGTCGATGGAGCGGATGCCGTTGTGGCCGGCCGCACCCCCGCCGTGCTTTATCTTCAGCTTGAAGGGGGCGAGGTCGAGCTCATCGTAAAACACGGTGAGCGCCTCGGCCGGATCAAGCTTGTAAAAGCGCACCGCCTCGGCAACGCTGCGACCGCTTTCGTTCATGAAGGTGGCGGGTTTGAGCAGCAGCACCTTGGCGGTGCCAATACGGCCTTCGGCGGTCATGCCCTGAAACCGCGGCTTGAACGGGCCGATGTTCCAGCGATCGGCGATGACATCGATGGCCATGAAACCGACATTGTGCCGGTGCAGCGCATATTGCACGCCGGGATTGCCGAGGCCGACCAGTATCTGCATGGCGGTTGCTGTGTCCCAAACATGCAAACGGGGCAAGGGATGGCTCCCCTGCCCCGCTGCAATTACTGGCTGACGCCGAAACGCTTACGCGGTCGCGGCGGCTTCGCCTTCTTCGCTCTTCATTGCCTTGGGGGCAACGATGGTGGCGATGGTCAGGCCGGTTTCGCGGCCATGCGGCGTCACGCCGGCGGGCAGCTTCACATCGGCGATGTGGATGGCAGCGCCAACCTGCAGGCCGGCCAGGCTGATGGTCACATCATCCGGGATGGCGTCCGGGGCGCAATCCAGCTTCAGTTCGTGCGCAACGATGTTGAGCATCGCGCCGGTCTTGACGGCGGAAAGTTCCTGATCAACGAAGTGCACCGGCACTGTGACGGTGACGACTTCATTGCCGGTGAGGCGCAGGAAATCGACGTGGATCGGGCGGTCCGTCACCACGTGGAAGGCCACGTCGCGTGGCAGAGTGCGAATGGTGGTGCCATCCAGTTCCAGCTCGACGATGGCGTTCATGAAATGGCCAGTGTGCAACTGGCGCACAAGGATCTTTTCCTCGATATGGATGGTGGTTGCAGCTTCGCCTGCACCATAGATCACGGCCGGGACACGGCCTTCGCGGCGGATCGCGCGGGAGGCTCCCTTGCCTGCCTTGGCGCGAAGTTCAGCCACGAGCTTGAAGGTTTCGCTCATTGCTTGCTCCTGATGGATATGTTTTCGCCTGTGCCCACCGCCTCCAGGGATGCGAAAATGGCAGGACACCAACGAAGCGGCGCGGATAGGGGAAGCCGCCGGAAATAGCAAGGGCTCGCTCTGTGATGGCCGGGCCGGAGCCGCGAAATGGGTCTCAGGGCGCGGGCTGATCGGTGTAGCTGTCGATTCTCAGTTGCCCACCTTCTTCCACCAGCACGAACAGTTCCGAAACCGGGCCATTCTCATAGCGGGCAGACCACGCGACAAAGGTACGGCCATCCTCTAGGACGATACCTTCCAGTTCACCGCCCCTGTAACGGCCATGGCGCTCAATGATGGCGCGAAAAGCACGGGCAGTGGCGCCGCCGGGGCGTAGATTGCGGGTTGACTGGCTGAGCAGGCCATCAATGACCGCCCAATCGCCGGCGCCCAGCGCGGCATGAAAACGATCGATCACCACCCGGCTGGCCGCCGCGTCCGGGCCGGAACAGGCCGCCAGCAACACGGCCACGGCGACAGGGGCCAACACACGCTTCATTGTAACCGCCTAACCCGCAGCCCACGCGCCTTCAGCATGGCGATCAGGCTGTGCGGCCCGGCCATGTGAGCGGCGCCCACCGCCATGAAATGCCGCCCAGGCCGCTTCAGCGCTGCCTGCACCCAATCGGCCCAGGCCACATTGCGATCCCGGAACAGGCGCTTTTCCAGTTCCGGTGAAAGGCTGGCATCGTCAAAGTCTTTCAGTATGCGCTCAACATCGCCGGCGGCCCAGGCGGCAACCAGATCCTGCATCTGTTCTGCCGTCTTGCCGGCATCGGCAATGGCCGACGCCAGCAGCAACCGTTGATCAGCTTCAGGCAGCCCGTCGAAGAGGGCCAGTTGGCCGCGCACGGTTTCCAAGCCCACAAGCGGCTTGGCGGCAGCGCGGGCGCGGGCAATCAGCGCGAGATCAACCCCGGCCGACGGATCGAGTCCGGCACGCGCCACCTCGATCTGCACCAGGGTGAGCGCCGCCAGCCAGCTTTCCATGCCATCCAGCGCGCCCGGCGGCAGGCCCGTCGCCTTCAGCAACGCATCGGCCTGGGGTTTCAGATCATCGGACAGCCGGCTGGCCAGCGGCACCGGGGTCGGCAGCCGGCCCAGTTCCATCACCAAGGCGCGCATGGCGGCCGGATCTGGCGGCCCGGCGATTTCCACTACCAGCGTGCCGGCGCCCTTGAAAGCGCGCGCCGCCTGTGGGGTGAACCAATCCGTGCCCTTCGGCAGCGCATGGATGGTGCCATAAAGGGTGATCTTGTGCTTGCCCTGCCCTACCTGCCACATCGCCGGCACTGCCCATGCGGGCGCGGCCAACCAAAGGCAGAGGATCAGAAATAGGCGGCGGAGCATCACCCCGCCTTGGCCCAATATTCGTCCTTTAACAACCGCTTGTAGAGTTTTCCGGTGTCGTGGCGCGGCAGTTCTGCGCGGAAATCGATGCGCTTGGGACATTTCACGTGGGAAAGCCGGCTGCGTACATATTCTATCAGTTCGGCTTCCAGATCCGGGCCTGCCTTGGCCATGTCGCGCGGCTGCACAACAGCGTGGACGGCTTCGCCCATCACTTCATCGGGGATGCCAAACACCGCGACATCGGCCACTTCGGGATGCGAGATCAGCGTGTTTTCGGCTTCCTGCGGATAGACGTTCACGCCGCCGGAAATGATCATGAAGGCGGCTCTGTCCGTGAGGAACAGATAGCCTTCCTCATCCACGCGGCCGATGTCACCAAAGGTGGCGCCATGTTCGCCCATCACGCTGGCGGTCTTTTCGGGATCATTGTGGTAGCTGAAGCTGCCGCCGCCGTGAAAGAAGATACGGCCCACTTCATTAGGGCCCAGCCGGTTGCCATCGTCATCCAGCACACGGATTTCGCCTAGGATAGACTTGCCGACACTGCCCGGCCGCGCCAACCATTCCTGCGGGGAAATGGCGGTGAAACCGGCGCCTTCGGTCGCGCTGTAATACTCGAAGATTACCGGGCCCCACCAAGCGATCATGGCGTGCTTCACGTCCACCGGGCACGGTGCCGCGGCATGGATGGCAACCTTCAGGCTGGACAGGCCATAGCGGGCGCGCACATCGTCGGGCAGCTTTAGCATGCGCACGAACATGGTCGGCACCAACTGGCTGTGGGTGACATGGTGTTTTTCGACCATCGCCAAATAGGCTTCCGGATCGAACTTCTCCATCACCACCACGGCACCGCCAAACTTGTGCACGCTCATGCAATAGCGCAGCGGGGCAGCGTGATAGAGCGGCGCCGGAGACAGATATTTCATGCCCGGGACGAATTGGTACAGTGCTGCCACCATGCCGGAGAGCGCATCGGCCTGATCGATCGGGCCTTCCGGCAATGGACCGCGCACACCTTTGGGCCGGCCGGTGGTGCCACTCGAATACAGCATGTCGCGTCCGGCGCTTTCATCGGCGATGCGCGTGGTGGGCAGATTGTAGATAGCATCGTGCAGCCGCGTGCAGCTGGGCGCACCGGTGCCGGTGCACAACCGCGCAGTCGCTGTGAAGGCGGGCGTGGCTGCCACTGCAACCTCGGCAAGCGCCGGCGAACAGAAGATTGCCTTCGCGCCGCTGTCCTGCGCGATATAGCCGGCTTCATCGGCGGTCAGCTTGGTCGACATGGCGACATAGACAAGGCCCGACCGCTGCGCCGCCCAGCAGATGGGCAGGTAATCAATCTCGTTGTGCATCAGGATGGCGATGGTGTCACCGCGCAGCAGGCCAAGGCCGCGCAGCAGATGGGCGATGCGGTTGGATTCGGCTTCCAGCCCGGCATATGTCAGCGTTTCACCGCTGCCGGCCATGATGATGGCAGGCGTATCGGGCTGGCTGGCGGCGTGGTGGAACGGGTGCATGGTCTATCCTTTTGGCGAAGGGCGGCGATCCCACCAGATGGCAATAGCCATCATGGCGGCAAACAGGCTGGCCAGACCGGCGATGTTGATGCCCAACTGGACCCAGCCCAATTTGCCGGCATCGATGAAAAAATAGGGGTAGCTGCCGGTCTGCGCGCCCACCAACAACGCAAACATGCAATAGGCCAGCGGCAGCGGCAGCACGGCCCACAAATGCGGCCAGCCAAGACGGGCAGCCGGCCGCAGCAGCAGCCACCACAGCGGCCAGGCAACAGGCGCAAAGACGTGGAAGATGAAATCGATGGCCTGGCGCAGCATGGTTGGCGGGTGGTTCAGCCCGGCGAGCAGCGTATTGTAGACGATGCCCACCACCGCGATCCACACCGCACTAGCCGCCAGCAACGCAGGATGCGCCGGGCCGCGCGCCCGCCCAACAAAGGCGACATGGCCGGCAATCAGCGCGAGCGACGTGTTGGACCAGATGGTGAACCATCCATACAGCCGCTGCACCTCGTCAAAGGGATCGCGGCCACGTTCCACCACGTTCAACCAGAATTGGGTGAAAAGCGCTGTGCCGCATAGCACCGCGACAGCCGCCGCAGCCGCGCGTGATCTGCCTGTCAGCCACTCGTCTCTCATGACACCAATAGCTAGCGCACGCAGCGGCCAGCGCAAAGCCTGTCGCCATTGGGGGGTGGCGCTGATAGGCTCGCCAACGGGAGATTGCCGCCATGCCGGTCCACACACGCACCTGCCACATCTGTGAAGCCAATTGCGGATTGCTGATCGAAACCGAAGGTCGCCGCGTGGTGAGCATCCGCGGCGACTCCGACGATCCCATTTCGCGCGGCCATATCTGCCCCAAGGGCAATGCCATCGCCGATCTAGAGGCTGATCCTGACCGGCTTACCACGCCGATGAAGCGAGTGGGCAACAACTGGGTCGCGCTTGACTGGGAGACGGCGCTGGCTGAGATCGGCGCGAAGTTCGCCGCCATCAAGGCCGCGAGTGGCGCGGCGGCCCTGTATGTAGGCAATCCTACCGCGCATGATTTCGCGCTGGGCATGCAGACCGGCGCGCTGAAGAAGGTGCTGGGCGTGCGCGGCGTTTATTCAGCCTCCACCGTCGATCAGATGCCGCATCAGCTGGCGCAGTATTATCTTTACGGCCACAACGCCCTGTTCCCGATCCCGGATATCGAACGGACGCAGCACTTGGTGATCATGGGCGGCAATCCGCTGGCATCGAACGGCAGCGTGTGGACTGTGCCCGACGTGAAGCGCCGCATCGCTGAAATGCAGGCGCGTGGTGGCCGCCTGACCGTGATCGATCCGCGCCGCAGCGAGACGGCCGGCATTGCCAATGCGCATCATTTCATCCGTCCAGGCAGTGATCCAGCCCTGCTGGCGGCGCTGCTGCTGGCGCTGGATGAAGCGGGACTGGTAAACCCCGGCCGGCTGGCGCCGATGCTGGAGGGCTGGGACGATGCGTGGGCAGCGGTGCGCCAGTTCACGATCGCCGATCTCGCCCGCGCCTGCGGCTGGAAGGTTGCTGCCATCCACGCGCTCGCCGCCGAAGTGGGCAACGGCCAGCCCACTGCCGTCTATGGCCGCATTGGCGTGAGCACGGCGCCATTCGGCACGCTGGCGCACTGGCTGATCAACATGGTCAACATCGCCACCGGCAACCTGGACCGCGAAGGCGGCGTGATGTTCTCTAGCCCGGCGGTGGATGTCGCCGGCAGTTCCGGCCCCGGCAGCCGCGGGCGTTTCTTCAGCCGGGTAAGCGGGCATCCGGAAGTGATGGGTGAGTTTCCGGCGGTGAGCCTGGCGGAGGAAATTGCCACGCCCGGCGAAGGCCAGATCAAGGCGCTGTTGGTGATTGCCGGCAACCCGGTGCTGTCCGTCCCCGATGGCGGGGCGCTGGATGCGGCGCTGGATAGCCTGGAACTGATGGTCTCGGTCGAACCGATGATCACCGCCACGTCACGCAAGGCGCATTACATCCTACCGCCCTGCCCGCCACTGGCCAAGGATCATTATCCGCTGCTTCTAGCCCCAATTGCCTTCCGCAACTTCGCCAAATTCTCACCCGCGCTTTGGGAACCACTGCCAGGGCAGAAGCGCGATTGGAAAGTGGTGGCCGATCTTGCCCGTGCGCTGGCCACCGCGCAGGGCATCAACCTGCCGCCGCCGGTGCAGCCGCGTGAACAGCTTGATCGCATGTTGTGCAAAGGCGGCCTGAGCCTTGTCGAGCTCATGGCGCACCCGCATGGGATCGATCTGGGCGCACATGTGTCGCGACTGCCGGAGCGATTGTTCACCCCGGCCAAGACCATCCATTGTGCTCCCGAGCCGCTGATTACCGATCTCACTGGTCGCTTTGCCGCCTGGCTCACCGCCCAGCCAGAGCCGGGGCTGGTGCTGATCGGCCGTCGCCATATCCGCAGCAACAACAGTTGGGCCGGCAACGCACCGCGCCTCGCCAAGGGGCCGGATAAGTGCATCGTGCTGATCAATCCAGCCGATGCCGCCGCACATGGCATATCAGATGGCGTAATGGTGCGGATCAGCAGCGCCTCTGGCACGGTGGAAGCGCCGGCCAGGGTGACGGACGAGATCATGGCCGGCGTCGTTTCCCTGCCCCACGGTTTTGGCCATGCCCGACCGGGTGTGCGGCTCTCCGTGGCGGCGCTGCGGCCGGGAGTGAGCCACAATGATCTGACCCTGCGAACCCGTATAGACGTGCTGTCGGGAACGGCGGCGCTGGTGGGCACACCAGTGACGCTGGTGCCGGCTCAACAACCCGCCTTCGCGGTTGCAGCGGCAGGCACGAGCCGCTAAAGCGGCGCTCTATGTTCAAACTCCCTGATCACAAAGACCGCGCCAAAACCGCCGCTGAAGCCAAGCTGGCCAAACTGGAAAAATTCAAGGCCGCCGCGCCAAGCGAGGAAGCCATTGCGGCGGCCCGTGCGCGGGCCGAAAAGCGTGCCCAGAAAGAAGCCGAAGCTAAGGTCGCCCGCGCTGAACGGGCCCGCCAGATGGCCGAGGAAAAGAAAGCCAAGGAAGCTCAGCGCGAAAAGCAGGCCGAACAGCAGCGCCTGGAAGCCATTTCCCGTGAAGCCGCCCAGAAGGCCGCCCGCGACGCCCGTTACGCTGCCCGAAAGCAGCGCGTGCGCTAACCAACCGATTCCAGCGCCAAAACCGCGGCGCTGCCATCGCCTGTGCGTGGACCTTTGCGGCCTTGGCCAGAAGTCCGGACGTTTCGTCCGTCCGATCAACGCCACAGAACCGCGCATGCGGCCGCCACCGATACGGCCCAGCACCGTCTGCGCCTACCGCCAGACCGTTCAAGGCGCCCAATTCATCCTGCAGGCGCAGCAGTGCCGTCGTGAACCGCGCGCGCCGGCCAGACGCAGGAAACAGGATGCCAAGCAATTCGCTGAGTTGGCGCGCATCCCCGCCTTTGTTCCACCCAGATGCAGCAGCCCTTCCCGTTCGCGGACCAATTGCTCTCGCCCAACACGAATCGGCTGGGCAAGCATAACCCGGATCAATGGCCGGGAAACGCCATTAGGCTGTTGGGGGTGATGCCGGCGTCGAGCAACCGCTGGGCACCACCCAGATCGGGCAGATCGATGGCAAAGAGGGCCTGCGTCACCACGGCGCCTGCGCCACGCAGCAATTGCGCCCCGGCCAGAGCAGTCCCGCCGGTGGCGATCAGATCATCAACTAGGCAGACCCGGGCACCGGCGGGGATGGCATCGGCATGCATTTCGATGCGATCGTGGCCATATTCCAGCGCATAATTCACTCCGCTCACACGGCCGGGCAACTTGTTCTGCTTCCTGAGCAGCACCAGCCCCACGCACAGCTCGCGCGCCAGAGCTGCCCCGAAGATGAAGCCACGCGCCTCGATCGCGGCGATCAGATCGGGCGGCGTGGCTAGGCTGGCCGCCATGCGGGTGATGCTGGCGGCAAAGCCCGGCCCATCGAGCAGCAGAGTGGTGATGTCACGGAAAATGATCCCAGGCTTTGGGTAATCGGGCACCATGCGCACCAGCGCCTGCAGGTCGTCGTTCACCTTCAAAGACCCCTCAAACGCAAGAAGGCGGCCATCTCGCTGGATGACCGCCACCTTGCAATCAGATGATGCCGGTTCAGGCCTTCTTCACGTCGGCCCACACCTTGCGGTACGACAGATAACCAAGGCCAGTCATGATGATCAGGAACAGGATCACCGCAACGCCGGTTTCCTTGCGGTTTTCAAGCTTCGGTTCCGCCGTCCAGGTCAGGAACGCGGTAACGTCCCTCGCATATTGATCGGTGGTCGCAGGGGTCCCGTCAGCATAGGTCACCTGGCCATCCGCCGCGAGCGGCGGCGGCATGGCGATGTTGATGCTGTGGAAATAGGGGTTGTAGTAAAGCGTGTCCGGCTTGGTCCAGCCCTTCGGAACATCATCGGAATAGCCGGTGAGCAGCGAATAGACATAGTTTGTGCCGTCCGGGCGGGCCTTGGTCATGAGCGACAGATCGGGCGGGTTGGCACCGTTCTGCGCCGCACGGGCGGCCGCTTCGTTGGCATAGACCAACGGGAATTTGTCGGCGCCGGTTGCTTTGCGGGTGCTCGGCTCGCCGTTCGCGTCGATCGCAGCCACTTCATACTCGGCAGCAATCGTCTTGATTTGGGCTTCATTGTAGCCAAGATCAGCCAGATCGCGGAAGGCGACGCGGTTTATCGAGTGGCAGGCCGCGCAGACTTCCTTGTAAACCTGAAAGCCGCGCTGCAGTTGGGCACGATCAAACGTGCCGAACACGCCGAGATTGCCCGGGCCGTTGTGGGCCCATTCTATGTGCTTGGGATACTTGTGGAGTTCCTTGGTCATGTCGGGCGACGCTGCCTCGCGGGGGGCTATCGCCCCCCACAAGACGTTCACGACAAACAACAGACCAACGGCAAGTGCGCCGAGACGGATCATGTGTATGACTCCTTATTCGGCCGGCTGCGCGAGGGGCGCAGCGCCACCATTGCCGTGCTTGGCCAGCACGGCTTCCGATATGGAACCTGGCAGCGGCTTGGTCTTCTCCAGCTTGGAGACGATCGGCAGGATGATCAGGAAATGGGCGAAATAATAGGCGGTGAGAACCTGCGACAGGCGCACCCAAGGCTCTTCAGCCGGCTTGCCGCCGCACACGCCGAGAACAACGGCAACCACCACGAACACCCAGAACAGCAGACGGCTGAGCGGACGATAGTTGTTCGAACGCACCGGCGACGTATCCAGCCAAGGTAGCAGGAACAGCAAGAGGATAGACGCGAACATCGCCAGCACGCCCCACAGCTTGGCCGGCACGCCCAAGAAGTCGGTCGTGAAGGCGCGCAGGATGGCATAGAAGGGCCAGAAATACCATTCCGGCACGATGTGCGCAGGCGTCGAAAGTGGGTTGGCAGGGATATAATTGTCCGGTTCGCCCAAGCTGTTGGGCATGAAGAACACGAAGGCGGCAAAGACGATCAGATAGACGCCCAAGCCCACGAAATCCTTGGCCGTGTAGTAAGGATGGAACGGCACGGTATCCGCTTCCGACTTCACGTCCACGCCGGTCGGGTTGTTGGAACCCGGGATATGCAGCGCCCAGACGTGCAGGATGATCACCCCAAACGTCACGAATGGCAGCAAATAGTGCAGCGAGAAGAAGCGGTTCAGCGTGGCGTTGTCCGGCGAGAAACCGCCGAGCAGCAGCGTCTGGATGTAGGTACCGACAACCGGAAAGGCCGAGAACAGGCCGGTGATGACCTGCGCACCCCAGAAGCTCATCTGGCCCCAGACCAGCACGTAACCCATGAACGCAGTGGCCATCATCAGCAGGAAGATGACGAGACCGAGCATCCACAACACTTCGCGCGGCGGCTTGTACGACCCGTAATAGAGGCCGCGGAAAATGTGGATGTAGACCACGCCGAAGAAGAAGCTTGCGCCGACCGCGTGCATGTAGCGGATCATCCAGCCGCCGTTGACGTCGCGCATAATGTGCTCAACCGAGTCAAAGGCGACGCGCGTATCGGCGGCGAAGTGCATGGCCAGCACCACGCCGGTGATGATCTGGATCACCAGCGCCACGCCGGCGAGCACGCCGAAGTTGTAAAATGCATTCAGGTTCTTCGGTGTCGGATAGCCCGGCCCCAAAGCGCCATGCACGAAACGGGCGAGCGGCAGGCGCTCGTCCATCCATTTCCCGACTTCGCTGGTCGGCTGATATTGTTTTGCCCAGGGAAAGCTCATGCTCTTGCTCCTCAGCCGATGGTCACAGCGGTGGGCGACTTGAACGCGTAGGGCGGCACTTCCAGGTTCTTGGGTGCCGGACCTTTGCGAATGCGCGCTGCCGCATCATAGTGCGAGCCGTGGCATGGGCAGAAGTAGCCACCGAAATCGCCCTTGGCTTCGCCTTCGGCCGCACCCAACGGCACGCAGCCAAGGTGGGTGCAGACGCCCAGCGTAATCAGCCATTGCTCGCTGCCCGGCTTGGTGCGCTCCTCCAGCTTCTGAGGATCGCGCAGGGTGGAAACGTCCACCTTCTTGGCATCAGCAATCTCTGCCGGCGTAAGGTGCCGGGCAAAGATCGGCTTGCCGCGCCAGCTGGCCTTGATTGCCTGACCGGGCTGCACCGCCGAGAGATCGAGATCGACGGAAGCCAGCGCCAGCACGTCGGCTGACGGGTTCATCTGGTTCACGAGGCTCCAAGCCACCGGGACGACACCGGCACCGGCGAAGGCCGCCGTTGCCACATAAAGGAAATCACGGCGACGCTCGCCACCGGGACCGAGATCTTCGGCAGTTGCCTGCCGCACTTCGCTAGCCATCTTGCCCCTTCCGGAATTTGATGCGTGGCCGGCAAGCCTCAAGCCTGCCCGCATGATGGGCCCGGATAGACAAGCCGATGCCGCAACGCAACGGAGAAAAGCCGCACGCCCCTGTAGATTGACCGAGGCATTTTGGCGCGGACATGACAGACCGGTAAGGTTTTGTCGGACCGACCTGTTGTACTGGGGGGTTTCACAGCTCGCCAAGCCTGTCTAAAGCATGGCCATGATCGAACTTGATGACCAGCAGAAGGCCGCCCAGGCTTGGTTCCGTTCCCTTCGCGACAGCATCTGGGCGATGCTGGAGCAACTGGAAGATGAATCTAACCTTCCCGGTGACTCCGGCCGCTTTGAAAAACGGGTGTGGAACCGAACGGACCACAGTGGCGGCGATGGTGGCGGCGGCGAGATGGGCATCATGAAGGGTCGGCTGTTTGAAAAGGCCGGGGTCAACATTTCCACCGTTTATGGCGAGTTCAACCCGGATTTCGCCAAGCAGATCAACGGTGCCGCCGAGGATCCGCGCTTCTTCGCCACCGGTATCAGTCTGGTGATCCACCCGTCCAATCCGCTGGTGCCAGCCGTGCACATGAACACCCGCATGCTGGTGACCACCAAACGCTGGTTTGGCGGCGGGGTCGATTTGAACCCGGCCCTGCCCGACGAAACCGAAACCGCCGCTTTCCACGCCGCGGTTAAGACCACTTGCGATCGCCACAGCCCAGACTATTACCCGGCGCATTCGAAGTGGGCGGAAGAGTATTTCTGGGTGCCGCACCGCAACCGCCATCGCGGCGTTGGCGGCATCTTCTATGATCACCTGAACAGCGGCAACTGGGCGGCAGATTTTGCCTACACGCAAGACGTGGGACGCTGTTTTCTGGAAACCTATCCGCAGCTGGTGCGCGCCAAGATGCACCAGGATTTCAGCGAAGCGCAACGCATCGAGCAGCTGAAATATCGTGGTCTCTATGCCGAATTCAATCTCGTCTATGACCGTGGCACCACCTTCGGCCTGAAGACCGGCGGCAACACCGATGCCATCCTGATGAGCCTGCCGCCGCTCGCGATCTGGGAATGAGCGAGAGGCAAGGAGTGACTTTGGGTGGCGGCAGCATGGTGGCATCGCGGGTGATCGCGGTACCGGCGGGGCAGATTGCCACCGTCGTCACCTGCCTGGAAATGACCGCGCCGCCGGCGCCGACAGCGCCTGTCAAATCGGTACTCAAGCTGGAGCGATGGATCGAACCCTTCGATCTTGCCCGCTATCGCACGCTGTTTCGCGCAATCGGCCAGCCTTGGCTGTGGCGCGGTCGACTGGTGCTGGATGATGATGCACTGGTCGCAACGGTGAGCGCGCCCGGCCTTGAAGTGCATGTCGCGGCGAGGCGGGACGGCACCCCACAGGGACTGCTGGAGCTGGACTTCTCTGGCCCCGGCGAATGCGAACTGGCCTATTTCGGCCTCGTGCCGGAACTGACGGGGCGCGGTCACGGCG
Source organism: Sphingomonas paucimobilis (assembly GCA_943369475.1). Taxonomy (GTDB): domain Bacteria; phylum Pseudomonadota; class Alphaproteobacteria; order Sphingomonadales; family Sphingomonadaceae; genus Sandarakinorhabdus; species Sandarakinorhabdus paucimobilis_A. Next base: position 256,002 of record CALRNJ020000001.1, on the reverse strand, counting down.
CCTGGCTTATGGGCCACGCGATGAAACGGGCATGGACAGCTCAACCGGGGCGGCCGCCTGTCACCCGCGTCTGGGTCCACACCTGCGATCTCGATCATCCTGGCGCGCTCGGATTTTACCAGCGCCACGGGTTCCGCCCTTATGAGCGGCTGGTGGAGATTTATGCGGATCCGCGCAGCAGTGGAATTTATCCGGCCAATACGGCGCCGACGGTGCCCCTGCTTTAGCACGAGCACGAGCACGAGCACGAGCACGAGGCATAAGCACTATCGGGGCGCGGCGCTCAATAGACGATACGCTACGGCGCTGGCGCCGCCGACACCGATTGTGACCATGCAATTGCCAATCGCCGGCACCAGCGCGTGCAGGAACCGCCCCACGGGATCCAGCCCGCTCGTGCGCGCCACCACGTCCAGCGCGGCGCCGGCACCTTCGGTCAGGATGCCGATACCGATCACACCGAATAGGCCCAGCACCAGAAACAGGGTGAGTTGCAGGCCCTGCCCATCGCTCAAAGCCCAGCTGCGACGCAAAAGGGCAAACGGCGTGCCGGCTTCAGCAATGGCGACTGGGCCGGAAAGGAACAGCAGCCGGGCAAACAGCCATAAGCCAGGCACGATCAGCAGCACAACGCCGAGCCCCACGGGCAGCGAGCCCAGCAACTGCGCCAGCACATAGGACGGAAAAGCCGCAAATGCCGCGGCCAGCGCCTCACGAGGCGTGGCATTGCCGCGCAGCACCAGATGGGTAGCGGCAAGCTGGCCGAAGGCGGCAGTCAGGCTGGGCACAGCCAGCCGCCACAGCAATTGCTGATTGCTGATCGCTTCAAGGCTGGTGGGCGCCGGTGGCCCGAACAGTTCGACCGCCACCGCCGGCAGCAGCGCGAACGGTGCCACCAGGAAGAACAGCCGCGGCAGATCAGCCCGCACGGCCGTCGACATCGTGTCCCACAGGGCGGCGGCCGACAGACGTTGCATGGTCGGCGCCTTTCCCGGCCGGCTCAGGCCGCCGGCTTCACGCCAGCTTCGGCCACCAGCGCGTGCAGTTCGCCAGCCTGGAACATTTCCATCATGATGTCGCTGCCGCCAACAAATTCGCCCTTGATGTAGAGCTGCGGGATCGTCGGCCAGTCGCTATATTCCTTGATGCCCTGGCGGATTTCCTGATCGGCCAACACGTCGACGCTTTCAAAGGCGACGTTGAGCCGCTCGAGAATGGCGATGGCGGTAGAGGAAAAGCCGCACTGCGGAAAGAAGGGCGTGCCCTTCATGAACAGCACGACGTCGTTGCTGTTCACCAGATCTGCGATACGGTCATGCACAGGATTGGTCATCGGGAGGAATCCTTCTGGGCCGGGCTGTTCACGCCGCGACCGTTGTCAATTTCAAAGCATGGAGCACACCCCCCATGCGCCCACCCAGAGCATTATACACCAACCGCTGCTGTGCAACCCTGGACAGGCCGGCAAATTGCGGCGCTATCACGACGGCGGCATAATGATCACCGTCGCCGGCCAGATCGGTGATCTCTACCCGCGCGCCGGGAAGTGCTGCCAGGATCGCCGATTCGATGTCGGCGGCTGCCATCGGCATCAGGCGGCTCCGCTTATCTGGGCTTCGGCTTGGGCCAGTTTTTCGGCCAGCATCGCCTTAATGTCGTTCACGCCCACGCCCAGCCCGGCCAAATCGCCGTGCAGCTTGGCAATGATGTCATCGTCGCCGGGGATCTCCAGATCAGAAAGGAGCACCGACTTGGCATAATCGTCGGCGGCCTGGCCTTCCTTACCCAGTTTCTCGGCGGCCCAAAGACCGATCAGCTTGCCGCGGCGGGCGAGGATGCGAAAGCGCAGTTCCTCGTCGTGGGCGAACTTGGCTTCAAAGGCCTTCTGGCGGTCGTCAAACGTGGTCATCTTGTTCTGCTCCCAAGCGGGTTTATAACCTCAGATAGGTAAGCACGGCCGCCTGATCAATGATTGTATCTCACCTTCTTTGCCGCTAAGGCCAGTCGCCCACGCGGGAGGGCCGTGTTAGGCTATCTCAGCGCTGTTGAATTTCAGCTGCGACCTGCCCGGCACCGGGCCGGTCGCGCCGCCTTCGAAAGGTTTCCCATGACCCGCCGCCGTCAGATCTACGAAGGCAAGGCCAAGATATTGTATGAGGGCCCGGAACCCGGCACGCTCATCCAGTATTTCAAGGACGATGCCACCGCCTTCAACGCCCAGAAAAAGGGAACGATCAGCGGCAAGGGCGTGCTAAACAACCGCATTTCTGAACACGTGTTCACATTGCTCGGCCTGATCGGCATCCCCACACACTTCATCCGCCGTCTCAACATGCGTGAGCAGCTGGTTCGCCAGGTTGAGATCATTCCGATTGAAGTGGTGGTTCGCAACGTGGCGGCTGGCAGCATCGCCAAGCGTTTCGGCATTGAGGAAGGCACCCAGCTGCCGCGTACGATCATCGAATATTATTACAAGGATGATTCGCTCGGCGATCCGCTGGTGACCGACGAACATATCTCGGCCTTTGGCTGGGCTAGCCAGGACGAGATGCACGACATCGCTGACATGGCGATCCGCATCAACGATTTCATGGCCGGCATGTTCGCTGGCGTCGGTATAAGACTGGTCGATTTCAAGCTGGAGTTCGGCCGGCTGTTTGATGGCGAATTTGCCCGGGTTATTCTGGCCGACGAGATCAGCCCGGATGGCTGCCGCCTGTGGGACATGAAGACCGGCGACAAGATGGACAAGGACCGGTTCCGCCGCGATCTGGGCGGCGAAGTCGAAGCCTATCAGGAAGTCGCCCGCCGCTTGGGCCTACTAACTGAAGACGAGCCGGCCGTGCTCGACCTTGAGGAGCATCGCAAGGCGCGCGGCAAGGACAAGTCGGTGTCATCGGAATAAGCTGGGCCAAAATAGGCCGTCAGGCCCAGCGCACTGGCTCGATCCGCTTGACGGCGAGCGCAAAGATCAGCGTGCCGCCGGCAACCACGCCGGCGGTCATCAGGAAGGCGGGACGGTAGCCGGCGACATCGACGATGATGCCAGTGAGGATCGGCCCGACAATACCCGAGAGATTGCCAATGCTGGTCTGCACCCCGACCCAGCGCCCTGCCGACGCTGGCCCGGCCATGGTCTGACCAAACACAAACAGCATGTTGGGTAGCGGTCCATAACCGAAGCCAGTGATGGCGATCAGCGTCACCAGCGGCAGCCATCCTTGAATTTCCGGCAACACCATTAGGCCCACGACATAAGCGAAGACCGATCCGAACAGCATGCGCCGCCGCCACACAGAACCATCGGCGCCGCGGCGAATGGCCCGATCGATCAGCCATGCGCCCGCCGTGCCGCCAATGATCTGCGCGATGTAAAAGACGCTGGTGAGCAGGCTCATGTCGATAATCGAAAAGCCACGCACCTTCACCAGCCACAACGGCAACCAGCCGACAATGAAATAGAGCCCGAAGGTACCGGCCAAATGCAGCAATGTGATGGCCCAGAATGCCGGTTGCCGCAGAACCTGGAACAGCGGCACCGCGACATCCAGCGTCGCCTCCTGCTTGCCTTCACCTTCTTCGATGCCGCGCCGGGCCAGCCACCACGGCACCAGCCAAACTAGGGTCACCAGGCCAAAGATGGTGAACATCTCGCGCCAGCCCCAGAATTCCATGATGAAACCGCCGCCCAGCGTGCCAATCAGCGGCCCAAGGGCCAATCCGCCCGACAACGAGACATTGGCCAGACTGCGGGCGCCTTCTGGTACCCGGGCGATCAGTTTCGATCCGCAGGGAAAGGCCACGCCTTCGCCCAGGCCCATTAGCAGGCGTAGCAGCACCAGCCCGGTGATGCCGCCGGCCACACCGGTGCCAACGAAGCCCATCCCGATGGTGGCCATTGCCCAGGTGGCGACGCCCAGCGCCATCAGCAGGCGCACGCTGATCTTGTCCGCCAGCCAGCCGGCCAATGCGAGGGCGGGCACATAAGTCCAGTAGAAGCTGGAGACGATGACGCCATAACGCTCGTTGGTCAGGCCGAATTCGTCCTTTATCAGCGGCGCTGCCACGCTCACCGCGCCGCGATCGATGTAATTGAGCGCGATGGCAGCACCGATCAGGATGATCGCCCAGCGCAACGGACCTGACAGCATCAAATTCTCCCCGCCCGGCACAGTGGCGGCCAGGGATTAGGCCGTCAACCGGCCACTGGATGATCGAGCAGTGCTTTGACATTGTGGCGGCCATGATCATTCGAACGCTCGATCCGGACACTGATGCCGCGCTGTTGCCAGATCTTGCCGCCGTGATGGTGGAGGCGGTGGCTGGCGGCGCTTCCATTGGATTCATGGCCGGATTTGCTCAGGCGCAATCGCTGGCCTGGTGGCAAGACCGGCTGGCAGCAGCTGTGCGCGGCGACGTGCAGATGCTCGTGGCTCTCAATGATGACGGCGTGGCCGGTACGGTTAGCCTGGTGCCGGCGCCCATGCCCAACCAGCCGCATCGGGCCGATATTGCCAAGATGATGGTGGCAAAGCGGGAGCGCGGGCGGGGCGTGGGCGCGGCGTTGCTGATGGCAGTGGAGGCACTGGCGCTGGAGCGGGAACGCACGACGCTTGTGCTTGATACGATCAGCGGATCGGCTGCGGCGCGGCTTTATGAACGGTTCGGCTGGGAAAAGGTGGGCGACATCCCGGCCTATGCCTTGATGCCCGATGGCGAAATGGCGCCCACCACGGTGTATACGAAATGCCTTATATGATCAGTTGCTGCCGGCGATGATCAGAGCCGCAATGCCGCCAAAGACAACCAGCGCGGTGGTGAGCGGCCACAGCAAACCGCTGCCTTTTTGCGGCCGCGCCAGCGTTGCAGCGACTAGCACCGGCTGCGGCGCAGCGACCGGTTCCGGGGCCGGTGGCGGGGGTGGTGGTGGCGGCGCCACAAACGGTTCGGCCGCGGGTACGGCCGCGGCCGGCTTGGCGGCTTTGGGTTTGCTGGCCTTGGCTGGGTCGACTGCAGCCGGCTCCCGATCGGCCGGGACAGCCGAGGCCTTGCTTGCCTTGGTCTTCGGACGGAAATCCTCGAGCCGGCCAAAGGCGTCGGCCAGCAGAAAATAGACGGTGACGCGATTTTTGGTGCGATCGGCCTGCATGCGCTCGCCAATCGCGGCTATGGCAGCGTCCAGCACCTCGTCGGCATCAGTCAAGCCCAGCTTCTTGCGCAGGAAACTGGCCTTCACCCGGTCGGTCTCGGTCTTGTCCGAAAAGGAGACCAGCGACGAATCACGGTTGCGCAGCGCGATGCCGCAATAGCGGACGATGCCGGTGATGATGTCGCCATCCGCATCCGGCACATATTTGCGCACATCGACTGTCCAATCTTCCGCCATGAACTTGCCCCCTAAAATGCACTTGATGAAACGCAAGCTATTGGCAAACGGGCTGGCCGGCAATGCAGGCTTGCGCATGACTGGCATCGCCGGCCACACTGGTCTATGCCAAGCCCCGTGCAGGGCAAGATCATTCTTCTGATCGTGAGCGGCGGCATCGCCGCCTTCAAAGCGCTGGAACTGGTGCGCGAACTGGGGCGCGCCGGGGCCAAGGTGTTGCCGGTACTTACCGAGAGCGGCGCCCGCTTCGTCACCCCGCTCTCCCTGTCAGCGCTGTCCGGCGAAAAGGTGCGCACCAGCCTTTGGGATCTGGAAGACGAAGCCGCGATGGGCCATATCCAGCTTTCCCGCGCCGCCGATCTGGTGGTGGTCTGCCCCGCTACCGCCAGCTTGATGGCGCGGGCCGCGGGTGGCGAGGCCGATGATCTGGCCACCACGCTGGTGCTGGCAACCGACAAGCCGGTGCTTATGGTGCCGGCGATGAATGTGCGCATGTGGCTGCACCCGGCGACCCAACGCAACATCGCCACGCTGCGCGGCGACGGCATAACGGTTATGCAGCCCGACGATGGCGCGATGGCCTGCGGTGAATTCGGCCCCGGCCGTTTGCCGGAAATGCCGGCGATCTTGGCGGCGATTACAGCGCAGTTCGGCTCCAAGCCATTGCTGGGCCGCCACGCGCTGGTCACCGCAGGGCCGACGCATGAACCGATCGACCCAGTGCGTTTCATCGGCAACCATTCCTCCGGCAAGCAGGGTTTTGCCATTGCTGCCGCGATCGCCCGGTTGGGTGCGCGTGTCACGTTGGTGGCGGGACCGGTGCATCTGGCAACGCCGGCCGGCGTCACCCGCATCGACGTGATGACCGCGCGCGACATGAAAGCCGCCTGCGAGGCCGCCCTGCCCGCCGATATCGCTGTGATGGTGGCTGCGGTTGCCGACTGGCGGGCCGAGGTGAGCCCACAAAAGCTGAAGAAGGACGGCAGCGTTCCGCCGCCGCTAAGCCTGACCGAGAACCCGGACATCCTTGCCGGCATAGGCCATCACGCCCAGCGCCCAGCGCTGGTGGTGGGCTTTGCCGCCGAAACCCATGATCTCATCCACCACGCCGCTGCCAAGCGCCTGAAGAAAGGCGCGGATTGGATCGTGGCCAACAATGTTTCGGAAGGCGTGTTCGGCAGCGATGCAAACCATGTTCATCTAATCACCGCCACAGGCAGCGAGGATTGGGGCGCGCAGGCCAAGCACGCGGTCGCCACCACCCTCGCCGACCGCATTGCCGCGCATTTTTCAGGAAGCAAATGATCGACATTCCTCTGACCATCCTGCCCCACGGTGAAGGCTTGCCCCTGCCCGCCTATGCGACGGCTGGCGCGGCCGGGATGGACGCGGTGGCGGCGGTGACAGAGACCATGGTGCTGATGCCGGGCGAGCGTTTCCCGGTGCCGCTGGGTTTATGTATGGCGATCCCCGATGGCTATGAAGTGCAGGTGCGGCCCCGCTCCGGCCTCGCCCTGAAGCACGGCATCACCGTGCCCAACAGCCCCGGAACCGTTGACAGCGATTATCGCGGCGAGGTGAAGGCGCTGCTGATCAACCTCGGCAGCGAGCCCTTCACCATTGAACGCGGCATGCGCATCTGCCAACTGGTGCCGGCCGCCGTGACGCGGGCGACACTGGCGGTGGTAGACACGCTGGACGACACGCAGCGCGGTGCCGGCGGCTTCGGCTCGACAGGCATCCACACGTGAACTTCTCCGACGACGAGTTGGAGCGTTACGCCCGTCACCTGATCCTGCCCGAATTCGGCGGGCGCGGCCAAGGGGCGCTGGCCAAGGCGCGGGTGGCCGTGGTCGGTGCCGGCGGGCTGGGCAGCCCGTGCCTTCTCTACCTCGCTGCGGCTGGCGTTGGTCGGCTGACCATAATCGATAATGATGCGGTAGCGCTTTCGAACCTGCAGCGTCAGGTGCTGTTCGAAACCGCCGACGCTGGCGAGATGAAGGCAGCGCGCGCCGCAACCCGTCTGCACGCGCTAAATCCGCATGTGGAAACCGTGGCGGTGCCGCTGCGGTTGAAGGCGGACAATGTCGATGCGCTGCTGGCTGGCCATGATCTGATTATCGATGGCTGCGACAGTTTCAAGACGCGGCTGCTAGTGGCCGATACGGCGTTGGCTGCAGGCGTGCCCCTGGTTTCGGGCGCGGTCGGGCCATTCGATGGCCAGATCGCGGTCTTCAAGGGATATGATCCCGCCCTGCCCTGCTATCGCTGCTTCGTCGGCAATCCCGAAGATCAGCCTGAGCGCAATTGCGCTGCTGTTGGCGTGCTCGGCGCGCTGACCGGCGCAATCGGCAGCCTGATGGCGATGGAGACGATCCGCGAATTGTCTGGGTTTTCGTCGTCCAGCGCAGGGCGGATAACTCTGTTCGACGCGATGGCCGGCCGCTTCCGATCCATCACCTTACCGAAAGACCCGGCTTGCCCGGCCTGCTCTGCCCAATAGCTGCCGTATTTGCTGGATAACACACCAACGTGCCCCAACGTCGCCCCGCTCCGCGCCCGAAAAGTTCCCGCTGGTACATCTCGCTCCTGAAATGGGGACTGGTGGCCGGCCTCGCCCTGTTCATCGCGCTCACGGTCTCGGTCGCGCTGGCCTATCGCGAACTGCCCTCGTTCGAAGGTATGAAGCGCAGCCCCAATGGCCAGCCGTTGGAAATCCGGGGCGACGATGGCACGGTGCTGGCCGGCTTTGGCCCCAGCTATGGCGAATGGCTGAGCTATGCCGAGATCCCGGCAACGATGAAGAATGCCATGATTGCGGTGGAAGACCGGCGCTTCTGGTATCACCCCGGCATCGATCCGATCGGCATCGTGCGCTCGTTCGTGGTTAACACGGCGCGTGGCAACAAGGCGCAAGGCGCCTCCACCGTCACTCAGCAGCTGGCGCGCAACCTGTTTCTTACCGCTTCCAAGGATTACACGCGCAAGCTGCGCGAGGTGGTTCTGGCGTTGGCGATCGAGCGCAAGTTTGCCAAGGAAGATATTCTCGAACTCTATCTGAATCGGGTCTATTTCGGTGGCGGCGCCTATGGCGTGGACGCCGCTTCCCGCAAGTTCTATGGCCACAGCGCCCGCCGGCTTTCCCTTGAAGAAGCTGCCATTATCGCTGGATTGGTGAAGGCGCCATCGCGCTTTTCGCCGTCAGCAGATGCCGAAGCGGCCCGCAAACGCGCTGCCACGGTGATAGCGGTGATGGTGGAACAGGGTGGCATCACGACCGAAGAGGCCACGGCCGCAGATCCGCGTCTGGTGCAGTTTGCCCCGCAGGCACGCTTGGCCGGGGTGCGCTACTTCACCGACTGGGTGCTGGCAGAGCTGGAAAATCTGACCGACGAAGCCAATGAGCCGTTGCTGGTGGAAACCACCCTGAACAGCCAGATGCAGCGTTATGCCGAGGCGGCGATCCGCGCCGAAGCGCCCAACGGCGCCCAGGGAGCACTGGTGGCGCTGGCCCGCGATGGCGGCGTGAAGGCGATGGTGGGCGGCACCGATTATGTTCGCTCAAACTACAATCGAGCCATTGTCGCACGTCGCCAGCCTGGCTCAGCGTTCAAGTTCTTCGTTTATGCCACGGCGCTGGAAAGCGGCGTGACCCCCGACGACATTTATGAAGACAAGCCGGTGAGCATCGGCAACTGGAGCCCCAAGAATGACAATGACCAGTTCGTTGGCCCGGTGAGCGTACGCCAGGCCTTCGCCCGATCGATCAACACGGTGGCGGTCCAGTTGGCGGAACAAGTGGGCTTTGACACTGTGGCCGAAATGGCCCGACGCTTTGGCATCACCACGCAGATCAGCCGCCAGCCGGCGATGGCACTGGGCGCTTCAGAAGTCATCTTGTTCGAAATGACCAACGCATACGCCACGGTGGCCAACAATGGCCTGGAGAACGCGCCCTTTGCCATCACCCGCATTATCACCGGATCGGGCCGCGTGCTCTATAACCGCAGCGAAGGCGAAACCCGCCAGGTCGTCGCCCCCGTGGTGGCCGCACAGATGACCCAGCTGATGCAGGCCGCTGTAGAAGAAGGCACCGCCCGCGCCGCCCAGATAGGCCGGCCACTGGCGGGCAAGACCGGCACCACCAGCAGCAACAAGGATGGTTGGTTCATCGGCTTTTCCAGCGGCATCACCACCGGTGTGTGGATGGGCCGCGATGATGCCAAGGCGGTGCGGGGTCTGGCCGGTGGCCGCGCGCCGGCACGCGCCTTTGCCCAGTTCATGGCGCGTGCGGTGGGCGGCACACCGCCAGAGGCGCTGATGACCGAAACGGCAGAGGAAGGCCTGGGGCCGGAGCCGGACGCGCAAAGCTATGGCATCACCATGGATGAAACCACGCCCATGGATGGTGAAGCACCGCCTGCGGAAGATCCACCGCGGCTGGACGACAATTGGCTGGACAAAACGCTGAAGGAACCGGCGCAACCGCCGGTGGAGCCGCGTTAACGCAGCACGCAGAAGGTCGGGGCGTGATCGCTGGCCTTTTCCTGGCCGCGCACATCCTTCATCACGCCAGCATCAGCCAAGCGATCAGCCGCTGCGGGTGACAGCAGCAGATGATCGATGCGGAAACCGTGGTCGCGAGGCCAGGCGCCTGCCTGATAATCCCAGAAGCTCCAGATGCCGCCAACAGGATGGAGCTGGCGCACCGCATCTGTCCAGCCCTGCCACAGTAGACGCCGATAAGCCGCAACCGATTCCGGTTGGCGCAGCGCGTCGTCCCGCATTGCGGTGGCATCCCAGATATCGTCATCATTCGGGATAACATTATAATCCCCGGCCAGCACCACCGGCAGGCCGGTTTGGAGCAGCCCGGCGGCGTGGGTGCGCAGGCGCTCCATCCAGGCCAGCTTGTAATCAAACTTGGGGCCAGGTTGCGGGTTGCCGTTGGGCAGATAGATGCTGGCCACGCGCACGCCCCTCACGTCGGCTTCCAAATAGCGGGATTGTTCGTCGGCATCGTCACCGGGCAGGCCGCGCTGCACTTCTGTAACGGGTTCGCGGCTCAGGATGGCAACGCCGTTGAAACCCTTCTGGCCGTGGACAAGGCAATGGTAGCCGGCCTCGCGCAGCGTCTCTACAGGGAAATTCTCCGTCATCGTCTTGATTTCCTGCAGGCAGGCGACGTCGGGCTTGGCAGCCTTTAACCATTCCAGCAGGCGAGGCAGGCGGGCGTTGGTGCCGTTGATATTGAAAGTGGCGATGAGCATAAACGAGGCTTACGCCCTCACGTCGCCAGCTTCAACAGCGCCGCGATAGTATCGGCCTCTGCCGCCGGCTTGTCGGTGCGGATGCGCGAAATGCGTGGAAAGCGCATGGCGATGCCGGATTTGTGGCGGGTGGAGGCGTGGATGCTATCGAACGCCACTTCCAGCACCAGAGCCTTTTCAACCTCTCGCACTGGGCCAAATTTCTGCACCGTGTGCCCGCGCACGAACTTGTCGAGCAGAACCAATTCGGCATCGGTGAAGCCGCTATAGGCCTTGCCGACTGGCAGCAACTGGCCATCGGGCGTCCAGCAGCCGAAGGTGAAATCGCTGTAAAGGCTCGATCTTCTGCCATGACCGCGCTGGGCATATATCAATACGCAATCGGCGGTGAGCGCACTGCGTTTCCATTTGAACCACTGTCCTTGCTTTCGCCCCGCCACATAAGGCGCATCGCGGCGTTTGAGCATCAGCCCTTCGATGGCGGCATCACGCGCCGCATCGCGCAGCAGCGCCAGTTCGTCCCAACTGTCAGCCTCCACTAGTGGGGACAGTTCGAATCGGGCCGGATCGAGGCCGGTCAACACCGCTTCCAAACGGGCGCGACGAGCGTACCACGGGAAGGACCGCAGATCCTCCCCGGCATGGGAGAGCAGATCATAGGCGCGGATAAAGGCCGGGCGCTCAGCCATCAGCTTCGACGTCGGCGCCTTTCGGCCCAAGCGTTGCTGCAAGGCGTTAAAACTGCCCGAGGCGGCCAAGCTATCTGCCTGCCCTTCACCCCGCACCAGCAATTCGCCATCCAGGGCCAGCGTATGATCGAGCTGCACATCGGGAAAACTGGCCGAGATATCGTCGCCAGTGCGGCTGAACAGGCGGGTCTGGCCGCCGGCATGAACGATCTGGACGCGGATGCCATCCCATTTCCACTCGGCGGCATGTTCTGCCAGATCGAGCGTCACCCCCTCATCCAGCGGACTGGCCAACATGAATGGGCGGAAGACCGGAACGTTACCGGCGGCGGGCAGCGGTGCGGCGCCGGTGGCCCATTGGAACAGCGGCGTGAACGGCGGTGTCAGCCCGTGCCAGATCTCCTCCACCGCCTCCACGTCCAGGCCAAAGCCGTGCGCCAGCCCAGTCTTGGCCAGCCGCGCCGAGACGCCGACACGCAGCGCACCGGTCGCAAGCTTGATCAGCGCATAGCGGCCCTGTACATCCAGCCCATCCAGCAGGGCCGACACAGCCGCCGGTACTTGCCCACGCGACAGACCGGAAAGCTGGGCGACCACTTCAACGAGCGCGGGTGCTGGTGGCTTTTTGCCGGGCGGATCAGGCCACAGCAACGAAATTGTCTCCGCCATGTCGCCAACGAAATCATGGCTCAGCGCGAATAGCGTTGCGTCCACGCGTTCGGCCATCAGCGCCTTCAACAGACTGGGCTGCACCGCCTTCAGATCGAGCGTGCCGGTGAGCACCGCCAGCGCCCAGCCGCGATCGGGATCGGGGGTCGCCGCGAGATAGTCCGCGATCAAGCGCAACTTGGCGGTGCGGCTGCGCGTGTAGAGCAGCGCGTCGAGCAGGCGGGCAAAGGCTTCCATCGGCAATCAGCCCATTAGCATGCGCGCCGCAGTTGCGCTAAGGCACTCCGGTCATGAGAATGCGCGATCTTGAAAAGGCCAGCGGTGTCGGGCGGGAAACCATCCGTTTTTATATCCGCGAAGGCCTTCTGCCCGAACCTGACAAGACCAGCCCGAACAGCGCGCGTTATTCCGATGTGCATGTTGCCCGGCTGAAAGCGATCAAGCGGCTGCAGGAAGAACGCTTCCTGCCGCTTGCGGTGATCCGCACACTGCTGGAGGCCGACGCTGGCGATCGCTGGCTGCTGCCGGATGTATTCCCGACCCTGGATGCCCTGCTCGCCCAGCGCCTCGAAGGTGGAGGCCCGACGCGGGTGACCTTTGACGATCTTGGCCTGCCGCCGCACAGCCGCGAGCATCTGGATGATCTTATGATCCCGCTGGACGAAGACGGCACCATAAGCGCCCGCGACGCCGCCATCCTGCGCACCGTGCAGCGGCTTGACGATATCGGCTTCACGCCGGAACTGGGTTTCGATGGCGGCCAGATGCGGCTGTACAATGTGCTGATCGACTGGCTGACAGCCCAGGAAGTCCGCCACTTTCTGGAGCACACCGCCGGCCATGTCGGCGAGGCCAAGGCCCTGGACATGGCCGAACAAGGCATTTCGGTGATCAACGAACTTCTGGGCCAGTTGCGCACGCGGGCGCTACTGCGCAAGCTGGCGGAACGGCGGACCATCGCCAACCCGGGCGCCAACAACAATCGGTGAAGGACAGGCCTTGCGCAAATTCACATGGATAATTGCTGCGGCCACGCTTCTGGCCGGGACGACACTTCATGCACAGCCAGTTGAACCTGCTGCGACAAGCCAGGTGCGCATATTGGCCACTGGCGGCACCATTGCCGGCAAGGGCAATGTGGCGGGCACCAGCTATCGTTCTGGCGCTGTTTCCGTTGACGATCTGATTGCAGCGCTGCCGGGGGTCAACAAGATTGCCCGGGTTTCGGGCGAACAGATCGCCAACGTGCCAAGCAGCGACATAGACGAAACCATCTGGCGCAAGCTCAATGCCCGTGCGCTGGCGGCCTTTGCAGATCCTGATGTTGCCGGTGTTGTCGTCACCCACGGCACAGACACGCTTGAGGAAACCGCCTTTCTTCTCAGCCTGATCCTGCCGCCAACGAAGCCCGTCGTGGTGGTTGGCGCAATGCGGCCAAGCACAGCCGTTTCTGCCGATGGCCCGCAGAACATGCTGGACGCGATCCGGGTGGTGACCTCGCCGGCGTCGGCCGGGCGCGGCGTAATGGTGGTCATGAACGACACGATCTTCGATCCGCGTTCCGTCACCAAATTCGACGTCAACCGCGTCGAGGCCTTCACTGCGCCCAGCCGTGGCCCGATTGGCCATGTGCTGAACCTTGCCCCGCGCTATTTCGTGCCGCCGCAGCCACAGCCCGACGTGCTCGTCCTTGGTGAGGCCAAGCTGCCGCGCATTGCAGTCGTTTATGCCTATGCCGGCCAGACCGAAGACGAAGTGCGCAACATCGCCCGTGATGCCGACGGCGTGATCGTGGCCGGGGTTGGTACCGGCGGCGTGTCCACCGGCGCCCGCAAGGCGCTGCGGGCACTTGTGGAAAAAGGCATTCCCGTGGTGACCACGCCGCGCCAGGGCCACGGCGACGTACGGCGATCGGAATCGACGGCAGCTGCAAGATCTGACGATGATGACCGGGTACCGACAATCGGTGGTCGCGAACTGACCCCGGCCAAAGCGCGCATCTTGCTGATGCTGGCGCTGCAGAAGCCGCGGACGTTCGCGGAACTGCAAACGATCTTTGATCGTGCGGGAACGACGAACTGAACGTCAGAAGCCGGCTGACAGCGTAAACGTTGGCCCGCTCCCCGGAGCGGCATTACAGCCAACCCGCTGGCGCCAGTCGGTCTCAAACCGGATCCCCTTCACGCTGGCGCTGACCGATGGGCCAACATCCACCCGCCAAACATCCGGCGTGCCGGTCTGCACGCTGGCTCAAGTGGCTGCATTGAAAGCCGCAGGGCCAAGGCGGATGATGCGGAAGCGGACCTGGCTGGCTACCGGGGTAAAACTGGCCCGTAGCGATCACGCCGGCTTCCCATAGGCTTCAAGCCGTTGCCCCAATTGCTTCAAGCGGGTGGTGAAGGCCTTGCGTGGCGGCACCGAGCCGGTTCAACCGGTAAACCGAAAATGACACACCAAGCAGCAGCGCCTGCCGCAGCCCAACCGCTAGTTGGGCGGTCTCGCTGCGAACGGCGTTCGGATCGGCGGCGATACTGGCCCGTACCACCAGCGCCAGCGGCCGGCGCGCGCAAGGATCAGCCAGGAAGGCGATACTGCCGCATGGCTCCGGTACCAGTTGGACAAGGCCGCCGCCTCACAATGCGCATTTCGCCACAGGCCAGAAATAGCCTCGATTGCATGGTTGCTGCTTATCGTGGGGGTGCCGAACGTCAACTGCTCCCAGATGGCGTACGTGTCGGTAGTCGCAGTGGTTGACGCGGGCGCGCCATATCCCTGACAAGGGGTGATGACTTCAAGCGGCGAACACCAGTACCTTTCCCTTATGGATCGTGTGTGGCGCACCGGCGTGACGCGTGGCGATCGCACCGGCACCGGCACGCGCGCGCTGTTTGGCGAGATGCTGAAGTTCGATCTTTCGAACGGCACGGTGCCGCTGCTCACCACCAAACGCGTGTTCTGGAAATCGGCCGTAAAAGAGCTGATCTGGTTCCTGAAGGGCGAATCGAACATCCGCCCGCTGGTGGAACAGGGCGTGCATATCTGGACCGACTGGCCGCTGGATGCTTACCGTAAGGCGACCGGCGAGGCGATCTGTCGGGATGATTTTGAAGGACGCATCATTTCCGACGATGCGTTTGCCGCGCGTTGGGGTGATCTGGGGCCAGTCTATGGCGTACAATGGCGGCGCTGGCCGCGTTATGTTGCCAATGAAGATGGAAGCTTCCGCGCCGACACACCGTTCGACCAGATGACCGATTTGGTCCACGGCCTGAAACACAACCCGGCCAGCCGCCGCCACATCTTCACCGGCTGGAACGTGCCGGAACTGCACCGCATGGCGCTGCCGCCGTGCCATATGACGTACCAGTATTTCGTCGCTGATGGTCGCCTGTCGGGCATTCTATACCAGCGCAGCTGCGATCTGGGCCTGGGCTTCCCTTTCAACATCTTTGAAGCCGCCTTGCTCATCCGCATGCTGGCGCAGCAGTGCGGGCTGGAACCGGGGATGCTGACGTGGATGGGGGCAGATTGTCACCTCTATCTCAATCACGAACACCTGGTGACGGAGCAGCTTTCGCGCACGCCCCGCCCCTTCCCGCTTCTCGATTTCGCGCGGCAGCCGGAGGATCTGTTCAGCTACGCGCTCGAGGATTTCCGCATCACCGGATACGACCCGCACCCGCATATCGCGGCACCGGTGGCAGTGTGAGCCTTGATGTCACCATGGTCGTCGCCCGCGCCAAGAACGGCGTGATCGGGTACAAGGGTGCCATGCCCTGGCACCTGCCGGCCGATCTGAAACGCTTCAAGGCAATCACCATCGGCAAGCCGGTCGTGATGGGCCGCAAGACCTTTGAATCCATCGGCAAACCCCTGCCCGGCCGCCAGAATATCGTGCTGACGCGGCAGCTCGGCTGGACCACAGACGGCGTGACCGTGGTGCCCAATCTGGCCGAAGCCATTGCCGCGGCGGGCCTCGACCCGCGCATCCGCGGCCACATCATGATCATTGGCGGCGCGGAAGTTTATGCGCTGGCGCTGCCCATCGCGACACGGGTTGAATTGACCGAGGTAGACGCCGAGCCGGAAGGAGACACCTTCCTACCGGCCTTCGATCCGGCGCGATGGGAAGAAGTGGCGAGGGTGAGGCATGAGCCGGAGGGCGAGAAGCCGGGTTATGCGTTCATCACGCTGGAACGGCGATAGGGGGAAATGATGAAGAGGCTGCTTTGGGGAACAGCGGCGCTGCTGGGCGTCGCGGCGGTAGGCTTCTTCGGCTTTGTCCCCGGCGTCGTAGAGCGCAGCATGAATCGGCACACCGGCGCGACGTGGCCGGTGAGTGACGCGGCCAAAATGCTGCACAGCAAGCTGACCGTGATCGATCTGCACGCGGACACGCTGATGTGGAAACGCGACCTGCTGTCTGAAACTGATCAGGGCCACATCGATCTGAAGCGCCTAGCGGCCGGCAATGTCGCGCTGCAGGTGTTGTCCAGCGTGACCAAGACTCCGCGCGGGCAAAATTACGAGAAGAATTCGGGCGAGACCGACAATATCACCCCGCTGGTGATCGCGCAGATGCAGCCGGTGCGGACGTGGAGCAGCCTGCTGGAGCGATCCCTGTGGCATGCCGAGAAACTGCATGATGTGGAGAAGCGCGCTGGTGGGCGCCTGCGCATCATCAAGACACCGGCCGATCTGGCCAGTCTGCTGGCCGACCGGGCGGCGGGCAAACGCGTTACCGGCGCCTTGCTTTCCACCGAAGGCGGGCAGAATCTGGAAGGCCAAGTGGCCAACGTGGCGCGGTTGCAGGCGGCAGGCTTCCGCATGCTCAGCCTGGCGCATTTCTTCGATACCGAACTGGCCGGTTCGATGGCCGGCGAGAATAAAGGCGGACTGACCCCGCTGGGCGCAGCGGTGGTGCGCCAAGCCGAGAAGCGCGGCATGATTATCGATGTCGCCCACAGCAGCCCCGCTGCCTATGCCGACGTGCTGAAGATCGCCACCCGCCCGGTCGTCGTGTCCCACGGCGGCGTGAAAGGCACCTGTGACACGCCGCGCAACCTTTCCGATGACCAGTTGCGCACGCTCGCCGCCAATGGCGGCGTGGTCGGCATCGGTTATTGGGATGCCGCCATCTGCCAGCCAACGCCGGACGCGACGGCAAAGGCCATCCTGCACGCCGTGAAGGTGGCCGGCGTCGATCATGTCGGCCTGGGCAGCGATTATGATGGCGGCACCACGGTGGGTTTCGATAGCGCGCATCTGGATGCCGTGACCCAGGCACTGATCCAGGCGGGCATGAACGAGGCTGATATCGCAAAAGTGATGGGCGGCAATGTGGTCCGGCTGCTTGCCGCTGGCCTCTCGCCTCGCTAAGCGCGCCAGATGGATCTGATCACCGGGGGCGCCGCCCTGCCTGGCCATTTGCGTGGCGGCATCGTGGCGCTGGGCAATTTCGATGGCTTTCACGCCGGTCACCAGGCCGTGGTGGGCGCCGCGCGTGATTGGGCACGCAATCTTGGCCGCCCGGCGCTGGTGGCGAGTTTCGATCCCCACCCTGCCCGGATGTTCCAGCCCGATGTGCAAGCGTTTTCGCTTTCCACCATTGGCCAGCGAGGCGAATGGCTTGATGCGTTCGGCATGGATGGCGCGGTGGTGATGCCGTTCAATCGGCCGTTGGCTGCACTTTCGGCGGAAGAATTCGTGGACGAATGGCTGGTGACCAGGCTGGGCGTTGCCGGCGTGGTGACCGGCGGCGATTTCACCTTCGGGCGCGGGCGTTCGGGCAGCGTGACTGATCTGTCGCGGCTGGGCCTGGCGCACGGTTTTGCGGCGCGGGTTGTGGAGGCGGTGAAGGACAGCACCGGCACGATCAGTTCGACGCGGGTGCGCGGCTTGTTGCGTGACGCGCGGCCGGGGATGGCCGCGGAATTGCTCACGCGGCCGTTCACTATCCGGGGCGTGGTGGACCATGGCGCTAAGCTGGGGCGGACATTGGGTTTCCCCACAGCCAACATGACGCTGGGTGATTATGTGCGCCCGGCTTATGGGGTTTATGCCGTGCACGTCGTGCTGCCCTCGGGCAAACGTGTGGATGGCGTGGCCAACTTGGGCATCCGCCCAATGATCGAGCCGCCAATCGAGCTGCTCGAAACCTGGCTGATGGACTGGCAGGGCGATCTTTATGGGCAGACGCTGGATGTGCAGCTGGTCGCTTATCTGCGCCCCGAAATGAAGCTGAACGGGCTCGATGCGTTGAAGCATCAGATTGCCATGGATGCCGAAGCGGCGCGGCGCATGCTCAAGGGCGCGTGACAGGCGCTTGGCGATACCCTAAAGCCCGAAACCCATGAGCGCGCCTGATTATCGCCCCACCGTTTTCCTGCCGAAAACCGACTTTCCGATGAAAGCCGGCCTGCCAGAGCGTGAGCCGCAGATTCTGGCGAAATGGCAGGCTGCCGATATCTATGCGCAGCTGCGTGCTGCCCGTAATGGCCGGGAAAAGTTCATTTATCACGACGGCCCGCCCTATGCGAACGGGGACATGCACATCGGCCACGCGCTGAACCATGTGCTGAAGGATGCCGTGGTGCGCACCCAGTCGCTGCTCGGCAAGGATGTGCCCTATGTGCCGGGTTGGGATTGCCACGGCCTGCCGATCGAATGGAAGGTGGAAGAAGCCTACCGCGCCAAGAAGCTGAACAAGGACGATGTGCCGGCGAAGGATTTCCGCGCCGAATGCCGGGCGTATGCGCAGCATTGGGTGAATGTGCAGGCCGGCCAATTGCAGCGACTGGGAATCAATGGTGATTGGAAAAAACCCTATCTCACCATGGACTTCGCGTCGGAATCCACCATCGTTTCTGAATTGCTGAAATTCGCCGAATCCGGTCAGCTCTATCGCGGCGCCAAGCCGGTGATGTGGAGCCCGGTCGAAAAGACCGCCCTGGCGGACGCCGAGGTGGAATATCACGACATCACTTCGACGCAGATCGACGTGGCGTTCGAGATTGTCGAAGCCCCGAACGCGCCTGAATTGGTGGGGGCACACGCCATTATCTGGACGACGACGCCGTGGACCATCCCGGTGAACCAGGGCATCGCCTATGGGCCGGAGGTGACTTATCAGCTGTGCCTCACTGCCGATGGCCATCGCATCCTCGTCGCCGCGCCGCTGGTCGAGGCGGTGGGCGCACGGGTCGGATCGGCGCTAACCGTCGAACGGGAGGTTAGCGCCGCCACCCTGGTCGGAGCCGTCGCCCGCCATCCGATGCACCATCTTGGCGGATTCTTCGCAAGTCCCCGCCCCTTGCTGCCGGGCGATTTCGTCACCACCGATGCCGGCACCGGCCTTGTCCACATGGCGCCTGATCATGGCGAAGATGATTTCGCACTGTGCAAGGCGCATGGCATCAACCCGGTCTTTGCCGTCGAAGGTGATGGCCGTTACCGCGCCGATTGGCTGTGGCTGGGTGGGGAGACCAAGAACGTCATCAACCCCAATCTCAACGCGCCAGATGGTCCGATCTGCACTGATCTGCGGGCTGCCGGCGCGCTGCTGAGCGCCGGGCCGTTCGCGCACAGCTACCCGCACTCGTGGCGGTCGAAGAAGAAGGTGATCTTCCGCTGCACGCCGCAATGGTTCGTGCCGATGGATGAGCCAGGGCCATCGGGCTCGCCCACGCTGCGCGAGAAAGCCTTGGCTGCCATCGCTGCCACCAAGTTCACGCCCGACAAGGGCCGCAACCGCATCGGATCGATGGTGGAAGGCCGCCCCGATTGGGTTTTGAGCCGCCAACGCGCCTGGGGCGTACCGATCACCCTGTTTGTTGATCGCAAGACCGGCGAGTATCTGGTTGATAGTGCAATCAACGAGAAGATCATTGCCCGGTTCAAGCAACAGGGCGTCGATGCCTGGACGTCGGAATTCGCTGCCGAACTGCTGGGCGATCGCGTCGACCATTATGAGCAGATCACCGACATACTGGACGTGTGGTTCGACAGCGGTTGCACCCATGTCTATGTGCTCGAATCTGGCCATTGGCCCGAATATCGCTGGCCGGCCGACCTGTATCTGGAAGGCAGCGACCAGCATCGCGGCTGGTTCCAGTCCAGCCTGCTGCAAAGCTGCGCCACGCGCGGCCGGGCGCCCTACAACGCCATCCTCACCCACGGCTTCACAATGGATGCCAATGGACGCAAGATGTCGAAGTCCGAAGGCAATACCATCAATCCGCTGGATGTGATGAAGACCTATGGCGCCGACATCTTGCGGCTGTGGGCGCTGAGTGTCGATTTCACCGAGGATCACCGCATCGGCGATGAAATCCTGAAGGGTGTTGCCGATCAGTATCGCAAATTACGTAACACATTCCGATATTTGCTGGGAGCACTTGAGGGCTGGAACGAAGAGGAGCGCCTGCCTATCAGCGACATGCCGGCGCTGGAGCGCTGGGTGCTGCACCGGTTGGCCGTGCTTTCAGATGAACTCAAGGCGGCAACCTTGGCCTATGACTTCAACCGCTACATCAGCCTGATCACCAGTTTCGTGCAGGATGATCTTTCGGCCTTTGCCATGGATGTGCGGAAAGACAGCCTCTATTGCGACGCGCCGAACGCCAACACTCGGCGCGCCTGGCGCACGGTGCTGGATATCACCTTCCACGCGCTCACCCGCTGGCTGGCACCGGTGATGGTGTTCACCGCCGAGGAAGTGTGGGGGACGCGCTTCCCCGATGCCGGCAGCGTGCATCTGCTGGAATGGCCGGATATCGAAGCCGCCTGGCAGGATGAAGCGCTGGCGAAGCAGTTCATGTTAGCCCGCAAGTTACGCGAGGAAGTCTATCTGAAACTCGAAGAACTGCGCCGCGCCAAGTCGGTAGGCAGCTTTCTGGAAGCCAGCGTGACCATCGCATCCACTCATGCGGACCGTATCGCGGCACTGGCCGGGCTTGATCTTGCCGAGTTGCTGCTTGTTGCCGAGGTGTCATTGACCCATGGCGACGCCGACAGCCTGACGGTGGAGAAAGCCGATCTCGCCAAATGCGCCCGCTGCTGGCGCCACCTGCCGGATGTGACGCCCGAAACCGAGCTGTGTGGGCGTTGTGACGCGGTGGTGAATGGCTAAGCGCGGCTTTCTCCTTTCGGCGCTGGTGCTGATCCTCGATCAGATCAGCAAATACTGGGTTCTGGAAATCATCCACCTGCCCGAACTTGGCGGCGTCGACGTTTTGCCGTTCTTTCGGCTGACGTTCGTGGGCAATATCGGCGTATCGATGGGCATGTTGCAGGCCGATTCCGATCTGGGCCGCTGGCTGCTCACCTTCACTACCGCCGGCATCGCCCTAGCGGTGGCGGTGTGGCTGCGGCGCGAGAAGAACTCGGTGGATGTGGTCGCACTCGGCCTGGTGCTCGGCGGCGCGATCGGCAACATCCTCGATCGCGTGCGGTTCGGCTATGTGGTCGATTTCCTGCATTTCTTCTGGGGGCAAACCAGCTTCTGGGTCTTCAATCTTGCCGATGCCGCGATTACACTTGGTGTGATATTGCTGCTGGCAGGCGCCGCGCTGGCCAAGCCAGTGCCTGAAACGGCAAATGAACCAAGGGATGCCAAAGATGCGTAACCTGCTGATCCTGATCGTGGCGGCCTTGGCGCTGACAGCCTGCGGCGGGAATAAGGACCGACTTTCCGGCCGCGGTCCCGATGAACTGGCTATCGCCCGAGGCGCGCCGCTGGTGGTACCGCCCGATTTTTCGCTGGCGCCGCCAAAGCCGGGCGCCCCGCGCGCCATGGGCGTCGATTCCCAGGCCGCCGCCATGGAAGCGCTGTTTGGCCCAGGCGTGAAGCCACCGCCGAAGAGCGCCGCGGAACAGCAATTGTTGGATCGCGCCGGCGCCAACACGCCTGATCCAGCCGTACGCAGCCAAGCCGGAGATCCGCGCACAAGCACGGTGAACAAAGGCGTGTTCTTGCAGGAAGTGCTCGCAGCGCCCGTGGGGGTGCGTGACAGCAAGGTGGCTGATCTGACGATGCCACAATAATCTGTACAGCGTTGGACCAAGGAGGGGCGTCCTGGGCGCACAGGTTCCGCGAACTGATAGTGAGACCTCTGGTCCCTGAACAATGCGAAGAACCCTGTGCTGCCTGCTGCCGGAGCATCTTGCTTGCCCTGTCTGGATACTTGCCTGACGACCGCCCTTCCCGTCGCTTAGCGAAAACCCCTTATTCTGCGCTTATCCGCACCGGACGGCTGAACCGCTTGATTTCCAGCGGACTTTGGCGTGTGATGCAGTTATGACCAAACGGGAAGCAACGGGTGCCTGCCATTGCGGCAATGTGCATTTCCGAGTGCGGTTCGCTGATCCGCCGGAACTGCTCGACTGCAACTGTTCGATCTGCGCCAAGACCGGGTTTCTGCACCTGATCGTGGATAAGGCGGATTTCACGCTGGAGCGCGGCGCGGACGCGCTGACTGATTATCGCTGGGGCAGCGGCATAGCGCGGCATCTGTTTTGCAGTACGTGCGGCATCAAGAGCTTCTATGTGCCGCGTTCACACCCTCATGGCTTTAGTGTGAACTGGCGGGCGCTGAACAGAGTTGAGGATGTGCAGCCGCTGATCCGTCCGTATGACGGGAAAAATTGGGAAAAAGCGCGCGCCGATCTGGGCTGATGGAAGCGCGTTTTCCCCTCTGGAATGCAGCTCGCGCTGGCGGGTGCGCCGGCATCGCTAGGGCTGGCCCAGACGCTGGGTGTTAATGCGCTGATATTTGCGCCGCAATGCGGTCACCCTGCAGTGCTGAGAGCCGGAAATCTGTATGCCGCCGTGGATACAATGCGATGGCCTGATCCATACAACGCCCGCTTGACGGGCAGCGGCGCTGGCGCCCGATCCCGATTCCCGGCGCATGGTATCGGCTGGCCAACCGGTGGCGACCGGCTGCCCCCGCTGCTGATGTAGGCCGATGCAGCCACGGCTCGCGGCTGGGCCGCTGCCATCGGCGGAGCAGGCTGCTCTAGACGCGCCGGCGGCCAATTCGGGGCGTTTTCGTGATGACCAAGCTTGGTGCGCTGGGCGACACGAGCAATGGGCTCGCCGGAGCTATCCAGCGGGGACACGGCGGCCGGGTGGCTGCGGCCTGAGGAGCTGGTTCGAGCTGTCGGGCAGACGGCAGCGCCACATGCCGTTCACCCCGGCATAGCGGCACGCTTGATCGTCCGGGGGACAGTCGGGCGCGCCGCTCCTTCTTTTCTAACGGCCGGTCTGGCCCCGGTGTAGCAGCATCGCATCGGCCAGCACCAGCGCCACCATGGCTTCTAGCACCGGCGCTGCGCGGATGCCAACGCACGGATCGTGGCGGCCCTTGGTGACGATTTCGGCGGCCTGGCCATCACGGGTGATGGTTTCGACTGGCGTCAGGATCGAACTCGTCGGCTTCAGCGCCATGCGCACCAAGATAGGCTGCCCGGTGGAGATGCCGCCGGCGATGCCGCCAGCGTGATTGGAAAGAAACTCCGGGCCATCCTGACCTGGGCGCATCCGGTCGGCATTTTCTTCTCCGCGCAGGCGGGCGGCGGCGAAACCGTCGCCGATTTCGACAGCCTTGACCGCATTGATGCTCATGGCAGCATTGGCCAGTTGCGCGTCGAGCTTGAGATAGAGCGGGCTGCCCCAGCCGGCGGGCACGCCGGTTGCGACGCATTCGACGATGGCACCCAGCGAGGAACCGGATTTGCGCGCTTCGTCAAGATGCTCCTCCCAGATCGCGGCGGTCACCGCATCGGGGCACCAGAAAGGGTTGCGGTCGATCTCGGCTAGATCAAAACGGCTACGATCGATAGCAATTCCTCCAATTTCAACAAGATAGGCAACAATATTGACATTTTCTATGATCTTTCGTGCCACCGCGCCGGCGGCCACGCGCGAGGCGGTTTCACGGGCCGACGAACGCCCACCCCCGCGAGGATCACGCAGGCCATATTTGGCATCATAGGCATAATCGGCATGGCCCGGCCGGTATTTGGCCGCGACGTCGCTATAGTCCTTCGAGCGTTGATCAACATTCTCAATCATCAGGCTGATTGGGGTGCCGGTGGTGTGACCTTCGTACACGCCCGACAGGATACGGATTTCATCCGGCTCCTGACGCTGGGTGGTGAACTTGTTCTGGCCAGGCCGGCGTTTGTCGAGGAAGGGCTGGATATCGGCTTCGGACAGTTCAAGCCCCGGAGGACAGCCATCGAGAACCGCGCCGATAGCCGGCCCGTGGCTTTCGCCCCAGGTGGTGAAGCGAAGCAGATGTCCGAAGCTGTTGATACTCACTTTTCCAGCCCTATATCCGGCGCATCCTCCGCCTTCATGCCGATCACGTTGTAGCCGGCATCGACATGGTGGGTTTCGCCGGTCACGCCGCTGGCCAGATCGGAGAGGAGGTAGAGGCCGGCGCCGCCGACATCCTCGATGGTGACATTGCGGCGCAGGGGGCTGTTATACTCGTTCCACTTCATGATGTAGCGGAAATCGCCGATACCACTGGCAGCCAGCGTCTTGATCGGGCCGGCGGAAATGGCGTTCACGCGCACATTCTGCGGGCCGAGATCCATGGCGAGATATTTGACGCTGCATTCCAGCGCCGCCTTGGCCACGCCCATCACATTATAATGCGGGATCACCTTTTCGGCGCCGTAGTAGGACAGGGTGAGCATGGCGCCACCGTTCGGCATCATCGCCGAGGCGCGCTGGGCGACCGCAGTGAAGCTGTAGACCGAGACGTTCATGGTCAACAGGAAATTGTCGAGGCTGGTATCGACATAGCGGCCTCGCAGCTCGTTCTTGTCGGAAAAGCCGATTGCGTGGACGAGGAAATCCATGGTGGGCCATTCGACGGCGAGTGCGGCAAAACAAGCGTCCATGCTTTCGACCGACGAGACGTCACATTCGAACAGGCGGGCGACGCCCAGCGCCTCAGCCAGCGGGCGCACCCGCTTTTCCATCATAGGCCCCTGGTAGCTGAAAGCCAGTTCGGCGCCCTGTTCGGCCAGCGCCTTGGCGATGCCCCAGGCCAGGCTCTTGTCGTTGGCCAGCCCCATGATGAGGCCGCGCCTTCCTGCCATGATTCCCATGAAATTCTCCACTACGTGATTTCAAGTGAAATGGCACATTTCACAGCTCGGAAATCACGGAACAACCAACCGTCCTGCGCGCCTTAACGGTCAATTGCGGCAATTTCCAGCCGCGCGCGGGCGGTGGCGGCATTCAACTGCGCCCCAAGCACCAACCCGAATCCGATGACATAGAAATAGAGCAGCGCGATGATAACCCCGGCGAGGCTGCCATAGGTGAGCGCATAGTCGCCAAACAGGGTAAGCGCACGGGGCAGCGCCAGTGTAGTCGCCGTCCACGCTACGGCAGTGGCCAGCGCGCCGGGCCATACTGCAGAGATGCGGAAATGGCGCGGACAGAGAAGTGCGAACAAGCCCCAGAGCGCCAGGAACAACATTAGGGCCGGCACGATGCGTTGCAGACCCAATGCCGGGAAGATGTTCGCCGCCATCGGCATCAGGCGATAAACGAAGGTTTCGGCACCGGTCACCACTACCTGGGCGGCAAAAGCGATCAGCAACAACAGCACTAGGCCCAGCACCTCCAGAAGGCCCAGCAGGCGCCACTGTAGATAAGGCAATTCCGATTGCCGGCCATAGGCCTGCGTGACGATGGTGCGCAGCGTGACCAGCACACCAGACGAGGTCCACAACGCCACCAACAGGCTGAAAGTGACAACGCCGCTGCTCGATTCAGCAGCAATTACGTCGGTCAATGTCGGGGCAATTTGGGCCGCGACATTGCTGGGTAGTGCTCTTAGGAAGCCATTGACTGCCGCCAATCCATCAGCGGTGCGGCCAATTCGGCCGGCGACGGATGCGAGCAGGATGACGAACGGAAACAGGGTAACCAAGCTGAGATAGGCGAGATTGCCGGCGTGGGTGAAGCCATGTTCGAATGTGCCCCGGGCCGTGTCGCGCGCGATTGCAGGCCACGACAGCGAGCAACGCGGCAGGCTTTTAACCATCCCCCCCTTAACCATCCAGCGTGACGCGAATATTGCGCGGATCGACAAAGCTGGCGGCAAAGGCCTTAAGTTCCTCGTGATTGGGCGGGATATCGATCTGCACCGTCACCAGTTGATCGCCGCGGGAACCATCCAGCTTGCGGAAGCCCCTGCCCTTCAGCCGGAACATCTTGCCCGATGCTGTGCCGGGCGGGATGGAGAGCGAGACCATGCCTTCGGCTGTGGGCATGCGGATCTTGGCGCCGAGCACGGCTTCATCCAGCTTGATAGGCAAAGTGAGCAGGACATCGTCGCCTTCACGGGTCAAGGCCCGGTGCGGCGCGATCTCGATGGTGACGATAGCGTCGCCATGACCGCCGGGGCCGGCCTCGCCCTTGCCGGCCAGCCGCACCTGCTTGCCCGATTCCAGCCCGGCGGGCAGCTTAATCTCGATCGTCTGGCCCGAACGCAGGGTAACGCGCTGCGGCGTCAACTGCACGGCATCGATAAAGGGCACGGTGAGACGATAGGCAACATCGGAACCGCGAACCTGGGTGCGGAAGCCGCGGCCACCAGCGCTGCCCCCAAACGGGCTGCGGCCGCCAAAGATTTCGGCAAACAAATCATCGGCGGCACCAGCGAAATCGGCACCGCCGCCCGAGCGCGCGCTATTGCTGCCGAAATCCCGCGGGTTGAAGCCGCCGCCCCCAACGCCCCCAGAAAAGGGATTGCCGGGCTGGCCATCCGGGCCGATCTCGCCGCGATCGAACTGGGCGCGCTTGGCTGTATCAGACAAGAGCTCATAGGCGAGGTTTGCTTCCTTGAAGCGTTCCAGCGCCTTGGGATCATCGGCATTGCGATCCGGGTGATTGTCTTTGGCGAGCTTGCGGAACGCCTTCTTGATGTCGGCATCCGTGGCCGACCGCGGCACGCCCAAAACGCTGTAGGGATCTCGCATCGTCTGTCTTTATCCTGTTAGCCCAAAGATTGGCAGCAAGGGTCCGCTTTGCAAGCCCTTACAACCACCCTGCCACACTGGCCAGCACCACAGTCCTGCGGCAAGGGCATTGCCATGATGCGTCGCCTGATTCGCCCTCTCACCCGGCTGGGTCTGCCGCTTGCCCTGCTGTTTCCGCAACCCGCCTTGGCCTGGAGCGATTTTGCTCACCGCCTGACCGGCAGCATCGCCTGGAGCCAGTTCACGCCCGCCGCCCGAGCCGAAGTGAAACGCCTGCTGCGTGCCGAGCGCAGGCTGGACACACCGGAATGCCGGCTAGCGAGCATCGAAGATGCAAGCGTATGGCCAGATTGCGTGCGCGGCCGTTACAGTGGGCGTTTCGCCTATTCCGCGCCTTGGCATTATCAGAATATCAGCGTGTGCGGCGATTTCGATATCAATGCCGCGTGCACGAACGGCGATTGCGTGACGGCGCAGATCCCACGCCAGCAGGCGATCCTCGCCGATCGCGGACGCCAGGCGCATGAACGTCTGCAGGCGTTATCCTTCCTAGTGCATTTCACCGGCGACATGCATCAGCCGTTGCATCTGGGCGACAAGAGCGATCTGGGCGGCAACGCCGTGCGCGCCGCTTATGGTTTCAAGGCGCCAGAACGGATGAACCTGCACCGCATCTGGGATTCGGATCTCGCAGAACGCGCCCTGACCGAGCCGCCGGCGATCACGCCGGAGCGCATCACCCGCGCCGAGGCCCGCGTTTACACGGCTGGCCCGACCGATACTGCAGCGCGGGTGGGCATCTGGGCGCGGGACGTATGGGAGATCTCGCGCGCGATCGCTTATCCGGAACTGCAAGGTTATCCAGACAGTTGCCCGATCGCCGCCGCCCAGCGCCGCTCTCTGCCGCGCGGGATGGTGACGCCCGGCTATATCACCAGGGCAACTCCGGGCGTGCGTGACCAGGTGGCCAAGGCCGGCAGCCGCATCGCCCTGCTGGTGAACGAGGCGCTGGCACCGGGCGGGCGCAGCCGGTAACGTTCCTCCCGGGAGACGCCGGCCATGAACCTCGACGACGAGCAGGAAAGCAGCAACATCGTTAACCGGCGCGGGGAGCACGGCGGCGGCGGCATGTGGCTGCCGATTGGCGGCGGCAAGCTGGGCATCGGCGGCATGATCGTGGTGGGCGTGATCGCGCTACTTCTGGGGCAGAACCCGCTGGCGATGATTGGCATAGTGGAAGGTGCCGGCGTTGGTGGCCCGGGTGTCGGCCAGCCGCAAGAAGCCCCTACACCTTCAGCCCCGGCCGCTCTGGACGGCGCGCATGACCGGTTCATTGCCAAGGTGCTGGGGAGCACCGAGCGCACCTGGGATGCGGTGTTCCGCGAGCAGTTGGGCAAGCCCTATCCGCTGCCAAAGCTCAATCTGTTCGAAGGCGACGTAAACAGCGGCTGCGGTCAGGCCGATAGCGGCATGGGGCCGTTCTATTGCCCGGCAGACCAACAGGTTTATCTGGATGCCCGTTTCTTTGATGATCTATCCCGCCGCCTTGGCGCGCCGGGCGATTTTGCCGCCGCATACGTGATCGCGCATGAAGTGGGGCATCATATCCAGACCGTGCTGGGCATTTCCGTGGAAGTGCAGCAGGCCCGCAGCGCGTCTGGGCCAGTGGAGAGCAATGCGATTTCGGTACGGCAGGAATTGCAGGCAGATTGCCTTGCTGGGGTGTGGGCGCACCATAATCGCGATCTGCTGGAGCCCGGTGACATCGAGGAAGGCCTGCGCGCCGCACAGGCCATCGGAGATGACACGCTTCAGAAAAAGGCAGGCGCGCGGGTCAGCCCGGAAAGCTTCACCCACGGCACATCGGCGCAGCGCATGCGCTGGCTGCAGGAAGGACTGCAATCCGGGCAGATGAATAGCTGCGATACCTTTGCGGCGCGCAGCCTCTGAGGTGGTTCAGCCTTTATGGTCGGTGATCGTAATGCGGCCGCGGGCGACACCGGTGTCGCCATCCTCCACGGCGATCACCATGCGGTCGCCATCCTTGGTGGTTCCGGTAAGCGTATTGCCGCTGCGGCTGGGGGTGCGACCCTTTCCAGCCAGCGCCTTGGCATACCAATCGGCTACCCGCGCCGCCGTGCCCGGCGCGCTGAAACCCAGCAATACTTGCCCGCGCCCGTCACCATTCTTGCCACTAGCTTGCACATTGACACTAGTCAGCTTGGCACCTGGATAGCGGCCGACACCATCCAGATCGAATTTCGAACCGGATTGAAGGCCTTCGGGGATACTCACCTTGCCGGCGATGCCCCCTGGCAGCTTCAGCTCGACCTCGCCGTTTTCCATGTCGGCCTTGATATTCAAGCCGGTATCGCCAGCGGCGCCTTTATCCCAAGCTTTGTCCACACTCACTGCAACCGCTTCGGCCTTTTCCTTATCCTCGACGCGCCGGGCATCGCAGGCGGCCACGACAGCACCGCACAACAGAATGGCGATCAAGGCATTCTTCACGGTTCTACGCTCCAGTGTATTGCATAAACAATACGCGATGAGTGAAGGACAATCAACGTCCCGTGCGCGGGATGGCGTGCAGCGCGGCCACGATCAGCCCGCCCAGCGCCACGCCGAACAGCCCGGCGCCAACTGCTTCGGCGAACCAAATGGCAAGGCCGCCCGCCCTTTCCACCGCGTGCATGCCGGCATGCAAAACATTATACGGCCCATCGATGCCAAACTTATGCAGCCCATCGATGAAGATATGGCCGCCCACCCACAGCATCGCCGCCAGCCCGACCCAGCCAAGCAGCGCCAGGAACGGTGGCATGCCGGCCACCAGACCGCGCCCTAGCGCCGCCACAGCGCCACTGCGTTTGCGGGCTAGGAACACCCCGAAATCATCGGCCTTTACGATCAGCGCGACAGCGCCATAAACTAGGGCGGTAATCCCCAGCGCCACCACCACCAGTGCGGCAGCCTGTTCAGCGATGGGTTCCTGTTCCACGGTGCCCAGAGCGATCGCCATTATCTCTGCCGATAGAATCATGTCGGTACGGATGGCGCCCGATACCATCGCGTGCTCTTTCTCTACCGGGTCTATCGTAGCGCCTACTTCGGCAAACTCATCATGCGGGGTCAACTTTTCCCACAATTTTTCTGCGCCTTCGAAACACAGGAACGCCCCACCTGCCATCAGCAGGGGGGTAATCACAACCGGCAGGAAGTAGGACAGCGCCAGCGCGCCGGGCAGCAGGAATACCAATTTGTTCTTCAGGCTGCCGCGCGCGATCTTGGCGACGATGGGGATTTCTCGATCCGCCGCAAAGCCTGTTACATAGCGCGGAGTCACGGCGGCATCATCCACCACGACGCCAACCGCCTTGGCAGATGCCTTGGCCGCCGCCGCCGCGGTATCATCAAGGCTCGAAACCGCCATAGTGCCGATGTCATCGACACTGGCAGCCGCCACTTTGGCGATGGCCGCAATATCATCAAGCAATGCAAACAAACCGCCTGCCACGCGCCAGTCCCCCAAAATTGCTGCTATTTGATACCGCAGCTTCAAGCCAGCGCAATGCAGCGTTCAGCGGCGGTCGCGCATGGCCAGCAGAATGGCTGCCACCAACCCCACGCCCAGCCCTGCCAGCAGCCCCAGTGACGGCTGCCCAGCCAGCATGCCACCAACGGCGCCAGCCACCAACCCGAAAGCGATGAAGATACCGCCGCCACGTTGTGGTGGACGGGAAACAGGAGAGCCGGGAGATGCCATTCCCAGCCCCTTGCACCAGAGCGGCGGCCAACGCCAGATTCGCGTGCGCCTTGCGCTGTCTTGCCCTTTCGGTAAACCCCATCTGGTGCATCGGTTCCTGTCTATTTTGCTCGCCGCTTCGGCGGGAATCGCGCAGGCCCAAATTGCGCCCGGCCAAAACACGCCATCAATGCCAGCCGCCGAGCCTGTCGCACTGCTGACGACCGACGCGATTCCGGGGCCCCAATCTTCCCTGCCCGATCTTCCAGGCGGCGAGACCGTAGCCTGGCCCGATGTCGATTCCACAACGGGCGGCGAGGCTGATGCGCCCGATGCCGCAATCCGGTACCGCGTGGAGGTGAGTGGGCTGGCGGAACTGGGTCTCGAAGATGAATTTCGCGGCCTATCGTCGTTGTGGCTGCACCGGGGCGAGGAAACCAATCTGGCCCAATTGGGCCGCCGCATCTCAGAGGATCGCGATCTAACAGAGCTCTTGCTGCGTTCCATTGGGCACTATGGCAGCCAGGCCCGCATCAGCATCGAGCCAGCCGGCGTCGGGCAGGCAACCGAGAACCAGCCGAGCAGCATCGTGCGGGTGCGAGCAACGCCGGGGCCGATCTACAATTTCCGCGAGATCACCATCACCGCCCCCGCCAACACGCTTGGCCCCGATCCCGCCCGCATCGTCAGCCGGCTGCTGCCAATCCGCGTGGGCGATGCGGTGGAAGCCGCGCGCGTGCAATCGGCGCAGGATGGCCTGCCGATCCGCCTTGCCGATGCCGGCTATCCGTTCGCGCGCATTGCGCCGCCCGATATCACCATCGATCATGCCAGCCGCGACGCCACGCTGGTGCAAAGCGTTGATCTCGGCCGGCGCGGCGTGTTTGGCGCCATCTACATCGATGATGGCGTGAAGGGCATGGACGAAAAGCATGTAGCCCTGCTTGCCCGCTTCAAGCCCGGTGACCGGTACAGCAACGCCGGCCGTGAGGATCTGCGCCGCGCGCTGGTGCAGACGGGGTTGTTCGGCGCGGTGGCGATCAAACCCGGCGAAGGCACAGTGGGCGATGATGGATCGCAGACGGTGGATATCCAGATCACCAGCGAGGCCGCGCCGATGCGTACCATCGCGCTTTCGGGTGGTTTTTCCACCGGCCAGGGCGTACGCGCCGAAGGCAGCTGGACCCATCGCAACCTATCCCCGCCCGAAGGCGCTTTCACCGCCCGTGCCGTCGCCGCTCAGCGCGAACAAGTGGCGCAGTTGGAACTGCGCAAACGCAATTTCGGCCAGCGCGATCGGCAGTTGCTAGTCGCCGGCGGCTTCACCGCCAGCCAGCAATTCGCCTTTGCCGCCGAAACGCTGGGCATCTCGGCTGCGCTGGCTCGGGAATCCAATATCCTCTGGCAGAAAGACTGGACCTGGAGCATCGGTGCCCAGGCCCTGATCACCAGCCAGCGCGACCGTTCGGTGAGCGGCGATCCGCGCCGCACCTTCACGGTGCTGGCGCTGCCGGCGAGCGTCACTTGGGACCGTTCCGACGATCTGCTCAACCCGTCCCGGGGTTTCCGGCTCACCACGCGCCTCAGCCCGGAATTCACGCTCAGAGACCAGAGCAATTTCAATTATCTCAAGGCCCAGTTTGAAGCCACGACCTATAAGCCAATAGGCGACAGCCTGGTGCTGGCCGGACGCTTCCACCTCGGCAGCATCGTTGGCGCCAATCGCGGCGTGATCGCGCCAGATCGGCGCTTCTATGCCGGCGGCGGCGGTTCGGTACGCGGCTTTGTGTTTCAAGGCGTTGGCCCGCGCAATGCCGAAAATGTGCCCACTGGCGGCAACAGTCTCACCGAATTGGCGTTGGAAGCCCGCTATCGCTTCCAGGCGCTGGGCCAGGATCTGGGCATCGTTGCGTTCGTCGATGCAGGCGAGGTTTCGACTGGCACTACCCCGGCCTTTGATCGGCTGTCGTTGGGCGCGGGCATCGGTGCGCGCTTCTACACTGGCTTTGGCCCAGTGCGGGTGGACATCGCGACACCGGTGAACCCGCAGAAGGGCGATCCCCGGCTGGTGTTCTATGTTTCCATCGGGCAGGCGTTCTGATGTCGCGGGCGCTGCGCATCCTGATGGTCACACTGCTCGCACTGCTGGTGGTGGTCATCGCCCTTCCCTTCGCGCTCGACACCCAGCCCGGCCGCGACTGGGCGGCGCGGCGGCTGGCCGGCTTCAGCCTCGCCAACGGCATTTCGCTGCAGGTGACGCGAGTCAGCGGCAACCTGTGGGGCCGGGCCACTCTGGAGGGCGTCGAACTGCACGATCAGGACGGCCGCTTTGCCCGCGCGCCGCGCGTTCTGCTCGACTGGACACCACGGGCGCTGATCAGCAACCGTTTCGAAGCGGCCGAACTGATTATTCCCGATGCCACGCTGGAACGCCTTCCGCACCTGAAACCGGTTTCCGATCCGCGCATCCTGCCCGATATTGATATCCGCATCAGTAAACTGGAATTGGGCAAACTGGTCGTGGTCAAGGGCGTCGCCGGGCCGGAACGACTGCTGAGCGCCAAGAGCCAGCTCGATCTGCACGCCGGGCGGGCGCTGGTCGATCTGGATGCCGCGGTGTCAGCCGGCGACACACTGGCCCTGCACCTGGATGCCGAGCCAGATCGCGACAAGTTTGCGCTCAACGCCAAGCTGGCAGTCCCAGCCGGTGGCCTGTTGGCAACATTGGCCGGGCTGAAGGCGCCGCTCGACGCCACCGCGACCGGACGCGGGCGCTGGCGGGATTGGACCGGGCAGCTCTCGGCCCGCCTGGGCACCGCACCGCTGGCCGATCTGGCGTTGGCTGGCAAGGCAGGAACACTGCAGGCGCGCGGGCGGATTGATCCGGTACCGTTACTGGGTGGCGCGACAAAGGTAGCGCTGGCTGGCGGCCTGTCGGTGGTGGCCGATATCGTGCCCGAAGGCGATCTCACCCGACTGAAACTCACGCTTGATGCCAAGCAATTCACCGGCCGCCTTAGCGGCCGGCTCGACCGCGCCGAAGAGCGCTGGACCGAGGCCGAGGCGCGGCTGAGCCTGGCTGAAGGCAGTGCGCTCGCCAAGAATTGGGGGATTGATGGCGGCCTGCTCACCGCGCGCCTGGCTGGCCCGCTGCTGGCGCCGATCATCGATGCGCGGCTACTGGCGAAACGGTTGGCGCTGG
Source organism: Sphingomonas paucimobilis (assembly GCA_943369475.1). Classification (GTDB taxonomy): domain Bacteria; phylum Pseudomonadota; class Alphaproteobacteria; order Sphingomonadales; family Sphingomonadaceae; genus Sandarakinorhabdus; species Sandarakinorhabdus paucimobilis_A. The sequence goes on along the minus strand of CALRNJ020000001.1, from coordinate 222,032 downwards.
CGGGCGGGCTGGCGCTGACCGATCTGTCTGTGGCCGGGATCGCCGACCTTAACGAGACGGGCCTGTCAGCACCGTTGGTCGCCACCGCCACGGGCGTCACCGGCTTGCCCGACAGTTTGAAGCCTTTGGCTGGCAAATGGCGCGCCGAAGGCCGGCTGATTTATGCCAAGGGCCAGTTGCAAGCCAATGATTTGAAGCTAGCCAGCGGGCCGCTCGCAGCCCGCATCGGCCTTTCATTCGTGCCGGCTACCCGCGCCTGGGGACTGACCGCAGGCGGGAATGTGCGCAGTTGGGCGTTCCCACACCTTGGCCTGGCAGACGCGACTTTCCGTGCCAATCTGAAACCCGACGCCAATCAGAACGTCATCGGCAACGGCGATTTCCGCTTGATCGCGGCGCGCCCACCAGTCAGTGGCCTCACCCGCCTCACCGGCGGCGGCATCACGCTGGGCGGGCGTTTTGCGCTCCTGCCCGGCCTAGCTGTAGCCCTGTCTGATCTGGCGCTGTCGTCACCGAAACTGGCCGCTGCGGGCCAAGCAGGCTGGGCAAAGGGCCGCTTCACCCTTGCTTCTACCGGCAGAAGCCTCGATTGGGGGTCTTTCGCACTCGACGGTGAAGGCACTGCTGCCGCGCCACACTTCACGACCCGGCTTGCGAAACCCGGCTATGGCCTCACGGCCGTGGCGGCCCGGATTGATCCGGCGGGAGACGGCTGGCGGGTGGACGGTGACGCGCAATCGGGGCTGGGGCCGGTCACTTTGACGGCCGATATCAGCCTGTCGCCGGTGCTGCGGATCGATGTGGAACGGCTGGCAGCTGCGGATTTTGTCGCCAGCGGCCGGCTTGACCAGTCCGCCGCCGGCCCGTTCGCCGGCACACTGGCGCTGGCCGGCAAGGGCCTTACCGGCAGCGCCAAGCTGTCGGCAGCCGGCACCGTGCAGCTGGCAGAACTGGCCGTGGCCGGCGCCTCCCTCACCCTGCCGCTTGCCACCCAAATCACGATTGACCGGCTGCGGCTGGCCGCCCGGGTGCTGCTGCCGGCCAGTGGCCCCGATATCGATGCCGCGCTCGATCTGGCCGGATTGGAACGCGGCAATCTGGCGGTGGAAAAGGCCACCGGCACACTGCAGATGAAGGGCGGATACGGCACCGCAAGTCTGGCGCTGGCCGGCAACAGCGGCGAGGCGTTCAACCTTGCCTTCACGGGCACAATAGCGCCCGATCGCTGGCAGATCAGCGGCGGCGGCGATTATGATGGCCGTGCCGCCAAACTGGCCGGGCCGGCGGTGATCACCCGCGATACGGTCGGCTGGCACCTCGCGCCGGTTACCCTCACAAGTGCGCTCGGGAATGCGGAAGTGGCAGGCGATTGGGGCGAGACGAAGCGGCTGAATGCCCGGCTCGACAAGGTATCGCTGCAGATGGTGGGACTGGCCTATCCCACGCTCAATCTGGCCGGGCGGGTTTCAGGCACATTGGCGCTGGCACAGACCGGCGATGCCGCCTCCACCGGCACCGCGGCGCTGCGCTTGAACGGCCTTTCGCGCAGCAATATCACCTCCACCTCCACCCCGATCGACGTTGGCCTCAACGCCGCGCTAGGTGCAGGCGGCATGGTGATGCGCGCTGTGATCGTGCGAGCCGGCAAGGTGGAAGGCCGCGCGCAAGCCAGATTGGGCCCGATCCCATCAGGCGATGCCGAACTCATGTCTCGCCTGTTCGATGCCAGCGTCACCGGCCAGTTGCGCTATGCCGGGCCGGCGCAGGATCTGTGGGGCTTGTCAGGCCTCACCGCGCTGGACGTGCGCGGGGCGGTGCAAGTCGCGGCCGATGTCTCGGGCACGCTGGGCGATCCGCAGGTGCAGGGCCGGATTCGCGGTACCGGTGGCCGGGTGGAAGCGCCGTTGTTGGGCGCGGTGGCCACCGATGTCAGTCTGGATGCCCGCTTCACCGCCTCGAAACTGGAACTCACGCGCTTCACCGGCAAATCCGGGCAGGGCAGCATCAGCGGATCTGGCGCCATCGATCTCAGCTATGAACGCGCCTTCCCGATGGATATCCGCATGGTGGTGACCAACGCCGCCATCCTGGGCCGTGACGACCTGTCGGCTATGGGCAGCGGCAATATCCGGGTCGCCACCGACGAATATGGCGGCGTCGTATCGGGCAATCTCGACCTGTCGCGGGCGGATTATGTGGTTGGCCGCACCGCTATCGCAGATGTTCCGGTGCTGCAGGTGACGGAAAACAACACCCGTGTGCTCGGCCGGCGCACGGTGCAATACATTGCCCCAACGCGCTGGCTGTTCAATCTGGCGATCAAGTCGGATCGCGGGCTGATGGTCACCGGCATGGGCATCAAATCCGAATGGCAGGCCGCTTTGCGGCTGCGCGGCGGTGCCACCACGCCAGAACTTTTCGGCCGGGTGCAACTGGTGCGCGGCGATTATGATTTTGCCGGCAAGCGCTTCCAGCTCACCCGCGGTGATATCCGCTTTGTCGGCGGCTATCCGCCTGATCCGATCATTGCGGTGACTGCCGAAAACACCGGCAACGGCTTCACCGCCTTCCTGAATGTCGATGGCACGGCGCAACGGCCGCAGATCAAGTTCAGTTCGGTGCCGTCCCTGCCCGAAGATGAAGTGCTGTCGCGCGTGCTGTTCGGCAGCCGGGTCACTGACCTTTCGGCACCCGAAGCCATTCAGCTGGCCGGCGCGCTCACGAGCTTACGTGGCGGCGGCTTCAATCCGATCGGCGCAGTGGGCAAGGGGCTGGGTATAGACCGGCTGCGTATCCTGCCCGCCGATGTGGTCACCGGGCGGCGCACCACGGTGGCCGCAGGACAATATGTCGGCCGCAATGTCTATGTGGAGCTTGCCACCGATGCACAGGGCTATACCGCCACCAGCATCGAAATCGGGCTGACCCGCACCTTGTCGGTACTAAGCCAGGTGGCAACGCTGGGCGGTACCTCGGCCAGCGTGCGCTGGAAGAAGGACTATTGAAGGCGTTTCAGCGCCCGATCAGCGCCTGAGCCATGCGGTCCGCCACCAGGTCGGTGGGCAATCCGCGAGCATCGGCGTCTGCGAATAGCGTCGTCAGGCGCGGGCCGATGGCATCAACCTGAGCATTTACTTCGGCCAGCGTCACCTTGTGGCCTTCGGTCTTGGCCAGATACTCAGCCACCACCGAAATGATGCCGCCTGCATTGATCACATAATCGGGCGCATAAAGAATGCCGCGTGCTGCAAGCCGGGCGCCGTCTTCCGGCGTGGCCAACTGGTTGTTGGCAGCACCGGCCACCACCGCCACATCAAGTTCGGCGATGCTGTGCTGATCAAGGATGGCGCCCAGCGCGTTGGGACTGAACACATCGGCCTGCACGGCCATGATCGCCGCGACGTCCACCTGCATCGCACCCAGTTCAGCGGCCAGCGCGGCGGCGCGGGCCGGATCGACATCGGCAATGGTCAGCCGGGCACCTTCGGCAGCCAGCGACCGGGCCAGCGCACCGCCAACATTCCCAACACCCTGGATGGCGATATGCAGGCCGGCAACACGATCGGTACCCAGCTTGTGGCGCACGGCGGCCTTCAGCCCAACCAGCGCGCCGCGTGCGGTGAACGGCCCCGGATTGCCACCCACTTCACCGGCGGCCACCGGCAGGCCAGCCACATGCGAAGTGCGGCGAGAAACAACCACCATGTCGGCATCGCTCATGCCAACATCCTCGGCCGTGACATATCGGCCGCCCAAGGCGGCAACGGCATCGCCAAAGGTTTCCAACAGTGCTTCTGTCTTGGGTGCGTCCGCAATGAGCACCGCCTTGCCGCCGCCAGCCTTCAGGCCAGCCATGGCATTCTTGTAGCTCATGCCGCGCGACAGACGCAGCGCGTCTGTGAGCGCGGCGGTTTCGCTGCCATAATTCCAACGCCGCACACCGCCCGCCGCCGGGCCAAGAACGGTAGAATGGATGGCCACGATGGCGTGCAGACCGGTGGCTGCGTCCTTCACCAGCCTCACATATTCATGCGCGTCAAAGCCGCAAGCACCTGCGGCATCAATGGCAGCCAGCTGCACAGTTGCGAAACGGACAGCGGGGGCTGCAGCAGTCATCAGGGCGACTCCGTAGAGCAGGATTTCGTTGCGCCATAATGTAATAAAATTTCCACATCGCGCAACGGCCATTCACTGGCTGGCGGTTGGAACTTCTGGCTTGCCTCTGGCCCCGCCCTCGTCTATCCCGCGCCTCCCGGCAGGTTCGTCGTGGCGACTGTAGCTCAGCTGGTTAGAGCGCTGGTTTGTGGTACCAGAGGTCGCGGGTTCAAGCCCCGTCAGTCGCCCCACCTGCTTCCCGCAGTTTGCCGCAGATCATTTTCTGATTTCGCCGCAGGCGATGCGTGTTCCCGCATTGCCGGCCGGATCGCTGCGATAATCGTCAGCTTTGGCGTGCAGCACCACCGCCGCGCCATCGGCATCAAGCAGCGGCGCATCGCTATCGGCCAAGCGCAACCCAGGCAGCATCTGGTTCATTTCGCCGAAACCTTTGTCGTTCACCGCCAGATTGGGCAGATCGCCGGCGTGCGCGCCCATCGGATTGTCCCGGCCATGTTGCTTGCCCGCCGGATTAAAGTGCGGCCCGGCGCTGGCGAAATCCGGGCCAGTGCAGCGACCAACCGCGTGCAGATGCATGGCAAATTGGCCAGCTGGGAGTCCCTTCACCGTGGCGATCAACTGCACGCCATCGGCCATTTGCAGCAACTCCACCTCACCAAGACTGTTTCCGTCCGCCGTGAGCAATCGCGTCGAAAGCATCAGCGACGGCGGCGCGCCGCCCACCCGGCCCAGAGACTCCGTTTTGGGTCCGCAGGCCGCGAGAACAAGAAGGGGCAGGATCAGGGCGGCACGATGCATTGGGGCTTACTCCTTGGTGTCGAGCCCATAATGGCTGACAAGCGGATCAAGCGCCAGTTGCAGCACGAGTTGCACCGCCAGCACCGACAAGCCCGATGCCCGTTCGCCGGCTTCCAACCCTTCACCCCGACAGATCACTCGCCAAACGATATCGGAAAGGCCGGGATCTGAGGCGGCAACGGCCGCTTCGAACCGGCGCTTGGCGACAATCTGCCGCCGGAAAGATCAGGTGGGCGGCCCTGCCCGCGCGCACTGGCCAGCAAATGATCCCAACGAATCGTCACGCGCGGGCCCGGTTGCGCATGGGAAAAATAAGCGCGCAGTCGTTCGCAGGCCAGCAGTTACACCGGTCAGACATGGCCCCGCCGCGCCAGCCAGGCCAGTGGCGGCTCGGGCAGCTTCACCGTCATCCGGGCGCAATCAACAGTATCTGGTGCGGCGAGGATCCGGGTCGCCAGCAGACTGTTTTTGCTGGGCGGCGCGAAGTCTGGCGTGAGCGCGGGATCCCAGCGGGGCATGATTACTCTTCATTTTGGCACGTTGGTGATGGAATAGTCCTTGCACAAACTACCAACTGCAGGACAGAACTAACCATATAGGTTATTATGAGGAAAACATGCTTACCCGAATCCGTGACGTTCGAAAGGCACGCGGCCTCACGCTTGCCGATGTGGCGGCCGCCTGCCATCCGCCCACCACACCGCAAACCATCGGGCGGCTGGAAACCGGCAAGCGCTCCGTATCGCTTGACTGGCTCGAGCGGATTGCTGCTGCGATGGCGGTGCCGACCTCCACACTGGTCACCATGCCCGATCGTGCCGATGTGCCGGTGGCGGCGTTGATCGGCAGTAATGGCGCCGATGCGCCTGAACGCCCAAGCACGTTGCTGCCCCCGCAACCGCAGGGCGATCTGATCGGGCTGCTGGTGGACACCGCCCAAGGCGATTATCGCAGCGGTGACGAACTCTGGGCAAAGCGCCTTGCCCCCGACCAGTTCGGCCGAGCCATAAATCGCGATGTGCTAGCGCCGCGCCCGGCTGGCCGCTTTGCCTTTGGCCGCCTGATCGCGGTCGACGGCAGCCGCATCCAACTGCTGCCTACAACACCCGGCTCTCGCCAGCAGGTACTGGCTGAAGTACCGTGGCTGGCCATGGTAACGATCCTGGTGCGGCGGCCCTGAAAGGCCTTAGCTGGGCAGATTACCGTTCAGTTCCAGCGCCCGGCCAGCCAGATGCAGCGATCCAGTGACCAGCACCAGTGGCGGACTTTCACTGTTGCGCGCGATTGCTCGCAGGGCCTTGGTCAGATCGGGCGCCGTCATGGCGGCTATGCCCATGGCTGATGCGGTGGCCGCCAGCAGGGCGGGATCATGGGCAGCGTGGCCCGGTACAGGCACAGCATACAGCGCCGATGCCATGCCGGCAAAGCTCTTTAGGAAGCCTTCGGCATCCTTGGCCGCCAGCATGCCGGCCACCAACAGCAGGCGCTGACCGGATTGCAGCAGGGGCCGCACGCTTTCGGCCAATGCCCGGCCGGCGGCAGGATTGTGGCCGCCATCAATCCACAGGCTGCTGCCGGCCGGCAGCAATGCCCACAATGGCCCACGTTCCAGTTTTTGCAGCCGCGCCGGCCATTCCACCCAGCCCATGCCGGCGCGATAAGCGGCATCCTTCACCGGCAGCGCCGTCTGGGCGCGCAGCATCGCGATGGCGAGGGCAGCGTTATCGTGCTGGTGGATGCCAGCCAGACGCGGCAACGATACGGCCAACTTTCCGGCTTCGTCGCGGTAATGCAGCTGGCCCTCGTAAGTCGCCGCATCCCAATCCTGGCCGCGAATCAGAAGCTTGGCACCGGCAAGGCCAGCGACTTCGGCAATGCGGGCGGTCACGGCGGCCGGGTGACGCCCCGTTACCAATGGAACGCCCTTGCGCGCAATACCGGCCTTTTCGCGGGCGATATCAAGGATCGTCGGGCCGAGCCATTGTGTGTGGTCCAGCCCCAACTGCGCGATGCCCGAAACCAGCGCGGTGGGGATGATGTTGGTTGCGTCCATGCGCCCCCCCAAGCCCACTTCGATAATGCACGCATCAGCCTCCACCGTGGCAAAGGCGAGAAAGGCGGCAGCCGTGGTGAGTTCGAAGAAGGTGATCGGCGCTTCGCCATTGCGGCTGATGACGTCGTTCAAGAGCACGATCAGCGCATCATCATCGATCAACTGGCCTGCAAGGCGGATACGCTCGTTGAAGCGGACGAGGTGCGGGCTGGAATAGACATGCACGCGCCGGCCTTCGGCTTCCAGGCAGGCGCGCAGCATGGCACAGGTGCTGCCCTTGCCGTTGGTGCCGGCGACATGGAACACCGGCGGCAGGCGGTGGTGAGGATTGCCCAGCGCGCCAAGGAGCCGTTCGAGCCGGCCGAGCGTGAGATCAATCTCGGTCGGGTGTAGATCGTGCGCCTTACGGAGCAATGCATCCAGACGCGGGTTGTCAGAACGCGCCGGTGGCATGCGCGCGCCGGTTGGAGGGGGAGGCAGGCTCACGCGGCGGCTCGGCGCGCCATCAGCAGAGTGACAAGGCGGCCCAGCGTTTCCTTCAGATCACGGCGGTGCACAACCATATCGAGCATCCCGTGTTCAAGCAGATATTCGGCGCGCTGGAAGCCTTCTGGCAGCTTTTCCCGGATCGTCTGTTCGATGACGCGCTGGCCGGCGAAACCAATCAGCGCATTGGGCTCGGCAATCTGGATGTCGCCCAACATGGCATAGCTGGCCGTCACGCCGCCGGTCGTCGGATCGGTGAGCACGACGATATAGGGCAGCCCAGCTTCGTTCAGCTGCTGGATGCCCACGGTAGAGCGCGGCATCTGCATCAACGACAGGATGCCTTCCTGCATGCGCGCACCGCCGGCTGCGGTGAACACGATATAGGGCGCATTGGCGGCCAGCGCGGCATCCACGCCGGACAGGAACGCCTCACCCACGCCCATGCCCATCGATCCGCCCATGAAAGCGAAATCCTGCACGCCAATAATGGCGCGCTGGCCCATGATCTGACCATCGGCGATTATCATGGCTTCGGGTTCACTGGTGGATGAACGTGCGGCCTTCAGGCGATCAGTGTATTTCTTCTGATCCTTGAACTTCAATGGGTCTTCGGCAACTTTCGCGACCGGCAGAACGCGATAATTGCCGTCGAACAAATGGGTGAAGCGCGCCTTGGGCCCGATGCGATCATGATGATCACAGCGCGGGCATACACTGCCATTGTCTTCCCATTCCTTGGTGTAGACCATGGCTCCGCAATTCTTGCACTTGGTCCACAGATTATCGGGCGTGTCGCGGCGGGCGAGGAAGCCGGTCAATTGTTGGCGGGTGCGGGTAATCCAACTCATGCGGCTTTCTCCGTACGGGCGGTGCGCACCGCCTGGGCCAGCGCCGCCACCTGAGCAGCAACGCGAGCGGGAATATCATTGGCGCGTTCTTCGGCGGCCGCACCGATGGCATCGACAATGGCGCTGCCCACGACCACCGCATCGGCGTGGTTGGCAATGGCGGCGGCCTGATCAGGGGTGCGCACGCCGAAACCGACGGCAATCGGCAGGCTGGTGGAGGCCTTCAGCCGGGCAACGGCTTCGGCCACATCAGTCGCTGCCGCACTGTTGGCGCCAGTCACACCAGCCACCGCAACATAATAAAGGAAGCCTGACGCGCCGTTGAGGACGGTTGGCAGCCGATGGGCGTCCGTTGTCGGCGTCGCCAGCCGCACCAGGTGGAGACCGTGCGCAGCCAGCGCGGGCGCCAATTCCCTGGCTTCTTCGGGCGGCAAATCGACAACGATGCAGCCATCGATGCCGGCCGTTTTGGCTGCGGCGGCAAAGCGTTCCGGGCCAAAGGCGAGAATCGGGTTGAAATAACCCATCAGCACGATCGGTGTGACGTTGTCAGTCTCGCGGAACACCGTCACCATCGACAGCAGCTTGCGCAGCGTGGTGCCAGCGGCGAGGCTGCGCAGATTGCCGCGCTGGATCGCCGGGCCATCCGCCATCGGATCGGTGAACGGCATGCCGATTTCGATCACGTCCGCACCTGCCTCCGGCAGCGCCGCCAGGATTTCGGCAGAGGTCGCCAGATCGGGATCGCCAGCGGTCACGAACGTCACCAGCGCTGCGCGGCCTTCGGCAGCGCAGGCAGCAAAGCGGGTGGAGAGACGATCCCTGCTCACATCGTCACTCCCAGCGCGGCAGCGACGGTGAAAATATCCTTGTCGCCGCGGCCGCACAGATTGGCGATGATGATCTGACCCTTACCCATTGTCGGCGCCAGCCGCGCCACGGCGGCAATGGCGTGGGCCGGTTCCAGCGCCGGGATGATGCCTTCAGTGCGGCACAGCAACTGGAAACCTTCCAGCGCCTCAGTATCGGTTGCGCTTTGATACTCCACCCGGCCAATGGCGTGCAGCCAGGCATGTTCGGGGCCAATGCCCGGATAATCGAGGCCAGCCGAAATGCTGTGCGCTTCCGTAATCTGGCCGTCTTCATCCTGCAGCAGCATGGTCTTGTTGCCGTGCAGCACCCCGGCGCGGCCACCGGCAAGGCTGGCAGCATGTTCGTGGGTGGTCAGGCCCTTGCCTGACGCTTCGATGCCGACAATGCGCACATCCTTGTCGTCAAGGAAGGGATGGAACAAGCCAATCGCGTTGGATCCACCGCCGATGGAGGCCACCAACAGATCGGGCAGGCGCCCTTCCCGTTCCAATATCTGCGCGCGGGCTTCCTTGCCGATAACCGTCTGGAAATCGCGCACGAGCTCAGGATACGGGTGCGGGCCGGCTGCCGTTCCGATGATGTAGAAGGTGTCATGTACGTTAGTAACCCAATCGCGAAGCGCCTCGTTCATCGCGTCCTTCAGCGTCTTGCTGCCGCTTTCCACGGCGCGCACTTCAGCGCCGAGCAGCTTCATGCGGAACACGTTGGGGGCCTGGCGTTCGATATCGCGGGCGCCCATGAAGATGGTGCAGGGCAGGCCAAAGCGCGCCGCGACCGTGGCCGTGGCCACACCATGCTGGCCAGCGCCCGTTTCAGCGATGATCCGCTTCTTACCCATGCGGCGGGCGAGCAAAATCTGGCCAATGCAATTGTTGATCTTGTGCGCCCCGGTGTGATTGAGCTCGTCGCGCTTAAGGTAGATCTTGGCGCCGCCCAATTCCTCGGTCAACCGCTCGGCGAAATAGAGCGGGCTGGGCCGGCCCACGTAGTGCTTGAGCAGGTCATCTAGCTCGCCATGGAAGGCCGGATCGGCCTTGGCATCCGTATAGGCCTGTTCCAGTTCCAAGATCAGCGGCATCAGTGTTTCGGCGACATAACGCCCACCGAATTCACCGAAATGGCCGTTGGCGTCGGGACCTGCGCGCAGCGAACCGGTTTCGGCGTTCATGCGGCCCTCACGGCGTTGGCAAAAGCCCTGATCTTGTCCACCGATTTCACCCCTGCACTCTCTTCCACACCTGATGCCACATCCACCAGCGCCGGCGCCACCCGGCGGATGGCATCTGCGACATTGCCTATACCAAGCCCGCCGGCCAGACCAAAGCGCCGCCCCGGTCGCGTGTCGATCAGCAACTGCCAATCAAAGGCCAGCCCATTGCCGCCCGGAAGCGGAGCGTCGTTAGGCGCTTTGGCATCGAGGAGCAACAGATCAGCCGGGCCAGCAGCCTTTTCGGCGCTGCGGATATCGTCATGGGTCTTCACCCCCGCCGCCAGCCAAACCGCCAGATTATGGCGCGTTTTCAGTTCACTCACCCGTTCCGCGCCCGCATCATGTAGCTGCAAGATGGTGATGCCCGCGCCGATCACGGCGGCAACCAGCGCATCATCCGGCGCAACCAGCACGGCCACCCGGCCCACTCCGGACGGGACGCGGGCGATCAGCGTTGCGGCGGCGGCCGGTTCGACGAAGCGTGGGCTGGGCGCAAAGAAATTGAAGCCAAGATGCGCCGCGCCAACCTCGACCGAGGCGTCCACGGTTTCCGGCGTGGACAGCCCACAGATCTTGAAGGGCGTCACAGGCTGGCCGCGATTGCGGCAGCGGCGGCGGCCGGATCAGGTGCCGACGTGATCGGGCGGCCGACAACGAGGACGCCCGCGCCGGCTTTTAGGGCTTCCGCTGGCGTCATCACCCGCTTCTGGTCGCCGACATCGCTGCCGGCCGGGCGCACGCCGGGTACGACGAACAGGCCGCCGCTCCATTCGGCCTTCACCGCGGCAACTTCGTGAGGGGAACAGACGATACCATCCAGCCCGGCCCCGCGCGTCAGCCGAGCCAGGCGCGCTGCCTGGGTGGCCGCGCCATCGGGCACGCCCGCGCTAAGCAGATCGGCATCATCAAGGCTGGTGAGCACAGTGACGGCCACCACGCGGGTGCCGGGCAGTGCAGCGGCGCGGGCGGCGGCCAACATGGCGTGGCCACCGGCGGCGTGGACAGTCAGGATGGACGGGGCCAGCGGCGCGAGACTGCGCACCGCGCCAGCCACCGTGTTGGGAATATCGTGCAGTTTAAGATCGAGGAAGAGCGGCAATGCCAAACCCTCTTTCTGAATCCCCTCCATTACGGCCGCGATGCCGGCCGGGCCGTGGGCGCAGAAGAATTCGAGGCCAAGTTTCACCCCGCCGACATGCGGTGCGACTGCCGCGACCAGCGCACGCGCGGCAGCGACATCGGGCGTATCCACCGCCACGAACACCGGATTGGTCATGGCGATCAGGCTCCGCTGGATGGGGAAGCAACCGGGGCGGCCACCTGTGCCTGCTCCGCCCGGACCGGACGCACGCGCCGGCTTTCGGCCAGCGGGCGCAACAGCACATGCCATATCCAGGTGGGGATCACACCGGCCAGGAAGGCAATACCAAGCAGCAGCGGCAGCGGCAGCGCTGTGGGCGTGCCATCAGGCAGGATGAAATCCACCAGCGTCCAGTTGGACACCGCCAGCAAGATGAACAACACCGCCATCGCGGCGAGAAAGACCCAGCGGACCATCGCCATGTTGACCCTCACAGCTCTCCGTCAACCGGGGTGATACCAGCTTCCGACAGGGCTGCCATCAGCTTTTGTGCCACCTCGGCCAGCTGCGCTTCACTGGTGGAACGCATGACGAAATTGGCGCCGGTCTTGCCCTCGCGCCAGAAGGGGTAGGAACCGATCTGCACACCGGGATTGTCCTTCTCGGTACGCTTCAGGATTTCGGCGGCCTTGCTCTCCTGCGTCCAGGCGCCGACGCTGCGCGACAGCACCGGGGCACCGCCGGGCAGTTGGCCATCCAGCCAAGCCAGCATGCCCTGTGTGATCATCGGCACGCCGGCCATGATGAAGATGTTCTCGACACGGATGCCGGGTGCCTTGGTGCGCGGATTTTCGATAAGGCTGGCACCGGCCGGCGTGCGCGCCATGCGCAGTCGGGCTTCAGTCAGTTGATCGCCATAATGCGCTGCCAGGATGGCGCGGGCGTCAGGGTGGATGATCACCTCAAGGCCCAGCGCGGCGGCGATGGCGTCCACGGTGATGTCGTCGTGCGTCGGGCCAATGCCGCCGGTGGTGAACAGATAGTCGTGCTTCACCCGCAGGGCGTTCACCGCTTCGGAGATGGCGTCCATCTCATCGGCAACAACGCGTACTTCCTTCAGGCGGATGCCCTGCACGCCCAGCCATTTCGCCAGATAGGCGGTGTTGGCATCCTGCGTGCGGCCGGACAATATCTCATCGCCGATGATGAGAAGGGCAGCGGTGTAGATCCGCCCCGTCTGCGTGTGACTCGGTTCGTTCATGAGGGCGGGCTTAGCGCAGGGCGGCGGCTGTGACCATGGTGAAGATGGACTTTGCCGGCCCGAAACCCTATGGGCGTGGATATGACGCAAGCGCTTTACACCACGGTGATGGACCCGCACGAGGGCCAACTCCGCCTGCACGGCCCGGCCGCCTTTGAAGGCATGCGCAAGGCCGGTCGGCTGGCTGCCGAGGTGCTGGATCACCTCACGCCGCATGTGTTGCCCGAAGTGGCGACCATCGATCTCGACACGATGGCATGGGAGTTCGTGCGCGCCGCCGGTGCGGCATCGGCGACAGTGTTCTATCGCGGCTTCTCGCACTCCTTGTGCACTAGCGTTAACCATGTCGTGTGCCACGGCATTCCGGGGCCCAAGAAGCTGAAGAGCGGTGACATCGTCAATATAGATGTCACCGTGGTGGTGGATGGCTGGTATGGTGACACCAGCCGCATGTTCCTGGTGGGCGATGTGCCGTTGAAGGCGCGCAAGCTGGTTGATGTCACCTATGAATGCCTGATGCTGGGCATCGAGCAGGCCAAGCCCGGCAAGACGCTGGGCGACGTGGGCCACGCCATCCAGACCCATGCCGAACGCAACCGCTTTTCCGTGGTGCGCGATTTCTGCGGGCACGGGCTGGGCCAGGATTTCCATACGGCGCCCAACGTGGTGCATGTCGGCAAGCCCGGGCGCGGGGTGGTGCTGAAACCCGGCATGTTCTTCACCATAGAACCGATGATCAATGGCGGCGGCCCGGCCGTGAAAGTGCTGGACGATGGCTGGACAGCGGTAACGCGCGACCGTTCATTGTCGGCCCAGTTCGAACACAGCATCGGCATCACCGAAACCGGCTGCGAGATCTTCACGGCCTCGCCCAAGGGCTGGTACGCGCCGCCTTACGTTTGATCAGCGGCGTTTCGGCAGCGGCTTCTTAACCGGCGGCTTTACAATTGGTTTCGGCAACGGGATCAGCCGGTTCACGCTGATGATCTTCACCGGCGCCTCGATCATCTGGCCCTTCATCACGCCTTCGCCCTTGGTGGCGGAGATCGGCTCGTTCAAAATCTTGCGCACCACGTCCATGCCATCGGTGACACGGCCGAACACGGCAAAACCCAGATTGTCCCCCGGCCCGGCCGGATTGGCATCCAGCGCCTTCAAGCTGCCGAGAATGAAGAAGAATTGCGCCTGCGCTGTACCGGGCGCCGCGCGGGCAAGGCTAACAGCGCCTTCATCATGGGTGAGCCCCGTGGCGGTTGTCGGCTCATGCGCCACCGGCGGCAGCAGCTTGCGGCCATCCTGTATGCCCCCCTGCACCAGGCCGATGCTGCCATCCGGCGTGACCTTGTAGGCCCGGTAAAAGGCGGCGCCATCCAGCCGCTTTTCATCGACATGCTTGAGGATATAGCCGGCTGTGACCGGCGCACGTTCGGTTTCCAGCGCAATGGTGATGGGGCCAAGCTCGGTGGTCATCACCACCTTCACCGTCACCGGTTCGGACACAGGGCCAGGTGGGGGCGCTGGTTGGGGTAGGGCCGGCACTTCTTGTGCAAGGGCGGGAAGGGCCAGTCCCAACAGGGCGGCGGCAAGAAGCGTGCGGCGAATCATGGCCGCAGCATAACCGTGCCGCCGGCAATCGCTACAACTTGCAGGTGTTGAACCCGACCAACCGATACAGCGGGCAGAAACCCACCAACCCGGTGATCAGCGGCACCAGACCCAGCCAGCCCCATGGGGTTTGTGGCCCTTCGAACACCAGAGAAATCAGGGCAATGCCTAGCCCCGCCCGCAGAATGCGATCAATCGTGCCTTCGTTGCGCATGGCAATCATTCCTCGATCAAGCTGAAGCAATGGTGGGCCGGATCGGACTGGCCAGCCTTGATCTGAGACAATCACTGGCATCAATATTTACTAATTTAGATTGCTCTGATGACCGGCCGTTGCTTTTGGCTGCCCATCAGTCATTGGGGTCAGCAGCCGTTGTCCCATCATACATGCTGCCGGGAATGATCCTTGCTGAAGCCCCTACCCCCTATGACGCGGCAGCGCTGATCGATTACGGTCATGCCATGCTGGCCGATGTGCGCGAAGCCGATGAATATGCCGCCCGCCACATCCCCGGATAGCTGTCGCTGCCGCTCAGCCTCGCTGATGGCGGGATGCTTGCCTGCGGCCATGATTGCAGCCTGATCTTCACCTGCCAGACCGGACGGTGCACCAGCAGCAATGTGGGCCGGCTGCTGGCCCCGGTTCCGGTCGGCAGGCGGCGTAGTAGCCTGGGCCCGCACCGACCTGCCGCGGGCCGGGCACGAGACCGCACTGCGCCTGCCGATCATACGCCAGTTGCAGATTGTCAGCGGACTGCTGGTGCTGGTCAGCGTGCTGCTCAGCGTCACGGTGGCGCCGGGCTGTATTGCGCTGCTGGCCGGGCTGGTGGGTGCTGGTCTCAGTGTCGCCGGTACGACAGGCTTGTGCGGGATGGCGCACCTGTTGGCCGCCATGCCGTGGAACCGGCGGGCAATCCCCTGATCAGGCCGCCGGTTCGGGCTTTGCCGCGAACCAGCCAAAGCCGGCAATCACGGCATAGCACGCCGCCGGCAGCGCCAGCCCCAACGCCAGGCTGCCGCTGGCATCGACGATCACGCCGGTGAGCAGCGGCACCACCGCGCCGCCGACAATGGCGACATTGATGATCCCCGAACCATCGGCCGCGCGCGGACCAAGGCCTTCACAGGCCAGGCTGAAGATTGTGGGAAACATGATGGCGTTCATCAGCCCGATGGCCAGCAGGCTGTAGCCCGAAACATCGCCCGTGGTCTGGGTGGACAGGGAGATCAGCGCGATGGCACCGATCGCCACCAGCGCCAGCAGCCGTCCCGGTGCCACCAGCCGCAGCAGCGCCGAGCCAACGAAACGGCCCACCATCGCGCCGCCCCAATACAGCCCGATAAGTTTGCCGGCCTGTTGTTCGGCCAGGCCCATAACCTGCGCCTGGCCAAGATAATTGACAATCAGCGAACCGATCGACACTTCGGCTCCGACATAGAGGAAGATGCACAGCGCGCCGAAACCAAAGCGGCGCTGGCCGAGCAGATCGAGCCCGGCAAGACCGGCGCTGGCTTCATGCTGTTCGGCGGGCAAGGCATTGCGGAACAACCAGACCACGCCGGCCACCACCGCCAATGCCACGGCAAGGCCCAGATAGCCGTTGACGATGGCCTGGCTGCCGGCGGTGCGATAGGCATCCAGCGCCGCGCCCGATAGTTCACCGGCCGATTGGCTGGCCAACGCCCCCAGGATCAGGATGGCGCCGAAATACGGAAAAATCGTCGTGCCCAGCGAGTTGAAGGCCTGCGCGAAGGTGAGCCGGCTGTGCGTAGTTTCCGGCTTGCCCAACATGGAAATCAACGGGTTGGCCACCACCTGCACGATCACCACGCCGCTGGCCAGCACGAACAGCGCGGCCAGGAAAAGACCATAGGTCGCGGTGCTGCTGGCCGGGATGAACATCAGGCAGCCAATCATCATCAGTGCTAGCCCCGCCACCGCGCCGCGCATATAGCCGATGCGTTTCACCAGCTTAGCCGCCGGAATGCCGATCACGGCATAGGCCGCAAAGAAACACACCTGCACCAGCATGGCCTGCGTGTAACTGAGGGTGAAAAGCTCCTTCAGCTTGGGAATGATCACATCGTTCAGGCTGGTGATGCCGCCGAAGATGAAGCACAACGCCAACACGAAAAGCTTCAGGCGCGGCGCATCGACATGGCCGGAAACCGGGCGGTCGCTGGCGAGGGAGGGAGCAGCCATGGCGGGTTCCGATCAGATCAACGGGCGGCGGGCGGGCAGGCTGGCAAGGGCATGGGCTGGCTGAGACGGGCCGTTCGCAAGGTCATGGCGAAGCCACGCTGCGCAGCCAAACGCAGCGGCGTGCCGACATGCGCGAGATCGGCACCGGCCGCCGCAAAACAGGCCAGCGGGATGTCGAGCTTGGTTGGCTGGCCCTGTGGCAGCGCCCGCACCGCCGCGCTGATATCCAGCGTGGCACCGCCAAAGCTGAGCCGCACCTGGCCGGTTGCCGGCGCATCGATGCGCCAATCCAGTTGCAGGGCAAAGCCGCCGGTGCCCTGGCGGGACAGGCTGACCGGCGGGCCATCGATGGCGATGGCACCAGGCGCGGTCCAGCGGAAGTGGCGGGCGTCTTCCTGCGCCGAAAGATCGACAGCGCGCGCAGTCACGGCGCTGTCCACGCCAAGTCGCCACGGCATCAGCACCTTGCCGCGCACCATGTAACTGTCTTCGCTGGCCAGTGCTGCCAGATCGACCTTGGGGTCTTCGCTCAGCGGGCCAACATTGACCGCTGTGCGGTAATCGAGGCCATGGCCCACCGGCCATAACGGCGCAGCGATCGGAGAGCGGGCATCCGCCGGCCAGGCAAAGGGCAAGCGGCCGCTGAAATCGCGTGCTGGCGTGCCATCGCGGCGGGCCACCAGCACATCGGCCACACCCTGCCCCTGCGAGCCCGGCAGCCACGCCGCCACAAAGGCGTCGGAAGCATTGATCAGTTTCGGCACGAACAGTGGCCGGCCGGACAGGAACACCGATACGACCTTTATGCCCTGCGCCTTCAGGCGAGCAATCAGATCGGCCTCACCCGCCAGTGCGCGGAAGGCCAGATCAGGCACATCGCCCTGGAATTCGGCATAGGGCTGTTCGCCGAACACCACGATGGCGACATCTGGCTTGGCCGCGGCCGCACCGTCGCTCGCAATCACCGCTTCGCCGCCAGCATCACGCACGGCCGCCGCAATGGCGCGACCGATGGTCTGGCCCTTGGGAAAATCGGCGACGCTGGTATCAGTGCCCTGCCAGGTCACGGTCCAGCCGCCGCTTTGCATCGCCATGTCGTCGGCGCCGGGGCCGGCAATCAGCACGCGCGCGCCGGGCCGGATCGGCAGCACGCCATCGTTGTTCTTCAGCAGCACCAGCGATTTGGCCACGGCCTCGCGGGCAACCGCCAGATGATCGGGCGCGCCGATGCGCGACGGGTCACCACGCTCCATGGGGGCGGCATCGAGCAGACCCAATTGCGCCTTCACGCGCAGCACCCGGCGCACGGCATCTTCGATCCGGGTCATCGGGATGGTGCCGCGTTTGGCGTGGCGCAGCGTGCTGTCGAACAGGCCCTTCCAGCTATCGGGCGCCATCACCAGGTCAAGCCCGGCATTGATGGTGAGCGCGCAATCGGTGGGCGTGCAGCCCGGTAGCTGGCCGTGACCGTTCCAATCCCCCACCACCAGCCCTTCAAAGCCCATCCGACCTTTCAGCACGTCGGTAAGCAGATAGCGGTTGCCGTGCGCCTTCACCCCGTTCCAGCTCGAAAAACTGGCCATCACGGCCAGCACGCCGGTTTCCACCGCAGGCGCATAGCCAGCGGAATGGACAGTCACCAATTCGGCCTCGCTGATGCGGGCGTCGCCCTGGTCCTTGCCGCCCTCCGTGCCGCCATCGGCAACGAAATGCTTGGCGGTGGCGGCCACCTTGTTGGCGGGCAGTGGCGTGCCGGCGGTGAGTGGCCCCTGCAGGCCCAGCGTGAGGGCGCGGGCATAAGCGGCGATCAGTGCCGGCTGCGCCGAATAGCCTTCATAACTGCGGCCCCAGCGCAAATCCTGCGGCACGGCCAGCGTGGGCGCAAACGTCCAATCAATGCCGCTGCCCGACAGTTCGGCCGCGGTAACAGCCCCGATGCGCTGAATCAGTTCGGGATCATGTGCTGCCCCAAGACCGATATTGTGCGGAAAGATGGTGGCGCCAGGCAGATTGCTGTTGCCATGCACGGCATCCACGCCAAACAGGATCGGGATACCGGCACCAGAACGGCGCGACACCGCGCGGAATTCCCCCACCAGCTTCACCCAGGTCGCGGCATCGGCGCGTTCATTGCCATAGGGCCCGCCATTGCCGCCAGCGAGAATCGAACCAAGCGGATAGCGCTTGAGATCGGCGGGCTTGATGGCCGTGATATCGGCCTGGATCAGCTGGCCCACTTTCTGGCGCAGACTCATCCCCTGCATCAGTGCGGTGATGCGGGCCTCGGTTGCAGGATCGGTGAGCGCGGCCGGGCTGCGCGTAGCCGGCCATTGCGATGGATCAGCCAGCACTGCCGGCGGCGCCGCCGCCGTGGCAAGCACGATCAGGCCCATAAGCCAACGCGCCTTGTTCATTGCTATCCCCTGCCCCGGATCCTGCCCGCCCTTTGCGTGGCAATGGCTGGATTTGTGCGTTGTGCACGTCGTTCAATTTTTATCCAAAAGCGGCTTGTGCCGTTGTGAACGTTCTCACCATTTCATGGATGCGCTGCGAAATCAAGTAGCGGCCATCAATGTTGGCGTGGCAGGCCGGCCAGCACCAAGGCACTGATCAGGCACAGCAAGGCCAGCGCCAGAAACAGCCCGGAAAAGCCGAAGCGCGGCACCAGACCGATGGTGAGCCACGGCATGATCAGCGATGGAATCGTGTTGGTCAGATTGAACAGGCCAAGATCAAGCCCGCGCCGTTCCGGCCGTGCCAGCACGCGCAGGGTCTGGGCGCTGTGGAGAGCGAGGAACACCGCCGACGCCAGCGAAAAGACCGCGAAGGCCACCATCGCAGCGGCCAGCTTTGTAGACAAGGCCATGCCCACCAGCCCGAACGCCGCCCCGACCGCAGCTATCACCAGCGGCCGGAACGGCTGGCCATGGCGATCCGCCCAACGGCCAGCGGCCAGCGCCACGGGTGCCGACACCACCAGAGTGGCGGCAAACAGCCCGGCGACGCGATTATCGGTCATGCCGCCATCGACCGCCACGAACCAGAAATAGAGATAGGCAAACAGCGTTGCTTCAGCGATCTGCAGGGCTAACCGGGCCAGCCACATGCGCCGCACGGTGGCCAGCGGATGCACGGGCGGAACCGGCGTTGCTTGCGGTGCGGGATCGGATTTTGCCGACAACGGCATCAGCAACAGCGGTAGCACCGCACCGGCAACCAGGGCCGCCACCAGGGCCAGCCTGCCATGGGGCGACATCAGATCAGGCCAGGTGACCAGCGAGCCCGACAGGGCGCCGAGGCCAGGGGCAAACGCCAGCAAACCGCCAAGCAGACCCTTCTGGCCATCGGGCACATGATCCCCGGCCAGGGCCGCCAGCGGAGCCATCATCATGTTGAGCGCCAGTTGCCAGGCAATGATCAGCCCCAGCAGCGCCGGCAGGCTGACCGCCTGCTCCATTGCCAGCAGCAACAGGCACGACATCAGCAACCCCGCTGCAATCCACGGCCGGCGCCGACCGGTGACATCGCTGAGCCAACCGAACAGCAGGTGGCCGGCGCTGGCGGCCAACGCGCCGCCAAAGCTGAGCCAGGCCAGCCAATCAATGCCGATCCGTCCGCCGGCCAGCCCTTCCACCTTCACCGGCAACAGGATGGTGAGGAACGGCACATAGGCGATGGCCGCGCCCGCCCAGGCCAGCGCATAAAGCAGCAGGAAGCGCCGCGGTGCTCCCGGCTGCGCTGCTGCTGCTTCAGCCACGCCGGGCGACCGATGCCCGCTCGACCAGACTGGATTTCACCACGGTGAGCGTTTCGGGCAGCGGTTCGCCCTTCAGCGAAGCGATGATGAGTTCAACCGCGGTTGACGCGGTGGCCGCGATGGATTGATCGATGGCGGTCAGCGGCGGCTGCGCGAACTGCACGACGGGCGTGTTGTCGAAACTGATCAGCGACAGATCGTCGGGCACAGCCAGGCCCAGTTCACGCGCCACGTCAAGCGTGGCAATCGCCATCTGATCATTGCTGGCGATGATCGCAGTGGGCCGATCCGGCGGATCGAGCAGGCGCAGCGCCGCCGCCCGGCCCGAGGCGTAGGAGAAATCACCGTCAGCGAGCAGGCCATGGGTGCCCAGCCCGGCGTCGGCCATTGCCGCGCGCCAGCCATCGACCCGCCAGCCGCTCAATTCATATTCGCTCGAACCGGCGATGAAACCGATGCGGGAGTGGCCATGATCAATCAGGTGGCGGGTGGCGGTGCGGGCCGAGCCTTCATCGTCCATCGATACCGGAATGCCAGCCTGCCGTTGCTGAGAACCGATGCGCACGAACGGCATGTCCTGTTCGGCCAGGAAAGCGACGATCTGCGGATTGTCACTGTGCGGCGGGGTAAGGATGATGCCATCGGGCTGCAGCGCGGCAATAGCACCGGCCAGTTCGCGCTCGACATGATCGCTGTGCGTGTCGACCAGTTCGAAGATCATGCGATAGCCATGTTCGGCGCATTTCAGCATGCCGCCCAGCAGCATCTGATCAACCCAGTCGGTGCCCTGCCGCGCCTGCCAATCGGCGATGGTGCGATCCCGATCGTTGATGGCGAGGATCAAATAGGATCGCGATCCGCTCATGCGCTGGGCGGCGATGGACGGCACATAGCCCAACCTGTCGATGGCGGCCTGCACGCGCTCCTTGGTTTCCGGGCGCACATTGGGTTCATTGTTGATCACGCGGCTGACGGTCTGCAACGACACGTCCGCCTCGGCGGCGACATGCCGGATCGTGACGGCCTGGCGACGTCTTGCCATGCTTCAACTGCCCTCCTTCACGCAGCTTTATGCGCCTGCGCCGCAGCGTCGGTAGCACCGCAATAGCGCGCGACATAGGCGTGATGATCGGGCAAGCCCGCAACCGTTCTCGCCACGCTGTCGCGCAAACCGCCAAGGAAGGCGTTGAGCTCCTCCGGGCGCAGCTTGGCGGCAACGGGGTGATAACTCTGCGGCACGATCCCCTGCCCCATCATCACCTGCACCCAGCTGTTTTCAATGAACAGCTCTTCATTCTTGCGGAACACACGGGCCGTCTCGCGGAACAATTCAATCTTGTGGGCGAGACTTTCAGGAATTTCCATGGCCGCCACCTGCCGCCAAAACGGGCTGTCGCGGCGCTGGGTCACCTTGTAGTGCAGGATCAGGAAGTCACGGATCTGCTCCATGTCGGTGAACATCTGCTCGTTGAATTCGGCGATGTCGTGCGGGCTGACCTTGCCGCTGGCCGGCAGCATCCGGCAGATGCGCAGCACGGCGCGCTGAATCAGGTGGATTGAGGTGGATTCCAGCGGCTCCATGAAGCCGCCCGCCAGGCCAACGGCAACGCAGTTGCGATGCCACTGCTTGCGGCGCACGCCAGTGGTGAAGCTGATGATGTTGGGCTTCACCAGTTTGTCGCCCTCGATGGTGGCGAACAGGCGTTCCTGCGCCGCCTCCTGGCTCAGATAGCGATTGCAATAGACGATGCCGTTGCCCTGCCGGTGCTGCAGCGGGATGCGCCACTGCCAGCCGGCATCATGGGCGATGGCGCGGGTGTAGGGCACGGCGGGTCGCCCGCTGCTGGTCTGGATGGCGATGGCGCTGTTGCAGGGCAGCCAGTTGGTCCAGTCATCGAAACCGGCGTGCAGTGCGCCTTCGATAAGAAGCGCGCGAAATCCCGTGCAATCGATGAACAGATCGCCTTCGATACGGCGGTCGCCGTCCAGTATCAGCGAAGCGATGTCGCCGGTTTCCGCATTCAGTTCGACCGCGTTGATGCGCCCTTCGATGCGTTTTGCCCCGCCAGCTTCGGCGCGTTTGCGCAGGAAGGCCGCATAAAGCACGGAATCAAGTTGATAGGCATAGTTCAGCCGATCGTCAGGCAGATGCGCGAACTTCGATTGCATTGCCGCCTGCAGTTCCAGCGCATAATCATCGTAGGGCGCATCATGGCCCTGCGTCTGCCCATGCATCCAGAAATGCTGGAAGCCGGCCGACCAGTGATCCTTGCCGGTGCTGCCAAAGCTGTGGAAATATTTGTGGCCTACGTCGCGCCAGTTCTCGAACATGATGCCCAGCTTGAAGGTGGCCTGGGTCGCCCGCATGAACTCGGCCTCGTTGATGCCCAGCAGGCGGTTGAACAGCACGATTGGCGGGATGGTGCTTTCGCCCACGCCGATGGTGCCGATGGCATCGGATTCCACCAGGGTCAGATCGATCACCGGGCCCAGCGTGTGCGCCAGCGCCGCCGCGGCCATCCAGCCGGCTGTCCCGCCCCCGGCAACCACGACCCTTAATGGCTTGCTGTTCATCGCGACAATCCTCTCAACAAACGGGCCTTGATCTGGCCGGCGGTGGCGGCCGTGAGCGGTGCCAATATCCCGCGACCTTCCAGCGGCAAATGCGCGGTCACGTCATCGGTGGCCGCAAACACATGATGATCGAACTGGGCGCGCCAGTGTTCGCGCTGTTCGGGCGGCAGATCGCGCACCGCTAAAATGGCATGCAGCAGCGCGTCTTCGGGATTTCCGAGCCAGCGCGGCGTATCGCGCCACCAGAAATTCACCAGGATATTGAAAGCGGCAAGCCCTTCGACATGGTGCCACCAAAGGGACGGCACGAAGATCGCATCGCCCGGCTCCAGTTCGGCCACCTGCGCGTGCTGCAACGCTTCGGCAAAGCGCGGGTGGACGGCAAGATCGGGTGCGCGCACATCAACCATGCTCACCGGACGGCCTGCGGGCGTGTTTTCGAGCGGGCCAAGATAGAGATTGACGAATTGTTCGGGCGGAAACAGCGTAAAGCGGCGCCGGCCGGCGGCACACACCGCCACATTGTCGGGCACATCGTTGTGGGCGGCGATGCAGGTACGGCTGCCGATCCAGATGCTGGCCAACGGCTGGCGCGCACCCAGTTGCAGGCTGTGCGCCTCGGCAAGGCCCGTGAAATAATCGCCCATGTCGATGGAGGAGAGATAGACTGTCGGCGCCGTCGCATCATTCTCGGCCGCTGCCATCGCCGCCAGCCACTGCGGCAGCGGCCCCATGTCCGTGTGGAAATTCATTGCCATCGCGGCATCATAGAACAGGCGATCATCGCCGGCCCGCGCGCCCATGCTGGCCGGAAAGGCGCGGTTGCGGGCCTGCGCCGCCAGCAGATCCCGCGCGGTGCCGCCCCCCTTCCGGCCGGCCTTGACCAAGGGCCAGTCCGCCGCCAGCCCGCGCACCACGAACGGCGTAGTCGCACCGGTCAGCCGGTCGGCCAGCGCTTCGGGCGCCAGCACCTCTTCGGCCACGCGCGGCAGGTGATCAAGATACGATGCTTCAGCCATCCGCACGCTTGTTCTTGCGGCGCACCAGCCGCGCCAGATTGCCCAGCGATGCCAGCGCCATATAGGTGGGCAGCAGATGGCCTTCGGCATGAAGTTCGGCCAGCGCGCCCGGCTCCAACGCCGCCAGCCGGTCTTCGTTGATCAGATGATAGCCCACCAACCGGTGCATGGCGCCATTGTCGAGGGTGACGTCCATCGAGAAAGGTTCGATCAGGTCATACCGGTTGAGCGCGGCAAAATAATCGCCAGTGGCACGATAGCCGGCATCGAGCGCCCCCAGCATGTCGGCAATCTGCTCAACATGGGGTGTCGGCTGGCCGCCTGGTTCGAACAGCTTCACGCCTTCGCCGCTGCGCGACACGCGCGGGTGTTCCATGTCGATATGCACCTGGCCCGGCCCGTCGCCGTCGCTGCGGCCCACCAGAAACGGCTGCACCATCATGGCCAACGGGCGGTTGGTGGCGTCCCACTGGTCGCCGTCGAGATAAAGATTTTCGCCAGGTTCAAAGCCGAACAGCGCCAGCGCCGAAAATTCGCCGCTGTCATCGTCCTTGCGGAACAGAATGGGATAATCGGTGGCCAGGCGGCGGAATTCAGCCGGCACGGTCAGGCAGGCCATCACCGCATCGCCGAGCGCCGCGGCGGACTGCACCAGCACGCGCAGATCGGCGTGCTGTTCGTGGTTCAGGATCTGATGGTTGGTCATGGCTGTGGTCCGTGTGGTCAGGCGGCCTGCGCGGCGATGGCGGCCAGGTAAGCGCGATTTTCGGGCAACGCCGCCGTCATGTGGCGGGCCCGATCCTGCACCTCGGCCAGCCGAGCGGCGGCGGCGGTAATGGCGGCGGCCGGCGGCGGTGAATGGAGCAGAGACTGGGGCAGCGGATAGCCCATGCCATACAGGATATAGTGCTGGCTGGCGGCCGGGAACATCTCGTCATGCAGCGGAAAATCACGGGCCGATGGCGGATGCTGGCGCCACAGGATGAGATCTTCGGCAAGCCGTTCCGGGATGGTGGCGGGATCACGCTGCGCCAGCCAATAAGGCTCGGTCCGGCGGCTGAGCACATAGTGGAGCTTCAGGAAGGCGATGATGCGATCCCAGCGAGTGCGGAACAGATCATTGAACCGGCGGGCCGCCACGTCCATCACCTCGCGGCTGCACGGCAGCACATCAGTCAGCCCCCGTGCCGAAAGCTCGATCAGCACGATGGCCGAGGCTTCCAGCGGCTCGATGAAGCCGGCCGAAAGGCCGACGGCAACCACATTGCCCTGCCAGAAGCGCGCCCGGTGGCCGGTGGCAAAGCTGAGCTTGCGGGGGCTGAGCGCCGCGACGTCGGCCCCCGTCACCTGCGCGGCGACATGGGTACGCAGCACAGCATCGGCTTCATCATCACTCATGAAGCGCGAAGCATAGACGCAGCCGATGCCGCGCCGTGTGGGCAGTGCGATATCCCAGATCCAGCCCGCCCGGTGCGCGGTGCCGATGGTTTGCGAAGCAACAGGACTGCTAGGCAGCACCGGCACCTGCACAGCGAGCGCCCTGTCGTTGAACGACACATCGGAGCGATCAATCCATGCGACGCCGCAATGGCCGCCGATCAGCCGCGCGGCCTGGCCGGTGCAATCGATGAACAGATCGGCCGCCAATGTGCGCCCATCCTTCAGCATCAGGGCCGCGATGTCGCCATTGGCGGCTGCTGTCGTGCTCACCACGTCGGCCGCGACATGGCTCACGCCCAGGTTCTGCGTGGCATGGCGGGTCAGCAATCGGGCGAATTTGCCGGCATCGAAATGATAGGCATAGTTCAGCGCACCGGCATAATCCGGCATGGTGCGCTGGCGCGGCGCCAAGTCCTGGGCGCAGGCCGCGGCCTGTGCAGTCATAGCTTCGGCAAAGCTGGTTCCCGATGCCTGCGCCGCATGGGCGTGCAGCAGCGCCGCCATGTCGCCGGCTGGTGGCAAGGTGAAGGGGTGAAGATAGGAATCGCCGGCCTCCCCCGTCACCCAGCCATCAAAGCGTGATCCCTGCTTGAACGATGCATCGCAGGCCCGCAGGAAATCGGCTTCGGCCAGGCCGATGCTGCCCAGCGTCTCACGCATGGTCGGCCAGGTGCCCTCCCCCACGCCGATGGTCGGGATATCGGGCGATTCCACCAGGGTGATGGCCAGTTCGGGACGCCGCGCCGCCAGCACGCAGGCCGTGAGCCAGCCGGCGCTGCCGCCGCCAACGATCACCACCTGAAATGGCGTGCCATCCCTCACGTTCACCCTCTCCAGAACCTACAGTGGCAGAGCAAAAGAAGAGCCGCAACGCTGGCGCGTGCGGCTCTTCCTGCAACCCGACTCGTGGTCAGGCTTCCCTTGGGTCAGAAGGAGAAGCGCAACCCGGCGGTGTAGCGGGCATAGCCCGGTGCCGCGAAGAACACCGTCTGATCATTGCGCATGTGGCCGCGACGATCGGCATTGGTGATGTTGATGCCTTCAACGAACGCGGTCAGCCCCTTCTTGAACTCCCACGAGGCGCTGACGTCGAACTGGCCATAGGGATCAACATAAAAGGGATCGAAGCCATAGCTGGACAGGAAGCCATCGCGCCAATTGTAGGCCACACGGGCCTGGATGCCGTTCTTGTCATAGAAAAGCACCGCGTTGGCACTGTCGCTCACCCCGTTCACCGCAAACTGGGTAGCGGTGTAGCGCAGCGTGTTATCGAACTGCGTGTCGCTGTTGACCACCGTATAGTTCAGGATGACGCCGATACCGGTGTTCCAGAAACTGTGCTGAACAGCAAATTCGAAGCCATGCAGCTTGGCCGTCTGGGCGCTGTTGCCCGGCACGGTGGAGGTGAACACCACATCCGGATCATTCGCCTGGCCAATGACACCGCTGGGCACGCCGTTGGTCAATTGCACCACGCTGGGCCGGTTCACGGCCAACCAGCCGAGGATGGCGGCAAAGTTGGGATTACCACCCAGCGCCGTGCGTGCGGCCTGAACCGCCGCGCCCTGTGCCGGGTTGGGCAGATCAAACAACGGCCCCTGGGTGGTGGTGTTAGCGATGAAGTTGCTCACGTCCTTGTGGAAGAAGCCCACCGAGACATAGCTGTCCTTGGCGTAATACCATTCGGCAGCCAGATCGATATTCTTCGACTTGTAGGGCAGCAGGCCCGGATTGCCGCTGCTGGCGGTGCTGCCGCCGTTCGGGCGCAGCGGCTGGGCGACGGTGATGCCGCCCTGCATGCTGGTGTAATCCGGTCGCGTGATGGTGTGGCTGTACGAAGCGCGCAGACGCACGCTGTCGATCGGCGCCAGATCGAAGTCGAACGCCGGCAGCCAGTTGTTGTATTCACCGCGCAAGGTGGTGAAATCCGATTGGCCGCCGACGATCAGGCCCATTTCATTGTCGGCCACCCAGACGACCCCGGTCGGGATCGGCACCAGCGCCGACGAATTGATTCGGGTCTTTTCATAACGGATGCCCAAGCGCAGGTTGGCGCGCATATCACCCAGGTCGAACTTGTGGGTCGTCTGCAGATAGGGTGCCCACGTTTCTTCACCGATACGGCGATCGGTTTGATACTGGGCAAGGCAGGAACCCGGCACGGTGGTGGCGTTGCAGATGCCAAGCCGACTCTGCAACAGATCAACCAGTGCCGCGGTATCAACCCGGAAATAGCTGGGGATGATGCCCGACGCCTGGCTGCCATCCATGCCGCGCAGCCGATCCGGCAGGCCGGTCAGCGTGTACAGCGCGTCAGGCGTGTCCGCAGCGGACAGCGTGCCGCCCCAGCTGTCGTTCTGGATGACGCCAAAGGCCGAACGCACCTTGTTTTCGGTATAGGTCACACCGAAATCGAGGCTGTCGATGAAATCTGATTCAAAATCATAGCCGCCGCGCAGCGACACCTCGTTGATGGTGTCCAGCATATAGGCATTGCGGAAGCTGTTGCCCGCCGGGCGGATGTTGCTGGCGGCGAGGCTCAAGCCCGGGTTCAGCGCGAACGAAATGACCGGCATTTCGGTGGTGAATTCGATCTTCTGGTTGGCAACGCCAAAGATCGCGCTGCCCACGGCGCTGTTGCTGCCGAACGGTGAGGTCGGCTTGCTTTCCGCCGTCGAATGATGGGCGTCAAGCTCAAGGCGCAGGCCGCCCGGGCCGTCCCATTTGATGTTGCCGCCCAATGATTTGTTGATGTTGCGATTGGCAGCCAGCGCGCCGGTGATGGCCAGATCCTTGCCATCGCCGGGAGCGAATGTTTCGGCATAGAAATTCGGGCCGGCGGCCGGGCCGTTGGTCCAGCTGCTGGTGGTGTTGCCGTGGTTGAACCACACGCCAATGCTGTTGGTGCGGGCATCAATCGTGTTCTGCGAATAGGTATAGTCCAGCACCATGTTCAGGGTGTCGGTGGGCTTCACCTGCAGCACGACCTGGCCGTTGATGCGTTCACGATCAATGTCGGTGAAATCATAACCGGCATTCTGGGTCACTTGATAGGTGTCGGTCGCACCTGGACGGTTGGTGACATTGGGTGCCCCTGCCGGCGGCAGCGAACCCCAGTTGTTTTCATTGCCCAAATAGCCTTCGCGCCAGCCGGCGTTGAACTGCGCCAGGCTCGCCTTACGGCGCTGGTAAATACCGGTGACGAGGATACCGATGCGATCATCTGCAAAGGTCTTGGAAAGGATGCCCGACACTTCCGGGGTCACCTTCGTGTCCTCGAAGGTGTGATCGATCATGCCCTTGACCGAAATGCTGCCCTTGAAGCCGGGACGATCGAGCGGACGCGGGGTCTGAATGTTGATGACCGAGCCAATGCCGCCGGACTGAAGCGTGGCGCGGCCAGACTTGTAGACCTGCACCCCGGCAATGCCTTCAGCGGCGAGGTTGGCGAAATCGAAGCTGCGCGAGGCCGGCGCTTCGCAGCAGCTGCCCAGGCCCGAAGCCGGCATCTGGCGGCCGTTCAGCAGCACCAGGTTGAAATCGGGGCCGAAACCGCGGACGGTGACCTTGGAGCCTTCGCCGTTCTGACGGTCGATCGAAACGCCTGTGATGCGCTGCAGCGATTCGGCGAGGTTGGTATCGGGGAACTTGCCGATGTCTTCGGCCGAGATGGCATCAACAACGCCCAGCGCATCGCGCTTCACGCTCAGCGATTTCTGCAAGCTGGCGCGAATGCCGGAAACGACGATTTCCTCGACATTTTCCGCATCAGCCGCCGCTGTGGTCTGCGCTACCACCGGCTGCGCCGCAGCCCCAAGCGCCAGCACCGAAGCACCGACCATGAAACGGCCCACGGCCGGACGTAACGACATGATCATCAGCGATTCCCCCCCCTTGACGCTCATCCGCCTCGCTTAATGAGGCGATTGTGAACGTTCACTAACCCTAAGGGCTATATGAGAACGTTCTCTTAGTCAAGCATCTGTCACATTCCTGTCGCACCACGAAAGGGCGCAACCGATCACGCCGTCTATTGCACTGAAATTACAGCAAATGCGAAAACTGGCGCGCCATGCACGACGAAAGTGGGCACTCAAATCATTGGGAAATTTCTGCTGATCTCCGGATATAAGGCCGAGTATCGCAGGATTGCTCGCCAAACGACAGTTCATGGACTGGCAGGTTTCGGGCGGCAAAACACGATAGTCACAGCCTAACCCCAGCTTGATAATATGGGGGGGTCAAGTTGCATCCGTTATGTCTTCGGCTGCCCGTCGTCCTGATCGTTCCAACCACCACATGACCGCCAGCGAAGTCAGCAGCAGGAACAACCAGCCCCATGGAGCGCCTGCAGAGGCCGCCATACGTGTTCCCTCGATCGGAGCAACTGCTGGGACACGGCCAAAAGCAGCTTTGGCCAGTGCCTGTGTCGTAATGCTGCGCTGTGCCGCCCGCACGCCGGGCCAAGCGTTCGCAGGAAGCACCCGAATGTGAAGGGGCGGACCTTGGCCCATCATCAGTGTGAACCAACCGACAGAACGCGGCCAGACCGCGGCGCAGCCTGCCGCGTCGAGCATTAGAGGCAATGTCTGCCCGTCAGGTCCGAACATCTGGGCCTGACCCGCCAAGGCAGTGCCGGCAGTGCCTTGGAGTGCAGCCTTCGGGTTACCTGCCGGAAACGATGCACATAGCGTCATGCGCTCGCCCACAAAGCCAATGGATGGACCTTTCAAGTGCGCATCCGTAGGCCGAGCGACAGCTGCGAGCATTCCGCTCCAGAGTGTCTCAAAACGCGCAGTCTCGCCGGTAAGAACCAGTGCCTGCGCATCTTGCACCGGCCAGATCGCCACCCGTCCTCGCCCAAGCGCTCGCCACGCGGCCAGAGGTACGCCAGCGCCATCCCGGGCGATCACGATATCGTCGGGAACGAGCCGCAACGGCATCGCCGAGATCGCCGATGAGCCACCAAGGATGCGCGGCACCGCATCATCGCTTATCACCTCCGGCGCAACGGCCCGCCAATCCCGCCGCACGGCATCCTCGATCGGCCCGGTGACGCGCAGCACAAGCCCCATGCCGGCCCGCACGGCAAAAAGCACCGTCTGGCGATCAACAGGCGGCAGATCGGCCCAACTGCGTTCATCCAGCACCAATACATCCGTCTGTGCCAGCACTTCGCGCCCAAGTCGGCCAGGCTGATCACCCAGAACCACGCCGCCGCCAGCTGCGATGCGGGATGACACCACAAGGCCGGCATCTGCCGCCCAGCGCCGGAGGTACTTCAATTCAGGGCCCGGCGCGCCGGCAAGCACCAGCAATCTCACCGGGCTTGCCAGCGGCACCCAAACCGGCAGCACCAGCTGCTTTTTCAAAGATCCCTTGTGATCCAGCAGCCGCACTTGCCATTCTGCCGGTCCGGCCGCGCGCACCATGCCTTGGATGGCAAACGCGCCATCGCTGGCGAGCGCAAATCGCGCGGCCACGGCGCCGGCCGGATCTATCAGCTCGATACGGCCGCGGGGCGTGCCGACTGCCCGGCCCACCACCTGCAATGGCAGCCCGACCGCCACCGGCCCGTCAACGGCCAGGGCCGCCACACCGGGAGCAGGTGGCGGAGGCCGGAATATGACATCCACGCCCCGCGCCGCGTCCAGATCACGGGCCTCCAGCCCGCTGCCCAGGATCTCCACCCGGCGCGCACCCGTTTCGCGCAGTGCCGTGGCCAGATCGGGCATCGCCCGGCCGCCGCTGGCCTTCGCTTCGGGCAGGATCACGCTGGCTGCATCGAGCCGGCCGCGCGTGCCGGCAGTGGCAACAACCAGAATGTTGGCGCTGCGTGTGTCAGGCGGCGAAAACAGCACCAACCAAAAGAGCCCGCCCGCCAGGGGCTGCATCAGCATCAGAACACAGAACCGCCAACGTCGAGCCCGCCGGTTACAGGCCTTCCACAGCCGCAGCCAAGCCAGCGCTAATGCCGCTAGTATCAACAGGCCAGTAGCAAACATCAGCATCATGGTTTTGTCGCCGCATCAAGATAGCGCCGGCCCACGGCGCCCGCGTCGGCCCTGCGCGGCACTTGCGCGGCCGGCCGGTTCATCGCTCCCCACAGCGCGCCGCGCAATCGCGCCCGGCACGGCGCACACAGCGGCTCAGCGCGCACCGCATCAAGAGCTTGCAGTAGGGCCAACCGGTCAGACACTTGGGCTGTCCCCAGCCAGCGCTGAACCGCTGTCAGCTCCGCTGCCGAGGGCACCCTTGCGCCAAGGGTGGCGAACAGTGCAGCCGCGGGCGCATCGGCGCGTGGAACCGGGTCAAGCGCCGACGTGGCCGGATCAACGCCTTCCCGCTTGCCGCTCATGCGCCGGCCTTCATCAAGGGGAGGCAGGCGCGTCCCGGTTCGCGCCAAAAAAACACGGCCTGCCTGCTGAATATCCTTGATCAGCCCCAACGCCTCGCGCGCTGGCGGCAGAGCGATCACCGCCTCTCCCAAGCGCAGCGCGCGCTCCGTGCGCCACATGGCATCCAATGCGCGCTTCAACTTGGCGCGCGTGACCGGATCAAACAGAGCTTCACTGTCCTCATCGGTATGGGCGTGGCCAAACTCCGCCATTGGATCCTTGGCCGCGCCCGAACTTGCACCGTGATCGTGGCCATCGAATTCATCGTGGCCCTGCGGCACCACGAACGTCTTCGGCACCGGTTTGCCGGTGTTCCCGTCATTGGTCAGCAGATCGGCCAGCGATGGTGCCTTTGGCTGACCTTCCGTTTCTTCGCCTAGAAAACGGCCATATCGCATGCGCAAGATGCGCTCATCGTCGCCAATGGTGTTGGCGCGCTCACCAAATGCCGCCGCAGAAAGCCGTGGCCGCGCCTTGAGCAGGGTCTCGATATCGATAATGATCTGCCGCTGGCTGCGGAAATAGGCGGGCATGGCCTTTTGCGCAGCCGCTTCAAGCCCGATGGCCTCCGCTTCGGTGCCGGGAATGCGCAGGATGACGCTAGGGCTGCTGGCGCCTTGGCCGCCGCCAGGTGCATTGTCCCTGATGGCCAGCTGCGCCACCAATTCCGTTCCCGGACCGATGCCCAGCGCTGCCAAATCAAGCTCTGCTACGAACCGCCGCCGCGTCGACGTGCCAACTCCCACCAAGAGCTGCTCGCTCTCCCGAAATCTCACATTCTCGCCCTGCCCCTCGCTGCGCACCAGCCGCAGGCGTGCCGTCGGAAGAACGCCGAAATCATCGCGTGCCTCAAACACAACCGTCCAGCGCTTCAGTCCCGTTGACGCAACCGTGACCGTATCGGTCGGCCGTTCGATTCGGATCGTCGGTGGCTGATCTGGGACAGCGTCCAGCCGATTGAGCTGACCCGCAGCGTTGTCGACGACCAGACGATACAACGCCGATCGATCGAGCCTCGCCGTGGCCTGCCAGCCCCCGCGGGCGCGGACCATGCGCACTCGCCGGCCATCAAGATATACAAGCGCCACCTCGCGTGCATCGGGCACAAACGTAAGCCGCCAGGTCAGCTGGCTGCCCGCCGGGGCCCGCACCGCCAGCGCCCTGATAACGCGGCGTTCCTGCCCGGTATGGGGCGGTGCCACGACGTCGATCTGCGGGGTCTGCAACACCGCTGCTCCGACCGCCACCGGTTCCACTGGGGCTGTAATGAGGGCGCGCTGGCGGCCCGGCAGGAGCACCGCTGCGCCCGCCATCACGGCAGAGGCTGCAATCGCCAGTGCGATGTGGCGCCACGTCCACGCCGGTCGCAACTCCAGGGCCAAACCACTCAAACGTTTCAGCACCCGCTCCTGCTGGAGGCGCTGGAGCGGGCTCAGAGCGTCGGCATCGGCCAGTAGCAGATCAGCGCTGTCTTCCAGCTGGGGCGCACGCGCATCGAGCTGGCGCAGCAGCCACCGTTCATCATAGGCGGCGGCTCGCCGCTGTGCCCAGGCCAATGTGCCAGCCAGCACCCCGGAAAGCACGAACAGGGCGGCGCCAGTGCCGCCTACGCGCCAGCCCAGCAAAATCGCGGCAAGGCACGGCGGTGCCGCGACAGCCAGCGCCTGGTGCCAGACCCTGCGCCTGACCGGGACCAGCATCGCCTGCAAGTTGATACCAAGGCTCATGGCTGCACGCGCCGCGCCTTCGAAGTGGCCAGCCAGCGCTCAATCAGCCACAGGAGCGCGAGCAGCAGGGCCAATGCGGGGCGCAGATCAACGCCAGTCAGCGCTGGGGCTGGCCCTCCTGCGACCGGGCGAACCAATTCGGCGGGCGCGGTCGCGGGGGAGGCCATCGGGCCTTCAAGCAACGCGGCCAGGCGGACAGGAAAATCGGGCTCAAGCAACATTGGGAACGCCGCCGGCTCCAGCGTGGGACTCAAGTGAAGCAGCCGCCCCCGGCCAACCCCAAGCCCCAGCGCCACAGGCGTGCCGTCTGCGCCCTGCCAGATCGGCACAGCACCTTCGATCTGGCTGGAAACCAGGGCCACGCCGCCAGCTTCCACCCATGCGTTCACTCTTGCAGGCAACGGCCCTTCATCCAGCCAGATCATGGGGTTTGTCAGTGCTGGCAGTGGCGCGTCGAGATCGGCCACCTCCACGGGCCGTCCAAGGGCTGCCGCGCTGGCTCGGAACCAGCGCGCCGCCTGGGCGGACGCCGATGCCACCCGCACACTCCATTTCGGCCTTGCGCCTGATGCCTCAGTCAACGGAGCAGAGCTACCCAGCGCCTCCCAGGTCACCGGCCGGGACAGCGCAATGACGCCGCCGTCCAGCCCGCCAACCGGATCGGGCACAAAAACTGTAAGCGCGGTGCCCGGCGCCAGACCGGCATCAAGTGCCCGCAGCAGGCTGGCGGTCGCGCCGGGTGCCGGCACATCATCGCCAAATGCCGGCCAGCCCGGCGCCAGCCAGACGGCCCTGGCACCTTCAAGGCCAGCCAGACGCGCCCGCGCTTCCACCAGATCAACCCCCGGCACCACAGCCACCACGGGCCGGTCCGCCACCCAATCCCGCCAGACCGGCTGAGCGATGAGCAACGCCAGCACTGCCAACAGCAGCATGCGCACAAGCAACAGCGGCACTTCATCAAAACGCACCCGCGCTTTGGGCCGGGGCGCGGCCTCAAGCCATTTCAGCGCCGCAAACGGCACCACAACGCCATCACTGCGCCGCGCGAGATGAAGGAGCAGCGGCACCAGCACGCCAGCGAGCGTCAGCAGTCCCAGCGGCAACAGCAGCCCCAGCATCAGCCATATTCCTGAGCATGGGCGCCGCCAAACAGGCGTTGCAGCGGCAAATCCACCGGCTCATCAAGATGATATCGCGCTAGCCTCACGCCATCATGCTCAAGTCGGAGCGCAAGTTGAGCCTGCGCGGCGCCAAAGCGCGCCACAAAGCCAGCGCGCATGGCCTTGCCGTCGCCGATGATCTCGGCCCCTGTTTCCGGATCGACGAAACGGTTGCCGCCAGCGAAAGCAAAATCCCGCTCGGCAACCGTCAGGATCTGCACGGCTGCGATTTCGCGTCCCGCGGCAGCGAGTTCAAGGGCTAGCCCGATCGGGCCTTCGTCCAGAAAATCGCTCAGCAGCACCACGAGGTCCTGCGGGCTCACACGGTCCCAGAGCGGGCGCAGCCTGTCGCCAACGGGAAAGTCGCCTTGAGCCTGCACGCGGGTGAGCGCTAGGCCGAGCCGATCGCGGGCCCGTGCACCTTCGCCCGGTTCCACCACCTCCACGGAATCGCCGCCCATAACGACCAGGCCGAACCGATCGGCACCTGCCAGTGCGATGAAGCTCAGCGCCGCAGCGAGGGCGCGGGCCGCCGCCAGCCGGCTCCACTCCGGCCGGGCTTCATCGAACTGCGCCATCGAAGCGCTGACATCGAGCAAGATCCACAGCCGCAGCGGGCTTTCGCGTTCGGCCTCGCGAACGAAAAACTTGTCCGCCCGGGCATAGAGCTTCCAGTCGATCATCCGGGGCTCGTCGCCGCGCTCATAAGAACGATATTGCGCAAATTCGAGCCCGGCACCGCGATTGCGACTGTGGTGCAGGCCCAGGCCCTGCAGGCTCACGGCCACACGCGCGGTGAGGCGCAGGCCCGCAATGCGACCGCGGACGCCGACCGGCAGAAAAGTTTCCAGCCCGCCCGCCAAGATCAGCTGCCGGGGTAGGCCACGCCCGCCAGCAGCGCCGCCACCACATCGTCGGCGTTCTTGCCAGCCGCTTCGGCCGCAAAGCTCAACAGCAGGCGGTGCCGCATCACCGGGGCCACCAGCGCACGCACATCGTCTCGCGTGGCCGCCAGTCGCCCCGCCAGCAGCGCCCGCGCCTTGGCGGCCAGCACCAGCGATTGGCCGGCGCGCGGTCCGGCACCCCAACGCACATATTTCATCACGTCGGGAAGGGCCTGTGCGTCTGGCCGGCTCGCACGCACCAGCCGGGTGATCCATGTCAGCAGATCGTCGCTCACATGCACCTGCCGCGCCACTTTCTGGAGGGCGAGCACATCGTCAGCGCCCATCACGGCAGGCACCGCCGCCTGCGCACCGCCGGTGGTCATTGCGAGAATGGCCCGCTCTTCGGCTTCATCCGGATACTGCACCCGAACCAGCAGCAGGAACCGATCGAGCTGCGCCTCAGGCAGCGGATAGGTTCCGGCCTGTTCAAGCGGATTTTGCGTTGCAAGCACGAAGAACGGCTTGGGCAGCGGCCGGGTGACGCCGCCCTGACTGACGGTCTTTTCCTGCATGGCCTCCAGCAACG
The DNA here is from genome assembly GCA_943369475.1 of Sphingomonas paucimobilis. Taxonomy (GTDB): domain Bacteria; phylum Pseudomonadota; class Alphaproteobacteria; order Sphingomonadales; family Sphingomonadaceae; genus Sandarakinorhabdus; species Sandarakinorhabdus paucimobilis_A. Next base: position 185,944 of record CALRNJ020000001.1, on the reverse strand, counting down.
CTGCCTGTGTTTTGGGCGGCGTGCGGTTCAATTCGTCGGCCAACAGCAGATTGGTAAACACGGGGCCGGGTTGAAAGCGGAAATGCCGCTTGCCGGTGCCATGGTCCTCTTCCAGCAGTTCCGTGCCGAGTATGTCGCTCGGCATCAGATCGGGCGTGAACTGCACGCGCCGAAATTCGAGGCGGAGCGCTTCACCCAGACTTTTCACAAGTAACGTCTTGCCCAGGCCAGGCACGCCTTCCAGCAGGCAATGCCCACCTGAAAGCAGGCCTACCAAAAGCTGCTCGACAACATCCGCCTGACCGACAATGGCCGTGCCTAGCGCCGCCTTTAGCGCGTCCAGCCGCCCCAGCAGATCCTGCACCTCCTGCTCATCAATATGGTCTGCCATCAAATCCCCGATCTTCAACTTGCCAGCGCATAGATGACGATGTTCACGGCAAATCGCGTGTTGTCCTCGGCGAGAAAGCGCTTGTTCCGCCAGTCATAATCCCACTCGCAGCCATAATCCTTGTTGCTGTACAAAAGCCCAAGTCGGCCATTGATCTCGAGCCCCCGCAGGTTGGGATGCACCAGATCATCACCCCAGCCATTCAATTCCATCGATGTGGCGGGCGGCTTGTCGAAACGGAAAAAGCTGCTGTACAGCCGATGGGTGTTCGGCAGTGTCTTGAGCGCGCCGGCGCCAAAGCACCGCCGCATTTCGGCCTCGAAACTCTTGGCAAACAGGCCGTCGATATCGTGGTTGCAATCATCCACGAACACGAAGCCGCCGTTCTTCACATAGCGTACGAAATTGGCGCGCTCGGCCGAATCGAACTCCACCAGCCGATGGCCAGCCAGATAGCAAAAGGGGGCCCGTAGCATCGCCGGATCCGAAAGCGGCACCACGCGTTCCACCGGGTCCACCCGCAAACTCGTGTAATCAATCAGCGCGGTCAGCACGTTGGCCGGCATGCGCTGATCCACATCCCAATCACCGCTGTTGTATTTCAACCGGGTGAACCAGAAATCATAGGTGCGGGCCGCGGCAGACAAAGGCCCGGCTGCCGCCACCATGCCGGCACCCGCGACCGCGCGCAAAAGTTGGCGGCGATCGCAGGGGACCGGCTTCACACGGCGTCCGAAAGCGAGGTGAAGGTGAAATCGCGCAGCTTCATCGGCGGGATCATGATCACCGCGCCGCTTTCATCGCTGCCGGTCCGCACCGGACGGCCAAGCTCGTCGATATTGTTGAGCATGATGACCGGGCTCTCGTTGAACCGGAAATTCTTGAGCGGATATCGGATCTGACCATTTTCGATATAAAATGTCCCGTCGCGGGTCAGTCCGGTCAGCAACACGGTCTGAGGATCGACCATGCGAATATACCAGGTGCGCGTGACAAGGATGCCGCGCTCCGTTTCGCGCACCAGATCGGCTGTCGACTTCGTGCCGCCAAGCATGATGATGTTGCCGGCCGAACCAACCGGGGTCACGCCCTGCTTCTGCGCCCAGAAGCGGCTGTACTCCAGGTTGGCCACCTTGCCAGCTTCAATCAGGGGCCGCTTTATCCGCGCCAGGCCCTGATCATCCCATGGCATCACGGCCGCGCCCGGATGCCAGGGATCGTTGAGGATGGTCACGCGCGGATCGAAGACCTGCTCTCCAAGCTTGGTGCCGCCGCCCTTCTTTGACAGGAAACTGCGCCCTTCATCGGCCTGCCGTGCATCGAAAAAGCGCATCATGAAGCTGATCAGGCCGGCAGCAGCCGCCGGCTCCAGGATCACCGTGTATTTTCCCGGCTCCAGCGCGCGCGCTTCGGTCGAAGCGGCCGCCTTGCGCATCGCCACCTGCACTTCATTAGCCGCCGAAAAACCGGTGATATCCTGCCGGTCATTGCCAACCCAACCCGATCCACGGCCATCTTCGGTGCGCACCGTGCAGGTGTAATTGGCCCGAGTCGCCTTTTGCCACCCGCGGTTGCCATTGCTGTTGGCCGTGGCCTGAAAGCGTGTACTGTCGCTCAGGAACCCTGCCGCCACCAGTTTCTGTGCCTTGCAGGCTCCGATGGATTGTGCAGCAATTTCCGCGCGCTGGGCCGGCGAGATATCCGCCGTTGCCTGCGAGAAGGTCGGGCTTTCCACAAAATCCTGCTCTTGGACTGCGCCAACAAACTCTGGGTTTTCCGGCGCCAGCAGCGCCAGCTCCTCGGCGCGGCGCACCACGCGCTGCAACGAGGCATCATCAAAGGCATTGATGGTGGCCGTGCCGACGCGCTTGCCCATCGCCACCTGCACACTCAGCGACGTATCCGTTACCAGGCCGGAGGTGGACACATTGTTGCGCGCAAAGCGGATATTGCCCTGCGTCGAGCCCTCCATGAACGCCGTGCACTGATCAGCACGCGCCAACTTCACCGTTTTGTCCAGCACCGCCAGCGCCTGGTCTTTGGTCATGAACGCCATTTCAAAAGCTCCCTCATCTGATCGAAAGCGTCAGCTCAGCCCAGCGAGCGCGCGGTATTAATGACATTGATGCCGTTGAAGCGCGCGGTGGCCGAACCATGGCTCACCGCCGATGATTGCGACGGCTGGCCCTTCCCATCGTTGAAAGCACCGCCCATCCGCCAGTCACGGGTGTCACAAATAGCAGAGCAGGCATTCCAGAATTCGGGGGTGCGGATCTGATAAGCCACGTCGCCGATAGGCCCGGTGATCTTGCCATTCTTGATTTCGTAAAACAGCTGGCCGCCAAACTGCGCGTTGTAGCGCTGCTGATCGATCGAAAAGCTTCCATCTCCAATGATGTAAATGCCGTTTTCCACACCCGCGACCATCTGGGCCGGGGTCATCGGCGTCTTGCCGGGGGCCAGATTGACATTCGGCATCCGTTGGAACTGCACATCGGCCCAACTTTGGGAATAGCAGCAACCATCGCTCTCTTTCTTGCCCAGAATATGGGCCTGATCGCGGGTGGCCTGATAATCCACCAGCTTGCCATCACGCACCAGATCCCACTTCTTGGTCTTCACGCCTTCATCGTCATAAGCCACCGCCCCAAGGCTGCCCGGCTCGACCTTGTCGGCATAGAAATTGACAATGGGCGAACCATACTGAAAGCCCGCATCGCGCTTGTCGAGCGTCGCAAAGCTGGTGCCGGCAAAGTTCGCCTCATAGCCAAGCACACGGTCCAGTTCGAGCGGGTGACCCACGCTTTCATGGATGGTGAGCCAAGTGTGCGACGGGTCCAGCACCAGGTCATAGCGACCAGGCTTGACCGTGGGCGCCATTAGCTTTTGCCGCGCCTGGCGGGCGGCATTGGCGGCGTCCTCAAGCGGGTCATAGCTGTTGCCGTACACCGTCACCCCGGTGGGCGTGACAAACTTATCGGCAGCATTGCCATCGAGATATTCATAACCGCGACCATTAGGTGCGCAAAGCTGCGCGCGGGTGCGGAACTTGCCGGTCTGCCGGTCGATCGCGGTCACCTGCATCGGCAGATGGATGCGATGCACATCCTGATCGATGTAGCTGCCATCGGTCGACGCAAAATATTTCTGTTCATTCACCAGGAACATCGTCGAATTGACGAAATCAGCGCCAGCCGCTTGCGCTGCCGCATTGACTGATAAAAGCAGATCCACCTTCTCGCGGATTGGCACCAGCATGGCGTTCTTGCGGATCGGCGTTGCCCATTTCACTTCGCCCACGCCCGGCGTCGGCGCTAGCTGCACCGGCTCAGTCTGGAAGCGTGCATTTGCCTTGGCAATTGCAACGGCCTGGCGTGCAGCAGTGGCCACGCCGTCGGCAGTCATATCGTTAGTCGCGGCAAAGCCCCAGGCGCCATCAGCAATCACCCTGATGCCAACACCCGTGCTTTCGGTGTTGAGGATATTTTGCACAGACTTTTCGCGCGTAATGGTGAATTGGCGCAGATATCGCCCCACTCTCACATCGCAATAACTGCCGCCCGCCTTGGTTGCAGCATTGAGGGCAGCATCGGCCAGGGAGCGCTTGACCGGATCGGGAATAGCATCGCCAAGGGCTTCCGCTGCAATGAGGCGGCCATACCCTGCTGGCAGTGCCAGCCCGCCGCCAAGAAGCCCCGCAAGGCCCAGAAATTCTCGCCGTTCCACAATCACCCTCCCAATCAGGCCCTCGCCCTTCAAGCCTTTGGCGCTTCACGCCATGATGTTCCTGCAGGCCTCTCGCGTTGTCCGCAAAGTTCCCTTCGCCCTGGGCCCGCTGTGCTGGCCAAACCGCACAAGGTCAAACCGTCACTTGCGCAACGCGAACGTCAAAATGCCGCATCACCCGATGGCACGCGCTGTGTTGATGACATTGATGCCGTTGAAACGCGCGGTCGCCGAACCGTGGCTGACCGCCGAAACCTGCTCTGGCTGGCCCTTGCCATCGAAGAAGCTGCCGCCCATTCGCCAGTCGCGTGCATCGCAGATCGCGGTGCAGGCATTCCAGAATTCGGGCGTGCGCATCTGATAGGCCACATCCTCAATCATTCCGGTGATCTTGCCGTTCTTGATTTCATAGAACAGCTGGCCACCGAATTGCGCATTATAACGTTGCTGATCGATCGAATAGCTGCCGCGCCCAAAGAAATAGATGCCGTTCTCGACCTGTGAAATCATCTGCGCCACCGAAAGCTGCTGCGTGCCCGGCTTCAGGCTGACATTCGGCATGCGCTGAAACTGTACATCGCTCCAGCTTGCCGCATAGGAACAGCCATCACTTTCGGTTTTGCCCAGAATATGCGCCTGATCGCGGATGGTCTGATAATCCACCAGCTTGCCATCGCGGACCAGATCCCAACGCTTGGCGCGCACCCCTTCGTCATCCCAGCCAATTGCCCCAAGGCTCCCGGGCTGAGTCCGGTCTGCCTCAAAGTTCACCAGCTTGCTGCCATACATCAATCCTGCGTCGCGCTTGTCGATGGTTGCAAAGCTGGTGCCGGCAAAGTTGGCTTCATAGCCCAGCACCCGATCCAGCTCGAGCGGATGGCCTACGCTTTCATGGATGGTCAGGAACGTATGGGTTGGGTCGAGCACCAGGTCGTATCGCCCCGGTTTCACCGAAGGCGCCGTCAGCTTCTCGCGCGCCTGCCTTGCCGCAGCTACGGCGTCGGCAACCATGTCGTAACTGCTACCATAGGCCACCACGCCGTTGGGCGCTTCATACCGATCCTGCGACTTGAGGGTCATGAACTCCCACCCCATGCCAACCGGTGAAGAAAGCCCGTCGCGTGAGCGGAACTTACCCGATTGGCGGTCGATCGCCGTGACCGAGAATGGCGCCCATAGCCGATGCACATCCTGATCAATATAGCTGCCATCGCTGGAGGCGAAATACTTCTGCTCGTTCACCAGAAACAACTGAGAGCGTACAAAATCAGCACCCGCGGCCTGTGCTGCCGCGTTCACCGCGAGCAAAAGCTCGACCTTGTCCTTAATCGGCACCTCCATGGCGTTGATCTGCAGTGGGGTCGCCCAATGCTTCTCGCCTTGCGCAGGCGCAGGTGCTAATTGCACGGGCTCAGTCTGGAACGTGGCATTGGCCCTTGCAACGGCAACCGCAGTTCTGGCCGCTTCTGCCACTGCGTCGACCCGCATATCGTTGGTCGCAGAAAAGCCCCAGGCACCGTTCACAATTACCCTAATGCCTACGCCAATGCTTTCGGTGTTTAAGATGCTCTGCACAGTCTTTTCGCGCGTCTGCACGGATTGCCGCAGATATCGCCCGACCCGCACGTCGCAATAAGCGGCACCCGCCGATTTTGCAGCATCAAGTGCCGCATCGGCAAGCCGGCGCTTCACCGAAACGTCGATTCTTGTTGCCAGATCCTCAGAAGCAATCGCCCGGCCCCAGCCGCAAAGCGCTACTGAACCGCCCACAAAGCACAACACATCTCTTCGGTTCACACGACCCTCCCGACCCGGCGGCATCGTCCGTATACGCCACAACCATCGTGAGCCTTGCCTAAGTAATGCCCCGTGGCAGTGCAAGGGCACCGTTACACAGATGCCAAAGTCGGCGTCAGACGCCGGGGAGCATAAGCGTGGCACCGCGGAGAGGTAGCTCAGGTTGTCGGCAACCAGAGGGGTATCAAAGCCGAGGTTCTACGCGGTCGGTAATGGCAAATGGCGGCCAGTTGGCATCCTGCTGACCAAGGGGCCGGTAAGCGCTGCTGCCCTCTACGGAAGCAGAAAAGTATGCGCGGTACAGAGTAATGGGGCGCGACGAGGGTTTGCGCCAACGGCAATCCCACCACCTTTAGCAATTTCCCATCGCCCCAGATTAACATGAATGGCAGATGAATGGCGCGCCATACACGACAAAAGTGGGCGCTCAAATCATTGGGAAATTTCGCTGATCTCTAGGGATAAGGGCCGAGCACATCAGGTTTCTTCCCCAATGCCAGTTCATGGGCCGTTTGCTGAACTTCCGGTTCAAGCACCAGTAATTGGAAAGCAGACTTTCGTGCTTCGGCCGGCTTCAATTAACCAAGCAAGGAGAGGGTTCCGAATTCCCTTCGACCATTGACGCATGTGCTCACAATGGCGCGCAGGCGGCGGGTATCCAGCCGATGGTCAAGTTCACGACGATCACCGGCAATACGACGGTCGAGGGCAGCCGCACCGCCACCGGCAATCCTCGCCCAATCCATGCGGCCGCGACAGCGATGAAAGCCGGGTTCGTCGTCTCGCCGATCATCCGCGGCTATACGCTACAGTGCGCCGCGACATCGCTGCGGCTGCTCAGCCGCCTATCGAGAACCCCGAAGGCAGCCTCCGCCTTGCTGAACAAGCGGCCGCTTTCAGGAAGCGGCTGAGTGCATGTGGGCGTCCATTCATGAGTCTCCGCCGTTGCAGGCCGGGCAACTGCGAGACCTTGGTTGTCATCCCTGCCCGGGCGCATTGGACTGACAGCACTCCGCGACTGTCTAGCTCGCTCGTGCAGTGGCGGGATCTGGCGCGAAGATCTGCGGGTAGAGATTGCGCATCGCGGCTTCATCGAAATCGCCCTTGAAGGGATGCCGGTTCTCGATCGCTCGCGCCCGCGCGGCCGCCGGCCGGGCGTCGATCTCCGCCATCAGCCGGGCAATGTGCGGATACTCGGCCATTGCCGCTTCGTCGCCGAGCATGAAGGGGATCCGTGGCGCCCATCCCCAGACCGCCATGTCGACGATCGAATAGGTGCCGCCGACCATGTAGCCAGTCCCCGCAAGCCGATCGTCTATAATCTGCCAGTGGCGCCGTGCTTCGAAATCATAGCGCCTGATCGGGTAGGCCAGCCGCTCCGGCGCGAACAGGCGGAAATGCACGCATTGCCCGGAATAGGGGCCGACGCCCGTCGCCACAAACATCAGCCAAGACAGCAGCTCGGCGCGCGCAGCCGGCCCGGCGTCCGGTCTGGGCAGGAATTTGCCGGTCCTTTCCGCAAGGTAGAGAAGGATGGCGTTGCTGTCGAAGAGTACGGCGTCGCCGTCGATAAGTGCTGGGACCTTGCCGTTGGGATTGATCGCCCGGAAGGTCGGCGTGTGCTGATCGCCAAGCTTAGTGTCGATCGGGATCGCTTCGTACTCGAGGTGCGCTTCCTCCAGAAAAAGCGCCACTTTCATTGGGTTAGGTGCCATATTGTAGAAGAATCTAATCACGTCGGGCTCCGTTCTGCGGCGCGGGCGGAAATTGCCGCGATGCAAGCAGCTGTGCGATTTATGGCGTTCTCTTAAAAAGGCGGCGGAAGCTGACCCCTAGGCGGCGTGGACAAATTCAGTGTTAGCACAGGGGTTGCTTTCCGGGGAACGCAATCTCATCGAACGCTTCTTCGGCCGCCTGAAAATCAATCGCGCCATCGCCACGCGATATGATCAACTCGCCGAAAGCTTTCTCAGCATGGTCCAAATCGCCGCCGCCAGATACCGGCTCAAATTTGTCCACGCCGCCTAGGCCAAAGTAGCGAGTTTGCTCTGGTTCGAACGTCCGCTTTCGGGATCGCGGCGCTCCGGCGCGAATGGCCGGAAGGAGGGCGCGGAGCAGTCTTGCATCAGACCCAATCCCACTACGCAAAGCGATTAGACGCAGCCAATTGTCAATATCAACGGGAGATGAATGGCGCGCCATACACGACAAAAGTGGGCACTCAAATCATTGGGAAATTCAGACGCAGTTGCATCCATAGGCAATTGGTTTCCGCATTCGGCGGTCCTGTCTGGCCATGACAGGTCATGGGCCACGAAGGCTGACGTCAGGGAATCGTTGTCGCCATAGAAATGATCGACTGCAGCGCCTTTGGGTTGCGCATGCCGGCCAACCATGCGCGTAAGACGGCGGCGATTGCTGTCGGCTGTTCCGGCAAGATGGCATGGCTGGCGTGATCCAGCGTCACCAGCGTGACGCGCTCGCCCAAGGACCCCACCAGTGATTGCGCGTTAGCAAGCGGTGCCACTGGATCGTGCATCGGCTGAATGATCAGCAATGGTGCCTTTCCGGCCGCGCTACAATCTGCATCGCTACTGGCGCGCACCGCCTTGGCCTGCAATTCGGCCGCCCGTGGGTTCCAGCCATCAAGCCAAATCGATGCATCCTGGCCCGGCGCGAAGAACGCAAGCCGCAACGCGGCAAGCCTATCGGCATCCGGCGCCCGTCCCTGTGCCACTGACAGCGCAATGGCGCGGGCAACATCAGGGGGTATGGCGATCTGTCCGCCGGCCGCAAGCAGGATGACGCTGGCCACCTGCGCAAGCTGCGCCGCTGACATCGCCCGGGCGATCCGGTTTCCCAGTGCGTGGCCAACCACTGTCACCGCTTCGCCGGGGCAGGCCGCACGGGCCACGGCGGCGGCATCAGCGGCCAGGTCGGCGAGATTTGCCTCCTCAGGGCCATCGGATGGGCCGAACCAGCGCGGCGAATAGCGAATGACGCTATGGCCGGCCTTCACAAGATCCCTGGCCAGAGCATCGAAATCGGCGGGGCCGCGGCCCAGCGACGGGATCATCAAAACAGGCGGCCCGTCGCCTTCCACCTGCGCCAGCAGGTTGGTGCTGCCATGGGTGACTAGCCCGATCGCCTGGTTGCAACGGGCATGGGCCGTGGCTGCGCCAATCAGCATGGTCAGCACGCCCAAAAGGATGATCTGCTTCATGCCGCCCTGGGCGCAGTCATGCGACTTCCGGATCAATGGCAGCCTGGATGGCCGCTGCAACCGATCCTGTCGCTGCCTTAATCCATGCCGGATCGGAGCCGCCCATCCGGTCACTCATCAAATGGTGGCGCAAATGCGCACCGAACAGGCCGAAGACATTGGTGTGGCCCGCAGCGAGGATTTCCCCGAGTTCCCCGGCTGCGCCGGCGCGGGCCGGATAGGCCGCCTCCAGGCCTGGCTGACCGGCAAAGGCCTTACGCAGCAGCGGGACCAGACGTTCCGACCCGATCAGGAAGCGTTGGGGATCCACCGAGGGCAACGGCAGTAGCCGGTGTTCGCCGATTTCGTGAGCAGCACGGCCAGCAAAGCCGGCCCCCAGATGTGCCCACAACGCGACGTCGGCTGGCGACGGCGCTAGGCGGCTTTCGAAAAACTGCCGGCCACCTTCGTTGTCATACTCGTGCGCCGTGGTGTTGAGGAACAACAGAGTGCGGCCGGGCAGCGCAGTCACGGCCCAGCGCGCAAGCAGCAGGAAGGCAGCGAGGCCGGGGCCACGTTCGGCAACGGCCGGCGTCCAACCGGTACGCGGCGTTGACACTACCACTGCTGGGCCTTTGCCTGGTCGAATCGCCACCAGATTGGGGCTGCGCCGGGTTTCTGCCGTGCCGTCGATGGTGATCCGAGCCGTGCCACCCTGTTCGGCGAATTGCAGCAGTTCCCGGCCAGGCACTGGGCCGAGTGTCGCCAGCGGCACCGGAACCATCGGCTGGTCATAGGGGGCATTCAGCCAGATCGTCTCGCCGGTCGGGCCGTCGGTGATCAGCACGACGGCTGCCGGGCCGGAACGCATCACAGGCTCAAGTAGGCTGCGGATTGGCTGGGTTGCCAGCTGTGAATGGCGTCTGGGCGGCAATCGCACCAGCACGATGGCGCCGCGAGCTGCAACGGGATCGGCACCGCTGTGCCACAGGCGCAGCGGTGCCGAAATGCCGCCTGGTCCGGATGGTGTCACCCGCCGCTGCGGGACGATGTCCACCGCGCCGCCGCTCCAGGCAATCCGGGCGGCGCGCTCCTCGAACCACGGCACGTCGATGAGCTGGCGTTCAACCTTGAAACCCAGCGCCTGCAGTTCGGTTTGCAGAAGCGCCGCCAAAGCCATTTCATGCGCCGACCCGGAGCGCAGATGCGGCAGCGCATCGAGCCGCGCCAACATCGCCATGATTGTCGCATCGGGTTCGGCCAGTGTCATGGGCACGGCGTTCACTGCGCCGGCCAGCAAGGTCGCGGTGCTGGCACCGCTCAACACGCCTCGGCGGGTCAGCTCCATCATGGGTTCAATGGCCCGCCGGAGCGGCCGGGCGTTTGGATTCGACACGTGCGGGATGGCGCAGACCAATGCTGGCGCCCCCGCCAGACAGCGCTGCCAGCGCCTGAGCGTTTCCTTCCAGATAGGCCTTCAGAAACAAGGTGGACACGGTCTGCACATCCTTTTGCACCGCCGGGTACCAGCCGGGCTCGGTGGTTTGCCGCTGTCCGTCGCGTCCGGCGAACACCATGTGATCTGCTTCCTCGAAGATTACCAGCAACTGTCCTGGGCCGCTGATCTCGCGAAATGGCACTAGGCGCAACGCCGGATCGGTGTTGTTACGCAGCGGATCGCCATCCTTGGTGCCGGTAATGTGCAGCATGGGTACGTCTATCGGTGCGTAAAGTGCGTGGAGTTCGACGCCCGCAACTCCGGCCGGCGGCGGCGCGGGCGACAATGCGATGGCGGCGCGTACGCGCTGGTCCTTGAAGCTGATGACGCCCATCGGTGTCGGATAAGCCCGCCCGGCTGCGGCCAGCACTGAATGCGACCCGAAACTGTGCCCGGCCATGGCAATGCGGCTGGTATCGACCTTGATTTGCCCGGCCTTGCTGCGCCGTTCGATCTCATCGATTACAAACGGCAGGTCGCGGAACCGTGCTACGGCTGCCTGCGGGTTGACAGCAGCGGCCAACGCCTGACGCGCGGTGCCGATGGGTTGCCCCGCCCATACGCTGCGGTCTGATCCGGGATGTTGGATGAACACTGCCAGGAAGCCATGGCTGGCCCAATGCGCACCCAAATAGGGTGCCGCCTCGCGGCTGCCGCCCAGCCCATGCGAGAAGATCACGACCGGGGCTGGCGTATCGCGGGTGGGCATATACAGGCGCACCGGGATGGACCGGCTGCGGATTGGATCTTCCCAAGTCTCGTCGCGCATCGTGCTGGCAAAGGCGCCAGGAGCCGCAGCCAGTTTCGTGGTAGCCGCCAGTGGCGCGGCCATGGCAGGAACCGCACCTGTGAGGGCCAGAGCAACCACGAGCGGGCGAAGGACGGCCCGATATCCCATCAGAAGTTGAACTGTGTGCGCATGCCAATGATGCGCTGCTGGTTGAAGAACTCGTTCCCAGAGAAGGACTGGATCCGATAGATGCTGTTTCCCAGATTCTGCCCGAATACGGAAACTGTCCAGCCTTCGCCGCGCAGGCCGATCCGACCGTCAAACAGGTGATAGGCATCGAAGCGGCGACTGTTCTCGGCATTTTCGAACCCGCCGGTCTGGCCCTGATAGCTGCCGCCAAGGAACAGATCGACCCGTCCCGACACCGGCACACTGTAGTTCAGATTGGCCGTGGCATAAAGATTGCGGGTGCGATTGACCCGTAGGCCAGCCAGACTGATGGTCTGCCCAAGGATGATGGCGCTGGTGCCGTCCTTAAACGTGCCGTCGCTGGTCGACAGTTCGAGCCGGCCGACCAGCGTGCCCGGGCCTAGCTTGACCTGGCCGCGGGCGCTGAATTCAAAGCCCCAAGTGCGTGTGCCGACGCCGTTCTGTAGGATGAAGGTGGTGTTGCTGGCGCTGGGCTGGGTAACGATCTGCACGCCGCGAGTATCAGAATAATAGCCTGCCGCTTCCAGCACGAGCCGGTTGTCGGCCAGCGCGATTTTGCCGCCCGCTTCGTAGGTGACCACGGTTTCGGGATCATAAGGGATCAAATTGCCGGCGCCGACAATATCGACTGGAATGCCGAGGTTGAAGCCGCCGGGCCGATAGGCCGATGCCACCCGCGCATAAAGCGAAGCATCCTCGCTCGCCTTGTAGTTTAATGTCGCTGCAGGCGTTACCCGCGTCCAGCTTTCGCTTAGCGATACACCCAGAATTTCGACAACCAGCGAGTCAGGGACATTGCGGCGGCGATCGAAGCCGAAGCTCTTGGTGTCACGCTGCAACCGGCCTTCAACACCCATCGTCAACCGCGGCGCCAATTCCACCTCGACCGCGCCGAACGCGGCCACCGAGTTGAGGCCATTTGTGGACTCATCAAGCCGCAATTGGGCACGCAGGCCAGCGGCGGCGCCGGCAAAGCCGGTGGTCGCCAAGTCAACGTCGAAATCATTATGTTGATATTCCAAACCGAAAAGCCAGCTGTAACCGGTGGTCGTCTTGGGTGACGTCAGCAAAAATTCAAAGCCGGCACGGACGAAATCCTCGGCCTCCTCGGACACCAGGTCGATCGGCCTTGCTGCTGTGCCCAGCGGAAAGACGGCCGTGTTTCCCTGGAACCCAAGGAAATGATCCAGATCCTCATTGAAGCGACCGGCATTGCGGGCCCGTACGCTGCCTCGCACCTCAGCACGCGCAAAATCGAAATCATGCGTCAGGGTCAGATAGCCGCTGTGCTCCTCAATGTTTACCAAGCCGACGCGGTCCATGTTGCGCACGAACCGATCGGGATCGAGCGGCAAGAGATTGGCGCGAGCAGGGCGGTAGCCATTGTTGGCAAAGCCGGTGGAACGACTGTCGGCCAGCTGATACTGCAGCGTGACCTGAGTTTTCTCTGTTAGGTCGGCTTCCAAGGTGGCGCGGAACCCTGCCATGCGGCTGGTGTCGATGGCCTGGCCGGTGGACTGCAGGGTGACGAACCCGCTTCGCTGGTCCGACAGCAGCGCAGCAACCCGCAAGCCGGCGTTCTTTCCAAACGGCATGTTGACAACGAAATCAGCGGTGATGCGATCGACATCATTATAGCCAGCGCCGAGCTGCACACTCCATTTGCGCGTCGGCCGGGCGCTGATCACATTCACCGTCCCGCCCACGGCATTGCGCCCGTACAGCGCGCCTTGCGGCCCGCGCAGCACTTCGATGCGTTCCAAGTCAAACAGGTCGATCTGGTTGTAGCCGCGACCGCCGAAGCCGCCGCCGGCAACATAGTGGCCATTGTAGTAAACGCCGGTCGCAGCCTCCGAAAAACCGACTCGCCCGCCGCCCTGGCCGCGGATCGAAATCTCGTTCGAATATTCGGGACCTTGTGAGACCAACGTCACGCTGGGCAGTTGGCGCAGCAGATCGGCGGTGCCGTTGCCGTTAAGCACCAGCCGGTCCAGCTCGGCCGCGCCAAGCGCCGACACCGCGCCCGGCACATCGAGCAATGTTTCCTCGCGCTTGCGGGCCACCACCGTGATCATCGTGTCTTCGACGACAGCAACATCGCTCGCCTGCTGCGCTGCCACCGGCGCTGCCATCAGCACCGCTGCACTGCCCAGTAACACCGCCAGCAATCCCGATGAACCGATCCTACCCAGCATGATAACCTCCCCAGTGTCGTGTGCGGGCGAACTTTGCCGCCTCCCCCTTCACGATCCCTAAAATCTATCGGCGCGATCCCGGATTGTCCATAAAATTGTCGACAATCTTGTTGTCGTTGCATATCCAATCATTATGACGAGCTCAAACGCCGCCTCCAAATCGAAGCCGACCGTCACGCCGCGCCGGGCGCGGACAACGTCGGACGATGTGGCACGTCAATTGATCGTGCTGATCCGGGACAAGGTGTATCGGCCCGGCGACCGGCTGCGCGAAACCGAGCTTGCCACCCGTTTTGGCGTCAGCCGCGCGGTCATCCGTGAGGCGCTACATCTGCTGAGTGCCCGCAATCTGGTTCACAGCGAAGCCAACCGTGGGGCCATCGTACCGCGACTAAGCGATGTCGAAGCCATCGAGTCCGTCGAGATTGCCGCGGCGTTGTTCGGCGTGGCAGTGCGCCGAGCTGCGCGCGAGTGCAAAGGCGCGCTGCCAGACGGTACTAACGAAGCCCTCGCACAGCTTGCGTTGCTGACCTCTGGCGTCGAAAATGCAGCGCCCTTCTATCGCCAGACACTGCGGCTGGGGTCGCTTTTGATCCGGCCGTTCAACAGCATGCGGCTGCTTTCGATGGTGGCCGATGAGCGCCTGGGGGCGCCGGATCATTATGGCCCGGTCGGCTATTCGCCGGAGGAGGCTCGCACGGTCTCGCTAACCAAGTGGCGCGGCCTAGTCGCTGCAATCAGCGCCGGCGATGAACACACAGCGGATCGTCTGGGGAGGGAGATTCATTATGACACGCTCGCGATTGCCCTCGCCATCGTCGGATGAGATGCCAGCAGATGGCGGCTGCGAAGCGACAGGTGAAGGGCTGACCCGGCGCTCGCTGCTGTACGCCGCGGCAGGCGCTGCGCTGACGGCGCAGGCGCTGGCAGATGTCGACGCTGCACCGGCAACCGAAGATCCGATCGAGGCCGCATTCCTGTTCGCCTTCCCGGTATTTGAAATCGCCCGCACCCGTGCATTGGCTAATGCACGCGCCGCGGCGGCGGGGCGGCCCTCCATGAATCTGCTCGGCCATCGGCCCGGCTTGACGGATCACATGAACCGCGCGGTCACCACGCCCAACAATGACACGCTCTATTCGGCCGCCTGGCTCGACCTGAGCGCCGGACCAGTGGAACTGATCGTGCCGCCCGCGCCGGGCCGCTACGCCAGTGCGCAACTGCTCGACCTGTTCGGCGACACGGTTGCCGTATTCGGCACGGTAACCATGCCCGAAGGCGTACGTTTGCTGATCGCCGGCCCGGGCTGGCAAGGGGACGTCCCCGCCGATCGCCAACTCTATCGCGCGCCGGGGCCGGATCTGTGGCTGATCGTTCGGGTGTTCGTGGCGGACGAGCCAGATATTGCCGCCGCCAGCGCCGTGCAGCGGGCCTTTGCACTACAGGGCGCCCCGCAATCACCAACGCCGTTTGCCGAGCAGCCGGATGATGGCAGCGACCCGGAGCGCTTCCTTGCTGTCGCCAACGAAGCGCTGGGGCGATCGGCTTTGCCAATGGTGCACGCGCAGCGGCTTCCCCGATTAGCTGCAGCTGGCATTCGGCCGGGAACGGCAACCGCGTGGAGCACCCTGGCGCCCGAGGTTCAGTCCCAGTGGCGAGCGCGATTGCCTGCTCTGCGCGCCAGCTTGCGCGATGGCCTGCAGATGGTCGGTGCCCAAATAAACGGCTGGTCTTACCCGAATGCCAATATTGCGCGCTTCGGCGCCGACGATCGCAACCGATCACGAGTGGCGCTGGGTGGACTGGGCGCCTTGCCAGAGGACGAGGCCATGTACTTGAGCGCACGCACCGACAGCCACGGTGAAGCGCTTGATGGCGGCAAGGCCTATCGTCTGCGCATCCCCGGCAATGTCGAGGTCCGCGCATTCTGGTCGCTCAGCATGTATGAGATCGATCCGCTTGGACGGCTGTATTTCACCGAAAATCCCATCGGCCGCTACATGCTCGGCAATCGCAGCGCCGGGCTGCAGCGCGATGCCGCCGGCAATTATCAGTTGTTGCTGCAGCACTTGCCGCCTGACGATCTGGCCAATTGGCTGCCGGCACCGCGCGGGCCGTTTGCCCTCACCTTCCGTGCTTATCTGCCAGGGCCGGCCATGCGCGACGGGCGCTTTCGCTTACCTGCGGTGCAACCGTTATGATCCGCTGGCCGCGCCGCCCCGACTCGGCGGTGCAATGCTCGCCGCTCCGCGCTCCGCACTGGCGGCAAGCAGCGTGCCCGGTGGCTGAACTGGCTTCAGCGAAGCCATCCACTGCGGCATTGCTAGCAAGGACGGATCCCGCCAGCTCTCCGCGCGCCTTTGCCAGCCTTTATCGGGCGATCAGGGAACTACCCTGCTGCTCACACTGCATGGCCGGGGCGACTATTTGGCTGGCACCAGCTCCGCGCGGGATTTGAAAGGGCTGCTAATCTACCCACCCGCGGATGAACGAAGGGCAATTATCCGGGCCCATTGCCATTTCACCATCCCGCTGCACGAACATGTTTGGTTGGGTAGTATGATGAGTGAGGATTTGAATGGTCGTCGCTATTTCGGCCAGCTCAATGATTTCCTGTCTCGGAGCTTGCCATATGCCGGCCAGCGGCCGCTATAGGTCAAGCGACGACCGTTCTACTGGAGCGACAAGCCCAAATTCTTAACGAGAGTTAACGAGAAATTAATGGCGCGCCCGGCAGGACTCGAACCTGCAACCCCGAGGGTAGAAGCCACGTGCTCTATCCAGTTGAGCTACGGGCGCGTAGCGATGCAAATGCAGCGGAAAAGCGGGAAAATCCAGCGTTACTCTTCCGCCAGATCGAGATAGGGCGCGACATCATTATCGGTGGCGATCCACAGGCTGGCCTGCGCATCGTCGCTCTGGGCGGCAGCGATGGCCATGGCTTCCGCCAGCGGTCCATAAAACAGGGTTTCGGCCACCGGATCGCCGTCGTCGAGCCGATACAGCCGCACCGTCGCCGTGGCGAAGGTGGAGCGCATCAGCGGAAATTATCGGCGTAGGCTTGGATCTTCAACCGGCGCGGCCCCAGCGGCAGGATCTCAACCTCAAGGCCATTCGCCTGGGCATAGTTCAGCGCCGCTTCCTGCGTTGCAAAGCGCAGTTGCACCTGGCCCGCGGTGAAACCGCTGCCGGTCCAGCCGGTGAGCGGATCGGCACGCATGCGATCATCGCGTTCGAATTCCAGCAGCCATTCACCGGTGTGGGCGCGGCCGGACTGCGTGGCAGGCTTAGGGCGTTGATAAAGGCGAGCGTGCATGAACGCTCTTTTGCGCCGGCCGGCGGCGCCAAGCAAGTGGGCGGCACCTCAATAAGCGCGGGCAATCGCGAATTCCACCGTTTCGGTGAGGGCCTCACGCGCTGGGCCCTTGGCAAAGCTGTCCAGCACATCGATGGCGCGCTGGCCGTAATGGCGGGCGCGGGCCATTGTATCGGCAACAGCATTGGTGGTGCGCAGCAATTCGCCAGCACGGGCCAGTTCAGCCTCGCCATTGGCCCTGCCGGTCATGGCGCGGCGCCAGAATTCACGATCAGCTTCATTGCCGCGGGCATAGGCCAAGATCACCGGAAGCGTAATCTTTCCATCGCGGAAATCATCGCCGGCATTCTTGCCCATGGTTTGCGCGTCCGACACATAATCGATCGCGTCATCAACCAGTTGGAACGCGATGCCAAGGTAGCGACCATAGCTGGCCAGCGCCTCCTCCCCCTTTTCATCACGTTCAGCCACCACACCAGCAATCTGGCAGGCGGCCGCGAACAGCGCGGCGGTCTTGGCGCTGATGATGTCCAGATAGCGGTCTTCAGTGGTGGTGACATCGCGCGCAGCGGTGAGCTGTGACACCTCGCCTTCGGCAATTACAGCCGATGCGCGCGACAGGATCTTGAGCACCCTGAGCGAGCCATCTTCGACCATCAGTTCAAAGGCGCGGCTGAACAGGAAATCGCCCACCAGTACGCTGGCAGGATTGCCATAGAGCGCATTTGCGGTGACCTTGCCTCGCCGCAGGCCCGACGCATCAACCACATCATCATGCAGCAAAGTGGCAGTATGGATAAACTCCACGGCTGCCGCCAGCCGGTAATGCCGCGTGCCCTCATAGCCCAGCAGGCTGGCACAACCCAGAGTAAGCATAGGCCGCAACCGCTTGCCACCGCCGGCAATCAGATGGCCTGCGAGTTCCGGGATCAACGCAACCGGCGACTGCATGCGATCGAGGATCACATGGTTTACCGCATTGAGGCCCGGCGCCGTCAGGTTCATCAGCGCCTGAATCGACGGTTCACGGCGGAGAGTATGGACAGTCGCGCTCACGGCTTTTCCATAACTCAACTCTGGCCACGTGCAAGCATGGCCTTGCCCCCCGCGTTGCTGTGCCGCAAAAGAGCGAGATGCCGGGCTGCCGGCTACAAGGGGGAAACAGCGTGACTGATCCGGTGTTGCAAGCGTATCGCGAGAGCATCGATAACATTGATGCGGCTTTGGTGTTCATGCTGGCCGAACGCTTCAAGATCACCCAGGCCGTTGGCCGCTACAAGGCTGAAACCGGTCTGCCGCCGGCTGATCCCGGCCGCGAGACCGAGCAGATCACACGTTTGCGTGCACTAGCCGCCAGTGCCAATCTTGATCCCGAATTTTCCGAGAAGTTCCTGCGCTTTGTGATCGATGAGGTGATCCGCCACCATCAGGCAGCGCGCGGCTGACGCCTTTTTCAGGCGGCACGTGGAAGCGCAAGAACCACCAGCAGGCCACCCAGATCTTCCGAACTGTCGAGCGCGACGCTGCCACCATAGAGTTCAGCAACGTCCTTGACGATGGCGAGGCCAAGGCCGGTGCCCGGCTTGTCCGTATCCAGCCGTTCGCCGCGCTCGAAAAGCCGGCTGCGCTGGTCCGGCGCGATGCCCTTGCCATCGTCTTCCACCAGCACCCGCACCTGGCCGGCATCGACCTCCACGGTTATGAATACGCGACCGCCGCCATGCAGGGCCGCATTGTCGATAAGATTGCCCAACATTTCCTCAAGGTCCTGCTGTTCGCCACGAAAGGCGGCCTCACGGTCGCCGGCCAGATCAATCAGCACCTTGCCTTGATGTATGCGTCCCACCGTGCGCGCGATGGCCTCCAGCGACGGCCAAACCGGCGTGCGAGCGGTGGAGGCAGCACGGCGGCCGGCAGCGCGGGCACGGGCCAGCTGGTGGTCGATATGGCGCCGCATCACCTGCACCTGAGCTTCGATGGCGCGGGCCAATGGATCGTCGCGGCCGCGCGCTTCGCCGATCAATACGCTCATCGGCGTCTTCAGCGCATGGGCAAGATTGCCGGCATGGCGCCGCGCGGCTTCGGATTGCGCCTCGCCATGCGCCAGCAATTCGTTGATTTCCGCCACCAGCGGCTCAACCTCCACTGGGAACTGTGCATCCACACGCCGCGCCTCACCGGAACGGATTGCCGCGATGGCCTTGGAGACTCGCCTGAGCGGGGCCAGGCCATAAATGGATTGCAAGCCGACCATGAAGATCAGGCCGATGCCCAGCAGCCCCAGACTCCAGCCGACGACGGTTCGGGTGCGCGCCTTCTGCCGATCAAGGTCACGGCTGGACTGGGCTACCTGGAACAGGAAAGGCTGCGACGCACCGGGCAGGCGCACGCTGCGCGCAATCACCCGCAGCGTTTCACCGGCAAATTGCGTGCTTTCAAACCTGCAGGGGGTGCGGCAATCGCGGTTGCCCTGGGGCTGGTCCAGCTGACGATCCCAAAGGCTGCGCGATGGAAACGGCGCATGGCCGCCGCCCGAAACCTGCCAGTAAAGCCCGGAATAAGGCTCGGCAAAACGCTGATCGCCCAGCGGGCGCAGCAGGCGCACATCGCCCACCTCGTCCAGCTCAGCCGCGTTGATCATCGCGTTGAGATAATTGGCGAGCTGCTCGTCAAAACTGGCAGTGAGCGTGTCATCCAGCACTCGCACCAGCGCCATGCCGCCCACACCCAGCAGCATCGTGATCCACACCGACGCAATCAACACCATGCGCCGCTGCAACGAGCGGCGGGTGCTCACCGCAGCCGGTGGAAGCGGTTCAGAGCTGATCGTTGAGACTGTAGCCAAGGCCGCGCGTTGTCATAATCAGATCGGCACCCAATTTCTTGCGGATGCGCGTGATGAACACCTCAATTGTGTTTGAATCGCGATCGAAATCTTGGTCATATATATGTTCGATCAGTTCTGTGCGGCTCACCACCTTGCCCTTGTGGTGCATCAGGTAGGAAAGCAGCTTGAATTCCTGCGCGGTCAACTTCACCGGCTCACCGTTCAGCGTCACCCGGCCGGAACGTCCATCCAGCCGCACTCCGCCGGCCGTCAGTTCCGAAGTCGCCTGCCCTGCCGCCCGCCGTATGATGGCACGCAGCCGGGCAACGAGTTCCTCAATCTGGAACGGCTTGGCCAGATAATCATCAGCCCCGGCATCAAGGCCGGCCACTTTGTCGGACCAACTGTCGCGGGCGGTCAGTAGCAGCACCGGCATCACCCGGCCTTCGCGGCGCCAGCGGTCAAGCACGGTCAACCCGTCAAGACCCGGCAGGCCGAGATCGAGAATCACCGCGTCATAGGCTTCGTTAGCACCCAGATAATGGCCTTCTTCGCCATCACCAGCAGCGTCCACGGCATAGCCTGCCTGTTCCAGCGCATTCTTTAATTGGCGACGCAGGTTGGGTTCGTCTTCGACGATCAGTATTCGCATTGGCCACTGTCCACGTAAATCATTGGCACGACAAAACCGGCTTCTATCAGGTTGGCAGCGCAGCCCGCGCCTACCATTCGGCTCTCAAAAACTCTGCCGACGCCGAACGGGGGCACCTGTACGGGCATCCACATCAACATTGATCAGATTGCCATCCTTCAAGAACCGGAACCGGTAGGTGCGGCTGGAATGATCAAACTGCACGCCGACATACTCACCCCGGTTTTCCTGCATCACCCGTCGCTGAATAGGTTCCAGCGGCATGATCTCCCCGGCGCGCACCATGTCGTGCACGTCATTGGGGCCAGCGAAGCCCGGTGACGCAGCCGTTAGGGCCGAAGCCGACAGGAAGTACAAGAAGTTACGCACACGTATGATCCCGTTCATCAACCGCTTTGAGCTGGCTTCAGCACCGGCTCCGACAACAACCAAATGCCTTTCGCGGCTTGAACCCGGACTGAACATCAACAGGGTTCTGGCCGACGGCATCGGAGAATCTTGTGCCGCATCACTGTCATCAGCGCAACCGCTGCCTCTTGCCAGCCGCGGCGTGACAGGCCACTGCCATCCTGATGTCCCCTCCTCGGCCCGAACCCATTTTCACTCTGGAGTCAGTCGGCCTGAAGAACGGCGCCGGCTGGCTGTTCCAGGGTCTGTCGCTCACCCTTGATGCCCGAGACCGTGTGGCGCTGATTGGCCGCAACGGCGCCGGCAAATCCACCCTGTTCAAGATCATCGACGGCACTATCGAGCCTGATCAGGGCCGCCGCGCTCTGGCCGGCCGGCTGAAGATTGGCAGGCTGGAGCAGGATCCGCCAATGGGCGATTTCGAAGCTCTGGAAGATTATGTAATGGCCGGCGGAGCGCAGCCGCACGAGGTGGCGGCGCTGGCCGATCAGATCGGGCTTGATCTGGCCCGCCCCGCCGCCACGGCATCTGGCGGCGAACGCCGCCGCGCCGCGCTGGTGCGGGTACTGGCCGAAGCGCCCGATCTTCTGCTGCTGGATGAGCCAACCAATCACCTCGATATCGGCGCGATCGAATGGCTGGAAAACTGGCTGGATCGCAGCCGCTGCGCCCTTGTTGTGATCAGCCACGATCGCGCCTTCCTCACCCGGCTGACGAAAAACTGCCTGTGGCTAGATCGCGGGATTTTGCGTCGCGCAGAGGTGGGCTTTGGCGGTTTCGACGCCTGGTCCGAGGCTGTTGCGGCTGATGAGGAACGAACCGCCCAGCGGCTCGACACGAAATTGCGTGCCGAGGAACATTGGCTACAGCGCGGCGTCACAGCCCGCCGCAAACGCAACATGGGCCGGCTGTCCAAGCTGATGGACCTGCGTGAAACCAGGCGCAGCCTTGATCGCGGGCCGACATCGGCGCGGATCGTAACCGAATCCAGCGATCCCGGATCAAAGATCCTGATCGATGCCAAGGGGATATCACTGACCTTCGGAGATCGGGCGATCCTCAAGAATTTTTCACTTCGCATCCGAAAGGGCGATCGAATCGGCATCATTGGCCCCAATGGCGCCGGCAAATCGACGCTGATCAAGTTGCTGCTCGGTCAGGTGCAGCCAGACAGTGGCACGATCACCCGCAGCGCCGCGCTATCGCCCACCATCATCGATCAGCACCGCCAG
This sequence comes from Sphingomonas paucimobilis, assembly GCA_943369475.1. Classification (GTDB taxonomy): domain Bacteria; phylum Pseudomonadota; class Alphaproteobacteria; order Sphingomonadales; family Sphingomonadaceae; genus Sandarakinorhabdus; species Sandarakinorhabdus paucimobilis_A. Next base: position 163,760 of record CALRNJ020000001.1, on the reverse strand, counting down.
CGCCTGAAAGGCCACACCGTGCGCGAAGTGCTGGCCGATGGCGGAGAGTGGCTGGAAGTGAACGGCTCGAAGAAGCATGTCGCCGGCTATCTGAAGGAGTATCTGTTCGAACCCGGCGTGCTGGATGCGGCAGCCGAAACCTTGTCGGGCGGAGAACAATCCCGTCTGCTGCTCGCCCGTGAATTCGCCACGCCGTCGAACCTGATGGTGCTCGATGAACCGACCAACGATCTCGACATGGAAACGCTCGATCTGATCGAGGAAGTGATCGGCGATTATGACGGCACCGTTGTGCTGGTCAGCCACGATCGCGCCTTCCTGGATCGGGTGGTGACTATGGTCGTCGCCCTTGATGGCAGCGGCAAGGCTGAGGTGAGCGTGGGCGGCTGGAGCGACTGGGTGGCCCGCCAGTCCCCGGCAGCCGCAGCCACCAAGGGCGGCCGGATCAGCGCCGCGACCCCGGCCAGCGTACCCCGCAAGGCCGGAAAACTCAGCTACAAGGACGCACGTGAACTGGCCGAACTGCCCGCTCGCATCGCCATGCTGAACAAGGATATCGCCGCTCGCGAGGCGGCACTGGCCGATCCCGATCTCTACGCAAAGAGCCCGGCGCGGTTTACCGCCGTCACCAGCGAACTGGATCGCATGCGGGAAACGCTGGAAGCAGCCGAGCTTCGATGGCTAGAACTGGCCGAAATGGAAGAACAACTGGCGGGCTGAAGCGACAGCAGGCGCCAGACTCAGGCCACTTCAACGCCCGGCGGCACGTCCGGTTCGATATGGCTAGGCAGCACAACGCGCAGCGGCGCCGGAGCCACAAGGCGCGTATCATGCATGCGCACGAACTGTTCCATCACCGGCGCAATCACCTCACGCCATTTGCGGCCGTTGAAGATGCCATAATGGCCGGCGCCAACGGCCATGTGATATTGCTTCTTCGCATCGGGCAGGTTCACCGCCAGATCAAGCGCGGCCTTGGTCTGGCCGATGCCCGAAATATCGTCACGCTCGCCCTCAATGGCCAGCAGCGCCGTGCGGGTGATCTTGCCCGGATCGGCGATACGGCCGCGATGTTCGAACTGGCCAGTGGCCAGTGCCTGGCGCTGGAACACCAGATCGATGGTCTGTAGGTAGAACTCGGCGGTCATGTCGCAAACGGCGCGATACTCGTCGTAAAACGCCTTGGTGGCATCGGCGGATTCCTCGTCGCCATCCACCAGATGCTTGAACAATTCCCAATGCGATTTCATGTGGTTCGCGAGGTTCATCGACATGAATCCCGACAATTGCAGGTAGCCAGGATAAACCTTGCGGCCGGCGCCCGGATAAATGGCCGGCACGTCCTGAATCACCGTCTGTTCAAACCAGGCAAAGGGCCGCTTGAAGGCCAGATCGTTCACCGATGTCGGTGCCTTGCGAACATCCACTGGCCCACCCATCATCGTCAGGCTGGGCGGGGCACAGGGGTGATCATCCTCGTTCATCAGCGCCACGGCGGCAAGCGCCGGCACAGACGGCTGGCACACCGCCAGCATGTGCGAATCCGGGCCCAGCGCTTCCAAGAACTCGATCAGATAATCCACATAGTCATTCAAGTCGAAACGACCAGCGCTTACCGGCACCAGGCGGGCATCACGCCAATCGGTGATGTAAACCTCGTGATCGGGCAGCAGCCGTTCCACCGTGCCGCGCAGCAGCGTCGCATAATGGCCCGACATTGGTGCCACGATCAAGATGCGCGGATCACGCCGACCGGTCACCTCGCGCTGGAAATGTTTCAACTGGCCGAACGGCTTTCGAAGCACCACGGCTTCGGTTACCGGCACCGTCACGCCATCAACGATGGTGGTACTCAGATCAAAGGCCGGCTTGCCGCGCACTTCCACCGTATGGGCAAACACTTCCAGCGCCCGCGCCATCGATGGCGCCGTCGGCGACCAGGCCAGCGGGTTGGCATAGCTGAGCAACCAGTCGGAACTGGACTGGGCAGCCAGGCCCATCCCCGCTAGCCAAGCTTTCTGCATCTCAAAGGCGGTGTACAGCATCAAAGATCCTTCCGGCGCGGCTGCGCAATTGATGCACTGCCACATCGCACATGCAGCATAAACCGGAAATGACCACTCCACTCCATGAATCTGTTGCAATGCAACATATATACAACTGTTGACCCGATAGAAGCTGTCGCAGGCGCCCGCCCCAACGCCCGCCATTGAGTGAGGCTCAATCGGCTGCTATCAGCCCGCATGGCTTCCCGTCCCCCCAAACCGCCGTTGCCGCCGCCGGCCGAACGCAAGCTTTCCCGCCTCGCCTTGCTGTGGCGGTTTGCCCGCGCTTATCCGCTGCAACTCGCGGCGGCGCTTACGGCGCTGTGCGTCGCCGCGCTAACAACGCTGGCAATCCCGCAAGGGTTGAAAACCGTCGTGGACAATGGCTTCGCCCGCGGCAGCGACCCCACGGACATCGCGCCCTTCTTCGTGGGCTTCCTCGGCCTCGTGCTGCTGCTTGGCTTAGCGACGGCCGTGCGCTTCTTCTTCGTTTCCTGGATTGGCGAACGGGTGGTGGCCGATCTGCGCACCGCCGTGCAGCGCCATCTCGTTACCCTTGATCCAGTGTTCTTCGAGGAAAATCGCCCAGCCGAAATCGCCAGCCGCATCACATCTGACACTGCGATCATCGAACAGGTGGTCGGCACATCCGCCAGCCTCGCGTTGCGCAACACTGTGATGGGGATCGGCGGCATCGGTTACATGTTCTGGGTCAGCCCACGCCTCACCTTAATGATGCTGCTGGTGATCCCGCTCACCATCGTCCCGATCTTCCTCATCGGTCGCAAGGTGCGCGATATCTCGCGCGCTAGCCAGGACCGGGTCGCCGATATGGGCACGATGGTCTCTGAAGTGCTGGGCGCGATCCGCATCGTGCAGGCCTTCACCCAGGAAGGGCGCGAGGCGAAGCGGTTCGGAGACGCTGTCGAGCGCAGTTTTGATACCGCAAAGCGCCGCATCCGCCTGCGCGCGGTGATGACGGCACTGGTGATCACCCTGATATTTGGCGCCATCACGCTGGTGCTGTGGCAGGGCGCGCTCGACGTGATTTCGGGCCGGCTGTCGGGCGGGGCCATCGCCGCCTTCGTGTTCGCAGCGGCCATCGTTGCCGGCGCGTTCGGCACCCTTACCGAAGTCTATGGTGATTTCATGCGCGCGGCGGGTGCATCGGGCCGCATGGAAGAACTGCTGGCCGCCCGCCCGCTCATCCGCGCCCCGGCCAATCCGGTGCCCCTGCCCGCGTCGCGCGGCGCGCTGGAACTGATGGATGTGCATTTCCACTATCCGTCCAAACCCGATGCCCCGGCGCTGAACGGCTTCACCTTGAGGGTGGCGCCAGGCGAAACGGTGGCGGTCGTCGGCCCTTCGGGCGCCGGCAAGTCGACCCTGTTCCAGCTGGTGCAGCGTTTCTATGATCCCGAGGCCGGAACGTTGCGCATTGATGACATCGCCTATCGCGACGCCGATCCGCACCAGATCCGCGAACGCATCGCCGTGGTGCCGCAGGAAACCGTCATCTTCGCCACCAGCGCACTGGAAAACATCCGCTATGGCCGCCCGGAGGCGACCGAAGCCGAAGTCTGGGCCGCAGCCGAAGCCGCTCACGCCGATGGCTTCTTGAAAGACTTGCCCGAAGGCATCCACAGTTTCCTTGGTGAAAGCGGCACAAGGCTTTCCGGCGGCCAGCGCCAGCGCGTGGCCATCGCACGCGCCATTCTGCGCAACGCGCCGATCCTGCTGCTCGATGAAGCCACCAGCGCGCTTGACGCCGAAAGCGAGCAACTGGTGCAGGAAGCGCTGGACGGACTGATGAAGCAGCGCACCACATTGGTGATTGCCCACCGGCTCGCCACCGTACGCGATGCGGATCGCATCGTCGTGCTCGACAAGGGCCGCATCGTCGCCGAAGGCACCCACGACAGCCTGATGGCCGGCGGCGGGCTCTATGCACGCCTTGCCCGGCTACAGTTCGACCAGTTGGCCGCCTGACGGCTGCTATTGGGCGGTAAAGCCGCCGTCCACTAACAGTTCGGCGCCAGTGATGAAGCTAGCTTCATCACTGGCAAGGAAGGCGATGGCATCGGCAATCTCGCGCGGCACTCCAAATCGGCCAATCGGATGGGCGTTCATCAGCGCTACGCGCATTTCGTTGCCATCCTCGCGATCGGCCAGCGCATTGCTTACCATCGGCGTGTCGATGAAGCCGGGATGCACGCTGTTGACGCGGATGCCCAAGGGCGCCCATTCCAACGCCGCCGCCTTGGTGAGCAGCGTCACCCCGCCTTTTGATGCGCAATAAGCCGCCGCCCCGGCCATGCCGACCTTGCCGAGGATGGAGCTGACATTGATCACGCTGCCGCCGCCATTAGGGTTGCTCGCTGAAATGCGCGGGCCGGCGTGGCGCAGGCCGAGGAAGACGCCATCGAGATTGACGGCGAGGATCTGCCGCCAAGCATCATAGCTGTGGTCCATCAGTGCGTGACGGCCGCCAGCCACCCCGGCGTTGTTGACTAATATGTCGAGCCGGCCGAAATCATGCACGGCATGCTCCACCGCCGCCGCCCAATCAGGATGGCTAGTAACATCATGCAGACGGAATGCGGCCTGACCACCGACTGCGACGATGCCGGCGGCCACATCCTCACCGGCCAGATCCCGATCGGTCAGCATTACCGCCGCGCCGTCCTTAGCCAGCCTACGCGCTGTCGCCGCGCCCAATCCCGATGCAGCTCCCGTGATCAGAGCCACCTTGCCTGAAAGTTTTGCCATGGATCCTCCCTCCCACTTTTATAGCAAGGGTAAGGCGGAACGATGGCGGCGTCTCCCCTCCCCTTCAGAGGAGGGGGTGGAGGGTGGGATTGTTTTGCCCGCGGCGACCCTGTCGGGCCTTTGTTGCCGCAGACTGCGGCAAAGCCGCCGATCCCGCTCGATGAATGCTAAAAGAAGAATAGGACAGCGTGGCGGAGCCCCGCCGTCAGACATGAAAGTAAAAGGGCGGCCCGTTGGAGCCGCCCTCTTATTCCTGCTGGCTGATCTTGCCGAGGGTGTGAATAAAACCGTGTGGACTCACACGCCCGGCTGAAATCAATTCGCGTAAGCTTCGTTCCCAACAAAGCCCATCTTCTCGATGCCGGCCTGCTGTGCAGCAGCCATCACCTGATCGACGACGACATATTTGGCTTCCGCTTCCGGGCGCATGCGCAGTTCCGGCTGTTCCGGCAGCGCAGAAGCCTGCTTCAGGTAACCCTTCAGCGTGGCCATGTCGACTTCGGTCTTGTTCCAGTAAATATTGCCGAGAAAATCAATGTCGATCTGGTTGAACACCGGATCAACATTGCTCGGGTTTGGATTCGGCGGAGGCAGGTCCAGCTTCACAGCATGGGTCTGCACCGGGATGGTGATGATGAACATGATGAGCAAAACGAGCATGACGTCGATCAACGGCGTCGTGTTCATTTCCACCATCGGGTTGTCGTCACCACCCTCTTTACCAACTGACATGGCCATTGGCCAAACTCCCGTTATCGGATGGAGCCGGATTCATCCCCGAAAGGAAATCTCCAGCCACCATCATTGCCTGATCAATCGCGCGTGACGAAACCCGGAACCGGTTCGGAGATAAAGCCGACCTTGAGGAAACCCGCCCGTTGCATGGTGAAGACAACCCCACCAACACAGCGATAGGCCACATCCTTGTCACCGCGGATATGCACTTCCGGAAGTTCGATCTTGCCACCCAGGGCCTCCTGTCGGGCAATCTCGTCTTTCAGTGCCTTCACACCACGGTCAAGCAGTTCCTGCTTCGAGTCCACCCGGGTCTGACCCCAGTAGGTGTCGCAGTTCGCATCCACCGAGATCAGCACGTTCTCGGGCTTTGTGGTGGTGGGAACGTTGGTCACCGTCGGCAGCGTGAGCGGCACGGTCTGGATGACAACGGGCACCGTGATCAGGAAGATGATGAGGAGCACCAACATGACGTCGACGAGCGGCGTCGTGTTGATCTCGTTCATCGGCGCGTTTTCGTCCGACGTGTCCTTGCCGATACTCATTCCCATCGGTCTATCTCCCTATGCGGCGATCAGACCGATTACTTCTTGACGGCAGGAGCAGCAGCAGCCGGCGCGGCAGCGACCGGACGCTGGATGCGAGCACCGGACACCAGAGCACCATGCACGTCAGACGTGAAGTTGTTCAGGCGGGTGGCGATATCCTTATTGCGGCTGATCAACCAGTTGTAGCCAAGCACGGCGGGCACGGCCACGGCGAGACCCAGCGCTGTCATGATCAGCGCTTCACCAACCGGACCGGCGACCTTGTCGATCGAGGCCTGGCCAGCAAGACCAATATTGATCAGGGCGCGATAGATGCCAACGACGGTCCCGAAGAGGCCGACGAACGGCGACGTGGAACCGACCGAGGCGAGAAACGAGAAGCCGGTGGTCAGCTTGCCGTTAATCAGACCAACCGAGCGGTTCAGCGCCATCGTCACCCACTCGTGCTGATCGATCTTGTCGGTCAGGCGGCCTTCGTGGTGATCCGAAGCGCGCAGGCCGTCATCAACGATCTGGCGGAATGGCGAATTCTTTTCGAGCTTGGACGCCCCAGTCTTTAGATCGCTGGCGGTCCAGAACTTCTTTTCCAGCTCAGCGGCTTCCGCCATGATCTTCTTCTGGTCCAGGAATTTGGTGATGATAATGAACCAGCTATACAGCGACATGAACACTAGGAGGCCGAACACGGCCCAAGCGATGATGCCCCCCTGCTCCAGGGCGGCCATAAGGCCATAGGGGTTTTCTGCGGCTTCAGTCTGCATTGTCTTTTTCCCTCGGTTATCGTTGCGGGACTCTGGCGCCAAGGCCAGACCCTGATTGACAGATTGATCAGTTGGTCAGGCGCCAGCGCACCGGCTGGGTCTTGCGCTCCGGCACCGGCTGCCCCTCACGGGTGGCCGGGTTGAAGCGGAAACGGCGCTGAATGATCGAGCAGGTCGCATCATCAAGCCGCTTGAAACCGCTGGATTGCACAACTTCACACTGAGTGACGCGGCCATCGGTGCCCACCACATAGGACACGCGGGTGACACCTTCTTCTTCGGCAGCGCGGCTGGCGCTGGGATAATCATCATCCGAGAAGACGTTGCCACGACCGCGCGGTGTTGCCGGCGACGGTGCCACGGCCGGCGGGGCCGGCGGGGCCGGCGGGGCCGGCGGGGCCACTACGGGCGGATCCGGCCGCGATACCGTCGACTGCGTGGTGATCGTGTTGGTCGGCGCATCCGACTGCACGGAAACCTCAGGCGGCGGCACGTAAGGTGGGATCTCGATTTCCTTCGGTGGCGGCGGTGGCGGTTCGTCCGGCGGCGGCGCCTCTTCCTTCACGTTCACGGCTTCGAGTGGCTCAACGATCTTCTTCACCACCGAGATGGCGAAACCGGATACGATGGCATAGCCGAGCAAAACGTGCAGGATGGCGACCGATACCAGCGCGATCTGCCGATTCTTGCTCATCGCAGGTGCGTCCATGTAAGACATGGCTGGTTTGGCACTCCCTAAATCTGTGGAACGCCGCGAGCAGAGGACCCCCCTCAAACCCTGCGTCGAACCCTCGGGTTGTCCCTCTAGCCGCAAGCCGCTTGGCGCCGCAACCGGCTTTTTGCCACAATCCCGCCGAATTCCGCCGCGCTACGTTGTTTCCCCACCCCAGAATCAGGGTTTGTTCCCTGCCATTTTACCGGGGATGGCCCAAGGCTTCCCCTTTGACCGCACGGTGGGTTGCCGGCGCGGCCTGCTCGCCCCTACAATTTCAGGCATGATCCGTCCGATTCTGCCCATCTACCTGATTCTGGCTATGATTGCGCCGGCTGCAGCGCAGATCCATGCCTCAGCGCCGGGCCCGAACGATCGCCTCGCCGGCTTTGCCGATACGGCCGAATTAGCCCTTGCAGCCCCGGTAATTCTGCGTGCCACCATCACCCGTGCTAGCCGACTTGCAGGCAAGGATGCACCTGATGTCGCGGCCGGACGAGCCCGGCTGTTGGTGACCGCCAGCGTGTCCAATGTGCTGGTCTCCCCCGGCCCGATGGGCGGAACCTTGCAATATTTGTGGGATGCACCGCTGGATTCGCGCGGCCGTCCACCCGCAGTCAAGGGGCTAGATGTATTGGCTTTTTTGGATGCGCCGAAGGTGGGTGGTGGCACCCGGTTGGTCTCGCGCCGCGCCCAGCAGCCATGGGATTCGGTGCTGGCCGATACGGTACGCGCCGTCGTGGCGGAACAGCGATCCGGCAACGTGCCGATTATCCAAGGCGTTTCCAATGGCTTCCGCGCCGATGGGACGTTGCCGGGAGAAAGCGAGAGCCAGTTCTTCCTCGCCACCGCGGATGGAAAGCCCGCGACTCTGGTGGTGCAGAATCGTCCCGGCGAGGTGCGGCGCGTGCTGGTGGCGCGCGGCGAAATTATCGATGAAGCAGCAGAGCGGGTACGGCCGGGCACCCTGCTCTGGTATCGCCTCGCCTGCTTCCTCCCCGCCCGCCTGCCCGCTGCGGCCGGGGGCGACGATCCGGCACTGGCCAAGGACTGGCGTGATGCGCTGGATAGTATCGGCCCCTGTGAAAAGACGAACTAGAAACTCGACAGTTCAACGCCGACAGCTTGGCAATCGGGATAGACGTCCGGCTTGCGGGCGGACACGCGCAGGCCGACCACGCCGGCCCTGGCCGCCACCAGATCATAAATAGCGTGGACCACAGTTTCCTGCAGGTTGAAGCGGCGGCCTTCTACCAGGCCGAGAACAGCATTGCGCAGGAAATCATAATCCCAAGCTTCGGCCACCGTATCACAGCGCGGGAAATGATCGGCATCAACCCACACTTCGATGTTCAGCCGCAGCGTTTGCGGGCTGCCGACTTCAAAGGCATGAAAGCCGATATCCACCGGCAGATCGAAATCCTGCAGAAACAATTTGCGGGTGCGAATTGACAGATAGTGCGGCACCATGCCGGGGGCCATTGGTTCGATGAAAGTGGGCGGCGGCACGTTATCGGGCATCAGGGTTCTACCATGTGGGCAACATCGCGAGGCAGGCCGAGCAGGCGCTGCCCGCCATCCAATACGATGGTTTGCGCGTTGAAGGTGGGTGTGGCGATTATGAAACGCAGCGCGGTGACGATTTCGTTCACCGTCACACCGCGACCCAGCGGGTTGAGGCCATGCACGGCCTCGAAATTCTCACGCGTTTGCGGCCCGGATACGAGCGTGACCGCCGGCGCGATGCCCACACAGCGCAGACGCGGCGCATAAGACCGTGCCGTCAGCTCGGTCAGACCCTCGAAACCGATTTTCGACAATGTGTAGGTGAAATAATCCGGATTGAGGCTGGCCAACTTGGCATCAAGCAGGTTCACCGCCAGCGCCGGTTCGTCGACCGGTTCGGGCAGCGCGGCGGCAAAGGCGCGAGTGAGCAGTGCCGGAGCCCGAAGATTAACCGCCATATGGGTGTCGAATCCGGCGGCACTGAAATCCTCGATCCGGTCATAAACGAAGCGGCTGGCGCTATTGACCAGCAGCCGGGCCGGCGGCAGGCCCTGGGTGGCGGACATGATGGTCTCGGCTGCATCTGGATCAGCAAGATCAGCCGCGACCAGGCTGGTATTGCCCAACTCCGTCGCAAGCGCCTCGGCCTCGGCGCGGCTCTCGTTGTAGTGAATCAGCACGTGCCAGCCATCGGCGGCAAGCGCGCGGGTGATGGCACCGCCAATGCGCTTGGCGCCGCCGGTAACGATTGCGGTACGGTATGGCTTGGCCGTCATGATGGGCGCCGACTAAGGCTTTGCGCAGCCCTGCGCAACGTGCAGTTCAGCGCAGGGCCATCGCTGCCACGCGGCTATCGCCATCGGTATGCATCGCCGGCAAACCGAGCAGGCGCAGCAACAGCGGGTGAACATCCACATTGTCGAACGGTGGCAGCACTACCCCGCTGCGGAGGGCCGGGCCGGCGGCGACAAAGCTGGCCGCCATATCTGGTTGGGCCGGATCATAGCCGTGCATGCCGCCCAGCGGCCGCATCGCCTGTTCCGGCTTCGGCGGGCTGAGCCAGATCATCCAGCCGGCTTCGGCAATGCAGATGATCGCCGGCACCCGGCGGTGGCGACCATAATGCAGGCGGGCCGGCAAATTAGCCTTTTCGTGGCAGGCCATATGCGGGTGCGGCCGCAGCAGGGCGGCCTTCACGGCACCCTCATGCCCCGGCTGCGGGTTCAGGCTGGCGATGGCCCCGCCGGCCACCACCTGCACCGTGGTGGGATCGAGCAGTGCATCAAGCAGGATGCGGCGATCATTGCTGACCTGGGCCATGCCATGATCGGCAACAATGATGATGTTGGCGGCGATTCCGCGCTGCTGCAGGATCGTCAGAAGCCGACCGATCTGGGCATCCACCCTCGCCACGGCGTCATTCACCTGCGGCGAATTGGGGCCGAATTCATGGCCATCATGATCGACCGAATCGAAGTAGAGCGTGGCGAAGCCGGGGCGCGGCCGTTCATCGAGCCAGGCCAGCAGTTGATCGACGCGCGCCGGTTCCGGCATGTCGCCATCGAACTTCAGCCAGCGATAAGGGCGCACACCGTGCACGGCCGCTTCGCTGCCCGGCCAGAACATGGTGGCAGTGGAAATGCCGGCCTTTTCTGCCGTCACCCATATGGGTTCGGCATCGTTCCACCAGCGGGCATCTTCGACGGCGCTGCGGATACCCATCGAAAACGCACCGAGTTCGGCATCACGCATCGTGTTGTTGACGACACCGTGGCGATCAGGCCGCAGGCCCGTCACCAGCGTGTAGTGATTGGGGAAGGTGAGCGAGGGAAAGCTGGGCCTCATCGCCGTGGTGGTGACACCGTGCGCCGCCAGCGCATTGATGTTGGGCGTGTTGCCACGCTGCAAATAATCGGCGCGCAGACCATCAACAGAGATGAGGATGACCGGTTGTGCCGGCTGGCGGGCGGCGGCCAGTGCGGGCGGTGCCGGCACCGGGTTCGATGCACAGGCAGAAAGAGAAAGAGCCAGCAGGCCAACGAACAGGGCGCGAATCATCATAACTGCCCGTTAGCAGGTACCGGTGGATTTGCCATGACTGGCCGCACCCGGCTATCGGCTGCACAGCATGACCGACACGCCCGACCGATTTTCCGAGCAAGCGCAGACCTGGACGGTGCGCGGCACGGAGGCGCCCGATCTTGATCTTGGTGTCGCCACCATCCGGCGCGTGGTAAAAACACTGCCGCTGAAGCCGGGTGTCTATCGCATGCTGGATGCCAGCGGCGACGTGCTCTATGTCGGGAAGGCGCGGACCCTTAAGAACCGGGTGACGAATTACACTCAGGTCACCCGCCTGCCCCGCCGCCTGCAGCGAATGGTGGCCCAGACACGCGCGATGGAGATCGTGACGACCAACAGCGAAGCCGAAGCACTTCTGCTGGAAGCCCAACTGATCAAGCGTTACCGCCCCGCCTACAATGTGCTGCTGCGCGACGACAAGAGCTTCCCCTTCATCCTGCTGCGCGAAGATCATGATTTCCCGCGCATTTCCAAACATCGAGGGGCGCGTATCGCCAAGGGCAGCTATTTCGGCCCTTTCGCCAGCGCGGGTGCGGTCAACGCGACGCTGAACGCGCTGCAGAAGGTGTTCCTGCTACGCAGTTGTACAGACAGTTTCTTTGCCAACCGCTCGCGGCCCTGCCTACTCTATCAGATCAAGCGCTGTTCCGCGCCGTGTGTGGGCCGCATTGACCACACCGGCTATGCCGAACTGATGGAGGACGCCAAGGGCTTCCTGTCCGGCCGAACGCAGGAAGCGCAGAAGAAGCTGGCCGAAGCGATGAGCATGGCGGCCGAGGCCATGGATTTCGAGACGGCGGCCGTGCTGCGTGACCGACTGAAAGCGCTCACCTTCATCCAGGGCAGCCAGGCCATTAATGCAGAAGGCGCGACCAGCGAAGCCGACGTGATTGCCATGGCCACTGACGGCGGCGCCATGTGCGTGCAAATCTTCTTCATCCGCGGCGGCCAGAACTGGGGCCACCGCAGCTTCTTTCCAGGCCACACCGAAGGCGTGGATGAGGCCGAAGTGCTGCAGAGCTTCTTGGCCCAGCTCTATGAGGAGCTGCCGCCACCGCGCGAACTGCTGCTCGACCGAACACTACCGGAGGCTGAACTGCTGTCTCTGGCGCTCAGCGAAAAGGCCGGGCGCAAGGTCAGCCTGCGCCACGCCCAGCGCGGGCCGGCGCACAAATTGGTCGAACAGGCGCAGCGCAATGCCGAAGAGGCCATCCAGCGCCGCCGCGCCGAAACCACGACGCAGGGCAAGCTGTTGCGCGAACTGGCGGAGATTTTCGAGCTCGATGGGCCACCAACACGCATCGAGATTTACGATAACAGTCATATCCAGGGCAGCAATGCGCTGGGCGCGATGGTGGTGGCTGGGCCGGACGGGTTCCAGAAGGGCCAGTATCGCAAGTTTAACATGAAGGACGACAGCATCACGCCGGGCGACGATTTCGCCATGATGAAGGCAATGCTGCACCGGCGATTTGCCCGGCTGGAAGCCGAAGACCCAGATCGGGAAAGCGGCACCTGGCCGGATCTGTGCCTGATCGACGGTGGCAAGGGCCAGGTCTCGGCGGTGATGAGTGCGCTGGCCGAACTGGGTGTGGACGTGCCGATCGTGGGCGTCGCCAAGGGGCCAGATCGCAACGCCGGGCGGGAAACCTTCTACCTGCCCTCTGGCCGCGAATTCTCCCTGCCCCCGAATGCCCCGGTTATGTTTTTCCTGCAACGGCTGCGTGATGAGGCGCACCGCTTTGCCATAGGTGCCCACCGAGCAAAGCGGGCCAGATCCATCACCCAAAGCCCGCTGGATGAGGTGCCAGGTATCGGCCCGGCGCGCAAGAAAGCACTGCTGATGCACTTCGGCACCAGTCGCGCCGTGAAGGGCGCCACGCTGAAGGATCTGGAACGCGCGCCCGGCATTTCCAGCCAGATGGCGCTGGCGATCTGGCAGCACTTCCACCCGAACGGGTGAAGGTCTAGACTGACGGCATGAGCCTGATCCTCTTCACCGCGCCAACGCCCGATGGCTACAAGGTTTCGATCGCGCTGGAAGAAATGGGGCTGGGCTATAAGGTGCAGCCGCTCGACTTGGCCAAGGGCGAGCAGAAGCAGGCGGCGTTCCTGAAGCTGAACCCCAACGGCAAGGTGCCCTGCCTAATCGATGATGGTTTCGCCGTGATGGAATCGGGCGCGATCCTGATCTGGCTGGCGGAAAAATCGGGACAATTGCTGCCCGCCGACCCCTGCGCCCGTTCCGAAGCGCTGCAATGGCTGATGCTGCAGGTTGGCGGGCTGGGGCCGATGATGGGCCAGGCCAATTTGTTTGGGCATTACTGGCCGGAAAAACTGCCCGCCGTGCAGGCGCGCTACCTGGGCGAGGTAAGGCGGCTATTTACCATCCTCGATGCACGGCTGGCCGACCGCAACTTTCTGGCCGGGGACTACAGCATCGCCGACATTGCGCATTTCTGCTGGGTGCGCACCGCCGGCTGGACCGGGGTAGACATTGCCCCATTCCCGAATCTCAGCGCTTGGGTCGACGGCATTGCGGCCCGACCCGCCGTGCAGCGCGGGATGAAGGTTCCAGAAGTCTCACCGGTGCAGGAAGGCGGTGACAACACCGCTTTCATCGCACGGACGAAGAAATTGCTCGGGCTGGGAGCCAGAGAGGCTTAACTCGAAAAGCCGATCAGCATCGCCCCGGCACACACCACCAGCACCCCGGCCCAGCGGCGCGGAGTCACTTTCTCCTGCAGCAGCAGCGCTGCAAACGCGGCACCGAACAGCACGCTGGTTTCCCGGAGCGCCGTGATCGGGCCGATTGGCGCAATCAGCTGCGCCCACAGCACCAGCATGAAGCCGGCGCTGGAAATTGCACCCGCCGCCAGGCCTTGCCGCCAGCGCCCGGCTGCCGCTGCCACAAAGCTGGCCGGCCCGCGACTGGCGATGACAAACAGGCTGATCGGCAGGAAAGTGAATACAGCGCCCCAGCCCTTGTAGCTGAACACGTCGGCATTGATCCGCACGCCCAGTGCATCAACCAGGGAATAGCCAGCGATGGCTGCCCCGGTGAGCAGCGCCCAGCCTGTCGCCGCCAGGGGCGCATGCCTGTTAACGCCCACCAGCATTACCCCGGCACTTATCGCCAGTACGCCCAGCCCCTGCCCCCAGCTCGGCACCTCGCTGGCAAACACCACGGCTGCGACCGTCACCAGCGCCGGAGCAATCCCGCGCGCGATTGTGTAGACATGGCTCATGTCGCCAGCGTCATAGCCCTTGGTCAGCGCCGTCCAGTAAACGAGGTGTATGGCGCTGGAGGCCAGCACATAGGGCCACGCCTTGGGCACCGGTGTGCCGAAGAGCATAATCAGCACAAGCCCGAACAGGCTGCCGCCAATGCCCATGACCGCAATATCCACCAACCGGTCGCCCGCCGATCCCTTCAGCAGCAGGTTCCAGCTGGCGTGGATCAGCGCCGATAGCAGCGTGGCTGCAAGAGCAGAAAGCGGAATCACATCCCGTGGAACGCTGCCCAATCGGCCATGGGTGCACGGCTCGGGCGGGCAAGATTGGCCTTGTCATCCGGATCGCTGAAACCGATCGCCATTCCGGTGAACAGCATGCGTTCCGCCGGGATGCCGATAAACTCACCGATGGTCTTGGGGTAGATCGCCCAGCATTCCTGCGGGCAGCTATCCAGCCCATCTTCCTTCAGCAGCAGCATCAGCGTCTGCAGATACATGCCAAGGTCGCTCCACTGCGGTGGACCCATGCGGCGGTCCACGGAGCAGAACAGCGCCACCGGCGCGCCGAAGAACTGGAAATTGCGCGCGAACCACATGCGGCGCCCGGCCTTGTCCTCACGCGGGATACCGAGCCGGCTGTAGAGCTCTTCGCCCACCGCGAAACGATAACTGTTGTGGGGCTCCGGCAGCTCCTTCGGATAGATGTCATATTCGGTCGGCTCCATCCCGCCGCCGCCCATCAGCTTGCCCAGCATGATGCGCTTCAACTCGTCGAGCTTCTCGCCGCCGACCACATCGATATGCCAAGGCTGCAGATTGCCACCCGAAGGCGCCCAAGCTGCCTTTTCCACCACCCGGCGGATCACGTCACCGTCAACCGGCGTCGGCAAGAAACCGCGCACCGAACGGCGCGACAGCACGGCGTCAGAAACGTTCATCGGTAGACCTTTCCGTAACTTTGCAGTTGGCGCCGGATTGCCTATGAAGGGTGGGTGTTGTCCAGCCTCCCCAATCTGCTCACCCTTTCGCGCATCCTCGCCGTGCCCGGCCTGGTGGCGCTGATGTGGGGGGCCAATCCCTGGGAATGGCTGGCCGCGTTCGGCCTCTACACGCTGGCGGCGATCACCGATTATTTCGATGGCTATCTGGCGCGGTCGTGGGGCACGGTCTCGAAAATCGGCCAGTTTCTCGATCCGATTGCCGACAAGATCATGGTCGCCGCCACCATCTTAATGCTGGTCGACGCCCAGATATTGCACGGCTGGAGCGTAATCGCCGGCCTGATCATCCTGCTGCGCGAGATGTTCGTTTCGGGTTTGCGCGAATATCTGGCAGGGCTGCAGGTTTCGGTGCCGGTCAGCCAGCTCGCCAAGTGGAAAACAGCAGCGCAACTGGTGTCGCTGGGCGCCCTCATCCTGGTTGGTGCCGTACCGATCCTGCCTTGGTTGCCGGCCGAGATCGTCGGGCTGGTCACGCTGTGGATCGCCGCTATCCTCACCCTCATCACCGGCTACGACTATCTGCGCGTCGGCCTGAAGCATATGTGATGACCACGCTGCTCTACTTCGCCTGGGTGCGCGAGATGATCGGCACGGACATTGAGACACTCGCCCCGCCCGCCGAACTCACCACGGTTGCCGCCCTGCTCGATTGGCTCGCCACGCGCAGTCCAGGCCATGCCGCCGCCCTGGCCGATCGCTCCCGCATCCGGGTAGCGGTGGATCAGGCGTTCGCCACCGCCGCAACGCCGCTGAACAGCCCGCGCGAGATCGCCATTTTCCCGCCGGTGACGGGCGGATGATTGCAGCGCGGCTCCAGAGCGAGCCCTTCGACACCGCCGCCGAGCAGGCTGCACTGCTGGGCGGCCGCACAGATCTCGGCGCCGCCGTCGCCTTCACCGGGCTGGTGCGCGCCGATGACGGACTTGTGGCCCTCACCCTTGAACACTATCCGGCGATGACGCTGGCGCAGATGCAGGTCATCGCCGCCGATGCTGCCATCCGCTGGCCCGATACCACTGGCACCATCATCCACCGCTTCGGCCGCATGCTGCCAGGCGAACTCATCGTTCTCGTCGCCACGGCCTCCCCCCACCGCGCCCATGCTTTTGCCGCCGCGCAGTTTCTGATGGACTGGCTGAAAACCAAAGCCCCGTTCTGGAAGCGCGAGGAATGGACTGACGGCAGCACCCGCTGGGTTGAGGCAAAGGGCAGCGACGACGCCGCGGCGGAACGCTGGTAGGCTCGGCTGCAACCGTCGGAGGAACAACATGGCCATCTCGAATTCACGTGTGCTGGTGTTGGATGGCCACCCGGATGCCACATCTCTATGCAGCGCGTTGGCCGCCGCTGCTGCCGAAACGGCGCGGGCGCGCGGGGCGGAGATACGGTTGCTGCAATTGTCAAAGATGGCCTTTGATCCCAACCTCGCCCACGGCTACAACAGCCGCATGCCGCATGAGCCCGATATTGCGGCCTTTCTCGACGCCATTCGCTGGTGCGACACGTTCATCCTCGTCCACCCGCTGTGGTGGGGCGCGGCGCCGGCCAAACTGAAGGGGCTGATCGACCGCGCCTTCCTGCCTGGTATCGCCTTTGCCTATGAAGGCGACGGGCATTTTCCGAAGAAGCTCTTCGAAGGCCGCACCGCCCGCGTGCTGGTCACCGCCGATACGCCGCCCTGGTATCTTTGGCTGGGCTATCGCAACGGCTGGCCCAACGTGCTGCGCCGGCAGATCCTCGATTTCGTCGGGCTAAAGGTGACGCATATGAAAGTTGTGGGCACCATCCGCGATGCAACCCCGGTCCGTATCGAACAGTTCTTCGCAGTGGCGCGCAAACTGGCCGGTTAGGCCAGCGTGCGGATGTAACGCAGATCGGACCAGCCGGGCACGAAGCGCACTGGCGGCGACAGGCGGCGCAGTTCGCCATCGAACAGGCAGCGCACTGTACGGCGGCGGCCCACGACCAGCTCGGGTGCCGTGAAGGCCGTCACCGCCGCCGCATCGCGCCAATCATTCAGCAGCCAATTCACGGCCACCGCCATGGCATCAGCAAGTCCGCGGCCCGCGAACAGCGCCACCTCCAACCCCTGATCGCCAGGCATCAGCAGCACGCCCGGATGGCGGCCGGGCTGGCCGGCCACCTTCACACCGCCCAAAAAACCGCGCGCCAACGCCAGCCGCACAGCCTGCCATAACCGCCAGAGCCTGCCATACCGGGCGTTCTCCCGTGCCCGGGCCCAGCGCGTCAGCGGGCCGATGATGATCCGGCAATAGCTGATATAGCCCCCTGCCCGCACCACCGGCACATGCGCCAAGGTGCCGCCGGCTGCCGCCGCCACTATGGCTTCCAGGCTGGCATCGCCGTGCAGAGCCTTGGGCAGCAGGTTCATGGTACCACCTGGAATGGCGAGAAATTGCCCCTCCCACCCCGTCGCTGCCGCACTAGCGGCGCCCATCGTGCCATCGCCGCCCATCACCACCACCGTATCGAACCCCGCCAGCGCGACGGCATCGGGGGCCTGATCCAGCGGGAAATTGCTGCTGCCGGCGATGGTGGCGCCAGCGGACGCCAGGGCCGTTTCCAGCGCCGCGATACGGTCTTCATTGGTCGATTGGCTGGCCCGATTGGCCACCAGCCAGACCCGGCCCAAGGGGCGGGCGGGCGTGGGTGGGTTGGGAGCCGAAGTCATGTCTGACCTTGTGGAGGCTTCGGGGCTTGAGGGTCAATCAGGCGGATGGCCGCGCCGGACAGTTCGGTACCGAGGTGCGACGCAGCACGCGGCCGGGCAAATTGGTCCCAAGTGCGCCCCCGTCGATCGCCAATTGGCCGTTGATCAGCAGGGTGTTCACGCCCTCCGCCAATTGCTCCGGTCGCTCATAATCGGAACGCGGCGCATAGGTGCGCGGATCAAACACCACCACATCGGCAAACCAGCCGGGCCGCACGTAACCGCGGCGATCAAGCTTCAGGATATCGGCGGTGAGGCCGGTGGACTGGCGGATGAAGCGCGCCAGAGTGATGGTCTGTTTCTCTACCACGTAGGTCTGATATTTGCGCGGAAACGTGCCGGCGATCCGCGGGTGACCTGCGCTGCCGTCCGATCCGGTCACCACCCAGGGCTGGCGCATCAACGTCTCAATATCGGCCTCGGCCATGTTGAAACTGGCCGCCGCGCCGCCACCGGGATCATCGTTGATGATGCGCAATGCCGAATCGATGGCATCCACTTGCCAGCCCGCCGCCACTGCATCCAGACGCTTGCCCGACCAGGGCCGGCCGGCGGCCGTCAACAGCAGCGCATTGGCGCCGCCGCGCCGGCGCAGATTTTCGGCCATGTCGGCGCGCAGCCGGCTGCGCTGGGCCGGATCGGCAATGCGCGCCTTGATGGCGGCAATGCCACCCGCCTGCGCCCAGCCGGGCAACAGCGATGCAGCCACGCTGGTTCCGCTGGCGGTGTAGGGATATTGATCGGCGGTCACATCCTGCCCGGCGGCACGGGCAGAGGCGATGCGGGCCACCACCGCCGGTCCCTGACCATGGACGTCGGCGCCAAGCGCCTTCAGGTGGGAAAAATGCACGGGCATTCCCGCCTCGCGCCCTATGCGCAGCACTTCGTCCACCGAAGCCAGCAGCCCGATATCGTAGCTGGATTCATCGCGCTGGTGGGTGTCGTACAGGCCGCCGCGCATCGCCGCTGCACGCGCCACGGCGATCACTTCGTCGGTTTTGGCGAATTTCTGCGGAGCATAGAACAGCCCGGCTGACAGCCCGAGCGCGCCATCGCACATGCCCTTGGCCAGCAGCGCCTGCATGCGCGCGATCTGCTCGGGACTGGCCGGGCCATTGCCTTCGCCCACAACCAACGTCCGTAGCGCGCCAAAGCCAACGTAGGAGGCCAGATTGGGGCCAATGGGCTTTTCGGTCAAAACCTGGGTCTGGCCGTCGATGTGGAAGCTGCCATTGCCATCATTACCGATCACGATCGTCGTCACGCCTTGCGCCAGCCACGTGTTCAGACGGCGCTGCGCCGAATCGGTGTGGCTGACATCGGCGTGGGTGTGCGGATCAATGTAGCCGGGCGCCACGATCAACCCGCGTGCATCAATGGTGCGCTTGGCACGAACCTTCAGTGTGCGGCCAACATGGGAAATGCGATCACCGGTGATGGCGATATCACCCACAAAGGCGGCGCGGTCGCTGCCATCATGGATGGTGCCACCCTGCAACAGCAGATCGGTAACCGGCGGCGGGCCGGCGGCGCCCAGCATCAGGCCGGAGAGGCTGGCCAACAGCAGACGAAGCCGGCTCACAATTTGACGCTCAATTCCTTGATATTCTTGTTCAGGATGCGGTCGTTGTCGCTATAATCCACCGGGCAGTCAATGAGGTGAACGCCGGGCGTGTTCAGGCAATGCGCCATAAGGCCGGGCAGCATGTCGGCGCTGGTGACGCGGTGGCCGTGGGCGCCATAGGCTTCGGCATATTTGACGAAATCCGGGTTTCCATATTCCAGGCCCCAATCCTTGAAACCCATATTGGCCTGTTTCCAGCGGATCATGCCATAGCTGCCGTCGTTCAGGATCAGAACGGTGATGTTGAGGCCGAGGCGCACCGCCGTCTCCATCTCCTGGCTGTTCATCATGAAGCCGCCATCGCCACAGATCGCCATCACCTTCCTGTCGGGATAGACCATGTTCGACGCCATGGCGCTGGGCAGTCCCGCCCCCATGGTGGCGAGCGCGTTATCCAGCAGCACGGTGTTGGGGTGATAGGCGGTGTAGTTGCGGGCGAACCAGATTTTGTAGACGCCATTGTCGAGCGCGATGATGCCATCCTCCGGCATCGCCTTGCGGATCTCGCTAACTAGAAATTGCGGGTAGATGGGGAAGCGCTGATCGTCCACCGCGGCGTCACGGTGCGCCACTTCGGCGGTACGCGCGGCCAGCATAGCGGCAAAATCCCAATGCGGCTGGACACGGATGGCCTCTTTCAACTGCCACACCGCGTTGGCGATATCGCCGATCACCTCGATCTGCGGATAATAAACCGGGTCTACCTCGGCCGAACGGAAACTCATGTGGATGACGGTGGTGACGTCGCCGCTCATGAAGAAGGGAGGTTTTTCAATCACATCATGGCCGATGTTGACGATCACGTCAGCCCTGCGGATGGCGGCATGGACGAAATCGCCAGCCGACAGCGCCGCACAGCCCAGGAACTGCGGGTGGCGTTCATCGATCACGCCCTTGCCCAGCTGGGTCGTCAGGAACGGGATCCCCGTCTTTTCAATCAATTCCAGCAGCATCTTGCTGGTCATCGTGCGGTTGGCACCGGCACCAATCACGAGAATAGGCGATTTCGCCGCCTCGACGGCGCGCACCGCGGCCAGTACGGCCTTGGAGTCCGCTAATGGCCGCCGGGCATAGCTCGGCTTGAACGGCACCGCCTCGGTGGCATCGTGAGCGATATCCTCTGGCAGTTCCAGGTGGGTGGCGCCGGGCTTTTCCTCCTGCGCCAGCCGGAAGGCCTCACGCGTGCGGGCCGGGATATTGTCGGCACTGGCCAGTTGGTGCGTGTACTTGGTGATCGGCCGCATCATGTCGACAACGTCGAGGATCTGGAAACGGCCCTGCTTGGATTTCTTGATCGGCTTCTGACCGGTAATCATCAGCATCGGCATCCCGCCCAGAAAGGCATAGGCCGCCGCCGTCACGAAATTGGTCGCTCCCGGCCCTAGCGTGGCCACACACACCCCGGCCTTGCCGGTATGGCGGCCATAGGTGGCGGCCATGAAACCAGCGCCCTGCTCATGCCGGGTCAGGATCAGCTTGATCTTCGTCGAGCGTTGCAGGCTATCGAGAAAATCCAGGTTCTCCTCGCCCGGCACGCCGAACACATACTCACAGCCTTCTGCCTCAAGGCATTGCACCAGCAGATCAGAGGCCTTGGTCATTGCTCACCCACCTGTAAGCTGCACCTGGCGGCGGCCATCAGCACGGGCGCGTGGGCCGGTAGCATCATGGATCGTGCCCGCCGCTGCCAGCCCATAGGCCGGCATGTTGTTGTAAACATTCTCATACTGACCCGGTTCGATCAGATAAGTCTCGTGCCAGATGCCGACATCGCCGTTGGAACCCACCACTTTGTTGAAGCGCGTCCAGGCCGGCAGATGCAGTTGGTTGCGCGACGTCGCAAAGGCCTGCAGATGATCGAGGCTGCGCCAATATTGCACCAGCATCGTGGCGGGAAAGCCGAAGTGGGTGCGGTTGTGCAGCAGGCCCAGTTCGGGCTTGCGCGACAGTTCGGCAATCATCGGCCCCATCGCGCTGAAGGTTGGTCCCCAGCTGTTCACTTTCCACAACCGGTTGATGCGGATACCGATCAGGAACAGCACGAACGGCCCGTCGATTTCGGCGCAGATGCGGCGATCGATGATGCTGGACATCAGACCACCCCGAAGGCCAGCATGGCGTCCGCCACCTTCTTGAAGCCAGCGATATTGGCCCCCTTTACATAATCGGTGTGGCCATCGGCTAACCGGCCATACTCAAGGCAGCGATCATGAATGCCGAACATGATGTCCTTCAGCATCGCCTGCAACTCCTCTTCCTTCCAGCTCATGCGAGCCGAATTCTGGCTCATTTCAAGGCCAGACACGGCAACACCGCCAGCGTTAGAAGCCTTGCCGGGGGCATAGAGAATCTTCGCCGCCTTGAAGATGTGCACGCCATCCAGATCGGTGGGCATGTTCGCTCCTTCGGCCACCGCGATACAGCCATTTTGCAGAAGCAGCCTGGCTTCTGCGCCGTTCAGTTCATTCTGGGTGGCGCAGGGCAGCGCCAGATCGCAGGGCACACCCCAGGGTCGGGCACCATTGCCGTGGAAGGTCGATCCCTTGAATTCCGCCGCATATTCCGAAATGCGGCCGCGCCGGTGGGTCTTGTGGGTCTTCACCCAATCGATTTTTTCCTGAGTGATGCCGTCAGGATCGTGGATGAAACCTTCGCTGTCCGACAATGTCAGCACCTTGCCGCCGAGTTGCACGATCTTTTCAGTCGCATGAACCGCCACATTGCCGGAACCGGAAATCACCGCCGTCTTGCCTGCCACATCCATGCCTTTGGATTTCAGCATGTTCTGCAGGAAATACACCGCGCCATAGCCGGTTGCCTCGGTGCGGATCAGGCTGCCGCCCCATTCCAGCCCCTTGCCGGTGAGCACGCCAGTGAACTGATTGGTGATACGCTTGTACTGGCCGAACATGAAGCCGATCTCCCGCCCGCCTACGCCGATATCGCCAGCGGGCACGTCCACGTCTGCGCCGATATGGCGATACAGTTCGGTCATGAAACTCTGGCAGAAGCGCATGATTTCATTCACGCTCTTGCCCTTCGGGTTGAAGTTGGAGCCACCTTTGCCGCCGCCCATGGGCAGGCCTGTGAGCGCGTTCTTGAAGGTCTGCTCGAACGCCAGGAACTTCAGCACGCTTTCTGTGACCGACGGATGGAAGCGGATGCCGCCCTTGTAGGGCCCGATGGCGTTGTTGTTCTGCACCCGCCAGCCGCGCTGCACGCGGATATTGTTGTTATCATCCTCCCAACACACTCGGAACGACACCACGCGATCAGGCTCGGCAATGCGGCGCAGGATCTGCGCTTCGTGGTACTTCGGCTTATCACCGATGAAATCGAAAATGTCCTCTGCCACCTCGGTGACAGCCTGCACGTATTCATCCTGGCCTGGATTGCGCCGCTTCACCCCTGCAATGAAGCCATTAAGATCGACATGATCACCTGCGCCCATGCGCGCTCTCCCCGGGTGCGGGCCAGTCGCTGCGTGGCGCCAGCCTCGTTCCTGCACGGCAGACCGCCGCTCACGGTAGAGCGTATCAGAAAATGGGCTGCGGCAAAGAGGGCGCTGGCTCAGGGCTGGTCGGTGGCGTCAAAGCTCCACACGCCCGGCCCGGCCGGCAGCCCGACCCAGCCGCCGCGATTCAGCATGGCGGCTACATCGGCTTCCCCATGACGCCAGTGCATCTGCATGGTGGTACGACTGAACTCGCGGCCCTTGGCGGCGCCCTGCCAAGGCTGATCGCGATAAACGAGTTGCGCCACGACCGCGCGGCGGCCCCGCGCCAGTCGATCGAGCAGATGGGCTTCTGCGCTGTCCCGCAACTTGGGTGGTAGCTTGGCGGCCAGCCGTGCCCAAGCCTCCCGCGGGCCGTTCAGGCGGGCCTGGGCATCGGTGGTAAAACGCGTGCGGCTGGAAAAACGGATATCAGCCGCGCGTTCCTCCACATCGGCAAACGTAGCCGGCATCTGGCCTCGGGCCGGGAACAGATCGACCTGGAAGATTGCCAGATCGACATCGTCATGATCGTCGAGCACATGATCAAGCGGCGTATTCGACACCAACCCACCATCCCACCAATATTGGCCGTCGATCTCAACTGGCGGCAGGCCGGGGGGCAGCGCGCCCGATGCCATGACATGGCGCACGTCCAACCGCTCCCGCGCAGAACAGAAATAGCGGAAATTGCCAGTTTCCACATTCACCGCGCCCACCGCCAGGCGCACCGGGCCGGTGTTGAGATAATCCCAGTCCACCAGTTCGGTCAGGCTGTCGCGCAGCGGCTTGGTATCATACAGCGCGGTCTGGCTGGCATTGTCCCACGGCCGACGCGGCCGGAAAAAGCCTGGCGCACCCCACAGCGCGGTGCCGGCCGCGGCCCATTGGTGCCGCAGCATTTCCAGCATCATGATGCCGGGTGGAAACAGGAAATCCAGCCCGGGGCCGCCCGTCACCCGTTTCCAGAACGCCATCAGCCGTTCGCGGCGGCGTTCAGGGGGATTGCCGGCAATCAGCGCGCCGTTGATCGCCCCGATCGAAATCCCGGCCACGGCCCTTGGGCAATAGCCGGCCACATCCAGCGCCGCGAATACGCCGGCCTGATAGCTGCCAAGCGCTCCGCCGCCCTGCAGCACCAGCACTGGCATGCCGGGCAGTGAAGGGATTTGGGCGGGGATGCTGGCCACGCCGGCGGCTCAGGCCGGAACCGGCGCCAGCGAAGTCTCGTGCGCGGCGATCAGCGCGCGATCATCATGATCCCATGGATGGAAACCGGGACGGAAATATCTTGCCCACGGCAGCGCCACCTGGCGCAGCACGCCCGGCGAGCCCAGCAGATACCACCACAGCCGCGCCTTGGCGCGCCAGCCAGTGATCCCGTCTTGCGCGAGCAGCGCCAGCGCATCCTTCACCCGGTTGGCGATGAAATTGCGCGAGACGCGGAAGAAAACGGCGCTGCGGATTGCCCAGCGTTTCGCCGGCTTCAGCCTGCGGGTGATGTGCATATAGGTATCGAAGGCGACACCCTTGTGCTCGATCTCCTCGATGGCGTGCCAAGTCCACATCGCGCGCGCTTCCGGGCTCGCCCCTTCAAACTGGCGACCGCCACGTGCCAGCATGGCATGAGCAAAGATGGCAGTGAAATGTTCAAGGCTCACCGTTACCAGCAATTGCGCCACCGGGTGCGTGGTGCGCGCCTGCACCAGGCTGTCGGCAATGCGCTGTTCGATGGCGGCGATGTCGTAACCGGCGCCGCTCACCTGCCGGTTGAAGGCGACATGTTCGCGGGTATGGTGGGCCTCCTGCTTCACGAACTGATCGATCTGCGCAGCAAGTTCGGCTGGCACCTGATCGCGAAACCGCCGCACCGTCTCGATGAAAAAGGCCTCCCCGGCCGGGAAACTGGCCGAAAGCGCATTATGCCAGGCAGTGGCAACAGCATCGCCGCTCAGCCACAAGCGCCCGCGCACTTCCTCACGGCCAAAGCGCAGATTGCGTGGGGTAATAGCCAGATCAGCGGGAGCCGCAGACGCCATTATTGCACCGCCAGCAATTCAACGTCGAAAATCAGCGTTGCACCAGGCGGGATCACGCCGCCGGCACCGCGTTCGCCATAGCCGGCTTCCGGCGGAACGATCAGCGTGCGCTGGCCGCCCACCTTCATGCCAGCCACCCCTTCATCCCAGCCCAAGATGACTTCGCCCAGACCCAGCGTGAAGATGAAGGGCTGGCCACGATCACGCGAGGAATCGAATTTCGTGCCCTTGCCGCCATCGATGTAGAGCCAGCCGGTGTAATGCACCGCCACCGCGCGACCTGGCTCGGCAAGGGCGCCAGCCCCCTCCTTCACCTCTGTCACACGAGTGCCGCCGGGCAGCACCATTTGCTGCGCCGCCACGCTAGTGGTGACGGAAAGAGCGGCAACGGAGGCGGCGAGCGCGGCGATGGAGGCGGCTGAAGACATGCAGTTGCTTTCCGATGAAGTTGCAGTGCAGCAACGCTGTGACGGCAGTTGCGCCGGCAATCAAGAGCCTGTGTGGCCCGGCAGGCCCAAGCGCTGCTGCAGGAACGCGATCACCCGCGCCTCTGCATCCTTGCCGGGGCCATCATCGGGCAGATGGACGGTCAACACGCTGTGCGGGGCCATGCCGGTATTGGTGCGGGCATGTTCGTCTGCCAGTTCGATGGTTTCAACCCGGTCAGGGAACTCACGCTCATAGCGGCGGAAGCGGGCATCGGGCACCAGTGCGTCAGACCGGTAGCGCAGGGCGAGCAGGGACAGATCCTCCTTTTCAAAACGCTTGCGGGCGCAGGCGATCTCGGCCGGGGTCGCATCGATGCTACCAGTCTTTGCGCCTTTGATTGGCAGGCTGGGCTGGCTCAGCACCGGCGCGATCACGCTGGGTTCCGTCATCATCGCCAGCGCGAATCCGCCGGTGAAGCACATGCCTACCGCCCCCACGCCCGGCCCGCCGCAGTCTGCATGCGCCTGTTTCGCCAACGCTCGCAGCCAATCGACAATCGGGCTGGAGCGGCTATCGCTCCACGCCGAAAACTCCCGCCTGATGCAGATGTTCAGGAACAATTGTTTCGCCGCCGCCAGCTTGGTGGGCGCCAATCCGGGCGTGCCGAACAGGCTGGGGCAGAACACGGTCATGCCGGATGCCGCCAGCCGATCGGCAAAGTCGATGACTAGCGTGTGGAGTGCGGGAACCTCGTGGATGACGATCACACCAGGGCCGCTGCCGCGGCGGTAGACCGGGCGCGTGTAGGGGCCGGCGGTGAAATCGGACAGGCTGTAATCGGATAATGGCACGGTGGCTCCCCCTGCACGGCAGAGTGTGGTGGGGTGGAGGCGCTGTCAAATGGAACGCGACCGGCCTTGCGCGGGTCGGGTACCAGTGTTGCACACTACCACCACGCCGCGCAGCGGCGTGGTGGGTCCTTCGGGACTTGAACCCGAAACCTACCGCTTAAAAGGCGGGCGCTCTAACCGATTGAGCTAAGGACCCCCACAGGCCGCTGCTGGCCATACGGGCGCGCGCATCAGGCGCGGGGCAGCCCTTTAGGGCGAAGCTGCCGCGCGTGCAACTGTCTTGCCGTGAGATTGTGCCGCGGGTGCCGCCAATCGGGTGCCACCTTAACCAGCGGGTCGAGCACGAAACGCCGTTCAGTAAGGCGTGGGTGCGGCACGGAAAGGCCGGAAGTACGCAAATGGGTGGCGCCGGCGGCAAGAATATCGAGATCCAGCACCCGATCACCCCAACGCCGGCCGGCGCGGCGGCCAAAGTCACGCTCGATGCACTTCAGCCCCGCCAGCAGATCAGGCAAACGGCCCGCCCATTCAAGCGCGGCCACCGCATTGGCATAGCGGCGGCTGCCCGGACCAATCGGGGCGGTATCGAAGACCGACGAGACGCGCACCACCTGCCCCAGCCCTGCCAATGCCCTCAGCGCCGCCAGCAGCACGCCCGCTGGACGGCCATGGCGGCCGTGGCAGCGGTTAGATCCCAGCGCAACAAGCACGATTGCCATATGGGCTGAAGCCCCTACAGGCATAAGCCATGAATGACGAGACCACACTTCACCCCGGCACACCGCCCCGCGATTGCGATCTGTGCCCGCGCCTGGCCGCTTATCGCGCCGAACAGGTTGCGCGCCATTCCGGCTGGTGGAACGCCCCTGTGCCGCCGTTGGGCGACGCCGGCGCCTGGCTGGCCATCGTCGGCCTCGCGCCGGGCCTGAAGGGCGCCAACCGGACCGGCAAGCCGTTCCACGGCGATGAAGCCGGTAAGATGCTGTTTGGCACGTTGACGGTACTCGGGCTGGCCACCGAAACGCCGGATGGCTGGGAAGCGCCGGGCCTGTTCATCACCAACGCGGTGGCCTGCGCTCCGCCCGGTAACCTGCCCGAAACGGCGGAAAAGCATAACTGCCGGTCATTCCTCACCAAACAACTCGCCAGCCTGCCACAACTGAAAGTGGTTGTGGCGCTGGGCGAGACCGCCCACCAAGCTGCGATCAAGGCGATTGGCGGCAAGCTGCCCAAATACCGCTTCGGCCACGGCGTGGCACACAAATTGCCGTCAGGCGTGATGCTGGTGGACAGCTATCATTGCAGCCGATTGAACATCAACACCGGGCTTTTGACGCCGGACATGTTCAAGGACGCGCTGGAAACGGCGGTGGCGGCGGGCAGTCAGTCGGCCTGACGTCAGTCAGTCCTAAACGAGCAAAGTCTGTCAGAATGACATTTCCCCTGCTGTAAGCGCGCTTGCAGCAAAGCCCGAGTTTGCCGTTCCAAACCCACGAGAATCGTCAAAACTTTCAAAAGTGCAGGTCTGGTCTGTCCAGTGCGCTGCGCACCGTTGGGCCCGAAATTCGGCACTTTGAGGTTTTCTAGATGTCCTGCGCCAACCGGACATAAAGTTCGGGCCGGCGGTCGCGGAAGAAGCCGAAAGCAGCACGGTGACGGGCAGCGAGATCAAGATCGAACGTCGCCTTCACCACGCCCGGCGTCGCATCATCCAGATCATCGACGATGTCACCACGCTGATCGCAGGCGAAGCTGGTGCCATAGAAAGTCTGCGCGTGCGGCGTGCCGGCTTCTTCGGTGCCGACGCGGTTGCAGGCCAGCACGGGGACGACGTTGGACACGGCATGACCCACCATCGCCCGCCGCCACATCCGGCGGGTGTCGAGATCGGCATCATGCGGTTCGGTGCCAATTGCGGTGGGATAGAGCAGCACTTCGGCGCCCATTAGCATCATGGCACGGGCGGTTTCGGGATACCATTGATCCCAGCAGATGCCGACACCGATAACGCCCTTATTCGTGTTCCACACCTTGAAGCCAGTATTGCCGGGGCGGAAATAGAATTTCTCTTCGTATCCCGGCCCGTCGGGAATGTGGCTTTTGCGGTAGACACCCATCACGTTGCCGCCATCGTCGATCATGGCCAGGCTGTTGTAATGATGATGCCCGTCCTTCTCGAAGAAGGAACAGGGGATATGAGTCTTCGTTTCGAGCGCCACTTCCCGCATAGCGGCGACGGCCGGATGTTTGTCCAGCGGCAGCGCATTGACGAACAGGCCTTCGTCTTCATGACGACAGAAATAATGGCCTTCGAACAATTCGGGCGGCAGCACGACGTCAACGCCATTGGCAGCGGCGCGCGCAGCGGCGGCGGTCATGGCGATATCGGCATCGCGATTGCCGGAGAAGGCTAGTTGCAGGCCGGCGACAGTTATGGTGCGGGTCATGGGGTCCGTCCTGGGTCTCTGGGGGCGAACCCCTCACCCCGCTCGCCTACGGCGAGTCGACCCTCCCCCGCAAGGGCACAGCGGGTTATTTCGGCTGCTGCTGGGTTATGCAGTGGAAGCTACCGCCGCCAGTGAGGATATGATCGGCGCGCATGCCGATCACTTCCCGATCGGGAAACAGCGCGGCGATGGCCTTCACCGCATCATCATCACTGGGCGCGCCGTAAAGCGGCACTACCACCACGGCATTGGTGATGTAGAAATTCATGTGGCTGGCGGGAATGATCTCGCCATCGCGTATCACCTTGCCGGGTGACGGGATCGGCACGATTTGTAGCCCAAAATCGCGGGCGCGGTCCCAGGCGTCCTCGTAGACATCCTTGTTAGGATCATCCTTGCCCGCCGCCACAGGCAGCGCCAGACGGCCGAGGCCCACGAATCGAGCCAGATTATCGACATGGCCATCGGTATGGTCATTCAGCAGCCCCTCACCCAGCCACAATACGCGATCAAGGCCCAGGTCCCGGCGCAGGTGACTTTCCACCTCCACCCGGTCCATCTTGGGGTTGCGGTTGGGGTTGAGCAAGCACTGCTCGGTGGTCACCACCAGTCCAGTGCCATCGACATCGATTGCGCCGCCTTCCAGCACCCAGCCGTGCTTGGCCAGCGGTGTTTTCGTGGCATCGGCCACAAAGGCAGCGACGCCCTCATCGCCAGGCAAATCATATTTGCCGCCCCAGAAATTGAAGCGGAAGCCCGCAGCCGCCAACCCGTGTGCCGATTGCAGGAACAACGGCCCGGTGTCGCGTAGCCAGATATCGCCAAAACCATAATCGTGCAGTCGTACATCCGCATCGCCCAACAACGCCCGCGCGGCGGCAGCGGCAGCCGCATTTGCCACCAGCAGTTCAACGCGCTCACCCTTGGCAATGGCCCGCACCATCGCGGCAACCTCGGCCTGAGCGGGGACAAGATCATCCTCCCATAGTTCTGCATGGGAGGGAAAGGCGGTCCAGGTGGCGGCATGTGGGCCCCACTCTGCCGGCTGGCGGGCGGTCATTACTTCACTCCTGCGCGGCTTTGGTCGCGGATGGCGCGGAATTCGCTGTCGGGCAGCCAGTTTGGCCAGTCGCGGCCATTAGCCAGTGTGCGGGCGAATTCGGCAAAAAGTGTCAGATCCTGCACAGCGCCGCCCCAATCCCAATCGGGATCATATTCGTCAGATGGCTGGTGATAGCGATTGTCGACGAAATCCTTTGCCGCCGACTGGGCCGCGCCCGGTGGCTTACCGATCAACTCGCCGCCGCCGATCGCCATCAGCATCGGCACGCCCTGCCGGGCCAGGCTAAAATGGTCGGACCGGAAATAGCGGCCCTTCTCCGGCGAGGCTTCCGGCACCAGTCGGCGCCCCTGTGCGGCTGCCAGCCGGATCGCCTGCGCCTCCAGTTCCGATTGGCCAGCGCCGGTGATGGTGAAGCCATCGAGCGCGCCGCTCATCGATAGCACGTCCATGTTGACACCGCCCACCGTTTTGCTGAGCGGGAAGATCGGATGGTCGGCATACCAGGCCGAGCCGAACAGACCGGCTTCTTCGCCGGTGACCGCCATGAACAACAGGCTGCGCTCGGTACGCGGCGAACGGGCGAAATGTCTGGCCAGCGCCAATACGCCGGCCGTTCCCGACGCATTGTCCAGCGCGCCGTTGCAGATGTCGTCGCCGCTCGCATCGGCCTTGCAGCGGCCGATATGGTCCCAATGGGCGGTTACCAGCACCACCTCGTCCGGCCGCTTCGTTCCGGGCAACAGGCCGACGACATTGTGAGAGACCGACCGCACCACCGTGTTGTCGAGTGTGAGCGAGGCGGTCAGGCCGGTGTTGATGGCCCGGAAGTCGGGCCGCGTGGCGGCCTGTTCCAGCCAGCTCAGATCTTGGCCGGCGCTGGCCAGCACACGCGCCGCTGCAGCCCGCGTGATCCAGCCCTGATATTGCAGCGCCGGCTGCGCCGCGGTGCTCTGATCCAGGCCCAGCGATGGTCGCCCGACGCTCGTGCCGATCACGCCCCACGGATAGCCGGCTGGCTCATCATCATGGACGACCAGCGCCGCAGCTGCGCCCTGACGCAGCGCCTCCTCATATTTGTATGTGTAGCGGCCATAATAGGTGATCGCTCGGCCGTTGAACGGCCCGGCGGCTTTGCCCATCGTCGGCATTCGCCAGTCTGGGTCGTTCACCAGCACAAGCACCGTCTTGCCGCGCACATCGACACCGGCATAATCATTCCAGCCCCGCTCCGGCGCAACGATGCGATGACCGACAAACACGATGTCAGATGCGTTCACGCTCACCTGATTCTGCGGCAGCCGGGTCGCCACGGCCACATCGCTGTTCATCGCCAGCGTCATCGCCCCCTTGCCGCCCGCGATCCGCAATTGCGCGGCCGGATCAGTGGTGACCGCTACCATCGGCACCGGCTGCAGCCATGTCCCGTTGTAAGCTGGTTTTAGGCCGATGGCGGCCATGCGCTGCGCCAGATAGGCGATGGTCTTCTCTTCGCCGGGGGTGCTGGGCGCGCGGCCTTCGAACGCGTCTGATGCCAATGTTTCGACGTCGCGCTTCATCTGGGCGACATCGATTGCCGGCGCGGGGGCGGCGGCGGTCAGCAGAAGGGCAAGAGGCAGGATGAATCGCATGACCGATGCTTGCCAGTGCGCGGCGTGCGACGCAATGTCTGCTTATTCAACAGGCTGTTGGCCAAGGTCTGGCCCCGCCTTGAAACCCTGCGCCACAACATACCATTCGCTGGATCCCTTGCGGCTGGCAGGTGGCTTCACATGTTTCACCGTGGCGAAATGGCGTTTCAGCAGCGCGGTCAACTGGCCATCGCCGCCGCCAGCCAGCACCTTGGCCAGGAAACTGCCGCCGGGCCGCAGCAGCCGCGTGGCCATGTCCAGCCCGACCTCGATCAGGCCCATGGTGCGCAGATGGTCGGTCTGCTTGTGGCCAACGGTGTTGGCGGCCATATCGCTCATCACCAGATCGGCCGGGCCGCCAAGCGTTGAAAGGATCAGCGCCTCGCTATCATCATCGGTGATGTCCTTCTGGAACAGATCGACGCCGGCCAGCGGCTCGATAGCCAGCAGATCCATGCCCACCACCCGGGCCTTAGGGCGTTTCTGCTTCACCACTTGGCACCAGCCGCCGGGCGCAGCGCCCAGATCAACGACGCGATCAACGCCGGCCAGCAGGCCGAACTGTTCATCCAGTTCCTTCAGCTTGAAGGCGGCGCGGCTGCGATAGCCCTGCGCCTTGGCAGCCGCGACATAGGGGTCGTTCAACTGCCGTTCCAGCCAGCGGTTGGATTGCGGACTGCGGCGCCGGGCGGTTTTTACCCGCACCTTGCCACCGCGCGACCGGCCGCCGGGTCCACTGGGTCCCGCGCCGCTCATTTGCCGGCTGCCCACACGCCGTCGCGGGTCATCAATGTGCGCAAGATGCCTTCCCGGATGCCGCGATCGGCCACCCGCACCTGCCCGCCCGGCCAGCGGGTAAGGATGGCTTCCAGAATGGCGCAGCCGGCCACGATCAGTTCGGCGCGGTCTGGCCCCACACAGGCGATGCGGGCGCGTTCCTGAACACTGCTGTGCCCAATCGACCGGCAAAGCGCCGCCAGTGCGCTCGTGTCCACCGCGCAGCCATCCACTCGCCGCCGGTCATAGCCGGGCAGGCCCAGTTGCACGCTGGCCAGCGTGGTGATGGTGCCGGATGTGCCCAGCAACTGCACCTCGTTCACACCGCGCGCTGCCAGTTTCGCGGCAAAACGGTCAAGCCAGGGCCACATCTCGGCCAGCATCCGGTCATAGGCGTCAACGCGGTCGACCACCTGTGGCCATTGTGGCTCCGTTTCGGCAAGGGACACCACGCCCCACGGCATTGAAATCCACTCGATTATGGCCGGCGGCGCATCGCCAACTCCCGACGGCGCCACCAGCATCAACTCGGTCGAACCGCCGCCGATATCGAACACCAGCGCCGGCGGGCCATCGCCATCAATCAGCACATGGCAGCCCAGCACCGCAAGACGCGCTTCTTCGGCAGCGCTGATGACATCAAGCGCGATGCCGGTTTCCTGATACACGCGCTCTACGAAGGCCAGGCCATTGCTGGCGCGTCGGCAGGCTTCGGTGGCGACATTGCGGGTCAGCCGCACGTCACGTCGTGCCAGTTTTTCGGAACAGGCCGACAGCGCGGCCAGCGTACGGTCCATCGCGGCATCGGAAAGCCGCCCGGCTTCCAGCAGCCCTTCGCCCAGTCGTACCACCCGGCTGTAGGCATCCACCACCGTGAATCCATCGGGTGACGGCCTGGCGATCAGCAATCGGCAATTGTTGGTGCCCAGATCCAATGCGCCATAGGCCGGCGCGCGACGCTGCTGGGATGGGTGCATCCGGCTTCGGGCGGCGGTACTGCGGCGGGGGCCGTCAGCGGATTCAAGCGGGGCCGGCATCGGCAAGTCCAGTCACATTCACATACCGCCTTGGCCGTGCGCCCCGAAGAGACGCCGCCGCAGCGGAACCTGAAGCCACGCTAGCCAATTCATTGGATGATGGCAAATCATCCGCCGCTTTGGCCAAAGCTGAGTTGATTGCGACAACAGGCGTTGACCCTGACCGCCCCAGCCGCTAAATGGCCGCCCTCGCTGGCTGTTGCCCCGTCGTCTAAAGGTAAGACTCCGGACTCTGACTCCGTTAATCGAGGTTCGAATCCTCGCGGGGCATCCAGCGCAGCATCAACCGGCCCGCCGAGCCGTGATAATTACATCTATGTCATCGGGGCGCGGATTGATAAGATCTAGTCGTGTCCGCCCATCGGGGGTCGTGCTGATTGCTGCCGGGATCGTCGAATTGGTGAGCACCCAGCCGGCGGGCAGCACCACGGCATTGGCCGGCCGACCGAACGCGCGGTGCCATACCAACTCGCCAGCCACGATGCGATAGCGATCTGGATCGGTGTAGGTTTCGGCGATGCGAATGCGCCGACTGCCTCCGGCCACCACGGGCGGGAAACGGAACACCACCGCCGTTGTGGCGTCGGTCACACGCGTTTCCCGGGGATCAATTGCGGTGATCACCGCGCCGCGCACTGTTTCGGTTGTCAGCACGGCACCGGTATCGAGGTCGCGCGCCGACGGGCTGGATACCGTGCTGCCGGCGCGAACGACATTGACATAGGCGCCAACGCCGGCTCGTTCCTCGGTATAATCATGGGTCAGGTCGAAACTGTGCGTTTCGGGTGGGCGCAGATAGTAGACGATCTCGCGCGTCTGAGCCGCGCGTTCGCTCATGCTAGAGGCCATGCTCGACCCCACAGCCTGCACACTACCGGGAACAGCACGGATGACCAGCGGCATCGGCGCCGGCGTGGCATTCAGAAACGACACCAAGATGCGGCCATCGGCCTGTTGCAACACCTGCACCGGCACATTGACCGACTCCAACCGGTAGCCTGCCGGCAGGACAACAGCGTTGCGCTTGATCCCAAGCGAACGGTCGAAAACAATGACGTCGCCGTCGGCATAATAGCTTTTGGCGTCTTCATAGGTCTTGTCGATTCGGATGCGCCCGCCTCCGCCATCGGGCACGGGCCGCGCCAGCGTGACTGCGACATACTTGCTGCCGGGGGCCGCGTTGGAGACTCCGCCAGCCCGCGCCGTGTCGCCGTCAACTTCAGCAAAGGCCAGCGCCGCGCCCGTCGCCCGGTCCGTCACGCGCTCGTCAGTGGCAATGCTGCCGGCACGGATGGGGTTGTAATAGGCCCGAGCCCCCGCGGTCGTGGCGGTAATGTCGTAAACAATGCGGAACTTGTGAGACGCCGGCGCCAACAATTCGTAGCGCGTATAGGCTCCATCGTCAGTTTGAACTGGTGCCGCACGTGCAGCTCCCGCAACGACCACCGCCAGAAGAATGACCGCCCTTGCTGCTGCGTGCCGGAAGCCCGGCCGTAGTGATGCTTGCATGGTTTGGTTCCCCTGGCGCTGGTTCCGCCCTGTTGTGACGCTAGCTAGCCAGCGCCAGTTCCGTCGCTTCGGCAATGGCGCGCTTGGCGTCCAGCTCCGTCGCTTCGCTGGCGCCGCCGATCAGCCGCGCCGGCAGCCCTCGCGCCACCAGCGCATCATAAAGACTGCGCTCCGGTTCTTGCCCGGCGCAGATGATCACCGTGTCCACCTCAAACAGCCGCGGTTCACCGTTCACCAGGGTGTGCAAGCCCGCATCATCGATCTTCAGATAGCTGACCCCACCCATCATCTTCACGCCGCGCCGCACCAGGCTCAGCCGATGGGTCCAGCCAGTGGTGCGACCCAGCGACTTGCCGGGCGCACCATCACGGCGCTGCAGGATCACCACCTCGCGGTCTGCCTTCTCGATCTGTGGCACCAGCCCGGTCACACCGCCACGCGGGTGATTGACGAAATCAACACCCCATTCGCGGCAAAAGGTCGGGATATCGACCGCTGCCGACGGCCCGGCATGGGTGATAAGGGTCGCCACGTCGAAACCGATCCCGCCCGCCCCCATGATGGCGACGCGGCGGCCAATGGGTTTGCGACCCAATATGGCATCGATATAGGGCACCGCCTTGGGGTGATCGATCCCCTGCATGTCGGGCGTGCGCGGTCGAATGCCGGTGGCAACAATCACCTCATCATGCCCGACCGCTGCCAGCATGTCGGCATCAACGCGCGTGTTCAAATTCAGCGTGATGCCCAGCTTCTCGATCATGCGGCTGAAATAGCGCAGGGTTTCGTGAAACTCCTCCTTGCCCGGCACCCGCTTGGCCAGATTGAACTGGCCGCCGATTTCGGCCGCGGCATCATAGATGGTCAATTTGTGGCCGCGCTGCGCCGCCTCCACCGCAAATGCCAGCCCCGCCGGCCCCGCGCCGACCACGGCCAGATCGCGCGGCGTGGCAGCCGGCACCACCGGCATCAAGGTTTCATTGCAGGCGCGCGGATTGACAAGGCATGATGTAAGCTTGCCGGTGAAGGTGTGATCCAGGCAGGCTTGGTTGCAGGCAATGCAGGTGTTGATTTCGTCCTCGCGGCCTTCAAACGCCTTGTTGACCAGATCGGCATCGGCGAGCATCGGCCTCGCCATCGAGACCAGATCGGCATGGCCAGCGGCGAGCACCTGTTCAGCCACATCAGGCATGTTGATGCGGTTCGACGTGATCATCGGCACGCCAACATGCTTGCGGATCCGCCCCGTCACTTCGGCGAAAGCGGCACGCGGCACCATGGTTGCAATGGTTGGCACCTGGGCTTCATGCCAGGTGAAGTGCGTACTGATGATGGTGGCGCCGGCGGCCTCCACGGCTTGGGCGAGCTGGACCACTTCGTCACCCGACATGCCGCCTTCCAGCATGTCCATCGCCGGGATGCGGAAGATGATGATGAAATCATCACCCACGGCTTCGCGGGTGCGGCGGATCACCTCGACGGGGAAGCGCATGCGGTTTTCGAAGCTGCCGCCCCATTCGTCAGTGCGGGTGTTGGTTTTCTCGACCAGGAAGGTGGAAAGCAGATAGCCGGCCGAACCGATGATCTCGACGCCATCATAGCCCGCCGCCTTGGCCTGCACGGCGCAGTTGGCGAAATCGGCGAGTTGCTTTTCGATCCCGTTCGCATCCAGTTCATTGGGCACGAAGCGCCCGATGCGTGAGCGGATGGCGGATGGCGCCACGCACGCCGGCGTGCCGGCCAACGGCCCGGCGTGCAGGATCTGCATGACGATCTTCACGTCCGGCGCGGCAGCGTGAACGGCCTCGGTAACGATACGGTGCTGCGCCGCTTCATCGGACGTCGAAAGCTTGCCACCACCGCCGGCTTCGTGATTGGGCGCGATGCCGCCGGTGATGATCATGCCCACCCCGCCCCGCGCGCGCGCAGCAAAGAAGGCTGCCATGCGTTCGAACCCGCCTTCGATATCTTCAAGGCCGGTGTGCATCGATCCCATCAGGATGCGATTCTTGAGGCGCGTGAACCCCAGGCCGAGCGGGGAGAAGACCAATGGATAGCGTGCATGTGCCATAAGCGGCAGGCTATCAGCGGGTGGGCGGGGCGTCACCCTTGCCAGTAATCACAGGGCGCGAATGTGGCGCAACCGGCGACAAAGCTGCCGGGTCTGGTTGCGCGGCAAGGAAAGAAGGCAGGAAGACACGGTGGCGGAGCTATGCCGTCGGACGACAAACGAGAACGGCGACCCAAGGGTCGCCGTTTTTAGTCGCCGGCCGAACTTGCGGCTGTAGGCGCTGCGATTTGGTGCCCCTGGCCGGACTCGAACCAGCACGGATTTCTCCACTCGATTTTGAGTCGAGCGCGTCTACCAATTTCACCACAGGGGCACTGACGGGCCGGTTAGCGCAAGGCGCGGGCAAGAGCAACAGGCTGGAGCAACCGACGATGCCCGGCGCATCCGCGAAAATGATGCATTCGCGCAACAGTATAGTGCCCCCTTGTCGCAGCGCAGCCCAAATTGGCATTTCCGCCCTTTTCGCATTGTAACAATTTCGCCATGGAGCGATTTCTCAACCGCAAAGAGGGGCTCTCATGCGTTCATTCATTCTGGCCGGAGCGTCCGCTCTGGCAATCGCTGCATCGCCGGCCTTCGCTGCCGAAGACCAGGAAACCAAGGTTGCCGCCGGCGCTGCCGAAGAAACCGCCGCAGAAATGATGGTGGTCACCGGTTCGCGCATCGCGCGCGATAACATCGATGCCACCGTGCCGATCACCTCGCTCAGCGCGGCCGAACTGCTGCAGAACGGCAACGTGAACGTTGGTGACCGCCTGGCCCTGCTGCCGCAGTTCCGGCCGACCTTCACCAGCCAAAACAGCGGCCGCTTCATCGGCACCGCCGGGCTCTCGATCCTCGATCTGCGTGGCCAGGGCACCAACCGCACGCTGGTACTGCAGAACGGTCTGCGCCACGTGACGTCGCAGCCCGGCGCTGCCACGGTTGACGTCTCCACGATCCCGGTTGATCTCATCGAGCGCGTTGACATCGTCACCGGCGGCAACTCGTCGGTTTATGGCTCGGACGCTGTTGCCGGTGTTGTCAATTTCGTGCTGAAGCGCGAGTTTGAAGGTGTTATGGGCCGCGCACAGGCCGGCATCTCGTCGCGTGGCGATTCGGCTCAGTATTTGGCCACCATCACGGCCGGCAAAAACTTCGCTGACGGCCGCGGTAACATCGCCCTGTCGGTGGAATACAACAAGAGCGACCCGCTTTTCTTCGCCGATCGCCCGAACACTGGCGCGGTCACCGGCCGCAGCCAGTTCCAGCTGGTGGAAGACACCGCTACCAGCGGCCCCAACCGCACGGCCGAACCCGCGTCGGGCAACAGTGTGTTTGACACCCAGTTCATCGGCGGCATCAAGAACATCGGCATCTCCACCGGCGGCGCCTTCACTTCGGTCTGCCAAGGCACCACGGGTGCCCGCGCCGCGGTCAACTGCGGCGGCGTGTTCAACTCGCTGGGCACCTCACAGTTCGGCAACGTTTTCGTGTTCCAGCCTGATGGCAGCCTGGTCCGCAACGCCGTCGATCGCGATTTCCGACCGTTCGGTTCGGGCAACGCCCAGGGCGGCCTCGGTTCGACCCTTCGCGAAACCGGCCTGATGCAGATCGGCAATACTCGTTATGCCGCCAACCTGATCGGCAGTTATGAAGTGTCGGACGCGTTCCGTCCGTACTTCGAAGCCAAGTGGGTGCGCACCGAGTCGCTGCAAGAAGGCCAGCCGACCTTCTCGTCGGGTGCCCTGAACCCGACCTTCTCAATCAACAACCCGTTCCTAACCACCCAAGCGCGAGATCTGCTGGTCACGAGCCTCGGTACCGGCACCGGTTTCCAGCTTCAGCGTTTCAACATCGATTTCGGTGGCCGAGGAGAAAATCACAGCCGCGAACTGTTCCGGGCCGTGGTTGGCGCTCAGGGCAGCTTCATGGACACCTGGAGCTACAACGTCGCCTTTAACTATGGCCGCGTCGAAACCTATTATGAAACCCGAGGCAACGTTAACCTCGCCAAGTTTACCAATGCGGTGAACGCGGTACGCAACGCTGCCGGCAGTATCGTTTGCTCCATCAACAACGATGCCAGCACCACCAACGACGATGCGGCCTGCCGTCCGATCAACCTGTTCGGCCTCGGTGCCCCGCAGCAGGATGCGCTGGCTTACATCGGCCACACCTCCAGCCGTCGCCAATGGTCAGAGCAGTTCAACGCCATCGCCACCTTAACCGGCGATTCCAGCAAGCTCTTCGAACTGCCGGGCGGCCCGCTAGGCTTCTCGCTGGGTGGTGAATGGCGCCAGGAACGCAGCTTCTCCGGCTTTGACGATGTCACCCGGACCGGCCAGACCTTCCTGAATGCCATTGCCAATTTCACCCCGCCGCGTCTCGACGTATATGAAGCGTTTGGTGAAGTCCGTCTTCCGATCCTGAAGGATGTGCCATTCTTCAAGGAACTCACCGTTGAAGCCGCTGGCCGCGTCTCCAACTACAGCAGCGGCAACACCGGCACCGTGTATTCATACAACGTTGGCGGCGTGTGGCGTCCGATTGAAGATGTACGGTTCCGCGCCAACTACGGCCGCGCCATTCGCGCTCCGACGCAGAGCGACTTGTTCTCGGCGCAGTCACAGACCTTCCTCAACGGCCTGGTGGATCCCTGCGGCCAACAGAACATCAACGCCAACCCGAATCGTGTTGCCAACTGCCGCGCCGCGGGCGTGCCGGTCACGCAGACCTTCGTGGGTGTGACCGAGCCGTTCACCAACCGTCCGGCGTCGGGCATTTCGGGACTGTCGGGCGGAAACCCCACCCTGTTCGCCGAAAAGTCGGACAGCTGGACGGTGGGCATGGTCTACACCCCGTCCTACCTGCCGGGCTTTGTGGCCAGTGTTGACTTCTATCGCATCAGCCTGACCGACGCGATCAACACCGTCGCGGCGCAGACCGTGATCAACCAGTGCTATGACGATCCGGGCGGGATCAACAACGCCTTCTGCCCGGCCGTGTTCCGCAACCCGGACGGCACCTTCCGCGGCCAGTCGAACATCATCCACGCCGGCCAGACGGTGAACATCCCGACCACCGGTCAGTCGTTCATCACCGGTCCGTTCAATTATGCTCGCCAGCTGACCAAGGGCATCGACATCGATGCGGCCTACACGCACAGCTTTGGTGAGGACTGGCGCCTAAGCGTCCGCGCCCTCGCCTCGCTGCTGCTGAAGCGCCACGTCTACACCTCGATTACCGAGCCAAACCGCCTGACCCGCGAACATGGCACGCTGGGCAACCCGGAACTCAACGGGCAGCTCAATCTGACGGTTGGCTACAAGGGCTTCGATCTGCTCTACAGCTTCCGCTATCTGAGCAAGCAGACGATTGGCACTTGGCGCGCGCAAAACGAAGAGCAGACCCGCCCGCCGGAAAACCTCGATCAGTTCCCGCAGGTCTATTACCCGGCCATCACCTATTCGGACGTGCGTTTCACGGCCAAGGTCTGGAAGGGCATCTCGGCTTACGTGGGTGTGGACAACATCTTCGACCAGCTGCCGCCGCTGGATTTGATCCTGGGCGACGGCGCTGGCTCTGCGATTTACACCAACACCGGCCGCTTCTTCTACGGCGGTGTTCAGGTGAAGTTCTGATCGCCTGATCACAACGCGTAACGTGGGGGGCCGGTGGCAACACCGGTCCCCTTCTTTTTTTGACAATCCGCCGGCTCGGCCGCATGGGATGCGCCATGCGACCACCCCGCAAACCAACCGGCGGCAAACGCCCAGCCAGCCCCTCCGGCCTCAAAACTGTTCAGCGCGCCCGCGCCAGCTCTGGCCCCCGCCCCCCTGGCGCGCCCCCGCTATCGCGGCGTGACCAACGCGCTGCGGCCTGGAGCGACCGCCGTGAACATGCCGAAACAGATGAGCGCCCGCCACGCGGTGACCGCCCAAAGCGTGAAGACCGCACACCGCAGCCGGCACGCTTGGCTCGCTCCGACCGGAGTGAGCGCCCCCAACGCGGCGACCGCCCTGACCGAACCGAGCGTCCCCAACGCGGTGAGGGCCTGTACAAAGGTGCCCGGCCAGACCCAAGCGGACGGCCCGCCAGCACCGCAGGGCCAGACCGCAGCGAACGTCCGCAGGTCGGGGAGCGCCCTAGAAGGACCGATCGCCCCCAACGCGGCGAAGGCCCAGCCAAGGGTACACGAACAGA
Source organism: Sphingomonas paucimobilis (assembly GCA_943369475.1). Classification (GTDB taxonomy): domain Bacteria; phylum Pseudomonadota; class Alphaproteobacteria; order Sphingomonadales; family Sphingomonadaceae; genus Sandarakinorhabdus; species Sandarakinorhabdus paucimobilis_A. Next base: position 122,481 of record CALRNJ020000001.1, on the reverse strand, counting down.
CCAGCGCGAACGTCCAGCCCGCACCGAACGCCCGGCGCGTGGCGAGCGCCCTGCCCGGCCCGCAACTGGCCCCGGCAAGCCTGCCAGCACCGAGCAACCGCGCGTCAAGCGCGGCCCAGCGCCCGTGCGCCAGACCGAGGTGGCCCCACAGCGCATCGCCAAGGCACTCGCCCGCGCCGGCGTCGGATCCCGTCGCGATATCGAACGCATGGTCGCCGAAGGCCGCATCGCCATCGCCGGCGAAGTGCTCACTTCACCGGCGCTCAACATCACCAATCTCGCCAATGTCACCGTGGATGGCGAACCCGTCGCCGGCATCGCCCCGGCCAAGCTCTATCGTTTCCACAAGCCGGCCGGTTTCCTCACGGCCGCGCGCGATCCCGCCGGTCGGCCGACGATCATGGATATCCTGCCCCCCGGACTGCCGCGCGTCGTGCCTGTCGGCCGGCTCGACATGAACACCGAAGGCCTGCTGCTGCTCACCACAGATGGCGAACTGAAGCGCGCGCTGGAACTGCCTTCCAGCCAGGTGCCACGCGTCTACCGCGTCCGCGCTTTTGGCGAAGTCACGCAAAAAGCTCTGGAGGCGCTGGCCGATGGCATCAGCATCGAAGGCATCCACTATGGCCCGATCCTCGCCGATATCGAGCGCAAGACCGGCCATAATCTCTGGCTGATCGTCACCATCCGCGAAGGCAAAAATCGCGAAGTGCGCCGCGTGCTCGAACATGTCGGGTTGCAGGTCAACCGGCTGATCCGCGTTGCCTATGGCCCCATTGGCCTTGATGATCTGCCGCCGCGCATGGCCGATGAAATCCCAGATTCCGATGTGGCCCTGCTCAAGCAGATGCTGAAGGCTGCAAAAACGGAGCAACGTTGATGCGCGTCATTTCGGGAAAATGGCGGGGCCGCGCCCTGAAAGCCCCGACCGGCGAATCGACCCGCCCCACCAGCGACCGCGCCCGCGAAGCCATCTTCTCCATGCTCACCAGCCGGCTGGGCACCTTTGAAGGCCTGGACGTGCTCGACCTGTTCGCGGGCACTGGCGCGCTCGGGATCGAGGCGCTGTCCCGCGGCGGCGGCACCTGCTGCTTCGTCGACAACGAGGCCGCCGCCGTGAAGGCCATCAAGGCCAATCTCGCCACGCTGGGCGCTGCCGGCGACGTGCGGCAAAACCCGGTTGCCAGCCTTGGTAATGCACCACGCGCGCATCACCTGGTGTTTCTGGATCCCCCCTATGGACAGGACCTTGCCGATCCGGCGCTCAGCCATCTCCACGAACGCGGCTGGATCGCGCAGGGCGCCTTGATCAGCGTTGAGACTGCCGCGACCGATAAGCTTCTTTGCAATTGGGAGCGCGTCGTAGAACGTCGCTTCGGCAAGGCATTGGTACGCCTGCTGCGCGCGCCAGCCTGATTACTACGTCCGATCGCGCGCGCCCTGCTTATTCCGTACGATCCCGCGCGCGAGGATAGATGCCAATCACCTTCACCCAGTTGGTGAAGAAGGCCAATTCTTCCATCGCCCGCGCCACCGGCGGCTCAAGCGGCGAGCCCTCGATCTCGGCATAGAATTCGGCCTGCGAAAACTTGCCGTCGCGCAAGTACGATTCTAGTTTCGTTATGTTCACGCCATTGGTGGCAAAGCCACCCAGTGCCTTGAACAGCGCCGCCGGCACCGAACGCACCTCAAAATTGAAACTGGTCATTGCCGGAAGCCCCAGCGGCGGCACCGCGGGGTCGCGGGCCAGCACAACAAAGCGCGTTGTGTTGTGATCGGCATCCTCCACACCTTCGGCCAGGATGTTCAGCCCATACAGCTCACCAGCCAGCCGGCTGGCAATCGCCCCAACGCTGGCATCGCCCTCGCCGGCAACGGCAGCCGCACCGGCCGCCGTATCGAAAAACTGCACCGGCGCAATGCCCCAGGCTCGCAAGTGGCGACGCACCTGACCCAGCGCCTGTGGGTGGCTCTTCACTTCGCGCAAGCTTGCCTTGTCGGCCAACCCCAGCAGGCAATGGCGCACCCGCACGAAATGCTCACCAATTATACTGAGGCCGGATTCGGGCAACAGGAAATGGATATCGGCAACCCGGCCATGCAGGCTATTTTCAATCGGAATCATCGCAACGCCGGCCCGGCCAGACTGCACGGCTTCGATGGCGTCTTCAAAGCTGGCGCAGGGCAAGGGCAGCCGATCCGGAAACGCTTCCCGCACTGCCTGGTGGCTGTAGGCACCGGGCGCCCCCTGAAACGCCACGGCCTGTTCCGGCGCAGCGTCTACAGCCGCCGCCATGCGATCAACCAATATCTGGGCTAAATGCGGATAGCTGCTCGTCATGTCCGTTCGTTATGATAGTGCGCTGCAACAAGCAAATGCTTGCGAGGCGGCGCGCAATTGCCTAATCGCTGCGTCAGGAAGGCGCAGGCCGGGTTCATCCCATGGGCAGCCGCGCGCACATTGGAGCTTCGACGTGGACAGCTTTGAGTGGAACAAGATTTTCGGTGGCATCCTGGCTGGACTGGTGGCCGTGCTCGGCGTGTCGATCATCAGCGACATGATGTTTGCCCGCCACCTGCCGGAAAAGCCCGGCTATGAAGTGGCCGGTGCCGAAGAGGCCCCGGCAGCAGGCGCCGCCGCCGCCGAAGCCGAAAAGCCCGCTGCTTTCTATCTCGCCTCTGCCGATGTCGCCAAGGGCGAAGCCGTTTTCAAGAAGTGCGCCGCTTGCCACAATGTCGATCCCGGTGGCTCCAACGGCACCGGCCCCGCCCTGCACGGCATTGTCGGCCGCCCGGTCGCCGCCGCCGCTGGTTTTGGCTACTCTGATGCGCTGAAGGGCATGGCCGGCAAGAATTGGGATTGGGACGCACTGTGGGGCTGGCTGAAGAGCCCGAAGGCCTATGCGGCCGGTAACAAGATGAGCTTCGCTGGCATCTCCAAGCCGGAAGATCGCGCCGCCGTAATAGCTTATCTGAACTCCAAGAGCGCCAGCCCGCTGCCGCTACCAGCTGCTCCAGCCGAAGAAGCCCCGGCTGCCGAAGCTGCCCCGGCGGAAGAAGCCGCTGAAGCTGCTGCTCCGGCCGCGGAGTAGGCGCCTCACCACGAATTCAGGGGCGGTGGCCGGGAAGGTCGCCGCCCCTTTTTCGTGCGTGCAAATCAGAGGTAAGGGCCTCCGGCGGGCTGGGGCGAGTTCCGTGTACCGCTTGGATCTGGGATAGCCGATCCCTCGAATAAGGCTCGTCCTGCTGGCGCAGGCCAGCATCCATCGGCGAACGCGCGCCGGCCGGCGCTCACGCGTTGATTCGACGGGGATGCTTCCTGTCTGGATTAAAGCCAATATTTCGGTCGTCCTGCATCCAAAGCAGCCCCGGGGCGTTCTTCTGCTGTCAACCAGAACAACAGAAAGAAAATCCATGACTGTGATCGGCTATGGCGCGCAGAGCGCTCACCAAAAGCTTCAACCAGTCAGCTTCGATCGCGAGCCGCTTCGGGCCGGGGAGATCGAGATCGCCATCGCCTTTTGCGGCGTCTGCCATTCCGATCTCCACCAATGCGCCAATGATTGGGAGAACACGGTTTGGCCGTGCGTTCCCGGTCACGAGATCGTCGGCACTGTCACACAGATCGGCGATGGCGTGGCGAAGTTCGCGATAGGCGACACGGTCGGCGTCGGCTGCATGGTCAACAGCTGCCAAGTGTGCGCGTCCTGCATCTCCGGTGAAGAACAGTATTGTTCCGGGCCGAAAAGCGCCACCTTCACTTACAACGGCCCCAAGCTGCCCGACGGCACCAACAGCTATGGCGGCTACAGCGACAGCATCATCGTGCGGGCGGAATTCGTGATCAGCATTCCCACTGTGATCGAACCTGCCGAGGCCGCGCCGATCCTGTGTGCCGGCGTGACGACCTATTCGCCGATGAAGCATTTCGGCCTCAAGAAGGGCCAGACGCTGGGCGTCGCCGGTATCGGTGGGCTCGGCCATATGGCCGTGCAGATTGGCAAGGCAATGGGCGCAACAGTCGTCGCGTTCACGACGTCGGCCGACAAAGTTGATGCCATCACGGCACTGGGCGCTCACAAGGTCGTGGTGATGGATGACGAAGCAGCAGTCGAGGCGGCCACCCAGTCGCTCGACATGATGATCGACACCATTCCCTATCCGCATGATCTTGCCGATTATCTCGGTTTCATGAAGCCGGGATCGACCCTGGTTGTCGTCGGCAACATGATGCAGTTCGAAGCCTTCAACCCGGGACCGCTGGTGTTCAACCGGATCAGCGTCGCCGGTTCGCTGATCGGCGGTATTGCCGATACAAGGGAAGTGCTGGACCTGTGCGCCGAACATGGCATCAGGCCGGAAATCCAGGTGATCGCAATTGCCGACATCAACAATGCCTTTGATCGCCTCAAGCACATCGATGTGCGTTTCCGTCACGTTATCGACATGGAAACACTGAAGGCGGAGCGGCAGGCAAGCGGGCCCGACCGCATGTACCTAGAAGCGCCGACGCGCGGAGACGTGGTCAACCGCAAGCCGGCATGAGGCAGATGGGGCCGGCCAGAGGGCGATGCTGGCCGCTACCCTTACAGCCCGTAATGCGCCTGCACGATCGCCCAGCCCTCTTCCGCCGTTTCGACGAAGTGGAACAGCTTCAGGTCGTCCGTCGCGATCACGCCTTCTTCGGCCAGCGCCTCGAAGTTCACCACGCGGTTCCAGAAGTCGCGGCCATAAAGCAGGATCGGCAGCGGGGCGACCTTGCCGGTTTGGACCAGGGTAAGCAGTTCGAAAAATTCATCGAAGGTGCCGAAGCCGCCGGGGAACACCGCGACTGCCTTGGCGCGCATCAGGAAGTGCATTTTCCGCAGCGCGAAATAGTGGAACTGGAACGACAGGCCCGGCGTCACATAGGGGTTGGGCACTTGTTCGTGCGGCAGCACGATGTTCATGCCCAATGACGGCGCGCCACTTTCCCAGGCGCCTCGGTTGGCGGCTTCCATGATCGATGGCCCGCCGCCCGAGCAGACGGTGAAGCAGCGCTCTCCTTCCTTGCAGAAAGTGGAGACCTTCACGGCCAGTTCGCGAGCTACGTCGTAATAATGGGCGTTGCGGGCCAGGCGCGCGGCAACGGCCTTGCGTTCCGGCGTGGTAGCTGCCGCGACCAGTGCCGGGGCATCTTCCGGTGACGGGATACGCGCCGAACCATAAAACACGAACGTGCTGTGGATATCGGCTTCGGCCAGCAGCACTTCGGGCTTCATCAGTTCCAGCTGGAAGCGCACCGGGCGCAAATCCTCGCGCAGCAGGAAGTCATTGTCCTGGAAGGCCAGCCGATAGGCGGGGTGCTCCGTCTGCGGCACGGCAGTGGGCTTGTTGCCCAGCTTGGCATCTTCTTCGGCAGTCGGGAAAAGGCGCGGCGGAACCGGCGGAGTCATCATCTTCTTTTCTCTTCACAAAACGGCCGAGGGCCATAAGGCAGCCGGCCCGGCTTGTCACGCCTGTTCGTTGAGGCCCAAGGCAGCGCTGGCGTCGACCACGCTGTTGAACCGCCACGCCATGTCTTGCTGAAGGTGAGCGTGGGTGGGGATGTGGAACAGCCCGAGATCGAGGCCCTTCAGGCACAATTCGGCGGCGCGTTCCGGCAGGATGATGCCCATGTCGACCGGCCATTTCGCCGGATCATCGCCCAGCCCCGTCGCCGTCATCCCCGTATAAACCCCGCCAGGCAGCAGCACATGGACATCCAGCGGCTTACCGGCATTACGCGCCTCGGTCGCCAGCCATTCGACCAAGATCAGCACGCCGTGTTTGGACGCTGCGTAAAGCCCGATACCATTGTTCTGCACCGATGGTGGTAGCGACAGGCTGTTCTCAGATCCTGTAATGACGATTCGCGCGCGCCAGCCGCCGGCTTCCGCCGCTTGGCACAGCGCCTGCGCCAGCCGCGTTGGTCCCAGCATGTTGATTTCCCAAAGCCGCGCGAGGCCGACATCATCCAGATCGGCCTTCAACAGCCGCCGCCGATAACCAATGCCGGCATTGGCGAACACCGCATCCAGTCGGCCATGGCGAGCGACGAGTTGCGCCACAGCCGCCGGACCGGCCGCGCCATCGGCAAGATCGAACACCAGCGCTTCGCCACCGCACAGCGCCGCGGTTTCAGCAACGCCACCGCCATTGATATCGGTCGCCGTCACATGGGCGCCGCGCTGGCCCAATTGCACCGCCAGCGCCCGGCCAATTCCGCTGGCGGCTCCGGTGATCAACACCCGTTGACCTGTCCAGTCGATCATCCCCAGATTCCTTCCTTGGCTTGCATTGACGAGACGCCATCACCGGTGCGACGTCAACTCCAGGCTAGGGCGAAGGAACATGCATGATCGACCGCCGCACCCTCATCGTCGGACTGCCATTGCTCACTGCGGCCAGCCCGGACCGCTTCACCGCCCTGCGCCGCGCCATCGCGGCTGTAGAGCGCGGCGCCGGCGGCCCCATCGGCATCGCGCTCCTCGACATGCACACCGGCGAGCGTTTCCACCACCGCGCCGGCGACCGCTTCCCCCTCTGCTCCACCTTCAAGCTGCTGCTCGCCGCGCGCCTGCTGCACGGGGCCGACAAAGGCGATTGGGCGATGAGCGACCGCCTGCCCATCGCCAAGACCGACATGCTGTTCAACGCGCCCTTCACGGAAAAGCGCATCGGCGGCAGCGCATCCTTGCTGGAACTGGCCGAAGCCATGGCCGTCGTCTCCGACAATCCTGCGGCCAACATCGGCCTGACCCGGGTCGGCGGCCCCGCCGCCCTCACCCGATGGCTGCGCGCCATTGGCGACCAGACCACGAGGCTGGATCGCAACGAGCCCGAAATGAACAACGAAACCCCCGGCGATCCGCGCGACACCACCACGCCGGCCGCCATGCTGGCCTCAAGTCGCGCGCTGGTGGAGGGCCGCATCCTCTCACCCGCCGCGCGCCGCACGCTGTTCAGCTGGATGCAGGCCAGCCGTACCGCTGACACCATGATCCGTGCCGCACTGCCGCCGGGCTGGCAGGAAGCCAACAAGACCGGCGCTGGCAGCTGGCGGGCGCGCAACATCGTGTCGGTGATCATCCCACCCGGCCGCAAGCCGATCTGGGTGGCGGCCTATCTGTTCGCGGCCAAATCGGAACTGGCCGAACGCAACCGTCAATTCGTGCCGTTGGGGCGCGCGATTGTCGATTCGGTGGGGTAAGGTCGGCCGCTCGGGTCCACGGTAAAATCGAAACCGCTTGACCCCACGGCCCAAACCCCTATCCCCGGCGGCGGGCCACGCCGTCCCAACGCGGCGCGCGCTCTCTGTGAGGAGAGAACATGACTGCCAAACCAACCGCGCTTCCGGCGCGTCCGCATTTTTCGTCCGGTCCCTGCGCCAAGCGTCCCGGATGGAGCCCCCAAGATCTCGCGATTGAATCGCTTGGCCGCTCGCACCGGTCCAAGCTAGGCAAGGCGCGTCTGAAGCACGCCATCGATCTGACCCGCAAGCTGCTCGGCATTCCCGACACCCACCGCATCGGCATCGTGCCGGCCAGCGACACCGGCGCCTACGAACTGGCGATGTGGACGATGCTGGGCGCACGCCCTGTCACCGCGCTTGCCTGGGAAAGCTTCGGCGAAGGATGGGTGACCGATGCCGCCAAGCAGCTGAAGCTCAACCCGACCGTCATCACCGCCCCCTATGGCGAACTGCCCGATCTGGCCGCTGTGGACTTCACGAATGACGTGCTGTTCACCGCCAACGGCACCACGTCCGGCGTGCGCGTGCCCAATTATAATTGGGTGCCAACAGATCGTGAGGGCCTGACCTTCGCCGACGCGACCTCTGCCGTGTTCGCGCAGGACGTCGATTGGAACAAGGTCGATGTGCTGACCTATTCGTGGCAGAAGGTGCTGGGCGGCGAAGGCGGTCACGGCATGCTCATCCTTGGCCCGCGCGCCGTCGAGCGCCTCGAAAGCTACACCCCGGCCTGGCCGCTGCCCAAGATCTTTCGCCTCGTCTCTAAGGGCAAGCTGACCGAGGGTATCTTCGTCGGCGAAACCATCAACACGCCCTCCATGTTGGCCGTCGAAGACTATATCGATGCGCTGGAATGGGCCGATGGCCTGGGCGGTTTGGAAGCCCTGAAGGCCCGCGCCGACGCCAACGCCGCTGCGCTCGATGCGTGGGTGCAGAGCCGCCCGTGGGTCGAACATCTGGCCAAGGATGCTGCCTCGCGCTCCAACACATCGGTCTGCCTTGTCCTCCCCGGCCTTGCCGAAGAACAGGTGAAGGCGATCGTCAGCCTGCTCGAGAAGGAGAAGGCCGCCTATGACATCGGCGCCTATCGCGACGCCCCGGCAGGCCTGCGGATTTGGTGCGGTGCCACCGTCGACACCGCTGACGTGGGGGCGCTGACCCACTGGCTCGACTGGGCCTACGCCGAGGTGACGGCGGCCTGAGCGGCGGCCGTCCTTGCCGCCTTATTTCCGGCCCCATGCTGGCCGCCTGCTGAATCTTCTGGAGCTAAACCCATGCCCAAAGTTCTCATCTCCGATCAAATGTCCCCCAAGGCCGCCGAGATCTTCCGCGCCCGCGGTATCGAGGTGGACGAAATCACTGGTCTGTCGAAAGACGAGCTGATCAAGATCATCGGCAACTATGACGGCCTCGCCATCCGCTCCTCCACCAAGGTCACCAAGGAGGTACTCGCCGCCGCCACCAAACTGAAAGTGGTTGGCCGCGCCGGCATAGGCGTGGACAATGTCGATATCCCCGCAGCCTCGGCGCTCGGCGTCGTTGTCATGAACACCCCGTTCGGCAACTCAATCACCACCGCCGAACACGCCATCGCCCTGATGTTCGCGCTGGCACGACAGCTACCCGAGGCCGATGCCTCCACTCAGGCCGGCAAGTGGGAGAAGAACCGCTTCATGGGCGTTGAAGTGACGGCCAAGACGCTGGGGCTGATCGGCGCCGGCAACATTGGCAGCATCGTCGCCGATCGCGCGCTGGGCCTGAAGATGAAGGTGATCGCTTTCGATCCCTTCCTCACGCCCGAACGCGCCGAACATATGGGCGTGACCAAGGTGACGCTCGACGAGCTGCTGGCAGGCGCCGATTTTATCAGCCTGCACACGCCGCTCACCGACAGCACCCGCAACATCCTCAGCCGCGAAAACCTGCTGAAGTGCAAGCCGGGCATTCGCATCGTCAACTGCGCCCGTGGCGGCCTGATCGACGAAGTCGCCCTAAAGGAACTGCTCGACTCCGGTCATATCGCCGGCGCCGCGCTAGACGTGTTCCTGGAAGAACCGGCCAAGGCCTCGCCGCTGTTCGGCACGCCCAATTTCGTTTCCACCCCCCACCTTGGCGCCAGCACCGACGAAGCCCAGGTGAACGTCGCGATCCAGGTGGCGGAACAGCTCAGCGACTTCCTGCTGACCGGCGGCGTCACCAATGCGCTCAACATGCCGTCGCTCAGCGCCGAAGAAGCCCCGCGCCTGAAGCCCTACATGGCGTTGGCTGAACGGCTGGGCAGCCTGGTTGGTCAGCTCGACAATGAAGGCATCAAGTCGGTGCGCGTTGAAGTGGAAGGCGCCGCCGCCCAGCTGAACCTGAAACCGATCACCGCGGCCGTGCTCGCCGGGCTGATGCGCACCCACTCAGACACGGTCAACATGGTCAATGCGCCGTACCTGGCCCGCGAACGCGAGATCGAGATCGCCGAAGTGCGCCACGACCGCGAAACCGATTATCACACGCTGCTGCGCGTGACGGTGAACACGGCCAGCGGCCCGCGGACGGTTGCCGGTACCCTGTTCGGCAACAGCAAGCCGCGCCTGACCGAGATTTTCGGCATCACCGTCGAAGCGGATCTCGCCGGCGACATGTTGTACATCGTCAACGAGGACAAGCCGGGCTTCATCGGCCGCCTCGGCACCGCGCTGGGCGGCAGCGACGTCAACATTGGGACCTTCCACCTCGGTCGCCGCGATGCCGGTGACGAAGCCGTGCTGCTGCTCAGCGTGGATACTGCCATCCCCGACGCCCTGCTCACCACCATCCGCGCCCTGCCCGGCGTGAAGGTGGCCAGCGCGCTGCGCTTCGTGTGATGAGCCGGCGGGGAGGAAGCGCTTGCTGCCCTCCCCGCTTGCCGCTAACCGCCTCCCCATGACAAGTTTCGGCCTCCTCCCTGAAGGATTGCGTGATCGGCTGCCGCCACAGGCGCAGACCCTTGCCAGCTTGGTGCGCACCCTTACCGATGTGTGCGCCGCGCATGGCTATGAACGGGTGGCGCCGCCGCTGGTGGAATATGAAGCCAGCCTGGCCGGCGGCAGCAGCCGCGAACGCCTGCGCTTCACCGATCCGGTCAGCCAGATGACGCTGGCCTTGCGCTCCGATATCACCGGGCAAGTTGGCCGCATCGCCGTCACCCGTTTGGCCGGACAGGTTCGTCCTATTCGCCTGATGTATGCCGGCCCTGTTCTGCGCGTGCGCGGTGACCAGCTTTCGCCCGAACGCGAACGCACACAGGCCGGCGCCGAATTGATCGGCAGCGACAGCGCCGGGGCCGCCGCCGAAGTTCTGGCTGTCGCCGTCGAAGCGCTGATCGCGACCGGTCTTCCCGGATTATCGGTCGATCTCACCATGCCGACATTGGTCGCCGACCTTGCTGCTGCCGGCTGGTCTTTGGGCAACGCCAGCCTGACGCAAGTGCAGGCTTTGCTGGACGGCAAGGATGTTGGAGCACTACGCGCTGCCGGCGCTGACCAGTTCGTGCCACTGATAGCCGCTGCCGGCCCGGTGCAGGCCGCGCTGGCGGCATTGAAACAACTTGATCTGCCCGAAGCTGTGCTGTCGCGACTGGATGCGATTGCCGTGTTGGCCGACGGGCTCTCGGGCGTCTCCGTTACGCTCGATCCCACCGAGCGCCACGGCTTTGAATATCAGACTTGGCTGGGCTTCTCGCTGTTCGGTGCTGGCCTCATGGCCGAAGTCGGCCGCGGCGGCGCCTATACGGTGGCACACGCCGATGGCAGCCAGGAAGCCGCGATCGGCTTCTCGCTTTATGTCGATGGGCTGGTCGATCTGGGCCTGGGCCAGGAAAGCAAGATACGCGTGCTGCTGCCGCTGGGCACGCCGGCCGATGTAGGGCGGGAACTGCGCAATCAAGGCTGGATCACGGTGGCCGCGCTTGAAGCCAGTGCCGATCCTAACGCTCTGAATTGCAGCCACGTCTTTGCCGATGGCGCGGTCCGGCCAAAATGAGCTGGGCACTGCGCTTCGCGGTCAACCGCGCCGAGGCCGAATCCCTGCCGGATCTGTTCGAGTTGATGGACGAGCCGCCCACGCTGAACGTCGAGGAGCCTGATCCGTCCAAACCCAATGATTGGGTGCTGACCGCCTATTTCGCTGATCAACCCGATGATGGCATCGTTGCACAGATCATCGGCCTGTTCCCGTCTGCCGCCAACCCGGCACTGGAAGAACTGCCGGCAGCTGACTGGACCACCATGTCCCAGCGCGACCTTGCCCCTGTCCGGGCCGGGCGTTTCATCATCCATACCGCCGACCATGCCGATGCAGTGCGGATGGGCGATTGGGCGCTCCGCATCGAAGCGGGCCTAGCCTTCGGCACCGGCCAACATGCCACCACCCACGGTTGCATGGCTGCGATTGCGCGGCTGAAAAAATTTCGTGAGTTCAGGAACATCGCCGATATAGGCACCGGCACCGGCGTTCTGGCCATGGCGGCGTTGCAGGCCCATCGCAGCGCACGGGCCATTGCAAGCGATATCGATCCGATTGCCATCCACGTCGCGGCGGAGAATCTGGCGCTGAACCATTTTGTCGCAGGCACATGTGCAAGACGCATGGCTCTGGCCATTTGCCCAGGGCTGGCTGCCCCGGCACTGCGCAACCGGGCGCCTTACGATCTGGTGCTGGCCAACATATTGGCGCCGCCGCTGATCGCCCTGGCGCGGGACATGTCGCGCGTGATCGCGCCCGGCGGCGTGCTGGTGATGGCGGGGCTTCTCCACCACCAGCAACGCGCCGTCGCCAACGCCTATCGCCGGCACGGATTGGTGCCGGCGTGGCCGATGGACCGCAGAGCTGAATGGCCCTGCCTGGTTCTGACGAAAAAAGATATGCAAACCTAACAGCTTGCGCCTGTTCAACGCGCCTTAGAGAGCGTGGAACAGACGAGCTTCGACCGCAGCCGGCGTCAGCATGATGCGACGCTTGCGGATCGGCAGGGGGCGAACCGGGGCCAGAACTTCGGCAACCGGAACAGCGCGCACCTGCGGTTCAAATTCAGTCGATACGACTTTCATTGGTACGCTCCTGTTGGTGAGCCGGGCCAATTCCCGGCTGACATGAGCTGTAATAAGACTGCCACACGTTTTTGTGCAGTGCAGCAGATCGAGCACCAGCCATGCACTAAATGCATGGATTATAACGAAGCAGGGCTCAGTTCAGCGCTTGGGCAAGGGTTGGACGATCGCATCCTCGATCTGGCTGATCAGATGCGGAACCAGCACTGCCGGCACGGCGCCGTGCAGCGCGTGACACAGCGGCGCGACGGCGGCGACTGGCGTGAGTTCAAAATGGAAAGCCTATGGCCTGGCTTCGTCCACCGGCAATGCATTGGCTATGGTTTTCATGGTGATGCTCCTGTCTGATCAGCGGGGATGTCCCCGACCCCGGGAGCTGTGGTTCATGCGTCTCAGACCAATCCGCGAAGCGGCAGGCTCGACGACAGTGAGGCAATTCTGTTACGGATCAGGCGGTTACGCCTCCAATTGCGCCTGCGCCGCGAGCGCCAGCCAGCCATCTTCATCAACCACTTGCACCCCCAGCGCCTGCGCCTTGGCCAGCTTCGATCCCGCACCCGGCCCGGCGACGAGCAGGCTGGTTTTCGCCGACACACTGCCGGACGTCTTGGCGCCCAGCAATTCGGCCTGGCTCTCGGCCTCCTCGCGCGTGAGTTTTTCGAGGCTGCCCGTGAAGACGATGGTCTTACCGGAAAGCCCGGTCTGCCTCACCTCCGGCAGCGGCTGCGGCGTCACCTCGGCCAGCAGGGCAAGCAGCGTGTCCCGATTGTGCGGCTCGGCAAAGAAATCGATCAGCGCTTCAGCGACAATGGCACCGATACCGTTCACAGCTGTCAGCCGATTGGTCGCATCCTCCGCCAGCGCTGCCTCCTGCACCGCTTCGGCCGAACGGAAGGCGCGGGCGAGATCGCGCGCCGTCACCTCGCCGACATGGCGGATGCCGAGCGCAAACAGGAAGCGATCGAAGCTCACCGTGCGGCGCTCGTCGATCGCGGCAAGCAGCTTGTCGACCGACTTTTCCTTGAACCCTGACAGCGCCAGCAGCGCATCGCGCTTGTCACGCAGGCGGAACAGCGACACCGGCCCTTCGATCAGCCCTTCGGCGGCGAACAACTCCAGCCGCTCCGTGCCCAGCCCTTCGATATCGAAGGCATTGCGCGACACGAAATGGCGCAGCCTCTCGTGCCGCTGGGCTGGGCAGGTCAGGCCGCCGGTGCAGCGCTTCACGGCTCCACCCTCCTCGCGCACCGCCGTCGATCCGCAGGCCGGGCAGTGCTCAGGGTAAACGAACGCCGGCCCGCGTGGCGCGTCGGACGGCACGACGCCCAGCACCTGCGGGATCACGTCGCCGGCGCGCTGCACCTGCACCCGGTCACCCACCCGCACGTCCAATCGGGCAATTTCGTCTTCATTGTGCAGCGTTGCGTTGGTGACGACGACGCCGCCCACCGTGACCGGCGCCAACCGCGCCACCGGTGTGAGCGCACCGGTGCGACCAACCTGGATATCGATGGCTTCCAGCAGCGTCTCTGCCTTCTCCGCCGGAAACTTGTGCGCGACGGCCCAGCGGGGCGAGCGCGCAACCTGGCCGAGCCGCTCCTGCCAATCCAGCCGTTCCACTTTGTACACCACGCCATCGATATCGAACGGCAGGTCCGACCGACGACGCTCGAGATCGGCGGTGAATGCGAGGCATTCGTCCATCGTCGCATTACCCACGGCCAAGCTGCCAGTGTCGAAACCCCAGTTGCCAATCGCGGCGGTCACTTCGCTTTGCGTCGCGCCGGGCATGCTGCTCATCTCGCCCCAGCCATGGACTATGAATGCCAGCGGCCGACTGGCGCTGATCGTGGGATCAAGCTGCCGCAAGGACCCCGCCGCCGCATTGCGCGGATTGGCAAAGATCTTGCCCCCCGCCTGCGCCTGCCGCTCGTTCAAAGCGGCAAAGCCAGCCTTGGACATGTAGATTTCGCCGCGCACTTCGGCCACCTGCGGCGCGCCTGCCGCCAGGCGATGCGCCAATCCCGTCACATGGGCGAGATTGGCCGTCACCTCCTCCCCCACCGCACCATCGCCGCGGGTCGCGCCGTGCATCAGCCGGCCATTCTCGAACCGCAGCGCGCAGGACAGCCCGTCGATCTTGGCTTCGGCGCGCAGGCGCACATCGGCGTCTTCAGGCAGGTTCAGGAACCGCCGTACCCGCGCCACGAACTCGCGCGCCTCGTCGTCACTGAACACATTGTCCAAGCTGAGCATCGGTTTCGAATGGGTGATCTTGGCGAAGCCGGCGGCGGGCTTTGACCCCACGCGGAAGCTCGGCGAATCGCTCCTCACCAGGTGCGGGAACGCTGCCTCGATGGCAGCGTTGCGCTGCACCAGAGCGTCGTAGTCCGCGTCCGAAATCTTGGGCGCATCCTTCTGGTAATAGGCCTCACTGTGGTGGGCGATGGCCTCGGCCAGCCGCGTCAGTTCGGCGGCGGCATCATTCTCGGTAACGGGCAGAGTGTCAGTCATGCGTGCTGCCATATCACGCAAAAAGGGCGGGAGAAGCCCCCCGCCCTTTCGCATCATAACGTCTCGTTGCGCTTAAAACTTGAACCCAACCATCACGTTCCACGTGCGCGGATCACCGTAGTAGACCGTCTGGATATTGCCCACCGAGCTGAACTCCTGCCCGTCGGTACGGTAGCGCTGGTCACCCAGATTCTTCACCCCCCCCTGCACATACCAGCGGCCTCCATCAGCATCGAAACGCACATAGGCATTGGCCAGCCAGTAACCAGGCTCCACCAGCCCCGGGCGGTTGTCGACACTCAGGAAATGCTTGTCGACAAAGCGGGCATCGCCACCGAGCGTGATGCTGCCGGCATCACCCACTGGAATGCGGTAATCGGTGCCCAGCGTCAGGGTCAGCGGCGGCGCAAAGGCCGGGCGGCAGGTTACTTCGGCACCCGTCGGGTTGCACGAGAAGGTCGGCGCGCGGCGGCCATCGTTGAACTCGTCATATCGCGCGTTGAGGTAACCAGCGTTCATCCGCAGGTTCCAGTATTTGGTCGGCTTCAATGCCGCTTCCAGTTCCACGCCCCAGATCGACAGCTGCCCGGCGTTCAGCACCGGGAACGCTGCCACAGAACCGCCACCCACACGCGCCTGGAAATCGCGGAAATCGCTGTAGAACACAGTGCCCGACAGATAAACTCGGCCATCAAGGAAGCTGCCCTTGGCGCCGCCTTCATAGGTCCACACAGTTTCCGGACGGAAGGTGGTGACGATGGTCGGCACGCCATTCACTGTCTGGGTCAAGTCAGCCAGGCCGTTGGCGCGGCCGTTGAAGCCGCCCGATTTGAAGCCGCGCGAGGCAGAAACATAAAGCTGGCTGTTGCTGTCCGGCTTCCACGCCAGCGTCACACTCGGGGTCCAAGCATCGAACTCGGCGACATTGTCATTCTGGTTGGCCACCGGCAGGCTGCCGGGGAAGCGGAAGGTGAGATTGTTCAGCGCGCCCAGGTTGGACGAAGTGGTGGTGACACGATCATAGCTGCGCTCTTCATGGGTGTAGCGCAGGCCCGCCGTTAGGCTGAGCGCGTCGGTGAACTTGTAGCTGGCCTGGCCGAAGGCGGCATAGCTCTTGGTGTTCTGCTCATCATCGATCAAGCGCGTGAAGGTCAGCGGCGTGCCGGCAAAGGCAAACAGATCATCGGCATAGGCTTCCTGGTGCGAGCGGATATTCTCGTTCAGGTAGAACAGGCCAATGACACCGCTGAAGCGATCGCCCGACCATTTCAGCTGCAGTTCCTGGCTGAACTGACGCTGATCAATGCCCACGAACACATCGCCCAGTTCGGCTTGGGTAGCGTCGATGTCGATAAACAGATCCGGATCAAGCTTGCGCCAGGCGGTAATGCTCGACAGCGTAATCGTATCGGTCAGCGCCCAGTTTGCGGTGAGGTTGAGGCCATAATGATCCAGCCGCTGGCCTTCATTGCCCCGGAAGCTGGTGGACGCCTTGAAATCATAGGCGCCATAGGGCGCCGCCGGCACCAGCACGCGGGCACCCGTGGCGAAATCGGTCTGGGTCAGCGGCGCGGTGGCATAGCCCAGGGTGAGCGCGTTGCGCTGGCGGTTGTAATCGCCCGACACAAGGATTTCGAGCGCCTCGGTCGGCTTGGCGCGCAGGATGCCGCGCACCGTCAAGCTGTCACGGTCGTTATACTCGCGGCCGGTGCGCGGATCGGTAACAAGACCGTCGCGCTTGTCCCACTGGCCGGCCAGGCTCAGCGCCAGCCTGTCGCCCACCAGCGGAGCGGAGACATAACCGTTGAGCACGATCTGATTGTAGCTGCCATACAACGCCGAACCGGCGGCTTTCACCACTTCCAGATCCGGCTTTCGCGACACGATGGAAAGCGCGCCACCAGTGGTATTCTTGCCATAAAGCGTGCCCTGTGGCCCGCGCAGCACTTCGATGCGTTCCACGTCGAACAGATTGAGCAGCGCACCCTGGATACGGGAAAGGTAAACGCCGTCCACGTAAACGCCGACCGCCGGATCGAAGGTCTGAAGCGCGTCAGGTTGGCCAATGCCGCGGATGAAGATGTTGGCGCTGGCGGCCGAACCGCGGCCCTGCACCAGGTTGAGGTTGGGCGCGGCCGCCTGCAGGCCCGAAAGGTCGACCGCCTGATATCTTTGTAGATCGGCCTGACTGAAAGCGGTGACGGCGACCGGCACGTCGATCAATCGTTCGTCGCGGCGGCGGGCCGAAACAATGATTTCGGCATCGCTAGTCACGGCGGCATCTGCAGCGGCGGTTTGCGCAGCGGCGGTTTGCGCAGCGGCCGGCAGACTGGCGATCAGGCTGGCGCTGGCAAACAGCGCGAGACGGAAACGATTATCGATCATGTGCATTCTCCCCACAGCGGGCGTCTGGTTGGCGCCGGTCTTGCGTGACTGTTAGCGATGCAATACTGAAACCTGAACCAGGATTCAACTCTGGATCGTATGAATGCCGGCATGACCCGGCGCAGAAGACAGGATTGGGCAAGCCTGTGACCGCAACACCACAATTTTCAGCCAAAACGCCGCGCACGGAACGGGGCCGCAAGACGCTACGCCTGATCCTTGATGCCGCCGCCGAAGAATTCGGCGAACGCGGCTATCATGAAGGCAGCATCGCCCGCATTGCCCAGCGGGCCGGCGTGGCCATCGGCAGCTTCTACACATATTTCGATTCAAAGGAGGCAGTGTTCCGCGCGCTGGTGGCGGACATGAGCCGGCAAGTGCGCGAACATGTAGTGCCCTTCATCCTTGCTGCGCCTGATCGGCTGGCCGGCGAACGTGCTGGCCTTGCGGCCTATCTGGCCTTCGTGCGCACCCACACGGCACTGTATCGCATCATCGATGAAAGCGCCTTCGTTGCCGAAGATGCCTATCGCCGCCATTATGTTGATGTTGCAGATGGTTATGCCACATCGCTTGAACAGGCCTTCGGGCGCGGTGAGATCTCATCTGGCGATTGGCAGGTGCGGGCCTGGGCGATCATGGGCATGAACGTGTTCTTGGGCCTGAAGTTCGGCGTGTGGGACGATTCGCGCCCGGTTGACGAAATTGCCGCCGCCGCCCATGCCCTGATTGCAGGTGGGCTGGTGCCGCGCGCCTAAGGCCGGTTGATTTTTTGCTGCAGCCTCTTGAACATTACTCCAGTGTAATTATTGTCATGCCTAGCCGGCACCGGTTGCGCGCTCAATCCCCCCGGACCTGCTCGCCGCCGGGTCGCGAGTGTCTCCCCACCTTGGGCGCCCGCGACAGCCGGCACAGATCCGGCGTTGATCATGCGGTGGCTTGTCCAAGCGCTGGCCAGCCGCTACCGGATTGATTACCCTTCAGGCGCTCATGCCATCTTTGGGATTTCACCCCTACCGGCGGTCATCTGCGCCGTCCACCAGAAGCGCCAAGGTGATGGCGACGACAAACGCGAAGAGCGCCAGTGTGCCCATGCCGGCCGGCGACAACGGCTCGCCAGGCAGGGCATTGATGCTGGCCAGCACCAGCATGGCAACAAACCAACCGATGGCGGGCCGCACAGCCAGCCGCGCCTGTTTTCGCCTTGCCACCCAGATGCACATGGCAAGGCCTAACAGGCCCAGCTCGACGATCATTTCGAGCACCGGCAGGTTCCACAGGCCAAGGCCGACCTTGGGGCCGAACAGGCCTAGCGGCAGATCAGGCCGATGCACCAGCAGGTCGGCCAGCCAGTGCGAGAACACCACAGCAGCGATCCACCAGCCCGATTTGCCACACAGCCGCACCGCCAGCCAACCGGCCAGCAGCGACCAGAGCAGCGCCGCCGGCAGGCTGTGTGTATATGGCATGAAATACAGATCAAGCGGGGAGCCGGGCAGCGTGGGATCAAGCCGGAGTTTCTCCACCCCGGCGATGATTAGGCTTCCCCAAACGATATCAAGCAGTTGCGCCGCGCCGACACAGACCCAGAAGGGCAATTTGGGCTGAGCAGTCTTTGCCGCCACCGACGCTGCGAAATGGCCAACAAACATCAGGCTTTTCTCCGCCTGAACGGCCAATCGGTAACGCCGCCGGCCCACAGCGCCCACCAGATGATCACCGGTTGGGCCAGCAGCCGCGGGCCGTGATAGCCCCAGCCCAGCACCTGACCCGACACCACAATGCCCTCCATGGCGTGCTTGATGTTGGCCGGGAACACGCACACCGCATAGGCCGCCAGCCCCCACGCCGCCGTCCGGCGCAATTTCGGGATCATCAGGCCGACGGCGCCGGCAATTTCTGCCACGCCAGTGGTCAGCACCACCTCGCGCGGGAACGGCACGAAATCGGGCATGATCGGTAAAAAGCCTTCCGGGCTTTTCAGATGGACATAGCCCACAAAGCCATAGGCCAGCGCCAGCACCAGACGGGCCAGCCGGCGAACCAGGCTTTCAGCCTTCACCGGCCATCGGCATCCCGGGCAAGCGCCGATGCCAGATCGGCATCACGCTGCAAGCGGCTGTCGCCCATCGTCTGCAGCATCAGCACAATGCCGAACTGGCGCACGCTGTCGGCCATGAACAAGGTGCCTGCGGCGCCTCCCCAGCCATAGGCATCGGCCGTGCTACCGGCCCAGCCGGCTCGGCTCAGCCCGGCACCATTCCTCGTATCAAACAAGGTGACCCGCCCGCCAGCGCCAAAGCCATGCTGGTTATCGAAGAAAACGCCGGACGGCATCAGATTGCTGGTGGCTAGCCGGGCCGTTCCGCGCGGCAATATGGTGCGGCCTTCGAATTGGCCTTCGTTCAGTACCATCTGGGCAAAACGGGCATAATCGCGCGCCGAACTGACCATGCCGCCGCCGCCCGACAACAGGCGCGGCCGCGTGGTGAAGCCATCCTTCTCCATCACGGAGATCGGGATCGGCTTGTCCAGCACTTTGCTAGTGCCAGGCGCGGTCCACAGATAATTTGCGGCAAGGCGCATCTTTTCCTTCGCCCAGAAACCGGTGTCCTTCATGCCCAAAGGCCCCAGCAGTTGTTGCTCCAGCACCTTGTCGAAGGTCATGTCGGTCAGCCGTTCCAGGAGCGCGCCGGCGATATCGAGGCTGACCGAGTATTTCCACGCCTTGCCGGGTTCGAGCGCCAGCGGCAGACCGGCCAGCGCCTGCGACATCACCTGCAGATCGGGAAGCGCGCCATCGCCGGGCTGCAGGAAGGCCGGCACGCTGCCGGGCTGGATGCCCAGCCGCTTGTATTCCTTCTCCAGCGGGCCGTTACCGTTAATCGAATAGGAAAAACCAGCCGTGTGAGTGAGCAGGTGGCGGATGGTGATCTGGCGAACCGCCGGGCGCGATTCGAGGCTCTTTTCGGGATCGACCAGCACTTTCATGTCGCGGAATTCCGGCAAGATGTCGGCAATCGGCTGATCCATCTGCAATTCGCCGGTAGCCACGCGCTGCATGATGGCCATCGCAGTGATGGGCTTTGACATGGAATAAATGCGCCACAGCGTGTCCGGCGTGGCTTTTTCGCTGCCGCCAAAGGCCGTCACCCCGGCCGACAGGAACACCGGCTTGTGCCGACCCGGCTCCACTAACGCCACCACCGCGCCGGGCACTGCGCCTCTGGCGACATAGGCATCGATCATCGACTGCACTGCATCATGGCGCAGCGGCGCCAGCCGGTGCATCGGCAATTGCGCCGATGCTGGCCCAGCCGCCGCAAGCGCAATGGCAGACAGCATCTGGCGGCGATCAACGGCAAGCATCGTTCAAGTTCCTTCCAGCAGGCGGGCCGCCTGCGCACGCGCTTCGGGAGTAACATCGACACCCGACAGCATGCGGGCAATTTCTTCTTGGCGTTCGGCCGGTTCCAGCAGGGCAAGGCTGGTGCGGGTGATGCCGGCAGCGCTGGCCTTTTCGATGCGCCAATGGCTGTGGCCGCGCGCCGCCACCTGCGGGCTGTGCGTGACGATCAACACCTGCGCTTGGGCGGCCAGCCGCGCCAGCCGGTCACCAATAGCCGAAGCCACCGCACCGCCAACCCCACGATCAATCTCGTCAAAGATCATGGTGCCGGCGCTGCCGGTGCTGGCCAGCGCCACCTTCAGCGCCAGGATGAAGCGCGAAAGCTCCCCGCCCGAAGCAATCTTGATCAGCGGCGCGAATTCCGCGCCGGGGTTGGTGGCGATCTCATATTCCAACCGCTCCTGCCCCTCCGCCCCCCATTCGCTTGGCGGCAGAGGGGTGATTCGGGTGCGGAACCGCGCCGCATCCAGCTTCAGCGGCTTGAGTTCAGCTGTAACCGCTGCATCCAGCCGGGCGGCAGCAGCGGCGCGGGCCTGGCTCAGGGCGGCCGCCGCAGTTGCATAGCCTGCCTCGGCCGCCTTTACGGCGGCATCCAGCGTCACCAGCCCTTCCTCACCCGCCACCAGTGCGGCCGCGCGCGCCTTCAACTCAGCCGCCAGCGCCGGCAGGGCATCGCCCGTCACCTTATGCTTGCGGGCCAGCCCGCGCAGTTCGAACAATCGGCTTTCCACCTGCTCCAGCCGCGCCGGATCGGCATCCAGCGCCTGGACGGCCTCGGCCAGCTTCGTCTCGGCCTCGCCAACCTCCACCAGAGCCCGGTCAAGCGCCTCCAGCGCGGCGGCAAGCAACGGATGCTCACCAGCGATACGGTCGAGCCGGCGAGCGCCCTGAGCCAAGGCGGCGCTTCCCTGCTCGAACAGATCGGAAACCGTCGCCAGATCGTCCGTCAGTCGCGCGCCCTTCTGCATGGCGGCGCGGGCCAGCGCCAATTCCTCCTCCTCACCCGGCTGCACATCCAGCGCATCGAGTTCGGCCACGGCATGATCCAGCCACTCGCGATCGCGCTGATCCGCCGCCAGCTTTGCGCGTGCTTGTGCTGCCGCGGCCCGCGCGGCGCGGGCACCCTCCCAAGCGGCACTTGTCGCCAGCAATTGGCTGCCCAGGCCGGCAAACTGATCCAGCAGCGCCCGATGCCCCTTGGGGCTTAACAGTCCGCGTTCGTCATGTTGGCCGTGGATTTCCACCAGCGCGGCGCCTAGTTCCCGCAGCAATGTCGCCGAAACCGGCTGATCATTCACGAATGCCCGGCTGCCGCCATCGGCCTTCAACTGGCGGCGAAGGATGATGGCCCCATCTGCCTCCAAATCATTTTCTGCCAGCAGAGCGCGGGCCGGATGACCTGCGCCAACATCAAATTCCGCCACCACCCGGGCCGTATCGCTGCCGGTCCGTACCAAGCCCGCATCGGCCCGGCTGCCCAGCACCAGCCCCAGTGCATCAAGCAGGATCGATTTGCCCGCGCCTGTCTCGCCCGTCAGCACAACGAGCCCATCCGCGAACTCGATAGCCAGTGCCTCGATCAGCACGACATTGTGGATGGCAAGGGCGGTCAACACGGCGCTGTGTTAGCCCATCCCACCACGCGGGCGCGAGAGGCATTTTCGCAAGCGCACATCGTCCCCATGTGCCATTCCTGCTTGCACTTCGGGCAGAATCGAATATAGCCGCCTCCTTCGCCGTTAATCCGGGGCATCTGGCCCGGCCATTTGCTGTGGCCGTTGGCAATGAGGACGCACCGGGTTGGGGCAAAAACGACCGATTTCAGATTGATGGATACAGGTGCCTCATGGCCGTTCCCAAGCGCAAGACCTCCCCTTCCCGCCGCAACATGCGTCGCAGCCACCACGCGCTGACCGCAACCCAGTTCCAAGAATGCCCGAACTGCGGTGAGCTGAAGCTACCGCATAACCTGTGCGGGGCCTGCGGTTTCTACAACGGCCGCGAAGTCGTCGCCGTCGAAGCCTGACCCTGGCACCCGGCAGGCTGGCCCGGCTTTCTATGACAGGCACGCCAAACCGGGACCCGGTCATTGCGCTGGATGTGATGAGCGGTGAGGCCGGTGCCGCCGAAGCCGTTGCTGCAGCAGATATCGCCGCTGAACGTTATCCGCGCCTTACTTTTCTGCTGTTCGGCCATAACGACGTGATCGCCGCCGAACTGGCGCGTTTGCCGCGCCTTGCCGCACGCGCTCAGATCATCCACAGCGATGATGTTGTCGCAATGGGCGACAAGCCCAGTCAGGCACTGCGCCGCGCCCGCACCACCTCGATGGGCATGACCATCGATGCCGTGAAGCAAGGCAGGGCTAACGCCGCCGTTTCAGCCGGCAACACCGGCGCCCTCATGGCCATGTCGCTTTTCTCGCTGCGCACTATGCCAGGCATCGATCGCCCAGCGCTGGCGGCCGTGCTGCCCACGCTGAAATCCGAATCTGTGATGCTTGATCTGGGCGCCAACACCGAATGCGATGCCACCAACCTTGTGCAGTTCGCCGTAATGGGCGCGGCGTTTGCGCGCACCGTGTTGGGCCTGGAACGCCCCAAGGTCGCCCTTCTCAACATCGGCGAGGAAGAATTGAAGGGCACCGGCGATCTCCGCGCAGCCGCTACAGTCCTGAAAGGCGCGCGACTGCCGATGCAATTCCTCGGCTTTGTCGAAGGAGACAAGATCGGTTCTGGTGATGTCGATGTCGTGGTCACCGATGGGTTTTCCGGCAACATCGCGTTGAAGACGGCCGAGGGCACAAGCCGATTGGTGACTGGCCTGCTCGGCAACGCCTTCCGCTCGTCAATCTGGGGCAAGCTGGGCTATTTCATCGCCCGCGGCGCGCTGGAATCACTGCGTGCCCATCTCGATCCCAACGCCCACAACGGCGCAGTGTTTCTGGGTCTGAACGGCATCGTGGTAAAAAGCCACGGCAGCGCTAATGCTCGCGGACTCGCTAATGCCATCGGCGTGGCGCATGATTTGGTAACCGACGACGTCAACCGCCGCATTCGCGACGACCTCGCCGGCGTTAACATGGCGCTGGCCACGACGCTGGAGCCTGATGCGGCATGAGCAAGCGCCGTTCTGTCATCATCGGCACCGGCAGCTATCTGCCCCAGACCGTGTTGAACAATGAAGATCTAGCCGCCCGGCTCGACACGTCGGATGAATGGATCATCGAACGCACCGGTATCCGCCGCCGCCACATCGCGGCCCCGGGCGAATTCACCTCCGATCTTGCCGTCGCTGCCGCGCAGCGAGCGCTGGATGCAGCTGGCAAGTCCTCGGCCGACATTGATCTGATCATTGTCGCCACCGCCACGCCGGATCAAACCTTTCCCGCCGTGGCCACGGTCGTGCAGCACAAATTGGGCATGATGCATGGCGTCGCCTTTGACGTGGCTGCAGTCTGTTCGGGCTTTCTGTATGCCCTCACCGTGGCGGATTCGTTGCTGGCCACCGGCGCCCACAAGCGCGCGCTGGTGATCGGCGCCGAAACCTTCAGCCACATCCTGGATTGGGAAGACCGCACCACCGCCGTGCTGTTCGGCGATGGCGCCGGTGCCATCGTGCTGGAAGCGCAGGCGCAGCCCGGCGACAATGCCAGCGATCGCGGCGTGATTGCCTGCCGCCTGCACAGCGATGGCCGCTACAATAATCTGCTCTATGTTGATGGCGGGCCGGGTTCGACTGGCACCACCGGTAAGCTGCGGATGAAGGGCAAGGAAGTGTTCCGCCATGCAGTCACCAATCTTTCCAGTGTGATGGGCGAAGTTCTTCAGGCCGCGTCGCTGAAACCCAGTGATGTGGCATGGGTGGTGCCGCACCAGGCCAATCTGCGCATCCTAGAAGCCACCGCGAAAAAGCTGAACATTTCGCCGGCCCAGGTGGTGGTCACGGTTGACAGCCATGCCAACACATCAGCCGCTTCGGTGCCGCTGGCGCTGGACACGGCGGTACGCGATGGACGCATCCAGCCCGGCGATCTGCTGCTGCTGGAAGCCATGGGTGGCGGTTTCACCTGGGGCGCGGCAGCCGTCCGCTGGTAGCCCGATTGGACCCGAAATCAGGGGTGCGACAATAGGTGTAGCGAATCACGAAAAATCGCGTAAAATCACTCGTTAAAAGGGTACGCTTGCCGTTTAGTCTTACTACTCGGGTCAATCGCTGCAGGGCAGGCAGCATAATTGGGGGAAGCCATGACCACCACTGCAGCAGGAAGCGTGACACGCGCCGACCTTGCCGACGCGGTTCACCGTGAAATCGGCCTATCGCGCACGGAATCGGCGCAGCTGGTAGAACAGGTTCTGGATCGCATCAGCGAAGCACTGGTGGCCGGTGGCAACGTCAAGATTTCCAGTTTTGGCAGTTTCGTGTTGCGCAGTAAGGGCTTGCGCGTTGGTCGCAATCCCAAAACCGGGGTGGAAGTGCCGATCGAGCCGCGCACAGTGTTGACCTTTCGGCCTAGCCAGCTGCTGCGCGAAGCGATCAACAAATAAACACTGGGGCCGTTTGAGTAGTGGGTAGGGCGTGACCGAGAAATCCGATACAGCGTTTCGCACCATTTCCGAAGCTGCTGAGGAGATCGGCGTTCCGGCCCACGTACTGCGGTTCTGGGAAACCCGCTTTTCCATGCTGCAACCGCTGAAGCGTGCCGGCGGGCGCCGCTATTACCGCCCGATGGACATGAGCTTGCTGCGCCAGATCAAGGCTTTGCTGCACGATGATGGCATGACCATCCGCGGCGCGCAGCTGGCCTTAGCCGGCAAGGGCGTCACCGCGAAAGAGCCTGCACCGCCCACGCCTGGTCCCCTGCCCGCAACTACGGCCAGCCGACCCGCCCCGGATCGCCAAACGCTGATCATCATCCGCAATCGCCTCGCCGCCGCGCTGGTGGCCTGATGAGCTGATGCACTGCATCGCCCTGTTTAGTGTGAAGGGCGGGGTGGGCAAGACCGCTCTGGCCGTCAACATGGCCCATGCCGCCGCCACGCTTTCAGGCCGCCGTACCCTGCTGTGGGACCTGGACGCCCAGGGCGCGGCCAGCTGGCTGCTGAAGGTGGAGCCGCGGGCAGGTGCAAAGGCCCGCAAGGGCCTCGCCGACGCTGATCTGACGGATCTGGTACAGCCCACCGCCTTCCCCAATCTCGACGTGCTGGCGGCCGATCGCTCGCTGCGCCGGCTGGAGGCCGATCTTGCCACAGAAGGTGAAAAACGCCTGAAAAAGGCATTGAAATCACTAGAAGATCGCTATGATCGTATCATCCTTGATTGCCCGCCCGGCCTCACCGAATTGGCCGATCAATTGTTCCGCGCCGCAGATCTCATCGTGGTGCCACTGATCCCCTCGCCGCTCTCCACCCGCGCATTGGTGCAATTGCAGGATCACCTGGCCACCGAGATGAAATCACCGCCGCCAGTGATCCCGGTGTTCTCCATGGCCGATCGCCGCAAGGGCCTGCACCGGGAAGCGCTGGCCGCCCATCCCGAATGGCCGGTGATCCCCTATGCCGCCGCCGTGGAAGCCATGACCGCCACCCGCACGCCATTGCTGGCGGGCCGCAGCAGCCCGGCCGCTACTGCCATCGCTGGCCTGTGGGCAGATGTGGAACAACGGCTGACCGCTTGATCCGATTGCCCCTGAATCCAATCCGCTCATGTCGAGCTTGTCGCGGCACGCACGGAAGGTTGTGCCTGCCGCGACAAGCTCGACATGAGCCGGTTCAGCCTAATGAACTGAGAATTTAAACCGTCAGGGACATACCGCGATAGATACGGCTGCGGTAACGGCTATCCTCGGCATCAGGCAGCGGTGCCCCGGCCAGCAGCACGGCGCGAGCAAAGCGGCGCACCTCTTCCTCATGCTCGGCGGCGTTCTTCGGCTCCTCGGAACGCACGCGGCGGGTGAGGTTGATCTGGTTTACCGCCACCTCGTGCACCAACCGCTCATTCTCCACGGCAATCGTGGCCGTGAAAGCGTGCAGCGTCGTCTTGACGAAATTGGCCAGCGCAAAGGCCCCCTTGGCCCCCTCGCCCATCGGCACATCCGGCGAGACCAGCACCAGCTGGCATTCATCGAACAGCGAGACCTTTCGGGCGATGCGGAAATGATGGGTCAGGTTATGCTCAACCACGTCGGCAAAACCGTCGCCATCCAGCGCATTTTCAGCATCAAACAGCTGATCTGGTAGCGGCTTTAGTGGGGTGGAAACGATGGTGGTGGGTTGGCCCCACGTCGCCAGCGCCGCATCTAGCGCCGTTTCGATTTCACCGTCGATCACCAGGCTTTCCACGCGGGTTGCACCCTGACCGATATGGCCCTTGATGGCTGTAGCACCGGCGGCACTGGCTGAAATCAGCACCACTCGCGCCACATCACAATCCAGGAAGCCTTGCGCGGCTGCACCGAGATAATCGGCGAGATGTTCGCCGACCAGCCACACCGTTTTGCCGCCCATCTGGGCCAGGCGTTCGGCTTTGGGGCTGCCGAACAATTCGCGTTCGGTGTGGGAGCGTTCGACATTGAGGCCGCCCGACGGCATAAAAGTCTCACCTGAAACCGCGCGATCGGCTAGGAAAAACACCGTAGCCTGCGCCACCTCGGTTTCCGTCGGCATCTTGCCGAGGTGGAGCTGGGACAGCACCCCGCCGCGCACCTTCGCGGCTTCGCGGCCGATCTGGGCGACGGGCAGCCACGGTATGTCGTCTGGCGGCACACGCAGCAGCCAGTCATGCTCGTCACGGCTCTGCCAATCGGTGCCGATTAGCCAGCCACCCAGCCGCAGCCGCTTCAGCAACTTGGCGGCCAGTACGGGCGTGAGGATGAAGCGATCCCAGCAGCAGCTCTCATCGCCTTCGCGCGCGCAGGCCAGAGCCAAATCGCGCAGCGGCTGCGGGTTGGACTTGTCATGGCTCAGTTGCACGCTGTCATTGCGTGACAGGCGAGACAGGATCTGCGCCACCGATCCGCCGCTACGCACCGCCTTTATCACGGCAGAATGCACGGCATTCAGCCTCTTGTTCTCCATGATTAGCCGCCCGCGCCGTTCAAACAGGCCCGGTTTTCCACCCAGGCCGGCCAGCCGGTCGCCATCCACCGGGCCGGGCGCGATGGCGTTGATCTGGATTTCCGGGCCTAGGTGGCGTGCCATGGATTCGACCATGGCGCGCTGGCCAGATTTGGACACGGCATAATCGGTGCGGTTGGGGTAAGATACTGCCAGATATTTCTCGCCACCGAAATAGCTGGAAACATTAAGGATATAGCCTGAACCCTGTTTGCGCATCATCGGCACTACCATGTGCATCAGCGCATAGTTGGAGATAAGATTGGCAAATTGGGTATGGCGGAAATTCTCCACTCCCATGTCCACCGCCATCTCTTCGGCACCCGACACGCCGGCATTGTTGATCAGATAGTCGATGCGGCCAAAGGCGCGCACCGTCTCGTCAACGGCGTGCTTCAGCGATTTCATATCGGCCACATCGATGCCGGCCAACGTGCGCACACGGCGCTCCACACCGGCAAAGCCGATATCCTGCAATTCGCCCACAATGCGTTCACGCGCTGCATCCAGTTCGCTTTCGCGCCGGGCAACCATCATCACCTTGGCGCCAGCCAGTGCCAGCAGGCGGGCGAGCGCGCCGCCGATGCCGGCCGAACCGCCGGTGATCAGCGCCACCTTGCCCAGGTGAAGCCCGGTGATGTTTTCGGCCGTGCCAGCCAGCGCGCGGCGGGCGCCGGTGGCCTTAGCGATGCTGCCCGGGATGTACAGGTTGATCGGCTCCACTTGCCGGCCGCCCAGCAGCAGGCGAGCTGCATGACCGGCGGCGAAATCGCGGTTCTCGGGCTCGGTGTTGCCAAAGCGCACAATCTGGTTGCCCCACACCGGGCGGGGCGTCTTGCCCTGCGTGGCGGCGACGCGGGCTTCGTCGCGCCACACGCGCAACAATTCCTCGATAGCCGCGCGGCCTACATCGGCCCAGCCGTTGCCGGCACCGTCGTCGGGATTGGTGATGAACAGCACGCGGGGATCGCCCGGTAGATCCTGGCCTTGTTGCCAATAACGATCGAGCGTGCGGGCGACCGCGATGGCGCCTTCCAGCTCATCATCCACAAAGCGCTCCACCGCCGCATCGCTGGCTTCATTGAGGGCACCGGTGAAATAGCCCGCCCCGCGCGTCGGCAAGATGATGGCGCCATCGACGGCCGCCACATGCGCGGTAAAGCGCGCCAGTTCGGCATCCATCGCCATATGATCATGGCGTGGGAATCGCACGGCCTTCACGCCGGCAGGCAAGCGATGAGCCGCATCGTCCAGCGCCGCCTGGGCGTGAAAACCGAGCAGCACCTTTGAGCCTTGCGCGGCGAACAGCCCGGCCATTGCCAGCGCGTCGTCGAGCTGGTTGCCGGCCGAAATCAGGATGCCGTGGCCATCGCCATCGATGGCGCGCAGATCGGGCCGATGCAGGAATTCGCTGCGCGATTCCAGCGGCACGGCCATGCCGTGGGTCACTTCGAAATCATGGGCCGCAAAGGCGGCGCTCTCGTCGCTGCCCAGGAACACGCAGGCGTTGGCGATATCGGCCGGCGTCGGGAAAGTCTTGGCCTTGGCCTCGCCATCGACGCTGCGTTCCAGCGCCATAAGGTTGAAAAAATGATTGGCGGTGCTACCCGCTTCGTCGCCCTTCAATTTGTCCATCGCGGCAAAGACGGTGCGGATGCGTTCGGACGCAATCGGGCCAGGATAGAGCTGGTTCACCCGGATGCCGCGAACGCCAAGCTCCCGCGCCAAGCCCTTGGACAGGATATTGAGCGCCGCCTTTGGCACCGTATAGGCGGCGCGGCCGAAGTAATCGGTGCGGCTGAAAATGGTGGAAACATTGATGATGCTGCCACCCTCGCCCATCGCCGAAGCGGCGGCGCGCACCAGATTCCACGCCACCACCATGATGTTGCGTGCGGCATCTCCCACCGTTTCGCTGTCGGGCGTGCCTTCCAGCTCATCGGCCAGCAGCGGCAGATCGCCGAGCACCTGTTTGGGCCCGGCCGAGCCGGCATTATTGACGAGTACATCGATGCGGCCATGGCGGGCAACAACCTCCGCGATGCCGGCGCGCACGGATTCGATGTTGGCGCCATCCATCGTCACGATGCTGGCGGTGCCGCCCACATCGGCGACGGCGGCATCCAACGCAGCCTGCGTCCGCGCGGCATCGCGGCCGCTCATCACGACGGTGGCACCTTCAGCCAGGTAACGCCGCACGATACTGCCGCCCAGGTTGCCGGCCGCCCCGGTGATCAGCGCCACCTTGCCGGCCAGACGGCCCTGCATTTCGGTCGTGGTCATCGCGGTCATTCCCCATGCCCCTTCAAAGAGGCCCACGCCTCATACAGCTCATCCTTGCTGCGCAGGCCCATTGCCGGCAGCGCGTGATTGACAATGTAAGTCGCTCCCGTGTGGCGGTTGTCCCACATGCTCTGATGCGCTTCCGGCAGTCCCTCCCACGGCACCACAGTCGGCTCGGTCACATCTAGGATGCCGGCCGCAATCATGTCGTTCATGCGGGTGACCTCATAGGCGTTGCACAGGTGGGTGCCGCGGATTTCCGCCGTCGGCATCAAGATCCGGCGCTGACGCGTCCACACTTGCGGGGCATAGAAGTTATAGCGCTGGCTGGCCATGTCTTCGCAATAGACCACCCGTCCGGTGAATGGCTTTACCAGCGCCGTCGTCACACCCAGCGTGTCCTGCCCGGCGCGTTCCAGCACGATATCGGGATTGCCGCGCGGATTGTCGGGCGACCGCAGCAGCTTGCCCACCGCGTTTCCGAAGGGCTTTAGCGTCTTGTCCTGGAACTGACGCACGGCTTCGCGGAAATTCTCGATATCCTCGCGCGCCACGGGCAGGCGCGGCATGGTGTCGGGCCATTCAAAGTTGGCACCTTCCCTCCGCTTGATGCCTTCCAGAGACACGACCCCGGCCACCGCATCTTCAAAGCCTAGGCTGAGGATGAACTCACGCTGGCCATCGGTGCTGGTGACGACGACGATGCGGCAGCCGAGGCCCCGCGCCGCCTCGATCATTTCGAGGCCGGTCTCATCCGCCAACTGCGTGCTGCCGGGGCCATAGAATATCAGCACCGCCTCGCCGCCACGCGCGCCGGCGCGGGCCAGCATGGATACCGGATCGGAACCGCCCTTCTTGCCCATGAAGCTGAGATGATAGCCCGACGACGCGCCATAAAAGGCGAGCACGCCGCCATCACCCAGCAGTTGGAACGAGCGCGGGAAGGCGGTTTCGCCAGCGTGACTGACGGCATAATCGGCCAGTTTGCCGCCATTGATCGCTTTGTATTCCGCCACCAGCACTTCGCCGGCCCGCTCCCAGGCTGCCCAATCGGCCTTGGTGCCATCGGGCACAGAGGTGAACAGCGACTTGAAGCGCGGATCGGTGCGGTCGAGCGCGCCCACGGCACCCTTGGACTTCACGAATTCGGCACGCGCCGGGCTGGAGACAAGGCCCGTCACATGCAAACCGCTGGCCTTGGCCGATTTCAGAGCATCAAGCCCGGTACCTGTGGCCGATCCTTCGATGAAGATAGTCTTGCCGCCGATGATTTCCAGAGTTGTGTAGAGACAGCGCCAGATGGTGCCGAGGTTGAGAATGTAACTGCCGGCCTGTTCCAGCGTCAGATCACCGGGAACCGAATGCAGTTGCGGCGCCTGCACGGTCAGGAACTGCGCGTGGCTGCCGGACTTGGTTTCATAGCCCTGGATCGAAAAATCGGCATACATCGGGTCCCGCCCAGCCTGCGGGCTGAGCAGATCGGAGGTGCCGGAATAGACAGCGACCATGTCGCCCACCTTCAGCCGGCCCTGCCCACGCACTTCGCTGCCCAAGGCCGCTACCAGCGCCAGACCGCCCGAGCCAGTGAGCTGCACATCTTCCTCGTGATTGTCGAACGGGGAAACGGGAATACCGGTCAAGGCCCAGATATCGTTGAAATTCACTTCGCTGCTGAGCAGGTAAACGAGCGCCTCGTTCGGCTCCGGCTGCGGGGTCGGCACGATCAGCTGCTTTTCGTGGGTTTCGGGCGGGCCAAACTGTGGCGCGCCGGTGTCCGGGCTGCGGGCGATACCGAAACCATATTGATGACCCGGGATCGGCGTAACGCCAGGGAAGAAGGGCGCGCCCACCGGCAGCAGGTCGCCTGCAGCTTCCAGCCGGGCGGCCTTGGCGTCGAATTCCGTTTCGATATGCACGCCGTCGCGGCGCACGGGCAGTGGCGGCGCCTTTTTGTCCATGAACAAGCGGATGCCGGTTTTGCCGCCATCTGGATCGACCACGGCTTCGCTGAACAGTTCGGCTTCGCGGGCAAGGCCAGCGGCTATGCCAAGCGTCCAGCCAGTGCGGATCGCATCGATGGCGCGTTCCCCGGCCTTGCCGCGGCCGGCCCAGTCGAGCTGCTTCAGGATGCGTTGCACGAACGGATCGGCCAGCGCGTGATCGAGATCAACATGGCCTTCGTGCTGCCAGGCGCTCTTGGCGGCCTTGCGGCGCTCGGCCCAGGCGCGACCCAGGTGGCTGGTATCACCAAGGCGCACAAACTCACGCACGGCGGCATGAGCGAGGCTGAGCGCATCGTTGGCGCCATCGGCGATGGCGTCGATTGCGCCCATGTCGAGCGCCGCCTGCGCTTCGACGCTACGGCCGCCCAGGATCAGATCGAGCGCATCCAGCATCCCTTCCGGACCCCGCTTGTCAGTGAGCAGGCGCGGCAGGCGCTGGGTACCACCGTAGCCCGGCAGCAGGCGCAGGCGGATTTCCGGCTGGCCAAAGCGGGCATGGGATTCCGCTACGCGATAATGGCAGGCCAGAGCGAATTCCATGCCGCCGCCAAGCGCGACGCCCTGGATGGCCGCCACGCAGGGCTTGCCCATCTGCTCAATCTTGCCGAACGCCAACTGCGCGTTGGCCGGCAGCACGCGGGCTTCTTCAACTGTATGGATTTCCTCCAGGAACTGGCGGATGTCGGCGCCAGCCACAAAGCTGGCGGTGCCGTCACCGGTGAATACCACCGCAGCCACGTCATCGCGTCGCGACAGATGCTCGACCACGATC
The DNA here is from genome assembly GCA_943369475.1 of Sphingomonas paucimobilis. Classification (GTDB taxonomy): domain Bacteria; phylum Pseudomonadota; class Alphaproteobacteria; order Sphingomonadales; family Sphingomonadaceae; genus Sandarakinorhabdus; species Sandarakinorhabdus paucimobilis_A. The sequence continues at coordinate 89,649 of CALRNJ020000001.1, read as the reverse complement.
ACCAGTTCATCGATTGCGCGTTCGTTTAGCGCGTTGACCGGCGGGTTGGTGATGAACACCGTCGCCACCTTCTTGCCCGGCGCCACCACGTTGTACTGGATGCGGAAATAACGATAGCGGTCGAAGATATCTTGATCTTCGGACAGGCGCTGCTTGCGTTCCCACGCGCTGATGACGCGCTTCAGCTCGTCCAAACTCTCCGGATTCTTCAGTGTGGTGACGTCGCCGATGGGCGTGCCTTCTACCAGCGCGCGCACCATGCGGCGCATGTACTTGCCGCTGCGGGTTTCGGGGAACTGAGACACCACCAGGAAATCACCCGGCACGGCCACCGCGCCCTTTTCAGTGCGAACGAGATCGGACAGCCTGCGTTCGTCGTCACGGGTGATGATCTGGCCCGGCGCTGGCGTGATGAAGGCCAGCGGGGTCAGCCCCTTCTCACGGTGCGGCGCGCCAACGACCAGCACATTGCCGACCGGGCTATCCGGGTTCAACGCCTTGTCGCGCAGGATGGCGCCCTCGATCTCCTCGGTGCCCATGCGGTGGCCGGAGACGTTGATCACGTCATCCGAACGGCCATGCAGCGAGAAACCTTCATCATCGCCCTGCACGGCGAAATCGCCTTGGGTGTAAGCCCAAACGCCCTGCCAGCGACCCCAGTAACCATCGCGCCAGCGGTCCGCATCACCGGCCCAGCCGGCAGCAACGGCACCATTTTCAACGCGGAAGTTATCGCTGTCGCCCCAGACGGTGCGGGCGAGATAGGGGTAAGGCGCGGCGATGATGATCTCGCCCTTCTCGCCGCGGCCGGCCTTTCGCCAGGTCACGCCGTCGGCGCCTTCGCGGGTCAGCAAAATGCGGGCCTGTTTGTCGCCAGTCTCGTCTTCTACCCACACGTCACCCACGATCCACGGCAATGGGAAGGTGCGCGCGTCAGCCGCCAGCGGAAAATCACCGTTACCATAGAAATGCGTCCAGGCGATGCCGCCATGCTCGGTGGCCCAATAGCTGTTGATGTACTGCGGCGTGATATTCTCCATGCCGAACGCCTGCACCGGCGGCGAGCAGGGCTCGGCACAGAAAGTGGCGACGCGAAGTCGCGATAGATCGTAGGCTTGGATGTCCTTCAAATTCTGCGGATCGGTCATCACCGCTTTCAGGAAGGTTACCCCAGCCTTGAAAATAGTGACGCCATGATTTTCAATCATGGCCGCAAACCGGCCAGCATGAGGGAACACTGGCGAGCCTTCGGCGAGCACGGTGGTGACGCGGGAAAGCAGCGCGGCGGCGATCATGTAGCTCTGGCCAGTGATCCAACCCGGATCAGCGACGACGAAGATGGTATCGCCGGGGCGGGCGTCGAAGGCGACCTTCATGGTCTCCATGATGCCGCTGGCATAGCCGCCGTGAACGTGCACGACACCCTTGGGCTTGCCGGTCGAGCCTGAGGTGTAGATGAAGAACAGCGGGTATTCGGCATCGACCGGCAGCGGCTTTGACGCCTTCCACAGCGCCGCCACGAAGGCCTGATCGTCAAGCGCATGCAGCGCGGCTTCATCGGGCAGGCCAGCGGCGGCGAGGATGTCGATCAGCGCAGCGTTAGTGAGATCATGGCCCCATACGTCGCGATCACGCCAGACGATATCCGGCACATGGGCGTGGTTGGCGACGATCACCGCATCAACGCGCGGCGGGGTGCTTACCAGCGTTTCGGCGATGGCGATGCGGATGCGGGCTGACTGGGCGACGTCCACTGCGCCTTCCTTGCCCAGTTCGGCCAGCGCCCGCCCGAGGCCACGCATGACGTCGCCGCGTTCGACCGTGACCTCGCCCTTGAGCGCCGCAGTTACGATGCCGACCATGGCGGTTCGGGTGCTGTCGGACAGGCCAAGATCGGCCCCACCCAAGCGTTCCTCAAGCATCCGCAGGGCCACGTTGACCGGCACATAATTGTCCAGCGCCGGATCGGTATAGGCCGTCTTGAACGGCACAATCTGGGCGTTGCGGTAGCCGCCGTCCGCTGTGATCACGATGCGGGCGCCGGCATCATGAATACGGTCAGACAATGTCTTGTCCGAAAAGCCACCAAACACCGGCGTATAAATGACGCCGATGCGCTTAGCGGCTTCAGTCCAGTATAGCTGGGCCGGCACATTGGGCATGTTGAGCGCGATGCGGTCGCCCGCCTTCAGCCCCAGCTTCTGCAAGGCCACCGCGCATTTGGCGGCCTCCAGCAGCAACTGGCGGCGGGAAACGATGACGCAATCGACTGGCGCGCCCCGGCCGTTGTTGGCGGCAAGATCCCAGCGGTCACCTTCAAATATGAAGGCGGCCTCCGCCCCGTGGCCCGCCAGCACATGGCGATCGAGCTCGTTAAAGGCGGCATTGGTGCGGCCGCCCTCGAACCAGCGGAAGTTGGGGGCATCATCGGCGTTGAAGGCACGGGTCCAAGGCTTAAAATCCTCGCCTAGATCGGCACTCACTGGAGCAGCGGTCTCGGCGTCCCAGCCGGCCCAGCCAGCCTCCGATTTGCTCAGCCAGGCCGGACGGTCGACAACATTAATCAGCCAATGGAGATTTCCAACAGCAATATCACCGTGGAATTCACCTGGATTCGCCAGCACCTGGGCACGCATGGCCTCCCAATCGGCACGGGTGCGTACCGGATTGACACTGGGAATCTGCATCTCAACACGCGCAGCAGTAGGATCAACCATGTTCATTCTGCCCAACCATTGCCGCAAGCACGGCAAGGGCCGGCCAACGGACAGGAAACCGTGATACAGGCCGCGCCTAGGGTAAGATTATGTCGCCGACAAGTATCAAACGGTAATTTTGATACATATGCGACATTCTGTCCATGGATTCACGCGCGAATTGCAACCGTATCAATTAAAGCGGATTTGGACGTGTTTGCCGGTTTCGGCCAGCATGGCTTGGAACTGCGTCTTGAAGCTGAGGCATTTTCCGGGTGTGAGATTGTAGCACATGACGATGTCCTGGAGCTCGGCGACTGAGAGCGTGTCGAGATTGGTTGAGCTGGGTATCCAGCATCGCAATGGGCCACTGGCATTGTCGTTTCCGCCTTTTTTGCCACTAGGCATCAGCGTCAAAGAACGATGCAGGAAATGGAACGGCTGCTGCTCCAGCAGAAAATCGACTATTGCCGCGCCCCACGGCAGATCAACACGCTGTTACCCGATCCGCGCCTGAGCGAGGAATTCGTGAAGCTGTCGAACGGGCCGAATGGCGAGCCCTGCAGGTAAACCGATCAGCCTCAGGGCGCACCAGCGCTTACAGACTATGTCAACGTCGTCGCCGAAATGAAGAACGACCCATTCGTTCGTGAAAAGTCCATCGGTTATGCTCAGGAGGTGATCTAGCGGCCGGAAATAGGCAGGCGCCTTCAGGCCGAGTTGACCCGTCTGCGGGAAGCAAATAAGGCGAAGATCAGCTAAGCAAATGCTGATGAGGCGTATCATCAGGTGGCATCAGCGCGTTAAAAGGCCGCTGCGGCAGCGCCAGTTGGCGGATTGGCCAAACTGGCGGCGACAGCTGCCAAGTACGCGGTGAAGCGGGCGGACCCCCATCCCGCCAACAAGGAGAATACATGCTATGCGGCGCGGGATCATCTTGGCCGGCGGTTCAGGCACGCGCCTTTATCCGCTCACCAAACCGGTATCAAAACAACTGATGCCAGTTTATGACAAGCCGATGATTTACTACCCGCTGTCCGTGCTGTTGTTGGCCGGTGTAACGGAGATACTGATCATCACTACGCCGGCCGATGCGCCGGCCTTTGAGGGCCTGCTTGGCGATGGCAGTCAGTGGGGCATCAGCATCCGCTTTGCCCAGCAGCCGCGCCCCGAAGGCCTCGCACAGGCCTATCACATCGGTGCAGATTTCGTGGGGAACAACCCCAGCGTGCTAATCTTGGGGGACAATATCTATCATGGCCATGGCCTGCCGGAACTGCTGGCCAGTGCAAACGCGCGCACGGAAGGTGCCACCGTGTTCGGCTATTATGTCAAGGATCCTCAGGCCTATGGCGTGGTGTCGTTCGATGGAAACGGCCGCGCCCAAACCATCGAGGAAAAGCCGCAGTACCCCAAGAGCCACTATGCGGTCACCGGACTTTATTTCTACGATGGCGATGCCGTGGCGCTAGCCCGTGATCTCAAGCCATCCCCGCGCGGCGAACTGGAAATCACTGACCTCAACCGGCTTTATCTCGACGCTGGCAAGCTGAATGTCGAAATGATGGGCCGCGGCTTTGCCTGGCTCGATACTGGCACCCATGGCTCGCTGCTCGATGCAGCCAACTATGTTCGGATCGTCGAGGAACGCCAGGGTCTGAAGATCTGCTGCCCCGAAGAAATCGCGTGGCGCCTCGGCCATATCGACGATGCCCGGCTGGAAGCCATCGCTGCGCCACTGCGCAAATCAGGCTATGGCGAATATCTGCTCGGCCAGCTGAGGGACGGTCGGTGAATATCGTCGAAACCACCCTGCCCGGCGTGCTTATCATCGAGCCGAAGGTGTTTGGCGACGCGCGCGGTTTCTTCCTTGAAAGCTGGAACCAGGGGACATTTGCGCAGGCCGGGCTAACAATGGATTTCGTGCAAGACAATCACAGCCGCTCCGCGCGCGGCGTGCTGCGTGGGCTGCATTATCAGCTGGAAAATCCTCAGGGTAAGCTGGTGCGGGTGACCCAGGGCGCCGTCTATGACGTGGCGGTGGATGTCCGCCGGTCATCGCTGCATTTCGGCCAATGGGTGGGCGTGGAACTGAGCGCCGATAACCACCGCATGTTATGGATTCCCCCAGGCTTTGCCCACGGCTTCCTTGTACTGAGCGAGACGGCGGATTTCCTCTACAAATGCACCACCCTGTACCACCCGCCGAGTGATCGCGGCATCCGCTGGGATGATCCTGATATTGGCATCGTCTGGCCGGATATCGGCATGACACCGCAATTGTCGGGCAAGGACGCTGTCGCGCTGCACTTGGCGCAGGCGGAGGTTTTCACATGAAGGTGCTGGTCGCTGGTAGCGGCGGACAGTTGGGCCGGGCGCTCGCCGTCAGTGCTCCGAATGGTGTCACGCTCATCGCCCCGCCAGAGGCAGAGTTCGACATCGGCAATGCGGCGCAGGTTGCCGCCGTGGTGGCCGCTGCCAAGCCCGATCTGCTGGTCAACGCCGCCGCCTGGACCGCCGTTGACAAAGCCGAAGCCGAGGAAGCCGCTGCCTTGCTGGTCAATGCCACGGCTGTTGGCCATCTTGCAGCAGCGGCTGCGACTGCAGGCGCGCGCTTTGTCCAGGTTTCGACCGATTATGTGTTCGACGGCCAAGCCTGCATGCCCTATCGCCCCGACACCCCGCCCGCTCCCGCGAGCGCCTATGGCCGCACCAAGCTCGCCGGCGAAAAATCAGCCGCCGTCCACCATCCGGCGCCACTGATCGTCCGCACTGCCTGGGTTTATGCGGCGTCAGGCAATAATTTCGTCAAAACCATGTTGCGCCTCATGGCCGAACGTAACGAAGTGCGCGTTGTTGCCGATCAGGTTGGCAGCCCGACCCACGCGCTCGGCCTGGCCCGCGCCATCTGGGCCTTGCACGGCCACAGCGGCACCTTTCACTGGACCGACGCTGGCATCACAAGCTGGTATGACTTCGCCGTCGCCATTCAGGATGAGGCGCTCCGCCTTGGGATGCTCAGCCGCGCCGTGCCAATCATCCCCATCGCCACGGCCGATTATCCTACACCGGCCCGCCGTCCGGCATGGAGCGTGCTCGACAAATCGGCGAGCTGGGCCATCACGGGCCCCGCCCGGCATTGGCGCCACGAACTGATCGATTGCCTGAAAGAGATGGCTGCATGACCAATCTGCTTGTCACCGGCGGCGCCGGCTTCATCGGTGCCAATTTCGTGCATTACTGGCAGCAGCATCACCCGACAGATGCGGTTTTGGTGCTCGACGCCCTCACCTACGCCGGCAACCGCACCAATCTGGCGGGCCTGAACAGTGTTGACTTCATCCACGGCGATATCCGCGATACCGCGCTGGTCGAAAAGTTGCTGGCCGATCACGCTATCGACACCATCGTGCACTTCGCTGCCGAAAGCCATGTCGATCGTTCCATTCACGGCCCGGCAGCATTTGTGGATACCAATGTGATCGGCACCTTGTCGCTGCTCACCGCTGCGCGGGCCGCATGGCTTGCCGGATCGGGCGTGCCGCACCGCTTCCACCATGTCTCCACCGACGAGGTCTATGGAACGCTGGGGCCGAGCGAGCCGGCGTTCAGCGAGACGACGGCCTATGCCCCCAATAGCCCCTATTCTGCGAGCAAGGCGGCCAGCGATCACCTGGTCAGGGCCTGGCACCACACTTATGGCCTGCAGGTCACCACCAGCAACTGCTCCAACAATTACGGCCCTTACCAATTTCCGGAGAAGCTGATCCCGCTGTTCCTGATCAACGCCCTGCACGGCCGGCCGCTGCCAATCTATGGCGATGGCATGCAGATCCGCGACTGGCTGCACGTCGAGGATCATTGCCGCGGCATCGAAGCTACTCTGCTAAAGGGCCGGGTGGGTGAGACCTACAATATCGGCGGCGGTGCCGAACTGCCGAACCTGACCGTAATCGAAACGCTGTGCGCGGCTGTTGATGCCGCCTTTGCCGCCGATCCCGGCCTTGCCGCCCGTTTCCAAGGGTCACCGGCGGCCAAGGGCCTGCCCACGGCCAGCCTCAAAACCTTTGTGACCGATCGCCCTGGCCATGATCGACGCTATGCCATCGATGAAACCAAGGCGCGTGCTGAATTGGGCTACGCCCCGGCGCGCACCTTCGAGCAGGGCTTTGCCGAAACGTTGCACTGGTATCTGGCCAATGAAGACTGGTGGCGAGCAGTACTGGACGGCAGTTACCGCGACTGGGTGGCAACCAACTACACGCGCTGAACCGGTTTCGGTTTCGCTGCACGGCCGAGCCTGTTACCCCAAGGCCATGCGCCCGCCCCTTCCTCGTATCAGATTTACGGTAATCCGAGATCTACTGGCCAGTCAGGCCGGCGGTGGTCAGGTCCTGATGATGGCAGCAGCAGTGGCGATGTTCGCTGCCAACTCGGCGCTGTCTGAGCAGTATTTTCACCTGCTCCACATCCAGTTGGGGCCGATGAGCCTTCTGCACTGGATCAACGATGGCCTGATGGCGGTGTTTTTCCTGCTCGTCGGCTGTGAGATCAAGCGCGAGTTCGTCGATGGCGAAATGGCCAGCTGGCCGCGGCGCATCCTGCCCGGTGTCGCGGCCGCCGCCGGGATGGCGGTGCCGGCGCTGGTCTATCTCGCCATCAACCGCGCTGTGCCAGCCAATCTCAATGGGTGGGCTATTCCCACCGCCACCGATATCGCCTTTGCGCTGGGAGTGATGGCCCTTTTGGGCAATCGCGTACCGGCCAGCCTGAAACTGCTGCTTACCGCCATTGCCGTGATCGACGATCTTGGCGCCATTGTGGTGATCGTTGCCGTTTATACCGAGGGCGTTGACCTGTCAGCACTGGCAGCGGCCGGCGGATTGTGCGGGCTTCTGGCGATGCTCAATTGGCGGCGGGTGCAGATGGTGTGGCCTTATCTGCTGGTGGGGGCGGCCCTGTGGGTAGCGGTGCATGCCAGTGGCATCCATGCGACGCTGGCCGGAGTGATCACCGCGCTGGCGCTGCCAATCCACCCCAGCCCAGGGGTACCCGAAATTCGCGATAGCCCGTTGCTGCGTGTCGAGCATGCACTGGCGACCATTGTGGCCTTTGCCATTGTGCCCATCTTCGGCTTCGCCAATGCCGGCGTGGACCTACGCGAACTGACGCTGACGGCTGCGCTCGACCCGCTGGTGCTGGGCATCGCCGCCGGCCTGCTGCTGGGCAAACAGATCGGTATCTTCGGTGCGATCATGACGCTGGTAAATCTTAACATCGTTGACATGCCGGCCCGTGCCTCCACGCGACAGGTTTGGGGCCTGTCGCTGCTGTGCGGCATCGGCTTCACCATGAGCTTATTCATCGCCGCGCTGGCCTTCGGCACTGGCAGCGCCCAGGAGGAAGCGGCCAAGCTGGGCATCATCGCCGGCAGTCTGGCCTCTGCCGTGGCTGGGCTGCTTGTTTTGCGCCGCTGACCGCGCTTCCTCTGCCCTGTTGACAATTTTATCGACTTTCGCGCCGTCGGTCAGCGCAAGCTTTGGCGTTTCAAAAAGTATCCAGACAAAGCCCGGATACCGAGCACAATGTTACACTGCCGTGTGGGACAGATTAGCCCAGATTGGCGCGAAGCATCCAGGCCGTCTTTTCATGCACCTGCATGCGCTGGGTGAGCAGATCTGCAGTCGGTTCATCATGGGCGGCATCGGCCAGCGGGAACACGCTGCGCGCGGTGCGGACTACGGCCAATTGATCTTCGGCGAGGATGCGCACCATGTCGGTGGCACTGGGCACCCCATCGGCTTCGTGGATGGTCGACAGCTTGGCAAAGGCCGAATAGCTACCCGGTGCCGGTTCGTCCAGGGCACGGATGCGTTCGGCGATCAGGTCAACCGCCAGTGCCAATTCGGTATACTGGCCTTCGAACATCAGGTGCAGCGAATTGAACTGAGGGCCGGTGACGTTCCAGTGGAAATTGTGGGTTTTGAGGTACAGCGTGTAGGTGTCGGCCAACAGCCGCGACAGGCCTGCACCAATCGCGCGGCGCTGAGTGTCTGGCATGCCCAGATTAATCGCATCATCTTTGGCTTTTTTCTTGGCCATCATCAGTCTCCTTCATTCGACAACAAGGTAGGCTGGATAGCCAAATGGCGTCCATCAAGATTATCCGATGGACGCCATCGCTTCAGTCACTTGTGATATCAGCGGCAGACCACCCGGTTACGATCTATGCTGTTGCCCACCACGGCGCCTAGCGTGCCGCCGATGATGCTGCCCAGTACCTTGGAGCCGCCCGGTGCCAGCGCATTACCCAGTGTGCCGCCGGTGAGACCACCGATGATAAGGCCCGTAGTGCCATCGCTGCGCCTGCAGTAATAGCGATTGTCATACCCGCGCCAGATTTGATCGTTGGCGCGCAGATAGCGCGGCTGATAACTGTTGCCAGGGCGATAGAAATCCTCGGCGTGCCAGCCCTGACGGTTCCAGCCATCCTGGCGCCAGCGCCAGTCATTGACCGGGCGGCCACCAGCGCCCCAGCCGCGGCCGTTCTTCTGGCCTCGGCGACCGTCATCATCCCAGCTGCCGCGGCGGCGATCATCATCCCAACTGGCGCGATACAGGTCGGCGCGATCCTGCTGGAATTCGCGCTGTGCCCGCAAGAGTTCGCGGCGCTCTTCACGCACGTCGTTCCAATCACCGCGATACTGCGCCCGGGCCAGATCATGGCGCTCTTCCTGCACCCGATCCCAGCTGCGCGCCACTTCGCGGGGCGAGGCATTGCGCCGATCGCGCCAACCATCGTCGCCGGCCAGCGCCGGGGTGGCAGCGCCCATGGTGAGCAGGGCAAGGCCCAAGCTGATTTTCAGGCTCTTCATGGTCGTTCTCCTTGCAATTTGGTTCAGCGGCAAACGGTGCGGCCGCGATCGATGCTGCGGCCCAACAGGCCGCCAACAACGACGCCGGCAACGGTGGCCACGGCTCGATCATTGCGCCGCGCCACCTGGCTGCCGATCACGCCGCCAGCAACCGCGCCAGCAACCGTGCCGGTGCCGCCGCTGCTGCGCCGGCAATAACCGTCTCCCTGATAATCGACGCGGTAGCCGGCGTCGTAGCCACCATTCCAGTTGCCATTGCGCCGGGGATCGCCGCGATAACCACCTTCCCAACCGCCCTGATAGCCGCCGTTCCAGCCTGCCTGCTGCACAGGTTCATGCCACTGCGCTGCGACTGGCGCGGCGATGCCTATGCCAAGAGTTGAGAGGAATGCGATGGTAATCGTCGTCTTCATGGACCGTCTCCGGCTGGTGTTGACGACACCTGATTCGCATAATCCATATGTGGCCAAGCTGAACGGCTTCGTTATCGCCCGTTCATGTGGAAAGCGCCCATAGCGGCGTCTTCGCTGCTTCAGCTGGCACTTCGCGCACGATGCGGGGCACCAGATAGCCGGGCAGCGCCGCGCGCAGTTCAGTTTCGATAATGCGGGCGCGGGCTTCCTCTACATCGAAATGCGCGGCGCCGTCCACCGGATCGGTAAGGTGGAGATAGTAAGGCAGCACGCCGGCCGCGAAGAGCCGGCGGCAATGAGCGGCAATGGTGGCGGCATCGTCATTTACACGGCTCAGCAGTACCGACTGGTTGAGCAGGGTCACGCCGGCCGCTCGCAGTCGGCCAAGCGCCGCCGCCACATAATCTGAGATTTCGCGTTCATGGTTGCTGTGGGTGACGAGCACAATATTGAGCCGCGTGCCCGCCAGCAGATCGATCAGCGACGACGATACCCGATCAGGGATGGCCAGGACCGTGCGGCTATGCAGGCGCAGCGTCGTCACATGCGGGATAGCAGCAATCGCCGCCACCAGCGCCGCCAACCGCGCATCGGTCAGGCTGAGCGGATCACCGCCCGACAGGATCACTTCCTCGATGGCCGGATCGCCGGCAATGACACCGAGCGCCTCGGCCTCACCTGAACGAGTGAGCATGGCGCTGCCATAATCCGTGTGGCGGCGAAAACAGTAGCGGCAGTTGATGGCACAGGCACCGGACGCGATCAGGAGCGCCCGGCTGCGATATTTGCGTAAGATCCCAGGCGCGGCGCGATAATCGGCCTCCTTCAGCGGATCGGTGAGCCGGTCCGGCTGCGGCAGGACTTCCTCACCGCGTGGCAGCACCTGCAGCAGCAGCGGATCAGCCGGATCGCCGCGGCGGATCAGCGACAGATAATGCGGCGGCACGGACAGCGGAAAATCCGGCTGGACGATCACGCCTTCGGCAAAGTCAGCCGCCGTCAGTCCGACCTGCGCCAGCAGATCGGCAGTGCTGAGCCGGGCGGCTCGGGCCTGGGCCTGCCAGTCTTCAGCGGGCGGCAGCGAAAGGGCTAAAACGGGAGACATGCCGATGGCGCATAGCGGACTGCACCAGCAAAGACCAATGCTGCAATCTTTTGCGCCACTCGTGCGAAGATCAGCTTTGCGTGCCCGGCGCTTTGCGTCCACCTTGGCTTGATGAAACGGCCCCCCCCCCGATGAAACGCCTGCCCATCATCCTGCTGTTTGTGGCAGCGGTCATTGCCTGGTTCCAGTTCGATCTTGGCCAGTATCTGACGCTTCAGGCATTGAAAACCCGACAAGATGACATTGCCGCGCTGTACGCTGCCAACCCGGCGATGGTGATCGGCGGTTATTTCGCGGCCTATGTGGCGCTCACGGCCCTGTCTTTCCCCGGTGCTGCGATCATGACGCTGGCAGGTGGAGCAATCTTCGGCCTCGGGCTGGGTTTGCTCATCGTCTCCTTTGCTTCCACCATCGGCGCAACGCTGGCCTTCATGGTTTCACGTTACCTGCTGCGCGACTGGGTGCAGGGCAAATTCGGCGAACGCCTCGCTGCCATCAACGCCGGGATGGAACGCGATGGCGCTTTCTATCTTTTCTCGCTGCGGCTGGTGCCGGTGTTTCCGTTTTTCGTGGTTAATCTGGCGATGGGCCTCACTCCGATCCGCACCTTGACCTATTACTGGGTCAGCCAGATTGGCATGCTGCTGGGGACCGTTGTCTATGTTAACGCCGGGACGCAACTGGCCAGCATCAATTCCCTGAGTGATGTCGCCTCGCCGGGCCTGCTCGGCAGCTTTGCGGCGCTGGGCCTGCTGCCGTGGATCGGCAAGGCTGTGATGGGTGCGCTGAAACGCCGCCGAGCCTATGCCCGCTTCACACGCCCGCTCCGGTTTGACCGCAACATGGTGGTGATTGGCGGCGGCGCGGCCGGGCTGGTGAGCGCCTATATCGCCGCTACGGTGAAGGCCAAGGTGACGCTGGTCGAAGCCCATAAACTGGGGGGCGACTGCCTAAACTATGGCTGCGTCCCGTCAAAGGCGCTGATCAAGTCCGCCCGCATCGCTCACCAGATGCGTCATGCCGATGCCTATGGCCTGACCCCGCAAGAACCCCAGTTTGATTTCCGCGCCGTGATGGCCCGCATCCGGAACATCATTGCCACCATTGAACCCAACGACAGCGTGCAGCGTTACACCGGCCTTGGTGTGAACATGGAACTGGGCCATGCGCGCATCCTCGATCCGTGGACGGTGGAGATCACCCACCACGACGGCAGCACAAAGCGCCTGACCACCCGCAGCATCGTCATCGCCGCCGGCGCCGCGCCGCTAGTGCCGCCACTGCCCGGCCTAACGCCCGCCAATCATCTCACCAGCGACACGCTTTGGGACGCCTTCTCCGCGCTCGATGCCATCCCGAACCGCATCATCGTGCTGGGCGGCGGCCCCATCGGCTGCGAGCTCGCCCAGGCGCTGGCTCGGTTGGGCGCGCAAGTACAACAGATAGAAATGGGCCCGCGTGTGCTGCCGCGCGAGGATACGGACGTCGCCGCAATCGCCCATGCCTCGCTGGTAGCTTCCGGCGTCGAGGTGCTTACCGGCCATACTGCGCTTAGGGTGGAGGGAAACAACCGCCTGATCGTCGCCCACGACGGCGCCGAACGGGGCCTGCCCTATGATGCCCTGATCGTGGCCGTTGGCCGCAAGGCGCGGCTGACCGGCTATGGGCTGGAAGACCTTGGCATCGAAACCGACCGCACCGTAGTGACGGACGATTATCTAGCCACGATTTATCCCAATATCTACGCCTGCGGAGACGTGGCCGGCCCCTACCAGTTCACCCATGTCGCCGCTCATCAGGCCTGGTACGCGGCAGTGAACGCGCTGTTTGGCCAGTTCCGCCGCTTCAAGGCCGATTATCGCGTCATCCCTTGGACGACCTTCCTCGATCCCGAAATCGCCCGCGTCGGGCTTTCGGAAGAAGAGGCCAAGGCCAAGGGCATTGCGGTGGAAGTCACGACCTACCAAATGCACGAGCTCGACCGGGCAATCGCCGACAGCGCGACCACTGGCTTCGTCAAGGTCCTTACCCCGCCCGGCAAGGACAAGATATTGGGCGCCACCATCGTCGGTGACCATGCCGGCGAGCTGATGGCCGAATATGTGCTGGCGATGAAGCACGGTCTGGGCCTCAACAAGCTGCTCGGCACCATCCACACCTACCCCACCATGGCCGAAGCCAACAAGTTCGCCGCCGGCAACTGGAAGCGAGCGCACGCACCGCAGAGCCTGCTGGCCTGGGTGGGCCGCTATCACGAGTGGCGGCGCGGGTAACCAATTGCCGGCCTGTTGCGTATCTGAATGGCAGCAGTCATGAAAGCCGCCAGCACGCCTGTGGGTGACGGAGCATTTGGGGGAATCGAATGAAGGGTTTGAACCGGGCTGCAGCCGCCTTTCTGGCCGTTGCAGTGATGGTGACGATGCCGGCAAAGGCGCAACAGGCCGGCATCCAGATTTCGGCGGTGGATGCCGTCAACGGTGCCCCGGCAGCCGATGTTGAAGTGGTCATCGATAATCCCGGCACCGGTTTCCGCCGCGTGGCCCGTACCGATGCACAAGGCCTGTTGCGGCTGGAAGGCCTGACCACCAGCGGCCAGTTCCGCATCAGCACCGCCGCCAGCGCCGCCTATGACGCCACCGAACCGCAGGCGCTCACTCTGCGCAGCAATTTTTCCAGCAGTATCACCCTTCGACTGAGCCCCGTGGGCCAGGCCATAATTGTGACCGGCACGCGCACCGTGGTGGGCCTTAACGCCGTCAATGCCGAAGTGTCCGCCTCGCTGGGGCGTGAGCAACTGACCGCCCTGCCAATCGAAGGCCGCGATGTGATCGGCTCGTTGATCCGGCTGCCCAATGTGGTGGCCAGCACCGGCTTCTTCCCGGAAGCACCGTCAATCTCGATCAACGGCAGCAATGGCCTCGATACCAATTATCTGATCGACGGCCTCGACAACAACGAGAATTTCCTCGGTGGCATCAAGTTCCCGGTGCCACTGGGTTTCACCCGCAGCGTGACGGTGCTCGCCAATTCCTACTCGGTTGCCTATGGCCGCACCGCCAACGGGATCGTAAACTACACGACGCCATCAGGCAGCAACGAACTGCACGGCGAAGCCTATGCGTTGGTCCGTCCCGGTCGGCCGCTTGATGCCGCCTCGCCCTTCCCCCGCCGCGACCTGTCGGGCAACGCGGTCGGCGAAAGTTTCGAGCGCTATCAGGCCGGGTTCGCACTCGGCGGGGCGATCGCAGAAGACAAAACTTTTTTCTATATCAACTATGAGTTTACCCACGACCGCAACACCCAGTTGGTAGATGCGCCGCTGCTCGGCATCACCGATACGGTAACCGGCAACAACCAATTCCACCTCGCCTCGCTGCGGCTCGATCATCGCCTGACCGACGATTGGACTTTGGGCCTGCGCGCCAATATCGGCCGCGTCACCATCGAACGCCCGGGCGGGGGCCTGGGCGGGGGCAACAACAGCCTGCCCTCGGCCGGCTCCAACCAAGATCGCCATTCGACGCTGGTCGCCGCCACGGCGACCTATGCCGGCGACGACTGGAGCTATGACGGCGCCTTGCAATATGCCCGCTTCCATTGGGATTATGGCGAGGCGCTGGCTGGCCCGGGGCCGCAGGTGGTGATCCGCGATCCGTCGGGGCTCACGGCGGGCGTGGTCGGCCACCCCGGCTATCTGTTCGACAGTTTGGAAGAGACGATCCAAACCACCCACCGCCTGCAACGCAAGCTGGGCGCGCACCGCGTGCGGCTGGGCGCCGACGTCATCCACAGCAATTTCGCGCTGCTGGGTGGCGGCAATCCGGATGGCAATTTCGTCGTTGATCTGACCGCGCCGCAACTGGCGGCGTTGCGCACTGGCGGCCGCGGGCTGGGGCTGACCGCCAGCGACGTGCTGGCGCTGAATCCGGTGGTCACCAATTATGCCGTTGAACTGCGCCCGCAATCCTTCGGCACCGATCAGACATTGCTGGCTATCTATCTGGAAGATGAATGGCAGATCAGCCCGCGCTTTACCGCGACACTGGGCGTGCGCTGGGATTATGACAGCCTTACCGCCAAGGGCGCCGGTGGTGGCGATTTCGACAATATTGCGCCGCGGTTGGCGCTAAACTGGCGGCCGGATGCGCGCTCGTCGGTACGGTTCGGGGTGGGTATCTTCACCGGCAAGTTGAGCTATGCGGCGATTTCGGACGCCCTGCAGCGCAACACCACATCTGCCGGCTTCGTCACCCAGCTGGGCCAGTTGCAGAGCCTTGGCTTCATTCCAACCGGAGTCGACCTGCGCGATGTGACGTTCGACGGCAATCTCACCGTCGCCCCGCCGTGCGCCACGGTTTCGGCCTGCCCGACCCCGGCGCAGGTGCAGGCGCTGCGCAGCACCGCCACGCTGGGCGAAGCACGCATCCTGTCGCCCACCGGCTATGACAGCCCGTGGAGCCTGCAATTGAGCGGCGGCTATCAATATCAGGCGACCTCCACGCTGACGCTGAGCGTGGATGGCATCTACAGCCGCAGCCACAATTTGGTGCGCCTGCGCGATCTGAATGCGCCGGCGGCCTTCACGCCCAATCTGGCGGCGCTAACCCCGGCCAATATCGCCCTGCTGCAGGCCGCGTCCGACAATGCGGCGCGGGCGGCACTGGCGCAGACGATGGGCCTCGCACGCAGCCAGACCGCCGCTGATGCGAGCCGGCCGGTCGCGCTAGTCGCGGGCGGCGCTAGGCAAATCACGGTTTCGGAAACCGAGGGCGCTTCCGAATATATGGCGCTCATTCTGCAAGCCGTGAAGGAGCGCGGCAGCGATGATTATGGCTTCCGCCTCAGCTACACCCTGTCGCGGCTTCGCAACGACACCGACGACATCAACTTCCGCGCGGCCAATGCCAATGATTTCAGCGGCGAATATGGCCCGTCCGCAAATGATCGCCGCCATGTTATTTCGGCCGTGGGCTATCTCTATCCCATAGCCGGCCTGACGCTGACGGCGGCCGGCCTGTTCCAGTCGGGCCAGCCGGTCAACCTGGTGCCAGATGCGCGGAATTTCGGCACGCAGGATCTCAATGGTGATGGTGCGTCATTCGGCGAAAACTATGTCGGCAACTCCGACCGTTTCCCCGGTGCTTCCCGCAACTCGGCGCGGCTGCCGTGGTCGGCAACGGTCGATCTTGGCCTCCGCTATCTACTGCTGAAGCGCATCGAATTGTCGGCCGACGTGTTCAACCTGTTCAACGCCAATAACCAGTCCGGCTTTGCGAACGCGGCAACCACGTCGAACCAGGTGCAGTTCGGCGGCGGCGCGCCGTTCGTGCAGCGCAATGCTGGCCCGCCCAGGCAGTTCCAGTTCGGTATCGCGTATAAATTCTGATATGCTTGGGGCGATGCAGCAATTTCAGGGTCTGATCGGGCTTGCGGCCGTTTTGCTGTTGGCTTGGGCGTTCAGCGAAGACCGCACCAATTGCCCCGGCTGGCGCTGGCTGAGCGGTGCGCTGCTGCTGCAACTGGCGATTGCCGTGATCGTGGTGCGGGTGCCGCCAATCTGGGCTGCTGTCGGCGTTGCCAATCAGGGCGTTGCCGCCATCGAGAAGGCGACGTTGGTCGGCTCTTCCTACATGTTCGGCTATCTGGGCGGCGCGCCGCTACCATTTGCCTTGGCCGAAGGCGCCAGCCCGCCGCTGATCATCGCCTTCCAGATCCTGCCGCTAATCATCGTCTTTTCGGCGCTCTCCGCTTTGCTCTGGCACTGGGGCATTTTGAAAGCGCTGGTACGCGGGCTCAGCTGGGCCTTGCGACGCACGCTGGGCGTGTCGGGCGTCGTTGGCCTGGGAGGCGGCGGCACTTTATTCCTGGGCGTGGTTGAATCGCCGCTCGTGCTGCGGGCCTGGTTTGCGACCATGAGCCGCTCCGATCTGTTTTCAGTAATGGCAATGATCATGGCGACAATTTCCGGTGCGATTCTCGTGCTGTATGCCAGCACGCTGGGCAAGCTCATCCCCAATGCCGCCGGGCATCTGATCGTCGCCAGCCTGATTTCGCTGCCGGCGGCGCTGATGATCGCCCGCCTTATGGTGCCGGGCCAGCCGCAGTCCGGCGAAGCGGCAGAGCCTGACCTTGCCTATGACGGCGCCATGGACGCGGTGGTACGCGGCGCCATGGAAGGCGTGCAGTTGGTGCTGGCGGTGATCGGGATCATTATCACCATCTTCGCGCTGGTGAACCTAGCCGATCAGATTCTCGCGCTGGCGCCGCATGTCGATGGCGCCGCCCTCACCTTGAAGCGCATGTTCGGCTGGGTGTTTTCGCCGTTCATGTGGGCCATTGGCGTGCCGTGGGATCAGGCCCCGGCGGCAGGCGCGCTAATGGGCACCAAGGCCATTCTCAACGAATATGTCGCCTATCTTGATCTGGCGTCCCTGCCCGCCGGCACGCTTAATCCGCGCAGCACCCTCATCGTCACCTATGCGCTGGCCGGTTTTGCCAATCTGGCCAGCATTGGCCTGCTCGTCTCCACCATCGCCAGCCTGTGCCCTGAGCGCCGCGCCGAAGCCGCCGGGCTGGGCGTCAAAAGCTGGATCGCCGGTAATTTCGCCACGCTGATGACCGGCGCGATGATCGGCCTGGTAACCCCTCTTGCTTGATGCGCGCCTCCGCCCGCTGATCGACCCTCCGCTGAACGCACTGGGGCGGACGCTAGCGGCGCTGGGCGTCACTGCCAATGCCATAACCGTCATCGGCATCTTGCTCGGCATCGGTGTCGGCGCGCTTCTGGCGCAGGGCCAATTCATGGCAGCGCTGGTGGTGATTATCGTCAACCGCCTGCTCGATGGGCTCGATGGCGCAGTGGCGCGGGCCACCAGGTTGTCCGATTTCGGCGGCTATCTCGATATCGTCGGCGATTTCGTCTTCTATCTCGCCGTGCCGCTGGGCTTTGGCCTTGCCGCCCCCGCCAATCTGGTGCCGGCACTCATGCTGATGGGTTGTTTTGGCCTCACCGGCATCAGTTTCCTGGCCTTTGCCACCATCGCCGGCAAGCGCGGGCTGGAAACCAGCGCCCATGGCAAGAAGAGCTTCTTCTACAATACTGGCCTGGCCGAAGGGACAGAGACCATCATCGTCTTCATCCTGTTCTGCCTGTGGCCCGCCCACTTCCCCACCGTTGCACTTGGTTATGCTGGCGTGTGCATCCTCACCGTCATACAGCGCACGGCGGCGGCGTGGACGGCCTTCCGCCCATGATCTTTGCCCTGATAGCGGCCGTCGTGGTAGGCCAGTTCAGCGCCGAAGGCCCGGTGCCAGCGCCGTGGCAGGTGGCAATCGTTTCCAAGAAGGTGCCACCCACCCGTTACCGCGTCGTGCGGATCGGTGGCGTGATGGCTGTGGAGGGCAGCGCTGAGGCCAGCATGGCGCTGCTCGCCCGGCCGATCACGGTCGATTTGGCCGCCACGCCGATCCTGTGCTGGCGCTGGCTCATCGCGGCGCCAGTGGCCGGGGCCGACATGCGCCGCAAGGCTGGCGACGATTATGCTGCCCGCGTATATGTGGGCTTCGATATTCCCGATGGGCAACTGGGCATTGGCACCCGCATGAAGCTTTCCCTTGCCCGCCGCCTGTTTCCCGGCCCCATCCCCGATGCGGCGGTGAATTATGTGTGGGACAATGTCCACCCCATCGGCACCACCGCCCCCAACGCCTATACCGATCGCGCCCAAATGGTGGTGGCGCAATCAGGCGCCGCCAACGCCGGCCGATGGGTGGAGCAGCGCGCCGATCTGGCCGGCGATTTCGCCAGCGCCTTCCCTGGCACCACGGCCAAGGCCACCTCCATCGCGGTGGCCGTGGACACGGATCAGACCGGCGGCCGCGCCCGCGGCTGGTTTGCTGATCTGCACTTCGTGGGCCGCGACCAGGCCTGCCGTTTCCCGGCCTAATTGATCTTGCCGCACTGCACAAATCGGGCAGAATGAGGCCATGATTGAGACCTATCGCCAACGCTTGGCCGAACTCCACGCCCGCACCGCGGAAACGCCGCTGTTCAACCCGGTGTTCCAGTTAGGGCTGGAGATCAGCCGTGGGCTGGAGGATGGCAGCGTCACCCTGGCCAGGCTGGCTGGAGCGATTGCCGAACTGGGCCGCGAAGGCTTGGCTGCCCGTGCCGACCGGCTGGCGCGATTGCTTGGCACCTTGGATGATGAGGCCAATATCGCCACTTTCCGCGCGCAGGTAGAGGCCAGCGCTTGCCGCGATTTCGCCGCCTTCAAGGCGCGCTGGGAAGCACCATTGCTCCACCTGGTGTTCACCGCGCACCCGACCTTCCTGCTGGCTCCCGACGAATATGCCGCCGTGGCGCAAGCCGCCGTGAGCGGCGCCCCGGTGTCCATTGCGCCGGTGGAAACACGCCCCGCCCCGAGCCTCGTGGAAGAGCATGACGCGGTGCTGGCCGCGATCACCCGGGCGATCAGCGCGCGTGATCTACTACATGGCGAAGTGCTAGCGGTCGCGGCACGGGCCTTCCCCGGTCAATGGCAGGCCCTGACCCCCTGCCTGTTTCGGCTGGCAACCTGGGTTGGGTATGACATGGATGGCCGCACCGATATTGGTTGGGCAACCAGCATTGATTTTCGGGCGCAGGAAAAGGCCGCGCGACTGAAGTTGTTGGCCGCCGAGGCCACGCGATTGGGCGAAATGGCGCTTGCCGGGCGCCTGTCGCAAGCGGCCGACCATGCTGGAACCCAAGCCGGCTTGTTTGCCGGCAGCACCGATGATGCCGCCGCGCTGTCGGCCATTGCCAACCAGATCACCGCCCCGCATGCCGCAGCGCTCACCAGCCTGGCCGAACCCATCGCCTTGTTGCGCAGCGCCGCCGCCGGCCTGCCCGCCGATCAGGCGCGGGCGCATCTGGTCCTGGCCGCTGCCATGGCTGCCGATGGGTTGGGCATGGGCTGGATCCATTTCCGGGTGAACGCGGCACAATTGCACAACGCCATCCGCCGCCATATCGATCCCGATGGCACGCTGGACATGAGCAGCGGCCAGGCGCTGATCCGGCTTCGCGGCCTGCTGGAAACAGTCAAGCCGCTACGCTCCAACTTTGCGGCGCTGGCGGTGGAAAGCACGACCGCCGTGCGCCAGTTCCTCGCCATGGCGGCGATCCTGAAACATCTGGATGCCGACACGCCCATTCGCCTGCTGATCGCCGAGTGCGAGCAACCGCAGACGGTATTAGCCGCGCTCTACTTCGCGAAGCTGTTCGGCATTGCCGACCGGGTGGACGTGTCGCCACTGTTCGAGACGGAGACGGCGCTGGAACATGGTGGCCGTTTCCTCGATGCGCTCCTGGCTGAACCAGTGTATCGCGCCTATGCTCGGGCCCGCGGCCGGGTGGCGATCCAGACCGGCTTTTCCGATGCCGGGCGCTTTGTCGGTCAGGTGCCCGCGGCCCTTGCGATCGAGCGACTGCAGGGCCGGTTGGCGCGCGCCATGGTCAAGAACGGTCTGTCGGATGTGGCGGCACTGATCTTCAACACCCACGGCGAATCCATGGGTCGCGGTGCCCACCCGGCCAACTTCACCGAACGGCTGGCCTGGCCGCTCAGCCGCTGGGCGCGGGCGCAGTTCGTCACGGCCGACATAAGGGTGGAGGCCGAAGCCAGTTTCCAGGGCGGCGATGGCTTCCTGTTCTTCGGCCACGACGCGCTGGCTCTGGCGACGCTCACGCGCATTGCCGAGATCACGCCTACCTTGGCACACGGCGGCGCCGATGATCCCTTCTATACCCGCACCGATCTTTCCCTTGATTACTATCGCATGATCCGCCGGCATCAGCGACGGCTGTTCGAAGCTCAGCCCTATGCCCGTGCCATCACCGCCTTTGGCCTGGGGTTGATCCCGGTCACGGGTTCACGCCGGCTGAAGCGGCAGAGCGATATCGGCAGCGACCGCGATGCTTCGCTGCGATCTATCCGCGCCATCCCGCACAACGCCATATTACAGCAGCTGGGCTATCCGGTAAACGTGCTGGCGGGCATCGGCACGGCGGGTGTGGACGCCCAGGAAGCGCTGGCGGCGTTGCTGGCAAGTTCGGCCCGAGGGCGGCAGTTACTGGGGCTGGTGGAGGCGTCGAACGCCATTGCCAGCATCAAGTCACTGGCCGCCTATGGCGAGCTGTTTAACAGCGCCTATTGGGCCACCCGGCCCTATCGCGGCACCGAAGAACGCCTGGCGCGGCCCTGCCTCGCGCTGGCCGAAAAGCTGGTGGAGGATGATCGCTCCGGCCAGTTCCGCCGCCTCGCGTCCATGCTGCGGGTTGACAACATCAAGCTGCGGCAACTGCTGAGCCACGTGTCGGAGGCATTAGCTGCCGATCCCGGCACGGAGGCGACCCGGCGCACACTGGGTGTGCTGCACGCGCTGCGGCTGGCGCTGATGCAGCATCTATTCCTGCGCGCTGTCGACATCCCGGCCTTTTCCCGCCGCAACGACATCAGCCGCGATGACGTGCTCGACATGGTATTGAGTTTGCGGACGGACGAGGCGCTGGAGCAGTTGCGCCGGGCCTTTCCGGTAACAGCGCCCGATCTGGCGGATTATCGCATGGATGAGGCAACCGATTGGCCGGAGGGTGACGCACAGGCCTATGCCGACATCCAGCGCCGCTTCATCGAACCGATCGCGACGACGGCGCGGCTGATCCCTTTGATCAGCATCGCGATTGCCAACCAATTCGGGGCCTATGGGTAAGGTAGGCAAGTGGTGGGCGCGACAGGGATTGAACCTGTGACCCCTGCCGTGTGAAAGCAGTGCTCTACCGCTGAGCTACGCGCCCACTTGCTTCGGGAGTGGCCGATTAGGCGAGGCGGGCGGCGCTGTAAAGCCCCGCCCGCCCATTGGCCGCAGATTTTTAGTGCCGAACAGCCGGTT
Source organism: Sphingomonas paucimobilis (assembly GCA_943369475.1). Taxonomy (GTDB): domain Bacteria; phylum Pseudomonadota; class Alphaproteobacteria; order Sphingomonadales; family Sphingomonadaceae; genus Sandarakinorhabdus; species Sandarakinorhabdus paucimobilis_A. The sequence goes on along the minus strand of CALRNJ020000001.1, from coordinate 67,625 downwards.
CGGTCGCTACCGCAGCCGGTGGCATCGCGGCCTTTTCATCAGCCTCGGTCCATTCGATCGGCACCAGCGGCTGGGTCAGCGCCAACGCCAGCACTTCATCAACGTGGGAGACCGGTACGATCGTCATCCCTTGCTTCACATTGTCGGGGATGTCGGCCAGATCCTTCTCGTTCTCGGCCGGGATCAGCACCATGGTGATGCCGCCTCGCAGCGCCGCCAGCAGCTTTTCCTTCAGGCCGCCGATGGGGAGGACGCGGCCACGCAGCGTCACCTCGCCGGTCATCGCCACATCGCGCTTCACGGCAACGCCGGTCAGCGTGGAGATGATGGCGGTGACCATGGCGATGCCAGCCGAGGGGCCATCCTTGGGCGTTGCGCCTTCCGGCACGTGCACGTGGATGTCCTTCTTCTCGAACACGCTGGGCTTGATGCCATAGTGGGTGGCGCGGGCGCGCACGAAGCTGAGTGCGGCCGAAATCGATTCGGTCATCACGCTGCCCAACTTGCCGGTGGTCTTAATGTTGCCCTTGCCGGGGCTGGTGACGGCTTCGATGGTCAGCAGATCGCCGCCCACTTCCGTCCAGGCGAGGCCGGTCACGGCGCCAATCTGGTCTTCGCTGTCAGCCAGACCATAGCGGAATTTGCGCACGCCCGAGAAATCGGCGAGGTTTTCAGACGTCACGGTGACGCTCGTCTCCTTGCCTTCCAGGATGCGGCGCAGGGCCTTGCGGGCCAGCTTGGCAATCTCACGCTCCAGTTTGCGCACGCCAGCTTCGCGAGTGTAATAACGGATCAGATCGCGGATCGCCTCATCGCTGACCGCGAATTCTTTCTTTTTCAGGCCGTGCGCTTCATACTGCTTCTCGATCAGGTGGCCCTTGGCGATCTCCAACTTTTCATCTTCGGTGTAGCCCGACAGGCTGATGATCTCCATGCGGTCCAGAAGCGGCTGGGGCATATTGTAGCTATTGGCCGTGGTCACGAACATCACATCCGACAGGTCGTAATCAACCTCCAGATAATGGTCGTTGAACGCCTTGTTCTGTTCCGGATCAAGCACTTCCAGCAGCGCAGAAGAGGGGTCGCCGCGGAAATCCTGGCCCAGCTTGTCGATTTCATCGAGAAGAAACAATGGGTTGGACGTACCAGCCTTTTTCAGGTTCTGGATGATCTTGCCGGGCATGGAGCCAATGTACGTCCGGCGGTGGCCGCGGATCTCGGCTTCATCACGCACCCCGCCCAGACTGTGACGGATGAATTCACGCCCGGTTGCCTTGGCGATGCTGCGGCCCAGCGAGGTCTTGCCGACACCGGGGGGGCCGACGAGGCACAGGATTGGTCCCTTCAGCTTGTTGGTGCGCGCCTGCACAGCCAGATACTCGATGATCCGGTCCTTAACCTTTTCCAGCCCATAATGATCTGCATCCAGCACGGCTTGGGCTGCGATGATGTCCTTTTTCACCTTGCTGTGCTTGCCCCACGGCAGGCCCAGCAACGTATCAAGATAGTTGCGCACCACTGTGGCTTCGGCGGACTGCGGCGCCATCGCCTTCAGCTTCTTCAGTTCGCCCAGTGCTTTTTCACGGGCTTCCTTGGAGAGCTTGACCTTCTTGATCTTCTCTTCCAGTTCGGCGACTTCGTCCTTTTCCTCGTCGGCGTCGCCCAGTTCGCGCTGGATCGCCTTCATCTGCTCGTTCAGATAATATTCGCGCTGGGTCTTTTCCATCTGCCGCTTGACGCGGTTACGGATCTTCTTTTCCACCTGCAGCACGCCCATTTCGCCTTCCATGAAGGCAAAGATTTTTTCGAGCCGCGCGCCCACATCCGGCTCGGCCAGCAGCGCCTGCTTGTCGGCAATCTTCAGGCCCAGATTGGCGGCAACCGTATCGGCAAAGCGGCCCGGTTCTTCCACCGCCGAAATCTGGCTGGCGACCTCCGGGGCGACCTTGCGGTTCAGCTTCATGTATTGCTCGAACTGGCTTTGGGCCGAGCGCAGCAAGGCGGCGACTTCGGTTTCGTTGCGCTCCAGGTCCGGTCGGTCTTCGACTTCGGCCATAAGATGAGGGCCACTGGCATCAAGCTTCACAAGAGTGGCGCGACCCTGGCCTTCCACCAGCACCTTCACCGTGCCATCGGGCAATTTCAGCAGCTGCAGCACATTTGCCAGCGTGCCGACGTCATACAGTTCATCAGCACCGGGATCTTCGTCGCCGGGGTTCTTCTGGGAAAGCAGGAACACGGTGCGGCGATCGTTCATCGCGGCTTCGAGCGCAGCCACCGATTTTTCGCGGCCCACGAACAGCGGCACGATCATTTGCGGAAACACCACGATATCGCGCAGGGGCAACACTGGCAGGGTCTGATTGGTCATCTCATCTCCGTCGCGAGACACAGAAGCTCGCCTTCGTCCTTGCTGATATGGGTAGCGCCTATTGGAGACGCAATGGCAGAATCAGCGAACACTTGTCGCAGATAATGCAAGAGCCGTGCCGGCCGCGATAGGGGCTTCAGCCCTTTAGGACGCCCTTATCCACAAGTGTGGCAATGGCGGCAGCGTCATAGCCCAGCGCGGCAAGGATTTGCCGGCCATGCTGCCCCAAATGCGGGGCCGGGCCTACTGGGTCTAGCGGCTGGCCAAAGCGGGCCGGCGGCCGGGCCTGGCGCACGCGGCCGACGGCGTCGCTGTGCGCTACCTCGATGCAGATTGCATTATGCTGGACCTGCGCGTCGTCAGGCACATCTGCGAGATGCACCACAGGGCCGCCGACAGCCCCCTGCGCCACGAAGCCTTCCATCAATTCGGCACGGCTGCGGCGGGCGATTTCGGCGGAAACCTGCGGCGCCCATTCGCGCTGATGCTTGATGCGCCCGGCGGACGAGCGGAAACGTTCATCGGCTGCCAGATCCTCGCGGCCCAGGCTGCGGGTGAGCGCGACGAACTCGGCATCCTGCAACGCGCCAATCGCCACCTGGCCATCGGCAGCCTTCCACAGCCGCATCTGCGCGCCATATTCGGGCCAGGCGGCAGGCGCATCATCGATGAAGCTGTAATTGTACATGCCTTCCGGCCAGTTAAAGGCAATGGCGGCATCGAGCATGGCAACCTCGATCCGCTCTCCTTCCCCGCCTGCTCGTTCGCGGCGGAACAGGGCGGCGGTGATGGCCTGCGCCGCGGTAAGCGCCGTTACCTTGTCGGCCACCAGATGGCGCACAAGGCCGGGGGCGCCTTCCTTGTCCACCTGAGAGGCCGCGATGCCGGAAACCGCCTGGATCACCGGATCATAGACGCGAACATTCTGATACGGGCCATCAGGGCCAAAGCCGGTAATGCTGCAATAGATCAGGTGCGGGTTGATCGCCTGCAACCGCTCCCAGTCCAGCCCCAACCTGGCCAGCACGCCCGGACGGAAATTTTCTACTAGCACGTCGGCGGTTTTCACCAGCGTTTCCAGGACGGCGATGCCTTCAGGGGATTTGAGATCAAGGCACAGGCCCTGCTTGCCGCGGTTTACGGCGATGAACATGCTAGAAAGATCGGCCTTGCGCGGCCCAAGGCTGCGCACCGGATCGCCGCCGGGGCTTTCGACCTTGATGACCTCTGCCCCCTGATCGCCCAGCATCTGGCAGGCCATCGGCCCCGAAACGATCTGCGAACAATCGACGATGCGGATGCCCGCCAGCGGTCCGGTCATGCGCCCTCTCAATCATTGATGTTGATGTGGCGGGAATCCTTCAGGAACAGCAGCATGATCACCAGTCCTACCGCCACCACCACGATCGTATACCAAAGGCCGGCAAATACATCGCCGGTTGAAACCACGATGTACTGGGAAATCACCGGAAGGAAGCCGCCGAAATACCCAGTACCGATGTGATAAGGCACCGACATGCTCGTATAGCGCACCCGCGCCGGGAACATTTCCACCAGCATCGCGGCGATTGGCGCGTAGGTCCAACCCGAAAGCAGGCCGATCGCCATCACCGCCAGCAGCAATTGCCAGGCCACGATGCGATCCGGATCGGCCTTTTCCGGCCAGCCAGCGGTGTTGAGCGCACTGCCCCAGGCCTCCTTGTCGAAACCCTGAAGGCGCGCACCGGCAACACGGATCGCCAGCACGTCTGCATCGGCTTTGGCATAGGAAACGCCGCGCTTGGTCAGCCATTCCAGCGCCTTGCCGCACTCGGCCTCCTGCTTGGTGAAGATATTGTAGTCGCAGGCCGGCAACTCGACGGTTACCGGCGCATTGGCCATGGCTTCGGAGAGCGCCGGGTTGGCGCCCCTCGCCATCAGATTGAAAATCGGGAACAACGCGACCAGCGTGAGGGCAAAGCCGGCACTGAGCACCTGCTTGCGCCCGAACCGATCGGACAAGCCACCGAAATAAATATAGGCCGGTGCCGAAACCAGCACACCAACGGCAAGATAGAGCAGCGCCTCCGTTTCCGGCAGGCGGGCGGTGTTCTGGAGGAAATAGAGTGTACCGAATTGGCTGGTGTAGAAGATCACCGTGAAGCCCGCCGACACAGCCAGTGCCACCAGCAGCCGGCCCTTGTTGCCGGGTGCCGACAGCGCATCCTTGAACGGGTTGGCCGACGTGGTGCCCGCCGACTTCATCCTCTGGAACACCGGGCTTTCCGACAGTTTCAGCCGGACCCATAACGAAATAGCCAGCAGCAGGATCGACATCAGGAACGGTATGCGCCAGCCCCAGGCGACAAATTCCGGTTCCGCAATCAGCGCCTTTGTGCCTAGCACCACGCCCAGCGTGAGCATGAAGCCGCCTGCGGCCGCAGCCTGAATCCAGCTTGTATACGCGCCGCGCTTGCCAGGAGGGGCGTGTTCGGCAACATAAATCGCCGCCCCGCCATATTCGCCGCCCAGCGCCAGGCCCTGCAGCGTGCGCAGCACCAACAGCATGATCGGCGCTGCAATGCCGGCCTGTTCGAAAGTGGGTAACAAGCCGATGCAGGCCGTGGCGCCCCCCATCATGGCGATGGTGATCAGGAAGGTGTATTTGCGGCCCACCTTGTCCCCGAACCAGCCGAACACCAACGCGCCCAGCGGCCGAAAAAAGAAGCCGATGGCAAAGGCAAAAAGGCTAAAAAGGAGCTCGGTAGTGGGGTTGCCGGTGGCAAAGAACAGCTTGCCGAGTAAGCTGGCCAAGATACCATAGAGGAAGAAATCATACCATTCGAAAACGGTACCCAGGCTGCTAGCCACGATCACTAGCCGATCCCGCTTGGGATCGATCACGTCTTCGACAGTCTCAACGTCCGCGCCCAAAACCCCAGCCTCCCCGCCTGTTTCTTGCTCTCCGGCATAGCGAATGCGGCGACAGTTGCAACGGGGAGCGCGCGTAGCGAATTGCAGCGTGGCGACCACCGACGCATAGGTTGAAGCATGGACATCATTGTGATCGCTGTGGTGGCCGCAATGGCATCGGCCCTCACGCTCTATTCGGGGTTCGGCCTCGGCACGATCCTGCTGCCGGCCTTTGCGCTATTCTTTCCGGTGCCGGTGGCGGTGGCGGCTACCGGCGTGGTGCACCTGCTCAACAATGTCTTCAAGGCGGGGCTGCTATGGCGGCAGGCGGATTGGCCAACAGTGATCCGCTTTGGCATCCCAGCCATTCCGGCCGCAATAGCCGGGGCCTGGCTACTGGCCCAGCTGGGCGACATACCGCGCCTGTTCGAATGGAGCGCCCTTGGCCGGCTGTTCGGGCCGACCGGCGCCAGCCTGGCGGTTGGCCTATTGCTGCTGATCTTTGCCCTGCTGGAACTGCAGAGATGGTTCCAGAAACTGGCCGCGCCGCCGCGCCTGCAACCGCTGGGTGGACTGGTCACGGGCTTCTTTGGCGGCCTCACCGGCCAGCAGGGGGCCCTGCGCTCGATCTTCCTGTTGCGCGCCGGCCTGGCGGCCAAGCCCTTCATTGCCAGCGGCGTGATGATCGCCATCCTTGTCGATCTGGCGCGGCTCTCCACCTATGCCGCATCATTCTCCGCCCTTGGCCTCAATCCGGCGGGGCGGGAGGCGTCGCTGGTCGGCGTTGGCACACTCGCCGCCTTTGCCGGGGCATGGCTGGCAACGCGGCATCTTGAGAAACTCACAATTTCGGCGATCCGATCGCTAGTGGCGGCGCTGATGTGCCTGATCAGCCTGGCGCTGTGTGCTGGCGTACTGGGTTGAACCGCCGCCCGCAATTGACCACCTGTCAGCAGCCGGGCATGGCATCTGCCCATGCAATATGACGCGATCATCATCGGCGGAGGTCACAATGGCCTGGTAACGGCCTTTTATCTGGCCCGCGCCGGGCTGAAAGTGCATATCTGTGAAGCGCGCGACATCGTGGGCGGCGCCTGCGTGACCGAGGAGTTCGCGCCGGGGTTCCGCAATTCGACCGCCAGCTACACCGTCTCGCTGCTGCAGGACCGGGTCGCATCCGACATGAACCTGAGCCAGCATGGCCTGACCATCGTCAACCGCCCGGTCAACAATTTTCTGCCTCTGGCCAATGATTATCTCAAAGTCGGCCCCGGCGTCACGGAAAGCGAAGTGGCGCGCTTTTCGGAGAAGGATGCCGCCGCCCTGCCCGCTTACGATCAGCGGCTGGAGGTGCTGGCCGATCAGATGCGGCGCCTGGCGCTGAAAATCCCGCCGGGGCCGGGCCTGAAGGGCATGGCGGCGCTGGCCGCGCAGGGTTGGCCGATCCTTGGGCTGAGCAAAGGGGAACAACACGACCTGTTCACTCTGTTCACGCGCTCTGCCCGCGAATTTCTGGATGGCTGGTTCGAAAGCGATCCGATCAAGGCAGTGCTGGGCTTTGACTCCATCGTTGGCCATTTCGCCAGCCCGGACACGCCGGGTTCTGCCTATGTGCTGCTGCACCATGTGTTTGGCCAGGTAAACGGGGTGAAGGGCGCCTGGGGCCATGCCATAGGCGGCATGGGCTCCATCACCAAGGCCATGGCCCGCGCTTGCGCCGACAAGGGCGTTTCCATCGGATTGGAAGAGCGCGTGGCCAAGGTCAATATCGTGAATGGCAAGGCGCGCGGCGTCACGCTGGAGGATGGCCGCGTGCTGGATGCCGGCGTGGTGGCCAGCAATGCCGGCCCGGCACTGTTGTTCCGCCAGTTGGTGGACCGCACCGAACTGCCGGCCGAATTTGCGCGTTCCATGGATGGCTATGCCACCGGATCGGGGACCTTCCGCATGAACGTGGCGCTTGCGGAACTGCCAGACTTTAGCGTGCTCAAGGGCCATGGTCCGCACCAAGGCGCCGGCATCATTATCGCGCCTAGCCTTGATTACATGGACCGCGCCTACACCGACGCCAAGGCCAATGGCTGGTCCACGAAGCCCATCGTGGAGATGCTAATCCCATCGACGCTGGACGATACGTTGGCGCCGCCGGACCGCCATGTCGCCAGTCTGTTCTGCCAGCAGTTCGCGCCGAAACTGCCCGACGGCCAGAGCTGGGACGATGCACGCGAGAAAGTGGCCGATCTGATCATCGATACCGTTACGGCGCATGCCCCCAATTTTAGGCGCAGCATCATCGCGCGGCAGATTCATTCGCCGCTCGATCTGGAACGCAAGTTCGGGCTGATTGGGGGCGATATCTTCCATGGCCGCATGAGCCTGGATCAATTGTGGGCAGCGCGGCCAGTGCTGGGCCACGGCAACCACCGCATGCCGGTGAAGGGCCTGTATCTGTGCGGCAGCGGCGCCCACCCCGGCGGCGGGGTGACCGGCGCTCCGGGCCACAATGCGGCCAAGGTGATATTGTCAGACCGGCTTTACGGTTTCGCGCGGGCGTAAAGCAGGACAGGCCAACCGGCGGCGATGAGGGCGAAACACCACAAGGTGGCTTCAAGGCCCGACGCGTAAAGCGCGAACAACGAATAAAGCGTGCCAGCGAGGCCAATGAAGCGCATCGGGCCGGCGAGCAGTTTCAGCCCGGCCAGCCCCACCGCCATATAGCCAACCAGCATAGCAGCGGTGGCCACCAGGATGGTGAATTCGAAAAGGCCTGAAAGGCTGCGATCGGTGTTCAGCAGCACCAGGGCCGCTGCCAGCCCGCCCGACAACAGCACCGCCGCCGCCGGCGCGCCGGCGCGGTTCAGCCCGGCGAAGCGCTGCGGGAACTGCCCAACCAGCGCCATAGCGCGCGGCAGTTCGGCGGCGGTGAGGGTAAGGCCGTTGACGGTGCCCAGCGCCGAGATGGCTGCAAACACGCCAATCAGCGCTGCGGCCTGCGAACCGATGAAGGGCGCGGAAAAATCAGCGAAGGGTGCATTGGACTGCGCCAGCGCATCGGCTGGCACCAGCGCGATCATCGCCGCCGAAATCGCCATGTAGAGCACCCCGGCCAGCAGCGGCCCCACGATGGTCGCGACCGGCACGGTGAATTCCGGGCGGCGGATCTTGTCAGCTGGCACCGTGGCCGATTCAAACGCCAGGAACGCCCACATGGTGAGCGTGACCGAAGTGATCACCCCATCAGCCTGCATGGCGGACGGCGGGTTAACCACGGCAGTGCTGCCCCTGGTGAACAGCAGCCAGGCCGCGATGCCGAGCACGGCCAGGAGCGGCATGAGTTTGAGGAAAGTGGTGGCCTGCTGAACGAAGCTGGCGGCGCCGATGCCGGCGAGGTTGATCGCGGTGACCAGCACCAGCACGCCAACTGCCGCCAGCGCGCTCAAGAGCGGATCGCCGGCAAGGCCGGGCCACAACACGGTAAGATTGGAGACGACCGCCACCGCCAGCGCCGCATTGCCAACCCAGACGCCAATCCAGTAGCTCCACGCCGCGACATAGGAAGCGTTGGGGCCGAACGCCTTTTCAACATAGAAATGCGGCCCACAGGTGCCAGGCATCTGCCGGGACAGCGCCGCATAACAGCCGGCCAGCGCCAGCGTGCCGGCCAGCGCGATCACCCAGCCGCCCATTGCCGACCAGCCATAGGGCGCCAAGGTTGCCGGCAACAGAAAAACGCCCGAACCGACCATGTTGCCGACCACCAGAGCCAGAGCGGCCACCAGGCCCATTTCCTTTTTGATGCCGGTCATGCGTCCCCCACATACCGTTGCTGCCCGCTGGCGGCCGGCCCGTCAATGCAGTGCTATTCTGTCTGCCCAATCGCAGCGTTGCTGCCTATGGTAGGCGCATGACGACTCTGCACCCCACACTTGCCCGCGTGACTGACCGCATCATCGAGAAGAGCCGCGCCGGCCGCGCCCGCTATCTCGACCATATCGCGCGGGAGCGCGAAAACGGCATGGGCCGGGAGCGTCTGGGCTGCTCCAACCTCGCCCACGGCTTTGCCGCTGCGCTGGAGGATCAGGCGACGATCAAGGCCGGTGCGCGCGTAAACATCGGCATCGTCACCGCCTTTAACGACATGCTTTCGGCCCACCAGCCCTATGGCCAATATCCGCCACAGTTAAAGCTGTTTGCCCGCGAAATGGGTGCAACGGCGCAGGTGGCAGGCGGGGTGCCGGCAATGTGCGACGGCGTCACGCAAGGCCAGGTGGGGATGGAGTTGTCGCTGTTCAGCCGGGACAGCATTGCGCTGGCCACGGCAGTGGCGCTGAGCCACGGCATGTTCGAGTCGGTTGCGCTGCTCGGCATCTGTGACAAGATCGTGCCCGGCCTACTTATCGGAGCGCTGCGTTTTGGCCATCTGCCGATGCTGTTCGTGCCGGCCGGACCAATGCCCAGCGGGCTGCCCAACAAGGAAAAACAGCGCATCCGGCAACTGGCGGCCGAAGGCAAGGCCAGCCGAGCCGAACTGCTGGAGGCCGAAAGCGCGAGTTACCATAGCCCCGGCACCTGCACCTTCTATGGCACTGCCAATTCGAACCAGATGATGATGGAGATGATGGGCCTGCACGTTCCGGGCGCCGCCTTCGTCAATCCCGGCACAGGCCTGCGCACAGCCATGAACCGCGCGGCGATGCACCGTTTGGCCAAGATCGCACTAAACCAGCCCGACGAGCGCCCACTGGGCATTTGTGTGGATGAGCGCGCGATCGTCAATGCCATCGTGGGCTTGCTGGCCACCGGCGGTTCGACCAATCACGCCATTCACCTGCCCGCCATCGCACGGGCGGCCGGCATTCTGATCGACTGGCAGGATTTCGACGAATTGTCAGCCGCGGTGCCGCTGCTCGCCCGTGTCTATCCGGGCGGCGCAGCGGATGTGAACCAGTTCCACGCGGCCGGCGGCATGGCCTTTACCATCCGCACTCTGATTGATGCCGGTCTGCTACACGGCGACATCTCGACCGTAGGCGGCGACAGCCTGGCTGATTATGCCCGCGATCCGGCGTTGGACGGCGAGTCACTGGTGTGGCGCGACGTGCTGGAAAGCCGCGACGAGGCCATCCTGCGTGGGGCTAACAACCCGTTCCGCGCTGATGGTGGCATGCGGCTGGTGAAGGGCAATCTGGGCCGCGCCATCTTCAAGACCAGCGCGGTGGACGAGGAACGCTGGACGATCGAGGCCCCGGCCCGTGTGTTCGAGGATCAGGAGGCGGTGCAGGCCGCCTTCAAACTTGGCGAGCTGAACCGCGACATGGTGGTGGTGGTGCGCGGCCAGGGCCCGCAGGCCAACGGCATGCCCGAACTGCACAAACTGACGCCGGCGCTGGGCGTGCTGCAGGACCGCGGCCACAAGGTGGCACTGGTCACCGATGGCCGTATGTCGGGCGCGTCGGGCAAGGTGCCGGCGGCTATCCATTTGTGCCCGGAAGCCATGGCGGGCGGGCCGATAGCGCGGGTGCGCGATGGCGATGTGATCCGCCTTTGCGCGCGCACCGGAGCGCTGGATGTGCTGGTGGATGCGGCGGAATTCGCCGGCCGTCCGGCGGCGGTGATCGGCGCTTCGGGACCGGGTACGGCCCGGGAACTCTTCGCCTTCTTCCGCACCGGCAGCGATGATGCGGAAGCCGGCGCTTCGGCCATGCTGAAGGCGGCAGGCCTTTAGAAACGAAAACGGCCGGGGTGTTGCCACCCCGGCCGCTTCATTCTCCGTTGCCGGAGAGGCTTACTTAGCCTTGGCCAGGTAAGCAGTCATGCGCTTGGTGGCCAGCGGCGACAGCTTCACGGCCTTGGCAGCAGCAAGGTTAGCCGACGGGCCGTTGCCGACCTGCACCAGGGCGACCATGCCCATGGAGAAGTGCGGCAGGCACTTGATGCCATACAGGCCCGGCTTGCCGGCCTTCAGCACGAAATCCTTGCCCATGGCGCCCTTCTGCTCGGCTTCACCGGCCGGCAGGAAACCCGGGATAGTCTGGGCATTGTGGCCCGGATTGGTGGCCACGAACTTCACGGTGTCGCCAGGGGCGGCCTTCACGAACGCCGGTTCGAACACCATGGCGCCTTCGGCACCCTTGTTCAGCATCTTGACGGTGATTTCCTTGGCGGCGGCCGGAGCGGCGATCACCATGGCAGCGGCGACAAAACCCAGAATCTTCATCGGTGTTTCTCCTCGCGCCGGCGGTAGTGCCGGCAGGTTTTTCACACGCCCGGGCGGCTGCGCCGGATCGCTTGGGTGCGCTCTTTACGCGCGCACCGCAGTGCACTCAAGATGGGAATTTGCGACTTAGTGTCCAAACCCCATCCCGTAAGTGGGACATTGGCGTACCCCTGCTTTCATGAAGCTGAACGGATCATAGGCTGGCTATGGTGCCCACAGCCGGATCGATGCGCCCTTCCACCAGTTCGGCCCAGGCATTGGCAACGGCGGCATCGCCGGTCACCCGCTCCACCCGCAACCAGCCCAAGGTGGCGGCGAAACCAACCCAGCTTGCAATCAACCGCTGCTCAAAGCCGGCCGGGCCCCATTGGGCGACACGGGCCTGCGCAATGGTCGGCGCAAAGAATGGCTGCGGCACCGGGCCAGGCAGAGACCTGGATTTGGGGCTATCCCAATGCGTATCGCCGACGACATGGGTTTCCTTCAGCCGATCACCCAGCTGCGAATGCACCGCCGAACGCACGGTGCCATCGCCAGCGATATCGATGAAGGCGATGGCCTCGCCCGCGATCTGGTCGATCTCGCCATAGCTCAGGACCTGATCGTAATAACCTGTCTTGATGCAGAAATCGCGATTGGCCGCCGACGTCAGGCCAACGACACGCTGGCGACCCTTGGCGGCAAAGGCCGCGCCAAGCGCCGTTTTCGATGATGCCGATGACAGTACCACAGTGTCCACCGGCCGCGACGCGACCAGGCAATCAATCAGGAAGCTGGTGGTATAGAGAATTCGCAGCAGAGATTGCAGCGCCTCGTCACCCCAGTCTGCACTGGCGGGCAAATAGCGATTGTAGATCGGCGGCAAGCCGGCGCGGTGCGCCACGCCATCGGTGAAGCCATAGGCCGATAGCTGTACCGGGGTGAGCACCGCCTGTGCGGCCATCGGCCAATATCCGAAGAAACGCTGACCAACGCTGATGCCGTCCGCCTTGCTTTCGGTGATCCGGGCAAAGCCCCACACCGGAACGATGCCCAAGGTTTCTTTGGGGCCTTCCGGCACCGGGAAGAAGCGCCAATAGCCGAAATCCTCGCCGTGCACGGCATAGGTGACATTGTTGGCAGTCAGCGCGAAATGCTCGACCGCAAAGCGTGCCTCGCCGTCGGCCAGCGGGCCGGGATCGGCCAGCGCAGCGGTTTGCGCCAGAGCGCCAATCTTTGCAGCAAGCGTCGTCATGGGGCTTCATCCTTCCAGATGGCGACGCCGGCGGGCGGCACCAGTTTGTTTCCGATCAAAACATCTTCTTCGATCACAATGGGTTGCGGGCCGTAATTGAACAGGAAATTCAGTTCTCCGCGCCGTTCCACCCGCACATCGGGGCCAAGATCGCGCGGGTTCAGTCCCGCCGCCGTCGCCACATCGGCCAGCACCCGGCGCAGAAGGCCATCGTCGACCTGTCCGGCGAGATAATGCGTCTTGTCGGCCGCAAACCACAAGCCGCGGCCATCATCGAGGGCAAGGCGGGTTTCGGCCTCCCCGGCCTCCACATCCTCCATCCAGCCCGTCACCTGGCCCGCGTTGCCGGCGAGCAACACGATGCCGGGTGGCAGGCTTTCTACTCGCGCCACGGTCACGTCGATCAGCGCCTTAAGCCCGTCGGGCGGCAAGGCGCCGGGAATGGCGAAATCGCGGGTTTTCGAACCGGTGCGCGGCCCGGCCAGCACAGTTGCACCACTGTCTGCAATTCGGCCTGCAAGCGCCTCATCCAAAAAGATTTGTGCCGGCAACAGCGCGAGGCCATAGCCATCAAGATCGACATCCGGCGGCACGATATCGACACTCAGGCCCAGCCGCCGCGCCGCCGTATGCCAGGCCATGGCGGTCGCCAGCGCATCCTGATCGCGGCCCTGTGGCTGGCTCTGCACCGCCCACACGCTGTCATAATCCAAGATAAGCGCGACATCGCTGCGACCGCGTTCCGGGAGCGGCCCCAACTGCGCCAGACCGGCGCCAAGCGCCTCCACTTCCGGCCAGGCGGCGGCCGGCTGGTTGTCCGGCCGATTGAGCCCGGCGTGCATCGCCTCTTGGCCGGTTGGCGCCTGCCGCCAGCGGAACCAGCTCATGCGCTCGGCGCCGTGGGCGACGGCTTCCCAGCCCCAGAGTTCGACGGCGCCCTTGGCCGGCGCCGGGTTCCACGCCGCCCAGTTCACCGGGCCGGGCTGCTGTTCGATCACCCACCAGCGCCCCTGCCCGCAGGCGCGAAAGAGGCTGTGGTGAAAGGCGGTCAGGTCCGGGTGGCCGGTGCGCAGGTAACGCGCCTTGTCGGCCGCGCTGAACGGCCCCTGCCCCAGGAAACCGATGGGATAGGAGTCCCACGTCGCCACATCGAGCTGGCGGCCGACGGCATAATGGTCGAACTCGGTAAACAGCCCCATGAAATTGTGAACGATATCCCGCCCCGGCGACGCCGCGCGCAATATCTCGACCTGGGCTGCGTTGAAGCGCTCCACCATGGCGGAGGAAAACCGCTGCCAATCCTGCCGGTGCGCCGGGTGGCTTTCGGTGACCGTGCCGAATGGGGCATCGACCTCATCGAAATGGCGATATTCCTGGGACCAGAAGGCCAACCCCCAGGCCGCGTTAAGCGCCTGCACATTGCCGTAGCGTTCGGCGAGCCAGCGCCGGAATGCCGCCTTGGCCGCATCCGACGTGCTCACCACCGTGTCGTGGCAACCATATTCATTGTCGGTCTGCCAGGCGACGATCGCCGGATGCTGGCCATAGCGCGTCGCCATAAGCGCCGTGATGCGCTTGGCCTGTTCCAGATACACGTCGGACGAGAAACAATAGTGCCGACGTGAGCCGAAGCCCCTCACCTGCCCGTCGCGGCCCTTGGCCAGAATCTCCGGATGCGCGTCCACCAGCCATTTCGGCGGCGTGGCGGTGGGCGTGCCCATCACCACCTCCAGTCCGGCCGCGTGCGCCAGATCGACCGCGCGATCGAGCCAGTCCCACTCGAAGCGGCCGGGTTCAGGCTCGATCCGGCTCCAGGCAAATTCGCCGATGCGCACGAACGTCAGGCCCAGTGCCGCCATGCGGGCGACGTCACTTGCCCAGAGCGGCTCCGGCCATTGTTCAGGATACCAGCAAACGCCCAGTTTCATTCGGCTGGCATGCCACGATCAAAGCGCAGCGAACAGCTTCTTTCGCGGCCCCAGATAGCCGAACAGATAGGCCGCAACTTTCCGCATCTGGATCTCTTCCGAACCTTCAGTGATGCGATAGCGGCGGTGATGGCGGAAGATATGTTCGAACGGCTTGTGCCGGCTGTAACCGATGCCTCCATGCACCTGCATTGCCCGGTCAGCGGCTTCGCACACCAGACGGTTAGCCCAATAATTGCACATGGAAATCTTGTCGGAAAGCTGGCTCTCAATGGCTTCGTGGGGCATATTGTCCATGTCCCACGCGGTCTTGTAGATCAACAGGCGCAACATCTCGCACTGGGTGGCAAGTTCCACCAGTGGGAACTGGATGGCCTGGTTCTTCGACAGCGCCTCGCCAAACGGCTTGCGTTGCCGCGCGTAGCGGACGCTTTCTTCCACGCAGAAGGTCGCTGCGCCCAGCGATGAAGCCGCCTGACGGATGCGGTTCTGGTGAACGAAGCTCTGCGCCAGCGACAGCCCGCCATCGGCCGGACCGAGCCGGGTCGAATCCGGCACCCACACGTCGGTGAAGCTCACCCGCGGGTGATCGGTAGGCATGTTGAACGTCCACAGATATTCTTCCACCTTAAGGCCTGGCGTGTCGGTGGGCACCAGGAAGCAGCTAATGCCGCGCGCCGCGCCGGGCGCGCCCGATGTGCGGCAGAAGGTGGCGCAGTGAGTGGCAACGTGCATCCCGGTCGTCCACATCTTCTCCCCATTGATCAGCCAGCCCTCCACGCCGTCACGGATTTCCGGCACGGCGGTGGTTTCCATATGGGTGGCGTCACTGCCGTGATCAGGCTCGGTCAGGCCGAAGGCGGTGATGCGGTTGCGAGCGAAACCGCCAAGGATAAATTCTTGTTGCTGGGCTTCGGTACCAAAGCTTTCGAACATGGCGACAAAAGGGAAATTGCCGACGATGCTATGTTCGTTCTGCAGATCATTATGCAGGCCTAGCCCCTTGGCGGCGAACTTGTCGCGGATCACCGCCATCCACAGGTTCGAACCATCCTTTCCGCCATATTTCTTCGGCGCCGAAAAGCGCCAGTGGCCGGCCTTGTCGGCGCGCATGCTGGCTTCGCGCAGAAGCAGTTCCCATTCGCGCCTTGGCAACCCGCCGTGTTCGAAATCGGTACGCGCCCATTCGCGGCGGTGATCGAAGAAACGGATATTGTCGTCTTGCTGCTCAAGCGGCTTGATCTCGGCTTCGATGAAGGCGTCAAGCTCGGCCAGATAGGCAATCAGATCGGTGGGCAGCGCGAAGTCCATGGGCTAGTCCTCCCTTTTGGCCGCCAATGTGGGCCGCCGACGGCCTCGGCAAAACTGGTTGATTGGGGGAGGTGCAGGCATCAGCGCGGCACCATGGCCATCAGCAACATCAGGATCAGCACCACCAGCTTTGCGGCATCGCCCAATTGCAATTCGGGGAACTGCCTCAACCAGTCCAGCAACAACATCGACAGCACTACCTGCACACTTTCCACCGCCACCGGCGTTGCCTGCGGTAATCTGGTCAACTTTGCCGGATCCGGCGCTGGTTCGGTAAGTTTCTACACGTCGGTAAGCCACACCAACACCCAGATCATCAACGGCTCAGAGATCGCCACCGGCTTTGCTACCAGCGCTGTCGTGTTGGGCAGCACACCGTGACAAACAATTTCTACAGCGTCGACTAAAGTTATCCGAATTTCGCCAATCCGCCTGTCAGCAGCAGCTCGACCGTGAACAGCCGTTCGCTCGACTTCGGTACGCTGCTCATCAACAGTGGTCTCGCTACGCTGAACTTTAGCATCACGAGGATCAGCAAAATCAATACGGCGGGTCTCAGCCTCACCTCCATCAGCCGTTTGATCAACGACTTCCAGTTTCGTAGCACCATCACCACTTTCACCGAGGGGCTGGATGGCGGCTTCACCAATAGTTATGCTCTTAATTTCAATCCGCTATCGCTGGGTGCGATTAATGACACCTTCACCTTCATCGATTTAGCCCCGACCGGCCGCGTGGGTGCTCGCTGAGACCAGCCGACCTGGCCGTGTCCGGCAATGTGTTCGATCCTTTACCGGAAATGGCGAGTTGGATGATGATGCCGCTGGGCTTTGGCCTCGTGGGTGCCTTCGTTTGCAGGCCAACCCAGCTGAACTGATTTCGCTTGTCGCAAAGCCTGCAGAGTTGGCGGGGGCCAGCTCCAACCTGTTTCTTGCCTCTTGCACATGCCGGTTCCTGGCGCGACGATGCCAGCAGGGGAGACCAGCCGATGACCGTTCATGCCAATCGCCGCCACCTGCTTACCGCCGCCATGGCCACGCCTTTGTGGGCCGGGTGGGCCGCTCGCGCCGCCGCCCATGAACGGGATGCCGATACCATCCTGTTTAACGGCCGCTTGATCACCATGGATGATACCAAACCACGCGCCAGTGCCATGGCGATCAAGGGCGGTCGGATCATGGCCCTGGGCGGTGACGAGGTGAAGGGCCTGGCCGGCACGGGCACGCGCATGGTCGATCTGAAAGGCACCTGCGTGGTGCCGGGCTTCATTGATTGCCACAACCACCCAATCGGTGATGTGCTGCTATATGAAACGCTGGTGGGCAATCCGTTCGAGGTGGAATTCGTCACCATCGCCTCCATCATCGACAAGTTGAGAGCCAAGGCCGCGCAGACGCCGGCCGGTTTCTGGGTGGAAGGCTTTTTCCACGACGACACCAAGCTGAAGGATGGCCGGCAACTCAGTGTGGATGATCTCGACAGAATCAGCACCACACACCCGGTAATGGTGCGCCATCGCGGCGGCCACACCGTGTTTGTCAACAGCCTGGCCTTGGCGCTCGCCGGGGTGTCAAGGGACACGCCCAACCCGCCCGGTGGCACCTTCGATCGACTGCCTGATGGCCGGCTTTCCGGCCGCATCACCGATAACGCCATCGATCTGGTGGAGGAAAAGGGCCAGCGCCCAGTGCTGGATGCCGCCGAAAAGGCCAGGCGCATGCGGGCCGGCATGGCGCACATCAGCGGCGCCTTCAGCCGCTATGGCCTGACCACGGTGCATCACCAAGGCGGCGATCTGGCCGCCATTCAAGACGTGCGAGCCGCCGGGCGTTTGAAGCACCGGGTGAACTACGAAGCCTGGGGGCCGATGGTGGACCAAATGATCGCCGCCGGCCTGAAAACCGGCTTTGGCGATGACTGGATCCGGCTGGGCGCCACTGCCGAACACACCGCCGATGGCAGTTTCTCGGAACGCACCATGGCGATGTCTACCCCCTATGCAGGCCGCACCCCGGCCTATTATGGCAATGTGACTGAACCGCAGGATGTGCTGGATGCCTGGGTAGAAAAAGTGGTGCGAGCCGGTATCCAGCCGAACATCCACGCCAATGGCGATGTGGCGATTGATATGGCGCTCACAGCCTTTGAACGGACCCAGGCAAAACTGGCCGTGAAGGATCTGCGGCCCAAGATCACTCACTGCACGCTGGTGAACGCGGGGCTGCTGAAACGCATGGCAGCGCTGGGCGCGGTGCCGGCTCCGTTCACCAGTTACGCCTATTACAACAGCGACAAGTTCGGATTTTACGGGGCAGACCGCATGGCCAACGCCATGGCCTTCCGCGATTTTCTCGATCACGGCATCAAGGTTTGCGCCGGCAGCGATTTCTTCCCCGGCCCGTTCGCGCCACTGATGGGCATTCAGGGCATGGTGACGCGCACGGGCTGGAACGGCGAGACATGGGGGGGTAACCAGCGCGTTTCAGTGCTGGAAGCCATCCGCATCAACAGCCTGAATGGTGCCTGGGCCGCGAAGGAAGAAGCGATCAAGGGCAGTCTGACCGCCGGCAAGCTGGCCGATTATGTCGTGCTCGGCGAAGACCCGACCGTGGTGAAGGCCGACCGCATCAAGGACATCCCGATCCTGGAAACCGTCGTGGACGGGCGCAGCCAGTATCGGGCATGAGCCGGTTTGTCATGACCAATCTGCACATCCGGCCCGCGCGCGCCGACGAAATTCCGGCGCTGGAAGCCATCATCACGGCTTCGGCCCGGACCTTGAGCCGGGGCTTCTACACGCCCGCGCAAACCGAAGCTGCCATCGCCCATGTGTTCGGCGTGGACTCGGAATTGGTGGCCGATGGCACCTATCTGGTGGTGGAAGACAGCGCGGGCGACCGGCTGGGCTGCGGCGGCTGGAGCAAGCGCGCCACATTGTTCGGCGGGGACAAATTTGCCGGCCGCGCCTCTGGCCTGCTTGATCCGACCCGCGATGCCGCCAAGATCCGCGCTTTCTTTGTGGCGCCGCATGCAGCCCGGCGCGGGGTGGGCGCAGCGCTGCTCAAGGCCTGTGAAGACGCAGCAGCGGCGGCCGGTTTCACCCGTACCGAACTGATGGCGACGCTGCCCGGCGAACCCTTTTACGCCGCCCGTGGCTATGTCGGTCAGGCACCGATCGATCTCGACTGCGGCGGGGCAGCGGTGCGCTTCGTGCCAATGGCCAAGCAACTCCCTGCCTGAAACAGGCCATCCAAGAAGCGGACTGTTGCGCTAATGCAACGGCCGGCAATTGTATCATTACGGCAACAGCCCTGCGGCCAAATTTAGGGGTGCGCAAATGGCGTATGTCATGCACGTTGAGAATGGCGCTTGAAGACGTCAATCGGCATTCGCCTGAGGTCCTGCAATTGGGTATTCTCGACGGTGCCGATGGGCGTTGCCAATGAGTGCGCAGCGCGGATCAGTGACGGCCTTGGCCGTTTGCCGATTCGGTGTGGCCAGCAAGGGCCGGATCTGCTGAACGGCGGGAGGTACCGCCTTTGAGCAACCGGTAACCGGGCATGACGAAATACAACCAGGGGACTGATATGACTCGATTGAACGAAAAGGCCCAAAGGGTCGATCTGAAGCTGGCCACCTCCATGGTCGCTCTCGTGCTGGCTGGCATGGCCGCACCGGCCCTGGCCTCTGATGCTGCGGCCGAAGATCAGGAAACGGCCGCTGCAGGATCGAAGGAAGATACCACGATCATCGTCACCGGCACCCGCCGTACCGACCGCACCGTCTCTGAAAGCGCCGTGCCAATCGACGTTTTCTCCACCGAAGATTTCAAGGCGCAGCCATCGCCGCAGCTGCAGAACATCATCAAGACGCTGGTGCCGTCGTTCAACCAGAACCGTAACCTCTTGGGCGACGCTTCGGCCTTCGTGCGTCCGCCCAACCTACGCGGCCTGCCGGCTGACCAGATTCTTGTCCTGATCAACGGGAAGCGCATGCACCGTTCGGCGCTGGTGCAGGTCACCGGTGACGCCCTGAACGTCGGTTCGCAAGGCCCCGACCTGTCGCAGATCTCTTCGCCGGCCGTGAGCCGCATCGAAGTGCTGCGCGATGGCGCCGCCGCCCAATACGGTTCGGACGCAATCGCCGGCGTGATCAATATCGGCCTCAACCGCTCGGATTCGGGTTATAATCTGTCTGCCCGCTACGGTCAGACCTACCGCGGCGACGGTGAAGATCTGCAGCTGTCGGCCAACGCCGGCTTCAAGCTGGGTGATGGCGGGTTCTTCAACATCACCGGCGAATTCATCGATCAGAACGTGTTCGATCGTTCGGTGCCGCGCCCTGAAATCGCCCCGCTGATCGCGGCTGGTATCACGCCGCCGCGCCCAACGGGCAACCAGCTTGGACAGCCTTCGAACCGCGCTTATCGCGTGGTGTGGAACGCCGCCGTGCCGGTGGGTGACGGTGATGAAGTCTATGCGTTCGGCAACTATGGCTGGCAGCGCCAATCCAATGATTTCAACTATCGCCGTCCGATCGGCGTGGTTGCGCCCGATATTCCGCTGCGTCCGACCACCGGCAACCTTGGCAAATCGATTGGCTCGCTCTGGTATCTTGACCAAGTTGGCATCGATCCGACTTCGGGTCGCCCGATCTACAGTGAAACCGGCCGCACCTTCAACGAAACGTCGATCTTCCCCAACGGCTTTGTGCCGGTGTTCGAAGCGTCGATTGAGGATCTGTCGATCGTCGGTGGCTACAAGGGTTCGACCGAAGGTGGCCTGAAGTATGACTTCACCGCTGCCTATGGCCGCAACCAGATCCGTTATTTCATGTACGACACGCTGAACCCGTCGCTGGGCCCGGCGTCGCCGACCGATTTCTATCTCGGCAAGGTCACCCAGCAGGAATATAACATCAACGCCGATTTCAGCTACGAGACAGACATCGGTCTCTACAAGCCGCTGTTCATCGCCGCTGGTCTCGAATTCCGTCGCGAAACCTTCGCTGTCGGCTTGGGCGACCGCGCTTCGTGGGAGCCGGGCATCTATGGTTCGCAGCTGGTGCGCCGCGCCAACGGGACCACCTTCAACGTGACCAAGGCTGTGGGCGCCAATGGCTTCCCCGGTTTCGGCCCGGATTCGGTGGCTGAAGGCGGCCGCAACAACTATTCGGCATATCTCGATTTCGAAGCCGAAGTGGTGGAAGGCCTCGATCTCGGCCTCGCTGCCCGTTACGATTATTTCAACGACTTCGGCAGCACCTTCAACGGCAAGTTCAGCGCCCGTTGGGCCATCAACGATGTCATCGCCCTGCGCGGTGCCGCGTCGACCGGTTTCCGCGCGCCGACACCCGGCCAGCAGTTCACCCAGAACACGCAAACCGGCTTTCCGCAGGGCAGCGCGGTGCCGGTGGCAACTCAAACCGCACGTCCGGACAGCATTTCGGCGCAGTATTATGGCGCCAAGGAGCTAAGCCCTGAAAAATCGGTCAGCTTCTCGGGTGGTTTCGTGATCACGCCGGGGGGTGGCTTCAACCTTACGGTCGACGCCTACAACATCGTGGTGAAGGATCGTATCGGCATCACGTCGTCGATCAACACAACCGCGGCAGATCAGCAGGCGCTGCTGGCACTGGGCCTGACGACTGCGCTCGATCTGGGTCAAGTGAACTACTTCACCAACGGCTTCCGTACTCGCACGCAAGGCTTTGACATTGTCTTGTCACACCGGACGGATACCAGCATCGGCCGCTTCAACTCTAGCCTGGCGGTGAACTACAACCGCACCAAGGTTACAGATCGCCGTTCGATCGCATTGTCGACCATTCGGCCGACCGACACCCGCGTGCTGAGCCTGATCGACAACACCCGCAAGGGCAACATCGAGGACAGCAACCCGCGTTGGCGCGCTGTGCTGAGCACCAACTACACCAGCGGCGCTTTTGATCTGACGGTGCGTGCCAACTATTTCGGCAAGTTCACCAGCTACTTCCTACCGATCGGCGCTGTGCCGGCCGGTGTGGATCCAGTGGCCTTCCGCGCTCTTTACCCGGCGCCGAATGCAGCCGCGCAGACGGGTGAATGGGGCAAGACCTTCGGCGCCGAAATCGGCATCGATCTTGAAGCAGGCTTCACCATCGCCGAAAATTATCGCCTCGCCGTTGGTGTAGAAAACCTGTTCAACAACTATCCGGATGTCGAAACCCGCAACGCCTATCCGTCCACCGGCGGCCAGGCCAACGGTTCGCTCTACCCCGGCTCCTCGCCGCTGGGTCAGGCTGGCGGCTTCTGGTACGTGCGCGCCACCGCCAAGTTCTAAGCGGAGGCGCAAGCGATATCGCTTGCCAACAGCGGGCGGCAGGGCAATCCTGCCGCCCGCTTCTTTTTTCACCACGGAGGGACCAATGCTGAAACTGCTCTCGCTCGCCACCGCCGGCATGATGCTGGCCATCGCCGCCCCGGCGGCCGCCCAGAATGTCGAAAAGGTCGGCACGCCCGGCGGCCGCATCCTTACCGCTGCCAAGGTGAAAGCCGGCGCCACCACCGTCTATCTGTCGGGCAACCTCGCTTCGCCGGCGACGCCGGGCGGCAACGACTATGGCGACACCAAGGCGCAGACGATCAGCACGCTGAACAAGATCAAGGCGCTGCTGGCCACCCACGGCATGACCATGGCTGATATCGTGCGCATGGATGCCTATCTGGTGGCGGCACCGGGCATGGACGGCAAGATGGACTTCGCCGGCTTCAACGCTGGTTTCGCCCAGTTCTTCGGTACTGCCGAAAACCCCACCACCACCACACGGACCACCATGCAGATCAGCGCGCTGGCTGGCCCGCAGTTCCTGGTGGAGCTGACGGTGATCGCCGCCAAGTAATCGCTGCACAGCGCAATCCGAGGGCCGTCGCAGCGATGCGGCGGCCTCTTTGCGTTAAACGAGCACGCGTTCCGGCTTGGGCACTTCGGAAAGGATCGTGTCCTTGTCGATGCGCATCAGCGGCTTGATATGGCCGTCGCGCAGATCATATACCCATCCGTGCAGGGACAGCGGCCGGCCAGCTTGAAACGCCTTCTGCACCGGGCCGGCGCCGGCGAGGTGCAGCAGCTGATCGCGCACATTGACCTCCACCAACCGGTTCACCCGTTCCTCGCCTTCCGGCAACGCCTCGATCTCGCTGCGGTGATCGTTCAGCACCTGGCGGGCATGTTCCAGCCAGTGGGCAATGGCACCTTCCGGCGCGCCATCAAGAGCCGCCTGGATGCCGCCGCAGCCATAATGGCCGCAGATTACCACATGCTCCACCTCCAGCACATTCACGGCATAATCCAGCACGGCCATCAGGTTGCGATCATCAGGATAAACAAGGTTGGCGATGTTGCGATGCACGAACAGGCCACCGGGGACCGCCTGCGTCATCTGATCGGGCGCAACCCGGCTGTCGGAACAGCCGATCCACAGAAAGGCCGGGCGCTGCCAATTGACGTTGCGGTTGAAGAATTCGGGGTTCTCAGCCAACATTTCGGCGGCCCAGGCCCGGTTCGACAGCAGCAGTTGATCGATTTCCTTCATGGGATCTGGTCCGAATTCAGGTTGCGCGGGCGCGGGAAACAGGGGCGTTGATCAGCGCGGCCGTCTTGTGGCCCGGATCGGGGCGCAGCTTGACGGAGATGTCACGGAAACCGGCGGCCTTCACAAACCCGTTGATAATATCGATGCAATCAAGATCGACATAAGAGGTGGCCGACAGGTCGATCAGCAGCTCAGCGCCATCGGGCACCCGGCTCAGCGACTCAACGAGCGCCGGCTTATGCATGAAATGCAGGTTGCGCCGGGCCCGCACCATCACCGTGCCGCCATATTCGACATAGGTGATGATGTTGCCGGCCGAGCGCCAGATGACAAAGCCGAAGCCCACCAAGAGCCCGATGCCAATGCCGATCAGCAGATCAGTGAACAGGATCGCCCCCACAGTGATCACGAACGGCGCGAACTGGGTGTAGCCCTGCTTCCAGCGCTGGATGAACAGCGCCGGCTTGGCCAGTTTGTAACCGGTGGCGATCAGGATGGCCGCGAGTGCCGACAGCGGGATAAGATTCAGCACAGATGGAATGACGGCAAGGCCGAGCAGCAGCCAGATGCCATGCAAGATGGTGGAGAATTTTGAGTCCGCACCCGATTCAACATTGGCCGACGAACGCACGATCACCGAGGTAACCGGCAAGCCGCCGAGCAAGCCAGAGACGAGGTTGCCACCGCCCTGTGCCAACAGTTCGCGGTTCTTATCGGTCACCCGACGCTTGGGATCGATTTCATCAACCGCCTTCACCGACAGCAACGATTCCAGGCTAGCAACGATAGCGATGGTCAGGGCCACGCTCCAAACCTTGGGATTGGTGATGGCGCTGAAATCCGGCAGGCGCACCTCATCGACCAGCGCCCAGGGCGTGGCCGAAACAGGCACCTGCACCAGATGGGTGCTGGCCACGGCCAGATCAGGCGCAAACTGGCGGAAGGCTTCGTTGGCAGCAACGGCAAACAGCACCACCACGAGCGGACCGGGCAGCAATTTCAATGGGCCTTGCTTTGGCTTTGCCTTGTCCCACCAGAACAGGAACGCCAGGCTGACGGCCGCAATCAGTGCCGCGCCCCACAAAAAATCATTGCTGAGCATATGGCCAAGCGCTGTCAGCGTATTCTCGCCATCGCTCTGAAAGAAACTGAAATCGCCTTCCGGATCGGCATCATAGCCGACCGCATGCGGGATCTGCTTGAGGATCAGGATCAGGCCAATGGCAGCTAGCATGCCGGTAATGACAGCGCCCGGCACGAATTCGGCAATCACCCCGCCGCGCGAGGCGGCGAACAGCAATTGCAGTGCGCCGGCCAGGCACACGGCCAGCAGAAAGGCGTCGAAGCTTGGCAGCGATGTAATGGCCGCCAGCACGATCGTGGTGAGACCGGCGGCAGGGCCGGACACAGACAATGAAGAGCGGCTGATGGCACCAACCACGATACCGCCAACAATGCCGGCCACCAGGCCTGAAATCAGCGGCGCCCCGGACGCCAGCGCCACGCCCAGGCACAAGGGCAATGCAACCAGCGCCACAACGATCGACGCCGGCACGTCCTGCCGCCAACTAGCCAGCAGGCCTGTCTGTTCTTGCATGCGCAGCCTCACTGATTACAATCGCGCAACGAGTAGCAGTAGTATGCCGCATTGCGTCATTACGGAACCGCAATACTTCTGGCCGCTTGCATGGGGCCGGCGGATTCGCCACTGATGGGTGCATGACGACCAAGCCGCCCCTGCAAGCCATTATCGTGCCGGTCACGCCGCTCCAGCAGAATTGCACCTTGTTGTGGTGCACGAAAACCATGCGAGGCGCCTTTACCGATCCGGGCGGCGATCTCGATCGGTTGAAGCAAGTGGCGGCCGACAATGGCGTGACCATCGAGAAGCTGCTCGTCACCCACGGCCATATCGATCATTGCGGGCTGACGGCAGTGCTAGCGCGCGATCTGGCCGTGCCGATCGAAGGCCCCCACCCCGACGATAAGTTCTGGATCGACATGAACCCGGCCCAGGGCGCCGCTTATGGCGTGCCGGGTGCCGAAGCGTTCACGCCTGATCGGTGGCTGCATGATGGTGACCAGGTGACAGTGGGCGAGCTGGTGCTCGATGTCTATCACTGCCCCGGCCACACGCCCGGCCATGTCGTGTTTCATCACGCGCCGTCGCAGCTTGCCATCGTGGGAGATGTGCTGTTTCAGGGCAGCATCGGCCGCACGGATTTCCCCAAGGGCAATTTCAATGATCTGGTGAAAGCCATCACCACAAAGCTGTGGCCGCTGGGAAATGAGACGGCGTTCGTACCCGGCCACGGCCCGATGAGCACCTTTGGCCGCGAACGCCAAGCCAATGCCTTCGTGGCGGACCGGATGCTGGGTTAAATATAGTCCGGCGAAGGCGGCTGGAGGCCAAGGCCCAGCCACAGCGACCACAGCGACAGCGCGAAGATCAGCCCCCAGCTCGCCAACCAGCCGAACGCGCGGAAGACGTTGGGCGATGGCCGGCTCATGCCGATGGCATGGGCGATGCGCGCCAGCACCAACGTGCCGCCAGCCAGCCACAACCACGGAGCCTTGTGACCGGCAGCCAGCTCGATTCCGGCCATCAACACCAGCAAAAATGGCACATATTCGGCGAAATTGGCGTGGGCGCGGATCCGTTCCTGCAGATCCTGATCGCCACCATCACCAAAGGCAATGCGACCGGGAAAGCGCCGCAGCACCACGCGCAGGCACAGAATGAAATAGACGATGCCGAGCGCGCCGGCCGTGATCAGGGTCGCCGGGATCGGCATCAACTCTGACCCGCCACCTTCTTTGGCGCGTCCGGCACCCAGCGACCGATCAGCTTGTAGCTGCGCTCATACCATTTGGATCCGGGATAGTTATTGCCAAGCACGGCCGCCGATTTTGTGGCTTCTTCCGGGACGCCCATGGCCAGATAGGATTCAACCAGCCGGTGCAGCGCTTCGGGCGCATGGCTGGTGGTGTCGAACTTGTCGATCACGGTGCGGAACCGGACGATCGCCGCCAGATACAGGCCCTGACTCTGATAGAATCGTCCGATCTCCATCTCCTTGCCAGCCAGGTGATCGCGGGCCAGATCGATTTTCAGCCGGGCATCGGCGGCATAGTCGGTGTTGGGATAGCGGCGGATCAGTTCACCCAGAGAATCCAGCGCCTGCTGCGTGGTCTTCTGATCCTTGGTGACCGGCATGATCTGGTTGTAGTGGCTCAAGGCCACCATGTAATAGGCATAGGGTGCCTCGCGACTGCCGGGGTGCAGCGACAGGAAGCGTTGTGCGGCGCCAATGGCTTCCTGATACTCGCCCGCCGCATAATAAGCAAAGGACGACATCAGCTGCGCGCGGCGCGCCCACACGCTGTAGGGATGTTGGCGCTCCACTTCATCAAACTGCGCGCCGGCCAGGCGATATTGCCGCTTCGCCAGCGTTTCGCGCGCTGCGCTGTAGAGCGTTTCCACATCCTGCGCGAGATAGCTCTGATCCTTCTTGGCCTTGCCGCCATTGGCACAGGCGGCCAGCGCGAGCGGCGCCAGAGCCAGCAGAAGGAGAGCGGAACGGTTGAAACGGGTGTGCTGGCGATCCATGGGCGGCATCCCTAGCAGGATGGTTGTTTGCAGGAAAGGTACGGCAGGTGCGATGAACGGCAGCTGGCTGCCGCTTCACAGATCCTGCGGTCGCCGCCTGATCACCAGATTCCGGATCTCAGTCATGTCCTCCATGGCAAAGCGCACGCCTTCACGGCCCAGGCCGGAATCTTTCACCCCGCCGTAGGGCATATTGTCGACGCGATAGCTGGGCACATCGTTGATCACCACGCCGCCGACATCGAGTACATCCCAGGCCTTAAGCATATGGAACAGATCGCGGGTAAAGATGCCAGCTTGCAGGCCAAACTTGCTATCGTTCACGATATCCAGGGCTTCGTCGAACGTCTTGAAGCGGATAAGGAAGGCGGCCGGGCCAAAGGCTTCGTCCGTGTTGAGCTTTGCCCCGCGCGGCACATCTTCCAACAGGGTCGCCGGAAGCATGGCGCCGTCGCGTTGGCCGCCACACAGCAGGGTCGCACCGCCAGAGACGGCCTCGTCGATCCAGGCTTCCAGCCGGGCAGCTTCCTTCACATCGATCATCGGGCCGATGAAGGTGTTCTCATCGCTCGGGTTCCCGGCGATCAGCTTGGCCGTTCGCTCGACCAGTTTGCCCTTGAACGCGTCATACACATCATCATGCACCACGATGCGCTGCACGCCGATGCACGACTGGCCGGACTGGTAGAAGGCACCAAATACCGTCCGGTCAGCCGCGTCGTCCAGATCGGCATCGGGCATGATTACCACGGCCGCATTGCCGCCCAGTTCCAGCACCACCTTCTTCTTGCCGGCGCGCGCCTTCAGATCCCAGCCCACATCGGGCGAACCGGTAAAGCTGAGCAACTTCAACCGGTCATCAGTGGTGAACAGGTCGGCGCCTTCACGGTGGGCGGGCAGGATCGAAAAGGCACCCGGTGGCAGATCGGTTTCAGCCAGTACCTCGCCAATGATGATGGCCCCCAAGGGCGTGCGGCTGGCCGGCTTCATCACGAACGGGCAGCCAACGGCAATGGCCGGCGCAATCTTGTGGGCGGCGAGGTTGAGCGGGAAATTGAACGGGCTGATGAAGCTGCACGGGCCGATGGGCACGCGTTTCCACATGCCCTGATAGCCCTTGGCCCGCGTCGAAATGTCGAGCGGCTGCACCTCGCCGGTCATCCGCACGCTTTCTTCGGCGGCAATGCGAAACGTATCGATCAAGCGGCCCACCTCGCCGCGCGAATCGCGGATCGGCTTGCCGGCCTCGATGCACAGCGCCTGAGCCAGTTCGTCGGCACGCTGTGTGAAGCGCGCCACGCAATGTGCCAGCACCGCCTGCCGTTCGAAACTGGCCATGCGCGCCATCGGCTCGGCCGCCGCCACCGCAGCCGCAATGCCACGATCGATTGTGGCGGCATCGGCCACGGCGACGCGGGTGGCGGGTTCTCCGGTGAACTTGTCGGTCACCACCAGATCGGCATTGGGCTGCTCGGCCACATTGGCCACGTAGAGCGGATAGGTGTCGCGCAGCGCCATCGCCTTCTCTCCTCAGACCGTCAGGACGATTTTGCCCAGCGCCTTGCGGTCCATCATCCAGCGGATGGCGGCGGCGCCTTCATCCAGCGCGAAATGACGCGAAACGTGCGGCTTCAGACGGCCTTCCGCATACCAGCGCAACAATTCTTCCATGTTCTGCTGGTGCAGCGCCGGTTCGGCCTGGGTGAACGCCCCCCAGAACACGCCCACGATGCTGGCGCCCTTTATCAGCGGCAGATTAAGCGGCAGCGCCGGGATGGCCCCGGCAGCAAAGCCGATCACCAGATAGCGGCCGTTCCAGGCAATGCCGCGGAACGCAGGTTCGGCATATCGGTCGCCAACCGGATCATAAACCACATCAACACCGCGACCATTGGTCAGCGCCTTGATGCGCTCCTTCAGGTCTTCGGTGGCGTAATTGATCACCTCGTCGGCGCCCATCTCACGGCACAGTGCCAGCTTCTCATCCGACGATGCCGCTGCAATGACCTTGGCGCCCATAACCTTGCCGAGTTCAACGGCGGTTAGGCCAACGCCGCCAGCGGCGCCCAGCACCAGCAGTGTCTCGCCGGGTTTCAACTGGCCGCGCTGCTTCAGCGCATGGTGGCTGGTCCCGTAGGTCATGGTGAAGCCGGCCGCGACGTCGAACGGCATGCCAGGTGCCATCTTCACGATCTGGCCGCGATTGGCGATCACTTCTTCCGCCATGGCGCCGTGGCCGGTCATGGCAATCACTTCATCGCCTACAGTGATATCGGAAACGCCCTCACCCACCGCGCTGACTACGCCAGCACATTCCCCGCCGGGGCTGAACGGCAGTGCCGGTTTGAATTGATAAAGATTCTGGATGATCAGCGTGTCGGGGAAATTCACGCCCACCGCCTTCACGCTGATCCGCACCTGACCGCGGCCGGGTTCGGGCGTGTTAACATCCTTCACCACCAGCTTTTCCGGTGGCCCGTGTTCAACGCACAGCACGGCCTTCATGTGATGCTCTCCCAAATTTCGCCCGACAATAGCCGCGGCTTACGACAGCGCCAATCCTGCCATTAATGATTCGCCCAACAGGAGGAATTCGGCTTCGCGCGGGCTCCCCTGCCGCCACACAAGCGACACAGTGCGCGCGGCGTTGCCCGAAACCGGCCGCGCGATCAGGTTGCCGTGGGTGAGGATGCCAGCATCCAACGCCAGTTTCGGCACTAGCGTCTGGCCCAAGCCGCCCGCCACCATCTCCACCAGCGTGACAATACTGGTGCCGCGATGGGCGGGGTCGGCTCGCAGTTCTGGGCGGCCACATGCAGAAAGCGCCTGTTCCTTCAGGCAATGGCCATCTTCCAGCAGCAGCAAATGGTGCGGATCGATGGCATCGGGCGACACAGTTGGCGGCGGATCGGGCAGATCGCCGGGACGGAACACCAGGAAGAAGGGGTCATCAAACAGTGGCATCACGGAAAGCCCTGCCGTGTCCCACGGCAGCGCCAACAGAACTACATCCAGCATTCCTCGCGCCAGAGCTTCGGTGGCCGGACCGCTCATCTCCTCGCGCAGGTGCAGTTTCAGATCAGGCCAATCGGCCCGCACCTTTGGCAGCGCCCGCGGCAGCAGAAACGGCGCGATGGTGGGGATGACGCCGAGCCGCAGCGGGCCCGACAAAGGTTTGTCTCCCCCCACGGTGAGGCCGGCCAGTTCATCAGCTTCGCGCAGCACGACATAGGCCTTGGATACCACCCGTTCACCCATCGGCGTGAAGCGCACGACCCGGCGGTTGCGTTCCACAAGGCGCACGCCAAGCAGCGATTCCAGTTCGGCCAGGCCCGCAGACAAGGTGGACTGGGTGACGAAGCAGGTTTCGGCAGCGCGGCCGAAATGGCCGTGGATGTGCAGCGCAGTGAGATATTGCAGCTGCTTGAGTGTGGGCAGGAAAGCCGTCATCGACAAACTCGATTTGTAACAGCGATATTATCGATTGGATTTCTATCTGGTGGCGGCGCAATGAGCAACCGTCGGACGCGGCAATTGCCTCGTCCGCACGAAATTCAACCGTAAAACCGTAAGGACATGATCATGGCTCTCACTGTTGGCGACAAGGTTCCTTCATTCGATCTGCCGGTGCAGCAGGGCGTTGCTGCGCTGCCGAACGGCGAGACCCTGGACATCACCACCGCCTATCCGGGCAAGTGGAAGGTGCTGTTTTACTGGCCGAAGGATTTCACCTTCGTCTGCCCGACCGAAATCATCGGCTATGGCGATTTGAAGAACGATTTCGAAGATCGTGATGCCGTTCTGATTGGCGCTTCGACGGACACCGATTTCGTGCACTTCGCCTGGCGCAAGTCGGATGAGCGCCTGGCCGCCTGCAATTTCCCGTGGCTGGCCGATAATTCTAAGCTACTGGCCGATGCGCTGGGCATCATCGTTGCCGGTGCCGGCGTGCCGCTGCGCGCCACCTTCATTATCGATCCGGAAAACGTAATCCAACACATCACGGTGAATGGTCTTAACGTTGGCCGCAACCCAGCCGAAACGCTGCGCATCCTTGACGCGCTACAGACCGACGAACTGTGCCCCTGCAACTGGCAGGGCGGCGAAGAAACGCTAAAGCCGGCCGCTTGATCCGACTTCCCTCTCCCTTTGCGGGAGAGGGTCGACCCGGCCCAGCCGAGCGGAGTGAGTTCGGGGGGCGCAAGCGCCCCTCACCCACTCCAGCCCCTTCCCTACCCCTCACCCCGGGCCGCGCTCCGCGCGTTTCTCGCCCTCTTCCGCAATGGCAGAGGGGAAAGGTAGACTCATGATTTTTTCTGAACTCGCCAAAACTTTGCCCGATTACGCCAAGGATCTGCGCCTGAACGTCTCGAGCCTACTGAACGAACAATTGCTCAGCGATCAGCAGAAGTGGGGCACGATCGTGGCCGTGAGCCATGCCTGTGCGCACAAGCCGTTGATCGATGCGGTTGAAGCCGAAGCCGCCGCCAAGCTGAGCCCGGAAGCGCTCAATGCGGCCAAGGCTGCGGCCAGCATTATGGCGATGAACAACATCTATTATCGCTTCACCTACATGGCGTCGCGACCGGACTACAAGACGATGTCCGCCAAGCTGCGCATGAACGTGATCGGCGCACCGGGCATCGAAAAGGCCGATTTCGAGCTGTTCAGCCTGGCGGTTTCCGCCGTGAACGGCTGCGGCATGTGCATTGATGCACACGACAAGGTGCTGGCCCAGCATGGCGTGGGTGCAGACAAGATCCAGGCCGCCGTGCGCATCGCAGCTGTGGTGCACGCCGTCGCCCGCACGCTTCAGGCGCTCTGAAGCCATTCGCACCAAGATGAAAGGTCAGTCATCCCGCGCGGGGTGGCTGGCCTTTTTGTTTGAAATGGCTTAAGTGACACTCAAATCGGTGGCCAATTTCTGGCCAACCGGAGGCACGCCATGGGTTTGATCGCCTATCTCGACTCGGTGAAACAGCGCGATCCGGCGCCGCGTTCGCGCTGGGAAATCCTCACCTATCCCGGCGTCTGGGCGCTTGGCCTGCACCGTGTTGCGCATCTGCTGTTCCGCGGGCGCTTCTTCTTCGCGGCGCGGCTGGTTAATCATTTCAGCCGCTTCCTCACCGCCATCGATATCCACCCCGGCGCCCGCATCGGCCGCAATTTCTTTATCGATCATGGCTTCGTCGTGATCGGCGAAACTGCGGAAATTGGTGACGAAGTAACCATCTATCAATGCGTGACGCTGGGCGGCACCGATCCGGCCGGCGGCATGGGCGGCAAGCGCCACCCTACCCTCCTGGATGGTGCCATCGTTGGTTCCGGCGCCCAGGTGCTGGGACCGATCACGGTGGGCGCCAAGGCCCGCATCGGTGCCAATGCGGTGGTAACGCGCGACGTGCCGGAAGGCGCCACTATGGTCGGTATCCCGGCCAAACCCGTGGTGATGGCGGCTGAAGATTATGTGAAGCCGTTCCTGCCCTATGGCACGCCGTGTGCCCAGAAATTTGATCCGGAAACCCAGAAGCTGGAACTGCTGCGCTGCGAGATCGAGTTACTGAAAAGCCGGCTGGACGAGTTGACCCGCGAGGAAGCGCACCGGAAGGCCGGTTGACCTCTCCTTAGCGGCGCGCCAAATACGCGGCGTGAGCATCGTCATCCCGTTGATCCAGACCGGCGTTCGTCAGATCGCCTTCACCCGTCAGGAACTTGATCGCATCATGTCGCTTTATGGCCGCATGGTCGCAGCTGGCCTGTGGCGCGATTACGCGCTGGAACTGGGGACGAAGGTGGCAAGTTTCTCCGCCTTCCGCCGCTCTGCCGAACATCCGGAGGTGCGGCTGGTGAAGGACCCGTCCCTGCGCCAGCGTCAGGGCGAATGGATGCTTTATGGCGAAGGCGGCGTGGTGCTGAAACGTGGCCATGAACTGGCCGGCGTGCTGGCCGTAGTGGAAAGGCGGTTGCTGAAGGCAGTGGAGGGGTGATCCGCTGCTGACACTGTTTCCCAAATGAAAAAGGCGGCCCCGAGGGACCGCCTTTCGCATTTCAGGGCCCCCTGCCCTCAGCGCGCGCCACCCAGCGCCATCGCCGCCTGTGCACCCCCATTGTCCGGTGCCACTTCACCGGTACGATCGCTGATTTCAGCGAAGCGCGCCGCCACGGTTTCGGCGGTCAGTTCATCGACCGAAAGATGAATACCGCGCGTCAGCGTCACATAGGCGCGCTCGATGCCGCCGCCGCCCGCATTGAGGATCACGTTGGTCGGCGCTTCTTCCGACACCAGATAAACCGACGCTGGCACCACGGTTTCAGGCCCAAGCTTTTCCAGCATGGCTGGCGGCATCAGATCCTCGGTCATACGGGTGGCAGCCAGCGGCGCGATAGTGTTGACATGCACATTGTACTTGGCGCCTTCTAGCGCCAGCGTCTTCATCAGGCCCACTAGCGCCAGCTTGGCCGCGCCATAATTGGCTTGGCCGAAATTG
Organism: Sphingomonas paucimobilis; assembly: GCA_943369475.1. Lineage (GTDB taxonomy): Bacteria > Pseudomonadota > Alphaproteobacteria > Sphingomonadales > Sphingomonadaceae > Sandarakinorhabdus > Sandarakinorhabdus paucimobilis_A. Next base: position 34,002 of record CALRNJ020000001.1, on the reverse strand, counting down.
CCGTATAGGCCGGTGGAGGAGGTCGTCATCAGGATGCGGCCGTAGCCCTGTTCGCGCATCAGTTCCCACACCGCCTTGGTGCAGTTGACACTGCCCATCAGGTGCACATCGATGACGGTACGAAAATCATCCAGCGTCATCTTCACGAAGGTCTTGTCCCGCAGGATACCGGCGTTGTTGATCAGGATATCGACCCGGCCCCAACGCTCCTTCACGTTAGCGACCATCTTTTCCACTGCAGGCATGTCGGTCACGCTGGCGCCGTTGGCCATAGCTTCGCCACCGAAGGCGGTGATTTCATCCACAACAGCCTGCGCAGCCGAAAGCGAAGCGCCCGAACCGTCGCGCGCGCCGCCCAAATCATTGACCACCACCTTGGCACCACGCCGCGCCAGATCCAGCGCATAGGCCCGGCCTAAGCCGCCACCGGCACCGGTGACGATGGCAACACGCCCTTCAAAGCTGATGGTCATGAGATGTTGTACCCCTAATCAATGGAATCACGCTTGCAGGATGGCGGTTTAGCCAAGCCGGTAGGTGCTGCAAAGTGATTCCGCCACTGTGATGCAGGGGCAATGCGCCAGAACGGGCGGATCAGGCCGCGACTTGCGCCGACACGGGTGCCGCATCCAGCGAATAACCAGCGGAGCGCACGGTGCGGATCAGATCGGGCAGTTCCTCACCGCCTGGACCGGCGTTCACAGCCTTGCGGAGACGGCGGATGTGCACGTCAACCGTGCGCTGTTCCACATAGACATCGCGGCCCCACACGGCATCCAGCAATTGTTCACGGCTGAACACGCGGCCGGGATGTTCGAGGAAGTGGCGCAGCAGACGGAATTCTGTGGGCCCAAGTTGCATCGTGCGGCCATCGCGGGTGACGCGATGGGCGGTGGTGTCCATGGCAATGCCGGCAAATTCCAGCGCACCGCCTTGCAGGGCCGGGCGCAAGCGGCGCAGCACGGCGCGGATGCGGGCAACCAATTCGCGTGGGGAAAACGGCTTGGTCATGTAATCATCAGCGCCGGTTTCGAGGCCGCGGATCCGGTCTGCCTCGTCACCGCGGGCGGTAAGCATGACGATTGGCAGGTTGGCGGTGGCCGGCGCGCGGCGAAGGCGGCGGCAAACTTCGATGCCTGAAAGATTGGCGATCATCCAGTCGAGGATGACCAGATCGGGCTTTTCCTCTTCGGCCAGGGTCAACGCCTCTTCACCGTCACCGGTGCGGACGACGTCAAAGCCTTCCTTTTCAAGATTGTAGGTCACCAACTCAACGAGGCTGGCGTCATCTTCAACAAGCAGGATCTTGGCGCGCATGGGCGATCTCCTGAGGGGTTATTCGGGATTGTAAACCGAAGAGGTGAAATCATTCTTGGGGCGTTCGGCCGGGCGCTCGCCTGTTACCGAATAATGCACCATTTCAGCCACCGAGGTGGCATGATCACCGATCCTTTCCAGATTTTTGGCGACGAACAACAAATGGGTGGACGGCGTGATATAGTGCGGATTTTCCATCATGAAGGTGAGCAGCGAGCGGAACAGCGAATTGTAAAATTCGTCCACCTGCTGATCCCGGCTGAGTATAGCCAATGCCTTTACCGGATCGCGATCAACAAAGGCATCCAGCGTATCGCGGATGATTTCCACCACGACGCGCGCCATTTCCGGAATGATCACCGCGGGCGCCACCGGCTGCGACTGGGCGACAACAGCGGAGCGTTTGGCGATATTCTTGGCATAATCGCCGATGCGCTCCAGCACGCCGGCGATCTTCAGCGCCGCCACGATTTCGCGCAGATCATCGGCCAGCGGCGCGCGCAGGGCGATAATGCGCACCGCCAGCGCCTCGGCTTCGGCTTCCAGCGCATCGAGGCGCTTGTCGCTCTCGATGATGGTCTGCGCCGCTTCGGCGTCGCGGTTCATCAGTGCTTCCACGCTTGCGGCGATCTGGGTTTCGCACAGGCCGCCCATGCGGGTGATCACCGCACGCAGCTGGGCGATATCCTCGTCGAAGCTCTTGACGGTGTGGGCGGCGAATTCGGCCATGGGTCTTGCCTTTCAAAGCGGGCTGATCGGGGGCGGATCAGCCGTAACGTCCGGTGATGTAATCCTTGGTGCGGGTCGCTTTCGGGTTGGTGAAGATCGCCGACGTGTCATCATACTCCACCAACGTCCCGAGGTGGAAAAAGGCCGTCTTCTGCGAGACGCGGGCGGCCTGCTGCATGTTGTGGGTAACGATGACGATGGCATACCGGCCGCGCAGTTCGTCGATCAATTCCTCGATGCGGGCCGTCGCGATCGGATCAAGCGCAGAGCAAGGCTCGTCCATCAGGATGACTTCCGGATCAACCGCGATGGCGCGGGCAATGCACAACCGCTGCTGCTGCCCGCCCGACATTGCGGTGCCGCTTTCGTTCAGTCGATCCTTGGCTTCATCCCACAGACCAGCGCGCCTAAGAGCAGATTCAACGATCTCGTCCATATCGCCCTTGGAACGGGCCAGTCCATGCAGGCGCGGGCCATAAGCAACATTTTCGTAAATCGATTTGGGGAACGGGTTGGGTTTCTGAAACACCATGCCGACCCGGGCGCGCAGTTGCACCACATCCATGCCACTGGCATAGACATCCTGACCTTCAAGTTCGATGCGGCCTTCCACCCGGGCACCGTCAACCGTATCATTCATGCGGTTGAGGCAGCGCAGGAAAGTCGACTTGCCGCAGCCCGATGGGCCGATGAACGCCGTCACATGTTCGGCAGACACGTCGATTGAGACATTCTTGATGGCCTGTTTCTGGCCATAGAAAACGTTCACGTCGCGCGCCGTCATCTTGGGGACGGCAGTGTGGCCGATTGCCGGATTTGGGGCAGGATTAGAGTTCACCAGCGCCTCTCGAAACGGTTACGAAGATAGATGGCCAGACTGTTCATGGCGATCAGCACCAGCATTAGCACCATGATGGCCGCCGAGGTTTTCTCCACAAAGCCGCGCTGCACGTCATCAGACCACAGGAACACCTGCATTGGCAGCACCGTCGCCGGCGCGGTGAAGCCTTGCGGCACATCGGTTACAAAGGCGCGCATTCCGATCAGCAGCAGCGGCGCGGTTTCTCCCAGCGCCCGGGCAATGCCGATGATGGTGCCGGTCATAATGCCGGGCAGCGCTAACGGCAGCACGTGATGAAACACCACCTGGATGGGCGAGGCACCGATGCCCAGGGCCGCATCGCGGATCGACGGGGGCACCGCCTTGATCGCCACCCGCGATGCAATAACGATTACCGGCATGATCATCAGCGCCAGGGTGATGCCGCCAACCAGCGGTGCCGATCGCGGCAGCCCGGCAAAATTGAGGAAGAAGGCAAGGCCCAGAAGGCCGAAGATGATCGACGGCACGGCAGCGAGATTGTTAATCGACAGTTCGATAATGTCGGCCAGCCGGCCCTTCGGCGCGAATTCCTCAAGCCACACCGCCGAAAACACCCCCAAGGGGAAGGCAATGGCGATGGTAACCGCCAGCGTGAGCAGCGAGCCCAGCGCCGCGCCGCCAATGCCGGCCAATTCCGGTTCGGTGGAATCGGCACCAAACAGGAAGGTGGTGTTGAAGCCGGTGCGCAGAAGGCCCTTGCCTTCAAGCCAGCGCCAATCGGAGACTTCGCGATCAGTGACGCCGCGGCTTTCGGCGGGCGCAGCCAGATCATACTTGCCCTTGGCCAGCAGATCGATCGACGAACGTACCGGCACCCACAGATTGGAGCGCTTGCCGAGCAGCCCGGGATCTTCCATCAGTGCCTCGCGCAATTCCATCCAGGCCGCATCCGACAGTGTGTCATCGGCCGGGCCCAATTGTTCGGCAGCCTTGAGCAGCAGCGCTTGATAATCGGCACGAGCCAGAAACGCCTTACCTTGCGGGCCTGAAACCGCCGCCGGATCGACACCAAGCGTGGCGGCATCGAACTGAACCTCGAGACGAGCTTCAGTCCGCTGAAACCCGGTCCAGCCGTCGCGAACGATGGTGAACAGCAGGAAGGCGAGGAAGCTAGCGGCAATCACCAGCGCCGCTGCACCCAGGCGGCGGAAATTGCGCTCTGCCCGGTAGCGCGCGGCGATGCGCGAGCGCATGGCCGGTGTCGTCCAATCTGTGGGTTGGCGCTCGGCGATTGGCGCGGCGGGAGCGGCAAGAGTGGCCATCACTCGTAAGCCTCCCGGTAGCGCTTCACCACGGCGAGCGCATAGATGTTGAGGATCAGCGTCATCACGAACAGCACCAGCCCCAACGCAAAGGCCGAAAGCGTCTTGGCACTGTCAAACTCCTGGTCGCCGGTGAGCAACGCCACGATCTGAGTGGTGACGGTGGTGACGCTACTGAACGGATTGGCGGTAAAGTTGGCGGCTAGGCCCGCGGCCATCACCACGATCATCGTCTCGCCGATGGCGCGGCTCACGGCCAGCAGCACGCCGCCCATAATGCCAGGCAACGCGGCCGGCACCATCACCTTCTTCACGGTTTCCGACGGGGTAGCGCCCATGGCGAGACTGCCATCGCGCATGGCCCGCGGCACGGCGGCCAGCGCGTCATCGGCCATCGATGAAACGAAGGGGATGATCATCACCCCCATCACCAGGCCGGCAGCCAGCGCGGAATCGGATGATGCGTTGGTCATCCCCAGCGCCACGGCAAAACTTCGCACCATCGGCGCGATTGTGAGCGCTGCGAAGAAGCCGTACACCACCGTAGGCACCCCGGCGAGCAGTTCCAGGATGGGCTTCAGCCATTTGCGTACGCGCGGATCGGCATATTGGGTGAGATAGATGGCCGACATCAGGCCAAGTGGGATCGCCACTGCCATCGCGATAATGGCGCCAATGAAGATCGTGCCCCAGAACAGCGGCACCGCACCGAACGCGCCGGTGGAGCCAACCTGATCGGCGCGGATCGCTGTTTGCGGGCTCCATGCCAAGCCAGTGAGGAATTCAACTGGCGACACCAACTGAAAGAAGCGGATCGATTCAAAGATCAGCGACAGGACGATCCCAAAGGTGGTGAGGATCGCCACGACCGAAGCGATCAGCAGAAGTGCACGCACCTGGGCTTCTACCCGGTTGCGGGCGCGGAAATCAGGGCGCAAGCGGCTCCAGGCCCACAGGCCGCCCATCGCTAGAAGGGTCACGGCTAGGACCCCGGCCAGCAGATCGCCGTTGCTGCGCGCAGCATCGTACACCGGCGCCAGCCGCGGTGCCAGCGGGTTGAAAGCTTGCGGCAGATCGCCGTCCACCAGGCCGCGCACTTCGTTCATCAGCGCTTCGGTGTCGTTGCCGGGGGCCGGGCGTTCAGCGGAAGAAAGGCTGCCCAGCACCTGGCCCTCGATCAGGCCTTCGCCCATTACGCCCCAGCCGGCCAGCACGATCAGCGCCGGCGCCAGTGCCAGCACCGCTACATACGCACCATGATAGACGGGGCGTGAATGCACCGCCCCCATGCGGCCGGCCGCTGCCTTCACCATGCTGTTACCGCGGGCGCGGCCGACGAGATAGGCCAGACCCGCCAAGCCTAGCACCAATGCAAAGGCGATCAGCAGCCTCATTTCAGCGCACTCACGTCCATGGCCGTCAGTTCACGGGCGGTTGCCTCACCGACACGGCGAATGGCTTCCGGCGCCGCCACGAGGCCTTTTCGGGCGAGATAGCCGCTGCGGCCCCAGGTCGATTCCCGCGCATATTCTGCCAGAAACTCGCGCATGCCGCGAACGGCCGGGACATGCTGCACTTTGACGTACAGGAAGAGCGGGCGCGACGCCGGGAAACTGCCGCTGGAGATATTCTCGTACGTGGCTGTGACGCCCGAAAGCGGCACATCCTTCACCCGGTCGTTGTTTTCTTCCATGAAGGAAAAGCCGAACACGCCCAGCGCCTGCGGGTTGGCCGAAACTTTCTGCACGATCAGATTGTCGTTCTCACCGCCTTCGACATAGGCGCCATCTTCGCGCACCTTCTCGCAGATCTGCTTGTGTGCGGTCTCGTCGCTCTTCTTTAGGGCCTTCATTGCCGGTTCGGTGTTACAGCCCTTGAGCATGTAGAGTTCGTTGAAGCTGTCACGCGTACCGCTGGTCGGCGGCGGACCGATCACCTCGATGCGGATATCAGGCAGCGCCGGGTTCACATCTTTCCAGGTGCGCGCCCGATTGGACCCCTTGCCGAACGGATTGGCAGCCAGCGCCAGATAAACATCGCGTTCGGTGAGCGAGGGGAAATTGGCTTCGCGGGCTTGTGCAATGACGAGGCCATCAATGCCCACCTGCAATTCGATCAGGCCCTTCACGCCGTGCTTGGCGCAGTCTTCAACTTCACTTTTCTTTATCCGGCGGGAGGCATTAGCGGCATCGGGAAATTGCGCGCCAAGGCCAGCACACATTAACTTTATGCCGCCGCCAGTGCCGGTCGACTCCACGATCGGCGCCGGAAATTCCGTCCACTTGCGCTTGAATTGTTCGGCCACCGCAGTGGTGAAGGGATAGACGGTCGACGAGCCAACGATGCGGATCTGTGTGCGACTACCGCCCGAACAGGCGGCAAGCAGCCCGGCCGCCAAAATGGCAGCTAGGCCGAGCCCGTGTGCGGCAGACGCGCGAATTGGCTGCAAGAAGCTCATCCTTTTGGGGTCATGGCCGGGCGACTCGCTGTCCCATCCTTCTGCCCCGCTGGCTCGGCCTTTATGACCGTCGGATGTGCGCCATATGACGATTTGATGACATTTTTGTTACGCCGTCCGTGGATGATTTCAGGCGATCGGCAGCGTAAACGACACACGGGTGCCTTCACCCAGCCGGCTGTCAATCTCCAGCCTGCCGCGATGCCGTTCCACTATATGCTTGACAATGGCCAGCCCCAGACCGGTACCGCCAAGAGTGCGGCTGCGCTGAGAATCAACGCGGTAGAAGCGCTCGGTCAGCCGCGGCAGATGTTCAGGCGCGATGCCATCGCCTTCATCGGCCACGCTCACCTTTACGGCGCCGCCCGGCGACGTGGCGACACTGGCGAGGCTCACCCGGATCGGGGTGCCAGTGCGGCCATATTTCAGCGCATTAGAAATCAGGTTATACAGAACCTGCAGCACCTGATCGCGATCAGCGATCACGCGCGGCAGTCCGGCTGGCTCGTCGATCAACAGTGCGCGGCTTTCAACTTCCAGCCGCATGGCCAGCGTGCTGCCGACTTCGGCAACCAGCCCTTCCAGGTCGAGCGGCTGGGTAGGTCGCACGAACTTGTCCAACTCGATACGCGAAAGGCTCATCAGATCATCGATCAGCCGGCGCATGCGATCGGCTTCAGTGGCCATGATGGTAAGGAAACGCTGCCGCGCCGGTTCATCCTCAGCCGCCGGGCCCTGTAGTGTTTCGATAAAGCCGGCCAGCGTGGCCAGCGGCGTGCGCAGTTCGTGGCTGGCATTGGCGACGAAATCGACGCGCATACGCTCGGTCACCTTGGATTGGGTGATGTCATCCAGCAGCACAAGGCAGCGGATCGCATCGCCATCGCCATCGCCATCATCGCCCACCACGCGCAGGCGGAAACTACGATTGCCGCTGCCCAGCCCGGTCAATTCGCGGTCTTCAGCCAATTGTCCAGCCATCACCGCTTCCACCGCATCAAGCAGCGCCGGGTGACGCACGGTCAGCCGCAGATCACTGCCGACGATGCGGTTGCCGAACAGAGCGCAAGCGGCGGCGTTAGCAGCCTCTACCAATGGTCCCCGCGTCAGCAGCGCGGCATCGTTCAGGCTTTCGATATGGATTCGGTCAGGCGATGGCATCGGCGGCAGCGGCAGCGGCGGCGGCGCCGGGGGCAGCACTGGCGGTTCCGGATCGGGCGTGCTCATGCGGCCGAGCACGAAGCCCAGCAGCAGCGCGGCCAGCACCGCCAGCGCCAATTCCAGCGCCCCGTTCACCGCGCCCGTCTCCGCCCAAGGCCAATCAGTGCCGGCAACAACGCGTCATAGTGATCGATCACCACGTCGCCGCACAGTTCATGCGCCGGCACGTCGGTAAAGCCGAAGCTGACGAGCACGATTGGCAAGCCGGCATTGCGCGCCGCGCCGACATCCGTGGCGGAATCGCCCACGAACGCCGCATCATCTGCAGAACCGCCGGCAGCGGCCAGCGTCGCAAACACGTGGCCGGCATCCGGCTTAGGCCGGGGCACGCTGGTCTGGCCAATTATGGCGGCGAAACGCCCCTGCCAGCCAAGCGCATCGACCAGCGCCTGTGCGAGATGGGTCGGCTTGTTGGTGCAGATAGAAAGCAGGCAGCCCGCATCTGCCAAAGCATCAAGAGCCGCTTCCGCGCCGTCGAATGGACGGGAACCGTTTGAGATATTCGCAGCATAGTGCTCCAAAAACAGCGGCATGGACGGTTCGACCAGATGCGGCGACGGATCGCCGGTGGCGGCCAACCCGCGCGTGACAAGCGCTCGCGCGCCATGGCCCACAAGGTGGCGCACATCGTCCACCGGTAGAGACGGGCGACCATGCGCGGCCAACACATGATTCATCGCGCCTGCCAGATCGGGGGCGGTATCGACGAGAGTGCCGTCGAGGTCAAACAGGATGGAACGAGGGAGTGTCACGAACGCGAGACCATGCACTTCTATTATTGCAGTCGTGCGACATGGGTTGCGCCGAGTGGTGGCACTTTTCAACCCCCAAGCTTTTCAACCCCGGGCCGATATGGCAGGGCTGCGAGCGTGACTGCCCCTGCCCACTTTGCTGCCATCATCCTTGCCGCAGGCATGGGCACGCGCATGAAATCGGCGCGTCACAAGGTGTTGCACGCCATCGCGGGCAAGCCGATGCTGCGCCACCTCACAGACAGTCTGGCAACGCTGAAGCCGGCCCGCACCGTGGTGGTGGTCGGTGCGCTCAAGGAACAGGTGGAAGCCGAAGTCGCTGGCAAGGCGGACGTGGTGGTTCAGGAGCCCCAACTCGGCACCGGCCACGCCGTACAGCAGGCGGAGCCGCCACTGGCCGGGTTCGAAGGCAAGGTGCTGGTGCTTTATGGCGATGCGCCGTTGGTACCGGCGTCGACGATGCAGCGATTGCTCGATGCGCTGAACGGCGATGTGGCGGTAGCGGTGCTGGGCTTCCGGCCGGAAAACCCGGGCGCCTATGGCCGGGTGATCGCCGACGGTGGCGCAATCCGGAAAATGGTCGAGTACAAGGATGCCTCCCCGACCGAGCGCGCCGAAACCCTGTGCAATTCCGGCCTGATGGCGATGCGGGCCGCCGATCTGTTCCCGCTGCTCGCCCGCATCACCAACAACAATGCGGCGGGCGAGTATTACCTGCCCGACGTGGTGGGCATGGCGCTGGGCGATGGCCGCGCCTGCGTGGTGATCGAGACCGGTGCCGACGAGGTGGCCGGCGCCAACAGCCGCGCCGAACTGACCGAACTGGAAGGCATTTTCCAGCGCCGCCGCCGGGCCGAACTGATGGCCGCCGGCGTTTCGATGCAGGCACCCGAAACCGTGTTCCTGGCTGCAGACACCGAAATTGCCGCTGATGTGGAGATCGAACCGTTCGTCGTGTTTGGTCCCGGCGTGAAAATCGCCAGTGGAGTGCGCATCCGCGCCCATAGCCATATCGAAGGCGCGGTGATTGGCACGGATTGCGAAATCGGCCCGTTCGCGCGGCTGCGGCCCGGCACGGTGCTGGGCGCCAATGCCAAGATCGGCAATTTTGTCGAGACCAAGATGGCTGTGCTGGGTGACGGTGCCAAGGCCAATCACCTCACCTATCTGGGCGATGTGACGGTGGGGGCCAAGGCCAATATCGGCGCCGGCACCATCACCTGCAATTATGATGGCTTCTTCAAATATCAGACGGTGATCGGCGCCGGTGCGTTCATCGGATCGAACAGTGCGTTGGTGGCGCCGGTCACAATTGGCGATGGCGCCATCGTGGCAGCCGGCAGCACCGTCACCCGCGACGTAAGCGGCGATGCGCTGGCGCTGGTGCGCCCCGAACAGAGCGAGAAGACTGGCTGGGCGGCGCGGTTCCGTGGTCTTCAGCAGGCGAAAAAGGGCAAGTAACCATGTGCGGCATCATCGGCATTGTTTCAGGTGAGCCGGTGGCGGATCGGCTGGTCGATGGCCTCAGGCGGCTGGAATACCGCGGCTATGACAGCGCCGGCATTGCAACGATCCATGACGGCCACATGGATCGCCGCCGCGCGCCCGGCAAACTGGCTAATCTGGCCCGCGAGCTGGTGCTTGACCCCCTGCCCGGGAAGATCGGCATTGCCCATACCCGCTGGGCCACCCACGGCGCGCCCACCCGCGACAATGCTCACCCGCACGCGACGGAAAATGTCTGCTTGGTCCACAACGGCATCATCGAGAATTTCAAGCCGCTACGCGCCGAAGTACTGGGCGCCGGGCGAACGCTGAGCAGCGATACCGATACCGAAGTAGTTGCCCATCTGCTCGAACTGGCGCTGGCCGGCGGCGCTTCGCCCGATGACGCGGTGGCGCATACCCTGAAGCGGCTCCACGGCGCCTTCAGTTTCGCGATATTGTTCCGCAATCACCCTGGCGTCATCTACGGCGCGCGGCGTGGCTCGCCGCTAGTGGTCGGCCGCGGCGACGGCGAAATGTTCCTCGGTTCCGACGCGCTGGGCCTTGCCCCCTTCACCAACCGCATCGCCTATCTGGAAGAAGGCGACTGGGTGCGGCTGACCGCTGACAGCTTCGCAATCTTCGATGGGAACGATCAGCCAGTAGAACGCGCCTTCATCACCTCGTCGGCCAGCGCCGCGGTGATCGAGAAAGGCAACCACCGCCATTACATGGAAAAGGAAATCCACGAGCAGCCAATCGTGGTAGCGCAAACATTGGGCGCCTACCTTGATCCGCTCGCCGAAACCGTCGCCCTTCCCGGCCTGCCGTTTGATTTGGCCGCTGTTAAGCGTGTGCAGATCGTTGCCTGTGGCACCGCGCTACTGGCCGGCCATGTCGCCAGTTACTGGCTGGAGCAATTGGCGCGCGTGCCGGTGAGCATCGAGAACGCGTCCGAATATCGTTACCGCGATCCAGTTTATGAGGATGGTGGGCTGTGCCTGTTTATCAGCCAATCCGGCGAGACAGCCGATACGCTGGCCGCCCTGCGCCATGCCCTGGCGGGCGGGCAGATGGTGGCGGCGGTCGTCAACGTCGCGACGTCCACGATGGCGCGCGAGACGCAGCTGCTGCTGCCCACCCACGCCGGCCCGGAAGTGGGCGTAGCCTCCACCAAGGCCTTCACCTGCCAGCTTGCCGTGCTGGCCACCTTTGCCATCGCGCTGGGCAAGGCCAAGGGCAGGTTGGACGCCGCCGAAGAAGCCCGGCTCGTCCACCTACTCACCGAAGTCCCGGCGGCGGTGAACAGTGCGCTGAAATGCGAGGACGCGATTGCGGCGCTGGCCCCTACCTTGGCCAAGGCGCGGGATATTCTCTACATCGGCCGCGGCCCGGATTATCCGATGGCGCTGGAAGGTGCGCTGAAGCTGAAGGAAATTTCTTATATCCACGCCGAAGGTTATGCCGCTGGCGAACTGAAGCACGGCCCGATCGCGCTAATCGACGAACATGTGCCGGTGATCGTCATCGCTCCATCCGGCCCGCGCTTTGAAAAGACCGTTTCGAACATGCAGGAAGTGATGGCGCGCGGCGGCCAGGTCGTGCTGCTGAGCGATGCCGAAGGGATTGCCACCCATGGCCAAGGCACGATGGCGGCGGTGACGCTGCCGGCGGTCGATCCGTTCATCAGCCCGCTGGTCAGCGCCATTCCGGTGCAGTTGCTTGCCTATCACGTCGCGCTGGCCAAGGGCACGGACGTCGATCAGCCACGCAACCTGGCCAAGTCGGTAACCGTGGAGTGAGTTACCGGCCCTTCAAGCGCGCCGCATAACCCTTGCGAAACTTGGCTAGCTTTGGCCCCACGACGGCAACGCAATAGCCGTTCTTGGTGCCGTTATTCTCAAAATAGCGCTGGTGATAGGCTTCGGCCGGCCACCACGGCGCGTTCGGTTCAATCGTCGTCACGATCGGATTGTCCCAGCTGGCCTGATTGCGCACGATGGCGGCTTCTGCCTCGCCGGCCTGCACACCGTTCTGCGGGAAGATCGCCGAACGATACTGGGTACCGATATCGCCGCCCTGGCGATTCAGCGTGGTCGGATCATGGGTGTGGAAAAAGATGTCGAGCAGCTCGGCATAGCTTATGATGTTCGCATCATAGACGATGCGCACCGCTTCGGCATGACCTGTGGTGCCGCTGCACACCTGATCATAGGTGGGGTTGTCCTCATGGCCGCCAATATAGCCGGATTCAACCGCTTCGATGCCCTTCAGTTCATTGAACACCGCTTCGGTGCACCAGAAACAGCCGCCGGCGATGATGGCAGTATCATGCGTCATATGACCCTCGTTGTCTAAATCTTGTGTAGAATCTGTAGTCGCTTAGTGGGTGATGCGGCCCCCGAGATAGGCCTGGCTGAGGGGCGGGGCAAGGCAATCGCGCGCGTGCAGGAAGTCGCATGATGGTGCACGGGGTCGTGAGTGAAAGTCTTCCAGGATGCCCAGACGCTTGTACGCACCGCGCCCAGCCTGACTGATATTGGCCTTGTGCTGAAGGATGCCAAGCGCGCCTTTGACTTCGATCATTTCGCGCTGGCCCAGCGGGTCAATGCCCCCAACCGCGTTGGACCGCTGCGGCTCACCGATTTTCCCGATCACTGGGTCGAAAATCTGATGCGAAGCGGCCGTTTTGCCGATAATCCGGTGCTACTGGCCTGTGAACGCAGCGTAACCTCTTTGCCTGGAGCCAGCTCGACACCATCGTAAGCCGCCACAAGGCCTACAGGAACCAGGCCAGCGCTGCCGGTCTCGCAAAGGTCTGTACGGTGCCGATCCATATCCCCGGCGAGGCATCGGGGCTGGTCAGCCTCGTGACGGCAGAGGGCCGCGAATTGCCGTCGGATTCGTTGCCGGCTGCGCAATATCTGGCCTGCTTCGCCTTTGAGGCGGCCCGCCGGATAAAGGTGCAGCAGGACGGTGACAATCCGCCCGAAGGCTCGAAGCTCACCCAGCGCCAGCTCGATTGCCTTGTGCTGGCGGCACGCGGCAAATCCAATTAGTGGGGGAACAGCTGCTGGGCTTGGCGGGCGGCGCGCAGTCCACAAGTATCTGGAGGCCCCCAAGACACCTTATGGCGTCTCCTCCCGCACCGAATTGGTGGTGAGCGCCCTCTATGATGGCCAGCTTTGCTTTGCCGATGTGATGGGTGACAGCCGCAGGGACGACTGATAAGCCTTTGCGCTGAAACGGGGCCTGCAGACGCCCCGGCAGCCTTGGGGTGAGAACAGCGCATGGCGGAACACGACAACGATGCCGTGACCGGAAAGCCGGTTCCACCAGTGGGTGGCCCTTACGCCTGGTATGTGCTGGCGCTGCTGGTGCTGGTCTATGTGATGAATTTCATCGATCGGCAGATCCTGTCGATCTTGGCCGAAGACATCAAGCGCGACCTCGGCCTCACCGATTCCCAGTTGGGCTTCCTGTATGGCACCGCCTTTGCGGTATTCTACGCGCTGTTCGGGGTGCCGATCGGGCGGCTGGCCGACAACTGGGTGCGCACGCGGCTGCTGGCGCTTGGCCTTACCTTGTGGTCGGGAATGACGGCGATGTCGGGCCTCGCCGGCAGCTTCGCCCAGTTGTCGCTCGCCCGCATCGGCGTTGGCGTTGGCGAGGCGGCCGCTGGACCATCCGCCTATTCGATGATTTCCGATTGGTTCCCCAAAGCGCGACGCGCCACGGCGATCTCCATCTATGCCGCCGGCCTCTATCTGGGCGGCGGCGTCTCGCTGCTGATCGGCGCTGTGGTGGTGAAGGGCTGGAACAATGCCTTTCCCGGCGGCGGTCCGCTGGGACTGGTCGGCTGGCAGGCGGCATTCATGGCGGTCGGCATTCCCGGGCTCTTGTTGGCCCTGTGGGTGGCAACGCTGATCGAACCGATCCGTGGCCGCGCCGATGGCTTGCCGCCGCCAGTACCGATGGCGGGAAAGACCATATTGCGCAATTTCGCGGCTGATCTGGCCAGCGTTATCCCGCCGCTCACCCTAGTCAACATGGCCTTGCTCGGCCGCCGAGCGCTGCTGGAGAATATCGCCGTATTGGCTCTGGTCGCCGGGCTGGTGGCGACCCTGGTGCATTTCACGGGCGAAATCCCGCAGTTCCTCGCCGTTGGCACGGGGCTTTATGCGGTGATCAGTTGGGCGCAATCGATCAAGCGCCGCGACAAGCCCACATACGAGATGATCTGGGGCACGCCGGCCTTCGTGCTGACCATCCTTGGGTTCGGCTCGATCAGTTTCGTCGGCTATTCGGTTGGCTTCTGGGCAGCGCCTTATGCCTTGCGCACCTTTGCCGAACCGATGCTGGCCAGCGGCGGTCCCATCCCCTGGTATGCCACCAAGGAATCGGTGGCCTTCATTCTGGGCGGCGGCGGCGCGCTGGGCGGCTTTGTCGGCACCATCCTGGGCGGCGTGCTGGGCGATTGGGCCAAGAAGCGCCATCCTTCCGGCCGCATCATGGTTGGTGCGCTGGCCACCCTGGTGCCGGCGCCCTTCATCTGGCTGCAATATACTACCAGCGAACTTGCGGTGTTCTTCCTGTGTTTTGCTCCCACAACCGTGTTCGGCTCGATGTATGTCGGTGTCGCGGCGGCCACTACGCAGGATCTGGTGATGCCGCGCATGCGCGGTGCGGCAACCGCCACCTTCTTCATCGGCACCACGCTTTTCGGGCTAGGCTTGGGGCCCTGGTTCACCGGCTTCGTGTCAAGTATCAGCGGCAGCCTCGGCACCGGCGTGCTGGCGCTACTGCTGATGGCCCCCTTCACCATCACCTGCCTCTATTTCGTCTACCGCCTGCTGCCCAAGGCTGAAGCCACCCGGCTCGACCGTGCCCGCGCCGCCGGCGAAATCATCGGAGCCTCCGCCACATGAAGATCGAATCCCTGTTCAGCGTCGCCGGCAAGACCGCCGTTGTTACCGGAGGAAGCCGCGGCATCGGCGAGATGATCGCCCGCGCGCTGATCGAAAACGGCGCGCATGTGATCATCACCAGCCGCAAGATCAGCGACTGCACAGCCCTTGCCGCCCAACTCGGCCCGGCCTGCACCGCCATCCCGGCTGACCTGTCACAAATGGCCGAAATCGAGCGCTTCGCCGCCACCGTGGCCGCCCAAACGCCCAAGGTGGACATCTTGTTCAATAATGCCGGCGCGTCGTGGGGGGCTGGCTTCGACGAATTCCCCGAAGCCGGCTGGGACAAGGTGATGGACATCAACGTGAAATCCGTCTTCTTCCTGACCCAGAAACTGGCGCCCCTTCTGGAAGCGGCCGCTGGCCCCGGCAATCTGGCCAAGGTGATCAACATCGGCTCGATCGACGGCCAGCATGTTTCTGATTTGGAAACCTATAGCTATGCCGCCTCCAAGGCCGGCGTGCTGCACATGACGCGGATGATGGCCAAATTCCTGGCTAAGCGGCACATCAGCGTGAACGCAATTGCACCGGGATTCTTCCCATCGAAGATGACCGCCGGCATCGCCGAGGAGTTCCGCGAGGCGTTCCGCGCCGCTACGCCGATGCAGCGTTGGGGCACGCCTGACGACATGGCCGGGGTGGCGCTGTTCCTGTCCAGCCGGTCCAGCGATTTCCTGTGCGGCAGTGTCGTCACCGTTGATGGCGGCTATGCCACCACTGTCTGATTCCGGCGTGAGATTCCGCTGTGGAATTCGGCTGCGTATGGGGAAAATACCGGTAGCGCGGCCATGCCAAAAAGCGCATTGAAATCGCGTTCAGCCGCTGGTTATCACCGAGCGGCGCAGGTAGTTTTGCCATCACAGGCGAGGATTGGTCGTGAAAAAGATCGAAGCTGTCATCAAGCCGTTCAAGCTGGATGAAGTGAAGGAAGCACTGCACGAAGTGGGCGTGTCCGGGATCACCGTCACCGAAGCCAAGGGTTTCGGCCGCCAGAAAGGCCATACCGAACTGTATCGCGGCGCCGAATATGTGGTGGATTTCCTTCCCAAGGTGAAGCTGGAGGTTGTCGTGGACGATGACCAGGTGGAGCGGGTGGTGGAGGCCATCACCAACGCGGCGCGCACCGGCCGGATCGGCGATGGCAAGATTTTCGTGTCCCCCATCGAGATGGCCGTGCGCATCCGCACCGGCGAACGCGACAGCGACGCGATCTGAGTTTTCACAACTGAATTTGCATCAACCAAAAAACAACGAGGGAAGACCCAATGACCACGGCTGCTGACATTCTGGCGATGATCAAGGAGAAGGAGATCGAATGGGTCGATCTTCGCTTCACCGATCCCAAGGGCAAGTGGCAGCATTTGACCATGGTGTCGGGTGTGATCGACGAAGACATGCTCAACGATGGTTTCATGTTCGACGGTTCTTCGATCGCCGGCTGGAAGGCGATCAACGAAAGCGACATGATCCTGATGCCGGATCTGGATGCGACCTATATCGATCCCTTCTCGGCCACGCCGATGATGATCCTGGTGTGCGATATCGTCGAGCCTTCGACCGGACAGTTGTATGGCCGCGATCCCCGCTCCACCGCCAAGCGCGGCGAAGCCTATCTGAAGGCCAGCGGCATCGGCGACACCGTATATGTTGGACCGGAAGCCGAATTCTTCGTGTTTGACGATGTGCGTTTTGGCCTCGGTTACAACGAAGGCTTCTTCCACCTCGACGATATCGAACTGCCGACCAACTCGGGCCGCCAGTATGAGCAGGGCAACATGGCCCACCGGCCGCGCGCCAAGGGCGGTTACTTCCCGGTCGCCCCGGTTGATAGCGCCGTTGATTTGCGCGCCGAGATGGTCGCCACCATGCTGGAAATGGGTCTGCCCTGCGACAAGCATCACCACGAAGTCGCCTCCGCCCAGCACGAACTGGGCCTGACCTTCGGCAAGCTGGTCGAAACCGCTGACCGCATGCAGGTGTACAAGTATGTCGTGCATCAGGTCGCCCATGCCTATGGGAAGACCGCAACCTTCATGCCCAAGCCGATCAAGGACGATAACGGCAGCGGGATGCACACCCACCTGTCGATCTGGAACGGCAAGACCCCGCTGTTTGCTGGCGACCAGTACGCCGGTCTGAGCGAAATGGCACTGTTCTTCATTGGGGGCATCATCAAGCACGCCAAGGCCTGCAACGCCTTCACCAACCCCGGCACCAACAGCTACAAGCGCTTGGTTCCCGGCTTCGAAGCCCCGGTGCTGCTGGCCTATTCCAGCCGCAACCGTTCGGCTTCGTGCCGCATCCCCTATGGCACCGGTGCCAAGTCCAAGCGGGTCGAAGTCCGCTTCCCGGATGCGCTGGCCAACCCGTACCTAGCCTACACCGCGCTGCTGATGGCGGGCTTGGATGGCATCGAGAACCGCATCCACCCCGGCCCTGCCATGGACAAGAACCTTTATGACCTGCCACCGCGCGAACTGAAGAAGGTGCCGACCGTGTGCGCTTCGCTGCGTGAAGCCCTCGCCGCACTGGACAAGAGCCGCGCCGTTTTCACCAAGGGTGGTGTGTTCACTGACGACCAGATCGACAGCTACATCGAGCTGAAGATGGAAGAAGTGCAACGTTGGGAGATGACGCCGGCGCCGGTTGAGTTTGATATGTATTACAGCGCGTAAGCGGTACGGGGTTAGTGGGCAGCACTAACCCCGGCTGGCGTCGCACTTCCCCAGCAAGCGAAAAGGGCAGCCCATAGGGGCTGCCCTTTTTGGCTCGTCTGATGGCGTGGCTCCGAGCTCCATTTTTCCTTACCAATCTCTTGACAGCCCCAGCACGAATCCGGCGACTTCGACAAGATCAGTCTGAGCGCGCCCCTAAGCTTGAAAGCCAGCTAGGCCAGCTGATCACGGGTTATAAGCCCGCTCGCCATGTTCGCCCAGATCTAGCCCCTCGCGCTCCACATCGTTGGTAACGCGCAGCCCGGTCATCGCTCTGGCGAGATAAACCGCAACCACCGTGCCAATGGTGGCCCACAGGATCGTGGTCCCCACCGCAGCAAGCTGCACGACGATCTGGCCAGCTATGTCGAAATCCGGAGCACCCTGGCCGCCCAGCGCCGGCGAAGCGACGATGCCGGTGCCGATCGCGCCAACAATGCCGCCAACACCGTGGATACCAAAAGCATCAAGTGAATCGTCATAGCCAAAGCGCGGCTTCAGCACGGTCACGGCGGCATAGCAGATCGCCGACGCCACAGCCCCGAGGAGGATGGCACCCATCGGGCCGGCCAAGCCAGCCGCAGGGGTGACAGCTACCAGACCGGCAATGATGCCCGACGCTAGGCCCAGCGATGACGGCTTGTGGCCGGCCAGCCTTTCCACCGCCAGCCAGGCCAGCGCGCCCGAGGCCGTGGCGACGAACGTATTGATCATCGCCAGCGCCGCCGAACCATTGGCTTCCAGAGCCGAGCCAACGTTGAAGCCGAACCAGCCGACCCACAGCATGCCGGTGCCCACAAGGGTGAGCGTGAGCGAGTGCGGCGCCATGATTTCGCGGCCGTAACCAATGCGCTTGCCAAGAATGATTGCTGCGACCAGGGCCGACACGCCGGCATTGATGTGAACGACGGTGCCGCCGGCAAAATCGAGCGCCCCCATGGTGAAGAACAGGCCCGATGAGGCCCAGACCATGTGCGCGATCGGCAGATAGACGATCGGCAGCCACACCAACGTGAAGATCAGCACGGCCGAAAACTTGATGCGTTCGACCACCGATCCGAGCACGAGACTGACGGTGATGGCGGCAAAGGTCATCTGGAAGCAGACGAAGACATATTCGGGGATGACGACACCATCGGTGAAGGTCGCCGCAGTCGATGCCGGGGAGATGCCAGCCAGAAACAACCGATCGAGGCCGCCAATGAACGGCTTCAGCGCGCCAACGGCTTCTGGCCCGAAGGTCAGCGAATAACCAAATGCCACCCACATCAGCATGGCAAGACAGGTGGCGGCGCCGATCTGCGTCATGGTGGACAACATGTTCTTGGTGCGCGCAAGGCCGCCGTAGAACAGCTGCAGCCCGGGCAGGATCATCAGCAGCACAAGTAAGGTGGAAACCATCATCCAAGCCGTGTCACCCTTGTCGGGAACCGGCGCCGCATTGGCGGCAAGAGCCGGCGATGCCATCAACAGTGCAGGCAGCATGGCGGCCGCAGCACGCCCGTTCAAACCCGGCAATCTGTCGAACATGTTGGTCATCATTCCCTCTGCACTGAAGCCCCGTCGGGCTTGCTTGCCAGCCACGCTTATGGGCCGTTCGCTCAACCATGGTTAACGCAGGCAGCGATAGTGGCAAAATGGCGGTGGCGGCGATCGTGCAGAAGGTGCAGAGGCCGTTGCATAGAGGGCCGAAACGGCGGGCGCTGCCCGGTACCCGCGACACCATCAGCGCTCCTCCCAGAACCAGCAGGGCTGCCAACTTTTGTGCGCCGCACCAATTTGTCCATCATCGGCAGGCCGATTTGCACCTGATTTAATAACCCACGTCAATTACATAAAAAAAGGGGCCGAAACCTGAGTTCCGGCCCCAGTAAATCCTTGGGGAGGATCGCCATATCGGCTGCTCCCTATTGCACCGCACAATGTTACAGAACAATGCGCCAAATTGCGTACAACCGAAAAAAAATTCGCGCCCCGCCCCCGTAGCCAACCCGCTGGCGGCGTGGCGCACGCCGCCCTATATAGAGCTAATGTCCGATCTGTTCGCTGCCACGCAAAGCTCCGCCGATTATGATGCCAGCCATATTGAAGTGCTGGAGGGGCTGGAGCCTGTCCGCCGCCGCCCAGGCATGTATATCGGCGGCACCGATGAACGCGCGCTCCACCATCTCGCCGCCGAAGTGCTGGACAATGCCATGGACGAAGCGGTGGCCGGGCACGCCAGCCGCATCGAAGTGACGCTGGAAGCCGACAACAGCCTGACCATCACCGACAATGGCCGTGGCATCCCGGTTGATCCGCACCCGCGCTTCCCCGATAAATCGGCGCTGGAAGTGATCCTGACCATGCTGCATTCCGGCGGCAAGTTCAGCGGCAAGGCCTATGCTACATCGGGCGGACTGCATGGCGTGGGCATCAGCGTCGTGAACGCGCTGTCTGACGATACTGTGGTTGAAGTCGCCCGGAACAAATTGCTGTATCGCCAGCGTTATTCGCGCGGCATCCCGCAAGCCAAGATCGAGGAACTGGGGCCGACGCCGAACCGGCGCGGTACCAGCGTCAAGTTCCACCCCGATGCCGAGATCTTTGGCCATGATGCCCGTTTCAAGCCTGCGCGGCTCTACAAGCTCGCCCGGTCCAAGGCCTATCTGTTCGGCGGTGTCGAGATCCGTTGGCGCTGTGCACCAGAACTGGCGGGCGGCGACGTGCCAGAAACCGCCGTCTTCACCTTCCCCGGCGGTCTGGCTGATCACCTCAAGGAACGGCTCGACAATCGACCGCTGGTGGTGCCCGATCTGTTTGCCGGCCGCACCGATCTGCCCGCCGGCCCCGATGGCAAACCGATGGGCGCGGTAGAATGGGCCTGCGCTTGGCCGCAGTATGGTGAAGGTTCGGCCAGTTTCTATTGCAACACCATCCCCACCCCTGATGGCGGCACCCACGAAGCCGGTCTGCGCCTAGCACTGACGCGCGGCCTGAAAAACTATGCCAGCCTCACCGGTAACAAGAAGGCCAGCGATCTGTCTGGAGAAGACGTGTTTGCCGGGGCAGAGATCATGCTGTCGCTATTCATCCGCGACCCGCAGTTCCAGAGCCAGACCAAGGACCGGCTAACCAGCCCGGAAGCTACGAGGCTGGTGGAAAACGCCATCAAGGATCATTTCGATCACTGGCTGGTGGCCAATGGCGAGCGCGGCAAAGCGCTGCTCGCCTTCGTGGTGGAGCGCATGGAAGACCGGTTGCGCCGCCGGCAGGAGATGATGGTCAAGCGCAAGACCGCGACCAGCAAATCCAGTCTGCGCTTGCCTGGCAAGCTCACCGACTGCGCCCGCGATGACGCCGTGGGCACCGAACTCTTTATCGTCGAAGGCGATTCGGCTGGCGGCAGTGCTAAGCAGGCGCGGGATCGCAATACTCAGGCGATCCTGCCCATCCGCGGCAAGATATTGAATGTGGCCAGCGCCAATATGGCCAAGATCGGTGCCAACAACGAAATCGCCGATCTCACCCTCGCCATGGGTTGCGGCACGCGTGACAAGTACAGTCCGGAAAATCTGCGTTATGAACGCATCGTCATCATGACCGATGCCGATGTGGACGGCGCCCATATCGCCACCCTGCTGATGACCTTCTTCTTTCGCGAGATGCCGGGTCTGGTGCGCGATGGCCGGCTCTATCTCGCACAGCCGCCGCTCTATCGTCTCGCAGCTGGCGGCACCGTTGCCTATGCCCGCGACGATGCCCACCGCGAGGAACTGATGAAGACGGTGTTCAACGGCAAGACCAAGGTGGAGGTGAGCCGCTTCAAGGGCCTAGGTGAAATGAACCCGTCCCAGTTGAAGGAAACCACCATGGATCCGGCGCGGCGCAGCCTGATCCGGGTGAAGCTGCCCGAGGATGTCGATGGCCGGGCGGATGTCGCAGATCTGGTCGAACGGCTGATGGGCCGCAACCCCGAACATCGTTTCCACTTTATCCAGAGCCACGCCACGTCGATCGAAGCCGACGCCATTGATGCCTGACGGTCGGCCTTCGGGCTAGCACGCCAACATTGCTCCGGTGCTGCGTTATGCCAGAGTGATGGGCATTAAGGCCGACAAAATTGCTGCCGGCTTCATCCTCGCCCTGCTGCTGGCCCGCGCTGGCGGCACGGAGGTGTCAACGGCGACTTGCTTTTCCGCAGACGTGGCAATTTAAACTTCCCCAGTTTGGGCGGATTTCGCTGATCAGCCGATTTCGGGATCGAGGCTCCTTTTGCTTGGGCGGTCTGCCGCGTGGTTTTGCGATTTGGGGCTGAGCCGTGTGCGGGCGCAGCCTTGTTTCCGGGATGAGACCGGCATGCTGGCATAGACGGTAGCTGGCGCCTTCGATCTGGATGATAACCGCGTGATGCAGAAGGTGATGCAGAAGGCGATCCAGCAACGCGGTAGCGACGACATGGGCACCGAACACCTCACCGCCCTCACCCGCATCGTCTCGATAGAGATTTAAGGAGCCGCAACCGCCGCGTCATAGGCCTCGCTGGCCGCAGCCCATGCGTCTTCTGCCGCCGTGATGCCGGCATCGATCACGCCGCGGCGCTGCATCAGGGCGGTGATGTCAGCCGGCGGCAGGGTCATCTGCTCGTCCAAAGACTCGCGCTCGGCAATCAGCCGGTTCAACTTCGTTTCCGCCGCCAGCATCGCCTGGCGCAGCGGCTTGGCGGCTTCGCGGCGAGCAGCGGCCTGGCGGCGGGCTTCCTTGGGATCGATGCGCGGTGCCTTGGTGCCGGTGGGCGCGGCAGCGCTGACGCTGGAACCGGCCAGGATCAGCGTCTCATAGTCGTCGATGCTGCCATCGAACTGGCTGGCACGGCCAGCGTCAACCAGCACCAGCCGATCAGCACTGGCTTCGATCACGTGGCGATCGTGGCTGACCACAACCACCGCGCCCTCGTAGCCGGCCAGCGCCTGCACTAGGGCTTCGCGGCAATCGATATCGAGGTGGTTGGTCGGTTCGTCGAGCACGATCAGGTGCGGCGCATCGCGGGTGACCAGCGCCAATGCCAGCCGCGCCTTTTCGCCGCCACTCATCGTGCCGATGCGCTGTTCCGCTGTCGGACCGGTAAAGCCAAAGCGGCCCAACTGCGCCCGCACAGCGCTGGGGCTGGAGCCCTTCATCGCGCGACCCATCATCAGCACTGGCGTTGCGTCGCCATCCAGTTCCTCAACCTGATACTGGGTGAAATATCCCACTTTCAGCTTGCCCGACGCAAAACGCGTGCCCGCCATCGTCGGCAACTGGCCGATAAGCAACCGGGCCAGCGTCGTTTTGCCATTGCCGTTACGGCCCACCAGCGCCAACCGGTCATCTGGATCGAGCCTGATATCGAGATTGTTCAGGATCGCCCGCCCACCATATCCGACATCGGCATGATCCAGCGTTACCAGCGGTGGGCGCAACGGCTCAGGGCTCGGGAAATCGAATTTCATCGTCGGATCATTGGCCGCTTCGGCGACGGGCTGCATCTTGGACAGCGCCTTCTGCCGGCTCTGCGCTTGCTTGGCGGTTGAAGCACGTGCGCTGTTGCGGGCGATGTAATCCTGCAGCTTGGCGCGCTGCGTGGCCTGGGCGGTTCGCGCGGCCTCCAATTGCGCCAGCCGTTCGGCGCGCTGCCGTTCGAAGCTGTCGTAATTACCGGTATAAAGCTGCACCTTGCCTCCTTCGAGGTGCAGAATCATGCCTGCCACCCGATTGAGCAGATCACGCTCGTGGCTGATCAGCACGATCAGGCCAGGATAGGATTTCAGGAAATTTTCCAGCCACAGGGCCGATTCCAGATCGAGGTGGTTCGACGGTTCGTCGAGCAGCAGCACATCGGGGCGGGTGAACAGCAGCGCTGCTAGCGCCACGCGCATGCGCCAGCCGCCCGAATAGCTATCGAGCGGGCGGCCCTGCATTTCCTCGTCAAAACCCAGGCCTACAAGGATGCGCGCGGCGCGGGCCGGCGCGGTGTGGGCATCGATGGCAATCAGCCGTTCGTGAATATCGGCCACACGTTCGGGCGAAGCGCCGGCGTCTTCCTCGGAAATCAGCGCGGCGCGTTCGGTGTCGGCGGCCAGCACGGTTTCAAACGGCGTGCCGTTCCCCATCGGGGCTTCCTGCTTCAGCCAGCCTAGCCGTGTGCCGCGCGGGCGTTCGATGCTGCCACCATCGGGATCGATGGTGCCGGCCATCACCTTCATCATCGTGGATTTGCCGGCGCCATTACGGCCGATCAGGCCCACGCAACCGCGCGGCGGCAGAGTGACGGTGGCACCATCAATGATGGACCGCCCGCCTAGACGGACAACGAGGTTTTGGACAGACAACATGATGCGCGCCGCCTAGCAGGATGCGGGCAAGCCGGCTAGGCTGCTCGCATGTTCACCCGTCGATTGCTGCTCGCCTTGCCTCTGCTGCTCGCCGTGCCGGCGCGGTCCCAACCGGCCGATACGCTGGCCGCCGCGCTGGTTGCCTGCTGGCAGGCGCGCGGCGTGCGCTTCACGGTGGAGCAGGTGATTGCCCGCATCGGCCCACGTGAGGGCAGCGCCGCCTTGCTGGCCGTAGCCGGCGCCACGGTCAGCGCCGACGAGGATGAGGTCGAAATCGCTGTCGAAATCATCTGGGAAGCCGGCCAGCCGCCCTCCCCCGCCGAGCCACTGCTGATCCGCGATCTCTTTGCCGGCCAACCAGCGCTCGTTTTGGCCCACGATGGCCAATGGTGGTTGCTGCACGCCCGCTATCAGGAACTGCTCGCGGTCCGCCACCCGCTCACAGGCCAGAACCGAATGCTGGCGTTGGACGCCGTCACCCTGATCGGTCGGCCGGTAATTGCCGGGGCTTAAGGCCGCGGCTGAGGGGACGGGAACGGCGGGTTGCTGATGAAATTGCCTGCATCGCCCGGATAGGCGATCGGGCTTTCGCTGCCATCGGCGGCAACGGCAGAAACGCCGAACAGCCAATCATCGATCGATGCCTGTTCCAGCACCAGCGACTTGGCGCTGGCATCGGCGCTGCGGCTGTATTGCCACTGCGGCGCGGTGGTGTCGCGCCACCAGATCTTGTAGCCAGCAGCGCCCTTCACCGGGGCCCAGCTCACCTTGGTGTTGGAACCGGCATTGCGCTCGATCGTGACGGCCGGCGGCATAGGCGCGCGGGCCAGCGCGGCCATGCCGGCGACGTTCAGCCGGGTCACCTTGGCAAGATACTGGAAATCCACGCCGTCGATCAGATCGCCATAACGGCGGCCATTTTCGACGCGGATATTCTGGTGCTGGCGGTCATAATGTTCCACCGCCTCGGTAATGCGCACCGCCGGATAGCCGGCTTCCAGCAGGCGGGTCTGGTCACCACCACGGCCGAACCTGTCGGTGCGATAGATCATCTTCACATCTAGGCCGTCGATATTGTGATCGGCCAGCCTGTCGAGGAAGCGCGCCACGTTGCGGCTGGGCGAATCATTCTCACCACCATTGTAGCGACGGCGATTGGACTGTTCCGGCGTTTCCACCGCCTTGGTGCCTTCCGAAAACACCCGGACATGGCCCGAATCCTTCATGCCACCGATACCCGTGCTGTTGCCAACGATGTCGTTGTTCAGATCGGCTTCGACCATCCATCCCTGGGCGCGGGCATAATCGGCCAGCACCTTGCCGCCGTTCAGCCCCTGCTCCTCACCGGACAGCACGGCATAGACGATGGTGGCGGCGAACTTGTGCTGGGACAATACGCGCGCCGCCTCGATTACGGCGGCAGTGCCGCTGCCATCGTCGTTGGCGCCCGGCGCATCGCCCTTGGCATCCAGACCATCGCTGTTACGGCTGTCGATATGGGCCGACATGATGATGACGCGGTTCGGATCGCTGGTGCCGCGCTGGATTGCGAGCACGTCCACCACGTTGGTGGGCGTGGGCAGGCGCGCGCTGGTCACCACTTCGGCCGGCGTGGCGATGGTCAGGCAATTACCGCAGGCGGCGCTGAAGCTCTTGAACCGCTCTTCGGTCCAGCGGCGGGCGGCGCCGATGCCGCGCGTCGGGCTGGTGGTGTCGCTGGCGGTGTGGCGGGTTCCAAAGCTGACCAGTGCGGTGATATTGGCCTTCAGCTCCGCCTCGCTCACCCCAGCCGTGAGCCCGGTGAGCGACGCTTCGGCCGCCAGCGCGGGCGCCGTTCCCACCAGCAAAACCGCCGTGGCTACCATCGAACGCATCATCACCATCGCTTTGACCCCTTTTTCATGCCTCGTTGCTCCGATGGCTTGGCGCCGGTGCTTTTGCAAGACCTGCTGAAACTCGCAGCAGCGCTGCGCAAGGCAGCATGACGGCCGCGATTGACACAACGAAAAGGCCGCCCCTGCGATGGGGCAGGCCTTTTTCGATCAGTGCCGCCAGTCAACGCCTGCGACCAAGTCGTGCCGGCTGTGTTGACGGCGAAGGCCGTGCCAGTGCCAGTGCCAGTGAACGACAGGTTCGCCTGAACGCCCGAAACGAAGCCGCCGTCAAAATCTTCGAGCGACACCGTTCTCCGCATAGGACAGGTTCGGGCTGGCCTGATTGGTCGTGAAGCGCACGATCGAAGCGGTTTGAGCGGCTTGCGCTGACATCGACAACGGGTCGAGTGCTGCGGCAGCGATCGCAGTCTTCAGAAACTCACTCACATCAGCAACTCCCTCGTTGGCTCTGGCCCAATCTGGACGTCGACCTGACACCCGGCAGCAAACACATATGCAACATTCATATTACTTTAACGCTTCTCAGGGCTTATCTGCGATCAATGCGACTTAATGATGTATTGCTAAATCCTTCCATTCTTTACGAGTAACGGTTGCCGTTTATTTTCATGGTTAATCCGTTAGCAACCGTACCGCCGGTCCGCCGCTGACGCGGACCGGAGGTGGGCCCATTACCGAGGGGTGCGGGCGCGATTTCTGCCCGTTATGGTTCACCGCGCGCGCATGCGGAACGGCCACTGCAAGGCGGTACGGAAGCCGCAACTCGGCTGGCGCCGTTGCTTCAGCTGGTCAGAAAAGCCACCAATGACCGCACCTTGGCCTGGCGCCATTGCGGCGTGGGCGCGGTCAGCCACCAAGCGCCGGCCGCCGGTTCGCCGGCATCCAGCGCGATAATCCGACCGGCTGCGATATCGGCGGCTGCCAGCAGGGCCGGCACCCGCGTCTTGCCCAACCCGGCGGCCGCAGCATCGATGGCAAGGCCTGGATCTGCCACAGTGAGTGCGCTTTCCACGCACGGCGTTTTAGGATCGAGCGGGTGTGCAATGCACGGCAGAGCATTGGGCGCATCTGCCCCCGCGCCCGGGGCCGCCACCGTCACCAGCCGTTCATCACCGAGGGTGCGGCCATGAATGGATTCGGCCTGCGGCTCGCCTCCGAAATGGATGGCCAGATCGTGATTGGCCTGGGTGAAATCCACTTCGCCGTCTTCATGGGCGGCGATGGAAAAACGCAGATCGGGGTTCTGCCGGCCATATTCAGCCAGCCGGGCAGTGAGCCACTTGGCAACCAGCGCTCTCGGCGCCGCGATGGCGAGCACCCGGCTGGATTGCCCGGCCTGCATCACCCTTACCGCCTCTTCAAAGGCGAGGAAACCCTGTTGCAGCGCCGGCAATGCCTGTTGACCTTCGTGGGTAAGCTCAAGATTGCGGGTCAGCCGGCGGAACAGCACGACACCCAGCGCTTCTTCCAGCGCCCGGATCTGTTGGCCCACCGCTGCCGGCGTGACCGCCAGTTCATCGGCAGCGCGCGTGAACGACAAGTGGCGTGCGGCTGCTTCAAACACGCGCAGGGCATTCATGGGCAGGTGGGTACGTTTCATGGGAAGACGATGGCTGGCCTGCACGCCGCAATCAATGCCAGCATGTCAATGGAAGTGCATTAATGGACGGGGGGGCGGCCGACTGGCACTTCCAGCGCAAAGACCGGGATGACAACGGTGTAGCGCACACCATCTTCCCCCATCATCACATACCGGCCCTGCATGCAGCCCGATGCAGTGGCCAGCGGGCAACCC
Source organism: Sphingomonas paucimobilis (assembly GCA_943369475.1). Lineage (GTDB taxonomy): Bacteria > Pseudomonadota > Alphaproteobacteria > Sphingomonadales > Sphingomonadaceae > Sandarakinorhabdus > Sandarakinorhabdus paucimobilis_A. The sequence goes on along the minus strand of CALRNJ020000001.1, from coordinate 6,168 downwards.
GATACATAATCATAGGCACCGCCCGGTGCGATCAGCGGCTGCACGCCCACCACGCCATCCCCTTCCACTTGTTCGGTGCGGCCATCGCCATCGGTGATCAGCCAGCGCCGCGCCATCAGCCGCACCGGCACAGTGCCGGCATTTTCCACCCGCACATGATAGGCCCACACATAATAGCCGCGTTCGGGATCGGATTGATCGGGCAGATAATGGGGAGCAACACGCACGGTGATCCCGCCGGTGGTTTCGGCGTAGGGGAAGATCTGGCCGATCATCCCTGTCATAGGCAGGCCGATTTCAGGGCAGAATCCAGATCGTCGATCAGATCGTCCACGTCTTCCAGGCCCACGCTCAAGCGCAACATGCCTTCGGTGATGCCCATTTCGGCACGGACCGCTTCGGACACGCTGGCATGGGTGGTACTGGCCGGATGCGTCATCAGGGTGCGACTGTCGCCCAGATTGTTTGAGATGTCGATGATGGCGAGCGCATCAAGCAGCGCCTGCGCCTGGGGCCGGCCGCCATCAAGATGCATTGCGATGATGGTGCCACCTGCCGTCATCTGGCGCAGAGCCAAGGCGTGTTGCGGATGGCTGGGCAGGCCTGGATACATCAGGCGCGGCACCCGGCTTTCCAGCCAGGCGGCCAGTTTCAGCGCATTGTCACACTGGCGGCGCACACGCAGATCCAGCGTCTCAAGGCTTTTCAGCACCACCCAAGCGTTGAAAGGCGACAGATTTGGCCCGGTGTGGCGGGCGAACGCCAGATAAGTGTCGTTGATCCACTTTTCACTGCCGACCACGGCGCCGGCCAGCACGCGGCCCTGCCCGTCCATCAACTTGGTGGCGCTGTAAGCAACAATATCGGCACCATGTTCCAGCGGCTTCTGCACGATGGGGGAAGCAAAGGCGTTATCCACCATCACCAGAGCGCCGGCATCATGGGCGATATCGGCGATGGCGCGGATGTTGCACAGGTCCAGCCCCGGATTGGTCGGCGTTTCGAGGAAAAAGGCCTTAGTATTCGGCCGCCGCGCCTTGGCCCAAGCATCCACATCGCGGGCATCCACCGTGGTGGTTTCGATGCCGAAACGCGGCAGGATCGTATCGACCAGCACCCGGCACGAGCCAAACAGCGCGCGGCCCGCCACGAGGTGATCGCCGGCCGACAGGGTAGACAGCAGCATGCCGCTCATGGCGGCCATGCCGGTGGCCGTGGCGCGGGCGGCTTCGGCCCCTTCAATCAGGGCGATGCGGCGCTCCAGCATTTCAACCGTGGGGTTCTGCAGACGGCTGTAGGTCATGCCCGGCCGCTCACCCCGGAAGCGCGCGGCAGCTTCCTCGGCATTGTCGTAACAATAGCCCGACGTCATGAAGATGGCTTCGGAGGTTTCGCCCACCTCAGTGCGCATGGTACCGCCACGCACCATCTGGGTAGCAGGGCGCCACTGCTTCACGAGTTCCAGATCCTGACCGGCATTACGCTTCATGGGAGTTGCGATAAACCTGTGCTGGCTCTGACGCAATGAAGCGCTGACTCAAATTGCCAAAGCGTCACATGGTCTTTGGCGTGACTGTCAATCACCGGTTGCGGTGCCGGCTTTGTCGCCCTGCACGATCAACAGATACATCACCGGCGTCACCACGCGGGACAGCAGTGTGGACGATACCAGGCCGCCGATGATCACCCAGGCCAGCGGCGAATAGAGGCCAGAGCCAGAAAGCGCCAGCGGCAGCAGGCCGCCAATTGCCGTCAGGCTGGTAAGCAGCACGGGCAGGAATCGCACCTCGCCGGCTTCCTCGATGGCTTCGCGCAGCGGCCGGCCAGCCTCGCGCAACTGGGTGGTGAAATCGACGAGCAACAGGCTGTTCTTGATCTCGATGCCGATCAGAGCAACGAAGCCGATGACGGCGGTGTAGCTGAGGCTGTTCCCGGTGACGAACAACGCCACCAGCCCGCCGAACAGGCCAAGCGGGATGACGCCGGCCACCACCAGCGTCTCACGGAAGCGGCCGAACTCAATCACCAGCACCGCCAATATGCCGAAAATAGCCAGTGCAATGATCGGCCCCAGCCCGCCAAAGCTGCGCGCAGCGGTTTCTGCCTCGCCGCCCACATCGAACCGATAGCCGGCGGGCAGTTTCACCTGTTTAATCGCATCCACAACCGCCGCGTTCACTTTAGCTGTAAGATAGCCATCAGCTATCTGGCAATCGACATAGACAACTCGGCTCTGGCGTTCACGGTTGATACGCGGCGGCGCGCTGTCGAGATAAGGGGTGGCGATCTCGCGCAATGGCACCGCGCCCGCGCTGCCGGGCAGATACACATCATCCAGCACGCTGACGTCGTGGCGTTCGGTCAGCGGCAGGCGCACCACCACGTTATAACTGTCGCCTTCCACGTCGCGGAAGCGGCCGGCGGCCTCCCCGGCCAGCGCTAGCCGCAGCGCCCGGCGCGGTGCACCCGGTGCGACGCCGAGCAGCGCCGCCTTGTCGGCATCTAGGCCCAGATTGAGCCGCGGCGTGTCCACCGCCACCGCGTTGCGTACGTCGCGGGTGCCCGGAACTTTGGCCATTACCGCTTCGACCTCGCCGGCCAGTCGTTTCAGCAGATCCAATTCCGGCCCGATGATGCGGATCTGGATCGGCGCATCAATGGGTGGGCCGTTCTGGAAAATCTTCACCACATATTGCGCATCGGGATTGGCGGCGAGCTTGGTGCGCAGCCGTTCCACCATCTCGGGGCTGCCCGGCTTGTCCCATGCCTTCAGCGTCACCAGCACTTCGCCGATGTTGCTGCGTTGATCATTGTTGACCTGGTTGTAGAAAATGCGCGGATTTGCGCGGCCGATGTTGCTGGCAATGCCGGTGACATTGGGTTCGCCCTGCAACGCGGCTTCCACCGCCTTCACCGCCCGATCGGTGGCGGGGATGGCGGTGCCTTCGCTGCCTGTCACCTGAACGGTGAAATAGGGGGTTTCGGCCGGCGGAAACAGGCTGGAACCGATCAGCGGTACCAGCCCAAAACCGGAGAAGATCAGCACGGTTGAGACGGCCATCGCCCGCCACGGGTGCGTCAGCCCCCAGTGCAGCACAGGCTGATAGAAACGGTGTATACCCTTGTTCACCGCCTGCAGGAAGCGGTTACCGTGGGCACTTTCTTCGCGCGGCAGGATGCGGCTGGCCAGGAACGGCACGATGGTGAGGGAAACAAGCAGCGACGCCGCCACTGTGCCCAGCACCGCCACCGGTAGACTGCGGGTGAATTTGCCGGCGCCTTCGGGCAGCATAGTCAGCGGCAGGAAGGCAAACAGCAGCACAAAAGTGCAGCCGATCACCGCTACCGCGATCTGGCTGGTGCCATCGATGGCGGCCTGTTGGCGTTTCTTGCCCATGCGCAGATGGCGCGCGATGTTTTCCGTCACCACGATGCTATCGTCCACCAGCAGGCCCAGCGCGATGATGAAGCCGGAAATCGCCAGCTGATTGAGGGTGAAGCCACTCCATGCCAGCACCGCCACACCCATGGCGAGGCTGAGTGGCACCGACACCATCACCACGATCGACGCTCGCCAGCCCAGCGGCAAAAGCGTGATCAGCACCAGCCCCAGCGCAATGCCGAAATCCCGACCCAACTGGCCTAGCTTGCGGGCGATGTCGTCACTCTGATCGAACGCCACTTCCAGTTTCACGTCGGGCGGCAGCAGCTCTTTATACTCTTCGGCCGCCGCCACCGCGCCGTTACGGATGTCCAGCACATTCAACCCGTCCTTCTGGGTCATCGTCACCCACACCGCGCGCTTGCCATTGTATCGCGCGAAATGCGGCTGCTCCTCGTAGTTCCAGCCGACTTCGGCGACATCCTTCACCCGCACGATGCGGCCGGATTGCGACCGCACCGGTTCGTCCTTCAGCTCCTCGATGCTTTTATAGGCGCCGCCGGCCTGCACGTTCAACCGCGCCTCGCCCACCTGCACCGCACCGGGCGGCAGATCCTGGCCGCCACCGCGCAGCGCATCGGTAATTGCGGTTACGGGGATGCCCAGCTGCGCCATGCGGCCGGTGTCGAGCGCCACCCGCATTTCCGGCGTCGGCAGCGCAAATACCCGCGCACCGCGCACGCCGGGCACGCGGATCAGCCGTTCACGCAAATCCTTGGCGATCTTTTCCAGCCGGCGATAACTGGCGGTATCTGATACCAGCGCAAACTGCAGCACGGCAGCTTCGGTGGTGCGCGATTTCTGGAATTCCAGCCGGGTCAGCGCGCTCGGTAGATTTTGCCTTATCGCATTCACTTCACGCACGATTTCGTCGTAATTCTTCTCAGGGTCACCATCCCAGCTGAATTCGCCGGTGATGATGGCGGTGGAATCGGTCGATCGCGATTGCACCTTCACAATGCCATCCAGGCCCTGAATCACATCCTCGATCGGCTTGGCGATGGTGGTTTCCATGTCAGCCGGTTCCGCACCCGGCACATTGGCAATCACGCTGATGAACGGCGAGGGAAAATGCGGATCAACCGACCGCGGGATGGTAAAGAAGGCCGAAGCCCCCAGCGCCGCCAGCGCCAAAAACACCACCAGCGTGATCTGCCAGCGCTGAATCGCAAAGCGGATGATGGCGTTCACGTGGCCGCCTGCTTCGTGCCGGCAACCTCGATCACCTGGCCATCGCGCAACCGGTCAATGCCCGTGGTCACCACCTGGTCACCAGCCTTCAGGCCAGCGGTTACGATCACACCGGTATCGCTCACCGTGCCCAGCGCCACCTGTCGCCGCCGCACCCGGCGGCTCACTGGTTCCAATACATAGACAAAGCCCTCGTCCGCCCGCGCGCCGAACACGGCGGTGGCGGGCACGCTGATCGGCGTTCCCGGTTCAGCCGGCCCCAGGGTCAGCCGCGCCGTGCCGATCTGGCCGGACGCCAAGCGTTTGTCCGCCGGCAACTTTACTTCGATGCGGAAAGTACCGGTGCCATCATCGCCGCGCGCACCCAATTCGCTCACCTGGCCTACAAGCGTGCCAGTCCCAAGCGCCGGGATCAGCACCATCGCCGGTTGACCCTGCCGCACCCGCGCCGCATCACGGTCCGCGAGCGGTAGCTGTATCACAAAGCCCTGCTTCAGTTCGCCAATAGTCAATATGGTCTGGCCCGGCTGGGCGATCTGGCCCGGTTCCCCAGGCCGCGCCAGCACGACGCCAGACGCCGGTGCGCGCAAGGATGCGAGGGTGACATCAAAACCCGTCGCTCGCGCCCGCGCCTGTGCTGCCGCCATCGTCGCCCGCGCCTGCTCCACCCGCGGCGCCGTCACCCAGCCCTTGGCAAACAGATCTTCGGCGCGATTCACATCGGCCTGTGCCCGCACCACTTCTGCCGCTGCCGATGCCTGGTTGGCACGAAGCGCCGTTGTGTCCAGCCGCGCCAGCAACTGCCCAGCCTGCACCCGATCACCCTCGCGCACCAGAATGGCGGCTATGCGCCCAGGCGTATTGAAGGCCAATAGGGTTTCGCGTTTGAGCCGGACGGTACCCGCTACATCAAGCAAGGTCACGCCGCTCACCGGCGCCACGCTCACCACCCGCACCGGTACAGCCGGAGCCGGCGGTGGCGGCGGAGCAGCGGCTTCGCCGCAGGCCGTCAGCATGGCAGCAAGGGACAGGGTGAAGATGGTGGATGGGGCGAGGCCAAGCGCTAGCCGCACAGGCCGGGTGATCATGCTGGTGACCATGTTCATGCCTGCCCGTTCTAGTTCTGTCGGTTGAAGCAGCAGTTTTGATTACGACTCACATCCTGCCAACGTCAGCCCGAGCTGGCAAGCGTTATTGAGCGCGGCTCAACTTTGTCGCAGTACATCATCCCTGCAGGCAACCAGCACTCCCCCCGGGGCCTGGCGTTGCAGGTGATGGCCCGCTTAACTCAGTCGTTTATCATGAGGCCGCAGGTGGTCTTGGCCACGCCCTCGTCATCGGCAGTGCCGAGTTCCACCATGGCTTCCGCCACGATCTGCCCCGGGATGCGGATTCCGACGATCCCGGCCGTCCATTCCGATTTGAAGCCGGCCATCATTCCGAGATGATCCCGGCCGGGGGCCTGAACGTCAGTTGGGTTGATGACATTGGTATTGGTTCGGGGTCAAGCGGGACGCTGGGTTGCTGCTTTTCGC